>NZ_JACYUM010000001.1:0-1394268 GCF_014841755.1 Aeromicrobium sp. CFBP 8757
TGGGTCGCCTCGCTTCGCTCACGCCGCTCGTTCCTCGCGGCTGGCGACCGGTGTCGGCTGGCGAGCGGGTTCGAGGGCTCGCTGTCGCCGCGAGGTGAAGATACGGTTACAGCGCCCGGCAATCGCTCCGAGGCCCTCCCGCACGACCCACCCGGACACTAGGGTCGGTCACGAGTGCCGGGCTCCCCGGCTCCGTACCGAGGAGGAATTTTGCGTCGATTGACCAGGCTTTCCGCTGTTGCCGCCGTGGCCACGCTCGCTCTCGCGGGCTGTGGAGGGGGCAGCGACAGCGAGGGTGGCGGAGGCGACAAGCCCGCTGCCAGCGACGACGTCTGCAAGACCGCCGACGGCGACGGCCCGAAGATCGGCCTGGCGTACGACGTGGGCGGACGCGGCGACCAGTCGTTCAACGACTCGGCGTACGCCGGCATGGAGAAGGCCGTCAGCGACTTCGACGCCACGTGCATCGAGGGCGAGGCGACCGACGGCGAGGCCGAGTCGGCCCGCGAGGACCGTCTGCGCAACATGGCCGAGAGCGGCGCCACCGCGATCGTCGGCGTCGGATTCGCCTACAGCGAGTCGGTCAACGCCGTGGCCCCCGACTTCCCCGAGGTCAACTTCGCGGTCATCGACGGCTTCGACCCCGACGACACGGCCAACGACAACGTCGCCTACCTCGGCTTCGCCGAGGAGCAGGGCTCCTTCCTCGTGGGCGTCGCCGCCGCCGAGAAGAGCCAGTCCGGCACGATCGGCTTCGTCGGTGGCGTCAACAACGAGCTGATCCAGAAGTTCGAGGCCGGCTACACCGCGGGCGCCAAGGCCGCCAAGCCCGACATCAAGGTCGAGGTCCAGTACATCCAGGAGTCGGACCTGTCCGGCTTCGGTGACCCGGCCGGCGGCAAGGCCGCCGCGACGGGCGAGTTCGACAAGGGCGCCGACGTGGTCTACCACGCAGCCGGTGGTTCGGGCTCGGGCGTCTTCGACGCCGCCGTCGAGGCCGGCGAGGGCAACTGGGCGATCGGTGTCGACTCCGACCAGTACCTGACCGCGACCGCCGAGCAGAAGCCGTTCATCCTGACGTCGATGCTCAAGCGCGTCGACACGGCGACGTACAACTTCGCCAAGTCGATCGACGAGGGCAAGCCGCTGGTCAGCTACACGGTCTACGACCTCAAGCAGGACGGCGTCGGCTACTCGACGGCCAACGAGTCGGCGATCACCGATCTGACGACCGGCATCGACGAGTACAAGGCCAAGATCGTCTCCGGGGAGATCACGGTCCCGACCAAGCCGTAACGGCTCGGTCGACACCATCGACGACGACGAACCTGGGCTGGCGCGGTAGCGTTCAGCCCAGGTTCGCCGTTGTCCGGCCACCGGCAGGCGTCCACAACGGGTGGGCGGCCGGTCGCCAACGTCAGTCTCAGAACGCAAGTACGTAGGGAGTATCCGTGCCGTCTGCCGTCGATGCAGTGCAGCTGCGGGGAATCGGCAAACGATTCCCGGGTGTCGTCGCCAACCATGACGTCGACGTCACGATCCGACCGGGCACGGTCCACGCCCTGATCGGCGAGAACGGTGCCGGCAAGTCGACGCTCATGAAGATCCTGTACGGGGTCCAGCGTCCCGACGACGGCACGATCACGATCGAGGGCGAGCAGGTCGTCCTCAAGTCGCCGACCGAGGCCATCGAGGTCGGCGTCGGCATGGTCTTCCAGCACTTCATGCTGGCCGACAACCTGACGGTGCTCGAGAACATGGTGCTCGGCGCCGAGAAGCTGCACGGCATCGGCGACGGCGCGCGCACCGAGATCCGCCGCATCTCCGACCGCTTCGGCTTCGACCTCGACCCCGACGTGCTGGTCGAGCGCCTCGGCGTCGCGGCCCGTCAGCGGCTCGAGATCGCCAAGGTGCTGTACCGCGGTGCCCGCATCATCATCCTCGACGAGCCGACGGCCGTGCTCGTCCCGCAGGAGGTCGACGCCCTGTTCGAGAACCTGCGCGAGCTCACCAGCGCCGGCAACTCCGTGCTGTTCATCTCGCACAAGCTCGACGAGGTGCTCGCGATCGCCGACGACATCACGGTCATGCGGCGCGGCACGACGGTCGGCACGGCCGATCCCGCGACCGCGACCAAGCAGGAGCTCGCCGAGCTGATGGTCGGCTCCGAGCTGCCCTCGCCCGAGACCGAGGAGTCGACGGTCACCGACACGGTGCAGCTGTCGCTGTCCGACGTCACCCTGACCGACGAGTTCGGACGCAACCTGCTCAGCGACCTGTCGCTGACGATCCGCCGCGGCGAGGTGCTGGGCATCGCGGGCGTCGAGGGCAACGGGCAGGCCGAGCTGGTCGAGACGATCATGGGCATGCGCATCCCCACCGCCGGACGCATCATGCTCGGCGACGAGGACGTCACGCACTGGCACACGCGCCGCCTGCGCGAGGCCGGCATCGGCTACATCCCCGAGGACCGTCACCGTCACGGGCTGCTGCTCGACGCGCCCCTGTGGGAGAACCGGATCCTCGGCCACCAGACGCGCCCGCCGAGCTCGAAGGGCATGTTCATCAACCGGCGGGGTGCGCGCAAGGACACCGAGCGCATCGTCGCCGACTACGACGTCCGCGCACCCGGCATCGACACGCCGTCGCGCGCCCTGTCGGGCGGCAACCAGCAGAAGCTCATCGTCGGACGCGAGATGAGCGGCGACCCCGTCCTGCTCATCGCGTCGCACCCCACGCGCGGTGTCGACGTCGGCGCGCAGGCCGCGATCTGGGACCACATCAAGCGGGCCCGTCGCGCGGGCCTGGCGGTGCTGCTGATCTCGGCCGACCTCGACGAGCTGATCGGCCTGTCCGACACGATCCAGGTGATCCTGCGCGGCCGCTTCGTCGGCACGTTCGACCCGGCCAAGGTCACGCCCCAGGACCTCGGAACCGCCATGACCGGAGGTGCGGCATGACCGGCCGCCTGAAGTCCGTCGCGCTGGCGCTGCTCGCGCCGGCGATCGCGATCGTCCTGAGCATCCTCGTGACGACGCTGGTCATCGCCGCCGTCGGCAGCTCGCCGGGCGAGTTCTGGTCGACGATGTTCGAGGTGCCCAAGCCGCGCCTGCGCGTCGACATCGTCAACCAGACCGCCATGATCTACATCGCCGCGGTCGCCGCGGCGATCGGCTTCCGCATGGGCCTGTTCAACATCGGCCTCGAGGGCCAGTACACGATCGCGTCGTTCGCGGCCGCCTCGTTCGCGGGAGCGGCCTACCTGGGCGGCTTCGCGAACGTCATCGCCTCGCTGGCCGTCGCGATGCTCGTGGGTGCCGCCTGGTCGGGCATCGCCGGCCTCCTCAAGACGACCCGAGGCGTCAGCGAGGTCATCTCGACGATCATGCTCAACGCGATCGCCGTGACGCTCGTGGGCTACTTCCTGAACAACTACGGGGTCAAGGAGGGCAACACGGTCCACACCAAGAACCTCGAGCCCTCCTCGACGCTCGGCGGATTCTCGCCGTTCGAGGACCGCGACGGCGAGATCTGGGCGCTGTCGATCGTCGCGCTGCTGCTCGGCATCGGCTTCTGGGTGCTGCTCAACAAGACGCGCTTCGGCTTCGACCTGCGCGCCAGCGGGCAGTCCGAGAGTGCCGCGCTGGCCAGCGGCATCAACCCCAAGCGGATGATCCTGATCTCGATGATGCTGTCGGGGGCCGTCGCCGGCCTGATCTGGATGCCCGCGCTGTTCGGCGGTGCCCGCAACTACGGCACGTCGTTCCAGGTCGGTCTCGGCTTCCTCGGCATCGCCGTGGCCCTGCTGGGCCGCAACCGTCCCGTCGGCATGCTGTTCGGCGCGCTGCTGTTCGCGTTCCTGTCGGTCAAGTCCAACGACCTCACGTTCGGCACCGACGTCTCGCCGAGCATCGTCCAGATCACCCAGGGAGTCGCCGTGCTCGCGGTCGTCGTCACGTACGAGGTGGTGCGCCGCTGGCGCACGCGCCTCGAGCAGCGAGCCGTCAGCCGTGAGCTGACCGGCACGACGGCAGGAGCGACCTCATGAGCGCGACCACGGCGACCACGGGGCGCAAGCGGACGATCGTCGAGCGGCTGACGACGAGCTGGCTGTACATCGGCCTGATCGGCATCGGCGTCGTCTCGTTCGTCCGCATCATCACCGACACCGACGACCTGACCGGGGCGGGCACGATCCGCGCCGCGATCATCGCGACGTGCCCGATCCTCGCGGCCGCGCTGGGCGGCCTGTGGGCCGAGCGGGCCGGTGTCGTCAACATCGGCCTCGAGGGCCAGATGATCCTCGGCACGTGGGGCGCGGCGTTCTTCACGTACCACTACGGTCCGTGGGTCGGCATCCTCGGCGCGGCCCTGCTGGGCCTGATCGGCGGGCTCCTGCACGCCGTCGCGACCGTCACGTTCGGCGTCGACCACATCGTGTCGGGCGTCGCGATCAACCTGATCGGCGCGGGTGCCGCGACGTACCTCGCCGAGGCGATCTTCCCCGACTACGAGGGAGGCGGTCCCCGCCAGCTCAACGGGTTGGAGGCACCGGCGCAGATCACGATCCCCGGGGTGTCCGACCTCGCGAACTCGATCGCCGACCGGCACTGGTTCGTCGTGTCCGACATCGCCTCGGTCGTCCAGGCCCTGACGACCAACATCTCGACGCTGAGCCTGCTGATCTTCGCGCTGGTGATCGTCTCGGCGCTCGTGCTGTGGCGCACGTCGTTCGGCCTGCGACTGCGCTCGTGCGGCGAGAACCCCCAGGCGGCCGAGACCCTCGGCATCAACGTCTACCTCTACAAGTACGTCGCGGTGCTCGTGTCGGGCGCCCTGGCCGGCATCGGCGGCGGCTTCCTGGCGCTCGTCGCCTCGAGCGGCTTCAGCAACGGTCAGACGGGTGGCCGCGGCTACATCGGCCTGGCGGCCATGATCTTCGGCAACTGGCGACCCGGTGGGCTCCTGGCCGGTGCGCTGACGTTCGGCTACACCGACTCGCTGCGCCTGCGCGACACCCAGTCGGTGCACTCGCTGCTGCTGCTCGTCGCGATCGGCCTGCTGGCCTTCGCGGCGTGGCGCGCCTACAAGAAGCAGGTCACCGGGGCGCTGGTCGTCGCCGGCGCCGGCGTGCTCGTGATGGCGTGGTTCCTGCTCACCGACAGCGTCCCGCGCGAGTTCACGGTCATGACGCCCTACGTCACGACGATGTTCGTGCTGGCGCTCGGATCACAACGTCTCCGCATGCCCGCGGCCGACGGCAAGCCCTATCGACGAGGAAGTGCCGGCTGATGGCGCTGGGCATCAACGGACCGGACGACCCCATCGACTGGGCGTCGCTGACGAAGTACGCGACCGAGGTCATGGGCCGCGCCTACGCGCCGTACTCGAACTACAAGGTCGGCGTCGCGGGCCTCGTCGACGACGGACGGGTCGTGCTGGGCTGCAACGTCGAGAACGCCGCCTACGGCGTGGCGCTGTGCGCCGAGTGCGGCATGGTCTCGGCGCTGCACTCCACCGGCGGCGGACGTCTCGTCGCGGTCGCCTGCGTCGACTCGCGCGGCGCCGCCCTCATGCCGTGCGGCCGCTGCCGCCAGCTGCTGTGGGAGAACGGCGGGCCCGACATGCAGCTCATGACGCCCTCGGGCGTCCGCACCATGACCGAGGTGCTGCCGGACGCCTTCGGCGCCGACGACCTGGGCACGGTGTGACCCGCTACGCCGTGCAGCTCGACCCCGGCTCGCCCGCGTTCATCGCCGATCCCTACCCGGTGCTCGCCGCGCTGCGCGACAACGGGCCGGTGCTGTGGCACGAGCCGATGGGCACGTGGCTCGCGACGACGCACGACTCCGTCAGCCAGGTGCTGCGCAACCGCTCGTTCGGCCGGCTCTGGACCGACTGGGAGCCCGCGTCGCAGATGGAGCCGTTCAACGCGCTGCACCGCAACCAGATGATGGAAAATGAGCCGCCGACCCACACGCGTCTGCGTCGTCTCGTGGCGGCGGCCTTCGGGCGCGGGCACGTCGAGCGCATGCGGCCCCGCATCGAGTCGCTGGCCGCGTCGATGGTCGCCGACCTGCCGAACGGTCCGGGCGACACGTTCGACCTGCTCGGCGACTACGCCGAGCCGATGCCGGTCTACGTCATCGCCGACCTGCTCGGCGTCCCGCGCGACGACCACGCGAAGCTGCGCGACTGGTCGCAGGCGATCGTCCACATGTACGAGCCGGGCGTCGGCGCGCTCACGAAGGCCGCTGCGATCGACGCGAGCACGGCGTTCTCCGACTACGTGCGCGGCGTCGTCGAGCAGCGCCGCTCGTCGCCCGGCGACGACCTGATCACCGATCTCATCCAGGCGCGCGACGACGGCTCGAAGCTGAGCGACGACGAGCTCGTGGCCTCGGTCGTCCTGCTGCTCAACGCGGGGCACGAGGCGTCCGTCAACGTCTTCGGCAACGGCTTCCACGCGCTGCTCGAGCACCCCGACCAGATGGCGCGGCTCGTCTCGGGAGAGGTCTCCGTCGAGACGGCGCTCGAGGAGCTCATCCGCTTCGACGCGCCGCTCCAGCTGTTCGAGCGCACCGCGACCGCCGACGTCGAGGTGTCGGGCCAGCTGATCCGCACGGGGCAGAAGATCGCCTGCCTGATGGGATCGGCCAACCGCGACGCCGCGGCCTTCGACGAGCCCGACGTGTTCGACGTCGGTCGCGACCCCAACCCCCACGTCGGCTTCGGCATGGGGCTCCACTTCTGCCTGGGCGCCCCCCTGGCCCGCCTCGAGCTGCAGATCAGCATCCGCGCCCTGCTCGACCGGTTCCCCGGGCTGCGGCTCGCGGGGGAGTCGCCGCGACGCCCGACCTGGGTGCTGCGCGGCTACGAGAGCATCCCCGTCTCCACCTGACCCCGGAGGTCCCCATGACGACAGGTCCCACCCGCACCGAAGCCTTCGACGCCGTCGAGGTCATCGCCGCCAAGCGCGACCGCCACGAGCTGACCGACCCGCAGATCGACTGGGTCGTCGACGCCTACACCCGCGGGGTCGTGGCCGACGAGCAGATGGCCGCGCTCGCGATGGCGATCCTGCTGAACGGGATGGACCGCCGCGAGATCAGCCGCTGGACGCACGCCATGATCGACAGCGGCGAGCGGATGGACTTCTCGTCGCTGTCGTGGCCGACGTCCGACAAGCACTCGACCGGGGGAGTGGGCGACAAGATCACGCTGCCGCTGGCCCCCCTCGTCGCGGCGTGCGGCGTGGCCGTCCCGCAGCTGTCCGGGCGCGGTCTGGGCCACACGGGAGGCACGCTCGACAAGCTCGAGGCCATCCCCGGCTGGCGCGCCGCGCTGACGAACGACGAGATGATGGCGCAGCTCGAGGACGTCGGTGCCGTGATCTGCGCCGCCGGCGCCGGTCTGGCCCCGGCCGACAAGAAGCTCTACGCACTGCGCGACGTCACCGGCACGGTCGAGGCGATCCCGCTGATCGCCAGCTCGATCATGAGCAAGAAGATCGCCGAGGGCACCGGGTCGCTGGTGCTCGACGTCAAGGCCGGCTCGGGTGCGTTCATGAAGGACCTCGACCAGGCGCGCGAGCTCGCCGAGACCATGGTGGCGCTCGGCACCGACGCCGGCGTGCGCACCGTCGCGCTGCTGACCGACATGTCGACCCCGCTCGGCCTGACCGCCGGCAACGCGTGCGAGGTCGCCGAATCGGTCGAGGTGCTGTCGGGCGGCGGACCCGCCGACGTCGTCGAGCTCACCGTCGCGCTGGCGCGCGAGATGCTGACGGCGGCCGGCCGCGACGACAAGGATCCCGCCGACGTCCTGGCGTCCGGCGCCGCGATGGACGTCTGGAAGCGGATGATCTCGGCGCAGGGCGGCGACCCGGACGCCGCGCTGCCGACGGCCAAGGAGACGCACGTCGTGACGGCCCCGGCGTCGGGCACGCTCGATCGGCTCGATGCGCTCAGCGTCGGCGTCGCGGCGTGGCGCCTCGGCGCGGGCCGCTCACGTCCGGGCGAGCAGGTGCAGGCCGCCGCGGGCGTCGTGATGCACGCCAAGCCGGGCGACGCCGTGACGGCCGGGCAGCCCCTGCTGACGCTGCACACCGACACGCCCGAGCGCTTCGACCGCGCGATCGCGGCGTTGGAGGGCGGCTACGACATCGGCGCCGCGGGTGCGGCGACCACGAGTGTCGTCATCGACCGGATTGGGTAGGTTCACCCGATGCGCATGTTCAACAACCGCACCGAGATCGCCGCGGCCGCCGGCGACGAGCTGGGCGTCAGCGAGTGGGTCGGCATCACGCAGGACCGCATCGACATGTTCGCCGACGCGACGGGCGACCGTCAGTGGATCCACGTCGACGCCGAGCGCGCCGCCGACGGTCCCTTCGGCGCCACGATCGCCCACGGCTACCTGACGCTGTCGCTGATCCCGTTCCTGGGCGCGCAGGTGTTCGCCTTCGCCGGCGACATGGCCCGGGTCAACTACGGGCTCAACAAGGTCCGCTTCGTCGCACCCGTCACGGTGGGCTCCAAGCTGCGCAGCCGCGTCGCGATGCTCGACGTCACCGACATCGAGAAGGGCCAGCAGGTCACGCTGCAGCACACGATCGAGATCCGCGGCGGCGACAAGCCGGCCTGCGTCGCGGAGACCGTCACCCTCCTGATGAACGCGTGACCATGACACGATGAGGGGGTGACTGCCACCCCCGAACAGATCAAGAAGGCCCCCAAGGTCGCCCTGCACGAGCACCTCGACGGAGGTGTCCGGCCCGCCACGATCGTCGAGATCGCCGACGAGATCGGGCACGACCTGCCCGCCGACGGCGCCGAGGCGCTGGGGGCGTGGTTCGAGGAGGCGTCGAGCTCGGGCTCGCTGGTGCGCTACCTCGAGACGTTCGTGCACACCGTCGCGGTCATGCAGCGCCCCGAGGACCTCGCCCGCGTCGCGCGGGAGTCGGTCGTCGACCTGGCGACCGACGGGTGCGTCTACGCCGAGCTGCGGTGGGCGCCCGAGCAGCACCAGTCGGCGGGGCTCTCGCTGCGCGAGGCCGTCGAGGCCGTGCAGGCCGGCATCGACGCGGGACGCGAGGAGGCCGCGGGCCTCGGCCACTCCATCGTCGTGGGTCAGCTGCTGACGGCGATGCGGCACGCCAAGCGGGGCATGGAGATCGCCGAGATCGCGGTCGAGTACCGCACGCGCGGGGTCGCCGGCTTCGATATCGCCGGCGCCGAGGACGGCTTCCCGCCGATCCTGCACCTCGAGGCGTTCGAGTTCCTGCGGCGCGAGAACGCGCACTTCACGATCCACGCCGGCGAGGCGTTCGGGCTGCCGTCGATCTGGCAGGCGATCCAGCGCTGCGGCGCCGAGCGGCTCGGTCACGGTGTCCGCATCGTCGACGACATCGACTGGGACGCGCCGGGCGGCCCGGTGCTGGGCGACCTGGCCGCGTACATCCGCGACCGTCGCATCCCGCTCGAGATGTGCCCGTCGTCGAACCTGCAGACCGGTGCCGTCGCCGGCATGGAGACGATCGCCGACCACCCGATCGGCCGTCTCAAGGACCTCGGCTTCCGCGTCACGGTCAACTGCGACAACCGGCTCATGAGCGGGACGTCGATGAGTCGCGAGTTCCAGCTGCTGGCCGACGCCTTCGACTACTCGCTCGACGACGTCCGGTGGTTCACGATCAACGCGATGAAGAGCGCCTTCCTGCCGTTCGACCAGCGCCTCGCGCTGATCAACGACGTCATCAAGCCGGGCTACGCCGCCCTCGCCTGACCCCCACCCGCCGACGAGTCACGTACGCCCGCCGACGAGTCACGTACGCCCGGCGAGGAGTCACTCACGTCCGGCGTGAGTGACTCCTCGTTCGGTCTGAGTGACTCGTCAGCGGGCCTGAGTGACTCGTCGGCGATCAGGCGGCGCGGGTGGCCGGGCTCGCGTCGGCGTCCTCGAGGGCGTGCGCGAGGATGTCGGCGACGTCCGCGACCGGCCGCACGTCGAGCTCGGCCAGCACCTCGTCGGGCACGTCGGCCAGGTCGACCTCGTTGCGTGCCGGGATGAAGACGGTCCTCAGCCCGGCCCGCTGCGCCGCCATGAGCTTCTGCTTGACACCGCCGATCGGCAGCACCCGTCCGTTGAGCGTCACCTCACCCGTCATGCCGACGTCGGCCCGCACCTGACGACCCAGCGCCAGCGACGTCAGGGCCGTCACCATCGTGACGCCGGCCGACGGACCGTCCTTCGGCACCGCCCCCGCGGGCACGTGCAGGTGGATCGACCGCTCGAGCGTCGCCGGGTCGATCCCGAGCTGCGCCGCGTGCGAGCGGACGTACGTCAGCGCGATCTGCGCCGACTCCTTCATGACGTCGCCGAGCTGGCCCGTGATCGCGAGCGACCGCTCGCCGTCGTAGGCACTGGCCTCGATGAACAGCACGTCGCCGCCCAGGCCCGTGACCGCGAGCCCGGTCGAGACGCCGGGCACCGCGGTGCGCTCCTCGACCTCCGGGACGAATCGCGGGCGCCCGACGAAGTCGACCAGCGTGTGCTCGTCGACGACCACCGGTCGGGCGACGTCGGGGTCGGCGAGCCGGGTCGCGACCTTGCGGAACACCTTGGCCAGCAGCCGCTCCATCTGGCGCACGCCCGCCTCGCGGGTGTGCGAGGCGGCGATGACGCGCAGCGCCTCGTCGGTGACGGTCACCTCGTCGGCGGTCAGGGCCGCGCGCTCGAGCTGGCGAGGTGCGAGGTGCTGCCGCGCGATCTGCACCTTGTCGTCCTCGGTGTAGCCGTCGAGCTGGACGAGCTCCATGCGGTCGAGCAGGGCCTCGGGGATCTGCTCGACGACGTTGGCGGTGGCCAGGAACAGGACGTCGGACAGGTCGAGGTCGAGATCGAGGTAGTGGTCGCGGAACGTGTGGTTCTGCGCCGGGTCGAGCACCTCGAGCAGCGCCGCGGCGGGGTCGCCGCGGTAGTCGGCGCCGACCTTGTCGATCTCGTCGAGCAGCACGACGGGGTTCATCGATCCGGCCTCGGCGATCGCGCGCACCAGGCGTCCGGGCAGGGCCCCGACGTACGTGCGCCGGTGGCCGCGGATCTCGGCCTCGTCGCGCACGCCGCCGAGGGCGACCCGGACGAAGTCGCGTCCGAGGGCCCGCGCGACGCTCTCGCCCAGCGACGTCTTGCCGACGCCGGGAGGGCCGACGAGCGCCATGACGGCACCCGACCCGCGTCCGCCGACGACCTCGAGGCCGCGCTCGCGCCGGCGCGCACGCACCGCGAGGTACTCCACGATCCGGTCCTTGACGTCGTCGAGCCCGTGGTGGTCGGCGTCGAGGACGGCGCGTGCCGCGACGAGGTCGTCGTGGTCGTCGGTGCGGACGCCCCACGGGAGCTCGAGCACGGTGTCGAGCCACGTGCGGATGTAGCCCGACTCGGGGTTCTGGTCGCTGCCCCGCTCGAGCTTGTCGACCTCGCGCAGCGCGGCCTTGCGGACGTCGTCGGGCAGATCGGCCTGCTCGACCCGTGCGCGGTAGTCGACCGCCCCCTCGGGCTCGCCCTCGCCGAGCTCCTTGCGGATCGCGGCGAGCTGCTGCCGCAGGACGAACTCGCGCTGGCTCTTGTCGATGCTCTCCTGCACCGACTCGGAGATCTTCTCGGTCACGTCGGCCTCGGCGAGGTAGTCGCGCGCCCAGCCGATCAGGGCCGTCAGACGCTCGCCGACGTCCTCGGTCTCGAGGAGCCGTCGCTTCTGCTCGTTCTCGAGGTACGAGGCGTAGCCCGCGGTGTCGGCGAGCTCGCCGGGGTCGCTGAGGCGCTGCACGGAGTCGACGACCTGCCACGCGTTGCGCTTCTGCAGGATCGCGACGAGCAGCCCCTTGTACTCCGCGGCGAGGTCGAGGACCGCCTCGGACGGCTCGGGGTCGTCGATCGGCTCGGCCTCGACCCACAGCGCCGCCCCGGGTCCGGTCACGCCGCCCTGGATGTGCGCGCGCCGACCGGCCCGCAGGACCGCCCCGGGTCCGCCGCCGGGGAGCCGGCCGACCTGCTGGATCGTGGCGATGACGCCGTGGGTCGCGTAGCGGTCCTCGAGGCGCGGGGCCACGAGGAGCCGGTCGTCGTTGCTGGTGCGGGCGGCGTCGACGGCGGCGCGGGCCGCGTCGTCGAGCTCGATCGGGACGACCATCCCGGGGAGGACGACGACGTCCTCCAGGGCCAGGACGGGGAACTGCTGCAGTGCGCTCATGATGGTCTCCTCAGACGTGAGTCTGATGGGCTCAACCTTGCGCCGTGGTTCCGTGTTCCGCCGGAGGGTGGGTGTTCGCTGACGGCGGACGGTCAGCCCGCGAGCAGGGCGCGGGCGCGGCGCGGCGAGATCGGCGTGCAGCCGTGCGCGACGGCCTCGGCGACGATGCGGGGCTCGTCCTGCATCAGCCGCCAGCCCCGGCGCACGAGCACCCAGGGCGCCTTGCGCCCCTCGCGCAGGTCGCGGAACAGGCGCAGCCCGAACGTCACGACCCGGTGGCGGTGCAGGCAGATCGCCTCGTCGAGCAGCCCGGCCTCGCGGCACGCGTCGACGATGACGGGCGCGAACAGGCCCTCGGCGATGAACCGCCCCGACGGGGCGCTCAGCACCTGCGAGCCGGTGCGCCGGCTCGCCGCGATGTCGTAGACCGGCACCTCGGCGGCGCCCGACGCGCACAGCTCGGCGATCGCGCCGACGGCCGCGACGGCGTCCCACGAGTCGGGGTGGTCCCAGTCGACGATCCCGAGGCTCGACCGCGGCATGCCGGGGGCGTCGACGTCGCGATAGAAGTCGTCGAGTCGCAGCACCGACCAGCCCAGCCGGGCGGCGAGGTGCGACTTGCCCGAGCCGGACGGCCCGGCGACGATCACGACTCCGGAGGATGCGGCCACCCGTCGAGGATAGTCGTGCTCGCGATCGTCCCCGGTCGGTCCCTAGGATGGCGACATGCCCACGAACGTCACCGCCGCCGAGATCGCCGCGACCATCGACCACGCCATCCTCAAGCCCGAGCTCACGCGCGCCGAGGTCGACGAGCAGCTGGCCCTGGTGGCCCGCTACGGCGTGTTCAGCGCGTGCGTCCGGCCGAGCGACGTGTCGCACGCGTACGAGGTGCTGGCCGGCAGCGGCGTCGCGGTGTGCGCCGTGATCGGCTTCCCGCACGGCACGACCAGCACGCAGGCCAAGGTCGCGGAGGCGGGCCAGGCGCTCGACGACGGTGCCGTCGAGCTCGACATGGTCCTCAACATCGGACGTCTGCGCAGCGGCATGGTCGACGACGTCGAGGCCGACATCCGGGCCGTCGTGCAGGCCGCGGGCGAGCACGTCGTCAAGGTCATCCTCGAGACCGCGTACCTGAGCGACGACGAGGTCGTCGCGGGCTGCGAGGCCGCCGAGCGGGCGGGCGCCGCCTTCGTCAAGACCTCGACGGGATTCGCCGGGGGAGGGGCCACGGTCGAGCACCTGACGCTCATGCGGGCCACCGTGAGCGACGCGGTGCAGGTCAAGGCGTCCGGCGGCGTCCGCGGGCTCGACACGCTGCTCGAGATGCGCGACCTGGGGGTCACGCGGTTCGGCACCAGCGCGACCGCCACGATTCTCGACGACGCGGCCGCCCGCGAGACCGGGTCGACGTCGTCGGCGGCCACCGACGAGAGCTCGTACTGAACTTCACCGTTTCGTCATGTTGCGTCCTCATGACGACCGTTGACTTCTCGCGCTCGCCGAGATGTGCTGTGCTCACAACTTCCTGAGACGTTCTCAGGTGGGCACACCATCGGGGGTGAGCCGCGCAGCCGCTTCCCCTGTCTTCTCGGAGAGGTACCTGCGTGAGACTCAAGTCCCGCCGTCTGCTGACCGTCGCGACCGCGACACTGCTGAGCGCACCGCTGCTGGCCGTCACACCGGCCAGTGCCGCCGACGACGTCACGATCAACCTGATCGGCATCAACGACTTCCACGGCCGCATCGACACGGCCACCGTGCAGTGGGCCGGCACGGTCGAGAAGTTGCGTACTGACGGCGGGGGAGACGGCAAGAGCCTGATCGTCTCGGCCGGCGACAACGTCGGCGCCTCGGTGTTCGCGTCGTCGCTGCAGGGCGACCAGCCCACGCTCGACATCCTCAACCTGATCGGTCTCGACGCGTCAGCGGTCGGCAACCACGAGTTCGACCAGGGGTACGACGACCTGGTCAAGCGCATCGTCCCCGCCGCGAAGTTCGACATCCTCGGTGCCAACGTCCGCAAGGCAGACGGCTCGCGTGCCCTGCCCGCCTACAGGATCTACACCCTCGACGGCGTCAAGGTCGCCGTCGTCGGAGCCGTGACGCAGGAGACGCCGACGCTCGTCAGCCCCGACCGCGTCAGCGGTCTGACGTTCGGCGACCCGTCCGACTCGATCAACGAGGCCGTCGCCGAGATCGAGGCGCTGCCGGCCGACCAGCAGCCCGACGTCACGGTCGCCTCGTTCCACGAGGGCGCACCCGACGGTGCCGCGACCTTCCAGCAGGCCGTCGCGAGCAGCACGGTGTTCCGTCGTCTCGTCGAGAACACCTCGCCCGACGTCGACGCGATCTTCATGGGCCACACGCACCAGAAGTACGTGTACGACGCCCCGATCCCGGGACAGCCCGGCAAGACCCGTCCCGTCGTCCAGACCGGCCAGTACGGCGAGAACGTCGGCCAGATCTCCCTGACGGTCGACCCCGACACGGACGTCGTCAGCGCCGCGACGGCGCAGACGGTCGCACGCAGCACGGCCACCGAGGCCGATCTGCTCAAGACGTACCCCTCGCTCGCGGCGGTCAAGAAGGTCCGCGACGACGCCGTGGCCTACGCCGCCACGGAGGGCAACGTCAAGAAGGGCACGATCACGGCCGACATCACCCGTGCCTTCACCGACCCCGCGAACTACGGCGGCCCCGACCGCACCAACGAGTCGACGATGGGCAACCTCGTGGCCGACGCGCTGCTCTACCGGGTCGGCACGACAGCCCCCGGCGCGGACCTCGGCATCGTCAACCCCGGTGGCCTGCGGGCCGACCTCCTGAAAGCCGGTGTCCCGAACGACCAGGTCAACACCGAAGGCGTCGTGACCCGTGCCGAGCTCAACACGGTGCTTCCCTTCGCCAACAACCTCAACTCGGTGGCCGTCACCGGCGCGGTGCTGAAGGAGATCCTGGAGCAGCAGTGGCCGACCGGTGGTGCCACGCGGACGTACCTGCAGCTGGGTGTCTCCAAGAACGTCAGCTACACCTACGACGGATCGCGGGCGCTCGGCGACCGCATCACGGCGGTGCGCATCAGCGGCGCGCCGCTCGACCCGACCAAGACGTACCGGGTCGCGACGTTCTCGTTCCTCGCGGCCGGTGGTGACAACTTCTCGGCGTTCAAGAAGGGCGTCTCGACCGACACGGCCCTCGTCGACCGCGACGGCTGGGAGCAGTTCTTCGCCGAGAAGAGCCCGGTGTCGCCCGACTTCGCGAAGCGTTCGGCCTCCGTCACGGGGGTCGCGTCGTCGTACAAGGCCCTCGGCGACGTGTCGGTCGCGCTGTCGAAGCTCGACCTGACGTCAACCGGTAGCCCCGCCAACACGAGCCTCACGGCGACCGTCACGAGCGGCGGCACCACGACCACGGTCGGTGACTTCCCCGTCACGGGCGGTGCCGCGAACGTCGCCTTCACGCTGCCCGCAGGCATCGCCGGCGACGTGACCCTGACGCTCAAGGCCGCACCGACCGGCACGTCCGTCACGATCCCGCTGACGGTCGAGAAGCTGTCGACCACGACGACCGCCACGGCCCCGGCCAAGGCCAAGACCGGCACGACGTTCACGGTCGAGAGCACGGTCGACGGCGAGACCGACGCGGTCCCGACCGGCACGGTCTCGGTCAAGGACGGCGACACCGTGCTGGCCACCGGCCCGGTCACGGACGGCAAGGCCTCGGTCGAGGTCAACGCCAGCAGGCTGTCGGCCGACGAGCACGCGCTGACCGTCGCCTACTCAGGCGATGCGACGCACGCGGCGTCGACCGCCGACGCCGGCACGATCGACATCGTCAAGGGCGGCTCGGGCTTCGGCGCCGTCGCCGCCTCCGGCACCTACGGCCGCACGAGCCAGGTGTCGGTCACGGCCGACCCCGAGGCGTCCGGACTGGTCTACGTGGCCCAGGGTGGACGCACGATCGGCCTGGGCTTCCTGGTCACGGGCAAGGGCACCGTCGCGATCGACGGCACGGCCCTGACGCCCGGCACCCACACCCTCGACGTGTTCTTCAACGGCGACGAGAAGTTCGACCCCACGAGCACGACGGCGTCGATCACGATCGCCAAGGGCAGCACGTCGGTCCGCAAGGCCAAGGTCAGCCCGACCACGATCGTCCGCAACCGCACCAAGCCGTTCGTGACCGTCTCGGTGAGGGGCGACGGGTTCACGGTCGACGGCGGCAAGGTCACCCTCCGCCAGGGTGGCAAGAGCTACTCCGGCGCGGTCAGGGACGGCAAGGCCCGCATCCGCCTCGGCAAGTTCACGACGTCGGGCTCGAAGAAGAAGGTGACCGCGACGTACTCCGGCAACGGTGTCGCGAACGGCTCCTCGACCAGCTTCACGGTCAAGGTCGCCAAGAAGTAGGCACACCCGGTGTCCCCGGGGCGGTCGTCGACCGCCCCGGGGTCCGTCCCGCACGTCCGCACGGCCCTCCGCACGCCCATCTGCACGAGAACCCGGGGAACTCATGAAGAAGTCGAACGTCACGCGATGGGCGGCCGTCGCGGCCGTCTCGGTCGCCTCACTCGTCGCCCTCCCGGCGGCGCCCGCCACGGCCGATCCGGCCGGCACGAACGTCGTGATCAGCGAGGTCTACCTCAACGGTGGATCGGCCGGCGCGAGCTACACCAACAAGTTCGTCGAGCTCTACAACCCGACGTCCGCCGCGATCGACGTCAGCGGGTGGTCGGTCCAGTACAAGTCGAGCACCGGCACCTCGATCACCACGGCCAACAACGTCCCCCTGGGTGACCACCACATCGAGCCCGGCAAGACCCTGCTCGTCCAGGCGCAGGGCAACGGCACGACCACCACGGCCCTGCCGGCCCCCGACGTCGTCAGCACCAGCCTCAACCCCAGCGGCAGCGCGGGCGGCGTGCTCGCGCTGTCGAGGTCGACGGCGGCCCTGACCGCGACGACTCCCGCCGCGATGCTGGCCGACCCGAACCTGGTCGACCTGATCGGCTACGGCACCGGCAACACGTTCGAGAAGACGGCGGAGCCCGCCGGCGGCTACAACGTCACGACGTCGCTGGCGCGCGCGGCGAACGGCGCCGACACCGACGACAACGCCACCGACTTCGCCCCGTCCTCGCCGCCCACGCCCCAGGCGTGCGGCACGGCCTGCGACGGGTCGGGGACCGGTGAGCCGGAGCAGCCGGCCGACCCCGTCGCGGCGACGATCGCCGAGATCCAGGGCACCGGCGCGGCCAGTCCGCTGGCCGGCAAGACGGTCACGACCCGTGGAGTCGTGACCGCGGTCTACTCGACCGGTGGGTTCAACGGCGGCTACATCCAGACCGCCGGCACCGGTGGCGCCCTCGACCTCGCGACGCACCAGGCGTCCGACGGGCTCTTCGTGTTCGACGCGGCCTTCGCCGCGGGCGTCCGCAAGGGCGACTTCGTCGAGGTCACGGGTGCCGTCTCGGAGTTCAACGGGCTGACCGAGCTGACGACGTCGACCGGACAGTTCCGGACGCTCACCGAGACCGCGGCGCCCGTCGTCCCCGCCTCCGTCGCGTTCCCGCTGTCGGAGACGCAGCGCGAGTCGCTCGAGGGGATGCTGCTGCTGCCGACCGGCGACATGACGGTCACCAACAACTACACGACCAACCAGTACGCCGAGATCGGTCTGGCCGACGGCACCGAGCCGCTGCAGACCCCGACCAACGTCGTCCTGCCGGGCGAGCCCGCCCGGAAGCTGCTGGCCGAGAACAAGCAGCGCCTGGTCAACCTCGACGACGGTTCGTCGGTGAACTACCTGTCGGCGTCCGGGTCGGGCACCCCGATCCCGTGGCTGCGCCCCGGCAACGAGGTGCGGGTCGGCGCGGACGTCACCTTCGTCGACCCCGTGGTCCTCGACTGGCGCAACAGCGTCTGGAAGCTGCAGCCCACGCAGCAGCTGACCGCGACGGGCAAGGAGCCCG
Organism: Aeromicrobium sp. CFBP 8757; assembly: GCF_014841755.1. Lineage (NCBI taxonomy): Bacteria > Bacillati > Actinomycetota > Actinomycetes > Propionibacteriales > Nocardioidaceae > Aeromicrobium > Aeromicrobium sp. CFBP 8757. The sequence continues at coordinate 18,225 of NZ_JACYUM010000001.1, forward strand.
TGACGTTCAGCTCGACCCGTACGGCCACGCCCGAGCCGGTCGGCGGCGACGTGCGCATCGGCACCTTCAACGTCCTGAACTACTTCCCGACGACGGCTGCCGACTTCGTGGCGGCCGGGCTGGGCACCTGCTCGACGTACAAGGACCGCGAGGGCGAACCCGTCACGGCCGACACCTGCAGCAACAACGGCCCGCGCGGAGCGGCCGACCAGGGTGACCTCGAGCGTCAGCAGACCAAGATCGTCACGGCCATCAACACGCTCGACGCCGACGTCGTCTCGCTCGAGGAGATCGAGAACTCACGGTCGGTCGACCCGTCGGCGAGCCGTGACAAGGCCCTGGGCACGCTGGTCGCGGCCCTCAACGCCGACGCGGGCGAGCAGCGCTGGGCCTTCGTGCCCTCGCCGGCGCAGACGCCGGCCAAGGAGGACGTGATCCGGACGGCGTTCATCTACCAGCCGAAGGTCGTCACGACCGTCGGTGCCTCGTCGATCCTGGTCGGCAGCGACGCCTTCAGCAACGCCCGGCCGCCGCTGGCGCAGGCGTTCAAGAAGACCGGTGGGCCCGACACGTCGACGTTCGCGGTCATCGTCAACCACTTCAAGTCCAAGGGCAGCGGCTCGCGGCCCGAGGACGACGACCAGGGTGACGGCCAGGGGGCGTCCAACTACTCGCGTACCCTGCAGGCCGCGGCGCTGGTCGACTTCGCCGACGGCTTCGGCACGGCGGCCGGCACGGACAAGATCTTCCTGACGGGCGACTTCAACGCCTACGACAAGGAGGAGCCGGTGCAGATCATCGAGAAGGCCGGCTACACCAACGTCACGGCCGCCAGGACCGACAAGGAGACGTACCAGTTCGACGGCATGGTGGGCTCGCTCGACCACGTCTTCGCCTCCCCGGCCGCGTACGAGCGGGTCACGGGCGCCGACGTGTGGAACATCAACGCCTACGAGGCGCTGGCGCGCGAGTACAGCCGCTACAACTACAACGCGACGCTGCTGTGGGAGCCGACGCCGTACCGGGCGAGCGACCACGACCCCGAGCTGGTCGGCGTCGACCTCGACACCGACACCGACCTCGACGTCACCGCCACGACGGCGGACGCCCCGGCGTCCATCCGGTCGGGCAGCGACCTGACCGTCGCGGTGGGCGTCGAGGGCGACGGGACGCCCGGCGGCACCGTGACGGTGACGGAGGGCACGAAGCAGCTCGGCACCGGCACGCTCGCCGACGGCTCGACGCAGGTCGTCGTCAAGGGCCTGCCGATCGGCTCGCACACCCTGACCGTCGCCTACGGCGGCGACGCGACGCACGCACCGTCGAGCACGACGCTCGAGGTGCAGGTGCTGAAGGCGACGTCCGGGCTCACGGCCTCGGCCGGTCCGGCGACCTACGGCACCAGCTCGACGCTGACCGTGACGGGTGCGCCCGGCGCGACCGGCCTGGTGTACGTCGAGGCGGGCGGCGAGGTCGTCGGCCTCGGCACGATGCTCGGCGGCACCGCGACCGTCAGGCTGTCGAGCACCCTGCCGGTCGGCACGGTGGCGCTGAGGGTGTTCTACGCGGGCGACGGATCGTACGACCCGACGTCGACGACCACGAGCGTGACGGTCGCCAAGGCGGCGACGACGACGCGCAAGGTCTCGGTCAGCCCCACGAAGATCGTCCGCCAGCGCACCAAGGCGTTCGTCGAGCTGCGTGTCCGGGCCGCCGGCTTCACGGTCGACGGCGGCACCGTCACGGTGCGCGCCAGCGGGAAGACGTCGACCGGGACGGTCAGGAACGGGAAGGTGCGGGTGCGCCTCGGCACGTTCACGACGTCCGGCCCGCGCAAGAAGGTCACCGCGACCTTCTCCGGCAACGGTGTCGCGAAGGGCTCCTCGACGAGCTTCACCGTGAAGGTCCGCAGGAGGTAGCGCTCACGNCGGATGGAACATGACCTCGATCCTCGTCATCGCCGCGACCGTCCTGACGGGCCTGTCGGCGGGCCTGTTCGCGACCTTCGGCTACGCCGTCATGCCCGGTCTGCGCCGCACCGACGACGCGGTCTTCGTGCAGGCCATGCGTGCCGTCAACGTCGCCATCCTCAACCCGGTCTTCGCGGTCGTCTTCGGGGGAGCGTTCGTGCTGTCCGTCGCGGCCGTGGTCGCGTCGTGGGGCAGCTCCGCCGCGCCGTGGCTGCTGGCGTCGACGCTGCTGTACGTCGTCGGGGCGTTCGTCGTGACCGGCGTCGTCAACGTGCCGTTGAACGACGCCCTGGCCGAGGGTGACGACGTGCGGTCGCTGCGGGCCGCGTTCGAGCGCCGGTGGGTGGCGTCCAACCACGTGCGGTCGGCGCTGACCACCGCCGCCCTCGTGTGCGCGGCGGTGGGGGCGACGCGCTGCTAGGCGGTCGGCCGGCGACGCAACGCCGTGACGAGCGCCAGCGTCCCGGCCGCGACGACCAGGACGAGGGCGATGCCGGCGACCGCGATCCCGAGCACGACGTAGCGCGTCAGGCGCGGGTTGTCGGCCGTGCCGATCACGAGGTCGGACCCGCCGGTGCACGTCAGCGTGTGCCGGGATCCCGCGGCGCCGCTGACGACGCCCACGCGCTCCCACGAGCGGGTGCGACCGTTGATCGTCATCGAGGCGCGGCCCGTCGAGAACGAGTCGCGGCCGCCGTCGACCTCCTCGGCGTCGCACGAGGTCGAGGCCGTGGCCGGACTGACCCAGACCGCGAGCGGGCGGTCGCCCACCGTGACGGTCGACCGCGTCGGATCGGCGACGGGCTCGATGTCGTACCCCGCGAGGGCGCGCGACACGACGAGCCCGAACACCGCACCGAGGGCCACCGCCAGCACGACGAGACCCGCGGCGACGGCGTAGCGGCGCTTCGCCGTGCCCACGCTAGATGCCCAGCGTGGCCGCGAGATCGGTCTTGATCGCGGCGATCTGCTCGTCGGCCGTGCGACGCGCGTCGTCGATCGAGTCGGTCACCGGCACGACGACCTCGATGTAGCACTTGAGCTTGGGCTCGGTGCCGGACGGACGCGCGATGATGCGCGCCCCGCCGTCGAGGCCCAGCCGGATGCCGTCGGTGGGCGGCAGCCCGTGGTACCCCTCGGCGAGGTCGTCGACGGAGGTGACGTCGAGCCCGCCGAGCACCGTCGGCGGCGACGTGCGCAGGACGTCCATGGCCCGGCTGATGATCGACAGGTCGTCGACGCGCACCGACAGCTGGCTCGTGCCGTGCAGGCCGTGCTCGCGGTAGATGTCGTCGAGACGGTCGATCAGCGTCCGACCGTCGGCCTTGAGCTGCGCGGCCATCTCGAGCACCGTGACGATCGCCGAGACGCCGTCCTTGTCGCGGGCGATGTCGGGGGCGACGCTGTAGCCGAGCGCCTCCTCGTAGCCGAAGACCAGCGTCGGGATCTTGCCGAGCCACTTGAAGCCCGTCAGGGTCTGCTCCCACGGCTGCCCGAACGCGGCGGCCTGACGGCCCAGCAGGTCGGACGACACGATCGACGAGCCGTACGTGCCCTCGACGCCGCGGCGCAGCAGGAAGTCGGCCAGCAGGACGCCGACCTGGTCGCCGGTCAGCATGCGGTACGACTCGCCCTCGCGGACGCCGGCGGCGCACCGGTCGGCGTCGGGGTCGTTGGCGACGATGACGTCGGCACCGACCTCGGACGCGAGCTTGAGCGCGAGGTCCATCGCGCCGGGCTCCTCGGGGTTCGGGAACACCACGGTCGGGAAGTCGGGGTCGGGGTCGCCCTGCTCGCGGACGACGTGCAGCGGCGGGAAGCCCGCCTTCGCGACGGCCTCGACGAGCGTGTCGCGACCCACGCCGTGCATCGGGGTGTAGACCGCGACGACCTCGCGCGGACCGTCGCCGGGCAGCGCGACGACGGCGTCGACGTACGCCGTCGCGACGTCGTCGCCCAGCGTCTCGTACCCGTCGCTGCGAGGCATCTCGTCGACCCGGCCGACCGCGTCGATCGCGTCGGAGATGTCGGCGTCGGCGGGCGGCACGATCTGGCTCGAGTCCTCGAGGTAGACCTTGTAGCCGTTGTCCTGCGGCGGGTTGTGCGAGGCGGTGACCATGACGCCGGCGCTGCACCCGAGGTGTCGGATCGCGAACGCCAGCACCGGGGTCGGCAGGTGCGTCGGCAGCAGGAGGGCGTGGACCCCGGCACCCTCCATGATCTCGGCGGTGTCGCGCGCGAACACGTCGGAGTTGTGGCGGGCGTCGTAGCCGACCACGACGCTGGGACGCTCGCCGGCGCCCGACGCCTGCTCGAGCAGGTAGGCCGCGAGACCCGCCGCGGCCTGGGCGACGATGACGCGGTTCATCCGGTTGGGGCCCGCTCCGAGCGCCCCGCGCAGACCCGCCGTGCCGAACTGGAGCCGCTCGGAGAACCGGTCCTGCAGCGCGTCGGTGTCGTCCGCGTCGATCAGCGCCTGCAGCTCGTCGCGGGTGACGGGGTCGGGGTCCTGGCTCAGCCAGTCGTGGGCTCGGGCGATGAGGTCGGTGTCGGTGGTCACGGTGGGTCCCTTCAGAAGGCGGATCGGACGTAGGCGGACGTCACGTGCGGTCCGCCGACGAAGGCGTCCTCCACGTCGTCCTCGGGGCGGGCGACGATCGAGTCGGCGTGGCGCTCGGCGTCGTCCTGCGGGTCGAAGCCGATCGCGCGGCCGGGCTCGAGGTCCCACCAGCCCCGGGTGTTGGCGCTGATGCCGTTGACGACGGTGTACCCGGGATCGGGGTGCGTGATCGCCGCGTCGACCATGCGGACGGTGTCGGCGGGCGACAGCCACGTCGAGAGCTGGCGGACGGTCTCGGGAGCGTCGGCGAACGTGCCGATGCGCATCGCCACGGCCCCGATGTCGTACCGGTCGACGTACAGGCTCAGCAGCGCCTCGCCGGCCACCTTGGCGACACCGTAGAAGGTGTCGGGGCGGGGGCGGACGGACGTCGTGAGGGGGGCGTCGTGCGGCGTTCGTCCGACGGCGTGGTTGCTGCTGGCGTACGCGATGCGCCGGACGTCGTGGCGCACCATCGCCTCGAGCAGGTGGGCCGTGGTGTGCGCGTGCGAGGCGAGCGCATCGGGCAGCGAGTCCTCGTCGGGGTTGCCGGCCAGGTGCACGACGGCGTCGACGCCCCGGACGGCGGCGTCGACCGTCGCGGCGTCGAGGCAGTCGCCGACGACCCAGTCGTGCTCGTAGCCCGCGACGGCGGCGGGCGTCAGGTCGAGGCCCCGCAGGTCGTGCCCGAGGTCGGGCAGCCCGCGGCCGAGGGCGCGGCCGATCGACCCGCCGGCCCCCGTGACCAGGACCTTCATCAGATGCGCGGCAGGATGTCGCCGAGGAGTGCGCCCATGCGCGTCGCCGCGGCCTTGCCGGCCTCGAGCACCTCTTCGTGGTTGAGGGGCTCGCCGGTCATGCCGGCCGCGGCGTTGGTGACCAGCGAGATGCCGAGGACCTCGAGCCCCGCGGCGCGGGCGGCGATGGCCTCGAGCGTCGTCGACATGCCCACCAGGTCGCCGCCGATCGCGCGGATCATGCCGATCTCGGCGGGAGTCTCGTAGTGCGGGCCGGGCAGCTGCACGTACACGCCCTCGTCGAGGCTCGGGTCGGCCTCGCGGCACAGGGCGCGCAGGCGGCTGGAGTACAGGTCGGTGAGGTCGACGAAGTGCGCGCCCTCGAGCGGCGACGTCGCCGTCATGTTGATGTGGTCGCTGATCAGCACGGGGGTGCCGGGGGCCCAGTCGGGGTTGAGGCCACCGCAGCCGTTGGTCAGCACGAGGGTCGAGACGCCCGCGGCGGCGGCCGTGCGGACGCCGTGGACGACGGCGGCGACGCCCTTGCCCTCGTAGAAGTGCGTGCGCCCGAGGAAGATCAGCAGCCGCTTGTCGCCCAGACGCACCGAGCGGACCGTGCCGCCGTGTCCCTGGACGGCCGGGGCGCTGAACCCGGGCAGCTCGGCGAGGGGCACCTCGTGCTCGGGCGTGCCCAGCGCGTCGGCGGCGGGGAGCCAGCCGGACCCCATGACGAGAGCGATGTCGTGGTCACCTCCACCGGTGCGTTCACGGAGTGCGTCGGCGGCCTGTCGGGCGAGTTCGGTGGAGGTCACCTGCCGTACATTACGACAATGCCGAAGATCATTGGTGGCTCGCTCGAGCAGCACCGCGAGCAGACCCGTCGCCGTGTCTTCGACGCCTTCACGACGCTGCTGGCCGAGCGCTCGTTCGACGCCCTGACGATGGCCGACCTGGCCGCGCAGGCCGGCATCGGCCGCACCGCGATCTACAACCACTTCGCCGACAAGGACGCCGTCGTCGTGGGCTTCGCGAGCGCCGAGACCGATCGCTACCTCGCCCGGCTGGGCGCCGCCCTCGAGCGGGCGCAGGGCCCGGCCGACGCGATGCGCATCTACGTCCTCGAGCACCTCGACTCCTCGGACGAGTTCCACTTCGGCTTCGGCCCCGAGCTCTACGGCATGCTGTCGCGCGAGTCGATCGCCGAGATCCGCGAGCACGTCGTGGCGGTCGAGTCGGTGCTGCGCGGCATCATCGACGACGGCGTGGCGGCGGGCGTGTTCACGGTCGACGACGTGACGTCGACGATGGCCCTGGTGCACTCGTGCCTCTCGACCCGCCGCGTCACCCCGGCCGCCGTCGAGACCTTCGTGCTGCGAGCCCTCGGCGCCCCCTGACCCCGCGCCGTCCCCGCCCGGATCCGCGAGTGGTGCGGTCCGGTCATTCCGGGACGGCGTGTCGGACCACGCCGCACCGCTCGGGGACGGGAATGCAGCACTCGCGTGATGGACCGGACGCAGCTCGGCCCGGCCACGAGGTTCCGTGACCGGGCCGAGCCGGTGGTGCGGCGTGACTACTTCGTGACGGTGAAGGAGCCTCGCTTCAGGGTGGCGGTCCTGGCGAAGCTCGCCGTTCCGGCGTACTTGACCGACACGGTCCACGTGCCCTTGGCGAGCCGGGGGATCGTTACGACGGCCTTGCCGTTCTTGATCGTGACGGTCTTCGTCTTGGTCTTCTGACCCTTCTTCTTGAAGGTCACGGTGGCCTTGCCCGTGACGGCAGAGCCGTTCGCGGCCTTGACGGTGATCGACGTCCGACCGGTCTTCCTGGTCGTCGGCTTGGAGGTGCTGCCTCGCTTGACGGAGACCTTCGACGGTGCGGCCGGCTGGGCGGCCGGGGGCGTCACGACGGGCTGCTCGACGACCGGCGGCTGGGTGGAGCCGAAGGACAGCGGCGTGTAGGTCTCGTAGGCGGGCTGGGTCGCGCCGCCTCCGGGGTAGGTGTAGACGCCGTAGTTCTTCAGGGTCGTCGCCGTCGCGGTCTTGTCCAGCTCACCCTTGTCGATGCTCAGTTCGGTCGTGAACGAGCCGTCGGCGGCGAGCTCGATGGCACCGGCGGTCGGGCCGCCGATCGTCGCGGTGTCGGCGGCGAGCACGGCCCACTTGGTGGCGCTGCCGAGGTTCGAGCGGGCCGATGCGGCGGCACTCTCGGACGGCTTCCAGACGTCGGCGTACTTGCCGAACGCCACGTAGGCGCCGGAGGGCTTGCCGGCCAGCGGCGGACGGCTGCCCGTCGCGAGCGCGGGGTCGAAGTTCCGGCCCGAGACGGTGACGGTCGCCGTGCCGTCGGCCTCGATCGCGGACTCCGAGACGGTGACGGTCGGCGCGGGCCCGGCGACCGCCAGGCCGACGGTCAGCGGCGCCGCGGGCTTGGCCGCGTCACGGGCGCCGCCCGACGAGTACCAGTACGAGGACTGTCCGGTGAGCTGCTGGAAGTCGATGTAGGACTGCGGGAACGATCCCCAGCTCGCGCCGGAGGTCGCCTGGGCGGTCCCGGTGCCGGTCTGGACCGTGACGCCGAGGTAGTCGGGCGTGATCGCGGGGCTCGAGGACCCACCCACGACGAGACCGGAGCTGGTCACGTCGACGTTCTTGAGGGTGGCGAGGGTGATGGTCCGCGGAGCGATCGTCGTCCACTTCGTGGTGTCCTGCATGTCGGTGCCGTAGCCGCTGGCGGTCGCGGTGACGGTTCCCGTGCCGTCGGCCTTGACCACGAGCTTGGGGTTGGTCGCGGACCAGTAGGTCAGACCGCCGTAGAAGACCGACGTGAAGGACCCGGTCCACTGGATGTTGGCGGTGTTGTCGGCGACGCTGACGGCGCCCTTGCCGGCCGTGATCCTGACCTGGTTGCCGGTCTTGGAGGCGGCACTCGCCGCGACGACCGGAGTTCCGGCGGCGGTCTGGCACTTGGTCGACCACGTGGGTGCGACAGGCGCGCCGGTGGAGTCGGGCTTCTGGATCGTGACGTTGCCGTCGACGTTCTTGTAGAAGCCGTCGGCCTCGGTCCAGAGGCGGCTCGAGCCGGTGTTGCCGGCTGCGCCGGCGGACAGGAAGTTGCACCCGCCGAAGAAGGCGCCGCCGCCCTGCTCGTCGCTCAGGCCCCAGGTGAACGTCGCGTCGAGCACGGGGTTGCTGCCGACGGTCGTGACCGGGGCGGCCTGGGCGGGCGTGGCGGCCAGGGCGACGACTCCGCCGGCGGCCAGCACCGCTGCAACGGTCGTCGCGAGCCCTCTGCGGGCTCGGGAGGTGATGGACATGTTCTACCTTTCGGACGGTGCCGGGAGGATGCCGGCGATCGGGGGAGGGGGGTGGTGTGGGGTGAGGAGGCTGCCCTCGCTCGGGCGGGTCGAGGCCGCGGAGGTCCGCGGTGCGGACGGCGTCATGCTCAGTCCTTCCGGACGGCGGAGTAGGCGTACGGGCTGACGGCGATCAACAGGGCCCCGGCGAGCAGCACCCCACCGAGCACCCAGAGGCCGGCTCGGCCGGAGCCCTCGGTCGATGACCGGGCGCCGAGGACCGTCGATGCCGGCTGGAACTGGGTCGTGGTGGTTCCGGCCAGTGGTAGGCCGTCGGCAGCGGGGACCACGGCGGCCGGGTCGGGCTGGGTGGTCGCGAGGCCCGGGGCGGCGAGGGCGTCGTTGCTCGGTGCCTCAGGTGCGTCGTTCTCGACCTTCGAGGTCTTGGCGCCCTTGCTGCTGGGGGGCCTGGTGACGACGGGTGCGCCCGACGAGTAGCTGACGGTCACCGGCTTGGCGACCTTGTGGGCGTCGGCCGAGCCGCCGCTGGAGTACCAGTAGGAGCCGGTGCCGGCCGTCAGCTGGAAGTCGACGAATGACTGTGGGAACGATCCCCAGCTGCCGCCGGTGCGCGCCTGCGGGGTCTGGTCCTTCACGTCGACGGCGACCCCCGCGTAGGCCGGCTGCACGGTGAAGCCGAGGTCCTTCGTCAGGTCGACGGGACCGAGGTCGGCCAGGACGGCGTCGGGCGCGTCGGGCACGGGCCTCCAGGTCGTCGTGTCCTCCATCGACGACCCGAAGCCGCTGAGGGTCCCGGTCAGGGTGCCGACGCCGTCGACGACCGTCAGCCGTGGGTCGGACACGTAGAAGAAGCTGAAGCCCGAGTAGTAGACGACCGTGAAGGAGCCGGTCCACCGGATCGAGGCCGCCCCCGTCGCGGGATCGACCGTGCCCGTGCCGCCGGAGACGACGACCTCGTGGTTGCTGAACGGGCCGTTCGTGCCGGACATCACGGCTCCGGACGACGTCGTCTGCAGTCCGGCCCACGTGGCCGGTCTCCAGCTGCCGGCCGCGAACTTCTCGATGGAGACGTCACCGGACCGCTGGCTCCAGCTCGACTGCGGCACGATCACGCCGCCGCGCCCCGGGTCGGGGATCCTGCCGGCGGAGAGGAAGTTGAAGGTTCCGGGCGCGAACGCCCGGTTGTTCGACTCGTCGTTGACGCCCCAGCGCAGCTGGGCGTCGGTGATCGTGCGGGTCGTGGACGGCACCTCGGTCGTCGGCGACGGCGTCGGCGTCGGGGCGGACGACGGCGTCGGCGAGGCGGTCGGTGTCGTCGCGGTGGCCGTCGGATCGGGCTCGTCCGGGTCGGCGTCGGTGGCCAGCGCCATCGTCGCCGAGCCCATCAGCACGGCGGCGGTCGCAAGGACGGCCAGCGCGGTGCGGATCTCAGATCGCATGGGCGGGCCTGCGCATCCTGCGGATCCGGAGGGCGGCGAAGGTCACGGCGCCGAGCAGCGCGACGGCCGCGAGACCGACGAACGCGAAGGGCACCCAGTCGGGCAGCCCACCGGCGTCGTCGGTCGTGGCCGAGGCAGGGGTGGGGTCGGCCGCGATCGGGAAGTTGACGGTGGGGGTCGCGCCGGAGGCGGCCCCGGTGAGCTTCAGGACGTGGGTGCCGGTCGTCGTGCCGGCCGGCAGCTGCAGGACGCCGGCGATCTCGCCGGACGGGCCGGCGCTCAGCGGGCCGACAGCCGCCAGGCCGTCGTCGAGGGTCGCGACGACCTGCTCGCCCGGGGTGAACCCGCTGCCGGTGAACGACAGCACCCGTCCGACGACCGCGGTGCTCGGGTCGACGACGGCCGTGGCGTCGGCGGCCTTGCCCGGAGCAGCCGTCGGCTGCGAGGCCGCGGCCGTCGGGGCGCCCGCGCTCGGCGCCGCCGCCCCAGCAGCCGGCGCCTCCGTGGGGGCGGCGGCAGGTGCCCGCGAGGCGCCGAGCGACGCGAACTGCACGGGGGTGAAGCTCTCGTTGCGGGCGTTCTTGACCCCGTGCGCGCCGATCGTGATGACGCCGCACGTGACCTTCAGGCAGTCGACCTCGACGCTCTTGCCGGTGCGGTCGACGGTCTTGAACGTCGCGCCCGGCACGGTCAGGGTCGTCGACCAGCGTCCGTTCGCGGCGATCGTGCCGCCGTTGGCGGCCCCGGCGGTGTCGCTGCCCGGGAACGCCACGAAGCGCTGGTAGCCCTGGTTGTCCTTGCTCTCGCTGTCGGGCACGTAGCGGTAGTCGGTGCCGACCTGACCGCCCTTGCTGGGCTGCCAGGAGCCCGACACGGTGCCGAAGAAGACGTAGACGCCGCCGTGCCCGCCCTTGATCGACTGGAAGCCCGATCCGCTGACCTTCAGGGTCGTCGCGTAGGTGGGGTCGGCCTTGGCCGATCCCTGGTCGTTGCTGACGGTGACCCGTGCGGCGGCCTGGGCCGGCGCGGGGACGGACAGCGCGACCGTGCACAGGGCCGTCGCGGTCAGGAGAGAGCGGACACGCACGGTGCCTCCTCGGAGTGGGCGATCAGGTGGGGCAGGACGACGAGGCGTCCGCGGTGGTCGATGACGTCGACGGGGTGCCCGTAGACCTCGCCGAGGACGTCGGGGGTCAGGACGTCGCGGGGTCGGCCGTCGGCGCGCAGGCGACCGTCGGCGAGCACGCACACGCGATCGGCGTGGGCGGCCGCGACGGTCAGGTCGTGCAGCACCGCGACGACCGCGTGGCCGTCGGCCGCGAGCCGGCGTGCCTCCGACAGCACCTGCTCCTGGTGGCGGATGTCGAGGGCCGCGGTGGGCTCGTCGAGCAGCACGACGGACGTCTGCTGGGCGAGCACGCGGGCGAACGACGTGCGCGCCTTCTCACCACCGGACAGGGTCGGGAACGAGCGGTCCGCCAGCTGCAGGACGTCGGTGCGCTGCATGGAGTCGGCCACCACGACGTCGTCCAGGTCTTCTTGCGGCAACCGGGCCCATGGCGCGCGGCCCATGCGGACGACGTCGACGGCGCGGAAGCCGAAGGCGAGCCGCTGCTCCTGCGGCAGGACCGCGCGACGACGGGCGAGGGCCGCGACCTTCCAGCGGTGCAGCTCGACGCCGTCGAGCTCGGCGCGACCCGCGGACGGGACGACGTCGCCCGACATGACGCTCAGGAGCGTCGTCTTGCCGGCCCCGTTGGGCCCGACCAGGGCCACGAGCTCGCCGGGGACGATCTCGAGCGAGACGTCGTGCAGGATCGGGTGGCCGCCGAGCCGGGCGGAGACCCCGGCGATGCGCAGGCTCATGCCCAGCCCCCCGCCGTCCGGCGCGTGCGTCGCAGCAGCCAGAAGAAGAACGGGCCGCCGACCAGGGACGTGAGCATGCCGATCGGCAGGTCGGCCCCGGTCATGGCGGTGCGGGCGATCAGGTCGGCGGCGAGCAGCAGCACGGCGCCGGCCAGCGCGCTGGCCGGCACGAGGACGCGGTGGCCGGGGCCGACGAGCATCCGGATCAGGTGCGGCACGACGAGGCCGACGAACGCGATGATGCCCGCGAACGACACCGCCGCGGCGGTCAGCAGCGCCACCAGCACGATCGCGACGAGGCGCAGCCGCTCGACGTCGATGCCGACGTGTCGTGCGGCGCGGTCGCCGAGCGCGAGGACGTCGAGCCGGCAGGCCATCAGCATCGCGCCGACCAGGCCGACCACGACCAGGGGAGTGACGACGCCGACGTGCTCCCACCGGCTGCCGTTGAGGCTGCCGAGCTGCCAGAACACGATCTGCTCGCGCTCCTGCGTGTCGCCGAGGAAGATCATGAGGGCCAGGCCGGACGCGCACACGGCGTTGACGGCGATGCCCGTCAGCACGAGCGTCACGACCTCGGTGCGTCCGTCGGCACGCGACAGGGCGTAGACGAGCAGCGTCGTGACCAGGCCGCCGACGAAGGCGAACAGCGCGGTCGTCCACGTGCCGATCAGCTGGATCTGGAAGACGATCACGATCGCCGCGGCGAAGGCGGCGCCGGTCGAGACGCCGACGACGCTGGGCTCGGCGAGCGGGTTGCCGAAGATGCCCTGCATCAGGGCGCCGGCGGTCGAGAGCGCGGCGCCGACGACGATCGCGAGCGCGATGCGCGGGAACCGCACCTGCCAGAGGGTGTTGTCGCCCTGCGGGTGGGTGGGCAGGGTGCCCCGGTCGAGCCCGATGCGGTGCATCAGCGAGCCCCACACCTCGTGGGCGGGGATCGCGAGCTGCCCGCGGCCGGCCGCGTAGACCGTCAGCAGCACGAGCCCCACGCCGAGCACCACGAACAGCGCCGTGGCACGTGCGCCGCGGTGGCGGGGGAGCGCCGGCGCCTCGGCGACCCCGGACGTCGCGCGCTCCGGCAGCGTCGCCGTCATCGCACCGACTCCGGGGCGTAGACCGACACGGCCAGCGAGTTGAGCACCTCGGCCGTCCGGGGGCCGAAGCTCAGCACCTGGGTGTCCTGCATGTCGACGATGCGGCGCTTCTGCCCCGCGGGGGTGTTGGCGATCGCGGGCAGCCGGTCGAGCAGGCCGTCGACGCCGCCGACCGACTCCAGCCCCTTGCTCATCATGATGACGAGATCGGGCTGGGCGGCGATGATGGCCTCGTCGTTGACGGGCTTCATGCCGTTCCAGCCGATCTCCCGGGCGACGTCGTAGCCGCCGAGCGCGTCGATCAGGCCGTCGGCGCCCGAGCCCTCGCCGAACATGTAGTAGACGCCGGCCTGGCCGCGGACGTACAGGAACACCATGCGCAGCTTGTCCTGGACGGCGGTGGGCGCGACCTTCGCGATGGCGGCCCGCGTCGCGGCGGCCTCCGCCTCGATGCGCTGCCCGAGCTCGACCCCCGCGTCGGGGACGCCGAGCGCGTCGGCCACCTCCTGCGTCAGCGATCCGATGTTGTCGAGGCTGCGCTGGGAGTCGGTGACCACGACGGGGATGCCGGAGTCGCGCATCTGCAGGATGACGTCCCACGGCCCGAGCGAGGTGTCGGTGAGGATGACGGTCGGGTCGAGCTCGAGGATCGACTCGGCGGTGAGGTCGTGACCGTTGCTCGTGACGAGCGGCAGCTTCCTCGCCTCGGCGAACTGCGTCGAGACGTCGCGACCCACCACCCGGTCTCCCAGGCCCAGCTCGAAGACGGTCTGCGACAGCGTCCCGTAGATGTCGAGGGCCAGGATGCGGCTCGTGTCGAGGATCGTGACCTTCGTGCCCTGCGCGTCGGTCACGGTGACGGGCAGGGTCTGCCGCGGCGACGAGTCGACCGGGGTGATCGTCGTGTCGGCCAGCGAGGCGTGCGAGGCGCCCTCGTACGCCTTGGGGTCGTCGAGGACCGTCGCGGCGGACAGGTCGACGGCCGCGACGTCCGAGCCCTCCTCGGCGCCCCCGGTGCCGCCGGGGGTCATGCCGCACGCGGCGACGACCGCCGTCGCGAGGGTCAGCGCGGCGAGGCGGCGGGCGGCGGAGAGGACGGGACGTCGCACGGGAATCCTTCGATCGAGCTCCGGTTCCGGTCACGGACCGGCTGAGCAAGGGTAGGCTAACATCACTAAGGGTTGCCTACCCATACTGTGACATACGTCATGACACATTGTCATATCAATCTGACTGTGTGTCATAATCGGGGGGACACCCGCCATCCGTAGCCAGGAGACCGCCATGACCCTCGTCGCCGCGTCCCGCGAGACGTCCCTCTCGGCCCTCCTGCGCTCGGGCTCGCAGGCCGAGCACACCGCCGCCGAGGGCTCGACCTTCATGTCCGAGCTGCTGGCCGGACGCATCAACGGCGCGGGCTACGCGCACTTCCTGGGCCTGCTGCGACGCGTGTACGAGGCACTCGAGACGACGGCCGCCGAGCTGGCCCACGACCCCGTCGCCTCGGCCGTCGTCGACCCGTCGATCGAGCGGCTCGCGGCGATCGACTCCGACCTCGACCACTGGGGCCGCGTCACGGTCGACAGCCCCGCGACCGACGCCTACGTCGCGCGCATCCGCGAGTCCGCCTCGTGGGGCGGGCTGTTCGTGGCCCACCACTACACGCGCTACCTCGGCGACCTCAGCGGCGGTCAGGCGATCGGTCGCATCATCGGCCGCGAGTTCGAGCTCGACGGGGGAGTGGGCACGGCCTTCTACTCGTTCGAGCACGTGCCCAAGCCCAAGCTCTACAAGGACGCCTACCGCGCCCGGCTCGACGCCCTGCCGCTCGACGACGCCGAGCGGTTGCGCGTCCTCGACGAGGTCAAGGCGGTCTTCGCCCTCAACGGCGGCCTGTTCGCCGAGATGACGACCCACCTCGACCGCTACACCCGCTGACCCACCTCGCCGACGAGGGGCGCGCGGCTCCGCCGCTCCAGAGGCTCGTCCCTCGCNGGCTCTGACACCTCGCGGGCTGCGACAATCGCCGCGTGGCTCATGTGACGATCGTCGGCGGCGGACCCGGTGGATACGAGGCGGCGCTGGTCGCCTCACGACTCGGGGCGCAGGTGACGCTCGTCGAGCGAGACGGCATCGGCGGGTCGACGGTCCTGACCGACTGCGTGCCCAGCAAGACGCTCATCGCGACGTCCGACCTGCTCACCGACGTCAGCACCGCGGGCGAGCTGGGGGTCAAGGTGCCGGCCTCGATCCGCGCCGACCTGGCCTCGGTCGACGCCCGCGTCCTGCGCCTGGCCCAGGCCCAGTCCGACGACGTCGCGCACCGGCTCGCCGCGAGCGACGTCGTCATGATCGACGGCACCGCGACGATCGAGACCGCCGGCTCCGTGCGGGTCGAGACCGCCGACGGCGAGCACCTCATCGAGACCGATGCGATCCTCGTCGCGACCGGCGCCCACCCCCGCGTCAGCCCCGACGCGCAGCCCGATGGCGAGCGCATCCTGACGTGGGAGCAGGTCTACGGCCTGCAGGAGCTGCCCGAGCACATGATCGTCGTCGGCTCCGGCGTGACGGGGGCCGAGTTCGCGAGCGCCTACAACGGTCTCGGCGCCGCCGTGACCCTGGTGTCGAGCCGCGACCGCGTGCTGCCCGGCGAGGACGTCGACGCCGCCAACGTGATCGAGGACGTGTTCACGCGCCGCGGCATGACCGTCATGGGCAACTCGCGCATGGCGTCGGTCGTCCGCACCGACGCCGGCGTGCGCGTGACGCTGACCGACGGGCGCACCGTCGAGGGCTCGCACTGCCTGCTCGCCCTCGGCTCGATCCCCAACACGCAGGGCCTCGGCCTCGAGGAGGTCGGCGTCGCCCTGGACGACGCGGGCTTCATCGCGGTCGACCGGGTCTCGCGCACCTCGGTGCGGGGCATCTACGCGGCGGGTGACTGCACGGGCGTCCTGATGCTGGCGTCGGTCGCGGCGCAGCAGGGACGCATCGCGATGTCGCACCTGCTGGGCGACGCGGTGCACCCGCTCGACCTGTCGAAGGTCTCGAGCAACGTGTTCACGTCGCCCGAGATCGCGACGGTCGGCATGTCGCAGAAGCAGGTCGAGGAGAGCGATCTGCAGATCGACGTCGCGATGCTGCCGCTGGCCTCCAACGCGCGCGCCAAGATGCAGGGCGTGCACGACGGCTTCGTCAAGATCTTCTGCCGGCGGGGGATGGGCGTCGTGGTCGGCGGCGTCGTCGTGGGCCCCCGCGCCAGCGAGCTGATCCACGCGCTGTCGATCGCGGTGTCGGCCTCGCTGACGGTCGACCAGGTCGCCGACGCGTTCACGGTGTACCCGTCGATGTCGGGCTCGGTCGCCGAGGCGGCACGCCGTCTGCACCACATCGGCTGACAGGTTGTCGGACGGTCCTGGGACGGTCCCCCCTGCAACCGCAGGAATGACACGCTTGTAGTTCTCCGGATCGCCGATTTCTGGTCGCATTTCGGGAAAAACTGTGGGCATAATCGTCCGGCGACCACTCTGGTCACATCCGTCACATCAGTCACAGGAATGGACTTCCCCCATGCTTTCCTGGAGCGCAGCCCGGCGTCTGTCGGGCCTCTCGATCGCCCTCGTGGTCACGGCGGGCATGCTCGCGCCCTCTTCGGCGCAGGCCGCCGGCACCGAGGTGACGGGTGACGCTCCGGGTGCCGTGGCTCCGCCGGCGTCGTCACCGACCGCCACCGACGCGCCCGCGCCGGTCGTCGACGTCACGTCGACGGCCGTCCCGCAGGCCGAGCCCGCCGAGACCACGCAGCCCGATCCCGCCGCGCCCTCGACCAGCAGGGTCGTGGCCGAGCTGCCCAAGACGACGACGTCCGACTTCCGCATGGTCGGCGTGACGTGGACCAGCGGCCCCGCCACGGGCGTGACGGTCGAGGTGCGCACGCGCACGTCGGGCACGTGGTCGGCGTGGACGACGCTCGACCCGGAGGTGCAGGAAGGCGAGGGCGGCCAGCCCGGCACCGAGCCCCTGTGGGTCGGCGACGCCGACGGCGTCGCGGCCCGCGTCACGAGCCAGGCCGGCGCGGTCCAGGGGGTGCACATCGCGACGATCGACCCCGGCGCCGACGACGCGACCCAGGCCGGTGCCGCCGCGGAGGCCGAGACGGGCACCGGTGCCGAGGTCACGGGCGCCTCGTACCGCACCGCCGCCGCGACCAGCGTCGCCGCGACGTCCGACGGCGCGCCGGCGTACACCGGCCAGCCCACGATCATCACGCGCGCCCAGTGGGGCGCCTCGGCGGGCACGCCGTGCGACACGCCGGCCGCCGGCGACCGCACCCGCGGCGTCGTCGTCCACCACACCGCGGGCAGCAACTCGTACACCAAGGCGCAGTCGGCCTCGATCGTGCGGGCCACGCAGGCGTATCACGTCAAGTCGCGCAAGTGGTGCGACCTCGGCTACAACTTCCTGGTCGACAAGTACGGCCAGATCTTCGAGGGACGTCGCGGCGGCATCGACCGCGCCGTCCGCGCCGCCCACTCCGGCAACGCCGCGGTCAACACGTACACCATGGGCGTCTCGATGATGGGCAACTACGACCTCGTCAAGCCGACGGCCGCGCTGAAGGACGCCATGGTCAAGCTCATCGGCTGGCGCATGGGCACCAACTACCTCAAGGCCAAGGGCACCTACAGCCTGGGCGGCAAGACGCTCAACATGATCGCCGGGCACCGCGACGTCCTGCAGACCGCGTGCCCCGGACGCTACGGGTACGCGTGGCTGTCGGAGTCGGGCGGGCTGCGCGACCGCGTCGAGGCCTACCTCGCGGGCTACACCAGCACCGTCAAGTCGCGGTACACCGCGCTGGGCGCCACGGCGGCCGGTCCGATCTTCATCGGCGAGGCGCAGACGTCGACGGGCAGCCGCCTGCGGGCCAAGAACCTCGACATCTACGCCAAGGGCGCGGGCGGCACGGGCCGTGCGTTCACCGTCGCGGGTGCCGCCCGCACCGAGTACGACCGGGTCGGCTCCCGCACCGGCGCGCTCGGCTACCCGACCGGCGACGCCGTCGCGGTGTCGGGCGGCACGCGCCAGCCGTTCGAGGGCGGATACGTCATGACGGTCGCCGCGACGGGCCGCGCCACGGCCTACACCCACTCGGGTGCGGTCATCACCGGCGGCGGACCCGCCACGCCGGCTCCGGCGCCGGCCACGACCAAGCCGGGGACGGTCAAGTCGATCACGGTCAAGGCCGGCCGCAAGTCGGCCCGCCTGCGGTGGACGGCGGTCGCGCGGGCGACGTCGTACGACGTCTGCCTGGTCGCCACGAAGACCACGAAGACGTGCGACCGGAGCATGACCGGCGTGACGTCACCGACGGCGCTGATGTCGCGGCTCAAGCCGACCAGGGACACCGACTGGTACGCCAAGGTGCGCGGCGTCAACGGCGGCCTGAAGGGCTCCTACTCCAAGCTCAAGGGCTTCAACCTCTCCGGTGGGGTGTCGCCCGCGAGCATCTCGACGACCTCGACGTCGTCGGGAACGCCGGTGCTGAACGCCGCATCGATGTCGAGGTCGTCGACCTCGTCGGGCTCGGCCAACACCGTCACGGTGCCGGCGTCGGGACGCATCACGCTGTCGGGTCACGGATTCGGCCACGGCATCGGCATGAGCCAGTACGGCGCCCAGGGCGCGGCCCGCCAGGGCGTCACCTACGACCGGATCCTCGCGACGTACTACCCGGGCACCGCCCTGGGGGCCCGCGGCGGCTCGATCCGCGTCCTGATCTCGCAGGACACCTCGGACGCCGTCGACGTCCGCGCGGCGTCGGGGCTCCGGTTCCGCAAGCTCGCCTCGTCGTTCAAGAGGTCGCTGCCGACCTCGGTCGGCGGCCGCAAGGTCACGACGTGGCGCATCGTGCGCGTCTCGTCGCGCAAGACCCAGTCGACGCTGCAGTACCGCGTCTCGGGCAGCAGCACGTTCCGCACCTACAAGGGCATCCGCTGGACCGGCGACGGCCAGTTCGAGGGCCCGGCCCGCATCGCGCTGGTGCTGCCCGGCGGCACCGTCACGAGCTATCGCGGTGCGATCCGCTCGGCCGTGCCGGCGAAGGGCTCGACGGCCCGCGACACCGTCAACGTCCTGCCGCTCGAGCACTACGTGCGCGGCGTCATCGCCGCCGAGATGCCGGCCGGATGGGCGGCGGAGGCGCTCAAGGCGCAGGCCGTCGCGGCCCGGACGTACGGCGTCCGCAGCCTCGCGCCGTCCCGCTACTACGACATCTGCAGCACCACCGCGTGCCAGGTGTACGGAGGGGCGTCGCGCGAGACCGCGTCGACCGACGCCGCGGCCCGGGCCACCAGCGGTCAGTACGTGTCCTACCAAGGTGCGCCGGCGTTGACGCAGTTCTCGTCATCCTCGGGCGGGCGCACCTCGGTGGGTTCACAGCCGTACCTCGTGGCGGGCGACGACCCGTACGACGGCTGGTCGGGCAACGCCAACCACGACTGGACGACCACGGTGTCGGCCAGCACGATCCAGAAGGCGTACCCCCGCATCGGCACGCTGCGCTCGCTCACCGTCACCAAGCGGTCGGGCGGCGGGTCGTGGGGCGGACGTGTCTCGGCCGTGACGCTCGCGGGGACCGCCGGCTCCGTCTCGATCTCCGGCAACGACGCCCGATGGGCGTTCGGCCTCAAGTCCAATTGGTTCAGCTTCAGCAGTTAGGTTTCACACATGCGTTTCATCTCGGGGGCGATCGTCGGGGCCGTGCTGGCCACGTCCATGACGTACGTCGCAGCAGGATCGGCCCAGGCCGACGACATCGCGCTGCCGACGTCGACGGCCGCAGCCGTCGACGTCGAGAGCACGACGGTGCCGGCGGCACCGCAGGCACTCTCGGCGCAGGGCGTCGAGGGGGCCGACGGGTCCAACGCGGCGGCTGCGGGCGGTGACGGATCCGATCTCGTCGCCGAGCTGCCGCCGCGCGGCACCGACGACTTCGGGCTCGTCGGCGTGACGTGGGACCGCGGCTTCGACATCACCGGCCTGGTCGTCGAGATCAAGCTCCGCACGGACGGCGCATGGGGCGAGTGGGAGGCGCTCGACGTCGACGCCGACGACGGCTCCGAGGGCGGCCAGGACGGCACCGACCCGCTGTGGGTCGGATCGGCCGACGGCGTCTCGGTGCGCGTGACGAGCCCCACCGGCGAGCGCCCGGCGGGCCTCAAGGTCGCCACGATCGACGCGGGATCCACCTCGACGTCGACCTCCGACGTCAGCCGCGCGGTGTACCGCGCGTCGGCCGCCGGATCCGTCACGACGGCCGCGACCACGTCGCGTCCGGCGATCATCCTGCGCTCGCAGTGGGGGGCCGCACCCAACACCAAGTGCGACAGCCCGACGGTCAGCAGCGCCATCCGCGGCGCCGTCGTCCACCACACCGCCGGCACCAACTCGTACACCGCGGCCCAGTCGGCCTCGATCGTGCGGGCCACGCAGGCGTACCACATGAAGTCGCGCAAGTGGTGCGACCTCGGCTACAACTTCCTGGTCGACAAGTACGGCCAGATCTTCGAGGGCCGCAACGGCGGTGTCGACAAGGCCGTGCGGGCCGCCCACTCCGGCAACGCCGCGGTCAACACGTACACGATGGGCGTCTCGATGATGGGCACGTTCTCGAGCAGCGCCCCGACGCAGGCCACCAAGGACGCCGTGGCCAAGCTCATCAGCTGGCGCCTCAGCGCCGCGGGGGTCCCGGCGACCGGCACGTACTCGCTGGGCGGCAAGACGCTCAACCGCATCGCGGGCCACCGCGACGTCATCGGCACGGAGTGCCCCGGAGCCGCGGCGTACGCGTGGCTCAGCGCGTCCGGCGGTCTGCGCCAGAGCGTCGCGTCGATGATGACGGCGTCCAACACCGCGATCTCGCAGCGCGCCGACAAGCTCGGCCCCAAGGCGACCGGCGCGCTCGTGAAGGCCGAGTACCCCTTCGGCTCGGCCCCGGGCGGCACCAAGGCCCGTTACCGCAAGATCGACATCATCTCGACGCGCTTCGGCACGTTCTCGCTGGGTGACGTCGTGCGCTCGCGCTACAACTCGCTGGGCGCGCAGTCCGGCGTCATGGGTGCACCGACCACGATCGTCACGACGACGCGGCGCTCCCAGGTGCGGGTGCAGCGCTTCCACCACGGCACGATCTACCGCGTCAAGCGCAAGAACAAGCCGCTCGCGGGCTTCGCGCTGTACGACCGGCTCGAGAACAAGTACCGCTCGCTGAAGGAGGCCAGCGGCAAGCTGGGCGTCCCGACGAAGTCGCAGCGGGCGATCTCCGGCGGACGGCAGCGCGCGTACTTCACGCAGGGCACGCTGACCCTCGAGGCGAACGGCCGTGTCACGGTGTCCGTGAAGTGATCGCCGTCGCCCGGACCGCCGCGATCGCCGCGGCGGCCAATGCGCTGTCCCTGGGCTTCGCGGCCTGGGTATTCGACCGCTTCGACATCCGCTTCGGCTGGTTCGTGGCGGCGGTCGTGCTGTTCACGGTGCTGACGGTCGTGCTGCGCGGCGTCGTGGTGGGCACCGTCAACCGGTTCGCCCGCGGCTACACGATCGTGGGCGGGCTGGTGCTGACCCTGCTGGTGCTGGCCATCGTCGATCTGGTCGTCCCCAGCGACGGGTTCGAGATCGAGGGGTGGGGCACGTGGATCGGCGTGACGCTGATCGTGTGGGCCGCGGGCGTCGCCTTCGGCGAGGTCGACAACCAGGCTCCCGCCCCCCGGCGGCACTGACCCCACCCTGACCCAGAAGTGCGGAGAACCGGACCACATCCCTGACGGGATTCGGTCCGGTTCTCCGCACTTCTGGGCTGGGTTACTCCGCGGCCGGGGCGTCCTTGATGTCGGCGACGACCTCGCCCGAGCCGATGGGTCCGCCGACCTCGACCTTCAGGCCCGTGACGACGCCGGCCTTGTGGGCGTTGATGGGCTGCTCCATCTTCATGGCCTCGACGACGATGATCTGGTCGCCGGCGGCGACCTCCTGACCCTCGGTGACCGTGACCTTGACGACGGTGCCCTGCATCGGGGCGACCAGCGAGTCGCCGGACGCCGCGGCGCCGGCTGCCTTGCCGGCCTTGCGCTTGGCCTTCTTGGCGCCCGCGGGTGCTGCCGAGGCTCCGAGGCCTCCGGGCAGGACGACCTCGACGCGCTTGCCGCCGACCTCGACGACGACGCGCTCGCGCTCGGCGGGCTCGTCGGCGTCCGCGGACGCGCCGGAGTACGGCTCGAGCTGGTTGTCGTAGTCGGTCTCGATCCACGTCGTGTAGACGTCGAACGAGCCGCCCTCGGCCGTGAACGCCGGGTCGTCGACGACCGAGCGGTGGAACGGGATGACGGTCGGCATGCCGTCGACGACGAACTCGTCGAGCGCGCGACGCGAGCGGGCCAGCACCTGCTCGCGGCTCGTGCCGGTGATGATGAGCTTGGCGATCAGCGAGTCGAACGCGCCGGGGATCGTCTCGCCCTCCTCGTAGCCGCCGTCGAGGCGGACGCCGGGGCCCGACGGGGGAGCCCAGCGGGTCAGCGTGCCGGGGGCGGGCAGGAAGCCGCGGCCCCCGTCCTCGGCGTTGATGCGGAACTCCATCGAGTGCCCGCGGATCTCGGGGTCGCCGTAGCCGAGCTCCTCGCCCGCCGCGATGCGGAACATCTCGCGCACCAGGTCGAGGCCCGTGACCTCCTCGGAGACGCAGTGCTCGACCTGCAGGCGGGTGTTGACCTCGAGGAAGCTGATCGTGCCGTCGGCCGCGACGAGGAACTCGCACGTGCCGGCGCCGACGTAGCCGGCCTCGCTCAGGATCGCCTTGGAGGACGTGTAGAGCCGCTCGATCTGGTCGTCGGTCAGGTAGGGCGCCGGTGCCTCCTCGACGAGCTTCTGGTGGCGGCGCTGCAGCGAGCAGTCGCGGGTCGAGACGACCACGACGTTGCCGTGGCTGTCGGCCAGGCACTGGGTCTCGACGTGGCGGGGCTTGTCGAGGAACTTCTCGACGAGGCACTCGCCGCGGCCGAAGGCGCTGACGGCCTCGCGCACGGCCGACTCGTAGAGCTCGGGGATCTCCTCCATCGTGCGGGCGACCTTCAGGCCGCGACCGCCGCCGCCGAACACGGCCTTGATCGCGACCGGCAGGCCGTTCTCCTCGGCGAAGGCGGTGACCTCGCTGGCGTCCTTGACGGCGTCCTTGGTGCCCGGGGCGAGCGGGGCGTTCGCCTTCTGCGCGATGTGCTTGGCCTTGGCCTTGTCGCCGAGGGCCTCGATGGCGTGCGGCGGGGGGCCGATCCAGATCAGCCCGGCGTCGATGACGGCCTGGGCGAACTCGGCGTTCTCGGCCAGGAAGCCGTAGCCGGGGTGGACGCTGTCGGCGCCCGAGCGCTTCGCGACGTCGATGATCTTCTCGATCGACAGGTACGACTCGGCCGGCGTCGAGCCCTCGAGGGAGTACGCCTCGTCGGCGATGCGGACGAACACGGCATCGCGATCGGGCTCGGCGTAGACCGCGACGCTGCCGATGCCGGAGTCCTTGCAGGCTCGGATGACGCGGACGGCGATCTCGCCGCGGTTGGCGATCAGGACCTTGGCCAGGGGCTTGCTCACTGAGTCTTCTCCTTGTGCGACGGAATCCTGCCGCAGTCTAGGGCGTCGATTAGTAGGACGTCATATGAGGTAGCCCACGTCCGGCTTGTCGCGTCTGGTTAATGGTTGTTAACATCGCGGCATGTCCTTCGCCCTGTCGCCCGAGCACGAGACCTTCCGCCGCAGCGTCCGCGAGTTCGCCGAGGGCGAGGTCGCACCGCACGTCGCGGCGTGGGACAAGGCCCACCACTTCCCGGTCGACGTCGTGCGGGCGATGGGCGACCTCGGCCTGTTCGGGCTGACGGCGCCCGAGGAGTTCGGTGGCTCCGGGGGTGACTTCACGTCGCTGTGCGTCGCGATCGAGGAGCTCGGCCGCGTCGACCAGTCGATCGGCATCACGCTGCAGGCCGGGGTCGGGCTGGGCATCACGCCGATCCTCGAGTACGGCACCGCCGAGCAGAAGCAGACGTGGCTGCCCGACCTCGTGGCCGGACGTCGTCTGGCCGGCTTCGGCCTCACCGAGCCGGGCGCCGGCTCCGACGCCTCCGCGACCAGGACCAAGGCGGTGCTCGACGGCGACGAGTGGGTCGTCAACGGCTCGAAGCAGTTCATCACCAACTCCGGCAGCGACATCACCTCGCTCGTGACCGTCACGGCCCGCACCGGCACGCGCGAGAACGGGACTCCCGAGATCTCGGCGATCATGCTGCCGTCGGGCACGCCCGGCTTCGTCGCCGAGGCCGCCTACGACAAGCTCGGCTGGCACATCTCCGACACCCACCCGCTGTCGTTCAGCGACGCCCGGGTGCCGGCCGACCACCTGCTCGGCGAGCGCGGCCGGGGCTACGCGCAGTTCCTCGCGACGCTCGACGACGGACGCGTCGCGATCTCGGCCCTCGCGGTCGGCTGCCTGCAGGCGTGCCTCGACCTGTGCGTCCAGTACGCGGGGGAGCGCACGACGTTCGGCAAGCCGATCGGCGCCAAGCAGGGGGTCGCGTTCCAGATCGCCGACATCGCCACGATGGTGCGCGCGGGCCGGGCGCTGACGTACCAGGCCGCCGCGCTCAAGGACGCCGGCGCGTCGGCCCGGGAGTTCAAGCAGGCCGCCTCGATCGCGAAGCTCTACACGTCCGAGTCGGCCGTCACCGCGACCCGCATCGCGACCCAGGTGTTCGGCGGCTACGGCTTCATGGAGGAGTACCCCGTGGCCCGCTTCTACCGCGACGCCAAGATCCTCGAGATCGGCGAGGGCACGTCCGAGGTGCAGCGCATGCTGATCGCGCGCGGTCTCGGCCTCCCGGTCGAGTAGGCCGAGGCGCCGGCGACCGCCCCGAGCCGTCGACGACGTCACACCGGGTGTTCACCGGGGCTCGCCGTCATAGGCGACGCCATGGCACCTCTCGTCAGGTGAGCGGCACGGACCGCTCGCCGTCGAGTGGTCGGAGTCTCCTGTGTCGTGTCGTCTGTGCGGGTCCGCGCGTCTGAGGAGCGTCCTCGATCTCGGGGCCACCCCGCCGTGCGAGCTGTTCCTGACCGCCGAGGGCCTCGACCTGCCCGAGCCGACCTATCCGCTGCACCTGCGGCTGTGCGAGGACTGCCTGCTGCTGCAGATCCCGGCGCTGATCCTGCCCGAGGAGACGTTCGTCGACTACGCGTACTACTCCTCGTTCTCCGACTCGTGGGTCGAGCACGCACGGGCCTTCGTCGACGGCGCGGTCGAGCGCCTGGGCCTGACGTCCGACAGCTCGGTGATCGAGGTCGCGAGCAACGACGGCTACCTGCTGCAGCACGTCGTCGCGGCCGGCATCCCGTGCCTCGGGATCGAGCCGTCGGTCAACGTCGGCGAGGCGGCCCGCGAGCGCGGGGTCCCGACGCTCACGACCTTCCTCGACGAGCAGGTCGCGGACGACGTCGTCGCCGAGCGGGGCCCGGCGTCGCTCGTCGTGGCCAACAACGTCTACGCCCACGTCCCCGACCTGCTGGGCTTCAGCCGGGCCCTGCGGACGCTGACGGCCGACGACGGCTGGGTCAGCATCGAGGTGCACCACGCCCTCAACCTCGTCGCGCTGGGCCAGTTCGACACGGTCTACCACGAGCACTTCCAGTACTACACGGTCCTGTCGATCAGCCGGGCCCTCGCCACCGCGGGCCTGACGGTCGTCGACGTCGACCTGATCGGTACGCACGGCGGCTCGATCCGCGTGTGGGCCCGGCCCGCCGAGGCCGCGGGCGAGCCGAGCCTCGCCGTCGCCGACGCTCTCGCCGAGGAGGCGGCGGCCGGCCTGCACGCCGTCGAGGGCTACCTCGACCTCGAGCCCCGCTCGCAGCGGGTGCGCCAGGAGCTGCTGCGCTTCCTGCTCGACGCCAAGGCAGCCGGCCGCCGGGTCGTCGGCTACGGCGCGCCGGGCAAGGGCAACACGCTGCTCAACTACTGCGGCATCCGCCCCGACCTGCTCGAGTACACCGTCGACCGCAACCCCTACAAGCACGGCCGGTTCACCCCCGGGACACGCGTCCCGATCCACGCGCCCGAGCGCATCGCCGACGACCGGCCCGACGTCGTCCTGGTGCTGCCGTGGAACCTCGAGACCGAGATCGCCGCCCAGCTGTTGTACGTCCGCGACTGGGGCGGCGAGATCGTCGTGCCCCTGCCGCACGTCCACACCGTCCCGGCCCCCGCGGCCGCCACTCCCACGGAGGTCCTGTCATGAAGGTCGTGCTCTTCTGCGGTGGCTACGGCATGCGCATGCGCAACGGCGACGCCGACGTCATCCCCAAGCCCCTCCAGATGGTCGGCCCGCGCCCCCTGATCTGGCACGTCATGCGGTACTACGCGCACTTCGGCCACACCGAGTTCGTGCTGTGCCTCGGCTACGGCGCGAAGCAGATCAAGGAGTTCTTCACGTCGTACTCCGAGACCGAGTCGAACGACTTCGTGCTGCGCGACGGCAAGGTCGAGCTGCTGTCGACCGACATCAGCGACTGGTCGATCACCTTCGTCGACACGGGGCTCGAGACGCCGATCGGCGAGCGTCTGCGCCGGGTGCGCCCCCACCTGGAGGGCGACGAGTTCTTCCTGGCCAACTACGCCGACGTGCTGTGCGACGCCCCGCTCGACGCCATGATCAAGGAGTTCCACGACTTCGGCGCCGCAGCGTCGATGATCGTCGTGCCGCCGCAGTCGTCGTTCCACATCGTCGACGTCGCCGACGGCGGTGGCGTCACGGGCATCTCGCCCGTGAGCGACCTGCCGCTGGGCGAGAACGGCGGCTACTTCGTGCTGTCGCAGGAGGTCTTCGACCACCTGCCCGAGAACGGCGACCTCGTGGCGGACGCGTGCACGGCGCTCGCGGCGCAGGGCAGGCTCTACGGCTACCGCTACGACGGCTTCTGGAAGCCCGCCGACACGTTCAAGGAGCGGGCCGAGCTCGACGCCGCCTACTCCGACGGCAGCCGTCCGTGGGCCGTCTGGGAGGACCGCGGTGTGACCGCATGATCCGGCTCGGCCTCGACGACGTCCGCGAGGTCGCCCTCCTGGCGGCGCACTGCGACGACCTCGCGATCGGCATGGGGGGCACGCTGCTGACGCTCAAGCGGACGCACCCCGACGTCCGGGTGCGGGCGCTCGTGCTCGGCGGCGCCGGCACCCCCCGCGAGAGCGAGGAGCGGGCGGCCCTCGCGGCCCTGGCCGGCGACGTCGACCTGACGATCCTCGACGTTCCCGACGGTCGCGCCCCCGCCCACTGGGACCGCATCAAGGACGCGATGGGCGAGTTCGCCCGCGGCGGCGACGCCGACCTGGTCTTCGCCCCGCACCGGCGCGACGCGCACCAGGACCACCGGCTCGTCGCCGAGCTCGCGCCGACCGAGTTCCGCGACCACCTCGTGCTGGGCTACGAGATCCTCAAGTGGGAGACCGACACCCCGCAACCCGTCCTGATGCACCCGCTCGAGCCCGACGTCGCGGCCCAGAAGCTGCGCGTCCTGATGTCGTCGTACCCCTCGCAGCAGTCGAAGGACTGGTACGACGAGTCGGCGTTCGCGGCCCTCATGCGCCTGCGCGGCGTGCAGTGCCACCACGAGCACGCCGAGGCCTTCGTCGTCGAGAAGGCCGTCCTGTCCCTCGCACCCCCTCCCTCCTCCCGCCCTCTTCCAGGAGCTGAACACGCATGAAGGTCCTCCTCACCGGCCACCAGGGCTACCTCGGCACCGTCATGGCGCCGATGCTGGCCGAGTCCGGTCACGACGTCACGGGCCTCGACACGGGCCTGTTCGCCGACTGCGTCATCGGCCCCGCGCCGGTCGACCCCGACACGCTCGCGGTCGACCTGCGCGACGTCACGCCGGAGCACCTCGAGGGCTTCGACGCCGTCATCCACCTCGCGGCGCTCTCGAACGACCCCCTCGGCGCCCTGGCGCCCCAGATCACGTACGACATCAACCACGCCGCGTCGGTGCGCCTGGCGCGGGCGGCCAAGGAGGCCGGCGTCTCGCGCTTCCTGTACGCCTCGACGTGCTCGGTGTACGGCTCGGCGGGCGACGGCCTCGTGACCGAGGACGCGCCCCTCAACCCCCTAACGCCCTACGCCGAGAGCAAGGTGCGGGTCGAGGCCGACGTCAGCGAGCTGGCCGACGACTCGTTCAGCCCGTCGTACCTGCGCAACGCGACGGCCTTCGGGTTCTCGCCGCGCCTGCGCGCCGACATCGTGCTCAACAACCTCGTGGGGCACGCCGTCCTGACCGGCGAGGTCAAGGTGCTGTCGGACGGCACCCCGTGGCGCCCGCTGGTGCACGCGCGCGACATCGCGACGGCGTTCGTCCGCACGCTCGAGGCGCCCGCCGACGCGATCCACGACCGCGCGTTCAACGTCGGCACCGAGGCGAACAACGTCACGGTCGCCGAGATCGCGCAGGCCGTCGCCGACACCGTCCCGGGCTCACGGCTGTCGATCACGGGCGAGACGGGCGCCGACCCCCGGTCGTACCGCGTCGACTTCTCGCTGATCCGCCAGGTCCTGCCCGGCTACGACGCGACGTGGTCGATCGCCGACGGTGCCGCCGAGCTGTTCGACCACTACACGCGCCACGGGCTGACGCAGGAGTCGTTCGAGCAGCGCTTCACCCGGCTCGCGGTGCTGAAGCGGCGGCAGGCCGAGGGCAGCCTCGACGAGAGCATGAGGCCGCTGATCCGATGAGGGCCGGTGCCACGAGATCAGATCAGCGACGACCGGAGGCTCGCCCACGAGCCGGCCGACCGGTCGCGATCCGACACGATCGTCACGGGATCGGGCCACGCGATCGCGAGGTCGGGGTCGTCGTACGCGACGCCGATGTCCTCGCCGGGCTCGTGCGGGCGGTCGATGCGATAGCAGACGTCGGCCGACTCGCTCGTCACCTGGAACCCGTGCAGGAAGCCGGGCGGGACGTAGAGGTGCGCGTGGCGTTCGTCGTCGAGCTCAAACATCGCCTGCTGGCCGAAGGTCGGGGAGTCCGGCCGGACGTCGACCAGCACGTCGACGACCGAGCCGTGCGCGCACCGCACGAGCTTGGCCTCGCCGCGACCCCCGCGACCGTGCAGGCCGCGGACGACGCCTCGTCGCGACCTCGACTGCGAGTCCTGGGTGAAGTCGGCCGAGCGCACGGCGATGCCGGCCTCGGCGGCGGCACGGTCGAAGATCGCGGTGTCGAACGTGCGGGCGAACCAGCCGCGGTCGTCGCCGAACTCCTCCGGGACCATCAGCAGGACCTCGTGCAGGGACGTGCCGTCGACGCGCATGGGGTCATGCTGCCATGACGACGCCCCCCACGTGCTGCGCCTGCGGGTCCGACGCCACCGAGGTCGTGCTCGACCTCGGCAGCGTCCCGGTCGCCGACACGTTCCCGCCCGTCACGAGCGACCCGGCGGCCGATCCGCGGCACCCCCTCGCGATGGCGCTGTGCCGCACGTGCGGGCTGGCGCAGATCGTCCACGACGACACCGAGCCGGAGCAGCCCCTCGGCGTCGAGCCGCGCGCGCTGGTCGAGCAGGCGGGCCGCGCCGTGGCGGTCGCCGCCGACCGCGGCTGGCTGCCGGGCCGGACGGTGCGCGAGTTCCCCAGCCCGCACGGGGGCACCTGGGTGCCGCTCATGACTGCGCGCGGTCACGTCGAGACGTCCGGTCGCGCGTCGGTCGTGCTCGACAGCTTCGGCGTGATGCACGAGCCCGACCAGCGCACGGCGTGGCGTGCGCGCGCCGCGGCGACCGACGCCGACGGCGTCCTGCTGGTCCAGTTCCACTCGCTGGCGGCGATCGTGCGCCACTCCCAGTGGGCGTCGCTGCGGCATGGCCACGCCGCGTACTACTCGCTGACGGCGCTGCGCCGCCTGCTCGCCGACGTCGGCATGTCGCTCGTCGGGGTCGAGTCGTTCGACCTCTACGGCGGGACGGTGCTGGCCGCGGCACGGCACGGCGAGCACGGGCCCGACGCCGGCGTCGACGCGATGCTGGCCGACGAGGACGCCCTCGGCGTCACCGATGCCGCGGTCGTCGGCCGCCTGCAGGCCACGGTCGACCGTGACGTCGCGGGGCTCCGCAGCTGGCTCGAGGCGCGATCGGCCGAGGGTCGGCGCGTGCTGGGCTACGGCGCCGCGTCCGTGGCGGTCGCCCAGCTCGGGCTGGCCGGCGTCGACGCCTCGCTGCTCGGGGCGGTCGCCGACGCGTCGCCCGGCAAGCAGGGGCGGCGCATGCCGGGCACCGACGTCCCGATCGTCTCGCCCGACGACCTCGTGGCGTCCTCGCCCGACCTGGTGCTGCTGACGCTGCCCGACCTGCTGCCCGAGCTCGAGGCCTCGTACCCCGCACTCGCGGGGCGATGGGTCGTCAGGGGTGACCGTGAGCCGTCGTGATCAGGTGAGCAGCGCCCACTGCCGGTGCTCCCGCCCGTCGCCGATCGGCGGCGCCGCCCAGCCCTCGCAGACGAATCCGGAGGTGGCCAGCGTCGCCTCGAGCGCGGTGTCGTCGACCGGCACGAACCACGCCACCCGGCGCACGCCCGCCCGCACGCCCGCGACGACGAGGTCGACGACGTCCGACGTCATCTCGTCGGGCACCTGCGACGAGCACTCGGCGGTCGAGGTGCCGGCGTCGACGCGGCACGTGAGCCGTCCGACGGCCACGCCGTCGACCAGCACGGCCGATCGCGGCGGTGTCACCTCGACGGTGCCGCGCCGTCCGGTGGACGTCCAGGTCGCGGTCGCGTCGCGGTCGGGACGTCGTCGTCGGCGCGCCCGCCGCACCGCGATGCGGGCCGTCGCCGGCAGCATCTCGACCCCGTGGGCCACGCGTCGGACGAGCGGCTGCGGCATGTCGTCCATGGTAGGCCGACCTCCCACGAGGGGCCGGGCCGATGGGTGAGCCGCGCCCCGTGAGGGTGCTGACGATCGGGCCCGCGCCGCTGTCGGCCGACAGCCGCGGCGGCATGGCCACGGTCCTGACGCTGATGCAGGCCCACCCCGATCCGCGGGTCACGATCCGCGTCGTCCCGACGTACGCCGACCACGGGCTCGTGCGCCGGACGCTGCTGGGCCTGCGCGGCATGCTCGTCGCGTCCGCGCTGATCCTGGCGGGCCGCGTCGACGTGCTGCACGTGCACTTGGCTCACGGCGGCAGCGTCGCCCGCAAGTCGTTGCCGCTCGCGGCGGCCCGGCTGCGCGGCACGGCGACCGTCGTGCACGAGCACAGCTACGACTTCGCGGGCTGGTTCGACCGCCTGCCGGCGTGGGGCCGGGCGCTGGTGCGGCGGGGCGTGGCGGCCGACGTCTGGCTCGTGCTGGCGACGCACCACGTCACCGAGTTCGGCCGGCGCCTGCACATGGACGAGGAGCGCATCCGGGTGCTGCACAACCCCGTCGTGCTGCCCCGGCCCGCCGCGAGGCACGCCGTGCCCGGCGCCCACGACGTCGTCCGAGCCGTCTCGCTCGGGCGTCTCGGTCACCGCAAGGGCAGCTACGACGTCGTCGCGGCCGTGGCGCAGCTGCCGTCCGACGTCCGGGGGCGGTTGGGCGTCGTGCTGGCCGGCGACGGCGAGGTCGACGAGGTGCGCGCGGTCGTCGCGCGGGCCGGGGTGTCGGACGTCGTCGAGGTGCGCGGCTGGCAGGGTCCCGCCGAGCGCGACGACCTCGTGCGCCGGTCGGACGTCTTCCTGCTGCCGAGCTACGAGGAGGGCCTGCCGATGGCGATGCTCGAGGCGATGGCCCAGGGTCTCGCGCCGATCGTCAGCCCCGTCGGCGGGATCCCGAACGTCGTCGGCGACGGCGTCGAGGGCCTGCTGGTCGAGCCGGGCGACGTCGACGCGCTGGCCGTGGCCCTGCGCCGTCTCGTCGACGACCCGGCCCTGCGGCAGCGGGTCGCGGCCGCCGCCCGGTCGCGCGCCGAGCACTTCGACGTCGACCACTGGTACGACGACCTGACCGAGCTGTGGATCAGCCTCGATCGCGCCGCGCGGCGGTCACGCGGCTGATCGCCTCGCCGAGGGCCGCCGCGACGTGCGGGCGTCCGTGCCGCTGCGTGTAGGTGTCGCGCGCGACCCGGCCCTGACGCTCGGCCTCGGCCGGGTCGGCGAGCACGTCGAGCGCATCGGCCAGGCCGCGGGCGTCGTCGACGTCGACGACGGGCCCGCCGGGCGGCTGCAGCTCGGGCAGGGCGCCCTCCGGCGACACCAGCGGCATGACGCCGAGCTGCATCGCGAGCACCTGGACGCCGCTCTGCGTCGCCCGGCGGTAGTGCACCAGCGAGCCCTTCGCGCGGGCGAGGGTGCCGAGCTCGTCGGCGTAGCGGAACGGTCCGCGCTGCCAGCGGACGCCGGCCGGCAGGTCGCCCGCGAGGTCGCCGTCGCCGATCAGGACGAGCTCGTCGCCGCGGTGGTGCGGTCCGTCGCGGTGCATCGCCCAGGCCTCGAGCGCGACGGGGATGTTCTTGTAGGCGTTGAGGCGGCCGCTCAGCACGAAGTCGCGGCGCCCGTGGGCCTCGACGAACGGCGGCACGGCTGAGTCGGCGACGTCGCTGCTGAGCGGGACGACGGTGCGGTCGCCCCGGCCGGCCTGCTCGGCGACGTACTCGCTGAAGAACACCGTCAGGTCGGATCGGGCCCGCCACCGGTCGAAGACCGCCCGCTCCCACCGCGGGCGCTCCTCGCCGGCGTCGTGCGGCCGGTCGTCGTGGACGACGTCGATGCGCGGCGCGGCACCGGCCAGCGAGATCCAGCGGGGGTCGCGGACGAGCTCGGAGACGACGACGTCGGGGGCGAAGTCGCGCACCTCGCGGCGCACCCGCAGGAACGGCCGGTACGTCGACGCCTGCTTGGGCCGCGGGTCGAGCACCCACTCGTCGTGGCGCGCGGGCCCCGACTCGGGGTGCTGGTCGGACGTCAGGAGCCGCACGTCGTGGCCGACCGAGCGCAGCGCGTCGGCGTGGACGCGGGCCAGGGGGCGCATCCAGGGGGACATCCACAGGATCTTCACGACAGGACCTCCGTGATCGCGTTCTCGTAGGCGTCGGCCATGGCCTCGATCGTGTAGCGGTCGCGCATGCGCGCGAGGCCGCGGTCGGCGAGGGCGGGCAGGCCCGTCGGGTCGTCCAGCACCGCGGCCAGCGCCGTGCGCCACCCCTGCACCGTGACGTCGTCGACGACGACGCCCGCGCGGCCGTGGTCGAGCATGTCGGGAACGGCGCACGTCGCCGAGGCCACGACGGGCAGGCGGCGGGCCATCGCCTCGAGGATCGTGAGCGGGAACGCCTCGGACCGGCTCGGCAGGCACACGACGTCGGCGTCGGCGAAGGCGTGGTCGGGGCCGGGCGACCAGCCCCGCCAGCGCACGCGGTCGCGCAGGTCGGCGGGGGTCAGCGCCTCGAGGCGCTCGCGGTCGGGACCGTCGCCGAAGACGTCGAGCGTCCACGCCCGGTCGCGCAGCCCGTCGAGGGCCTCGACCAGCAGGTGGGGGTTCTTGAGCTCGACGATCCTCGACATCATGACGAGCCGCAGCGGGGCGCCGGGGGAGCGCTCCGGTCGCGGCGGGACGTCGGCCAGCCCGGCGGCGTGCGCGACCCCGTTCGGGGCGACGAACCGGCGCCGGGCGAGGTCGTGGTGGGCCTCGACCTGCTCGCGGTGGCGTGGCGACAGCGCGACGAAGCCGTCGGCGCGCCGCATCGCGCGCGCCAGCCCCGCCGAGTACGTCGGTCCGTCCGGGTCGGGCGGCACGTGGGCGCCGACGAGCCAGCGACGGTCGTCGGCGCCGGGGCGCGCGCGCCACAGCGTGCCGAAGCCCGTCTCGGTGTTGGTGTCGCCCGTGACGACGACCGACGGGCCCGGCGGCAGGTCGGTCGCCGGTGCCCACCACGGCTGCCGGACGACGCGGACGGAGTGGGGCACCTCGGCGACCAGGGGTCCGAAGCGCTGCAGGGCGACGATCGTGACGTCGTGGCCGCGCCGCGCGAGCTCGGTGGCGAGGACGACGTGGTGACGCTCGGCACCGCCGTACACGAGCCGATTGATCGTCAGGACGACCGACGGACGGTCGGTCGCGCCACGCCGCGCCCGGGTGCGGCGCTTCGAGCGCTGCACCCGGTCGAGCACCGAGGTGCCGGCGAGGTACAGGTCGCCGCGCCGCGAGCCGGTGCCGCCGGACTGGTCGATCTGCAGGGCGATGTTGGTGCGCAGCAGGTCGCCCGATCGGGTCGACGCCGCGGGGTCGGACGCCACGGTGCCGGCCGACTCGTGCAGCACGCCCGGCTCGTCGGCCAGCACGAGACGCCAGCCCGCCGCCCGCGCCCGCTGCTGCCACTGCGACTCCTCGCCGTAGAGGAAGTACTCCTCGTCGAACGCGCCGATCGCGTCCCACGCCTCGCGGCTGATGGCCAGGCACGCACCGGTCAGGTAGCCGTCGACGTCGCCGGGCCGCTCGGCGTACAGCTCCGAGAGGGGGGTGCGCCGCAGCTGCTCGGCGTAGCCCGCCGCCGACACCAGGGCGCGCACGACGCCGCGCGGGCGGTGCGCGACGTCCCACGGACGTCCGGCCCCGCTGGACGGGGGCGTCAGGGGCGCGGCCGCGGCGACGCCCGGACCGCGGATCGCGGCGAGCGTCGCGGTCAGCGGTCCCTGCAGCAGGGCGTCCGGGTTGACCAGCAGCAGGTCGTGGCCGGGCACGGACGCCGCGAGGGCGTTGACCGCCGCCGCGAAGCCGATGTTGCGCCCGCCGCGGTGCCACGTGACGTCGGGGTGGTCGCGGACGACGTCGTCGAGCTCGGTGGCGTGCTCGGCGGAGTTGTCGTGCACGTGCA
The DNA here is from genome assembly GCF_014841755.1 of Aeromicrobium sp. CFBP 8757. Taxonomy (NCBI): domain Bacteria; kingdom Bacillati; phylum Actinomycetota; class Actinomycetes; order Propionibacteriales; family Nocardioidaceae; genus Aeromicrobium; species Aeromicrobium sp. CFBP 8757. The sequence continues at coordinate 53,180 of NZ_JACYUM010000001.1, forward strand.
CCGGCACATCCGGCAGGTGCGCCGCGAGCGTCGCGAGGCACGAGCGCAGCAGGTCGGGGGTGCGGTAGGCGACGCAGCAGATCGCGAGGGGGCGGCTCATGGCGACGTCACCTCCGCGGTCTCCTGGCCGGCGCGGAGCATGTCGCGGACCGTGCGCAGGTGCACGGGGCCGATCACGACGTTGACCGCGAGGTACGCGACCCCCGCCGCAGCGACGGCCAGCAGCACCGGCGCGGGGCGCAGCAGCTCGGCGACGCCCGCGGCGACGACGAGCGAGGCGAGGAGCCGGATCGCGAACCGCCACGGCGTCCGGTAGCTGCTGTGCCGCGAGAGCTTCCACGACGCGACGACCTGGCCGCTGAGCTCGGTCACGAGCAGGGCCGCGGCGGCACCCACCGCGCCCCAGACCGGGATCAGCAGCAGGTTCAGGACGATGTTGACGATCAGGTTGACGACGTTGAGCCGCACCAGGAAGACCTGCTGGTGGGCCGCGAACAGCGCCTGGCTGACGGTGCCGTTCAGGAACGTCACGCCGACGGCGACGAACAGCAGGGCGAGCGTCGGCGTGCCGTCGTCGACGAACTCGGCCGAGCCGATCAGGTGGACGACGGGCCCCGCCAGCACGAGCCCCACGACCGCGATCGGCGCGCCGACGAACATCATGGTCTCGACGCTGCGGGCCGTGAACGTCGCGAACCGCTCGCGGTCGCTGCCCCACAGGCCCGTCATCATCGACAGCGTCGACGACGCGAAGAAGGTCGGGATGACCGACAGCGTGAACGCGAGCGTCGAGGCGAGGTAGTACGTGCCGACCTGCAGCGGGGTGTCGAGCAGGCTCAGCATCACGCCGTCGATGCGCCAGTACAGGACGCCGATCACGAGCACCGCGGTCTGGGGCAGGCTCTCGCGCAGCAGGTCCCAGCTCTCGCGCAGCGCGAAGACGGGCCGCCAGCTGACGATGCGCGACGCCGCGACGCCCTGCACCACGAGGACGACCAGGGGCGGGACGACCTGGACGATCGCGAACCACACGAGCCCCGCACCGGTCTGCAGCAGCACGAGCGTCACGCCGAGCGACAGCACACGGCTCACGACGTCCGACCACGCGACGGCCTTGAACCGGACGGTCGCGAGGAACACCGGCTGCACGCACGAGCCGACCGTCGTCAGGGCCAGGCCGATCGCGACGATCGGCAGCACCGTCATGACCTCGCGCTCGCCGGAGTAGACCAGCAGGCCGGTGACCGTCGCGACGAGCGCGAGGGGCACGCCGTACACCAGCGACAGGCCGGTGTTGATGCGCACGAGCCGCTCGAGGTCGCCGTGCCCCGACGTCACGCGGCGCACGACGACCGCACCGATGCCGAGCTCGGTGAAGCTCGTCCAGAGGCTGACGAACACGATCGCGGTGGTGAGGTGGCCGTAGTCGTCGCCACCCAGGTGGCGCACGGTCAGCGCGACCGTGACGATCGACGCGACCATGCCGAGCACCCGGAACACCAGCTGGTATCCGAAGGCGGCGGCCATGCGCTTCGCCGTCGGCAGCGGCACCGAGACGGTAGGGTCGGTCTCCGACGGCGACGAGGGGAGCTCTGCTGATGCGGGTGTTCGTGCCTCTTCCCGACGGGACGGCCGCGGCCGACTGGGCTCGCCGCTCGGCGCGTGGTGAGGTCCCCGACTCGTCGCCATACGGGCTCCACCACCTCCGGGATCACGGTTTCGACGTCACCTTCGGTGATCGCGAGCTGACGGGCCCCTGGGCCCGGGTCGCGCGGTCGTTGCGCTATCGGACGTCGGGGCTCGAACCGGTCGAGGCGTTGCTGGACCTGCGCCGGATGTCACGAGGTGAGAGTGACGTCGTGCTGGCCTATGACGAGCGAACCGGGGTTCCTGCGGCGTTGTGTGCGCCACACTCGCGGTTCGCGCCCGTCGTGACCGGCATCGGGTGGCTGACGACCCGCGAGGAGGCCCATCCGGTGCAGCGCCGCCTCGCGTCCGTCGCCCTGCCCCGGGCCGCTGCCGTGTGGACGCAGTGCAGCGCGATGGTGCCGGTGCTGTCGCGCGAGTGGGGCGTCCCGGGGCACCGGGTGCACTACGTGCCGCTGGGCATCGACACCGACTTCTACCCCGAGCAGCCGTGGGCGCTCGCGACGCCGACCGTCGCGAGCGCGGGGGAGGACCGCTTCCGCGACCACGCCCTGCTGGTCGAGGCGGTCCGCCGCACCCGCGACACCGTGCCGGAGGCCCGGCTCGAGCTCGCGACGGGCCTGCCGGTCGACCTGCCGGACGACCTCGGCACGCTCTACACGGGTCGCATGGGTGGGCGCATGCGCGACCTGTACGGACGGTCGACGGCCGTCGCGATCGCGCTGCGCCCGACGCGCACGGGCTCGGGGCTGACGGTCGTGCTCGAGGCCATGGCGAGCGGACGACCGATCGTCGTGACCGACAACCCCGGCATCTCCGAGTACGTCGAGCACGGGGTCACCGGGCTGCTGGTGCCGCCCGACGACGTCGACGCCTTCGCGTCCGCGCTGCGCGAGCTGCTCGCCGACCCCGACCGCGCCCGGGCGATGGGCCGCGCCGCGGCCGAGCACGCCCGCACCGCGATGACGTCCGCGGGCATGAGCGCCGTCCTGGCGGGCATCCTGCGCGCCTCCGCCTGAACCCGCCCACGGGGGTGCCTCAGGCGATCTGGGCGTGCAGGTGGTCGCGGGTCGCGGCGGTGTTCTCGAGCCGCCAGACGACGTGATCGGCCGGCACCCCGCCGTACGGTCGCAGCAGCCGCGCCGTGCCGCTCGGCTCGAAGCCGGCCCGTGCGAGCAGCCCGGACGGCCCGGGGTTGCCCACCGCCACGGGGGCCACGACCCACGGCACGACGTGCGGGCGCTCGAGGACCCCCAGCACCGCCGTCGCCGTCGACCACGTCGTCACCGCGTGCGGCACGCTGCGCGCCGTCCACAGCGACAGCTCGGCCAGACCCGAGCGGGCGTCGATCGCGAACGTGATCTCGCCGAGGACGTCGCCGGAGGCCTGCGCCAGCACGTGCGGCACGACGGTGCCGTCGCGGGCGCCGGCGCGGAGGTCGTGGACGCGCTCGACCCAGGCGGTCAGCGAGCTCTCGCGGTCCCAGGTGTCGAGGCCACGTGACAGGGACGGCCGCAGCCGCGCCTCGTCGAGCAGCCGCGCCCGTCGCCACGACGGCCCGTCGGTCAGGCGCGGGGCGCGCAGGAGCACGTCGAGGCCGTCGACGCGTCGCGGACCGGCCGTGGCCGGGGCCACACGCCGGTTCGCGCGAACGCGGACGATTCGTCCGTCATGGTTGCCGCTCCCGATACTCATGCACCACGAGACTATCCACCGGTGGAGAAGCCGCCGGACGAGACGACGAGCCGAGACGTGGAGGACGAGCTGTGCGGGTTGACGAGCTGGTGCGGTCGCTCACGAGGCGGCCCGTCGCGCTGCTCCTGGTCGCGGTCGTCGGGGTGCTGGGCGCCGCCTACGGGTGGACGTCCGCGTCGACGACGTACGAGAGCCGTGCCGTCGTGCTGGTCATCCCGCCGCCGGCCGCCGACGGGGGCGCCGCTGCCAACCCGCTGGTCAACCTCGACTACAACATCAGCCAGCTGGCGCTGACCGTCAGCACGCAGCTCGAGGGCGACGACGTCCGCGACGCGGTCGTCGCCGCCGGAGGCGACGGCGTCTACTCGGCCGACACGCTCAGCAGCGACAACGCCGCGGTGGCCCAGCTGACGCCGCTGATCTCGCTGACCGCGTCGGGCGACAGCGCCGACGGTGCGCAGGGGGCCGCCGCCGCCCTCGTCGAGCAGGTCTCGACGCAGCTCACCGCGATCCAGACGTCGGCGAGCGTCGCACCGGCCTCGCAGGCCACGACCGTCACGTCCGCCGCACCCACGACGGGTGTCGCGGTCGGCAACGCCCAGCTGCGGGCGGCCGGCGTGACGGGCCTGGCGGCCGGGTTCGTCGCGCTCGTGGCCCTCGTGGCGCTGACCCCCCTGCTGAAGGGTGGGCGCGGCGACGGCCCCGGTCGCAGCGGCGTCCCCCGATCGGCGGTCCGCGAGCTGCTGCAGGACGAGTGGCAGCGCAGCGGGCGCAACGTGCCGCTGACCCGCGCCGAGGCGCGGCAGGCGTGGCGCAACGCCGAGGCCCGGCTCGAGGCCCAGCAGCGGTCCGGCACACGGCAGGTCGAGCGCTCGCGCCCAATCCGCCCGGGTCGTGGCTGACGCAGCCGCCGGCCCGACCGGCGTGCGCGGCCCCCGCGTCGTGGTCGACGACCGCGTCGGCGTCGGCGCGACGGTCGTCGCGGTGGTCTGCGGCTGGCTCCTCGCGACGCGCCAGTCGGTCGTCGTCCCGTTCACGCTGGGCCTGACGCCCGTCTCGATCGCCTGGTACGTCGGGGGTCTGCTCCTGCTGCTGTGCTGGCTCGGACGCCAGCACGTCCGGCCGCCGCACCGCCCGTCCGCGCTGCTCGCGATGGGCATGCTCGCGGCGACCCTGGTCTCGTGCGCCGGCCTGATGGTGCGCGGCCCGGTCGGCGACCAGGCCTCGCAGTCGCTGCAGCTCGTGACCCGCGAGGTCGGGATGCTCGCCGCGGTCCTGCTGGTCATGGTCGTCATCGGCAGCGCCGCCGATCTCGTGCGCGTCGTCCAGGGCGTCGTCGTCGGTGCGGCGGTCAGCGCCGTGCTGGCCCTGCTGCAGGTGGCGACGGGCGTCGAGCTGGCCGGGGCGCTGGTCCTGCCCGGGCTGACCGACCAGGGCAGCGGCGCGATGGCCGGCGAGCTGCTGCGCGCCGGCGCGGTCCGCCCCGCGGGCAGCGCGGGGCACCCGCTCGAGCTGGCCGCCGTCCTGACCGTGGTCTTCCCGCTCGCGCTGGGCCTGACGCTCTCGCGCCGCGCGCGCGGCGGCACGGCATGGCCGTGGGCCGTGGCGTCGGCGGTCATCGCGCTCGGAGCGGTGTCGACGATCTCGCGCTCGGCGTTCGTGGGCATCGCGGCGGCCCTCGTCGTCATGGCGTGGCGCTGGCCCGTGCGGCGGGTCGTGACGGGCGGGTCGGCCGTCGTCCTCGTGGTGGTGGGCGCCGTCGTGGCGGGGGTTCCGCTCGTGTCGCGCCTGGCCGACGTGCTGGTCGGGGGGACGTCCGACAACTCGGTCGGCTCCCGCACGTCCGGCCTGTCGTACGCGCTCGAGCGGCTGCCGAGCCACTGGCTGCTCGGCCAGGGCGCGGGCACGTACGACGTCGCGCAGCAGCCCGTGCTCGACAACTTCTACCTGACGCGTCTCGTCGAGTCGGGGGTCGTCGGGCTCGCGGCGCTCCTGATGCTGGTCGGCGGGGCCTGGCTCATCGCGTTCCGGGCGTCGCGCCGCGGCGTCACGTCGCCGGGCGCCGGCGACTTCGAGCTCGTCAACGGCATCCTCGGCGCCGTCACGGCCGCCGCGGTCGTGGCCCTGATCCTCGACATCGGCGGCTTCGCGCAGATCTCGACCCTGCTGTACGTCCTCGTCGCGCTGGCCGGCTCGGCAGCCCTCACCACCGGGAGCACCCACCATGGCTGAGCCGTTCCTGCCCGTCTCGACGGCCCGTCAGGCGCGCCTGCACGAGCTCGTGCCGGGTGGCGCCCACACCTACGCGCGCGGCTCCGACCAGTACCCCGACGGCATGGCGCCCGTGCTCACGCACGGCGCAGGGGCGCGCGTCTGGGACGTCGACGGACGCGAGTACGTCGAGTACGGCATGGGGCTGCGGTCGGTCACGCTCGGGCACGCCTACGCGCCGGTCGTCGACGCCGTCACCGCGGCGCTGGCCCGCGGCAACAGCTTCAGCCGGCCCTCCGAGATCGAGCTGACCGCCGCCGAGCGCTTCCTCGAGCTCGTGCCCACGGCCGACATGGTCAAGTTCGCCAAGAACGGCTCCGACACGACCACCGCGGCGGTGCGGCTGGCCCGGGCGGCGACGGGTCGCCACAAGATCGCCATCAGCGACCAGCCCTTCTTCTCGGTCGACGACTGGTTCATCGGCACGACCGCGATGGCGGCCGGCACCGACGAGCTCGCGCGGCCCCTGACCGTCCGCTTCGCGTACAACGACCTCGACTCGCTCGAGCAGGCACTGGCCGGCGACGACGTGGCGTGCGTGTTCCTCGAGGCCGCGACCGGATCGGCCGAGCCCGATCCCGGCTTCCTCGAGGGCGTGCGGGCGGCGTGCGACCGCCACGGCACGCTGATGGTGCTCGACGAGATGATCACGGGCTTCCGCTGGTCGGCGCACGGGGCGCAGCACGTGTACGGCGTGACGCCCGACCTGTCGTGCTGGGGCAAGGCGATGGGCAACGGCTTCGCGGTGTCGGCGCTGGCCGGACGCCGTGACGTCATGGAGCTCGGCGGGCTCAACACCGACGCCGACCGGGTGTTCCTGCTGTCGACGACCCACGGTCCCGAGACGTCGGGGCTCGCGGCGTTCCTGGCCGTCGCGGACGCCTACACGTCCGGCGACCCCGTCGGGCTGATGGAGCGGGCGGGGCGCGACCTCGCCGACGGCGTCCGCGCGGCCGCGGACGCGGCGGGGGTCGGCGAGCACGTCACGGTGTCGGGACGTCCGTCGTGCCTCGTGTTCGGCACGCGCGATCCCGAGGGCCGGCCCAGCCAGGCGTGGCGCACGCTGTTCCTGCAGGAGCTGCTGCGTCGTGGCGTGCTGGGGCAGTCGTTCGTCACGTCGGCGGCGCACACCGACGCCGACGTCGCCCTGACCGTCGACGCCGTCGCGCAGGCCTGCCAAGTCTACCGTCGGGCGCTCGACACGGGATCGGTCGAGGGCTTCCTGGTCGGTCGGCCCGTTGCGCCGGCCGTCCGGCGGACGGCGGCTCCGCGCCGGTTGTAGCCGGGGGAGGCGGCGGCTAGAGCGCGCTCATCTTCGCGCAGGGCAGCGGGATGTGCTTGGCGCCGTCGCCGAAGTCGACCTGCGCCGACGTCGTGCCCTGGAGGCTGACGATGCGGCCCATGCCGTAGGTGTCGTGCGAGACGCGTGCACCGACCTCGTAGACCTCGTGCACCACCTCCGGTCCGGCCTGGAAGGGACTGGATGCGTGGTAGCGGCGCTTGCGGGGTGTGGTTGCCATCGTTCGTCCATCCTTGCACCTCCGGGAGCCCCAGACCAAACATTCGCCCTAGTTCGTCCGCTCCCACAGATCGGTCCAGGCGACGCCGAGCTCGCCGACGAGCAGTCGCAGCAGGGGCAGCGACAGCCCGACGACGTTGTGGTGGTCGCCCTCGATGCCCCGGACGAAGGCGCCGCCCAGGCCGTCGATCGTGAAGGCCCCGGCCACGTGGAGGGGCTCGCCGGTCGCGACGTACGCCGCGATCTCGGCGTCGGTGACGTCGGCGAAGTGCACGACCGTCGAGGCCGTCTCGAGGAACTCGTCGTCGCCGCGCCGCACGCAGTGTCCCGTGTGCAGCACCCCGCTGCGCCCGCGCATGCGCCGCCAGCGGGCCGTCGCGTCGTCCGGCCCGTCGGGCTTGCCGAGGATCTCGCCCTCGAACGCCAGCACGGAGTCGCAGCCGATGACGAGGGCGTCGGCACCGACCCGCTCGGCGACGGCGCGGCACTTGAGCTGGGCGAGGGCCGCGGCGAGGTTGCCGGCGTCGGTCGAGGTGACGAGGTCCTCGTCGACGCCCGAGACGACGACCTCGGGCTCGATGCCGGCCGACCGCAGCGTCGCGAGGCGCGCCGGTGACTGGGAGGCCAGCACGACCCTGACCGGGGCGGCCATCAGCGCAGGGTCCCGTCGTCGTAGCGCTGGCGGACGGTCTCGAGCCGGTCGTCCCGCAGCAGCGCCGCGATCAGCGACTCGCTGCCGCCGACACCCGTCCACGTGCCCTCGATGCCCGTCGTCACGAACCAGGCGTGGTCGGCGGGCCACATCAGGTTCGGGCTGTTGATGTCGCGGGGCGCGCCGTTGCCGTAGCCCTTCGCCCCCCATCGTCCGGCGTCGGCGAGGGGACCGCCGAACAGGAAGTACGTCTCGTCGTTCGCGCTCAGCAGCGGGCCGTCCATGACGTGCGGCGGGAAGGCCGGCGGCGGGGGTGCGACGGGCTTCTCCTTGGTGAAGATGCGGCCGGGCCACTTCGGGGGGCCCGAGAACGCCGTGAGGAAGCCGGCCGCCTCGCCGCCGTGGATGTCGCCGTAGCCCTCCCACAACGCGAAGAAGCAGTCGTCGGGGGTCGCGGTGTGCGCCCCGAGCACGTCCACGAGGGCGGTCAGCAGCGCTGCGTCGAGGTGACCCTCGAACCGCTCGCCGTCACCCCCCACGGAGTGCAGCACGCGGACGTACGCCTCGAACCCCGACGGGCCGACCGTGGTCCGCAGCCGACGAGGTGCCGGATCGCCCCGGAACCAGTCTGCCACCGACACGTCCGCGAGCGGCCGCAGCGTCATCGCGCCCCGACCCGCGAGATGTACGAGATGCACGAGATGTGGGCACGTGCGGTCGGTCCCGGGCCGCCGGAACGACAGGACCTGCCCCCATCGTGCACCTGGACGCTCACGGTCAGCGGCCGAAGGTCGAGCGGCGCCACCGGTCGGGACCGAACGTGTGCGCGGCCCGCACCTGGCGGGACGGGTGGCCCCACTCGCTGCGGGGAGCCGGCTTCGTGCGCCCGGCCGCGTTGGCGGCCGCGGCGTTGCGTGCCGCCACGACCGCCACGAGGGCCGCGAGCTCCTCGGGCGTCAGGTCGCCCTTGACGACCCGCAGCACGGGCGTGTGCGCGGGGGCGTCGACCTCGGCGGGCGTCTCGTCGGCCGTCACAGCGGGATGTTCCCGTGCTTCTTGGGCGGCAGCGTCTCGCGCTTGGTGCGCAGCAGGCGCAGGCCCTTGACGATCTCGGCGCGGGTCTGGCTCGGCTCGATAACGGCGTCGACGTACCCGCGCTCGGCCGCGAGGTACGGGTTGCACAGCGTGTCCTCGTACTCGGTCATGAGCTGGGCGCGCAGGGCCTCGGGGTCGTCGGCGGCCTTGAGCTCCTTGCGGTACAGGATGCCGACCGCGCCGGACGCGCCGACGACCGCGATCTGGGCCGAGGGCCACGCGATGTTGAGGTCGGCGCCCAGGTGCTTGGAGCCCATGACGTCGTACGCGCCGCCGTACGCCTTGCGGGTGATGACGGTGATGAGCGGGACCGTGGCCTCGGCGTAGGCGTAGATCAGCTTGGCGCCGCGGCGGATGATGCCGTTCCACTCCTGGTCGGTGCCGGGCAGGAAGCCCGGCACGTCGACGAACGTCAGCACGGGGATGTTGAAGGCGTCGCACGTGCGGACGAAGCGGGCGGCCTTCTCGGACGCGTCGATGTCGAGGCAGCCCGCGAGCTGCATCGGCTGGTTGGCGACGACGCCGACGCTGCGGCCCTCGACGCGTCCGTAGCCGATGACCAGGTTCTGGGCGAACAGCGGCATGACCTCGAGGAAGTCGCCGTCGTCCAGCACGGACTCGATGACGGTCTTGATGTCGTACGGCTGGTTGGCCGAGTCGGGGATCAGCGTGTCGAGGGCGTAGTCGGTCTCGGTGCGCTCCAGATCGGTGTCGACCGGGTAGACCTCGGCCTCCTCCATGTTGTTCTGGGGGAGGAACGAGACGAGCGCCTTGGTGTACTCGATCGCGTCCTGCTCGTCGGCGCCCATGTAGTGCGCGTTGCCCGACTTGGTGTTGTGGGCGCGGGCGCCGCCGAGGTCCTCCATCGAGACCTCCTCGCCCGTCACGGTCTTGATGATGTCGGGGCCCGTGATGAACATGTTCGACGTCTTGTCGACCATGATCACGAAGTCGGTGACGGCGGGGGAGTAGACGTGACCGCCCGCGTTGGCGCCCATGATGAGGCTGATCTGCGGGATGACGCCCGAGGCGTGCACGTTGCGCTTGAAGATCTCGCCGTACAGGCCGAGCGACACGACGCCCTCCTGGATGCGCGCGCCGGAGCCCTCGTTGATGCCGATGATGGGGCAGCCCGACTTGATCGCGAGGTCCATGACCTTGGTGATCTTCTCGCCGTAGACCTGGCCGAGGCTGCCGCCGAAGACGCTGAAGTCCTGGCTGAACACGCACACCTGGCGGCCGTCGATCGTGCCGTAGCCCGTGATGACGCCGTCGCCCAGCGGGCGGTTCGCGTCGAGGCCGAAGTCGGTCGCGCGGTGACGGGCCAGCGCGTCGAGCTCGACGAACGAGCCCTCGTCGAGCAGCTGGTCGATGCGGTCGCGGGCGCTCTGGCGACCGCGGGCCGACTGCTTCTCGTGGGCGCGCTCGGCCATCTCCACGAGGGCCGTGTCGCGACGCTCGATGAAGTCGGCGAGCTTGCCGGCGGTCGTGTGCAGCTCGGGCTTCTCAACGATCTCTTGTTCGGTCACGGGGGTCAGCGTAACGACCGTCACGCCGAATGGGTATGTGAGTCTGTTCTCATGTCCTACCGCGACCTCGACCGTCCGCCCCTCGACGCGGGGGCCCTCCGGTCGGCGCTGACGGGGCCGCGGCGGCTCTGGACCGACGTCGTCGTGACGTCCTCGACCGGCAGCACCAACGCCGACGTCGCCGCAGCCGCCCGGGCGGGAGCGCCGGAGGGCACGGTCCACACGACCGACGTCCAGACGTCGGGCCGGGGACGTCTCGACCGGGCCTGGAGCTCGCCGGCCGGATCGGGCGTCATCGTCTCGGTGCTGCTGCGGCCCGACGCCGTCCCGGCCGCGCGCTGGGTGTGGCTGCCGCTGCTGGCGGGGCTCGCGGTCGACGCCACGGTGCACGAGTGCGGCGTCGAGTCGGGGCTCAAGTGGCCCAACGACGTCCAGGTCGACGGGCGCAAGATCGCCGGCATCCTGCTGGAGCGGGTCGAGACCGACCACGGGCCCGCCGCGGTCGTCGGCGTCGGGCTCAACACGACCCTGCGGCGCGACGAGCTGCCGGTCGAGACCGCGACCTCGTTGGCGCTGGAGGGGGCGACCGACACCGACCGCACGATCGTCCTGCGCTCCCTGCTGCGCAACCTCGAGGCGCTCTACCGCGCCTGGGCCGCGTCGGAGGGCGACCCGGCCGCCGGCATCCGCGAGTCCTACCTGCGCCGCTGCGTCACGATCGGCCAGCGCGTCCGGGTCAGCCTGCCGCGCGACGAGGCCGTGGAGGGCATCGCGACGGGTCTCGACGAGCACGGACGCCTGCTGGTCGACGGCCGCGCGATCAGCGCGGGCGATATCACCCACCTGCGTCCCGCGTAGTGACAGAATCGTCGCCATGAGCGAGCGCCAGCGAGTGAACAGCCAGGCACAGAGCACGTCGTCGACGACGTGCTCTGCCCTTCCGACGGAGATGACGAAGTGAGCCTGCCCAGAAAGCTGATGATCGACGGCGAGCAGACCGTCGAGACGACCCGCACCCACGTCAAGCGGCTGTTCCTGCCCTTCGTCGTGCTGCTGGTGGTGTGCGTGGCCGCGGGCTTCCTGATCGCCCAGATCGGCGACAAGGGCGACGGCAAGGCCGGCTGGATCATCGTCGGGCTCGCCGCGATCCTGGTCGTGTGGGGATCGCTGATCCCGTTCCTCAGCTGGTACCTGTGGACGTACACGCTGACCAACAAGCGCATCGTCGAGCAGAAGGGCATCCTGACCCGCACGGGCCGGGTCATCCCGCTGAGCCGCATCAACGACGTCGCGTACGAGAAGAACCTCAACGACCGCATCCTCGGCTGCGGCACCCTGATCATCCACGACGCGAGCGAGCAGGCGGGCCTCGAGCTCGACGACATCCCGCGCGTCGAGGCGTTCCACCGCACCGTCACGAACCTGGTGTTCGAGCGGCACGAGTCGCAGAGGAACGATGAGTCCGTCTGACGTCGAGCGCGCCGACCTGCGCGACACCCTGGCCCGGCTGATCCTGCGGCACGACCTGACGCTGACCAGCGCCGAGGTCACCGACCAGGGCGGGGTCGAGCACGCCCGGGGCCTGCGCCTGTGGCGGGCGCTGGGGTTCCCCGAGACGGGTGACGCCCTGGCGTACGGCGAGCCCGACGTCAAGGCGCTCGCGGCCGTGGCGGTCGCGCTCGACGGCCAGATGCTCGACGAGTCGACGGTGCTGCGGATGACCCGCGGCCTCGGCGCCACGATGGCGCGGCTGGCCGACTGGCAGGTGTCGGCGCTGGTCGACCAGATCGAGCACGACGTCGAGAGCGGCAAGTCGCCGACCCGCCTCGAGGCGGCGGCCGAGCTGGCCCGCTCCGCCGCGCCGGGCTTCGAGCACCTCATGGTCTACGCGTGGCGGCGCCACCTCGCCGCCGCGGCGGCCCGGGTCGAGGCGCTGGGGGCCGCCGACGCCGAGCTGCTCTCGACGACCATGACGGTCGGCTTCGCCGACCTGTCGCGCTTCACCTCGTTGTCGAACGGTCTCGACGACAGCAGCCTCGGCGCCCTGGTCGAGAACTTCGAGACCCGCTGCGCCGACATCATCACGGCGCACGGCGGGCGCGTCATCAAGACGCTCGGCGACGCCGTGCTGTTCGTGACGGAGGACCCCCGGCAGGGCACCCGCACGGCGCTCGACCTCGTCAAGCAGATCGCGTCGCGCACCGAGCTGCCCAACATCTGCGTCGGCCTCGCGACGGGATCGGTCATCAACCGGCTCGGCGACGTCTACGGACCGCCCGTCAACCTCGCGGCACGTCTGTCGCACGTCGCCCGCAGCAACCGCGTGCTCGTCGACGCCGCGACCGCCGAGGCGCTGGGCGACGAGTTCGACACGCGCGTGCTGCCGCCGCGTCCGCTGCGCGGCTTCGGCAACCTGTCGCCGATCACGGTGAGCGACCGGCGCGGGTTCCGCGCCCGGTAGGCGTCACGGTCCCGATAGGCTGAGGACCGTGCCGACACCAGATCTCGCCGTCATCGGCGGTGGACAGCTCGCCCGCATGATGCAGCCGCCCGCGATCGCCCTGGGCCTTCGCATCCGGCTCCTGGCCGAGGGACCCGACGTCTCGGCGGCACAGATCGTGCCCGACCACGTCGTGGGCGACCACACCGTGCTGGACGACCTGCGCGGCGTCGTCGACGGCGCGCCCGTCGTGACGTTCGACCACGAGCACGTCCCGCCCGAGCACCTGCGCGTCCTCGAGAGCGAGGGGCACGCCTGCCGTCCCGGTCCCCACGCCCTGCTCTACGCCCAGGACAAGGCGGCGATGCGCGAGCGGCTCGGCGCGCTGGGCGCACCGTGCCCGCGCAACGCCCCGGTCGCGTCGCGCGACGACCTCGAGGCGTTCGGGTTCCCCGCCGTGCTCAAGACGACGAGGGGCGGCTACGACGGCAAGGGCGTCTGGGTCGTGCGGTCGCAGGACGACGCCGACGAGGCCTTCGCATCCGACCGTCCGCTGCTGGCCGAGGAGCTCGTCGACTTCCGGCGCGAGCTGTCGGCGCTCGTGGCGCGCTCGCCGTCGGGAGAGGTGCGCTCGTACCCCGTCGTGGAGTCGCGCCAGGTCGGCGGCGTGTGCGCCGAGGTCGTCGCCCCGGCGCCCGACCTCGACCCCGCGCTGGCCGCCGAGGCGCGGTCGCTGGCCGAGCGCATCGCGACCGAGCTCGACGTCACCGGCATCCTCGCCGTCGAGCTGTTCGAGACCGGCGACGGCCGCCTGCTGGTCAACGAGCTGGCCATGCGTCCGCACAACACGGGTCACTGGTCGATCGACGGCGCCGTCACGAGCCAGTTCGAGAACCACCTGCGGGCCGTCCTCGACCTGCCCCTGGGGGGCACCGACGCCCGTCAGCCGTGGTCGGTCATGGTCAACGTGCTGGGCGGTGCGGTCGACGACCTCGAGGCGCAGCGGTCCGTCGTCCTCGCGGCCGAGCCCGACGTCAAGGTGCACCTGTACGGCAAGTCGGTCACGGCCGGTCGCAAGGTCGGTCACGTGACGGCGGTCGGCGACGACCTCGACGACGTCCTGTCCCGCGCCCGGCACGCCGCCGCCCTGCTCACCGACGGGTAGGGCGCGCCCGCGCTCGCCGACGTTCGCTCGGCCGCGGTGGCGACCGGGCTGGGTAGGGTTGGGACATGAGTGAGCAGCCGCGCGTCGGCATCGTGATGGGGTCGGACTCCGACTGGCCGACCATGGAGGCCGCCGCGACGGCCCTCGACGAGTTCGGCATCGCGCACGAGGCCGACGTCGTGTCGGCCCACCGCATGCCCGACGAGATGCTGGCCTACGGCCGCGAGGCGCACGGGCGCGGGCTCGAGGTCATCATCGCCGGCGCCGGCGGTGCGGCCCACCTGCCGGGCATGCTGGCCGCCGTCACGCCGCTGCCGGTCGTCGGCGTCCCCGTGCCGCTGAAGTACCTCGACGGCATGGACTCGCTGCTGTCGATCGTCCAGATGCCGGCCGGCGTGCCGGTCGCGACGGTCTCGATCGGCAACGCCCGCAACGCGGGGCTGCTGGCCGTCCGCATCCTGGCCGCGGGCGACCCCGGGCTGACGGCGCGGATCGTCGCGTTCCAGGCCGAGCTGGCCGACGTCGCCCGCGCCAAGGGCGAGAAGATCCGCCACCCCGCGAAGGGCGGCGCCGGCTTCCGCTGACCCCGGCGCGCAGTTTCCCAGGGTCACCTGGGTATCCGCGCGGGCGGCAAACTTCCCCAGGTTCACCTGGGGATCTGCGGCACTGCTCCGACGCTATCGGGGTGGACGCAGCGATTTGTCACCTCACCCCGGTTGCACCAGGGGTCAGGTGACGGTTTCCCAGGTTCACCTCGGAAGCATCCGAGGTGAACCTGGGAAACCGCAGCAGCGAGGGTCAGGCCTCGATGTGGTCGTCGCCGACGAGGCGCAGGGTCTTGTCGGACCAGCGGCGCAGGTCGGCCAGCAGCGTCGTGTCGTGCATCAGGTCGGTGCCGTACGACGGCATCATGTCGACCAGGCGCGGACGCCAGGCGGCCAAGCGGTCGGGGAAGCACGTCTCGAGGACGTCGACCATCGCCGCGACCGCGGTCGAGGCGCCGGGCGAGGCGCCCAGCAGGCCCGCGATCGTCCCGTCGGCGTGGCTGACGGTGCAGGTGCCGAACTCGAGCGTGCCCGACATGCCGTTGCGGCGGATGGTCTGGACGCGCTGCCCGGCCGTGATGAGCTCGAACTCGTCGCCGTCGACGCTGGGCGCGAACTCCAGCAACCCCTCGACGCGCTGCTCGCGCGACTTGAGCAGCTCCTTGACGAGGTACACCGTCAGCGGCATCGAGTTGAGCCCGACGCCGAGCATCGAGAACAGGTTGTTGGGCTTGACCGAGCGGGGCAGGTCGGTCAGGTGCCCCTCCTTCAGGAAGCGGGGCGAGAAGCCGGCGTAGGGGCCGAACATCAGGCTGGGCCTGCCGTCGACGACGCGGGTGTCGAGGTGCGGCACCGACATCGGGGGAGCGCCGACCGGGGGCTTGCCGTAGACCTTGGCGTGGTGGCCGCGCGCGAGATCGGCGTTGGTCGAGCGCAGGAACTGGCCGCTGACCGGGAAGCCGCCGAAGCCGCGGATCTCGGGGATGCCCGACTTCTGCAGCAGGTGCAGGGCGCCGCCGCCCGCGCCGACGAACACGAACCGGGCGTTGACGCGGGTCTTGCGGCCGGTCGCGGTCTCCTTGACCGTCACGGTCCACGTCGAGTCGGGGTTCTGCTTGAGGTTGCGCACCTCGTGGCCGTAGTTCAGCTCGGCACCGGCCGACTCGAGGTGGCCGAGCATCTGTCGCGTCAGCGAGCCGAAGTCGACGTCGGTGCCACCGGAGCTCCAGTTGAGCGCCAGCGTCTCGTCGTCGTCGCGCCCGGCCGACATCAGCGGCAGGCGACGGGCGATCTCGGTGCGGTCGTCGACGTACTCGATGCCCTCGAACAGCGGGTTGTCGACGAGGGCCGCGTGGCGCGCCTTCAGGTACGCGGCGTCGTCGGCGCCCTGCACGAAGCTGACGTGCGGCACGGGGTTGATGAACGACGACGGGTCGCCGAGGAGGCCCTGCGACACGCCGTGCGCCCAGAACTGGCGCGACAGCTGGAACTGCTGGTTGACCGTGATGGCCTTGGTGACGTCGACCGTCCCGTCGGGGCGCTGCGGCGTGTAGTTCAGCTCGCACAGGGCCGAGTGGCCGGTGCCGGCGTTGTTCCACGGGTCGGAGCTCTCGCGGGCCGGACCGTCGAGGCGCTCGAAGAGGCTGATGCTCCAGTCGGGCTCGAGGCTCCTGACCAGGGTGCCGAGCGTGGCGCTCATGATGCCCGCGCCGACGAGGAGCACGTCGGTGTGGACGACCGCCGGGGTGTGGCGATCCGTGAGGACGAGGGAGGAGCGTTCGGTCACGCGTGGATCACCGCGAATTCAGGTCGTAGGTCTGGTGCTGTCGGCTCTTGTGAAGCCACGCACAAGCCTTGCGCGCCGAAGGGCCCGATGCCGCATGGAGACGGTGTGATCTTGTCCGATCGGTGTGTGACGTACGTCTCGCGCCTCAGGCCTCGCGGACGTACGACGTCAGGGACGTGAGCGTCGGCTGGGCGGGGGACGACGCGAAACCGAACCGGACGGCGGGGGTCACGGGGGCCAGCTCGCCCAGCTCGGTGCCCTCCCACGTGGCCCGGGCGCAGGTGAGGCGGCGGACGTGGCGTGCGGCGTACCACTCGGTGCGTCCGTGGCCCGCCGTCCCGTACGTCTGGACGCCCGGCATGAGCCGCTTCGCGAACGGGTTGCAGAAGCGGGCCCAGGTCGACGTCCGGCGCAGCAGTGCCGGCACGAGCCCCAGGATGGGGGAGACCCACAGCTGCCGGCCGGGCGTGAAGCGCACCTGCAGCGACCGCGTGTGCACCGACCACTCGTCACCGGCCTCGACCGAGACCGGCTCGATGCGCACCTCGTCGAACGCGTAGGTCGACGCGATGAAGTCGGCGACGTCCTGCCGGGGCGCGATGAGGATGCGGTGGCCCGAGGGCTGCTCGATCATCGTGTCGGCGAACGTGCCGAACGGGCTGACGTCCCAGACGCCGACGACGATGCGCGTGCCGGAGGTCGTGCCGATGCCGGCGATGTGACCCTCGAACGAGCTCGTCATGACGCCAGTCTGTCCGGCAGGGTGAAATGACACGGGCGGTCGACCTCAGGACGGCTGGTGCCCGGCACCGGTCGGCGCCGAGGACGAGGCGGCCGAGTCGGCGATCATCGCGTTGAGGTCGAACCCCGTCGTCGTCCGGACGAGCTCGACGACCTGCGCCATGTTGCTCGCGAGCGCCTTCGGCAGCGCCGACGCGCCGTCGGTCGACACGACCGTCAGCTGGTCGATGTTGCCCATCGGCGCGGCCAGCTCGCGGGCGACCTCGGGCAGGATCTTGACGAGCATCTCGAGGATCGCGGCCTCGCCGTACTCCTTGTAGGCGTCCGAGCGGGCCTGCATGGCCTTGGCCTCGGCCTCGCCGACGGCCTGCTTGGCGGCCGCCTCGGCCTCGCCCTCGAGACGGACGGCGTCGGCGATCAGCGCCCGACGCGACTTCTCGGCGGAGCCGAGCCGCTCGCCCTCGATCGCGGACGCCTCGGCGGCGGCGATGCGGGCGGCCTTCTCGGCCTCGGCGTTGGCGACCTTCGCGGTGCGGGCGCCCTCGGCCTGCGAGACCGTCGCGTTGCGCTGGGCCTCGGCCTGCTGCTCGATGCGGTAGCGCTCGGCGTCGGCGGGCTTGCGGACGTCGACCTCGAGCTGCTTCTCGGTCACGGCGGCACGCCGCTCGGCGACCTTGGCCTCCTCGGCCAGCACCTCCTGGTCGCGGGCCGCCTTCGCGAGCGGTCCGGCGGCCGTGGCCTGGGCCAGTGCGGTGTCGGTCTCGACCTTGATCTCGGCGCGCTTCAGCGCGAGCGTCCGCTCGGCGATCGCGACCTGCTCGTCGGCGGCGAGGCGGCTCTGCTCGCTGATCTTGTGCGACTCGGCCTCGGCGATGTCGGCCTGCTGCTTGATCTTGGCGGCCTCGGGACGTCCGAGGTCGCGCAGGTACGTGCCCTCGGCGTCCGAGACGTCCTTGATTGAGAAGGAGTCGAGCGTCAGCCCCTGCACGGACAGCGACGCCTCGGCGGCCTCGGCGACCTTCGAGGCGAACGCGCCGCGGTCCTGGATGATCTGCTCGACCGTCAGGGTGCCGACGATCGCGCGCAGCTCGCCCTCGAGCACCTCGGTCGTGAAGACGTGGATCGAGTCGGTCTGGCCCAGGAAGCGCTGCGCGGCGGCCCGGATGTGCTCCTCGTCGCCGCCGATCTTGACGACCGCGACGGCCTGCACGTTGAGGCTGATGCCCTGGCTCGACGGCGCCTTGTGCACCTGCAGGGTGATCTGCAGCGACGACAGGGGGATGCGCGCCATCGACTGCACGAACGGGATGACGAACGTGCCGCCGCCCACGACGACCTTCTGGCCCGTCAGGTCGACGGCACGCTTGTCGCGGCGTCCCGTGATGATGAACGCCTCGTTGGGGCCGGCGACCTTGTACCGGGTCACGATCGTGCCGACGAGCAGCACGAACAGCAGGGCGAAGCCGGAGATGGCGATGATGGTTGTCATCGGGGATGACCCTTCTGGTGGGCGGTGCGGGAGAGAGGGAGGGGTCCGCTCAGACGAGCGGGGCGACCTTGACGGCCGAGGGCGAGAGCGACTGGACGACCGCGATCGACGAGCCCAGCGGCAGGTCGGTGTCGGCGAGGGCGTTGTACTTCATGCGGTGTCCCGCGACCGTCACGGCGACCTCGCCGTACGAGCCGGCCTTGATCGGGCTGACGACCGTGCCGGTCGTCCCGATGACGGTCCAGGCGCTGACGTTGGCGTCGGTCTTCGAGCTCTGCATCGCGCGCATGCCGAGGCCGGCGCCGCCACCGACGACCAGGCCCGCGACGGCGGCGGCCGCGAGCGTCCCGGCCGTGCCCCACGCGTCGGGCAGCAACAGACCCGTCAGGCCGAAGGCCGACAGGAACGCCGCGAGCGCCGTGCCCGACAGGAACGGGGTGTCGAGGTCGAACACGTCGAGGACGCCGTCGAACACCACGGTGACCAGGAGGAGGGTCAGCCCGACCCCGGCCAGAACGAGGAACAGCATGGGGGAGTCCTTGGGGAAGAGTCGGTGGGGGACGGGGACCAATCTAGTGCGACAGGTTGTTGTCACGTGGTGGGTTTCGGCGAATGGCAGGCTGGACGTCATGGCCCTCCTGCCGTTCGACCTCCCGGCGGGCTTCACGGCCCAGGCCGAGCGGGACGAGCAGTGGGCCACGTGGGTGGCCGGCGTGCCCCGGCTCGTCCGCGGGCTGCTCGACGAGTGGGGCCTGCGGCCCGACGGCGCCCCGATGCACGGCCGCACCGCCCTGGTCGTGCCCGTCGTCGCCGACGGGGTGCCCGCCGTGCTGAAGGTCGCGGGGCCGGGCGGGGAGGGGCAGCACGAGATCCTCGGCCTGCAGACGTGGCACGGACGCGGGGCCGTCCGGCTGCTGCAGGCCGATCCGCGCCGCAGCGCGATGCTGCTCGAGCGCCTGCACCCCGACGACCTGTCGTCGCTGCCCGTGCTGGCGGCGTGCGAGGCCGTCGCGGCGCTGTACCCGCTGCTGCACGTCCCCGCGCCCCCGCAGCTCGTGCCGCTGACCCGCCTCGTCGAGCGCTGGACCGACGACCTGGGCCGCCTGCCGCGCCGGGCCCCCCTGCCGCACCGCATCGTCGAGCAGGCCGTCCACCTGGGTCGGGCGTTCACGACCGATGCGGACAGCACGGGACGGATGATCCATGGCGACCTGCACTACGCCCACGTCCTGGCCGCGGATCGCGCGCCGTGGCTCGCGATCGACCCGGAGCCCGTCTCGGGCGACCCGCACTACGAGCTCGCCCCGCTGCTGTCGAGCCGGTGGGACGAGGTCGTCGCCACCGGAGACGTCCGCACCGCGGTCAGGCGCCGCTTCCACGCCGTCGTCGACGCCGCGGGACTCGACGAGGACCGGGCCCGCGACTGGGTCGTCGTCCGCGAGGCGCACCGGGCGATGTGGGCGATCGAGGACGGCGACGCCGATCGCGTGACCGCGGCGATCGCGATCGTCAAGGCCGTCCAGGACTGACCCTCGCGGATGTCGGGGCGCGCGGCTAGCGTGGCGGCATGCCTCTCGTGACCTTCAAGGACCTGTGCGTCGACGCCCACGACGTCGCGGCGATCGAGGCGTTCTGGTCGTCGGCGCTGCACCTCGACGGCGAGCGGGCCGACGACGGAGCCGTCCTGCGGGGGGCACGACCCGGCCAGACGGTCTGGATCAACGCGGTGCCCGAGCCCAAGACCGTCAAGGGCCGCGTGCACCTCGACCTCGTCGCGGCCTCGCTCGACGCGTTCGCCGGGCTCGAGCGCGTCCCGGTCGACGACGACGTGTCGTGGACGACGTTCCTCGACCCCGAGGGCAACGAGCTGTGCGTGTTCGTCGACGCGAACCGCCCGCCCGGGCTCAAGGACGTCGTCGTCGACGCCGCGGACCACGCCGCCATCGCCGCCTGGTGGGCTGACCTCTGGGGTGGGACGCTCGCCACCGACGACGGCTACACGTACCTCGACGACGTCCCCGGGGCACCCGTCGACTCGTTCGACTTCGTGCCGGTGCCCGAGCCCAAGACCGTCAAGAACCGCCTGCACTGGGACGTCACGCTCGAGCCGGGGGTCACGGTCGACGACCTCGTGGCCCGCGGCGCCGTGCTCCTGGCCCGACCGACCGACACCGCGCGGTGGACCGTCATGGCCGACCCCGAGGGCAACGAGTTCTGCGTCTTCGACCCGCAGGCGTCGTGACCGGCACGACGACCCGGCTGCTGCGCCCCGACGACGCGGCCGGCCTCGCGGCGGTGCGCACCGCCAACCGGGCACGGCTCGCGCCGTTCGAGCCGCGCCGCAGCGAGGCGTTCTACACCGAGGCCGGCCAGCGCTCCACGATCGACGAGCGTCTCGCGGCGCACGCCGAGGGGCGGGGCGTCCCGCTCGCGATCGTCGACGACGGCGACGGCGTCGTCGGCGAGATGACCCTGAGCGGCGTCGTCCGCGGGGCGTACCAGTCGGCCAGCGTCGGCTACTGGGTCGCCGAGCACGTCGCGGGCCGCGGCGTCGCGTCCGTGGCGCTGGCCGACGCGCAGGCGATCGCCTTCGGCACGCTCGGCCTGCACCGCCTCCAGGGCGAGACCCTCGTCGACAACATCGCCTCGCAGACCGTGCTCGAGCGGGCCGGGTTCGTGCGCTACGGCCTCGCGCCCGACTACCTGCGCATCGACGGGCGGTGGCAGGCGCACGTCCTCTACCAGTGCATCGCGTCGGCCCGGCCCCTGCCGCGCGTGAAAGAGTGAGCCGGTGGCCACCATCGACCTGACCTCCGACGTCGTCGCGCTGACCGGCGCACTCGTCGACATCGCCTCCGAGAGCCTGTCCGAGCAGGAGATCGCCGACGCCGTCGAGGCGGCGCTGCGCCCGCTCGGGCACCTCGACGTCGTCCGCGACGGTCACACGATCGTCGCCCGCACGTCACTCGGGCGCGGTGAACGGGTCGTGATCGCAGGGCATCTTGACACCGTGCCGGCCAACGCGAACTTCCCCTCGCGGCTCGAGGGCGGCGTGCTGCACGGGCTCGGCTCGTGCGACATGAAGGGGGGCGTGGCGGTCGCCCTGCTGCTCGCGGCGTCGGTCCCCGACCCCGTCCGCGACGTCACGTACGTGTTCTACGACGCCGAGGAGATCGCGGCCGAGTTCAACGGGCTGGGCCGACTGGCCCGCGAGCGTCCCGAGCTGCTGGCCGGCGACTTCGCGATCCTGATGGAGCCCTCCGACGCCGGTGTCGAGGCCGGCTGCCAGGGCACGATGCGCGTCGACGTCCGCACGGCCGGCGAGCGCGCCCACGCGGCCCGGTCGTGGATGGGCAGCAACGCGATCCACGCGCTCGCGCCCGTGCTCGACCGGCTCGCGACGTACGTGCCGCGCGAGGTCGAGATCGACGGGCTGGTCTACCGCGAGGGTCTCAACGCCGTCGGCATCCGCGGGGGAGTCGCGGGCAACGTCGTGCCCGACGAGGCCGTCGTCACGGTCAACTTCCGCTTCGCCCCCGACCGGTCCGAGGCCGACGCCCACCAGCACCTGCAGGAGGTGTTCGAGGGCTTCGGGCTCGTCGTCACCGACTCGGCGCCCGGGGCCGTGCCGGGCCTCACGCAGCCGTCCGCCGCCGCCTTCGTCGCGGCCGTCGGCGCCGAGCCGCGACCCAAGTTCGGCTGGACCGACGTCGCCCAGTTCACCCAGCTCGGCGTGCCCGCGGTCAACTACGGCCCGGGCGACCCGATCTACGCGCACAAGGCCGACGAGCACGTGCCCGTCGAGCACCTGCACCGCGTCCTCGACACCCTCACCCGATGGCTGACACAGAATGGATGACCACGTGCCCGACCGCATGCCCCACCAGAAGGGGCCCGTGCAGCTGCGCCGCGACCAGCGGCCCGACACCACGACCGACCAGCGCCTGCTCGACTCGCGGGGCGACGCGGGCTGGGTGCACACCGACCCGTGGCGGGTCCTGCGCATCCAGGCCGAGTTCGTCGAGGGCTTCGGCGCGCTCGCCGAGCTCGGTCCGGCGGTCAGCGTCTTCGGATCGGCCCGCACGCGTCCCGACGATCCGATGTACGCCGCGGCCACCGAGATCGCGGCCAAGCTGTGCGCCGAGGGCTACGCCGTCATCACGGGCGGAGGTCCGGGCGCGATGGAGGCGGCCAACCGCGGCGCGAGCGAGTGCGGCGGCGTCTCGGTCGGTCTCGGCATCGAGCTGCCGCACGAGCAGGGGATGAACGAGTGGGTCGACCTCGGGGTCAACTTCCGCTACTTCTTCGTCCGCAAGACCATGTTCGTCAAGTACGCGCAGGGCTTCATCGTCCTGCCCGGCGGCTTCGGCACGATGGACGAGCTGTTCGAGGCGCTGACGCTGGCGCAGACCGGCAAGGTCACCTCGTTCCCGATCGTGCTGTTCGGCAGCGCGTACTGGGGCGGGCTGGTCGACTGGCTGCGCGACACGATGCAGGCCGACGGCAAGGTCGGCCCCGGAGACATCGACATGCTGCACGTCACCGACGACGTCGACGAGGCGATCTCGTACTTCGTCGCCAAGGACCGCTGAGCGTGGATCCCGCCCCCGACGTCGTCAGGTGCCCGTGGGGCGACGACCCCCAGATGATCGCGTACCACGACCGGGAGTGGGGCCGCGAGCTGCGCGGCGAGACCGCCCTGTTCGAGCGGATGTCGCTCGAGGCCTTCCAGTCGGGGCTGTCGTGGGCCGTCATCCTGCGCAAGCGCGATCGGTTCCGCGAGGTCTTCGCGGGCTTCGACCCGCCGACCGTGGCGGCCTTCGGCGAGGCCGACGTGGCGCGGCTGCTCGACGACGCGGGCATCGTCCGCAACCGCCTGAAGATCGAGGCGACGATCTCGAACGCCCGCACGGTGGTCGCGCTCGACGAGCCCCTCGACGACCTGCTGTGGTCGTTCGCGCCCGGGCCACGGCCCGCGCCCGTCACGTACGTCGACGTCCCGGCCACGACGCCCGAGTCGGTCGCGATGGCCAAGGCCCTCAAGAAGCGCGGCTTCCGGTTCGTCGGGCCCACGACGGCGTACGCCCTGATGCAGGCCACGGGCATGGTCAACGACCACCTCGCCGACTGCGTCGCGCGTGAGGCCGCCGGCGCGGTGTGACCGGGTCGCCGGCAACCGCTCGTGCCCGCCCAGGCGTGGCTCCGCACGATCGGGGTCGCGCCGTCCTACGATCCGATCATGTCCAACCGGAGGATCCCCCGCTCCCGCCGAGCAGTCGGCGCGGTCGCGCTGCTGCTCACCGCCGTCGTCGTCGCGATCGTCGGCATCGTCGTCTCGACGGTCCCCGTGCTCGTCGCCGCGACCCTGTACGCCGTCGTCGTGGGCGGGATCGCGACGCGTCTGCTCTCCGACGAGATCGCCCAGCTGCGCCGCGACTGGGCCCGTGACCGCGCCCAGCTCGCCGACAGCAACCGCACCGCCGCGGTCGCCCGCTCCCGCGAGCACATCGCCTTCGCCGAGCAGATGGGCCAGCGCGTGAGCCTGCGCGACGCCCAGATCGCGACGTTGCGCGACGCGATCGTCACCGCCGAGATCGAGCTGGCCCAGGCGCGCGAGCGCGTCTACGCCGAGCGGGCCCGCAGCGCGGCCCTCGAGGCCGACGCCGACTCGGCCCAGTCCGACCTCGAGTCGGCCCGGGTCGACCTGCGCCGCGCCAGCGACGCCCTGGCGGCCAGCGAGAGCGCCGAGCTGCAGGTGCGGGCCGAGCTGCTCGCGTGGGAGACGGCCGCCTCCGACGAGACGCGCCGCCAGCACGACCGCAAGCTGGCCTGACCGCCCCGACGGGCAGGTCTCAGCGGCCGGTGAAGACCGGCTTCTGCTTGGCCAGGAAGGCCTCGACCGCGACCGCGTGATCGGTCGACGCGCCGGTCATCGCCATCTTCTGGCCCTCGTGCTCGAGCGACGACGGCAGGTCGTGGGTCGCCGAGAACGCGACGGCGCGCTTGATCGCGCCGTACGCGAGCGTCGGTCCCTGGGCCAGCTCGCCGGCCAGCGCGGCGACGGCCTCGTCGAACGCGTCGTCGTCGACGACCGAGGTGGCCAGGCCGATCGACAGCGCCTCGTCGGCCGAGATCGTCCGGGGGCGCAGCAGCAGGTCCATCGCGCGTCCCTGGCCGACCAGGCGGGGCAGCGTCCACGACGCGCCGGTGTCGCACGAGAACGCGATGCCCGCGAAGGCCGTGTTGAAGCCGGCCGACCGCTTGAGCACGCGGAAGTCAGAGGCGAACGCGATCGACGCCCCGGCCCCGGCCGCGATGCCGTTGACGGCGGCGACGACGGGCTTGGGCATCGTCGCGATCGCCGTCGCGATGGGGTTGTAGTGCTCGACGACGGTCGAGGAGGCGCCGAGGTCCTCCCCGCCCGTCAGGCCCGACACGTGCTCCTGCAGGTCCTGGCCCACGCAGAACGCCCGCCCCGAGCCCGTCACGACGACGACCCGGACGGCGCTGTCGGCGGCCGCCTCGTGGAGCGCGTCGCGCAGCGCGACCTTCGCCGCGAGCGTCAGGCTGTTCATCCCGTCGGGGCGGGCGAGGGCCACCGTGGCGATCCCGTCGGCGACGTCGTAGGTGACGGGGGAGGTGCTCAAGGGGGTCTCCTGTGGGACTGAGGTCGAAACCGATCCGGTCATAGGCGATAATGGTAGAACGCTTGGACCGTCGGGTTGAGCGCCGTTACGAGAGGGGAACTGATGGCCGCCATGAAGCCACGGACCGGAGACGGACCGATGGAGGTCACCAAGGAGGGTCGCTGCATCGTCATGCGCGTCCCGCTCGAGGGCGGAGGACGTCTCGTTGTCGAGCTCAACAACGAGGAAGCTGCCACGCTCGGCGACGCGCTCAAAGCGGTCTAGGTGTACGGCCTCACGGTCCGCTGGTCCCTGAAGGACGCTCCCAAGGGCACCCTCAAGGCCCTGCGGGCCTACGTCGAGGACGAGTCGCACGCGAAGTTCGCCGGCCTCGACGGGCTGCGCTTCAAGACGTGGCGCGCCGTCAAGGGCGAGTGGTTCGAGGGCAGCTACGTGTTCGTGTCCGACGAGGCGCGGGCCGACTTCCAGAAGTCGTTCGAGAAGATCGCCAAGGAGTCGGCCGGCTCGAAGATCATCGGCTCCAAGCCGATCCTGATCGAGGCCTGCGAGGTCGTCGCTGTCGTCCGCGGGCCGGCAGGCTTCCGCTCCTCGAGCCACTTCGAGCACGAGCGCAAGGACGACTGACCGCCCGCGAGTCACTCACGCCCACCGACGAGTCACCCACGCCCGGCGTGAGCGACTCGTCGGTGGGCGTACGTGACTCGTCGGCGTCAGGGGAGGAGCTGGGCGACCAGCAGACCGTCGCCCAGGGGCAGCAGGACGCTGCGCAGCCGGTCGTCGGTCGAGACGCGCTTGACGACGTCGCGGATCGCCGAGGTCTCGGGGTCGCGCTGCGACGGATCGGCCACGCGGTCGTGCCACAGGGCGTTGTCGAACACGATGAGGCCGCCGGGGCGCACGAGACGCACGGCCTGCTCGAGGTACTCGCCGTACTCGACCTTGTCGCCGTCGAGGAACACCAGGTCGTAGCCGTCGTCGGTCAGGCGCGGCATGACGTCGAGGCCCGCACCGGCGATGAGGCGGAAGCGCTGGGGGGCGTACTCGGCGGCGGTGAACGTCTCACGTGCCAGCCGCTGGTGCTCGGCCTCGAGGTCGACCGACGTCAGCACGCCTCCGGGCTGCATGCCGCGCAGCAGCCACAGCCCCGAGACACCCGTGCCGGTGCCGATCTCGGCGACCGCCCGGGCCCCGATCGCCGACGCGAGGAACGACAGCGCCGATCCCGCGCCGGGGGAGATGGGGACGACGCCGACCTCGTCGGCGCGGCGTCGGGCAGCGGCGAGGTGGTCGTCCTCGCTCTGGTGGTCCTCGGCGAATGCCAGGCTTGCTGCGGTGGTGATGACGGCTCCTCGGTCGATGTGTGCTCCCAGCCTATCGGCGCGGGACCGCCGAACCGTGGAGGCCGCGACGAAAGAACGCGGTGCCGGAGGGGTGTACGGACGATTCGACGGGGAACCGTCAGGTGGTTCTGTGCGTTCTCTCAGGTGAAGGAACAACGATCGACCCATGAAGGCAGATGACGTGGCCACCTCGACGCTCGACCGGGCACCCGCCGACGGGCCCCTGCCCGACTGGGAGGGCATCGTCGCCGAGCACTCGGCCCGCGTCTACCGGCTGGCCTACCGGCTGACCGGCAACCGTCCTGACGCCGAGGACCTCACGCAGGACGTGTTCATCCGCGTCTTCCGGTCGCTCGACACCTACGAGCCGGGCAACTTCCCGGGCTGGCTGCACCGCATCACGACCAACCTGTTCCTCGACCGGGTGCGGCGCAAGTCGCGGCTCCGCATGGACGGCTTCGGCGAGGGCGCCGAGGACCGGCTGCTGAGCGCCGAGGTGCTGCCGGAGTCGGCGGTGCACGACGCCAACTTCGACCCCGACATCGAGGCCGCGCTGGCCTCGCTGTCCGACGACTTCCGCGTCGCGGTCGTGCTGTGCGACATCGAGGGCCTGTCGTACGAGGAGATCGCCGACGTCCTCGGCATCAAGCTCGGCACGGTGCGCTCGCGCATCCACCGCGGACGCACCCAGCTGCGCGAGACCCTCGCCCACCGCGCCCCCACCGAGGGTCGCACCAGGTTCGTGGGTCCGGTCGGCATCTGATGCCTCACCTGGGTGCCGACGTCGCCGCGTACGTGGACGGACAGCTGTCCGATGCCGCGCAGCGCGACGCGTCCACCCACCTGCAGACGTGCGACGCGTGCGAGAAGGCCGTGCGCCAGCAGCGTCTGCTGAAGTCGCGCATGTCGACGGTCGCGACCCCCGGACCGCCCGCGGCCCTGCTCGCCTCGCTGGCCGGCCTGGCCGCCGATCCGCCGGCGCGTGAGTCGTGGTGGGTCCGGCTGGGACGCTCGGTGCCCCTGCGCGCCGGCGTCGTGCTGGCCAGCGCCTCGCTCGCGGTGGTCGGGACGGCCTACGCGGTGGGCGGGTCCGAGCGGGTCGGCGACGAGGTCGCCCCGTCGTACGCGCGCTACGCCGCCGACTTCTCCGCGCCGGCGCCGGCCTCCGACGGCACGATCATCACGGCCGCCGCGATGGACGACCTGACGGAGTTCGGCTGGGCCTGCCACGACACCCTCGCCGGCGACCTCCACCGCGTCTCGGGCTCGTTCACCGACAGCGACGAGGTCATCGCGCTCGAGTACACCGACGGCTCGGCGCGGCTCAACCTGTTCGAGCAGAACGGCGTGATCGACCCGTCGACGCTGAAGGGCTTCAGGCCCGAGACGATGGCCGGCTCGAAGGTCTGGGTGCGCGGTGGCACGCCGATGGTCGTGACGTGGGACGACGCCGGGACGGTGTTCACGATCGTCACCGACGTCGACCGGCGCCGGGTCGAGCAGGCCGTGGCGGAGCTGCCGACGGGATCGCACGAGCAGGGCGTCGGCCAGAGGGTCGGCAACGGGCTGACGCGGATGTCGTCGTGGATCGGCGCTGCCTGACCCGTCAGCTCGACGACGACGGCGTCAGGTCGCCTCGGGGTCGAACGGCGGACGCTCGCCGGGGCGCAGGATGCGCGTCTCCTTGGTCGCCGCGGGCGTCGTGTCGCCGGCGTCGTCGTCGAGGAAGTTGCGCCGCACGATCTCGCGCGGGTCGAGGTCGCGCAGGTTGAGGTCGGAGAAGTCCTCGCCCATCTCGCGGCCCAGGTCGTTCTTGGCGTTGTCGGCCATGCGTCGAACGGTGCGGACGAAGCCGCCGGCCTGCTTGGCCAGCTCGGGGAGCTTCTCGGGCCCGAACAGCAGCAGGGCGACCACGAGGATCAGTCCGATCTCGGGCCAGCCCATGCCGAACATGCGGGGACCCTACAGGCGTCCGGCGGGCGCGAGCCCCAGCTGCATGCCCACGAGGCCGCGCGACCGTCCGCTGAGCTGGTCGGCGACGCCCTGCAGGATCTTGGCCGACTCGGAGTCGGGATCGGACTCGACGATGGGATCGCCGGCGTCGCCGCCCTCGCGCAGCTTCTGGTCGAGCGGGATCTGGCCGAGCATCGGCACGTCGTAGCCGAAGCGACCGCTGAGGGTCTCGGCCACCTTGGCGGCACCGCCCGAGCCGAAGATCTCCATGCGCTCGCCGCCGGGGACCTGCAGGTACGACATGTTCTCGATGACGCCCGCGACGCGCTGGTGCATCATCGAGGCCATCGTGCCGGCCCGCTCGGCGACGTCGGCGGCCGCGGGCTGCGGGGTCGTGACGACGACGATCTCGGCGTTCGGCAGGTGCTGGCCCAGGCTGATCGCCATGTCGCCGGTGCCCGGGGGGAGGTCGAGCAGCAGCGCGTCGAGGTCGCCCCAGTAGACGTCGCTCAGCATCTGCACGAGCGCGCGGTCGAGCATCGGCCCACGCCACGCGACGACCTGGTCCTTGCGGGGCTTGAGCATGCCGATGCTGATGACCTTGAGGCCCTTGATCGGGACGGGCATGATCATGTCCTCGACCTGGGTGGGGCGGATGTCGCCCACGCCCAGCATGTCGGGGATCGAGTGGCCGTAGATGTCGGCGTCGACGATGCCGACCTTGAGCCCGCGCTTGACCATCGCCAGGGCGAGGTTGACCGTGACGGTCGACTTGCCGACGCCGCCCTTGCCCGACGCGATCGCGAACACCTTGGTCAGCGAGCCGGGCTGGGCGAAGGGGACCTCGCGGTCGGCGCGTCCACCGCGGAGCATCGTCTGCATGTCCTTGCGCTGCTCGTCGCTCATGACGCCCATGTCGACGACGACGGCGGCCGCGGGGGCGACCGTGCCGACCGCGGCGGTGACGTCGCGGGTCAGCGTGTCCTTGAGCGGGCAGCCGGAGACCGTCAGGAGGATGCGGACCGTGATCTGGTGGTCGTCGATCGTG
Source organism: Aeromicrobium sp. CFBP 8757 (assembly GCF_014841755.1). Lineage (NCBI taxonomy): Bacteria > Bacillati > Actinomycetota > Actinomycetes > Propionibacteriales > Nocardioidaceae > Aeromicrobium > Aeromicrobium sp. CFBP 8757. The sequence goes on from NZ_JACYUM010000001.1 coordinate 82,742, forward strand.
ATCGTGTCGACCATGCCCAGCTCGGTGATCGGTCGCTTGATCTCGGGGTCGTTGACGCCGTCGAGGGCCGTGCGGATCTGCTCTTCGGTCACTGCTGCCATGTCCCCATCGTACGGGGAGGACCGTCACGGCGAGCCTGAGTGTGACCTAACCACGGGCGCACCGGGGGGCGCGGTGCTTTGAGAGGATGACCGGGTGGGACACCTCGACCTCAACTCCGTGAGCTACACCCTGTCGGACGGACGTCCGCTGCTCGACGACGTCAGCCTGCGCGTCGGCGAGGGGGCCAAGGTCGCGCTGATCGGTCCCAACGGCACCGGCAAGACGACCCTGACACGCATCGCGACCGGCGACCTCGCGCCTCATGCGGGGGCCGTGACCGTGACGGGAGGGCTCGGCGTGATGCGCCAGTTCATCGGTTCGGTGCGCGACGAGACGACCGTGCGCGACCTGCTGCTGTCGGTCGCGCCCGTGGCGGTGCGCGACGCCGCGGCCGAGGTCGACCGCACCGAGCTGCTCATGATCGAGCGCGACGAGGAGCAGGACCAGATGGCGTACGCGCAGGCGATCGTCGACTGGGGCGACGTCGGCGGCTACGAGCACGAGTCGCTGTGGGACGTCTGCGCGACGTCCGCGCTGGGCCTGCCGTTCCAGCAGGTGCAGCACCGCGCGGTCACGACGCTGTCGGGCGGGGAGCAGAAGCGGCTCGTGCTCGAGGCGCTGCTGAGGGGTCCCGAGCAGGTGCTGCTGCTCGACGAGCCGGACAACTACCTCGACGTCCCCGCCAAGCGCTGGCTCGAGGAGCAGCTCGTCGAGTCGCCCAAGACGGTGCTGTTCGTCAGCCACGACCGCGAGCTGATCGAGCGGGTCGCGCAACGCATCGCGACGCTCGAGCCGGGGCCGGACGGCAGCACGCTGTGGGTGCACCCGGGACGCTTCTCGACGTACCTGCAGGCGCGCATCGACCGCAACGCCAAGCTCGAGGAGCGCCGCCTGCGGTGGGACGAGGAGCGCGCCAAGCTCAAGGCGCTCGTGATCATGTACCGGCAGAAGTCGGCCTTCAACTCCGACATGGCGTCGCGGCTGCAGGCCGCCGAGACGCGGCTCGAGCGCTTCGAGCGGCAGGGGCCGCCCGAGGCGGTCCCGATCGCGCAGAACCTGCGGATGCGGCTCGAGGGAGGCCGGACGGCGAAGCGGGCCGTCGTCGCCGAGCAGGTGGGGCTCACGGGACTCATGCAGCCCTTCGACCTCGAGATCTGGTTCGGCGAGCGGGTCGGCGTGCTGGGCGGCAACGGCTCGGGCAAGTCGCACTTCCTGCGGCTGCTGGCGGGGGGCGGATCGCGACCGGACGTCGAGCACGAGCCCGTCGGCGACGTCGTCCCGCCGCCGGTCGACCACACCGGCATGGCGCGCCTCGGGTCGCGCGTCCGTCCGGGCTGGTTCGCGCAGACCCACGAGCACCCGTCGCTGGTGGGGCGGACGCTCCTCGAGGTGCTGCACCACGGAGACGGTCACCGCCGGGGCATGGGGCACGAGGCCTCGGCCAAGGCGCTCGACCGGTACGGGCTGGCCAAGGCCGGCGACCAGGTGTTCGACCAGCTGTCGGGCGGCCAGCAGGCCCGGTTCCAGATCCTGCTGCTCGAGCTGGCGCACGCGACGCTGCTGCTGCTCGACGAGCCGACCGACAACCTCGACCTCGAGTCGGCCGAGGCGCTGGAGTCGGCGCTGTCGACCTTCGAGGGCACCGTCATGGCCGTGACGCACGACCGGTGGTTCGCCCGCGGCTTCGACCGGTTCGTGGTCTTCGGCGCCGACGGCCAGGTCTACGAGGCGGACGAGCCGGTGTGGGACGAAGGTCAGGTCGACCGGGTGGAGCGCGCGAGGGCGAGGGACGGCCGATGAGCCAGGACGTGTTCGGCGAGGAGTTCTGGGACGAGCGCTACGGCGCGGACGACCGCGTGTGGAGCGGGCGGCCCAATCCGCAGCTCGTCGACCGGGTCACGGGCGTGACCCCCGGCCGGGCGCTCGACGTCGGCGCGGGCGAGGGCGCCGACGCGGTGTGGCTCGCGCGGCGGGGGTGGGACGTCACGGCGTTCGACGTCTCGCGGGTCGCGCTCGACAAGGTGCGCGCCCACGCCGTCGACGCGGGCGTCGCCGACCGCGTCACGTGCCACCGGGTCGACCTCGCCACGTGGATCGGGGAGCCCGCCGCGTACGACCTGGTGTCGGCGCAGTTCATGTACCTCGACCAGCCGGGGCTGACGACCCTGTACCGCCAGCTCGGCGCCGCGGTCGCGCCCGGCGGCCGGCTGCTCCTCGTGGGGCACCACCCCGTCGACGAACGGCACGGCTCGCACGACTTCCCCGACGTGCGGTGGACGCCCGAGGACGCCGCGGCCTGGCTCGACGCCGACGACTGGGCGTCGATCGACACCGCCACGGTGCAGCGGCAGGGGCACCTCGGCACGATGCACGACGGCATCGTCGAGGCGGTCAAGCGGAGCGGGTGACGCGCGTTCACCGGGGGGTCGCCTCGCGGTCGCGCAATGTACGGCATCGCACCAAGAAAGTTGTCGGCTTGGCAGGACGTTCGTCCGTCGATCCGTTAGAGTCGGGCTGTCATTCCGATTGTCATCCCGCCGTGGTTCGTCCGTGGCGCTGTAGAAGGGGTATGCAGCATGGCCAATGTTTCAGTTTCCTACCAGGAGATGCAGGACCAGGCGACCAAGCTCAACAACGGTCGCGTCGACATCGAGTCGCAGCTGTCGGCTCTGAAGACCCAGATCGAGGGCCTCGTGTCGGGCGGCTTCGTCACCGACTCGGCCTCCGACGCGTTCCGCACGTCGTACGAGGAGTTCAACTCCGGCGTCTCGAAGGCCCTCGAGGGCCTCGACGGCATGGCGACGTACCTCAACAAGGCTGCCGAGACGTTCGCCGACGTCGACACGCAGCTCGCGAGCGCCCTCAAGGGCTGATCCGCCCCGATCGATCGCCCGGCAGGGGCGCCCTCCGGGGTGCCCCTGCTGACGCGGTCGTGCGCGCTGCGGCGCGCTCTTCACGACCTCTTCACGGTGACCACTCCCACGCGAAGGATGCCTCACGATGGCTGATCTGACGTACAACAGCGGCGACCTCGAGACCTTGGGCGCCCAGCTGAAGGACCTGCACGGCAAGCTCAAGGACGACGGGCGCCTCAAGGAGCTCAACAAGGAAGAGGTCGGTCACACGAAGGTCGCCGAGGCGATCGACGACTTCGTCAACGACTGGGACGACAAGCGCAAGAAGCTCAACGACAAGGTCGAGGCACTCGGCGAGATGGCCAGCAAGTCCAGCGAGGAGTTCACGAAGGCGGACCTCGAGCTGGCCGAAGCACTCAAGCAGGAAGCGGAGTAGAGATCGTGAGCGCGCGCAACTACCTCCAGTGGGAGCTCGTCGGCGAGGGTTCGGACCCCGTCGTGGCGTCGGAGTACGACGTCGAGCAGTCGGCCAAGATCTTCGCCGACCAGGGCCAGCAGATGAACGACGCCGCGTCCCTGCTCAAGCAGATCGCGGACCTCACCGGCTGGACGGGCGAGGCTGCCACGCAGCTGGCCGACAAGGCCGACGACGCCTACAGCGACCTCGACAAGGCCGCCCAGAAGTACATCGACGCGGGCACCGCCCTCAGCACCTTCGCGGGCAAGGTCGGCACGGCACGCGCCGAGACGGCCGCCGCGGTCGCCGACGCCGTCGAGGCCGAGGCGCAGCGCAAGAGCAACGCGACGAGCGAGCTCGAGGGCGTTGCCGAGCCGACCGACGCGCAGAAGGACGCCGACGAGCTGCGCGGCGACCGGCTCGACGCGGCCAACTCGGCCCTGTCGGCGGCGCGCACGCGCCTCGTCAACGCGCTCGAGGACCTCGAGAGTGCCGCCAGCACGTGCGCGAGCGCGATCAAGAACGCGTCCGAGCAGTTCAAGGACAGCACGATGGACGACGTCAAGGGAGCCGTCAGCTCGGCCCTGGCCGTGATCGTCGACGCGCTCAACGTCCTCGCGATCATCCTGGCCGTCGTCATCGTGGTGCTGCTGATCATCGGCACCGGCGGCGCCTTCCTCGCCTTCCTCATCACGGCCGCCTTCTGGGTCGGCATCGCGATCCTCGCGGGCACGACGATCCAGTTCCTGATGGGCGACGCCGACGGGTGGGACCTGCTGTTCGCCGCCTTCGGTGCGTTCGGAGGCAAGCTGCTCACGGCGGGCGGCAAGATGGCCGCGAGCTCGATCAAGTCGGCGCGGGTGCTCCAGGTCGCCCGCATCACGCAGTCCACCAAGGACGGCATGAACGGGCTGGTCAAGTTCGGCCAGCGCTTCCCCTTGAAGTCGGTCCGGGCGTTCGCCAACGGCTTCGAGACCCGCGCCATCACCAAGGCCGTCAGCGCGTTCAACACCCAGATCGACGACCTCGCGTCGACGTCGCGTCTGCTGCGCGGCCTCGACCTGGCCGAGATGTCGACGAGCATCCGGCAGATCAACGCGCTGCGCGGCATGAACCCGACCCCCGCCATGATGGCTCACCTCGACGAGGCGGTCGGCGGTCTCAAGCTGGCCGGCACCGGTGCCGCGATGCAGTTCTCCTCGCAGTTCAAGGACGGGCTGGGCGCCCCCGAGTCGTTCACCAACACGTTCAACAACATGCGTGACGGTCTCGACATGCTGCAGGACAACCCGCCGGTCGGGCCCATCAGCGACCCGATCAACATCCACGTCTCCGGCGTCGGGCGGTGACGCGCTCGTCCCTGCGACCCGGTCCGCGTGCCGGTCTGGAGATCGCGGAGGCGAGGGAGTGGCGCATCGAGGTCACCTCGGGTGGCGGGGTCACCATGACGTCGCCGGGCGAGCCCGACACCCTCATCGCGTCGCCGGGCCAGGTCGCCAGGGCGGTGGTGCTGCGGGGCGCCCAGGTTCCTGACGCCGGCGTGCACCCTCGAGGGTTCGAGGAGAGCCTGGCGCTGCTCTCCGACGACGCGGCGCTGCTCGTCGTCCCGTTGCACCTCCTCGCGCACGGCGACGTGCGCGACGCCGCCGAGCTGCGTCGGGTCGCCGGGGCCGACGACTTCGCCCAGTCCCTCGGGCTCGCCCTCGAACCGGCCACCGACGCCGAGGCCGCCCTCGCATCGCGCTCCGCCGTGACGGTGGACCGCGGTCCGGTGCGGTCGGGTCTTCGGCGGGCAGCGTCGCGGCACGTCGCCCTGCTGGTGCTCTCGGCACTGGGCGCGATCGCGGCGATGGCCCTGGGTGGCGACATCGGGCCCTACATCGGGCTCGCGGCATCGGCCGTCGTGCTGTTCGTGGCGTTCGAGCAGTGGCGCTACCGAGCGACGTTCCTGCAGCTCGTCGCGGGGCCGCCGGCCGCCGCCGGACGGACCGACGTGGCCAACGGGTCGACCGGCGAGCTGCTGCAGATCGGTGCCGACGACGTGGTCCATGTCGGCGCGGGCACCGAGACCTGGCTCGCCGGCCCACGCCGGGGTGGGGTCGTGACGTGCTCGGTCTCCGGGGGCAGCCTGCGTCTGGTCGACCGACGCGGCACCGACCTGCTGGTGCTCGGCGCGACCGGGTGGTCGTCGGCCGGCGACCGGGACACGCTGCAGCGTGCCTGTCGCGCCGTCGGCATCGACCTCGACGTGGCCCGGGGCGCGGTCGAGGGCGGCGACGCGGCAGAGCCTCGCAGCACGACCCGCATGTCGGCTGCCGCGTCCGGCGACGTCGTGACGGCGGGCCCGTTCGCGGCCCTGCTGATCTCGTTCTTCATCGCCGTGACCCACGCCGCCCCGGTCGACGACCTCGACCCGATCCGGGCCGTGGTCGTCGTGGTGGCCCTGGCGGCGCTGGCGCTGACCGGCGTCGCCCAGCTGCGACAGCGACAGTGGTCGCGTCGCCTGACCCGCACGAGAGGATGACGATGGAGGACGACTACCTGGACGTCGGGGGATTCCGCGAGTGGCTTCCGCTCGAGATGGAGCTCGACGCCGACCAGTACGTGGAGTCCGTCGTCGACCACTTCGTCGACGATCCCGCCGATCCGGCCGTGCTGCGGGCCATGGCCGCACACCTGGCGACGGTGGCCGCACAGCTCAGGGACATGAACGACGACCAGACCATGGTGCTGGGTGGCTGGGTCCTGCTCCCGCCCGGGGGCCGGCGGCTCGAGCCGCTCACCGTCGCCCGTCTGCTCGCCGTGCGCGTGCCGCAGGGCATCACGACCTCGGAGCTCGTCGCCGACCTGATCCACGACGCCCCGCTGCACCAGCCGATCGAGGCCGAGACGATCACCACGGCCTCGGGACCGGCCGAGCTGGTGCGGGTCCGCACCTACGAGACCACCGAGCACGGGGTCGACCTGAGCGAGACGATCTGCGTCCTGTGGCTGCCGTCCGGCGAGAACTACGCGATCGTGCTTGCCACGCTTCCCATCGACGACCTGGTCGTGGCCGCCGACGCGGTGCCCGCGATCACGGGTCTGGCCGAGTCCGTGAGGGGCCTCCCGCAGTGAACGGCATCCGAACCGTCAGGGCCCCGGGCGGCTGGAAGCTCGTGATCCCCGCGGGGTGGGCGACGCTGTCGACCGACCCGAACGTGCGCAACGACCAGATCAAGCGGCTGCTCGACCGTCAGTTCGAGGGCACGGCTCGCGACGAGCTGATCCAGGTACGGGTCGAGGCCGACCGGCGGCTCAAGCAGGACCTCGCCCGGGCTGCCGAGAACGGCGTGACCCAGATGCACGCCCTGGTCGACCCGATCGTGAAGCTCCCGATCTCGGCGACGCTGCTGGTCGCGCAGCTCTACGTCGGATCGGACCGCGAGGTCGTCGACGGGCTCGCGAAGCTGCTCGGCAAGGCCGAGGGCGTGCTCGAGGTCGAGAACCTGACGCTCGGCGGGGTCCCCGCGACGCGCCGCCGCCGTCGGGCGCTCGAACCGTCGGGCGAGGAGCCGGACGCCCCGGAGATCTGGCACACCCACGTCGACTACATGATCCAGATCAGCATGGACGACCTGCTGGTCCTGAGCTTCGTCACCTCGACCGATGCGCTGTCCGACCAGCTGACCTTCGTCTTCGACTCGATCGCCGCGACACTGCACCAAGGAGACAGCGGTCTGGAGTGGGAGCCGACGTTCTACGCGCCGAACGAGGCAGAATGAGCACTCCCTGACGTCGAGGAGAGCTTCATGACCGACATCCGCACGCGCACCTTCTCGGCCGGCTCCGGCGCCGGCCCCCGACCGTGGGGCGTGCTCCTGGTGGCGATTCCCGCCCTCGTCGTGGCGGTGTACTTCCTCGGGATCGTGCTGGCCGCGGTCGTGGCGCTGGTGACGGCCGTGATCGTGGTCCCGCTGGCGCTGCGACACCGACGGCTCGAGTCCACCGGCGAGGTCGACGTCACCGCCGACACCGTGACGTACCGGCGGGGCGGCTCCGAGCAGAGGCGGCTCGACCGTCGGTCGTCCGCCTACGAGGTCGTCTCGTTCAGCGACCGGTACGGCATGAACCCCCAGCTGCTCCTGACGGACGGCTCGCAGCACGTGCGCCTCGTGCGCGGCCAGTGGACGGCCTCGACGCTGACCGAGCTCGCCGCGGCCGCGGCCGACGGCTCGCCGCGCGTCGCGACGTGGCAGGAGGTCAAGGCCGAGCACGGCGCGGCGCTGGCCTGGTGGGAGCGCCACACGACGGCCCTGATCGTGGGCACCGTCATCGGCCTCCCGGTGCTCGCGATCGTCGGTGCCGTGCTCGCGGTGCTGCTGTTCGACGTCGGCTGACGACCCGCGGGTCGCCGGCCGACGTCGTCAGCGCGGGGGAGCGATCGTGGCGACCTGCACCGGCGTGCCGTCGCCGAGGTGCAGCCAGCCACGCCCGACGGCCACGGGCAGACCGAGCACGTTGCGCGGCATGCGCGTGCCGATCAGCTCGCCGTCGGAGATGCCCTGCGGTGACAGGAGCAGGCCCTGCCGGGCCTTCTTCATCTCGGGCTGCCAGCCGCTGAGCCCGGCGCCGACGCCCTCGGAGTGACCGCCGAGGACGACGAACGTGTCGGCGACCTGGCCCCGTGCGACCCGCAGGAAGAAGTCGCCGCCCGCGGCGTCGCGCAGGCCCTCGCCGTCGTCGATCAGCACCAGGACGGGCCGGCCGGCCTCCGCGACGAGCTCGTCGAACGTCGCCGCCGGGGTCGTCGGGTCGGTGAAGACAGCCAGCACGCCGGGGCCGTCGAGGTCGCGCAGCGGGCTGGGCCGCGGGGCCATCGCGATGACGGCACCGCCCGTCGCGATGAAGGTCTGCGCCATGCCGACCAGCACCGAGCTGCGTCCCGACCGTCCGGGGCCCGCGACGATGAACGCGTTGCTGCGGGTCGTGTCGATCGCGAAGGCCGTGAGCTCGTCGCCGCCGACGCCCGCCACGACGTGGGGTGCGGGAGCCCCCGCCGGCACGAGTGCCATGGCCTCGTCGGCCTCGATGCGCGCGGGCAGGGCGTCGACGCGGAACGGTGGCACGGCGACCTCGCCGACCCGCTCGGCGGCACGGGCACCGATCTCGCGCAGGGCCGCGGCCTGGGCCTGACCACCGAGGTCGTCGGCGAGCAGGTAGATCTGCGACTCGTTGCCGTCGCGCGTGAACCCGCGCCCCGGCAGGACCGTGTCGGGCATGTCCTTGGGGCGCAGCCCCACCAGGCCGTAGTCGTCGCGCTCGGCCAGACGCAGCGTCAGCTTGTTCTCGGTCATCGAGAACACGCGCGTGTTGTAGGCCAGCGAGCGGTCGCCCGTGATGATCGCGTGGATGCCGAGGCTCGCGCCCTCGCGCAGCACCCGCATGACGACGTCGTTGAGCGCGTCGACCGTGCCGAGGGTGGCCACGAAGCCCTCCCAGCGGTCGAGCATGACCACGAGGTGGGGCAGCGGCTCGTCGCTGACCCGACGCTGCTCGGAGATGTCGCCGAAGCCCTCCGCCGAGAGGATCTGCTGGCGACGGTCGAGCTCCTCGCCGATGCGCGCCAGCAGACGGCTGGCGCGCTGGCCCTCGCTGCGGCTGACCACGGTGCCGGTGTGCGGCAGACTCGTGAACACGTTGAGCGCGCCGTTGCCGCAGTCGATGCCGTAGAGGTGCACGTCGGACGGATCGGCCAGCTTCGTGATCGACGCGGCGATCGTCCGCAGCAGCTGCGAGCGGCCGCTGCCGCTGGAGCCGACGACCAGGAAGTGGCCGTCGCGCTCGAGATCGAGCTCGGCGACGACCTGGCGCTGCTGCGCCGGCACGTCGCGGCGTCCGAAGGGGAACGACGGGACGTGACCGCGGCGGGCCTCGCCCTGCACCTCGTCGGCCCACTGCATCGTGGTCGGCAGGGCCGGCAGCCACGGGCTGCGCTGCTGCTGGATCTGCTCGCCGGCGGAGGCGTCGACGATCGCGGACACCAGCTCGGACAGGTCGGTGCCGGCGACCTCGGTCTCCTTGCGGCGCGGCGGCCGGGCGGCCGGGTAGCCGAGCGTCCGCCACGACACGCGCGACACGAACGGCGGCGGCACGTCGGCGGCGACGGTGCCCGGCCGGCGTCCACCGACGCGGCCCGACTGGAACGCCTGGAGGGCGCCGGCGCCGAGGCGGGCGTAGGCGCGGCCGGGGGTCGACTTGGCGATGCGCGACGCGTCGGGGGTGTCGAGCACGTCGGTGCTGTCGGCGGCGTCGCCGACGCGCAGGGCGATGCGCATGTTGGTGTTGGCGCGGATCTCGGCCGACACGACACCGCTCGGGCGCTGCGTCGCCAGCAGCAGGTGGATGCCGAGGCTTCGTCCGAGCTGCGCGATGCTGACCAGCCCGGCGACGAAGTCGGGCAGGTCCTTGCTGAGCTGCGCGAACTCGTCGATGACGAGCAGCAGGCGGGGGAGGGGTGGACGGTCGGGCTCCTTGGCGTGCAGGGCCTGGTAGTCCTCGATGTCCTTCGTGCCGGCCTCGGCCAGGAAGTGCTCGCGGTACTTGAGCTCGGCCTTGAGCGACTCGAGCGCGCGGACGACCAGGTGCGGGTCGAGGTCGTTGACCTTGCCGACGGTGTGCGGCAGCTTGACGCACTCCTTGAACGCGCTGTCGCCCTTGTAGTCGACCAGCACGAAGTTGATCGCGTCGGGGCGGTTGGCCACCGCCAGCGAGGCGATGATGGTCTGCAGCAGCTCGGTCTTGCCCGATCCGGTCATGCCGGCGATCAGGCCGTGGGGGCCGTCGGTGCGCAGGTCGAGCGAGAAGGGGCCGTCGATGCCCGCGCCCAGCACCATCGTGGTGCTCATGGGGCTCATGATCCAGCCCGAGCGGACCTTGTCGGCGGTCGGCGGGTCGAGGTCGAGCACGTCGAGCAGACGGGCGCTGTCGGGCAGCGTCTCGCCGTCCTCGGGCCCGCCGATGTCGCGCAGGCTCGCGAGCGAGCGGGCCACGTCGTCGGCCCAGCGGACCGAGACGCCGTCGAGCAGCAGGTCGGGGACGGCCCGGTGGCCGCTGCGGCGCAGTGCCGCCCGGTTCTGGTCGACGGGGTCGACCTGCACCGTGGCGTCGCACCGCTCGGGCAGCGACCGCTGGTGCTCGTCGACGCACAGCGCGAAGACGCCGACCGCGGGACCGTCCTCGAGCACCTGGTTGAGACCCGGCACGGCGCGCAGACCGCGGTAGCCGTGCAGGACGACGACGTGCGCGGCGAAGCTGTCGGCGCTGGCGCGCGACGCCTTGCCGGCGTCCTGGCGGGCCTTGATCGTGGCGTTGAGCCAGGCCACCTGCGCGGCCAGGGTGTCGGCGTCGTTGCCGATCATCGCGACGGGGCCCTCGGGGTCGTCGGAGCGCACGTGCGGCAGCCAGCCGATCCACGACCACTCGTCGGTGCCGCGCGACGTGAGGAACGACATCGAGAGGTCGCGCGGTGCGTGGTACGCGGCCATCTGCGCGATCGTCCAGCGCAGCACGGCGTCGGCCGCGTCGTCGGGACCGGCGATGCCGACGATCTTCGACTCGGTGACCGAGAACCCGACCGGCACGGCGTGGAGCACGGGCAGGGTCTCGGGCACCTCGCCCGTGATCGAGATCGTCGTCGGCTCGTCGCTGGTGCCGAGGCGCAGGCTCAGGAAGTCCTCGTCGTGCCGGCGTCGCTCCCACAGACGGTTGCCGGGCAGCGTCGCCGTGACGAACGTCTCGGCCGCGTCGGGCATCTCGTCGCGCAGCCGGGCCTGCTCGGACGTCGTCGACTCCGACAGCCGGGTCTGGGCCGTCTCGAGCGCCTCGTGGTACTCCGCGAGCTTCTGCTTGTAGTTCTTGGCCCCACCGCGGCGCTCGGAGAAGTAGTTGGCCAGCAGCATGACCGGCGACATCAGGCAGAAGATCAGGAACGTCTTGCTGCCGGTGACGGCGACCATGACGAATCCGAGCACCAGCGGCGCGAGGGCCGCGATGATCGGGAAGCTGCGGCGGTTCTGCTCGGACGGCGGCTTCGGCACCTCGACGGCGGGGGTCAGGTGGTAGGGCTTGATGCGCGGAGGACGCAGGAACGTGCGCCAGCCGGGCTCGGCGGCCTCGACGACGGTCTCGTCGTGCCGCGCGGGGCGCACCATCACGGCCGAGTCGCCGATCTCGAGCACCTCGCCCAGCGGCCACGGGGTCTCGACGTCGGGATCGAGCTGCACGCCCTCGAGGAACGTGCCGTTGGTGGAGCCGAGGTCGGTCACGGTGATCCCGTCGGCCGAGACCGTCAGACGGGTGTTGCGGCGCGAGAGCGAGCGGTCGTCCCAGGCGATCGAGGCACCGCGGCCCAGCTCGTGGGTGCCCTGCGGAAGGGCCATGACGGTCCCGGCGTGCAACCCGCCGACGACGTGCAGCTGCAGGCCGGACGGCGGGAGGTGCGTCGGGGCCGCGTCGACCCCGAAGCCGATGCGCGCACCGTGGCGCAGCCCGTCGGGGACGACCGTCGCGACGGCGCTGTCGCCGGTCTCGGCACGTCCGAGGCTCCAGCCGCGGTCGGCGCCGATCTCGAGCGCCAGCGCGCGCTCGATCTCCTCGGCGGGGGTCGCGTCGTCACAGTCGACGACGACGTCCGTCTCGTCCGTGGGCTGTGCGAGGGTCACGGTGATCCGCATGCTGGCGAGTCCTATCCGTTGGGGCCGACGACGAGCAGGTTGTTGCTCTGGACGTCGTCGAAGTTGCCGACGCGCCCGGTGAGGGTGCATCCCTGGACCTGGCCGCGCACGACGACGGTGCCGTCGCTGTCGGCGATGACCGCGCCGTCGCAGCTCGAGGAGGGCGTGAAGGTGGGCTGGGCGCCGCCGGAGAACGAGCTCAGCAGGGCCGACGGCCGTCCGGTGGAGCTGCTGTCGTACAGCGGCTGGAGCTCGTCGGGCTTGCCGTCGGCGAACACGGGGTAGAGGCGCACGCGCACCGCGTCGTCCTTGCCCAGGGTCAGGGTGCTCGGGATGCGCAGGTCGAGCCCGGTCAGGCGCTGCAGGGGGTACGACGTGACGCCCGTGACCTTGGGATCGGTGACGGCCGCGCGGGTGATCTCCTGCTGGCGGTCGAGCCACGACTGGAGCGCGTCCTGCGGCTCGCTGCCGAGGTCGATGTCGGTGATCTTCGCCTCGACCTGGACGTCGCCCGCCGCCGCGATGCCGAGATCGATCGAGTACCCGCCGCACTGCGGCAGGACGCCCGTGCTGCGACCGATGTTGGGGGTCACGGGGCCGCCCCAGGCGACCGCGGGGCACTCGTCGGTCTCGCGGACCGGCGGGACGACCGCCAGCACGTCGCCGTCGAGCCCCGACCGGTCGGCCGAGTAGGTCATCGTCAGCGAGATCGTCTGCGAGTCGGCGTCGTACTGGGCGCTGGACTCGATGCCGAGCCCTGTCGGGTAGACGTCCTCGTCGGTCGTGGCCTCGACGGCCTGGGCCGCGGACGGGGCGGCGGAGCCGCCGCCACCGGGCAGGCCCTTGGACACGAACAGGAACACGACGCCGATGACCGCCGCGGCGCCGACGAGCCCGAGCACCCACCACCACCGCGTGCGACGTCGATCGGCCTCGGGCGTCGGGGCTGCCGGCTCGAGGATCGGCGGGGCGTACGTCGGCACGTGGCGGCCGATGTTGGTCTGGTCGGTGCCGACGCCCGGGTCGCCGGGGGACAGCGGCACGACCTCGCCGGGCTCGGCGACGGGTGCCGCGGGCGCCGCCAGCCCGCGGATGTTGGTCGCGCCGACGTCGAGCTGCTCCTCCTGGCGCACCTGGACGACCTGTGACGGCGCGCCGGCTTCTCCCGTGCTCGTCCACGTGGCGGGATCGCCTTGGGGCATCAGGGCGGGCACCGCGAGCACGTCGTCGTCGAGCTCGCGCAGCATCGCGGCGGCGCCGGACGCCGACGGGCGGGCCGTCGGGTCCTTGCCGAGCATCGCGCGCAGGACGTTCCAGAGCGGGTCGGGCACGGGCAGGACCGGCGGATCGGCCGTGACGTGACGAAAGCCGATCGTGTGGGCCGTGCCGGGCCCCGCGAACGGGGTGCGTCCGGCCAGCAGCTCGTAGAGCATGACGCCGGCGGCGTAGACGTCGGACGCCCCGCTGAAGCGTCCCTCGGAGAACAGCTCGGGCGGCATGTAGCCGGGGGTGCCGAGCAGCCCCGTGGCCTGGACCGTCGACTCCTGGGCGAGGCGGGCGATGCCGAAGTCGGAGAGGCGCACGCGACCGGCCAGGGGCGTCTCGCCGTCCTCGACCAGCACGTTGTCGGGCTTGATGTCGCGGTGCAGGCACCCCTGCTCGTGGGCGGCGGCGATCGCGTCGAGCACCGCTGCCATCGCGGTGACGGCCTCGTGGGGGGCGAACGTGCCGACGCGGCGCAGGTGGGCCCGCAGGTCCTGGCCCGTGACGAGGTCCATCACGATCGCGAGGTCGTCGCCCTCGACGACCAGGTCGCGCACGCGGACGATGCCGGGGTGGTCGAGACCCAGCAGGATCGAGCGCTCCTGGATGAACCGACCGACGATCTCGGGGTCCTGCGTCAGGTCGCTGCGCAGCAGCTTGGCCGCGACGAGCTCGTCGGCGACGCGGTCGTGGGTGCGCCAGACCTCGCCCATCGCACCCGAGCCGAGCCGGTCGATCAGCTCATAGCGGCTGCCGAGCGCCCGACGACTGCCGACGTCCATGCTCCACTCCCTACGCGTCGTTGCCGTCGTCGGTCAGCTCGAACCACGTGAGGACGGGGGAGTCGCCGACGGGTCGGACCCCCGGGTCCTGCGTCGTCGCGTAGAGCGGGGCGACGCTGTCGGCGGGCAGGGCGTAGGGCGACGAGAAGTCGAGGCCCGGCCCCGCGAGGGACTGCTTCGTGCCCAGCGTCAGGGTCGGGAGCGCCTTGGCGACGTCGGCGGGGACGGCCGACCGGGCCTTGGCCGCGGCCCGCACCAGCGCGAGGACCGCGTCGTGGCTGGGCACGTCGGCGTCGGCGGCGATCGCCGAGAACGGCGACCCGTCGAGGGACGACGTGAACGACTCGTCGCCGGCCGCGAGGCGCAGGGCCGCGAAGTAGGCGGCGGCCGAGTCGGCGGCGGCGGTCGAGCCGAGCGTCGAGGAGTCGGACGCGGGGGCGCCGACCGACACGAAGCGCCCCGACGTCGTGCCCGAGCTGCTGTCGAGGGCAGCGGCGAACTCCGGCGTGAGGGCCTCGGGCGTCAGGTACAGCGGGACGTCCGGGATCGCGCCCTGCAGCGCCGCGACGACGGCACCCTGGCTGGCGGCCGGCGCGCTGACGACGACGCTGTCGACGGTCTTGTCCTCGACCGCCTTGGTCGTGTCGTCGACGATGTCGTCGAGCGCCGAGCCCGTGAACGGGACGGGTGCCGCGGTGCCCACCGCGGGCGCGGGTGCCGCGTCGGCGGTGATGACCAGCGGCGAGGAGACCTCGTCGGCCTGCATCGCCTGCTCGACCGAGGCCGTGATGGCGTCCTCGCTGGGCCCCGTGACGTAGACGCCGTCAGGCAGCTCGTCCTGCGTGCGCAGGTACGGGGCGATGACGGGGACGCCCGCCTCGGACGCGGTCTCGAGGGCCGGCAGGACGTGGGATCCCGTCGTCGCGACGACGATGCCGGAGACGCCCTGGTCGATCAGCGACTGGACGCCCGTCTCGGCCTCGTCGGCGTCGCCGCGGTCGTCGGCGACCGTGACCTTCACCTGGGTGCCGCCGAGGCGCAGGCGGTAGCCCGCGAGCTCGGCACCGGCCGACGGGCCGATGTAGTCGGAGCCCTCGCCGGCCGCCGACGTCGTCGACACGAGCACGCCGATCGAGACGTCGTCGACGCCCTTGACCGTGAGCCCGACGTCGGCGGGCTCACGCGGCGGAGGCGCGTCGTCGCCGCCGGTGCAGGCCGCGAGCGAGGTCGAGGCCACGAGGGCCAGACCCGCGAGGGACAGGGCGGTGCTGCGCGTGCGTGCCATCGTGCGTCAGTCCTTGCCGATGTGGAACGAGAAGACCGTGCGCGTCGTCGACCCGGCCGGAGCCTTGAGGTCGAACAGCGGGAACGCGGCCTCCTTCTCGAGCGATGCCGTGACCTGCGCCTGCTGGAGGTACAGGTCGTCGAGCGAGGCGCCCCGCACGCGGCTGAAGGCGTCGGCGAGTCCCGCAGCGTCGGCGAGGTCGCCGTTCGAGGCGCCCGTGCGGCGTGCCCCGGTGTAGATCGCGCCGAGCAGGCCGCTGCCGTTCTTCTCAGGGGTACCGATGTTGACCAGGATCGCCTTGAGGTCGGCCACGAGGTCCTTCTCCGACGAGCTCAGGTCGCGGTTGGCCGAGCCGACCTGCGAGCCGATCGTGCGGATCGCCTTGGCGACGGTGCCGTCGAGGCCCTTGGCGAACGAGCTCGCCTCGGCGTCGAGCTGGTCGCGCTGGCGACGCACCGACTCGGCGCCGTCGGCGACGATCGAGGAGCCGACACCGGCCAGCGACCTGCTGAACTCGCTGAACAGGCCGCTCGAGCCGGCCTCGGCCTCGGCGCGGGCGGCGTCGACGACGGACTTGCTGCCCTCGATCTTGCCGCTGCCCTCGCTGAGGCCCTTCTGGGCGTCGCCGAATGCCTTCGCGAGCTTGCCCTGGACGCCCTCCTGGTTCGTCCTGAAGGAGTCGAAGGCGGTCGCGAGCGTGACGGCCGGACCGTCGACCGTCTTGACGATCGGCGCGGGGTTCGGGTTCTCCTCGGTCGGCGGGACCTGCTCCTCGATCTGGTACGTGTACAACTTCTCGATGTCGGCGCTCAGGGCCTGGACCCTCGCGGTGTAGTCGCCGCTGTTGCCGGCGAGGATCTCGTTGAGCTGGCCGATCAGGACGTCGACCTGGTCGAGCAGATCCGCGACGACGCTGCCGACGGGCTGGGTGGGCGAACCGGGGGTGGGCGCCGTGGCCGAGTCGGCCTGCACGGCCTTCCACGCGGCGACGGTGCCGGCGATCTTGCCGCGCAGCGAGTCGGTCTCGTCGGTGGCCGGTTCGGTGTCGCAGGTCGATCCCTGGAGCAGGTCGATCGCCTGGTCGCGCGCCGCCTGGTCGGTGATCTGCGTGCACACCAGCTCGGCCAGGTCGTCGGCCTGCGTCAGAGCGCCTCCGCTGCCCTCGAGCAGCGTGATCTGGTCGGTGGCGTTCTGGTTGATCTCGTCGAGGTCGGCGCTGACGTCGTCGAGCTGGTCCTTGACCTCGCCCAGACCCGTCTTCAGCTCGTCGAGGGTCGCGCCGACGGCGCCGCTGTTGAGCGCCTTCGCGCGGGCGCGGATCACGGCCAGCCCGCCCTGGCGCGGCGAGGTCGCCTGGTCGGGAGCCTTGACGCCCTTCAGCAGGTCTTCCAGCTTCGTGCTGGCTTCGGTAAGGAGCTCCGGCTTGAAGGTCTCACTGAGGTCCTTCTCGACCTTGGTGAGGCTCGTGGTGGTGACGCCGAGCGCGGTGGTCGCGCAGTCGAGCGAGCCGATCGCCGTCGGCTTCTCGCACGTGTCGCCCAGGGCGCCGATGGAGTCCTTGAGCCCCACGGCGATCTGGTCCTTGCAGCCCGCCGTGGCGGTGGAGAGCTGCGTCAGCTGCGACTCGATGACGCGCAGCTGGCCGAGGACCGTCGAGGAGTCCTTCTCGGTCAGCACGGGCACGACGCAGCCGGCCGCGTTGGGCGGCGGGATGGCCGGCGGGAGGTTGTCGGGATCGCCGAGCACCTTGTCCTTGACCTGCTTGAAGCTGGTCGCGAGCTGCTGGACGGCCTTGTCGCGCGAGGAGCTGAGCTGGCTGTCCATCGACGTCTCGAGGCTGTCGAGGTCGCCGGACAGGCCCGTGAGGGCCGAGGTGACGTAGGACGAGCTCGACTTCAGGTCGGAGATCGTCTTGCTGCCGAGGTCCTGCGCTGATCCGTCGAGCTGCTGCTCGACCTTGGCCAGCACCGTCGTGGCGTCGGTCAGGACGGTGCCGACCGATCCGAGCAGCGCGATCGTGCGGCTCGTGAGCTTCTGGGTGCCGTTGTCGTCGGTGAACACCGAGTCGATCAGGCGCGACACCGAGGTGTCGGTCACGAGACCGGGCTGGACGCTGATGTCGAACGTGGGGGGCTCGAAGTCGTCGACGTCCTGCACGAGGGTGAACGTCGCGCTCGTGGCCAGGCGCGGCGGCGCGAGCATCGTGGCCCACTGCACCTGCGAACTGCCGCCCGAGGCGCGGCTCACGACGCCGTTGGTGCCGGCCGACTCGTCGTCGGCGTCGCGCGCGACGACCTGAGACAGGGGGGTGTCGCCGAGGTCGGCGGAGGCGACGACGGTCAGCGGCGTGCCGACCAGGGCGGGGGAGGTCTTGCTCTGCGCCTCGGAGTCGTACGACAGGAGCGTCGGACGGACCGTGGTGTTCTGGACCGTGACCTCGATGTGGACGCGGCCCGTGGCGCCCTTGAGGTCGTCGAGGTCGGTGCCGGTCTTCTTGCCGAGACGGTACGACGTCAGGACGCGGATGGGGAGCTCACCGGCGACCTTCGAGGGGTCGTGCGTCGTGTCGTCGTCGGACGGGTCGTCCTGGCCGGAGTCGCGGATCGCCGTGCTCGAGATCGCGTCGACCGTCCCGTCGGTGCCGAGGGTGACGTCGACCGACTGCAGCACCTTCTCGGGCGCGGCCTGGGCCGCGGACTGCAGGCCGTAGGCGACCAGTCCGACGGTGACGGCGCCGACCGCCGCGACCCGCAGGCCGCCGGTGACGCGACGACGGTCCCGGGCGGTGGCCCGGGTTCCAGTGGTAGAGCTCTGCACGATTCCCCTGTCCGGCCCGCGTCGCTCGTCGCGCGGGCACTCTCGTGAACAACCGCCGAGACGTGACGAAGTCACGCCCCGGTGCGGGGACATCGTACCTGCAATCGGTCGAGGAGACTGCCTGACCGGAAGTCAGCCCCGATCGTCCTCGTGATCGTCGTCGCGCTTGTCGAGCTCGCTGACCAGGGTGCGCAGCTCGCCGCGGATGAAGTCGCGGGTCGCGACCTCGCCGATGCCGAGGCGCAGGCTCGCGACCTCGCGCGCCAGGAACTCCATGTCGGCCGTCGTCTGGGCCGCCGCGGCACGGTCCTGCTCCTGCGTCACGCGGTCGCGGGCCTCCTGGCGATTCTGGGCCAGCAGGATCAGCGGGGCCGCGTACGAGGCCTGCAGCGACAGGATGAGGGTCAGGAAGATGTAGGGGTACTCGTCCCAGCGGGGACGGTCGGGACCGTACGGCATGTTCCAGCCGATCCACACCGCCACGAAGACCGTCATCCACGCGATGAACGTCGCGGTGCCGAGGAATCGGGCGGTCGACTCGGCGAAGCGTCCGAACCGTTCGGGGTCGACCTCGCCGCGGCGGGGTCGGAAGGTGCGCCGGACCTCGCGGGGTTGGTCGAGACGTGCGCGCTCAGCCATGCGTGACCACCTCCGCCTCGTCGGGGTCGCTCTCGCGCCACCCCTCGGGCAGCAGGTGGTCGAGGACGTCGTCGATGGTCACCGCCCCGAGCAGGTGGGCGTTCTCGTCGACGACCGGCAGCGCGACCATGTTGTAGGCGGCCAGCAGGTTCGCGACGTGCTGGAGCGAGGCGGTGGGGCGCGGCCAGTCGATGTCGTTGTCGACGATCGTGCCGACCAGCGTCGACGGCGGCTCGCGCAGCAGCGCCTGGAAGTGGACGATGCCGAGGAAGCGCCCGGTGGGGGTCTCGAGGGGCGAGCGGCACACGTAGACCATCGAGGCCAGCGCCGGGATGAGGTCGGAGTTGCGGACGCGCGCCAAGGCCTCGGCGATCGTCGCGTCGGCGGGCAGCACGACGGGCTCGGTCGTCATCATGCCGCCGGCGGTGCGCTCCTCGTAGGACAGCAGCCGGCGGACGCCCTCGGCGTCCTCGGGCTCCATCTGGGCCAGCAGCTGCTCGGCCGTGGCCGGGGGCAGCTCGCCGAGCAGGTCGGCCGCGTCGTCGGGGTCCATCTCGGTGAGGACGTCGACCGCGCGGCCCGGGTCGAGCACGCCCAGCACCTCGACCTGGTACTTCTCGGGCAGCTCCTCCAGGACGTCGGCGAGCCGCTCGTCGTCGAGCTCGGAGACGACCTCCATGCGGCGCTTGGGCGGCAGGTCGCGCAACGCGTTGGCGACGTCGGCGGCGCGCATCTCGTCCATCGTCGCGAGCAGGTGCGTCGCGCCCTGCGTCGTCTCGGCGCCGGTGAGGCCCTTGACCTCGTCCCACTCGAGCACCTGGTGCGGTCCGCGCCGTCCGAACCGCTTGCCGGCGGCCTGCACCGCGAGGGTCGAGATGTACCAGTCGCGGCGGGGGTCCTGCTCCATCGCGAGGTCGTAGACCGTGCCCGGGGTGCCGTCGGGCAGCGTGACCGAGCGGTCGAGCAGCTGGTGGATCGCGAGCGTCTCGGTGCTGCGCTGCTCGAAGCGGCGGACGTTGAGCACGCCCGTCGTGATGATCTGCCCCGAGCCGAGCGACGTGACCCGTGTGATGGGCAGGAACACGCGTCGGCGTCCGAGCACCTCGACGACGATGCCGAGCACGCGCGGACGCTGCGTGGCCGACCGCACCGCGACGACGACGTCGCGCAGCTTGCCGACCTGGTCGCCCGCGGGGTCGAAGACGGCCTGCCCGACGATGCGGGACAGGAAGATCCGTCCGGGGGTTGCACTCACAACCCGAACCCTACCGGGGCGTCGAGGTGCGCCACCCCGGCGACCGGCCTACGTTGAGGGGCGCATCACACGTGTCCGAGGACGCGCCTGCACCTGCATCAACGAGGGGGAACCATGTCACTTGCCATGCTCGATCGTCAGCGGACGGTCGCGAAACCGGGCTTCAACCGGTGGCTCATCCCGCCGGCGGCGCTCGCGGTGCACCTGTGCATCGGCCAGGCGTACGCGACGAGCGTCTACAAGGCGTCGCTGGTCAAGAACTTCGACGCGAGCCTGACGCAGATCGGCATCATCTTCTCGATCGCGATCGTGATGCTCGGTCTCTCGGCCGCGGTCTTCGGCACGTGGGTCGACACCGGCGGACCGCGCCGGGCCATGTTCACGGCGGCGCTGTTCTGGTCGGGAGGCTTCCTGATCGGCTCGGCGGGCATCGCGACCGACCAGCTCTGGCTCGTGTACCTGGGCTACGGGTTCATCGGCGGCATCGGCCTCGGCATCGGCTACATCTCGCCGGTGTCGACGCTGATCAAGTGGTTCCCCGACCGCCCCGGCCTGGCCACCGGCATGGCGATCATGGGCTTCGGCGGCGGCGCGATGATCGCCAGCCCGCTGTCGGCCAAGCTGCTCGGCATCTACGACGACTCGTTCGACACCGCGACCGGCATCGCGTCCGGATCGGCCGTCGCCAAGCTGTTCGTGACGCTCGGACTGGTGTACCTCGTGCTGATGCTGTTCGGTGCGTGGCTGATCCGCGTGCCGGCCGACGGCTGGAAGCCTGCGGGCTTCGACCCGTCGACCGTGAAGGCGAAGGCGCTCGTGACGACCGACAACGTCTCGGCGGCCAACGCGATCCGCACGCCGCAGTTCTGGCTGCTGTGGGTCGTGCTGTTCTGCAACGTGACGGCCGGCATCGGCATCCTCGAGCAGGCCGCGCCGATGATCCAGGACTTCTTCCGCGACGGCGAGGCGTCGACCGTCACGGCTGCGTCCGCCGCCGGCTTCGTCGGCCTGCTGTCGCTGTTCAACCTGTCGGGCCGCTTCGTGTGGTCGTCGACGTCCGACGTCGTCGGGCGCAAGAACATCTACGTCGGCTACCTCGGTCTCGGCATCCTGCTCTACGCCTTCCTGGCGTTCCAGGGCTCGAGCTCGACGATCCTGTTCGCGCTCGTCGCGGGCGTCATCATCAGCTTCTACGGCGGCGGGTTCGCGACGGCCCCGGCGTACCTGCGCGACCTGTTCGGCACCTACCAGGTCGGCGCGATCCACGGACGTCTGCTGACGGCGTGGGCCGCGGCGGGCGTCGTCGGACCGCTGATCATCAACGGCTTCCTCGACGCCAAGGGCGAGCCGGGCCAGCTCAACGCGGGCGACTACCGTCCCGCGCTGCTGACGATGGTCGCGATCCTCGCGGTCGGCTTCGTGGCCAACCTCGCGATCCGTCCGGTCGCCTCGAAGTTCCACGAGGAGAAGAAGGCCGTCGCCGACTCGCCGGAGCAGACCTCGGGGGCGGCGGCGGGTCACGACGTCGCGGTCGACAAGGCCGGCCCGCTGCTGGTCGTGGCCTGGGTCGTCGTGCTGATCCCGCTGGTCTACGGGATCTACGAGACCGTCGTGAAGGCCGCCAACCTGTTCTGATCAGCAGGGGTCCCGCCCGAGGAGGTGGATCCGCGACGTTCCCGGTGCCGGGACGGTTGCGGATCCACCTCCTCGTGTTTCGTGCAGACGACACGCGTCGACTAGATCGTTACAGCGCCGACATGTGGCCGGATCGTCCGGTTCACGCGAGCCGCATAGAAACGGTGACATCCCGTCCCCCTCGGAGAAAGTCACCGGCACACCCATGTCACACACCACCCCCGGGCGCCGTCTCACGCGCCTCGTCGCCGCCCCCGCGGCGACCGCCCTCGGCCTCGGCCTGCTGGTCTTCGCGCCACCCGCACAGGCGCTGACCGGCGTCGCGACCGGCAACGGCGCGACCGTCAACATCAACGACGCGCGACGTCCCGGCCTCGACACCGGCTCGATCCGCAACGTCTCCGGCTCCCGCATGGAGGGGTTCGGCAACATCTTCGTGCACGTCGACACGCCCGCCGGCGAGACGCCGCGCATGAACGACCAGATGATGCGGGGCTTCGGCCTGACGGCCACCGCGCCCGGCTCGTACACGTCGACCAGGTCGGTCCGCCTCGACGACCTGCTGATGACCCGCAAGGTGCAGGTGCAGGCCTCGAGCAGCACGACGAGCTTCTTCGACACGTTCACCAACACGTCCGACGAGCCCCTGACGTTCGAGGTGTCGTTCGGCGGCTCGCTCGGATCGGGCTTCTCCGCCACGAGCCCCAACAGGGCGACGATCACGGCATCGAGCAGCGGTGACGCGGCGGTCGACACCACCGACACCTGGATCGCCGCGACGACGCCCGGCAGCACCCGCCCGACCGGCGTGGTCGTCGGCTCGGACGTCACCGACCTCGGCGACCAGCAGTCGAACCCGTTCACGACGGCGTACGTGCCGACCGGCAGCCGTGCCAACGACCTCGGCTTCGTCCGCACGGTCACGGTCGAGCCGGGGCGGACGACGTCGCTGATGCAGTACGTCGTCGTGGGTGCCGTCGGCGACGCGCAGATCGCGGCGACCACGGCGAGCGCCGCCGCGAACCCCGACTTCAGCAACCTGACGCTCGACGAGCTGTGCACCGTGTCGAACTGGACGCTGCCCAGCGCGACCGAGGCGGCCTGTGCCGGCGCCGAGCCGCTCCAGGTGCCGGCCGCCCAGGCCGACGTCCAGCCGGTCACGGACGTCGCGTACGACGTGACGGGCAAGACCATCGCCGACCTGCAGGCCGACATGGTGGCCGGGAAGGTCACCTCGGTGCAGGTCACCAAGGCCTACCTCGACCGCATCGAGGCGTACGACGACGGAGCCCTCGGCTTCAAGGCGTTCATCACGGTCGCCCAGGACGCCGTCGCGCAGGCGATGGCGGCCGACGAGGCGCGCGCCGCCGGCACGAAGGGCGACCTGCTCGGCGTGCCGATCGCGCTGAAGGACCTCTACGACACCAAGGACATGCCGACGTCCGGCGGCACCCTGGCCCTCGAGGACTGGGAGCCCGGCAAGGACGCCTGGCAGGTCGCCAAGCTGCGCGAGGCCGGTGCCGTGATCATCGGCAAGACGAACCTCTCGGAGTTCGCCAACTCGGGATCGTTCAGCGAGAGCGGCTTCCAGCAGACCTGGAACGCCCTGTACCCGTCCAAGACGTCGTTCGGCTCCAGCGGCGGCTCGGCCACGGCCGTCGGCACCGACATGGCGCCGGCCGCGATGGGCACCCAGACGGGCGTCTCGCTCTATGCGCCCTCGACGGGCGCGGGCCTGACGACGTTCCGCGGCACGGACGGCCTGACGAGCACCAACGGCGTCATGCCGCTCACGTGGGCGACCGACTATGCCGGACCGATCGCCAAGTCGGTCACCGACGTCGCGTCGATCCTCGACGCCACGGCGACGCAGTCGACCGGCAACGACCCCGACGACCTGCTGACGTCGCGCGTCGACAACGCCAAGCGGCCCGTGGAGTGGAAGTCGGCGCTGAGGGCCGACGCGCTGCAGGGTGCGGTCATCGGGTACGTGCCGTCGGCGTTCGCGTCGACCGCGATCACCGACGACACGGCGGGCGCGGTCGCGCTGGCCAGGACCAAGGCGGCCGTCGAGGACGCCGGCGGCACGCTCGTCGCGCTGCCGAGCGGCGGGGCCACGGCACCGACCAACCCGCCCGCCGCGAGCTACCCGACCTCGGGCAGCGCCGGCGCGGAGGGCTGGGAGCGCTACATCGCCGAGAAGCGCCCCGCGGCCTTCCCGCTCACGACCAAGCAGCTCATGGAGAGCCCGAAGAACCTGCCCTACAACGTGTCGAGCAGCTACACGTCGCAGCCCATGGACGACACCAGCGTCGACAACCTGCTGAAGCGTCGCGACGCCTACAAGGTCAACGCCGCGAGCTGGATGGACACGGCCTTCGGCCAGAAGGTCGACGCGGTCGTCTACCCGGGCTTCCTGACCAGCGTCGGCAACAACGACGCCTCGTCGGCGATCTTCAGCTCCGACCGCGCCTCGGGCGTCATCACGCAGGGCGTCGGCCTGCCGACGGCGATCCTGCCGATCGGCGCGAACGACGAGGGCCAGTCGAACAACGTCCAGATCGTCGGACGCGCTTGGGACGACACCACGGTGCTGGGTCTCGGCTACGCGCTCGAGCAGCAGGCCAAGGCCTCGGTCCGGACGCGCTTCGCCCCGGCCCTGGAGTGGAGCGGTCCGGCCGCCTCGGTCACCTCGCTGACGCTCGGCACGACGGCCGCGACGTTCGGACGGTCCACGACGGCCACCGTGTCGGTCGAGGCCGATCCCGCCGCGACCGGCGCGGTGTCGGTCGAGGTGGCCGGCACGACCGTCCGGGGCACTCTGTCAGGTGGCCGGGCGACCGTCACGCTGCCGAAGGAGGTCCCGGTCGGCACCCACCTGGTGACGGCGACCTACGGCGGGTCGGAGCAGGTGGCCGGCAGCACGGCCACCGCGACCCTCAAGGTCGCCAAGACGGGGGCGTCGGCCCGCATCCGGCTCCAGAAGTCGACGGTCAAGAAGGGCCAGCGGGCCCTCCTGCGGGTCGAGGTCGACGCGCCGGTGCGCAGCACGGTGCTGATCTACGACGGGTCGAGGATCGTCCGCACCGTCACGGTCGACTCGCCGAGGTCGCTGCGGCTGCCCAAGCTGTCGCCGGGACGTCATGCGATCCGCGCGTACGTCGTCGCGGGCGACCAGTACACCCCGGCCTGGAGCAACAAGGTCAACCTGCGGGTGTCGAAGAAGAAGTAGGAGCCACCGGAGGTGGATCCGCACCATTCTCAGCGTCGGGAAGGTTGCGGATCCACCTCCGCCGCGTGCTGGCCCCGTCAGAGCAGCTCGAGCGTCGCCGGGTCGGGTCGGCCGCCGAAGTGGCGGGCCAGCAGCATCTCGAACGTCGCGGTCGCCGGCACGGCCGCACCGAACACCGTCAGCGACGAGTGCAGCTTCTGGGCGTCGACGCCGCCCAGCACGTCGTCGATCGACACCTCGCCGAGGTCGAGCAGGGCCCGGCAGCACTCCTCGTACCGCGGACCGAGCACGGGGTGCGCCCAGTAGGCGGCGGCCTCGTCGACGCCCGACAGCGCGTAGCGCACCGACATCGCACTGCGGCCGAGACCCGCGACCTGAGGGAAGACGAACCACATCCAGTGGCTCGTCTTCGCCCCGGTCGACAGCTCGCCGAGCGCCTGCTCGTACGTGCCGCCGTCCTGGGCGTCGACGAACCGCTGGAGGTCGTGCGGGCCGGCGTCGCTCACGACAGGTGCACGGGCTGCGGGTGCTCCTTGTGCCCCTCGTCGGACCCCTCGGCGTCCTGTCCGTCCTCGTCGACGTCGGGCTGCTGCGTGTCGTACGACCCGTGCCGGGTGCGGCCCGTGTCGGCAGCCTTCATCGTGATGATGACGGCCTTCGACGTCGGCGTGTTGCTGCCCTCGGCGGTCGAGTCGAGCGGCACCAGCGGGTTGGTCTCCGGGTAGTACGCCGCCGCTGTGCCGCGCGGCGTGTCGTACGGCACGATCCGGAAGTCGGGCGCCATGCGGACGATGTCGTCGTCGTCCCAGCGGGCCGTCAGGTCGACGAGGTCGCCGGCCGAGAACCCCAGGTGGGCGATGTCGTCGGGGTGGACGAAGACGACGCGGCGGCCGCCCTCGATCCCCCGGTAACGGTCGCTCAGCCCGTAGATCGTGGTGTTGTACTGGTCGTGGCTGCGCAGGGTCTGCAGCAGCAGGTGGCCCTCCGGCACCTCGAGGACGTCGATCGGCGACGCC
This sequence comes from Aeromicrobium sp. CFBP 8757, assembly GCF_014841755.1. Classification (NCBI taxonomy): domain Bacteria; kingdom Bacillati; phylum Actinomycetota; class Actinomycetes; order Propionibacteriales; family Nocardioidaceae; genus Aeromicrobium; species Aeromicrobium sp. CFBP 8757. The sequence continues at coordinate 108,794 of NZ_JACYUM010000001.1, forward strand.
ACGAACTCCGCGAGGCCCGACTTCGTCTGGAACGTCCGCGTGTCGCGCGGCGGGTGCGGCAGGACGAAGCCGCCGGGACGGTCGACCTTGGCGGTGTAGTCCTCGCAGCCGACGACGACGCGTGAGATGTGGTCGCGGATGACGTCGTAGTCGTCGCGCATCGCAGACCAGCGGATGCCGTGCCGGTCGCCCAGCGTCGCCTCGGCGAAGCCGCACACGATCGCGGTCTCCGAGCGCAGGTGGGGGCTGGCCGGGTCGAGCACGCCACGCGACGCGTGGACGGCGCAGACCGAGTCCTCGACGCTGATGAACTGCTCCTTGCCGCCGCGGACGTCCTTCTCGGTGCGTCCGAGGGTCGGCAGGATCAGCGCCGTGTCGCCGCAGCGCAGGTGCGAGCGGTTGAGCTTGGTCGAGATCTGGACGGTCAGGCGCGTCTTGGTCATCGCCTCGGCGGTGACGGCGGTGTCGGGCGAGGCGTGCACGAAGTTGCCGCCCAGGCCGATGAACACGTGCGCCTTGCCGTCGCGCATCGCGCGGATCGAGTCGACCGTGTCGAGACCGTGCTCGCGCGGCGGGTCGAAGCCGAACTCGGTCTGCAGCGAGTCGAGGAACGACTGCGGCGGACGCTCCCAGATGCCCATCGTGCGGTCGCCCTGCACGTTGGAGTGGCCGCGGACGGGGAACAGCCCCGCGCCGGGCTTGCCGATGTCGCCGCGGGCGAACGCGACGTTGCAGACCTCCTTGATCGTGGCGACGGCGTTGCGGTGCTGCGTCAGGCCCATGGCCCAGCAGTAGATCGTCTTGTCGGACGCGCGGATCATCTCGGCGGCCTGCGTGATCTGCTCGCGCGACAGGCCCGTCGCGTGCTCGACCGTGGCCCAGTCGACGGAGCGGACGTGCTCGGCCCACTGCTCGAAGCCCGTCGAGTGGCGATCGATGAAGTCGTGGTCGAGCGCGTCCCACTCCACGAGGAGCGAGCCGATCGCCTGGAACAGGGCGAGGTCGCCGTTGATCTTGATCGGCAGGTGCAGGTCGGCGATGTCGGTGCCCTTGCCGACGATGCCGCGGGGCACCTGCGGATTGCGGAAGTTGTGCAGGCCGGCCTCGCGCAGCGGGTTGACCGCGATGATCTTGGCGCCGCGACGCTTGGCGATCTCGAGCGCCGACAGCATGCGGGGGTGGTTCGTGCCGGGGTTCTGGCCGGCGATCAGGATGACGTCGGCCTGGTACACGTCGTTCATCGACACGCTGGCCTTGCCGATGCCGATCGACTCGGCCAGCGCGATGCTGGTCGACTCGTGGCACATGTTCGAGCAGTCGGGCATGTTGTTGGTGCCCAGGGCCCGTGCGAAGAGCTGGTAGGCGAAGGCGGCCTCGTTCGAGGCGCGGCCCGACGTGTAGAAGATGGCCTCGTCGGGGGAGTCGAGCGCCGTGATCTCGCGCGCGATGATCGCGTTGGCCTCGTCCCAGTCGATGGGCTCGTAGTGCGTGCCGCCGGGGCGCTTGACCATTGGGTGCGTGATGCGTCCCTGCTGGCCGAGCCAGTACTCGTCGTGGGCGTCGAGCTCGGCGATGCTGTGCCGCGCGAAGAACGCCGGGGTGGCGCGGTCCTTGGTGGCCTCCTCGGCGACGGCCTTGGCACCGTTCTCGCAGAACTCCGCGGCGTGGCGGTTCTCGGGGTCGGGATCCGGCCACGCGCAGCTCATGCAGTCGAACCCGTCGGCCTGGTTGAGCTTCAGCAGCGTCTTGGCGGTGTTCTTCACGCCCATGTGTCCGACGGCGCGCTTCATGGAGACGGCGACGGCCGTGACTCCGGCTGCGTGGTCCTCTGGCGCGGTGACCCGCAGGTTCGCCTCGTCGATGGTGTCCTTGGCCATGGTGGTCCTCCCGGTTGGTCTCCAGTGTCTCCCGCGCGGCGTGCTGGCGCACGCCGCCGACCGCCTCAGCGGCTGAGCAGGGGAGTGGTGCGGCTCAGGTCGTGCGCGATCGCGGACGGGGTCGAGGCGGGTGCGTCCGGCACGAGCCGGACCACGACGCTCTCGGCGGCCCATCGGTCGACGGCCGTCGCGGTGTCGGCCAGGTTGAGCCGGCCGGCTCGCAGCGCCGTCGTGACGGTCTCCCAGTGCTCCGAACCCGGCGCGACGACCTCGACCCGCGCCTCGACGCGGGCCGCGAGCGCCCGCGTCGACTTGCTGCGCAGGCTGATCGTCACGGTGTCTTGGTCGGCGACGCGCGGCAGCGACTGCTCGGAGCCTCCCGACACGACGCACACCGCGTCACCGACCCACTCGTGCCAGACCGCGTGGTCACGACCCCCGTACGTCACCCAGACGAGGCCCGACTTCTTGGCCAGCTCGGCGACGAGATCGGTGGTGCTCACCCCGCCAGCACATCACACGTCAGAGCTGGGCGACGCGTGCGGTGGGGGCGACCGGCGCCACGGCGACCGGGGCGGGGACGACGGCGGGCACCTCGCGCTCGGCGAGCCCGCGCACGAACGTGCCGATCTCGTCGATCGCCAGACGCGCCTCGGGCACCCACGACGCGGCGGCCTGGAAGACGTGCACCTGCTTCTCCCAGACCTGCAGGTCGCAGGGCACACCGGCCGAGACGAGGCGGTTGGCCATGAGCTCGGCGTCGGCCATCAGCACCTCGCGCGAGCCGACGTGGATCAGGGCGGGCGGCATGTCGGCCAGCGGCATGTTGACGGGGTCGACCCGCTTGGCCGTGACGCCGCGGCGCGTGTCGAGGCGCAGCGACACGTCGCCGAGCTTGGCGACGGCGTGGACCGGGAACGTCTGGCACCGGTTGGCGTTGCGGTGCGCCCGCTTGCCGGTGGGGTCGAAGTCGAGCAGGGGGGAGAGGGCCACGACGCCCGCGGGGCGTCCCCAGCCCTTGTCGATCACGGCGCGCGCGACGCTGAACGCGAGGTAGCCGCCGGCGGAGTCGCCCGCGATCGTGATGTTCTCCGGCAGGTAGCCCTGGTCGAGCAGCCAGCGGAAGCCGTCGACGCCGTCGGCGACCGACTCGTTGATCGGCTCGTACGGCATCTGGCGGTAGCCGACGTTGAGCACGGGCTGCTCGGCCGCGTACGAGATGCGCGAGACGAGGCGGCGGTGCGTGTTGAGGCCGCACGTCAGGAACGCGCCACCGTGGAAGTACAGGATCGCGCGGTCGTTGCCGCCGCCGATGTCGGCGACGCCCTTGGCCTGCAGCCACTCGCTGGTCGTGGTCGGCAGGTCGACCGGACGCCACATCGTGCCCTCGTGGACGGGCAGCAGCTTGGCCGCGTGCTCGACCAGGTTGGGCGGGAACACGTCGAACGGCAGGTGGGTCCACAGGCCCAGCAGGGGGCGGACGGTGTGGCGCAGCGTCAGGCCCAGCGCCCTCGATCGCAGGCTCTGGCCCCGGAAGTACTGGGGCTCGGCAGCCAGTGACAGGTGAGCCATGGATCCTCCTCGTGCGACCTCGTGGACGTTCGCGATGCGTTCACGAACGTTTCACATAGAGTGACCTGCGCCACATGTGGCTGTCAGCGTACTGCCGGTACGGGTACCCCGCAGCCGGTACTCCACTCCCGAAGGACCGTCGTATGTCTTACATGCCGCCCACCGACTCGATGTTCCTGCTGGCCGAGTCGCGTGAGCACCCGATGCACGTCGGTGGGCTGCAGCTGTTCACGCCCCCCGCGGACGCCGGTCCCGACTTCGTCCGCGAGGTCATCGAGTCGTTCAGGAGCCACGAGGTCTCGCCCCTGTTCCGCAAGCGTCCGGCCGAGCCCGTCGGATCGCTCGGCAACACGTGGTGGAAGGTCGACGACTCGATCGACTTCGAATACCACGTGCGGCACTCGGCCGTCCCGCAGCCGGGGCGCATCCGCGAGCTGTTGCAGCTGACGTCCCGGTGGCACGGCTCGCTGCTCGACCGGCACCGTCCCCTGTGGGAGGCGCACGTCGTCGAGGGCCTGGCCGACGGGCGGTTCGCGGTCTACAGCAAGGTGCACCACTCGATGGTCGACGGCGTGGGGGCCCTGCGGCTCATGCAGCGGTCGCTGAGCGTCGACCCGGACGCCCGCGACTGCGTGCCCCCGTGGGCGCTGCCGAGCCGTGGCGGCGCGGCCGGGCCCCCGCGCAAGGGCCTCGACCCCGCTGCCCTGCTGCGGGCGGGGGCCGATGTCGTGGGCGACGTCGCGGGTCTCGTGCCGGCGACCCTGCGCATCGCCCGCCAGGTCATCCGCGACGGCGACGTGACGCTGCCGCGGGCGCCGAAGACGATCCTCAACGGACCCGTCGGCGGGGCGCGACGGTTCGCGGCGCAGTCGTGGGAGATCGAGCGCATCCAGCGGGTCGCGAAGTCGTCCGCCACGACGCTCAACGACGTCGTGCTGGCGATGGTGTCGGGCGCGCTGCGCCAGTACCTGCTCGACCAGCACGCCCTGCCGGACGACCCCATGACGGCGATGGTGCCGATCTCGCTGGCCCTGCGGGCCGATTCGGCCGGTGGGCCGGACGGCGGCAACTCGGTCGGCGCGATCGTCGTCAACCTGGCCACCGACCGCGAGCACGGCGCGACGCGACTCGAGGAGATCGCGTACTCGTCGCGGCAGGCCAAGAAGATCATGGGCGACCTGACGCCGACGCAGATCCTGGCGTTCTCGGCGGTCCAGATGCTGCCCCTGGCGATGACGCCCGTGCCGGGGTTCGTGCGCTACACGCACCCGCCGTTCAACGTCATCATCTCGAACGTCCCCGGGCCGAAGGAGCAGATGTACTTCAACGGCGCGAAGCTCGAGGGGATGTACCCCGTCTCGATCGTGCTCGACGGCCAGGCGCTCAACATCACGCTGACGAGCCGCGACAAGTACCTCGACTTCGGCCTGATCGGCTGCCGCCGCTCGGTGCCGTCGCTGCAGCGCCTGCTGGCGCACCTCGAGTCGTCCCTCGCCGAGCTCGAGCAGAGCTGGGGCTGACCGCCCGCCCGGCCGGACGCGGGGGGGTGGGTCAGAGGACGAGGATGAGGATGCCGACGACCGCGATCGCGTCGGCGATCGCGATGAGCACGAACACCTGGGTCAGGGGAGTCGCCGCACGGGCGTTGGCCGGGTCCTTCGCGTCGTAGCGCACCTGCACGGGCCCGCCGACGCCGGAGCCCGCGGTGGTCCCGTCGGGTGACCAGACCGTGTGCTCGGTGCCGTCGCCCGAGGTGTACCGGAACGATGCGCCCCGGTGCGGCGCCCATGCGGGTGCGCTGCTCGAGAGGCCGATGATCTCGCCCGTCGCACGGGCCCAACCGGTCGGGCGGACGATCAGGGACGTCGCGAAGAGGCTGAGCGCCGCTCCGACGACGATGAGGACGATGGCCACGAGAGTCATGCGGACATCGTGGCACGCCGACGGCGGGAGCTGCCCGTGGCACGTATTGAACATGTTCAAGAAGTGGTCTAGGCTCGATCTTGAACATGTTCAACTATGAGGAGGTCGGCATGGGCTCGGATGTCTACGCGCGGACGGTCAGCTGGTCGGCGTGGATCGGGATGGTGGCCGGAGCCGGGTGCGCCGTACCGATCGCCGCCCTCATGCTGGTGGGCGGGGGACTGGACGCCTCGACCGCACCGTTCATCGCGATCGCCGTCGTCTACGGGGTCGGCATCGGCTTCGCTGCCGGCTGGGTGATCGGCCTTCCTGCCGCGCTCGTCGCGGGCCTGGCCCGGCGACGCACGCGTCACTGGCGCGCGGTCGGCACCGCCACCGCCGCGGGGATCGCGCTCGTCGTCGGTGTCGCGCTGGTCGGCCCGTCGGGCGCGACCCTGGCCGTCCTGGCGGCAGGCTGCGCGTGGTGGGGGCTCGGCCGCGTCTTCGCGACCCCGACGGCATCGTGGGTCGGGGGGCCACCACACTGATCGGGTGAACGCCCTCCTCGTCGTCGTCGCGATCCTCGGCGTCTCCGCCTCCGGCCCCCTGATGGCCGGGGCGTCCGCCCCGGCGCTGGCGATCGCGTTCTGGCGCAACGCGCTCGGCACCCTGGCCATCGCTCCCGTCGTCGCGCCCCGTGCCCGACGCGAGCTGGCGACGCTCGGACGCGACCTCTGGCGCACGACGGCCTTCGCGGGCGTCATGCTCGCGGTGCACTTCGCCACGTGGGTCACGGCGCTCAAGATGACGTCGGTCGCGGCCGCCACCGCGATGGTCAGCATGCAGGTCGTGTTCGTCGTCGTGATCGACCGGTTCCGGGGCGAGCTCACGCCCCGCTCCGTGATCGGGGGCATCTCGCTGGCGATCGTCGGCGTCCTCGTCATCACCGGCGTCGACTTCTCGCTGTCGGCCCGCGCGCTCGTCGGCGACCTGCTCGCGCTGGTGGGCGGCCTGACCGCGGCCCTCTACATGATCGCGGGCAGCCGGGTGCGCGAGCGCCTCTCGACGGGTTCGTACACCGTCGCCTGCTACGGGATCTGCGCCGCGACGCTGCTGGCCGCGTGCGTCGTGGCGCAGGTCGAGATGGTCGACTTCAGCGGACGCACGTGGCTCGCGATCGTCGGCGTGACGATCTGCGCGCAGCTGCTGGGGCACTCGGTGCTCAACCACCTGCTGGCGGTCATGAGCCCCGGACTCATCTCGCTCCTGCTGCTCCTCGAGGTGCCCGGCGCCGCGATCCTGGCCGGCATCTTCCTCGACCAGACGCCGCCCGTGGGCGTGTACGCAGGGCTCGCGCTGATCCTCGCGGGGCTCGTGGTCGTGGTGCTGCGCCGTCCGCCGTCGGCCCCCGCGATCGCCGACTGAGCGGACCCGCAGGTTAACGTCTTGTAACGCAGGTCACCTCGTCGTCGAGGGGACGTGCCCGTTACTTGTCGGTACATTCAGCAGGTCGTCGAAGGCCGCACGCCAACCGTTGGAGGAGCACGATGGGTCGTCTTGTCAGCACCGAAGGTCTCACCGAGGATCAGCAGGAGATCCTGAAGCTCGTCCGGCAGTTCGTCGAGAAGGAGATCATCCCGGTCGCGACGGAGCTCGAGCACAAGGACGAGTACCCGACCGAGATCGTCGAGGGCCTCAAGGAGCTCGGCATCTTCGGCCTGATGATCCCCGAGGAGTTCGGCGGGCTCGGCGAGTCGCTGCTGACGTACGCGCTGGTCGTCGAGGAGATCGCCCGCGGCTGGATGAGCGTCTCGGGTGTCATCAACACGCACTTCATCGTGGCGTACCTGCTGATGCACCACGGCACCGACGAGCAGAAGCAGAAGTACCTGCCGAAGATGGCCACCGGCGAGGTCCGCGGCGCCTTCTCGATGAGCGAGCCGAGCCTCGGGTCCGACGTCTCGGCCATCTCGACGAAGGCCACCCGGACCGACGACGGCGGCTACGAGATCACGGGCCAGAAGATGTGGCTGACCAACGGTGGCTCGTCCACGCTGGTCGCCGTCCTGGTCAAGACCGACGAGGGCGCCGAGAGCGTCTACAAGAACATGACGACGTTCCTGGTCGAGAAGGAGCCCGGCTTCGGCGAGACGGCCCAGGGCGTCACGGTGCCCGGCAAGATCGACAAGATGGGCTACAAGGGCATCGACACGACCGAGATGATCTTCGAGAAGCACAAGATCTCGGCCGATCAGATCCTCGGCGGAGCGCCGGGCCAGGGCTTCTACCAGATGATGGACGGTGTCGAGGTCGGCCGCGTCAACGTCGGCGCCCGCGCCGTCGGCATCGCCAACCGTGCCTTCGAGCTCGGCATCGCCTACGCGCAGCAGCGCGAGACGTTCGGCAAGCCGATCGCCCAGCACCAGGCGATCCTGTTCCGCCTGGCCGAGATGGCCACCAAGGTCGAGACCGCCCACGCGCTGGTCGTCAAGGCCGCCCGCCTCAAGGACGCCGGCAAGCGCAACGACGTCGAGGCCGGCATGGCCAAGTACGTCGCCAGCGAGTACTGCAACGAGGTCGTGCAGGACTCGTTCCGCATCCACGGTGGCTACGGCTACTCCAAGGAGTACGAGATCGAGCGTCTCTACCGCGAGGCCGCGTTCATGCTGATCGGTGAGGGCACCTCCGACATCCAGAAGATGATCATCGGCCGCGCCCTCCTGAAGGACTACAAGATCTGAGACGACCTCTCTGCTGAATAGGTCGAAAAGGGTCACGAGGACGCTCGGCGACCTCTACGCTGTCCGACGGTCCGACGGAGTGTCGGCTCCCAGCGATAGCGCGACGTGTGTCGCGAGTTCAGAGGTTCTTGCATGTCCTTGTCCCGACGCGTGCTCGCGTCCGCCGTCTCCGCCGCCCTGGTCGCGGTCGTCCCCGTGGTCATGGCTCCCGCCGCGAACGCCGATCTGCCTGCCGCACCGTCGTACTACCCGTCCGGTCCCCAGAAGGACGTGCCGGTGTCGACCGTCACGGCCGGCGGGTGGAAGCAGTGCGCGATCAAGACCATGGGTGAACCGGTGGGCGAGTCGGCCGGGAAGATCCTCGGCACGTGCGCGGGCGAGTACCTGCTGCTGGCCGGGCGGACGACCGGCGGCAGCACGCTGGCACTGCTGGCCGCCGCCCCGCGGGCCGAGGCCATCGCCGTGACCAGCGGCAACGTCACGCATCTGGTCAACGGATCCGAGTGGTACTACCGCTCGAACTGGTCGTGGGGCTTCGCGGGTCAGGGCGAGCAGGTGCAGCTGTCGTCGTGCGACGTCAGCGCCGGCGGCGACAAGCTGTGCCTGCACACCCTCGACAACGTCGGCGGGTTCCGCATCGGCGACGTCATGGGTCTGAACGACAGCACCGACTACGAGGTCGTGGCGTACGAGCCGGGTGTGACCAAGGTCGACCAGACCGTCACGATCACGTCGACGCGTCCCGACCCTGCGTCGATCGGCTCGACCTACACCGTGGCCGCGACCGCCAGCTCGACGCTGCCCGTGTCCTACTCGCTGACCGACGCCAGCACGAGCGTCTGCTCGATCGACGGCGCGGAGGTCACGTTCGAGCACGCCGGCTCCTGCACGGTGAAGGCCGACCAGGCCGGCGACGACGGGCACAACGCCGCACCGACGGCGCAGGAGACCATCACGGTCGCCAAGACCGCACAGACCGTCGCGATCGACTCGACCCCGGCGGCTGCGGTCGTCGGTGCGACCTACACGCCGACCACCACGAGCAGCGGCGGTGGCTCGCCGGTCGTGCTGGGCGTCGAGGGCGGCGCCTGCACGCTGGCCGACGGCACCGTGACCTTCACCCACGCGGGCCAGTGCACCGTGACGGCCGACCGCGCGGGCAGCGAGGACTACTCGGCCGCCACGCAGGCACGTCAGGAGATCGTCGTCGGCCAGGCCGCCACGAAGACGACCCTCACGGTCGAGCCCGAGCGCCTCGTCGCGGACGTCGCCGTCACGGCGCCCGGCGCGGGCGACCCCGGCGGGACGGTCGACTTCCTCGTCGGCGGCACGTCGGTCGGCGCCGCGGAGGTGAAGGACGGCCAGGCCGTCCTGACGTACGCCGTCCCGGGCGGACAGTCCCGCCAGGTGGCGGCGAGCTACACCGGCACCGAGGACTTCGCGGGCTCGTCGACCTCCGTGACCCGCAACGACCCCACCATCACGGCCTCGCTCAGCAGCTCGTCGGCGAGGTCGGCGGCGGGTTGGTACCGCAGCCCCGTCACCGTGAGCTTCACGTGCGCGCCGAACGGTGCGCCGCTGGTCACCGAGTGCCCGTCGCCCGTCACGATCGGGGCCGAGGGCGTCGCCCCGGCGATCACGCGCTCGATCTCTGCGGCCGACGGTGGCGTGGCCACCGTGAGCGTCGACGGCATCGCGGTCGACCGGTCGGCACCGCGTGCCAAGGTCACCGGCGTCAAGGCCGGTCGCAGCTACGCGGGCACGGCGCCGAAGGCGCGGTGTGCCGCTCGGGACGCAGTGTCGGGCGTCGACTCCTGCACGGTGTCGCGCAAGACCAAGGGATCGCGCACGACGGTCACGGCGGTCGCCACGGACCGCGCAGGCAACACGTCGCGCGCCTCGGTGACCTACAGCACCCGCGCGGTCTACATCGACGGCGCACGCTACTCGCGCGGCGTCTACTCGGTGAAGGCCGGGCGGGCCTACCGCCTGGTCGTCGTCGGACGATCCGGCCGTCCCGTGTACTACGACGCCGAGGTCTCGCCGCGCAAGCCGTTCAAGCGCGACCACGCCTTCAAGAAGGCCGGCAGGAACCGGTGGGCCCTGTCGGTGCTGATGCAGAACGGCATGCAGCGCCAGAAGCAGTGGAACCTGGGCGTCAGGACGGGCTCGACGATGAACGTCCTGAAGGTTCGCGCGAGGTAGCGCACGGCGCACGGCCACGGGGCCCCGGACGGGATCGTCCGGGGCCCCGGTCCGCGCGACGGGACTACGCTGGAACCATGCCTCCCCTCCAGAACGGGCTCTTCGAGCTCGAGTTCCCCCAGTCGCTCGGGGTGTACGACAAGTACGCCGACGCCCAGAAGGTCGTCGACCACCTCTCCGACCACGACTTCCCGGTGCAGAACGTGCTGATCGTCGGCACCGACCTGCGCCAGGTCGAGCGCGTCACGGGCCGCCTGACCTGGAGCAAGGTGCTCTCCGCGGGCGCCTGGTCGGGCATCGGCATGGGTCTGTTCGTGGGCGTCGTGCTGTCGGCGTTCTCCGACGGCAGCGGCTTCCTGGCGACGGTGGCCGGGTGCGTGCTGCTCGGCATCGTGTTCGCGATGATCTTCTCGGCAGCGGGCTACGCCGCCACCCGGGGGCAGCGTGACTTCAGCTCGGTGCAGAGGGTCGTCGCCACCCGCTACGAGGTGCTGGTCGAGCACAAGCTGCTCGGACGGGCGCAGGAGCTGGTCAGCCAGCAGCCCGGGCTGCGCCCCGACCCCTTCGCCTGAGACGCCCGCAGATCGGGCATGCTGGGGCCGTGAACAAGACCAATCCCGGCAACTTCTTCGAGGACTTCGCGGTCGGCCAGGTCATCGACCACGCCACGCCCCGCACCGTCACCGAGGGCGACCGTGCGCTCTACCAGGCGCTGTACCCGACGCGGTTCGCGATCCCGTCGTCGGCCAAGTTCGCCGCCTCGGTCGGACTGGCCCCCGCGCCGGTCGAGGACCTCGTGGCCTTCCACATCGCCTTCGGCAAGACCGTCCCGGACGTGTCGCTCAACGCCGTGGCCAACCTGGGCTACGCCGAGTGCCGTTTCCACCGGCCGGTCGTGCCGGGTGACACGCTGCGCACGTCCTCGGAGGTCATCGGCCTCAAGCAGAACTCGAACGGCCGGACCGGCGTCGTGTACGTCCGGTCGACCGCGACGAACCAGCGCGGCGAGACCGCCCTCGACTGGGCGCGCTGGGTCATGGTGCACAAGCGCGACGCCGCCGCACCGGCGCCCGAGACCGTCGTCCCCGAGCTGGCCGACGTCGTCGCGCCGGCCGACCTCGTCGTGCCCGACGGCCTCGACTTCAGCGCCTACGACGTCGTCGCGGCCGGCGAGCCCCACCGCCTCGGCGACTACGAGATCGGCGAGACGATCGACCACGTCGACGGCGTCACGCTCACCGATCCCGAGCACATGCTCGCGACCCGGCTGTGGCAGAACACCGCCAAGGTGCACTTCAACACCGAGGCGCGCCCCGACGGCACCCGGCTGATCTACGGGGGTCACGTCATCTCGATGGCGCGGGCGCTGTCGTTCAACGGTCTGGCCAACGCCCAGCTGATCGCCGCGATCAACGCCGGCGCGCACGTCGCACCGGCGTTCGCCGGCGACACGGTCTACGCGTGGTCGGAGGTGCTCGACACGGCCGAGACGTCCGCCCCCGGCGTCGGCGCGCTGCGTCTGCGGCTCGTGGCCACGAAGGGTCGCGACGAGTCGACCATGCTGCGCGGCGACGACGGGAAGTACCGCGACGGGGTGCTGCTCGACCTCGACTACTGGGCGTTCGTCCCCCGATGAGCGACGACGCGACGCCCGTCGAGCTGTGGCTCGTCCGCCACGGCGAGACCGAGTGGAGCCGCTCGGGCCAGCACACGTCCGTCACCGACCTCGAGCTGACGCCCGACGGCGAGGCCGTCGCGGCACGCCTGACGCACCCGCTGGCCGAGCACCCGTTCGGCCTGGTGCTCACGAGCCCGCGTCGCCGGGCCCGACGCACGGCCGAGCTCGCGGGCTTCGCGCACGCCGAGCCCGACGCCGACCTGGCCGAGTGGGCCTACGGCGACTACGAGGGGCTCACGACGCCGCAGATCCACGAGTCCGACCCCGACTGGTCGATCTGGACGGGGACGACGCCGGGCGGCGAGACGGCCGCGCAGGTCGGCGAGCGGCTCGACCGCGTGGTCGCCCGGGCGCGGGCGGCCGGAGGACGCACCTTGGTGTTCGCGCACGGCCACTCGCTGCGCGTCCTGGCGGCCCGGTGGCTGGGGCTCGAGGTCTCGGAGGGGCGGATCTTCGACCTCGACACCGCGACGGTCTCGGTGCTCGGCGACGACCGGGGCACCCCCGTCGTCCGCCGCTGGAACGTCTCCGCCTGACGATCGTCCCGTCTGTGGCAGGCTGTCGGCCAACACATCGGGGGACGATCATGCTGAGAACCGTCGCGACCACCGCGCTGGCGTCGCTGCTGCTGGCTGCCTGCGGCGGTGGCTCGGACGAGCCGTCCGACACGGCACCGACGCCGACGGCGGGGGCGGGGGCGACCGCCAGCAGCAGCCCGACGCCGGAGCGCGTCCGCGCCGTCGAGGAGCTGACGGCCGCGCTGCCACGCAGCAGCCAGGTGCCGACAGGAGACCGGAAGATCGGGTCGTGCCCCGGGGACGACTCGTGCCAGGCCGACACGGCCTCGGTGACGATCGAGCTGACTCGGCCCGTCGGCGCCCAGGAGCAGGAGACGCTGGCGGCCGAGGAGTTCTCCAGGGACTTCGTCCAGGTCACCGCCACCGCCGGCACCGACGAGGCGGCACCGCAGACGACGCTCGCGACGATCCGCGACCGTGCGGCGCGCTACGTCGGCGCGTTCGACCTGCCGGCCACGAAGACGTCCGACACGACGTACACGCCGGCCGAGAAGGGCGAGGGGACGCTCGACGACGTCACGCTCGAGGGGTGGAAGGGCTTCGTCTCCGCGCGGGACGTGACGTTCGCAGACCCCGAGGGCGAGGGCGCGACGCACCCGTACCAGTCGACGCAGGTGCACCTGGTCAAGGGCACCACCTTGATCTCCTGCTACGTCACGGTGATGACCGGGCCGCGGGGCGCGGACGCGGCGACCGAGATGGCCCGGCAGCTGGCCACCGACTACATCCAGCGGCTGGGCTAGCGCGGGCGTCTCGATAGCCTGAGGCCGTGCGCATCGACCTCCACACCCACTCGAACCGATCCGACGGCACCGACACGCCCGGCGAGCTGGTCGAGAAGGCGGCGGCCCAGGGGCTCGACGTCGTGGCCCTGACCGATCACGACTCGACCGCCGGCTGGGCCGAGGCACGTGACGCCGCCGAGCGGGCCGGCATCGAGCTGGTCGGCGGCATCGAGATCTCGACGATGCTCGACGGCGTCAGCATCCACCTGCTGGGCTACGGCTTCGACCCCGACGATCCCGCGCTGCTGGCCGAGCTCGGACGCGTCCTCAGCGGTCGCGACGACCGGCTCCCGGCACTGCTGGACCAGCTCGCCGGCCACGGCATGCCCCTGACGGTCGACGACGTCGTCGCCCAGTCGGGGGCCGCGGCGGCGTCCGGCCGTCCCCACGTGGCCGATGCCATGGTCGCGGCGGGCTACGTCCGCGACCGCGACGAGGCGTTCCGCGACTGGCTCTACGACGACGGGCCGGTCTACGTGGCCCGCTACGGCACCCCGCTGCGCGACGCGATCGACCTGGTCGCCGCTGCCGGGGGCGTCTCGGTCGTGGCCCACCCGTGGGCCCGCAAGGCGCGACGGGTGCTGACGCCCGACGTCATCGCGGCCCTCGCGGCGCAGGGGCTCGGCGGGATCGAGGTCGACCACCTCAACCACTCCGACGAGGCGCGCACCGAGCTGAGGGGGCTGGCCCGCGACCTCGACCTCGTCGTGACGGGCTCGAGCGACTACCACGGTGCCGGCAAGGGGCCCGAGTTCCACCTCGGGGCGCACACGACGGCCCCCGAGGAGCTCGAGCGCCTGCTCGGTCGCTGACCGCCCGCGGCAGGGGGCCGGCTCAGCCGGTGGGGCCGAACTGCTCGACGCGCACGGCGTCGCTGCGCACGCCGGCCTCGCCGAGGATGCGGCCGACGAAGCTCACGAAGCCCACCGATCCGCAGACGTACGCCCGCTCGATCCCCTCGGCCAGCGACACGAGCTCGTCGGGGTAGATGTGGGCCGCGACCCGCTCGGGGCCGTCGGCCTGCGGCTGGTTCTCGCGGGTCAGCGCGATGAACGCGCCGTACTCCTCGAGCTCGTCGGCGTACGGCAGGCGGTCACGCGTCTGCGCCGAGGCCACGACGCGGAGCAGCGGCTCGGTGCCCGTGCGGCGCGCGTGCCGCATCATCGAGACGAACGGGACGACGCCCGAGCCACCCGCGACGCACAGCGACGGCGTCGTGCCGCCCCACACGAACCAGCGTCCGATCGGGCCGCGCACCTCGAGCTCGTCGCCGACCTCGACGACCTCGTGCAGGAAGCCCGAGACCTCGCCGCGGGGCATGCGCTCGACCATGATCTCGACCAGTGGATCGGCCGGGTCGGACGCGATCGAGTACGACCGCTGGGCCGTGTAGTCGTCGGGGGCCCGCAGGCGGACGACGTAGTGCTGGCCGGGCACGTGGTCGTGCCGGTCGGCGACCTCCAGGCGCAGCTTCACGAACGACGAGCCGACGTGCTCGACCTCGCGCACCGTGGCCGTCGTCCACGAGCTGGCGACCGGCTCGGGGAGCACCTCGTCGGCGGAGGTCGTCATGCATCGCCCTGGTAGCGCTGCTCGAGCCACGGGTCGCCGCGGTCGTGGTAGCCGTTGCGCTCCCAGAACCCCTGCTCGTCGTGGTCGCGCAGCTCGATGCGGGTGATCCACTTGGCGGACTTCCAGAAGTACAGGTGCGGCACGAGCAACCGGACCGGGCCGCCGTGCTCGGGCGTCAGCGGCTTGCCGTCGAACTCCCACACGAGCCAGGCCTTGCCGCCCGTGATGTCGGCGAGCGGCAGGTTCGTCGTGTAGCCCGTCGTGGCCGTCGCGAAGACGTGGGTCGCCTCGGGCCGCACGCCGGTGACCGCGAGGAGCGTGTCGACGCTGACGCCCGTGAACGTCGTGTCGAACTTGGTCCACGTCGTGACGCAGTGGATGTCGCCGAAGTACGTCGAGCCGGGCAGGGCGTGGATGCCGCGCCAGTCCCACGTCGTCGGGGTGTCGACGAGGCCGTCGACCGTCATGGTCCACGTGTCGACGTCGACCTGCGGCGTGAGCTCGGCCGTCAGCGTCGGCCACCCCGCGCCGGTGTCGTACTGGCCCGGCGGCAGGCGGTCGTCACCGCCCCGGCGGTCGCGTCCGGTGAATCCTCGTGTGACGGCCATCAGATCGTCTCCTCGTGCTGGGTCTGCAGGAAGGGCAGCCACGCGTCCATCAGGGCTGCGGGGTTCTCGACGGCGGGGGAGTGCGCCGAGTCGGGCACGACGTGGACCGTGGTGCCGAGCCGCTCGGCCAACGTGTCCTGGACGTCGTGCGGCCACGCGTCGTCGTCCGCGCCGCGACCCACCCACGTCGGCACGCCGGTGGCGAGCACGTCGTCGACGACGTCGGGGGCGTCGATCAGGTGCTGGGTGATGGCGCGCAGCGAGCGGGGGTCGTTGGACGTGAACCGCTTGGCCAGGAACCGCGTGATCTGCGCGGGACGCTTGATGCCCTGCTCGCGCAGCTCGTGGATGTCGAGCAGCGGCACCTTGCCGATCGCCGAGACGAGCTTGTGGAGCGGACGCCGGTCGGAGTCGCCGAGCGCCCCGGGGCCGGTGCACAGCAGGCTGAGGCTGCCCACCTGCGACGGCGCCAGGACCGTGGCGACCTGCGCGACCAGACCGCCGAACGAGTGGCCGAGCAGGTGCGTCTTCGCTCCGGTCGCGTGGGCCAGGTGCAGGGCGTCGCGGGCGAAGGCCTCGAGGGAGTAGTCGTCGCTGGGTCCGCTCTCGTACTGGCCCGCCTGGTCGTACGTGCGCGCGTCGTAGCCGCTCGCGGCGAGCAGGGGCAGCAGCGGCAGGAGGTCCTCCTTGCTGCCGGTCCAGCCCGGGACGAGCAGCACGGCGCCCCGGCTGGGGCCCACGGCGTCCGCCGACAGCACCGCGAGCTCGCCGTGCAGGCCGGCCTCGGTGGTGCGGACGACGCCGGGCGGCAGCTCGAGGAACTTGGGGACGCTCACGACTGCTCGCCCACGCGACCGCTCACCTCAGCGGCCACGCTTGGCCATCCGGGTGACGAACGGGGCCGGCAGGTGGCGGGCGAGGCCTGCGAGCACCTGGTAGCGCAGGCTCGGGATCGAGACCGCCTTGTCGCGCGCGAGGTCGGACAGCGATGCCGCGACGACCTTGTCGGCCTTGAGCCACATCCAGCGCGGGACGCCCGAGACGTCCATCTCTCCGCGCTGGTGGAACTCGGTGCGCACGAAGCCGGGGCACAGGGCCTGCACCGAGATGTTGACGTCGTCGTAGTGCACGTCGGCCCACCGCGACAGGTTGACGAGCCAGGCCTTGTGGGCCGAGTAGACGCCGCGCGGCGTGAAGGCCGCGACGCTCGCGACGTTGATGATCTGGCCCCCGCCGCGCCCGGCCATGGTCTTGATCGCGGCGTCCATGAGGTGCATCGGGGCGCGCACCAGCAGGTCGAGCTGGCGGTCCTCGTCGGCGATGTCGGTGGTGCCGAACCAGCCCGCCAGCGACGCGCCCGCGTTGTTGACCAGCAGGTCGACCGGACGGGTCGTGTCGGTCAGGGCGTTGGACGCCAGCTGCATGCCCTGCTCGGTCGACAGATCGGCCGTCACGACGTCGACGCGGACCCCCGAACGGTCGCGGATGTCGGCGGCGACGGACTCGAGGCGGTCGGTCGTGCGGGCCACGATCACGAGGTCGTGGCCACGTCGCGCGAGCTCCTGCGCGAACGCGAGGCCGATGCCTGATGTCGCCCCGGTCACCAGTGCTCGACGTGTCATGCACCCAGCATGCCAAACCCTCGCGCGAGCGCCCCCTCTGCGGTCGCATTACTGACACAATGGGCGCGTGACGACGACGATCGCGGTGGCCAACCAGAAGGGCGGGGTCGCCAAGACGACCACGGTGGTGTCCCTCGGGGCGGCGCTCGCCGAGCTCGGGCAGCGCGTGCTGCTGGTCGACATCGACCCGCAGGGCAGCCTGACGTTCTCGCTCGGCATCGACCCGGAGGACCTCGAGCTCACGGTCGCCCAGGTGCTGCTGGGCACCCAGCTGGCCGACGACGCGATCGTCGTGACCGACGACGGCATGCACCTGCTGCCGGCGAACATCACGCTGACGCAGGCCGAGGAGAGCCTCGTGGGCCGCACCGGACGCGAGCAGCGTCTGCGGGTCGCACTCGACAAGGTCGTCGACGACTACGACTACATCCTGATCGACTGCCCGCCGACGCTGGGCGTGCTGACCGTCGGCGCCCTCTCGGCGGCGCAGCAGGTGCTGATCCCGCTGCAGGCCGAGACGTTGTCGCACCGCGGCGTCGGGCAGCTGCTCGACACGATCCACGACGTCCGGCAGTTCATCAACCCCAGGCTCGAGATCATGGGCGTCCTGCCGACGATGTACGACGGCCGCACGACGCACGCCCGCAACGTCCTCGAGGCGATCGGCGAGACGTACGACCTGCCGGTCGTCCTGCCGCCGATCCCCAAGACCATCCGGTTCGCCGAGGCCCCGGCGATCGGTCGATCGGTGCTGTCGACGGCCAAGAACCACAAGGGAGCCGATGCGTACCGCGAGGTCGCGGCCGGCATCCTGGCGGCCGCGGGTGCGGCGACGGGCCCGAAGCGGGCACGCTCGCGCAAGCGGTCCGACTCCCCGGACTGAGCCGTCGACCCGGGGCTAGGATGACCGGGTGTCCAAGCACCGCGCCGAACGTCGTCCTGCCCGCCGGGCGGCCCTCGCCGTGGCCGCGCTGGGGCTCACGGCCGTCGTGGGTGCCGCCGCAGCGGTGGTGCCGCAGCTCGGCACGGACGCCGCCGACGCCCGGCAGGCGGTCGCCGCCCCCGGTGGCACGACGCCCACGGTGACGCAGGCCGCGCCGGTCGAGCAGGCCGCGCCGTCGACCGTCACCGAGCCGCAGGTCGACGTCGACGTCGACGCCGTCGCGCTGGCCGTCGACGATCCCGCCGTGCCGGCCGACTCCGGCGAGGGCCGGCGCATCGTGTTCTCCGAGACCGAGCAGCGGGTGTGGCTGGTCGACGCCGACGAGACCGTCGAGCGCACCTACCCCGTCTCGGGCAGCCGCTTCGACAACCTCGACCCGGGCACGTACCGCGTCCAGTCCAAGACGCGCGACGCGACGGCCTTCGACGCCAGCGGCACGATGGAGTACTTCGTCCGCTTCGCGACGGGGTTCAGCGAGCCGATCGGCTTCCACTCCGTGCCCCGCGACAACGACGGCGTCCTCGAGCAGACCAAGGCCCAGCTCGGCACGCCGCTGTCGGCCGGCTGCGTGCGGCAGTGGAAGCCCGACGCGATCGCCCTGTGGGAGTTCGCCCCCGTCGGCACCCCCGTCGTCGTCATCCCCTGACGCCGACGAGTCACGCACGCCCGCCGACGAGTCACGTACGCCCGCCGACGAGTCACGAAGGCCCGACCACGAGTGACTCGTGGCCGGGCCTGTGTGACTCGCGAGCGGGCGTACGCGACTCGCGGGCGGGTGCTACTCGGGGTTGGTCGAGCGCTGACCGCTGCGGGTGCGGGTGCGGCTCCGCTTGCGGATGCGGGGCGCGTCCTCGCCCGTAGGCAGGGGAGCCGGGGCATCGGGCGCGGCCTGCGGACGGCCCCCGCCCGACGACTGCTGGCGTCCGCCGCGGTCTCCGCCGCCACGGTTGCCGCCGTCACGACCGCCTCCGCCACCGCCGCGGTTGCCGCCCTCGCGACCGCCGCCGCGGTTGCCGCCACGACCGCCACGGTCGTCGTCCTTCTTCGGCTCGCGCGGCGACGCGGCCTTGAGGCGTCCCTTGACGTTCGGGTCGATGCCGAGGTCGTGGAACAGGTGCTCGGACGTCGAGTACGTCTCCTGGGGCTCGTCGAACGGCAGGCCCAGGGCCTTGTTGATGAGCTTCCAGCGCGTGATGTCGGCCCAGTCGACGAACGTCACCGCGATGCCCGAGGCGCCGGCGCGACCCGTGCGGCCGATGCGGTGCACGTAGGTCTTGTCGTCCTCGGGGCAGTTGTAGTTGATGACGTGCGTGATGCCGGCGACGTCGATGCCGCGGGCCGCGACGTCGGTCGCCACGAGGATGTCGATCTTGCCCTCGCGGAAGCGGGCGAGTGCCTTCTCGCGGGCCGGCTGTGCCATGTCGCCGTGCAGCGGCGAGGCAGGGAAGCCCCGGTCGATCAGCTCGTCGGCCACCCGCTGCGCCGTGCGCTTGGTGCGGGTGAAGATGATGACGCGTCCGACGTCCTCGGCCTGCAGGATGCGCCCGACGATCTCGGGCTTGTCCATGTCGTGGGCCTGCCAGACGAACTGCGCCGTCGCCGGCACCATCTGGCTGTCGTCGTCACCGGACTCGGCGCGGATGTTCATGGGGTGGCGCATGTGCTTGCGGGCCAGCCCGACGATCGCGCCCGGCATGGTCGCCGAGAACAGCATCGTCTGGCGCGACTCGGGCGTCTTGGCCAGCAGCGACTCGACGTCGGGCAGGAAGCCCAGGTCGAGCATCTCGTCGGCCTCGTCGAGCACCAGCGTGCGGATGTGCGACAGGTCGAGCGCGCCACGGTTGGCCAGGTCGAGCAGACGTCCGGGCGTGCCGACCACGATGTCGACGCCCGCGGTCAGCGCGTCGAGCTGCGACTCGTAGGGGACGCCGCCGTAGATCGTCAGGTTGCGGGTGCCGCGACCCTTCGAGGCGACGGCGACGTCGCTGGCGACCTGGATCGCGAGCTCGCGCGTCGGCGCGACGATGAGGGCCTGCGGCTTGCCGGCGAGCTCCTCGTCGAAGTCGGCGTCGGCCGCCAGCGAGATGCGCTGGATGACCGGGATGCTGAAGGCCAGCGTCTTGCCGGTTCCGGTGCGCGCCTGGCCGATGAGGTCGGTGCCCTGGAGGGCGACGCCGAGCGTCATCTCCTGGATCGGGAAAGCTTCTTCGATGCCGACGGCGATGAGCGCGTCGGCGATCTCGGGCATGACGCCCAGATCTTTGAACGTAGTCAGGGTCTTCTCGAATTCTTCAGATTCGTGGGATTTCCACCGTCAGTCTAACGTCTGCGAGCCCTGTGGTTCGTGAGCCCGCCGCCGCGGGCGCACGCTACGCTCCATCGTCATGGCCTCCCTCGACGATCCGACCCCCTCCACGATCGACGATCCGGTGTACCGCACCGGCGTCCTGGAGCTGCTGGGGCTGCTGGCCTACGGCGAGATCAGCGCGTGCGAGCGACTCGCCGAGGACGCCAAGATGGCGCCCGACCTGCGCAACAAGGTCGAGATCGCCGCGATGGCGACGGCCGAGTTCGGGCACTTCGAGAAGCTGCGCGACCACCTCGTCGCGATGGGGGAGGACCCCTTCGAGGTCATGCTGCCGTTCGCGGCCACGTTCGAGCGGTTCCACCGGCAGACCAGGCCGTCCGACTGGCTCGAGGGCCTGGTGAAGGCCTACGTCGGCGACGGCCTGGCCGCCGACTTCTACCGCGAGATCGCGGCGTACCTCGACGCCGACACCCGCGAGCTCGTCCTCGACACGCTGAGCGGCACGGGGCACTCCGACTTCGTGATCGACGCGATCCGGGGCGCGATCGACGACGACCACCGCGTCGGTGGACGTCTGGCGCTGTGGGGGCGCCGGCTCATGGGCGAGGCGCTGAGCCAGGCGCAGATGGTCGTCGCGGAGCGCGACGCGCTGAGCACCGTCCTGGTGGGCGGCGTCGACCACCCGGGCATGGACCTGGCCGGCATCGGGCGCATGTTCACGCGCCTGACCGAGGCCCACGCCGCCCGCATGGACAAGCTGGGCCTGGCCGCGTAGAGCCTCACCATCGCGGTGACCTGGCGACCTGTCCGGTCGCAGGACACGTCGCCAGGTCACCGCGCAGCGGTCAGGCTCCCGCGGTGACGGCTTCGCTGGCGGCGAGGCCGAAGCCGACCTTGCGCCCGGCGTCCGACGTGAAGTCGAGGTACGCGACCTTCGCGGCCGGGACGGCCACGGTGCGGCCCTTGTCGTCGGTCAGCGTGAAGACGCTGTCGTTCTTGAGAGCCTCGTCGAGCGCGGCCAGGACGTCCTTCGGCGCGTCCTCGGTCGACACGGACAGCTCACGGGGCGCGTACTGCACGCCGATCTTGACCTCCACGGTCACTCAACTCCTTGGATGTTGTCGTCTTCGTTGCGGGGAAAGGCTCCGATGCCGCGCCACGCGAGGGCTGCGACGAGCTGGACGGCCTCGTCGCGCGACAGGCTCGAGTCGTGCGACAGCCAGTTGCGCGCGCCGACGTGACCCATGCCGACGAGGCTGACCGCCAGCAGGTGCGAGGCGGCCGGCGGCAGCCCGGTGTCGTCGCTGATGACCTCGGCCACGAGGGCCGCGGACTCCTCGACGACCCGGTCGACCTGCGCGCGGACGGCGGGGTCGCTGGTCAGGTCGGACTCGAACACGAGGCGGAACGCGGCGCCCTGGTCGGCGACGTAGTCGTACCAGAGCTCCATCGTGGCCTTGACGCGTCGGCGGTTGTCCTGCGTCGACGCCAGGGCGTCCTTGACGCCCTCGACGACGGTGTCGCACGACGTCTCGAGCAGGGCGAGGTACAGGTCGAGCTTGCCGGGGAAGTGCTGGTAGAGCACGGGCTTGGACACGCCGGCGCGGTCGGCGATCTCGTCCATCGACGCCGAGTGGTACCCCTGCTCGACGAACACCTCGAGCGCGACCTCGAGCAGCTGGGCCCTGCGCGCGGTGCGCGGCAGTCGGCTCGTGCGCTGACGCATCGGGATGGCTTCGGTCACCAGCTCAGCCTACTGGGGGCGCCCACGATCCGGACGGGCGGAGCGGGCCCGTGTCCCGACCGGGAACAATGGGGAACCGATGCGACGTTGTGCCTGAAGTCGTCGTACGTGCCATCGAAGGAGAACCCGTGGTCGCCCCACTCGTCGAACCAGCAAGCGAGCTCACGATCGACGAGGTGCGCCGCTACAGCCGCCACCTCATCATCCCGGACGTCGGCATGACCGGCCAGAAGCGCCTGAAGAACGCCAAGGTGCTGGTCATCGGCGCCGGCGGCCTCGGCAGCCCCGCGCTGCTGTACCTCGCCGCGGCGGGCGTCGGCACGCTCGGCATCATCGACGACGACGTCGTCGACGAGTCGAACCTGCAGCGCCAGATCATCCACGGCCAGTCCGACATCGACAGGCCGAAGGCCGAGTCGGCCGCCGCGTCGGTCGCCGAGACCAACCCGTACGTGACGACGATCGTCCACAACGAGCGCCTCGACAACGACAACGTGCTGGAGATCTTCGCCCAGTACGACCTGATCGTGGACGGCACCGACAACTTCGCGACGCGCTACCTCGTCAACGACGCCGCGGTCATCCTCGGCAAGCCGTACGTGTGGGGCTCGATCTACCGCTTCGAGGGCCAGGTCAGCGTCTTCTGGGCCCAGGAGGGTCCGCAGTACCGCGACCTCTACCCCGAGCCGCCGCCGCCGGGCATGGTCCCGTCGTGCGCCGAGGGCGGCGTGCTGGGCGTCCTGTGCGCCTCGATCGGCTCGATCATGGTCACCGAGGCGATCAAGCTCATCACCGGCATCGGCGATCCGCTGATCGGCCGCCTGATGGTCTACGACGCGCTCGAGATGCGGTACTCGACGCTCAAGATCCGTCGCGACCCCGACGGCGTCCTGCCCACCGAGCTGCTGAGCGACTACGAGGCGTTCTGCGGTGCGATCAGCGAGGAGGCCGCCGACGCGGCCGCCGACTCGACGATCTCGGTCGCGACGCTCGACGGCTGGCTCAAGGAGCGCAACGACGGCGGCCGCGACTTCGTCCTGGTCGACGTGCGCGAGCCGGGTGAGTACGAGATCAACAAGATCCCGGGCTCGGTGCTGATCCCCAAGGGCGAGTTCCTCAACGGCAAGGCGCTCGAGCAGCTGCCGAGCGACCAGCAGATCGTCCTGCACTGCAAGTCGGGCGTCCGCTCGGCCGAGGCGCTGGCGGTCCTGAAGGGTGCCGGCTACAAGGACTCCGTCCACGTGGGCGGCGGCGTCGTGGCGTGGGTCAACCAGATCGACCCCAGCCAGCCGACGTACTGAGCGAACCGACGTGGACGACGGTTACACCGATCGCGTCCTGGACCTGGTCGAGCGGATCCCGCCCGGCCGGGTCCTGTCGTACGGGGCCGTCGCGGAGATCCTCGACGAGGGCGGCCCGCGCCAGGTGGGTCGTGTCATGGCGATGGACGGTGGCGCGGTCGCGTGGTGGCGCGTCGTGCGGGCCGACGGCAGCCTCACCGCGGCGCACGGCATGGGTGCCCAGGAGCACTACGCCGAGGAGGGCACGCCGATGCGTGCCAACGGCCACGCGGTCGACATGTCGCGGGCACTCTGGCAGTACCGCGACTGACTGTCGGCCCCGTCTGGTGGGATGGGGTCATGCCGATCGAGTACGTGCTCCGGACGCCTGACGTCGAGCCCGCGCACGTGCCGACGCTCGACGCCGAGCAGCGAGCCGTCGTCGACCACCCCGGCGGGCCGCTGCTGGTGCTCGCCGGCCCCGGCGCGGGCAAGACGTCCACGCTCGTCGAGGTCGTGGCCGACCGGGTCGACCGGGGCCTCGCGCCCGACGAGATCCTGGTGCTGACGTTCAGCCGCAAGGCCGCCGACGAGCTCAAGTCGCGCATCGCGCGCCGGCTCGCCCGCACCACGGCGTCCACGCCGGCCATGACGTTCCACTCCTTCTGCTACGCCCTGGTGCGGCAGCTGCAGGACCCGGACGACTTCGTGCGTCCCCTGCAGCTGCTCAGCGCGCCCGAGCAGGACGCCGTGATCCAGCGGCTCCTGGCCGAGGGCGACGCCGAGGAGTGGCCGGCGATCATCCGGCCGTCGCTGCGCACGCGCGGTCTGGCGGCCGAGATGCAGCGGCTGCTGTCCACGGCCCGCGGCCGCGACATGGACGCGCTCGACCTGCTGCGCCTGGGCGAGTCGACCGGACGCGAGGAGTGGAAGGCCGCGGCGCGGTTCTTCGACGACTACACCGGGGTCGCGGCCCTGCAGAACACGATCGACTACTCCGACCTGGTCTTCCAGGCCGTCCAGATGCTGCGCGACCCGGCCCGGCGCGACCGCGTCCGCGCCGCCTACCGCCTGGTCGTCGTCGACGAGTACCAGGACACCGACCCGCTGCAGGTCGAGCTGCTGCGGGCACTGGCCGGCGACGGGAGGGACGTCATCGTCGTCGGCGACCCGTACCAGTCGATCTACGGGTTCCGCGGCGCCGACGTGCGCGGCATCCTCGACTTCCGCACGCAGTTCCCCCGGCCGGACGGCTCGCCGGCCGATCTCGTGGTCCTCAGCCGCACCAGTCGCTACGGTGCGACGATCTCGGCGGCCGCCGCCTCGATCGTGTCCAACCGCGGTGTGCTCGGGGCGGTCGACGGCCCCGACTTCGACGGTCTGCGGCACCTGACGCCGCGTCGCCACCTCGACGGCGACGTGCACGTCGAGACGTTCGCGACGCCCACCGCCGAGGCCGAGCACATCGCGCTGATCCTGCGCGAGCAGCGCCTGGCCCGCGAGGTGCCGTGGGGCCAGATGGCCGTGCTGGTGCGGTCGGGCGCCGACATCGCCCGCTACCAGCGGTCGCTCAGCGCGGCCGGCGTGCCGGTCGTCGTGGCCGGCGACGAGCTGCCGCTGGCGTCCGAGCCCTCGGTGCGCTCGCTGCTCGCGGCGCTGCGGGCCGCCGACGACATCGCACACGACCGCCCCCTCGACCCGGCGGCCGCCGACTCCCTGCTCTCGGGACCGCTGTGCGGGCTCGACGCACCCGCCCTCCGGCGCGTCGGGCGTGCCCTGCGCACCGCCGACCGCACCGACGAGCGAGGTCCGCGGGCCTCGCGGCTGCTGCTGGCCGAGGCACTCGGTCAACCCGCCGTCCTGCTGACGCTGGCGCGCCCCGACGAGCCGCTGGGCCACTCGGCGGCCAAGGCCTCGCGGCTGGCCTCGTTGCTGCGCCGTGCCGCCGACCAGATCCTGGCGGGGGAGTCGGCCGAGCGCGTGCTCTGGACGCTGTGGTCGGGCACCCCGTGGCGCGACCGCCTGCGGGCCGAGGCGCTCGGCGACGGCGAGGGCTCGGCCCGCGCCGACCACGACCTCGACGTCCTGGTGGCGCTGTTCGCGCAGGCGGCCCGCGCCGAGGAGCAGCAGCAGCGTCGTGGCCTGGCGACCTTCGTGGCCGAGCTCGAGGCGCAGCAGATCCCGGCCGACACGCTGGCCCAGGGGGCGATCGCGCCCGACGCCGTCCAGCTCATGACGGCGCACCGGTCCAAGGGCCTCGAGTGGCGCACCGTCGTCGTCGCCGGCGTGCAGGACGGCACCTGGCCCGACGTGCGGCACCGCGGCAGCTTCCTGCGCGCCGAGCGGCTCGGCCCCCACGGCGAGGTGTCGCCCCCGACGGCGCGCGAGGCGCTGCGCGAGGAACGACGACTGTTCTACGTGGCGTGCACGCGGGCCCGGCAGCACCTGGTCGTCACGGCGGTCGAGAGCGGCCGCGAGGACGGCGACCAGCCGTCGTTGTTCGTCTCCGAGCTGTGGGACCACCTGCACCGTCACGCCGACGGCTCGGTGCCCGAGCGGCAGCCCCGGCGCCGTCCCGACCGTCCGCTGTCGCTGCGTGGGTCCATCGCCGCGCTCCGGCGTCTCGGCGAGACCACCGACAGCGACGTCGTCCGCGACCGGGTCGCCCGGTCGCTCGCGCTGCTGGCCGAACGCCCCGGCGGTGCCACGCGACCGGCTCGTCCCGAGCGGTGGTGGGGCATGGCGGCGATCACCCGCAGCGAGCTGCCGATGCGCGATCCGGAGGCGACGATCCGCCTGTCGGGCAGCTCGGTCAGCTCGATCGTCGAGTGCCCGCTCAAGTGGTTCTACGACCACGAGGTCAAGGCCTCCACCGCCACCACGACGGCCCAGGGCTTCGGATCGGTCGTCCACGCCGTCGCGGCCGAGGTCGCCGAGCAGCGCCTCCCGGCCGACGCCGAGGCGCTGGGGGTCTACGTCGACTCCGTCTGGGACCAGCTGGCCTTCGCCGCCGACTGGATCGGCGGTCGCGAGCGGGCCGAGGCGCGCGACGCGCTGGTGCGCTTCGTGTCGTGGCACCTGCAGCACGGCCGCACGACGCTGGCGGCCGAGCACGAGTTCTCGGTGACGACCACGATCGACGGGCGCGAGGTCACCCTCGGCGGCTCGATGGACCGGGTCGAGATCGACGCGGACGGCGTCCACGTCGTCGACCTCAAGACCAGCAAGTCCGTGGCCGACCGCAAGGACCTCGCCGAGCACCCGCAGCTGGGCTTCTACCAGCTGGCGGTCGACCTCGGCGCGACGTCCGAGCTGGCCGAGGGCATCCGGGCGGCCGGTGCCGAGCTCGTCCAGCTGCGCAACGGCGAGAAGAAGCTGCCCGACTACCCGGTCGTCCAGCCGCAGGACGCTCCACCGGCCGATCAGCCGTTCTTCGCGCTCGAGCAGCTGACCCGGTCGGTGCACGTCATCGCCGACGAGAGCTTCGACGCGACGCCCAGCGAGAAGTCGTGCCGCTACTGCGAGTTCCAGCGCGCCTGCCCCGCCCAGCCGGAGGGCGCCAGCATCCTCGGAGGTGGGCAGCCATGACGCGGCTCCCCACGACCGACGCCCTCGACCGCGTCTTCCAGGGCCTGTACCCGGCGGCTCCCGGACGGCCGCCGTTCCGCTTCTCCGAGCCCCAGCTGGCCGCCATCACGGCTCCGGTCGACCGACCCAGCGTCATCATCGCGGGCGCCGGGTCGGGCAAGACGACCGTCATGGCCGCGCGCGTGGTGTGGCTCGTGGGCCACCACGGGGTCGCGCCCGAGCGCATCCTCGGTCTGACCTTCACCAACAAGGCCGCCGCCGAGCTGGGCGTCCGCATCCGACGGTCGCTGGCCGCCCTCGAGGTCGAGGCCGACGGCGAGCCCACGACGTCGACGTACCACGCCTTCGCCGGCACGCTGATCGCCGAGCACGGCCTGCGTCTCGGCATCGAGCCCGATCTGCGCATCCTCTCGGACGCGTCGCGCTTCCAGCGGGTCGCGCAGGCCATCGAGTCGTACGACGGCGAGCTGGTCGAGGTCTCGACCAACGTGCCCCGGCTCGTCGGCGACGTCATGGCCCTCGACGGCCAGCTGTCCGAGCACCTCGTCAGGACCGACGAGCTGCGCGCCTTCGACGTCGACCTCATCGCCCGGCTCGAGGGCGAGGAGAAGCGCTACGCGGTGCACGACAGCGGCATCGCGGCAGCCCGCAAGCGCATCGAGCTGACGCGCCTGGTCGACCGCTACCGCCGCGCCAAGGCGACGGCCGGCGTCATGGACTTCTCCGACCAGATGGCGTGGGGCGCCGAGCTGTCGGCCGTCCCCGAGGTCGCCGAGTCGCTGCGCGAGCGGTTCGACGTCGTCCTGCTCGACGAGTACCAGGACACCTCGGTGGCCCAGCGCGACCTGCTCAAGAACCTGTTCTCGGGCGACGACGCCGAGCACGGGCTCGGGCACCCCGTCATGGCCGTGGGCGACCCGGCGCAGGGCATCTACGGGTGGCGCGGAGCCGCGGCAGGCAACCTGATCGAGTTCCTCGACCAGTTCCCGACGTCCGACGGCGGCCGCGGGGCACAGTTCTCGCTGGTCGAGACGCGACGCTGCGGCCGCAGCATCATCGGGGCGGCCAACGAGCTGGCCGCCGAGTTCTACGCGACGTCCGACGTCGTGCAGCCCCTCCAGGCGCACCCCGAGAACGTCGAGGGCGAGGTCACGGTGGCGCTGCACCCGACGGTCGCCGACGAGGTCGCCTCGGTCGTGGCGGGGGTCCGCGCGGCGATCGACGCCGGCCACCCGTTGTCCGAGATCGCGATCCTCGTGCGCGTCGGGGGCGAGAACGGCGAGATCGTCGCGGGGCTGCGGGCCGCCGGCATCCCGTTCGAGGTCGTCGGGCTCACCGGGTTGCTGTCGCAGCCCGAGGTGCTCGACCTCGTGTCGGTGCTCGAGGTCGTCGACGACGTCACGGCCAATCCCGCGATGCTGCGCCTGCTCACGGGGCCGCGATGGCACATCGGGCCGCGCGACCTCGCGCTCCTGGGCCGGCGTGCGGCGTCGCTGAGCGGACGGACGTTCGGCCGTGAGGGCGACCTGTCGCTCGACGAGCAGCTCGCCAAGGCCGTCGAGGGCGCCGACCCCACCGAGATCGTGTCGCTCGCCGACGCCGTCGAGGACCCGGGCGACCTGCCCTACTCGGCCGAGGCGCGCGTCCGGTTCCAGTCGCTGGCCGGCCTGCTGTCGGGCCTGCGCTCGCACGTCGGCGAGCCGCTGTACGACTTCGCCCGCCGGGTCATGCACGCCCTCGACCTCGACGTCGAGCTCGAGGCGGCCGGCGCGCCGTCCGGCCTCGACAACATCGCCCTGCTGCTCGACGCCGTCGCGGCCTACTCCTCCGACGACTCCTACGCCTCGCTCGCGGGTCTGCTGGCGTACCTCGAGGCCGAGGAGCGCTACAACGACGGCATGGAGGTCTCGACCCCGTCCGACGCCGACTCCGTCAAGCTGCTCACGGCGCACAAGGCCAAGGGCCTGGAGTGGCGCGTCGTGTTCGTGCCCTTCATGGCCAAGGGCGTCTTCCCGCACTCGCGGGGGCGCTCGCGCTGGGTCGGCAGTGCCACGACCCTGCCGGTCGCCCTGCGCGGCGACGCCGACCAGCTGCCCGACATCGAGGCGTGGACGTACGCCGGCGACAAGGAGTACCGCGCGCTGAACTCCGCCGACGCCCTCCAGGAGGAGCGTCGCCTCGGCTACGTCGCCTACACGCGGGCCAAGCTCGAGCTGCACGTCTCGGGGCACTGGTGGGGTCGAACGGCGACCAGGCCGCGGGGGCCCTCGCCGTTCCTCGACAACACCCGGGCCTGGCTGGAGGCGCGCGGTGTCGAGCCGGTGCTGTGGACGCCCGAGCCCGACGCCGACGACCGCAACCCCCTGGCCGAGCAGCGACTCGCCGTGGCCTGGCCCGCCTCGACGGCCGACCTCACGGCCCGCCACCGGCTGGCCGCCCTGGTCGACGCCCACATCGACGACCCCGGCTCGCCCGACCTGCCCGAGTTCGGCACGGCCGACGAGCAGGCCGAGCTCGAGCTCGTCCGGCAGATCGAGGACGAGCTCGAGCTGCTGATCGCCGAGGCCGACCGGGCAGCCGACCCCGTGCGCACGATCGAGCTGCCGTCGACGCTGTCGGCCACGGCGGCCCTGCGGCTCGCGCAGGAGCGCGACGAGCTGCTGGCCGAGCTCGCCCGCCCGATGCCGCGCGAGCCCGTGCCCGGCGCGCGGTTCGGCACCCGCTTCCACGCCTGGGTCGAGGCGCAGCTCGAGGGCGGTCAGCAGTCGCTGCTCGACCCCGCCGACCTGCCGGGGCGGGGCGACGCCCACATCGGCGACGACGACGAGCTCGACGAGATGACCGCGAAGTTCCTCGCGGGCCCCTACGGCGGCAGCACGCCCCACGCGATCGAGGCGCCGTTCTCGATCATGCTGGGCGGGCAGCAGATCATCGGTCGCATCGATGCGGTCTACCGCACCGAGAAGGGCTTCGACGTCGTCGACTGGAAGACCAACCGGCAGCCGACGTCCGATCCGCTGCAGCTCGCGATCTACCGGCTCGCGTGGGCCGAGCTGCAGGGCATCGACCCGTCCACGGTCGACGGGGTCTTCTACTACGTGCGGCTCGACGACGTCCGCCGCTACTCCGACCTGCCCGGCCGGGCCGACCTGGAGGAGCAGCTCGGGCTAACGTGATGGGGTGGACTTCGCCTTCGATCACGCCCAGCACGACCGCGCCGGACATCTCCGCAAGGACGACGCCTGGCGGCGCGTGCCGGTCGGCGACCCGGACGTCAAGGTGCTGGTCATCGGCGGTGAGCACGTCCCCACGACCGGTGGCTCGGGCCTGCGCTGGGTCTCGCTCGACGAGGCCCCCGACGGTGAGTGGATCTTCCTGGGCCTGAAGGGCGACCAGCGCCACGCCGCCGTGATGGTCGAGCGCGTCCCGGACGAGCTCGAGCCCGCCAGCCTGCGGATGATCGGGCCGAGCGTCGACGCCGGCGAGGCCTCGCTGGCCGTGCACGCCGTCGGCATCGCGCGGTGGCACCAGACGCACCGCTTCTGCGCGCGCTGCGGCGCCCCGACCGACGTCGCGGACGCGGGCCACGTCCGCGTGTGCCCGGTGTGCTCGGCCCACCACTTCCCCCGCACCGACCCCGCCGTCATCATGCTCATCACCGACGACCAGGACCGTGCCCTGCTCGGACGTCAGCCGGTGTGGCCCGAGGGCCGCTTCTCGACGCTCGCGGGCTTCGTCGAGCCGGGGGAGACCCTCGGCGACGCCGTGCGCCGCGAGGTCATGGAGGAGGTCGGCGTGCCGGTCGGCGACGTCACGTACGCCGCGAGCCAGCCGTGGCCGTTCCCGTCGAGCCTGATGCTCGGGTTCTTCGGCCGGGCGCTGTCGTACGACATCAGGGTCGACGAGAACGAGATCGCCGAGGCCCGCTGGTTCACCCGCGACGAGGTCACCGAGATGACGGCCTCGAGCGAGCTGCTGCTGCCGCCCAACGTGTCGATCTCGCGCTGGCTCCTGCAGCAGTGGCACGGCGGCACGATCCACGGGAAGTGGGCCTGACCGGTCGGCTCAACCGCGATCCCGGTCGCCAGGGAGGCCGCTCGCGGCCGACCGTGAGCGCAGCGAGGCGACATCGATCGAGCTCGACCGCTCGCCACGCCTCGCGGGCGGGCGGCTCCGCCGCGCGGCGCTCACGCTTCGCTGGCGCGCAGCCGGCCGTTCGCGCGCGGGGCGTGCTCAGGCCAGCTGTGCCTTGATCTGGGCGAGGCTGGGGTTGGTGAGCGCGGTGCCGTCGGCGAAGACGAGCGTCGGCACGGTCTGGTTGCCGTTGTTGGCCTTCTCGACGACCAGGGCGGCATCGGGCTGCTGCTCGATGTCGACCTCGTCGAACTCGATGCCCTCGCGCTTGAGCTGGCCCTTCAGGCGGTGGCAGTAGCCGCACCACGGAGTGGAGTACATCGTGAACGTGCCGGACATGAAAGGTCTCCTTCGACGACTGGTCTCCATCATGTCAACAGGCGGGACGCCCGCGTCATTCCGGGGCCCCGTGTGAGCCACCGCTCGGCGCTCCACACCCCGCGACCCGGAGGACCGGGGGTGTCGGTGGCGCCGTCTAGTCTTGACGCATGCCCGACGCCGACGACCTGCTCACCGGCCTCGACCCCGAGCAGCGCGAGGTCGCGCTCGCGCTCCGCGGCCCCGTCAGCGTCGTGGCCGGAGCCGGCACCGGCAAGACCCGCGCGATCACGCACCGCATGGCGTACGGCGTCGCGACGGGCGTCTACAAGCCCACCGAGGTCCTGGCCGTCACGTTCACGACCAAGGCCGCCAACGAGATGCGCGTGCGGCTGCGCGACCTCGGCGCCGAGGGCGTCCAGGCGCGCACGTTCCACTCCGCGGCCCTGCGCCAGGCTCGCTACTTCTGGCCGCACGTCTACGGTGGCGAGTTCCCCGAGGTCACGCAGTCCAAGTTCTCGCTCGTCGCCGAGGCCGTGCGCCGGCTCGGTCAGCGGGCCGACACCCCGCTGCTGCGCGACCTCTCGTCCGAGATCGAGTGGGCCAAGGTCTCCAACATCGCCCCGACGGCCTACGCCGCCGCCGCCGGCCCCGCGCGGCGCGAGGTCGCCAACCTCGACGCGGGGCAGGTCGCCAACGTGCTGGCCACCTACGAGGAGGTCAAGCGCGAGCGCGGGCGCATCGACATGGAGGACATCCTGCTCGTCACGGCCGCGATCCTGGCCGACGACGAGCGCATCGCCGCGACGGTCCGCCAGCAGTACCGCTGGTTCGTGGTCGACGAGTTCCAGGACGTCAACCCGCTCCAGTCGACGCTGCTCGACCTGTGGCTGGGCGGGCGCAACGACATCTGCGTCGTCGGCGACCCCCGTCAGACGATCTACTCGTTCGCGGGGGCCTCGCCGCGCATCCTGACGTCGTTCGCCCGTCGGCACGAGGGTGCCGAGCGCATCGAGCTGGTGCGCAACTACCGGTCGACGCCGCAGATCGTCGCGGCCGCCAACGCGGTCTTCGCGCGGGCCGCCACCACCGACGACATCCGCCTGCAGTCGCAGCAGGAGCCCGGCGACCCGGTCAGCTACATCGGCTACCCCGACGAGCTCGCCGAGGCCAATGCCGTCGCCAGCGAGATCTCCTTGCTGCACCGTCGCGGCGTGCCGTACCGCGAGATGGCGATCCTGTTCCGCATCAACGCCCAGTCCGAGGCCTTCGAGGAGGCGCTCGGCGAGCACGGCATCCCGTACGTCATGCGCGGTGCGACGGGCTTCTTCAACCGTGCCGAGGTGCGGCAGGCCGTCACGCTGCTGAGGGGGTCGGCCCGCGGGGGAGAGGCCGAGGGCCACCACCTCGTCGACGACGTGCGGGCCATCCTCTCGACCATGGGGCACACCGACGAGCCGCCCACCGGCGCCGGAGCCGTGCGCGACCGGTGGGAGTCGTTGCACGCGATCGTGTCGATGGCCTCCGACCTCGCCGAGAGCGATCCCTCGGCCGGCATGACGGCCCTCGTGGCCGATCTCGACCGGCGCATCGAGCAGGCGCACGCGCCGGCCGCCGACGGCGTCACGCTGGCGACGCTGCACTCGGCCAAGGGCCTGGAGTGGGACGCCGTGTTCTGCGTCGGCATGCACGAGGGCATGATGCCGAGCGTCCACGCCGACACCCCCGAGATGGTCGAGGAGGAGCGCCGGCTGTTCTACGTCGGCGTCACCCGCGCCCGTCACGACCTCATGATCTCGTGGGCCGCGACCCGCAAGGCCGGCGGACGCGGCAACCGCCAGCCCACCCGCTTCCTCGACACGCTGCTGCCCGCGGGGCACGCGGCCCGTCAGGTGTCGTCGCAGGCGCGCCAGCGCAAGGTGGCCAAGTGCCGCGTGTGCAACACCGTGCTGGCCGTGGCCGACCGCAAGCTCGGCCGGTGCGCCGACTGCCCGGCGACGTACGACGAGGAGCTCTACGAGACGTTGCGCACGTGGCGCAAGGAGCAGTCGACCGAGCAGGGAAAGCCCGCGTACGTCGTGTTCACCGATGCCACGCTGCAGGCGATCGCGGAGTCGAAGCCGTCCGACGCCGACGCGCTGGCCAAGGTGCCGGGGGTCGGGCCCGCCAAGATCGAGCAGTACGGCGAGGCCGTGCTCGACCTGGTGCAGCAGGCCTGACCGGCGCGCAGCGCCCTCAGCCGTCGGCGAACCCCGGGAGCGACTCCTCGAGGATCGCGCGGAACGGCGCCGTTGCGCCGAGCTGGCTCAGCACGCCGATGCCACCAATCCACACCCGGTGGATCAGCAGGTACTGCGGGGGCAGGTTGATCTTCATCGCCGTTCCCATGCCCTCTGCCGTGGGCGCACTGACGCGCAACGTCTGCTCGCGCATCCACTCACGGCTGAACGTGAACCGCTCGACCTGCGCCGGCTCGACGAAGGGCCCGATGTAGCGCGCGATCGTGTCGGCGTCGAGATCGGTCTTGCTCTTGAGGAAGCCCTCGTCGCGCAGGCCCTCGAGCACGCCGTCGTAGTCGCCGTCGACGGCATGACGCAGGAGCCGCCCCATCGAGGCCGGGAGCCCCTCGGGCAGGCGCGCGACGGCGCCGAAGTCGACGACGCCGAGCCGGCCGTCGGGCATGATGCGGAAGTTGCCGGGGTGCGGGTCGGCGTGCAGCATGCCGGCGCGGCGGGGCCCGGCGAACAGGAACCGCACGTAGGCCTCGCCGTAGCGGTCGCGCTCGTCCTGGGTTCCCGACGTGATGACCTGCGCGAGCGACGAGTCGCTCTCGAGCCACGTCGACACCAGGGCGCGCTCGGTGTGGGCCAGCGGCTCGGGCACGACGATGTCGGAGTCGCCGTTGAACTCGGCTGCGAAGACCCCTTGGGCGCCGGCCTCGAGGCTGTAGTCGAGCTCCTCGGCGACGCGGTCCTGCAGCTCCTTGACGAGTGGCTTGACGTCGAGCCCGGGCGCGATGACGCCGAAGAGGCGGGCGAGCCGCGAGATCTGCTTGAGGTCGGAGATGAGGGCCTTCGCGGCTCCCGGGTACTGCAGCTTGACCGCCACGTCGACGGGAACGGAGTCGTCGTCACCGGACCACGTGGCGCGGTGGACCTGTCCGATGGAGGCCGACGCGGCGGGCCTGTCGTCGAAGGTCGGGAACCGATCGCGCCAGGCGGGGCCGAACTCCTCGGCCATGACGCGGTGGACGGTGCCGGGCGGCATGGGCGGCGCGGAGTCCTGCAGCTTGACGAGGGTCTCGCGGTAGGGCCCGATGAACTCCTCGGGCAGGGCGGCCTCGAAGATGCTCATGGCCTGGCCGAACTTCATGGCCCCGCCCTTGAGCTGGCCGAGCACGCTGAAGATCTGGTCGGCCGTGCGTCGCTGCACCTCGTCGAGGACGAGGTTCGCCGGCGTGCCGACGATGCGCTTGCCGAGGCCGAGGGTCGTGCGCCCGGCGAATCCGACCGGCAATGACGCGAGTCGTGCCGTGCGGGCAAAGGTGCTGCCGTTGATCGGACGGCTCCTGCTGGGATCCTTCGCGGGCTTGTCGGACACCTCGTCAGGATAGTCCCCTGTCGGCTGCTCCGCCCCGTCAGCGATCGGGCCCTGCAGGCGGGGCCCCACCCTCCTGCGACTACGCCGCGGTGAGCAGATCGCAGGCGCAGCGGTGGTGGAACGCGACGGGCCACGACGCGCGGTCGTCGTGCCTTGGTCCGACGACCAGGCAGTGCCCGGCGGTGCGGAGCGTGTCGTCGTCCAGCAGCGCCACGACCTCGGCCGCGACCTCGACGGCGGCGGCGTGCAGCGCGAGGCCGTCGAGGGCGGCGGGCCGGACGAGCGGTGGCCGGCTGCCCAGCTGCGGCACGATCGCGGTCCAGGCGGGGTCCCAGTCGGCCCGGTGCAGGTCGTGGCACGTGACGCACGGGGTGCGTCCGGGACGGACGAGGGGCCCGATGCGCACGCGGTCCTCGTCGACGACGACCGGCAGGTGGTCGAGGCCTCTCGTCGACGCCAGCTCGTAGACCGACCGCTCCACCTCGCCGTGCGACACGATGACCAGCAGCTCGGGATCGGACGAGGTGAGGTCGTGCAGGCCCGCCGACACGAGGGCGGCTCGCGTCGTCGCGACGAGACCGGCGGCGCCGGGGGTCACGACGAACCCGACACGTCGTCGGTCGAACCGCCGGCGGACGGCCTCGGCGGCGTCGGCGTCGACGACCGCCCCGACGGCCCGCAGCTCGGCGAGTGTCGATGCGACGTCGGCGTGCAGCTCGGGGACGTCACGGGCGACGAGCTGCTGGAGGCGCTCGGTGTCGCGGACGCCGTCGAGCAGGCGCAGGAGGGCCCCGAGCCCCGGACGATCGGCGATCACGATGCCCGGGGAGGTGCCGATCTGCAGGTGTGTCGCGTCGCGTCGCAGCAGCGGAGCGCCGGGTCGCAGGGCGGGTCGGAAGGCCATGGCGCCAGCGTCGTCCCGTGGCGGGCTCCAGGCCAGCCGGTCGTCCACAGCAGGACACGGGGCGGCGACACGTGGGCGACGACGTGAGGGCGACGCACTGTGCGACCGATCACGGCTACCCTGACAGTGATCCACATCACAACTTCTAGGAGGCAGCCATGGCGGAGACCTGGAGTGGCGAGTTCTACTGCGTCAAGTGCAAGGAGAAGCGCGAGACCACCGGAGAGGTGCAGGTCAGCGAGAAGGGCACCCGGATGGCCAAGGGCATCTGCCCGGTGTGCAGCACCAAGCTCAACCGCATCCTCGGCAAGGCCTGACGACCGTCCGACCGGGACCTCGGCGGCGTGACCGTAGGGGTCCCGGGAGGGTCCCGTCAAGCGACTTCCCCGAACTGTTGTCCACGCTTGTGGATAAGACTGGGGACAAGCTGTGGGGAACGCCGAGCGAGCGTGTGGACGGGGCCGTGCACAACATGTGGACAGCCTGGGGACGAAAACATCGAAGGGCCTCTGACCAGCGCTGATGCCTGCGTAAGCCTGTGGACAACATCAGCTCGACCGGACCGGTAGATTGCTGGTGTGGGAGACATCGAGATCCGTCGCAGCGCCCGTCGCAAGCGCACCGTGCGCGCGTACCGCGACGGTGACACGACCATCGTCCTGATGCCGGCGAATCTGCCCCGGGCGGTCGAGGAGGAGCACGTGCGCACCCTCGTGGCCCGGCTCGAGCGACGCGAGCAGCGGGTGCGGCCCGGCGACGACGAGCTGCTCGAGCGTGCTGCCGTGCTGTCGCGGAAGTGGCTCGGTGGCGAGGCCGTCCCGGCGTCGGTGCGGTGGGTCACCACGATGGAGAAGCGCTGGGGGTCGTGCACGAGCGACGACCGCACGATCCGTCTGTCGCACCGTCTCCAGGGCATGCCGACGTACGTCGTGGACTACGTGCTGCTGCACGAGCTGGCGCACCTGATCGAGCCGAACCACGGCGCGCGGTTCTGGGCGCTCGTCGACGCCCACCCGGACGCGACGAAGGCTAAGGGATTTCTCGAAGGCGTCTCGTGGCAGCAGCGATGAGGTCGCGCACCGACTGATCCACGCCGTCGGGCAGATCGTCGACCCCGAACCAGCCCAGGTCGTCCGACTCGTCGCTGATGACCTCGCACGCGCCCTCGGGGGCGACCGCGACGTACTGCACGTCGAGGTGGTGGGACGGTCGGACGGGCCCGCAGCCGGGCACCTCGTGCAGCGACAGCAGCACCGGGTCGGGATCGACGGCGAGGTCGTCGATGCCGCTCTCCTCGCGCCCCTCGCGGGTCGCGGCCTGCGCCAGGGAGGCGTCGGACGACTCGCAGTGCCCGCCGGTCTGCAGCCAGCGCCCCAGGCGTCGGTGCAGGGTCAGCAGGACCTGCGTGTGGTCGGCCGAGACGATCAGTGCGCTGGCGGTGAGGTGGTCGGGGTGGCACTCGCGGCTCAGGGCGTCGTCATGACGCTCGACGTGGTCGAGGTAGAGCGACCGCAGGCGATCCTGCTCGTCGTCGGGTGCCGACCAGTGGGTCAGGACGTCGCGAGCATCGTCGCGCAGCGTCACCCGGTGGGGCCCTTGTCGTCGGGGGAGTCGGGCGACTCCGGCGACTCGGGGGAGTCGGGTGTCGTGCCGTCCAGCAGCTCGCCCAGCGCGGCGTCGAAGTCGTCGTCGCTCTGCGACCGCTTCTCGCCCTGCGCGAAGCCCAGGGGGTCGTCGAGGTCGGAGGCGTCGGGCATCAGGTCGGGGTGGCTCCACACGGCGTCGCGCGCCTCGGGGCCCTGCCGGTCGCGGATGGCCGCCCACAGCGACGTCGCCTCGCGCAGCTTGCGGGGGCGCAGCTCGAGCCCGACGAGCGCGGCGAACGTCTGCTCGGCCGGCCCACCCGTCGCGCGGCGCCGACGCATCGCCTCGGCCAGCGGGGTCGCGGCGGGCATGCGTCCGGCGGTGGCCTGGGCGACGACCTCGTCGACCCAGCCCTCGATGAACGCCAGCAGGGTCTCGAGGCGGTCGAGCGCCCGCTGCTGCTCGGGAGTGCGCTCGGGCTCGAACAGGCCGCCGGCGAGCGCCTCCTGGATGTCCTCGGGGCGCGACGGGTCGAGACCGCGCATCTGCGACTCGATCGCCGCGACGTCGATGCGCGTGCCGCGCCCGTACTCCTCGATCGCGCCGACGAGCGCGGACCGCAGCCACGGGGAGTGCTGGAACAGGCGGTGGTGCGCGCACTCGCGCAGCACGACGTAGAGCAGGACGTCGGAGGCGGGGTGCTCGAGCCCCTCGCCGAACGCGGCGACGCCCGACGGGATGACCGCGGCGACGCGCTCGCGACCGAGCGGCAGCCCGATGTCGGTCGACGAGACGACCTCGCCGGCGAGCCCGCCGAGGGCCTGGCCGACCTGCTGGCCGAACATCGCCCCGCCGGCCTGCGAGAGCATGCCCATGAGCGGACCGGCCATCGCCTTGGCCTCGTCGGGCAGCGCCTCGCTCATCGCCGTGACGACGTGCTGGGCGATCGGCTCGACGAGCTGCTGCCACGTCGCGGCGGTGGCCTCGATCCACTCGGCCTTGCTCCACGCCGTGGCCGTGGTGGCGCCCGCGGGGAACGAGGTCGCGGTGTCGAGCCACAGCTCGGCCAGGCGCGCGGCGTCGTCGACGGCGTTCTGCTGGTGGGACGTGGGGCTCGGATCGGGCCCGGCGGCGGCCAGCGTCTGGCGCGCGACGTCCTTGGCGAGATCGAAGTTGACGCTGCCCTCGTGCGGCGCGAACATCTTCTGCATCTGCCCCATGATCTGGTTCATGTCGATCTGACCGCTCGAGAACGCGCCGAAGATCTGCTCCATCGGCGTGCCCTTGAAGGGGTTCTGCGCGTCGTCCCTGTCGTCATCGGCCATGCGTCCACAGTACCGAGTGGTCCCGCCGGGTCCCCGCCCTCGCTGTTCGCCCTACGATGAATTCCCGCCCTCAGGGCAGCCACCACCCCGAAAGGTCGCCGTGACCGCCGTACGCCTCGTCGACATCCGCGAGACCCCGCTGAGCCTCGACGAGGTCTACGCCGCCGTGGGCGACCCCGCAGCCGGGGGCATCTGCCTGTTCGTCGGCACGGTCCGCGACCACGACGGGGGCCAGGCCGTCGCGGGCCTCGGCTACTCGTCGCACCCGACGGCCGTCGACCGTCTGCGCGACGTTGCCGAGCGCATCGCGGGGGAGTGCGACGTCGTGGCGCTCGCCGGCGTCCACCGCGTCGGCGACCTGCGGATCGGCGACCTGGCGGTCGTCGTCGCGGCGTCCGCCGCCCACCGCGCCGACGCCTTCGAGGCGTGCCGGCGGCTGATCGACGAGCTCAAGTCCGACGTCCCGGTGTGGAAGCACCAGACGTTTGTCTCCGGCGACGCCGAGTGGGTGCGCCCCGACCACGGCGGGTAGCGCCGACCACGTGCCCGTCGAGTTGGGGCGATTCACTAGGATTCACCCCGTGTCCGACCCCACACGCCTGAGCCGTCGCTACTCGACGATGGTCGTGGCGACGATCTCGTTGATCGTGCTGACGTGTGCGGCGTACCTCATCCCGATGCCCTACGTGACGATGCGTCCGGGGCCGGCCTTCGACACGCTCGGCTCGTTCGACGACCAGCCGATGTTCACGTTCGGCAAGGACGTCAAGACCTACCCGACCTCCGGCTCGCTCGACTTCACGACGGTGTCGGTGACGCGCGCCGACGCCCGGCTCTCGCTCGCCGACGCCGTGCGCGCCTACTTCTCGGGCGACGTCGCGGTCGTGCCGAAGTCGCTGGTCTACCCCGACAACCAGACGGCGCAGCAGTCGACCGCGGTCTCGGCGGCCCAGCTCGACGGCTCGAAGGACTCCTCGCGCGTCGCCGCCCTGCGCGCCGCCGGCTACACCGTGACGGGACGCCCGCAGGTCGCCGGCCTGACGCCCGATGGAGCGGCCGCGAAGCTGCTGAAGGTCGGCGACATCATCACGTCCGTCGGCGGCACGAAGGTCGCGAGCTCGCAGGAGGCCGTCGCCGCGATCGGCGAGACCACCCCGGGCGAGTCCGTCGCGGTGACCGTGGAGCGCAAGGGTGCCGAGCGCACGGTCGACGTCACGACCCGCCCCGACGCCGACGACCCGTCGGTGCCCCGCATCGGCGTGTCGCTCGGCACCGACTACACGTTCCCGTTCGAGATCGACAACAACGTCGGACGCGAGATCGGCGGGCCCAGCGCCGGCACGATGTTCGCGCTGGCCATCTACGACAAGCTGACCCCCGGCGAGCTGACGGGCGGCCGGAAGATCGCCGGCACCGGCGAGATCGACGCCGACGGCGTCGTCGGCGCGATCGGCGGCATCCGCCAGAAGATGCGCGGAGCGGCGAACGCCGACGCCTCGATCTTCCTGGTG
Organism: Aeromicrobium sp. CFBP 8757; assembly: GCF_014841755.1. Classification (NCBI taxonomy): domain Bacteria; kingdom Bacillati; phylum Actinomycetota; class Actinomycetes; order Propionibacteriales; family Nocardioidaceae; genus Aeromicrobium; species Aeromicrobium sp. CFBP 8757. The sequence continues at coordinate 149,173 of NZ_JACYUM010000001.1, forward strand.
CCCCAGGCCAACTGCTCCGAGGCGACCGACGGCGACGACGACGGCCTCAAGCTCGTCAAGATCACCAAGCTCGACGACGCGATCTCCTCGCTCGAGGCGCTCGCCCAGGATCCCGACGCGAAGGTCCCCTCATGCAGCTGATGCCCGACTCACCCCTGCGCCGCGCGGCCCTCGAGGTCGAGGCGCACGTCGCGGCCGAGGGCTGGGACCAGTCGCCGCGGCTGTTCGCGCTCGTGCCGACCGCCGACCTGATCGCCCACGAGCCCGCGCTGGCCGACCAGCTGTCGTCCGACCCCGACGGCATCACGCCGGTCGAGCAGGAGCTCGACCACTCCCGCGAGCTCGAGGACCTGCTCACCGAGATCGAGTGGCCCGAGGCCGTGATCGGGTGCGCTGCCGTCATCGAGCGCATCATGCTGCCGCCGGAGGCCGAGGAGTCGCTGCCCGACGATCCCGAGGCGCTCGTCGCCGCGGCCGCGGCCCACCCCGACCGCCAGGAGGTGCGCCTCGTCGCCGCGGTCGTCCGCGACGGCCAGTCGCACAGCGCCGTCCGGGCCCGCGAGCCCCTCGAGGCCGAGCTGCTCGAGGGCCCCGACCTCGTGCCCGGCCTGATCGAGCACCTGCGCAGCACGCTGTCCGCAGCACCCTGACATAGAGTCATGAACCACCCCTACCCAGGAGACCCGTGAGCGACATCTTCGGAACGCCCCGACCTCGACAGCCGAGCCCACCGGCCGGCCGCCGCCAGAAGGTCCTGGTGCCGACCCTGATCACTCTGGCGGTGCTGCTGTTCCTCGGCTCGATCTTCACGAGCGTGTGGACCGACCGGCTGTGGTTCAAGTCCGTCGGCTACAGCGACGTGTTCCGCAGCATCCTGTTCACGCGCATCTCGCTGTTCGTCGCGATGGGGCTGATCTTCGGCCTGTTCGTGATGGTCAACCTCTACATCGCGTACCGCACCCGTCCCGCGACGGTGCCGGTGCGCCGTGACGACCCGGCCTACCGCTACCGCCTCGCGCTGACCCCGATCCTCAAGCCTATCGGCATCGGCGTGTTCGTCGTCCTGACGGCGTTCAGCGGATCGGTCGGCGCGAGCCACTGGGACACGTTCAAGGTCTGGCGCAACGGCACGCCGTTCGGCATCAAGGACCCGCAGTTCGGCAAGGACGTCGGGTTCTACGCCTTCGACTACCCGTGGTGGCGCTTCATCACGTCGTTCTCGTTCGCGATGATCATCGTGACGGTGCTCGCGGTCGTGTTCGTCAACTACGTCTACGGCGGCATCCGCATCGCGGGTCGCGGCCCCAAGCTCACGCGGGCGGCGCAGATCCACCTGTCGGTGCTGGTCGGCATCGGCATCCTGACGCGCGCCGTCTCGTACTACCTCGACCGCTTCGGCCTGCTGGTCGCCAACGGCGGTCTGGTCGACGGCGGCACGTTCACCGACATCAACGCACGCATCCCCGCCAAGAACATCCTCATCTGGGTCGCGATCGCGTGCGCCGTGCTGTTCTTCGCCTCGGTCCTGATCCGGTCGTGGGCCCTCCCGGCGATCGGCCTGGGCCTGCTCGCGATCTCGTCGATCCTGCTCGGGGCGATCTGGCCCGCGATCATGCAGGGGTTCCAGGTCAAGCCGTCGGAGCCCGACAAGGAGGCGCCGTACATCGCGCGCAACATCGAGGCGACGAGGCAGGCCTACGACGTGGCCGACACCGAGGTCGAGTCGTACAGCGCGACGACCGACCTGACGCCCGAGGCCCTCGCGGCGTCCGCCGAGTCGCGGGTCAGCACCCGCCTGCTCGACCCGACCCTGATCTCCGACGCCTTCGAGCAGCTGCAGCAGGTGCGTGGTTACTACTCCGTGCCGCAGACGCTCGACGTCGACCGCTACACGCTGCCGGGCGAGACCCAGCCGCAGGACACGATCATCGCCGCGCGCGAGCTCAACCTGAGCGGTCTGCAGTCGAACCAGCGCAACTGGGCCAACGACCACACGGTCTACACGCACGGCTACGGCATCATCGCCGCACGCGGCAACCAGCGTGGCCCCAACGGCGAGCCGGTCTTCACGGCCAGCGACATCCCGCAGGCGGGCGAGATCGAGACCACGGTGCCGCCGCGCATCTACTTCGGCGAGCAGTCGCCGTCGTACTCGATCGTGGGTCGCCCCGAGGGCGCGGCACCGATCGAGGTCGACATCCCGCGTGGCGGCTCGGCCTCCAGCTCGGCCGACACCGACAGCGAGAACGTCACGCAGAACACGTACGACGGCAAGGGCGGCGTCCCGGTCGGCAACCTGTTCCACAAGGTGCTGTACGCGTTCAAGTTCGCCGAGCCCAACATCGTCCTGTCGGGCCGCGTCAACTCCGACTCGAAGATCCTCTACGACCGTGAGCCGCGCGACCGCGTGAAGAAGGTCGCCCCGTGGCTGACGGTCGACGGCGACACCTACCCGGCCGTCGTCGACGGCCGCGTCGTGTGGATCGTCGACGGGTACACCACGAGCAACTCGTACCCGTACTCCGAGCACCGCTCGCTGCGCGAGGCCACGGCCGACACCCTGACCGACGGCAACGCGCAGGCGGCGCTGCCGACCGACCAGGTCAACTACATGCGCAACTCGGTCAAGGCCGTCGTCGACGCGTACGACGGCACGGTCAAGCTGTACGAGTGGGACAGCAAGGACCCCGTGCTGAAGACGTGGAAGAAGGTCTTCCCGGGCGTCGTCGAGCCCAAGTCGTCCATCGACCAGGGCCTGCTCGAGCACCTGCGCTACCCGGTCGACCTGTTCAAGGTGCAGCGCGACGTGCTGCAGCGCTACCACGTGACCGACGCGCAGACGTTCTACGAGGACGGCGAGCGCTGGAAGGTTCCCGAGGACCCGACGGCTCCCGCCAGCTCGCGAGCCCTGCAGCCGCCGTACTACCTGTCGACGGCGCGTCCGGGCGAGACCGATCCCAAGTTCTCGGTCACCAGCGTCTACCTGCCCAACAGCCGGCAGAACCTGGCGGCGTTCGTCTCAGTCAATTCCGAGGCGACCGACACCGAGAACTTCGGCAAGATGCAGATCCTGCAGCTGCCGAGCGAGACCCAGATCCCGGGTCCGAGCCAGATCGCCAACTCGTTCCAGACCGACCGGGGGGTCACCCAGGCGCTGCTGCAGTTCGAGCAGTCACGGGAGGCGCGGATCCTGCGCGGCAACCTGCTGACCCTGCCCGTCGGCGGCTCGCTGCTGTACGTCCAGCCGGTCTACATCCAGCGCAGCGCGTCCGAGGGAAGCTTCCCGGTGCTGCAGTTCGTCGCGGCGACGTTCGGCGAGTCGGTGGGCTTCGGCACGACGCTCGACGAGGCGCTGCGCGTCGCGCTGGGCATCGAGGAGGGCACCTCGCCCCCTGCCACCGACGGTGAGGGCGACACGCCGGCCGACGGCGACACCGGCGGCGGTGGCGGTGGAGACACGCCGACCACCAAGACGACGTCGCAGTGGCTGGCCGAGGCGTCGGCGGCGTACAACGACGCGCAGCAAGCGCTGGAGGACGGCGACCTCGCCGGCTACCAGAGCAAGATCAACGACATGAACACCGCGATCGAGGGTGCGCAGAACAGCCTGACGCCCGCGGAGTAGCACCGGCACGACGACACGAGGCCGGGATCCCCTCGGGGTCCCGGCCTCGCGTCGCGTCTCAGAGCAGGTAGTGGAACAGCGGGCTGCCGGGCGGGACCTGCTCGACGCCGAGCGGGCTGTCGTCGAGTCGTCCGAGCAGGCCCGGAAGGTCGTCGCGGTCGGCCAGCTCGATGCCGATCAGCGCGGGCCCGTTCTCGCGGTTGTTGCGCTTGACGTAGTCGAACAGCGTGATGTCGTCGTCGGGGCCGAGGATCTCGTCGAGGAACCGACGCAGGGCTCCCGGCTCCTGCGGGAAGCTGACCAGGAAGTAGTGCTTGAGGCCCCGGTGGATCAGCGACCGTTCGAGGATCTCGCCGTAGCGGCTGACGTCGTTGTTGCCGCCCGAGACGACGCACACGACGGTGCTGCCGGGCTCGATGCGAAGACCGTCGTCCAGCACCGCCGTGGCGAGGGCGCCCGCAGGCTCGGCGATGATGCCGTCGGACTGGTAGAGGCGCAGCATCTCGGTGCAGATGTGGCCCTCGTCGACCGTCCGCATCTCGACGCCGGCGTCGCGCACGAGCGGGAAGGTGTGGGCGCCGACGGTGCCGACCGCAGCGCCGTCGACGAAGGGGTCGACGGCGTCGACCGCGACGGGCTTGCCAGCCGCGAGGGCGGCGGTCATGGACGCGGCGCCGGCGGGCTCGACGCCGACGATGCGCGTCGACGGGTGGCGCTCGTGCATCCACGTCGAGATGCCGGCGACGAGCCCGCCGCCGCCGACCGGCAGGACGAGCAGGTCGGGGGCCGAGCCCAGCTGGTCGACGATCTCGCTCGCCACGGTGCCCTGGCCGCTGATCGTGCGCGGGTCGTCGAACGCGGGCACGAGCACGGCGCCGGTCTCGGCCGAGTGGGCCTGTGCCGCGCGGAACGCGTCCTCGTAGGAGTCGCCGACCACGACGACCTCGACGTTGCTGCCGCCGAGCGTCACGATGCGCTCACGCTTCTGCCGCGGGGTCGTGCCGGGGACGACGATGCGTCCGTGCACGCCGAGACGCCGACAGGCCAGTGCGACGCCCTGGGCGTGATTGCCGGCGCTCGCACACACGACGCCCTTGGCGCGCGACTCGTGGTCGAGCTGGACGATCAGGTTGTAGGCGCCCCGGATCTTGTACGACCGGACGGGTTGCAGGTCTTCTCGCTTGAGCCACACCTGCGCGCCCGTCGCCTCCGACAGCCGCGCGCTGAGCTCGAGCGGTGTTCGGCTGACGACCTCGGCCACGCGGACGGCGGCCTCGTCGATCGTGGCGGCGGTGACGGGGGAGGGGAAGGGGGTGGGACTCACGTGGACCCACGCTAGTCCTGCCCCGTCCGCCCCGGGATCGCAGTGTCGGGCCGCGGACGTCCGCACGTCCGCGCACCCCGATTTGGTCTGCCGGACACCGACCTGTAAAGTTGTCTTCAGCGACGCGGGGTGGAGCAGCTCGGTAGCTCGCTGGGCTCATAACCCAGAGGTCACAGGTTCAAATCCTGTCCCCGCTACCAATCGAAGTTGTCCGGAATTCGAGGCGAAATTAAGTCTCAGATTCTGGACAATTTTCGTTTCGTGACCTGGATGTGACCTTCGCGCCTGTGAAACTTGGAGTTCGCTACGCCCTACGAGCCGCGCATGCAGTCGAATTGGCTGCCCGACGCGCCGACGGCGCCGCCAGGTCCATTTGCGGCGACAGTAGAGCCGAGCCGATGGAGTTTGCTTCGCTTGCGTTGCGCAACGCGCGGGTCGTGCGCACGGCGCTCCCATACTTACTGCTGTGCTCGCTCGCGGCTGGTGCCACAATTCGCCCAGGATGACGCCGTCCGTGTGGGCCAAAGGAAGTACGGCGCAACCTCGAGCAAATAAGCGCCGGCGCGGGCCCACTGACCTTCGCCCGACTCCTGCGGTGGCAACGGGCACTCCACAGTCCGCGATACGTGCGTTCACGTCGGTAGCTTCAAGACGGATGCAACGTTCATGCCGTGTGGCGCGCTTGCCGCGCGCTCTGCTCGTCGATTGCTTGCTCTGGGGCAGCGTTCGTAAGCTACTCACCTCAGAGTTTGGCGGCCGTGGCCTCCGCGGCGACCTTCCTTGCCTCTGCCCGAGCTACAGCGGCGGCCTTGACGGAGTCGGTGAACGACTGTGTCTTCACCACATCTCGCGTGAGGGCGTCGCCCGCGAGAACTTCATCAATCAGTTCAATAGCTTCTTTAAATACCTCTACTGAGGCTTCGTCGGCCCACAAAACCTCGGCGATCTTGTTCGCGTATCCGGTCGCCTTGTTGGCTGTCAGCGCAGGCATGTCCGTCCCGCCGATGAGATATCGCAGAGCCATTAGTAGGTGATACCGGGCGGGCTTGTAGTAGACAGGCAGAAGATTGTTCCGAAAGAGGAACTCCAACTTATAATAGCCGTACGCTGACACGTAATAAGGCTCAAGCTTGTGAGCATCAATGAAGATCTTTGTGCCGACCTGCGCCCGCAGGTCCCCGTAATACCGCGCGGCACGGTGAGCATCGTCGAGGAACATGGCGGCAAAGGCGCGGACCTGAAGAGTCTTTCCAATGATCCGAACCTTCTCGATGCCGTTCGCCGATGCGTACTGCTTCGAGCGACGCTCGTAATGCAATTTCTTCTTGTCCGGGAACGCGTCATACAGTGCCTCCAAGCGCTTCTGGAAGGCGCTCATTGCGTAGAGGTCTTCAGCCGTGACCTCGGTCTGCCGATTGGTTGCTGTGATGATTGCACTGATAATCTCTTCGTCTGCGGTTGAGATGACCTTGAGCGGGACGTGGACCTCGTCACCCAGCTCCTCGGCTGCGTCGAAGAGAACATGGCTCGTCTGGCACCCGTTCACGATCTGGTAGTCCGTGACCACGAATTTGTTACCAGTCGTGTCGAGACCGCGAGTGACGACGGTGACCCCGTTGTTTAGAACCGCGAACCTCTGTTGGCCAGACGGGTCCTTCAAGGTTTCGCGGATCTCGCTGTTGACATCATTGTCACCCTGGAAGTCCCGGACGTTGTCGTAGAAGAGCGGCTTCCGAATGTTGCCGACCGGGTCCGTGATCAGCGACAGGTATTCCTTCACCGGCAACACCCCTAGGTAGGCCTCTTCCACCCCTTCAATCTCGGGAAGCAGGACCTTGTTGGCGAACGAGAACTCGACAGTGACATTGTTCTTGGAACGCTGATATGCGGCCTGAATCTCGTTGGCTCCCAAGGGCGTGAATTTGGCCCCGTGGAAGAGGCCCGTTGTCATCAACTGCCCTTTACGTTTGTCGACCTTGGCCGTCAGGTACGCGTCCTCCTGCCATTGGCCGGTCGTCACGAAGGACATCTCGATGACCGGTTTCTGGCGCTTGAACTTCACACTCTTCGAGTACAGCCAAGACATGATTTCGCGCGCTCCCTCGACCTGCTCATTCAAGGGAAGTGTCGGGTCTTCCGCGAAGAACTCATCGATGCCATCGAAGAACGTCATGATCTGCTCGCCATTGAAGCCGCTGCTGGTCTTGGCTTGGACGAAGATGAACTTCACGTCCAGAAAACCATTTATGTCAAGTAGATCGGAAGCCTCTTCGACCGATCCGATCAGAACGCCGTTGACGATGATCGCCAGGCCGTCGAGTCCTAGATCGCCTTCGCCCCCGACGTGGACGTCCTGAGCGTCAAACTCTTCTTCGTGGGCGAGCGACACTACGCAGTAGTCCGCAAAGTACTCGAACATAGTCGACTCCGAGAGGCCTGAAGCCAAGGATTGCTCCGACCGGAACTCTTCCAGGTACGACTTTGTGACGCGATCCATTAGATTCCCTTCGCCAAGTGCCCCCGCCAGCGTAAGGGGTGCAACGTAAGCGCAGGCGGAGAAGCAGCGAGCATCTCAGGTTGCGGCACTTCCGACTGACGAGGGCCCGGCGCCGGTCCTGGCAGAAGGGTCCGGGAGCCGCATAGAAAGGAGGACAGGTGACGTCGGCTTGGTCGCTCTTGCTCGTTCTTGAGTCTGAGCGCGCCCCAAACATCCGGTTGTGGAGATGGAGGCAAACACTCTCGGCCTGCAGGCGCGCGCAGGTCGATCCTGCGCCGTGGGAAGCGGTGGCATCACCAGCCACGAGGCAGCCGGCGAAGGCGCATCATTCCACCAAGCCTGGCACTTGTACTCGCGCAATCGTGGAACAGCCACGTTGCCGTTTGAGATCATTAGGGTGGGTGTCGTGAGCGGCCCACCAAGCGATTTCGCCCGACTCGTTTTGTTCTGTGACCTAGCGGACGAATATGACGACTTGGCGGGCGCTCTTCCCGTGGTCGAGATGGACCTACAACTCGTCCCGTTCTCAACGAAACCGGCGCCCGATCGTTGGCCTCGCGTCGTCCGCGCTATGGCACTCCGAAAGTTCATGCTGACGAAGTCGGACCACGTCTACGTGCCTACCGTGCTCGACGCAGTCGAGCGGTGCTTAACAGATCGGTCGCTTGTCCAGAACGTGGAGGGATACCGCGAGGGATTCCGAGGACTCGGTCTTGCGATCAGGGTGGATGAGGGCTCAGGTGTGCCTCGCACGGCGCCGGAGATTATCGAAGACCTGATCTACGGAGGGCTCCTTCATGGGGACTATGACCGTCACGAACGAGTTAAAAGTCGCCCGTCCGTGACTCATGACGTCTCGTTGTGGCAATTCACCAGCGACGCGGAGCACTACATCCGGAAGCTCAGAGGCGTCATCCGCAGAAGCATTGAGGAAGAGATGCTCGCGGACGGTCCGACGCGGAGCACCTGAGGGCGTGACGGTGCATCAATCCACCGCCTATGCCAGCGCGAAAGTACAACATGGGCGTGTTGCGGTTCGGTCCGTGGTCGCCACGAACCATTCAAACTGGCCGTTCGACCGGTCATCACCTTCGACATTTTGCTCTGCGAGGCGTGGGACCGTGAGAGGCTCGGAGCATGACCACGTACGCCGAGAGAGCTGCCGAGGGGGCCGAGCTCAATCAGCGAGATGTGAAGGCAGCTAGCCGCGCGCTCCGAGACGCTTGTCTGACGGCGGCAGCAACAAAGGATTCGAAGTCCACGATCTACGAACTGGTCCGAACGGAGATGCTCCACCGCGGACTCACCGAGGACGGGGCGAAAGGTAACGCGTCGAAGTTCGCCAAGGTGTCCGTCTGGGTGCGAGGAGGCGGTGAATGGCCCCAGGGCCGCGGCCTTTCGCACGTTTACGATCTTGCCCGGCGGCGTGCAGCCACAAAGAGTGACGAGACGATCGAATGTCCGAGCTGTTCCCACCAGTGGGTTCGATAAAGCATGAGTTGATTTGATTGGTGCTCTGACCGCTAGATGCGGAAACGCCAAACCTCGTCAACTGGGTCTTTCCACCGCATATGGGACGAGCAAATGCTACGGAAGAGCAGCGAGCTACTAACTGTGGGGCGCAACCGGGGTGCCGAGTTGTGTAGCGTCAATTGCCGACCGGTCGGGCGCTCATCAGGCGCTCGATGGAGTCAACCTTGATGCGCAGCGTCTTGCTGCCCAGCCGTACTGCTTCGAGTTGTCCGTCGGAGACGTAGCGTCGAGCGGTGCGTGTCGAGATGGCAAGTGCATCGGCAGCGTCCCTCAGCGTGACGAGTCGTTGAGAAAAGATGGCGGCCATAGCGGTGATCCTCCTTCGTGGCGACGCTTGGCGGTCGCCTTGCTAACACCAGGGCCCCAGAGTCGGCCTTGAGTGCTCATGCGTGCCCCAGCTTGTGTGACGTCGCCGGAATTGCAAGCTGCACTTCTAAGAGGGAGCCGCGCGAAGCTGAACGCTGGAAGCCTGAGGATCTTGACGTTCTAAACGAATAGTCACAGATCTGGCCACTTGGAGCGTGCCGCCTGCCTTGTTCTATGTGACCTAACTTTTTAGCAGAGACCCTGTTCCCTTTTGTCAAACAACCGACGAGAATATGGCGTTACACCGGGGGTGGACATGAATAGCCCTACGTCAAGCACGGAGTATCTGCCACGACAAGGCAGCAGCTCCGTACGCGTGTCTACGGGACGTGCGCGGATGACTTCTGATCGTTGCGGCCCTCGTGTTCCCCTCGCTATCCGCGGCCGCGCAGGCACGCACGCCACCGTGCGACCGCGCCCCGTCCTAGGAGGCAGCCGATGAACCGACTCCGTACCGCCGCAGCAGCTCTGGCCACGATCGGGATCATCCTGGGTCTGAGCGCATGCAGCAGTGATGACAAGCCGAGTACGACACCCAGATCGACGAAGGCTGCTACGACAACGCCCGCGACCACCGGCGCACCCGATTGGGAAGCGGCGTACAGCCCCGCCGAGCTGGAGGCCTACAGCGAAGCGCTTGCTCGCTACACGGCGTACCAGGCCAAGGTGAAGCCCATCTGGGCTGCCGGGAAGGCAACACCAACGGCTGAGGCGCTTTTCAAGGAGTACTTCATCCCCTGGCAGTACTACTTCGGCCAGCTCGAGCAGTACGAGGCATCCGGCATCCGGTTGAACTTCGAGATGAACGTCTTGGATTCAAAAGCCACACGCATCAAACTCGGTGCCGATGGCGGCTCGGTCTCTATCCGGCAGTGCGTCGACAGCACGAAGAGTTCTGGCACGCAAAATGACAAGCCGCTCCCGAAGGCGACGACGACACCGCAACTACTCGACGTCGTCGTCGAGCAGGCCGGGGGCAGATGGCTCATTGCGGAGATCTCCAACTCAACCGAGGACCGGCCATGCGACGGCTAGCCGTCATCGCTGCCGTTTCAATGGTGCCGGCGTTGGCCGCACCCACCGCGAGTTTCGCAGACAGCAACTGCCCAACAGGATCGGTGCCGGCTCCTGGTGGCGGAGGCATATGCATCCCTGCAATTGACCCCGGGTCGGGTGGTGGGGGAGATGGCGGCGGTGGCACCGCAAACACAGGTACTGGCGGAGGCGAGGCAGGACCGAGCGCCTGCGCTCGATACGAACCGGTTGAGCCTCAGCCATCGGCCGCCTCTCCTTTCTGGGGCGGTAAATCGCCTGACGACGGGCGACTTGTCTACTGCATCCCACAGGGTGCGGGTAACCCCACCTACGTGTTCGTGCCGAACGGCGACGCACCACCGCCCGATCCGGCCGAACTGGGCCGCAAGGCGCTGGACGAGCTCAAGCTCGCGACTCCCGATGTCCACCTGGCGCCTGCTCCGCCGGCCCAGACGTACGTCGGTCTGGACACGTGGCTGTGGATGCCGCCAAGTCAGTGGGCAACCCTCAAGAAGTCGGTCACAGCAGGCGACACAACCGTCACCGTGGTGGCCGCCCCCAAGTCGGTGCTGTGGGACATGGGACCGAGCTCGACAACCTGCTACTCAGCTGGTCGTGAGTGGAAGTCCAAGCAGATGCCGCTCGGGTCGAAGACGGACTGCTCGTACAAGTACACGAAGATCTCCGACTTCGAGCCGGGTAAGAAGTTCCAAATCTCGGCGACGATCACCTACCAGGCCAACTGGACCTGCGAGGGGGAGTGCCTGGCCGACGATGGCGATCTCGGACAAGTGCCGAGCGCGCCCGGAGGCGCGGCCATCAGCGTGGGAGAACGCCAATCAGTAGTGATCTCGGGGGGAACGAAATCATGACGACCACAGTAGAGAAGCGCAGCAGGAAGCCCAGCAAAGACCCGGCGTCTATCCTCGCTGGACGGCGCGTCGACGACCGGTCGCTGCGCACGACGTCGAGGCGCACGGGCCTGGTCACGGTCGCCGCTCTCCTGGTGGTCGTCTGCGGGCTCGGGTTCGCGCTGCTGCTGTCTCAAGCCGGCGACAAGACCGCCGTGTTGACCGTCCGCGAACCAGTCGCCAAGGGGCAGGTCGTCGAGCAGAAGAACCTCGTCTCGACTGAGGTCTCTGGCGCAACTGGTGCCATCGAGACGACAGACTCCGGCACCGTCGTGGGCAAGATCGCCGCGGTGGATCTCGTGGCGGGTCAGATCCTGAACCGCGACATGGTCACCTCAGACCCGATCCCGGGCAAGGGCAAGGCGAAAGTCGGCCTCTCGCTTGATCCCACGCGGGTGCCGTCGTCGGGACTCAAGGCCGGGAGCGTCGTCAACGTGATCGCCGTGCCCGGTGGGGATAACGGTGGAGCAGCCGAGGAGCTCGACGCACCGCAGCTGCTGGCCGAAGGCGGTGAGGTCTACGCCGTTGACGGCGCGTCCGCCGAGGGCGGTGGTCTCCTGGTGACGCTGATCGTCGATGCGTCCGACGCAGCCCGGCTGGCGGCCTACTCCACGAGCAACCGCGTGGCGGTCGTGGAGACCTCACCTGCGGATGAGGTCCGCTGATGTTGGTCAGCGTTTGCTCGAGCAAGGGTGCACCGGGCGTCACGTCCACGGCTCTGGTCTTGGCGGCTGTGTGGCCTCGGCCGGTCGTTCTGATCGAGGCTGATCCCAGTGGCGGCGACCTCGCCTTCCGCTGCCGATCGGCGGGCGGGGGACCGCCCGCTGCGACTCCCAACGTCCTGGGCCTGGCATCGGCTGTCAGCGGTGCCTCGATCGGCGACATCAACGCGTTCGCCCATCAGCTCGCTGGGGGAGTCCAGCTCGTGCAAGGCGTCTCCTCCGCTGCGCAGGGACGAGGCCTCACCAGCCTGTGGGGCTCGATCGCTCATGCGTGCGTCTCATCCAACGTGGACGTGCTCGCGGACCTGGGCCGAATCGACCGGTCCAGCGCGACGATGCCACTGGCCGCATCGTCCGATCGACTCCTGGTCGCCTGCACACCGGTGCTGGAATCCACCGTCCACACACGAGAGACGATCATGGAGCTGGCAGGCGCGGTCGGCCCTGACATGTCCGGTTCACGACTCGTACCGCTGGTCATCGGCGCTGCCCGTCACGCCCGCGGTGATCGCGACGACGTCGACCAGGTCATGGTGGCCGCCGGCGTCCTGGCCAGCCCGGCGGCGCACCTGCCTCTCGACGCGCCGGCCCTCGCTCGCCTGGAAGGTGGCGAGTCCGCGGCCGGCAGGCTCTCGCGGACCCTGCTGCTGCGGGCAGCTCGAGGCGTCGTCGACCAAATCTCGCAGAACATGACTCAGGGGGCCCACTCATGATCGACGTCAGCTTGGTCCGAAGCCTTCACCAGGCCGTGGGCGATCGCCTGCAGGTCGAGCAGAACCGCCGGCGTGCAACCGGTATGTCTGCCCTGGCCGGGGAGGCTGAGCTGCAGTTCGCTCGAGCAGCGATCGCCGGCGTCATCCGCGAGCACAACGAGGCCCGCCTCGGCCGCGGCGAACCGGTCTTAGGTTCCGACGTCGACGCTGAAATCAGTGAAGCGATCTTCGCTCGCATCTTCGGTGCCGGCCGCCTGCAGAAGCTGTTGGACGACGACGAGATCGAGAACATCGACATCAACGGGTACGACGAGGTCTGGGTCACCCGCACCGACGGCAAGAGCGTCATGGTCGACCGGATCGCCGAAACCGACGATGAGCTGATCGAGCTCGTCCAGACCCTAGGTTCGTACGCGGGCCTGTCGTCCAGGCCGTTCGACGCGGCCAACCCGGCGCTGGATCTCAAGCTGCCGGACGGGTCACGTCTGGCAGCGACGATGTCGGTCTCAGCGCGGCCGCTGGTCTCGATCCGCCGGCACCGCTTCAAGCAAGTCGAGTTCACCGACCTGGTCGACAACGGCACCCTCAGCCAGGAGGTCGCTGACTTCCTCACCGCCGCAGTCAGGGCTCGGTTCAACATTGTGATTGCCGGTGCCACCAACTCCGGCAAGACGACGCTGCTGCGCGCGCTCGCCGCCGAGATCGGCCCTGAGGAACGCATCATCACCGTCGAGAACGCTCTCGAGCTCGGACTGAAAGCCGACGTCGACCGTCACCCCAACTGTGTGGAGCTCGAGACCCGGCCCGCGAACTCCGAGGGCAACGGCGAGATCACCCTGCCCGAGCTGCTACGCAGAACGCTGCGCATGAACGCCACCCGCGTCATCGTCGGCGAGGTCCTCGGCCCGGAGATCGTCGTCATGCTGAACGCCATGACGCAGGGCCACGACGGGTCGCTGTCCACCATCCACGCCCGATCGGCGCGCGACGTCTTCGGACGGATCTCGACGTACGCCCAGCAGGCACACCAGATGTCACGCGACGTCGTCCACGAGATGACCGCAGGTGCGGTCGACTTCGTCGTCTACGTCTCCCAAGACCGCGTAACCGGGCGGCGCACGGTGCGCACGATCTTGGAGGTCAACGGCTTCGACTCCCAGTCCGGTGTCGCAGCGTCCGAGATCTTCGCACCCGACCCGCAGGGCAACGCAGTACGCGTCGACGACGTCGCGATCGGCCGTCAGCGCGAGCTCGTTGCCGCCGGGTGGCAGCCGCACAATGGCCCGGGCGAAGCGAGGTGGACCGCATGAGCAGCAACACGCTGCTAGGGCTCCTGCTCGGGGCTGGCCTGGCCTGCGGCATCGTCCTGGGCATCGCTGCCTGGAACGGGTGGCTCCCCGAGAGGGGCAGCTCGTCGTCTAGTCGGCGCAGCAAGGCTTTGACGCGCTGGAGCCAGGAGGTGCGCCGGCGCGCTGCGGTGGCTGTCGCTGTCGCCGTCGTCGTCGGTCTGGCCACCAGGTGGCCCATCGCGGTCATCGCAGCCGGAGCCCTGACATGGTTGTGGCCCACGATGTTCGGTGGAGCCAAGGCCGGCGCCGCCCAGCTGGAGCGGCTGGAGGGCATCGCGACGTGGACCGAGTCGCTGCGCGACACCATCGCCGGCAGCATCGGCCTCGAGCAGGCCATCACCCACTCGCTCGACGCTGCCCCTGAGACCGTCCAGGCACCCCTGCAGCGGCTGGTCGGCCGCCTGCGTGCCCACGTGCCCCTTCCAGTGGCTCTGAGCGGTTTCGCTGAAGAGTTCGATGACGCCTCGGTCGACCTGGTCGCTGCGGCCCTGATCCTGAACTCCCGCCTACGCGGTCCCGGCCTCGTCGGCACCCTGACCGCTCTTGCTGCCTCGGCCCGCGAAGAACTCGAGATGCGGCGCAAGATCGAGGAGGGACGCAAGGTGCTGCGACGGGCCGCGGGCATCATCGTCGGCGTCACCGTCGCCTTCGCAGCGGGGCTAGTCCTGTTCTCACGCACCTACGTCGAGCCCTACGGCACACCCGGTGGCCAGGTCATGCTCGCGGTCGTCCTGGGCGTCTTCGCTACCGGCTTCATCTGGATCAAGAAGGCATCGATCGGCGACACCCCCGAGCGGTTCCTGGCCTCGCCTGAACAGCTCGTAACGGTGGCTGCCTCGACAGGAGACCGACGATGACACTCGCAATCGTGTGCGGTGCAGGCATCGGCATCGCCCTGCTGCTCTTCGGCCTGGCGCTCGTGCCGCCCCGCACCGACCTGGCCGCAGCGGTGGGCCGCTGGGAATCGCAGCGCCAGTACAAGCCCGCACCCACTGCGGCCGACACCGCAGCTGACCTCCAGGCCCGGTTGGGGACATACCTGACGCGCGAGCTGCGCCAGCGCGGGATCTCGATGACCAAGATCCGCACCGACCTCGAGCTCGTCGACAAAACGCTCGAGGAACACCTGACCCGCAAGGTGCTCCTGGCCGGCTTCGGCCTGGTGCTGCCGTCGCTAACGATCACCGCCCTGGCAGTCGCCGGCGTGGCCGTCCCGTGGTCGGTCCCGGTCCTGGTGGGCCTGGTGCTCGCCGCCCTTTTCTTCGTCATGCCAGACCTGTCCGTCGCCCAGGAAGCCGCCAAGCGTCGTGACGACCTGCGCCGGGCGCTGTCGTGCTACCTCGACCTGGTCTCGATGAGCCTGGCCGGCGGGCGAGGCGTCCCTGAGGCACTACCGACGGCGGCGCAGATCGGTCAGGGATGGGCGTTCGAGCTCCTCGCCGAGACAATTTCGCGCGCACGCTATGCGGGCGTCACCCCGTGGGAGGCGTTCGCTGCCCTGGGTGAGCGCGTCGACCTGCCGGAGCTGCGAGATCTCGGCGGCGCGCTGACGTTGGTTGCTGACGACGGCGCGAAGGTGCGCCAGTCGCTGACAGCCCGAGCGGCGACTCAACGACGACGTCAGCTGGCCGAGGCCGAAAGCGACGCTGAGAAGGGCGATCAGTCCATCGGCATCGCCCAGGTGATCCTCGCGGTCGGGTTTCTGCTGTTCCTGTCATACCCGGCCGTCATCAACGTCCTAGTGCTCTAACACCACAAAGAAACGGGGAAATCATGGTCGAGATCCAGATGTGGAAGGCCTGGTTCATCACCCAGGTCAACCACCAGAACCAGCGTCGCGATGAACGCGGCGAGATCACGCAGACCGTCATCATCACCGCGTTGTTCGCCGCCGCGGCGATCGTGATCTGCGGGATCATCATCGCCAAGTTCACCGGCAAGGCCGAGTCGATCTCGACGGGATGACGACTCGTGAGTAACCAGCAGGGCAAAGACGAGCGGGGAGCGGCCTCGATCATCCAATTTGTCCTCATCGCGCCCGTGCTGCTGCTCGTCCTGATGTTCATCGTGCAGTACGCCCTGGTAGCGCACGCCCGGTCCGTCGTCGAAGCGGCGGCCGAGCAGGGCACCGCGGTTGCTCGTCGAGCCGACGGCACCCAGGACGGGGCACAGGCCGAGGCGGTCAAGTACCTCGACCGCCTCGGCCCCAAGATGCTCACGACCCGGTCGGTGTCAGCAAGCCGCACCCCCGATACCGCGACAGTGACCGTCACCGGGACTGTCATCTCTTTGGTCCCGGGTGTGCGCCCGAAGGTCAAGGAGACCTCGTCGGGCCCGGTCGAACGGTACGTCCCTCCCGTTGAGCAGGCACAGTGAAGACCCGTGACGAGCGGGGGACCGCAGCGGTCGAACTCGTGTTGATCGTGCCGGTGCTGATCGTGGCGTTCCTGCTGGTCGTGGGTCTGGGCCGCATGGCTCATGCCCGCCAGCAGGTCGAGGGAGCAGCTGCTGACGCCGCCCGGGTCGCATCGCTCGAGCGCAACACCAGCCGGTCCTCCGACGCTGCTCGCTCGACCGCGGCCGCGGCGCTTGGTGATCGGGGACTGGACTGCCAGAGCCTCGATCTGAGCGTGGACGTCTCGGACTACAAGCCGGGCGGGACAGTCAAGGTCCAGCTGCGGTGTATCGCGAGCCTGGGCGACGTCGCTCTGTCGGGTCTACCCGGCAGGCGCGTGTTCTCAGCGCAGGCGACTGTGCCGATCGAGACCTACCGGGCCAGCTGAAAGGACGACGACATGACACGGACCCACCGCAACGAAGACGGCGTGACGGCTCTGTTCGTCGTGCTCATCACCACGGCGCTGGTCGCGATGGCCGGCGTGGTCATCGACGGTGGCTACGCCTTGGCATCCAACCGCCGGCTCACCGGTCAGGCCGAGCAGGCTGCCCGGATCGGCGCCGACGCGCTGAACCAGGACAGCCTCCGTGACGGAGGAGATCCGACGGTCGACCCGTCCAAGGCTGTTGCCGCGGCGCAGGGCTACCTCTCGCAGGTCGGGGCACCCCGAGCCCAGGTCGACGTCGACGGCGGGACAGTCACGGTCACGATCAAATCCCACTCTAAGACCGCGATCCTGTCGGCGGTCGGCGTGACGCAGCTGCCGACGAGCGGGTCCGCGTCTGCCGAATCCGTCAACGCGGCGAGAGCCTGAAGCCCGTGCGAAGCCACACGCTCGACCTGCTCGCCCAGGATTCTGACCGGTCGCGGCCCACACGCACCGTCGTGCGTGGGAGTCCGACGGCCTAGGAGCTTTCTCGGCCGATTCTGTCCCCTCGGTCGGCCGCAGTGGTCGGACGGAGGGGGCGACTGCACAACTCTAGGAGAACACGATGCGCTGGATCAAAGCACTCGTTGCGCTGGCATTACTGACGCTTCTGGTCAGTGGACCTCCGGTCATGCTCGGTGTCATCGTGGGCAACCCGTGGCCGGCTGGCGGCGTCTCGATGGATCAGCCGCTGACTGACGAGGCGATCATCGGCGTCCTAGCCGCCCTCGCGTGGTTCCTGTGGGCACAGCTGATGGTGTGCATCGTGGTGGAGACCGCCGCCGCGATCAGCAACCGCGGAATCGACGTGCGTGTGCCCGGGGCGTTCGGCTTCCAACAGAACCTCGCGCGCGTGCTGGTGACCGCCGTGGTGCTTGCGATCGGGTCGGGAACTATCAGCACCTTCAGCGCAGCTGCCGCAACGGCCGCAACGGCACCTGTGCCGCCGGCAGCTGCAGCACCCGCCACGAAAACCCCGCCCGTTCCGCCCGCGGGTGAGCAGGCACCGGAAGTCGGCGACACGATCACCGTCCAGCACGGCGACACCCTCTGGGGCCTGGCCGAGAAGCACCTCGGCGACGGGGCGCGGTTCAGTCAGATCGCCAGCCTCAACGAGGGCCGGCCTATGACGGGAGGCAAGGTCTTCCGCTCATCCGAAGCCGTTCAGCCCGGCTGGGAGCTGAAAATGCCCGCGACAGCTGCGACCACCCCAGGTCGACCGAAGACCGAAGACACGCAAGTCGAGGTGCACTCTGGCGACAGCCTGTGGGGAATCGCTGAGGATCAGTACGGAGATGGCGCGAACTGGTCCAAGATCTGGGAGGCCAACAAGGGCGAACGTCAGGTCGACGGCCGCACCCTCTCCGACCCCGACATGATCCAACCCGGATGGAACCTCACCGTCCCATCCAAGGAGACCTCGACTCCGAAGCGTGCCACTTCAACGCCTGAGCAGGCGCAAACACCAGCCGTCCATGAGGCCACTCCCGAAGCGGCACCCGAGGTGGTTCAGGAGAGCGCCGGTGAGGTTGCCTCCGAGGCCGTTGGAGCGGGGGGCTCGACCGGGATGACCCCTTCCGCTCAGGCCGCCTCGAGCGGATCGAGCGGATCGAGCGAGCCTGCGCAACACCTCGACGTCGTCGATGACGCAGGTCTTCCGTCGTGGCTGATGCGAGGCCTCGCCGGTGGGGGAGCCCTTCTGGCGGGCTCATTGCTCCTAGGACTGCGCGCCCGCCGCGCCGGACAGCACCGGTCCCGCCGGCCGGGCCGTTCAATCGCACCGACGCTTCCCGAGCTGATGCACGCAGAGAAATCGGTCACCGTGGCGGGCTCGTCGACGATCGCGACGGTCGAGCTGGTCGAAACCGTGCTGGTGCGCCTGGCCTCCTCACTGGCCGCCCAGTCCGTGGAGCTGCCTTCGCTGGCTGCCGTCGAGGTGACAGGGGCGGCGGTGGCCGTCCACCTGCGGACCCCAGCGACCGCACCGGGAGTCCCGTGGGTGATCTCTGATGACGGCTTGCTGTGGGTGGTGGATACTGATGTCGATCTCGACCTGATCGGCCCTCACCACCCCGACAGTCCCGCCCCGTGGCCGCTGCTGGTGACCATCGGCCAGGACGACCGTGACGCCTCCTGGATGCTGAACCTTGAGGACCTCAACATGGTCGTGACAGGCGACGAGACCGCAGGAGTCGACTTCGCCCGGTTCGTCGCGGCAGAGGTCGCTTGCAACCCCTGGTCCAAGCACACCGCGCTAGACGTGATTGGTATCGCACACGAGATGGCCGCGGTGAGTCCCGATCGGGTCACAGTCCACGCCGAGGCCACCTCGGCTGCCGCGAACGCTGTCGCCGAAGCGGTCAGCACGATCGATCGCCTCGCGGCCGCCGGCATCGATACGTCGACCGCCCGGGCCCGGCAGGACGACGCGGACCCCTGGCCTTCGCGCATGCTCATCGTGGACCAGGCCGGCGACCTCGCCGAGCTCGAGCAGCTGATGGAGTTGATGAAGGATCACCATGGCCGCACTGCCACCGCTGTTCTCCTGCCCGGCGCCGAGCAGAGCCGCGGCTTCGAGATTCACATCGACGAGCGCCGACAGCTGACCATCCCGTCGGTGAACCTGACGGTGAAGGCCGTCGGTCTGACATCGGCCGAAGCTCACGGGTGCGCCGCACTGCTGGCTCAGGCCGACTCCCTCGCCGACGAGGCCGTTCCCGATCTTGCGGGCGACCAGGAGTGGCAGCCGATGGCTGACGCGATGGGATCGCTGCGCGACCAGTACACGGTCAGCCGATCGGCCACGACCCTCGAGCCGGCCGCGTCGGTGCTCCCCGCCGCCGACGAGGAGTACACGCGTGCGGCCGCCACGACTGTGGCGGACCTGAACGCAGTGGCACCCAAGGTGACGCAGACCGTGCGCGAGGAGGTCGCCGCGGCGGACCCGACGCTGGATGCGGACCTGCAGGAGTGGGAAGCCGACAGCTGCATCCGACCCCGGCTGACGCTGCTCGGACCCGTCGTCGCCAGGACCAGCGGCACAGCACTGGATCGGCGCCGGCCGTTCTACACCGAGCTGTTCGCCTACCTCGCCACACGACCCTACGGCGCTACCACCGACGAGGTCGCCACCGCGTTCGACCTCAACGCCGCCAGAGTGCGCACCGACGTCAACAAGCTGCGCCACTGGCTGGGAACTGACCCCGTCACCGGGCAGAAGTTCCTCCCCGCCGCGCGGGAAGCACCGATGGCACAGGAACGAGGCACCGGCGTGTACCAAGTCGTCGATGCCCTGGTCGACGTGGACCTGTTCCGCAGGCTCCGACTCCGCGGTGAGAGCCACGGACCCGCCGGTATCGACGACCTCGAGCGCGCCCTGCGGCTGATCACCGGCCGCCCGTTCGAGAAGCTCCGCCCTGGCGGCTGGGGCTGGCTGCTCGAGGGTGACCGTCTTGACCAGCACATGGTCTGCGCGATCGCCGACGTCGCTCACGTGGTCGTGACCCACAACCTTCACGCCGGCGACCTCGAGCGCGCCCGGACGGCAGCCAGCATCGCCGTCACGGCAGCCCCAGATGAAGAGGTAACCCGACTTGACCTGGCGGCCGTGCTCGAAGCCCGAGGACACATCGGCGAAGCCGCCCGGGTCATCCGCGATGAGGTGTGCAACCGCGACGACGACGGACAGGCATGCACCGAGCT
This sequence comes from Aeromicrobium sp. CFBP 8757, assembly GCF_014841755.1. Lineage (NCBI taxonomy): Bacteria > Bacillati > Actinomycetota > Actinomycetes > Propionibacteriales > Nocardioidaceae > Aeromicrobium > Aeromicrobium sp. CFBP 8757. The sequence goes on from NZ_JACYUM010000001.1 coordinate 169,775, forward strand.
GCCGGCCCGCACCGAGGAGATTCTCGACGCGCACCAGTGGGCACGGCGCGCAGCCATGTAGGCAATCACCCTTCGCGCACGACGGACTGACGGCGGCTTCGGCCACCGTCAGTCCGTTGCTTTTTGCGTGGGTCAACCCTGGGCGGCCTCTTCCCTGAACTTTCGGGGGAACGTGCCGTGACCTGCGCAAACACTGACGTTCCCCCCTGAGAAGCAGGCCAGAGAGCCCGAAGGGGGAACGTATCGGGCGACATCGGCGCGCCACCTTCCTGCCATGACCACCAAGGCAGACAGGAAGGACCTGGAGATGAGCGTGGCAAAGATGCTCGGCGTCGACGACGTCGAAGGGCCTGCGATGACGCTGGCACGCAGCCGATGGATCCAGTGGACGACGATGGAGCCCGAGCTGGCCGTCGTGGACGATCCGGCAGACCTGAGTAGTTGGACGAGGTCGGCTGACTACGAGGCGACCGACCGTGTGCTGCGGACGCTGGCCAAGCTCGGTTCATCGACCGGCCATGCGGACCCGGCGGCGATCACAGCGCTGACCTGGGCTCTGCTCCCCGGAGCAGCGAAGATCGCATGGGATCTGTCAGACCTGAGCGTCACGATCGATGAGCTCGTGGCCAGCCACTTGTGGTCGACGGTCAAGACGTTCGACTGGGAGAACCGCCGTTCGACGGCCTTCTCGATCCTGCGCGACACCCGCAAAGGAGTGCAGGCCGAGCTCGGAGTCGGCGATGGTGCACGCCGATCGGGGCGCACCTGGATGCAATCCGTCTGCGTCGACGAGGACTCGCCGGTGTGGCGAAGGCTCTTCAACACCCTCGTCGAGGACGAGCAGGACAACCCGGCCGCCGACCTGCTCGACCTGTTCTCCGAGGCAATCAGCGCAGGCGTCATCAGCAAGGCCGACCGCGCCCTGCTCGTTGACTTGGCCGTGGCAGCTGACAGCGAGAACTACTCAGCCCGCCGTGGTCGCGCCGGTATGACGGGTTCGGCCGCCGTTGCCGCAGTGGCAACCCGGCACGGGCTGAATCCGCGCACACTCCGGCGGCGCGCCTGCCTCTCGCTCGATCGACTGGCGCAGTTCGCGGCCGCCGCGGATGAAGAAACCTCGCACGACTGGGGCTACTCATCGCCCACCCGGGGCCGTGAGTACTCGAGGTGATGAGAGTGCATGCCAACGACAGCGACATCGACCGCCTGTTCGAGGCGGTGAGCAAGGAGGGCGAAGCCCTCGAAGCTCTTGAGGACGCGGTGACCCAGCTAAAGACAGCACACGCCGCGAAGGCGGTGCTGGCCCGCCTCGACGCACCTCGACTGCGTCAGGGGATCCTGCGACGTAGCGGCAGGCTTGGGGGTGGGCACCCATGAAGTCGGCCGTGCCCGTGGTCGAGCTGAAGCGCGCCTGGCAAGCGGTGGAGGCCGGCGAGTTCCGCACCGGAGAACCGGCCAAGCGACTTCGCCCGAGCAGCTGGACTCCGGCCGCGACCACTGTCGCCGTCGTCGGCGCGAGCGGGCGCGTCGGTGCATCACTGTGCGCGGTCGCTCTGGCAACAGCAGCCGAGGAGGCGTCTCGCGTCGTGGAGTGCAGCCCGATGAACAGCACCGGGCTGGCCGCAGCGACAACGGCCGAGCTGGGAGTCACCGCTACCGGCTGGCGCCGAGGAACCCGAGACACCGTCCTGATCGAGCGGACCACCAGCGCCTTCGAGTCTGTCGAGGACGTGCCCGTTCCCGAAGCCAGCGACTGCGATCTGACCGTCGTCGACGCCGGCTGGGATCTCAATCAGATTCTGCGATCGAGCTCGTGGCTGGGCACCGTCGTGACCACCGTGCCGCTGATGATCGTCACCGTCGCCACGATCCCCGGCCTGAGGGCACTCGACGTCGCCCTGCAGATGACCTCCCGCCCCGGCGACACCTGGTGCGCCGTGCTGGGCCCGCCGCTGAAGAAGTGGCCCAAGCAGTTGCGAGTCGCGGCCGACCAGCGCGTCCAAGCAGCCATCGACGCTGGCCGTCTCAGCGTCATCCCGAATGCCGCACCCCTGGCCCTAAGTGGCCTGACCACCGAGCCCCTGCCGCCGCACATCGTGGCGGCAGCCACCCCTGTCTTCGGCCACATGGTCGATCACGCGAAAGGAAACCACCATGACCATCGCTAACTACCTGATGCCGCTGACCAAGGTGTGCCCCAAGGCTCCCGGAGATGCACAGAAGTACGTCGACGACGTCCAGGGCAACGTGCAGTGGGGCGTCCTGATCTGCCTCGCTATTGCGGCGGTGGTCGGCATCGGGGCCATTGTCTGTGGCCGCATCTTCAGCATGCCTCACGCCTCGAAGGGCGGTGTCATCACGATCGTGGTCGTGTTCTTCGCCGCGATCGGGTACATGGTCGTGCCCGGGATCATCTCCGGTATCACCGGCAGCGGCTGCGTCTGATGTCGACGCCACAGACTTCCGGAGAGTGGAGCCGCCGCCGGCTCTTGGTGATGCTGGCGGGCGCGGTCGTCTTCGCGATGGTCGTCGTCGCGGGTCTCGTGATGGCTGTGGCCGCCGCAATCGGTTCGCACGACACGGCCGGTAGCGGCGACGCCCGGCCGGAGCGAACATGGACCACCGGCCCTGACGGCGTCCGCGGCGACGGCTACCGCAACGCGGTGGCGGCCAAGGCGATGCTGGCGGCCGACGAGAGCGACCTCAAGCCGGCGCCGCCTTCGTTGGACAAGCCGAAGAGGATCGAGATCCCGCCCTCGACGTCGACCGGCCCGGCCGACGTGCCTACCGGGTTTCCTCACACGCCCGAAGGCGCTGTGGCTCAGCTGGCATCTATCGAGATCGCGGCCCTCACACCGATGTCGGTGCAGTTCGCTCGCGACGTCTATGACGGCTGGGCTCAGGAGCCGTCCCAGTTCGACCGATGGGAGATCGCACAGTCCATCCAGTCGTTTCACGCCCACGCCGGGACGGTGGACGGTGACGGTGCTGTCAGCGTCACCGCGACACCGGCCGGTGCCCAGATCAAGAGCACCGATGGGCCGGACTGGGTGCTGGCCTGCGTGCAGCTGGACGTCACCGCGTCAGTGGAGGAGCAGACGAGGTTCGGCTTCGGCCACTGCGAGCGCATGCAGTGGAGCGGGGACCGGTGGTCGATCGCCGCCGGCAAGCAGCCTGCCCAAGCGCCACCGACGTGGCCGGGGTCTCAGCGCAGCCTCGAGGCCGGCTGGCTGATGTGGGTCGATCAGGAGGATCTCCATGAATGAGGGCATTCCGAGCCCCGGCGACGTCCTGGGCAAGCTGAACCCCTTCGGCCTGGCCGGTGATGCGGTAGGGAAGGCCGCAGCCGAGGGCTGGACCGGCGTCATGATGGCGGTCTGGAAGTCGGGCCTGTGGGTGCTGAGGTTCGTGCTCAGCGCCATGGACAAGTGGATCACGCCGGACCTCTCAGAGAGCGGTCCCGCCGGCGAGCTCTACCGCACGACCTTCTGGGTTGCTGCCGTCCTCGTGCTCCTCATGGCCCTCGTTCAGGTCGGGGCTGCGGCCTTCCGCCGCGAGGGCAAGAGCCTAGGCACGCTGCTCATCGGCATGGGCCAGTTCGTCGCCATCTGGGGCGGAGGCGTCAGCTACGCCATCGGTGTCGTCGCGGCCTGCGCGGGAATCAGCAACGCCTTGATCAAAAGCATGCTGAGCGTCGACGGCTTCGCCCAGTGGCAGCCCACCGGGGCCGATGACTTCACCACGGGAGGCATTGAAGTCGGAGTAGCAACCACTCTCGGCTTCCTGGGATGTTTCCTGTGGATCGCAGCAATCGGCCACTTCATCGTCATGCTGACCCGCGCAGCCGCATTGCTGATCCTCGTGGCGTTCAGCCCGGCAGCCGCCGCCGGGCTGGTCTCGGACTTCAGCAAGTCATGGTTCTGGAAGTCACTGCGATGGTTCCACGCCGCGGCGGCGACACCACCGCTGATCGTCATCCTGCTCGGTATGGGCACGGCCCTGACTCAGGGCGTCGCCTCCGGTGAGGCGAAGTCCGCCGAGGCCGCCCTGGGAACCGCGTTCCCCGGCGTCATGATCATCCTGATCTCGATCGCGGCCCCGGTCGCCCTGTTCAAACTGCTGGCGTTCGTCGACCCCGGCACGAGCTCGGGTGCAGCGATGCGCGCAGGAATGCAGTCCGTGGGTGGCATCGGCGGCCTCCTCGGCGGCGGCGGCCAGGACGGCGGCTCGTCGACTGCGTCGCAGAGCGCATCGGGCGGCCAGTCTCAGGGCGAGGCGCAGAGCACCGAAGCGACCACCAGTCGGTTCGGATCCGCGATGGGAGGCCTCGGCGCGCTGGGAGGGGCATACGGCAAGGTCCTGTCGGCCGTGGGAAGTGCCGGTGCCACGGCGACCTCCGTGGGAATGGACCAGGCCAACCAGATGGGCGTCGGCGACTCGTCGTACACGCCGGACTACCAGCGTGGTGCCCAGCGGTTCAACCCTGACCAGCGCGACCAGGGGGGAGACGGCGACTCGCAGAGCGGCCCCAGCGACCCGCACCGCGGCGAAGGCTCGGACAACAGCGGGACCGGCAACTCTCCCACCGCCCCGATGCCCACAATGCCGTCCATGCCCGGCGCGGGACCAAGCGCGGGCGGACCCGGCGGCCCGCCCTCACCAGGCGGTGGCGGCGGTGCCGGCGGTTCGAAGGCCGCTGGTGGCGGCGGTGCTGGCGCGGCTGCGGCCGAGATCCCCCCGATCGCGTGAAAGTCCACCCGCGGGTGGCCACTGAGTGAGGTCGTCGCGGCCATGGGGATCTGAGCGAAAGGAACACCCATGACCGTCTACAGCGACTACTCCAAGGCCAAGATCGGATGGTTCTTCGGACTGTCCGGTTGGCAGTTGGCCACCGTTGCCCTGTCCGTCCTCCCCGCCTTCTGGGCTGTGCAGCGCCAGGCCTGGGGATCGGCGCTGCTGCTGCTACTGATCTGGGCAGCATTCAGCGCGGTCGTGGTGGTCGCCGTCCGCGGCCGCTCGGCACCCGGCTGGTGCATGTCGATGATCAGCTACGCGATCGCTGGACTGACCGGGCGAACACCATTTCGTGCGCGCGCCACACGCGGCCAGGTCGAGGACCTGGCCACCGCAGACCTCCCCGGTGTCCTGAACGCCGTCGAGATCCACGAAGGCCCACCGACCGGCACCCAGCAAGCACGCATCGCAATCATCCAGAACCACGCCACCAAGACGTGGGCCGTCACCGCGGCGGTCGTCCACCCCGGCATCGGGCTATCGCCAGCTGAGGCACGCCAGGCGATGGGAGCCGGCCTGAGCGGCCTGCTCGACCTGTGCTCGCGAGGAGAGCTCATCGACGAGCTGCTGTTCATGGTCCGCACCGTGCCCGACGACGGCGCCGAGCGCGGGCAGTGGCTGACGCGGCACCGCCGGGACAACAGTCCCGACCTGTCCCGGCAGATCAACAACGACCTGCACGCAGTGCTGTCGCTGGCCTCGGTTCGCACCGAGGCCTACGTGACCTTCGTCGTGCCCGAACACCGGCTGGCCAAATCGGCCAAGGAAGCCGGTGGCGGGTTCGACGGCCGGGCGCGCTTGCTGTACTCGCTCATGCAGGAAGTCGAGGCCCAGCTGCGCGGAGCCGTCGGTATGACCGAGGTGAACTGGCTGACCTCACCCGAGCTGGCCACCGCCTGCCGAACCGGCTTCGCACCCGGCGACCGAGCAGGCATCGTCGACGCCCTGGAGGACTGGCGAGCCGACCACCAGACCAACGCCGACGTCCCGTGGGCGATGGCAGGACCGTCCGGTGCAGACCAGCTGGTCCGCCACTACTCGCACGACGCCTGGAACTCGGTCAGCGCGACGATCAAGCTCCCGGTAAAGGGGGCGCTCATGGGAGCGCTGGCACCCATTCTCACCCCCGCCGAAACAGGCGAACGTCGCAGCTATGTCGTCTGCTATCCGATCGTCGGGCAGACGACCGCCGATCGGCAGTCCGGCTCGAGCGAATTTGCTGCCGACATGGGCGAGGCGATGCGCGAGAAGCTCAAGATGCGCCAACGAACGAAGGCCAAGGACGAAGCGGCAAAAGCCCGCAATCTCGAAGGCAAGCTCGCACGCGGCAACTCGATGACCACCCCGTACGCGGTCTGCACCGTCACCGTCCCCAAGACCATGAGAGCCTCCGAGTTCGGCCGCCGGCTCGGCGCCTCGATTCGTCGAGCCGGGTTCGCCCCGCTGCGCCTGGACCTGTCCCACGACGTCGGCTTCGCCGGCTCGACCATCCCGCTGGGCGTCAGCCTGAGCCGCAAGGCGATCTGATGGGCACCAAGAGCGCGCCCGGACGAGACGTCAACCGGCTACTACGCGACTTCGGCCACGAGCTGCCCTCGGCACCAGCCGTGCCGCCCCGCCCGAAGGACCCTCGGCTGTTCCGCGCCGCCTCGAGGCGAGGCCAGTTCAGAACCGAGCGCGGCTGGTCTCCTGCCAACGCCCCAGTCTCGTCCTGGCGAATGACCAGCGACCAGGCACCGGTGCTGTGGCCCTTCATCTCGACACCGGGTCTCCCACCGACCGGCGCCCAGATGGGCATCGACCACCTATCTGGCGGCGCGTTCTACTGCGACCCCATGGGGTGGGTTGTCGACGATCAGATCCCCGTCACCAACCCGAACATCTTCAATTTCGGCAAGCCCGGCCGGGGAAAGTCAGCGACCACCAAGGCCTTCTGCCTTCGCATGATGGACTTCGGATATCGCACGCTCATCCTGGGAGACACCAAGGACGAGTACGAACCGCTCTGCCGGGCGCTCGGGGTCGAACCGTTCGCCATCGGCCACGGGATGGCCGCACGGATCAACCCGTTGGCGATAGGGCCGCTGGCGCAAGGATGGGCTGACTTGTCGCCCGAGCAAGCGCAGGGCCGTGCCGCGATCGTGTTCGGCCGCTGGCTCACGCTCGTGCGAGGACTCGTTGGCAGCCAGCGCATCGGTGACCAGCGTGTGCCGTTCGGGCCGACCGAGGAAGCGGTCGTCATGCAGGCCCTCAAGGCACTGACCGGCTACTCCTCAGGTGCGACCACGCTGACCGAGACCACCATCCCGCAGTTGTGGCACCTGCTGGACGATCCGACGGACGACCTGGTCGCAGAGACTAGGTATGCCACCAGCCGGCACTTCCTGGACGAGACCCGCCTCCTGCGCAACGCCCTCGGCCAGCTCGTCAACGGCGCACTGGCCGGCCTGTTCGACCAGCACACCACGATCGACGTCGACTGGAAGGCTCCCATCCAGTCGTTGAGCCTGTCCCGGCTCGAGCCCCTGGGAGATGAGGCGACCGGGATTGCCCTGCTCTGCCTGAACTCCTGGGGACGTGGGATGCGCGAGATGTCCGCCCCTGGTGACATGCGCGTTGCCGTCCGTGACGAGGTGTGGAGGCAGCTGAGGCTAGGTACCGAAGCCGTGAAGAGCTTCGACGCAGATCTGCGCCTGTCACGCCGAGACGGCGATGTCCAGTTCGTCAACGCCCACAAACCGTCCGACGCGCTCGGCGCCGGCGACACAGGAAGCCAAGCCTCCAGCATTGCGAAGGATCTGCTTCACCTGGCGGATATCAAGATCCTGCACGGGCAGGACCTCGGCGTCGCCAACGAGCTGAGGGACATGCTCGGGCTCAGCCCGATGGCGTGCGAGGTCGTCACGTCGTGGGCGATGCAAGGCAAAGGTCGTGCCCTGTGGTGCGTGGGGGAGCGGCAGTACAAGGTCCAGACGGTCCTCACTCCGGCCGAGCAGCACCTGACCTACACGAACGAAGCGATCGCCGGGGGCGCCTGACATGAAGGGTGTCGTGGCCGTCGTCGGTGCACTCCTGGCGCTGTTCATGCTGCCGATGGTGGCGATCGGCGCGATCACCGGGGCCACAGTCCCCAAGACCTCGGATGACGGTGCCTGCGTCGACCCCACGATGGCCATGTCAGGAACCTGGCGACCGCCGTTGACGAGTGCCTACGTAGTCACGAGTGAGTTCGGCATGAGGTACCACCCGGTTCTGCACACCACCAAACTGCACACCGGAACCGACCTGGTCGCTCGAGCGAACAAGACGGTGGTGGCGGCCGCCGACGGCAAAGTCGTCAACAGCGGCTTCAACATCGCCTACGGCAACCAGGTCGTCATCGACCACGGCGGCGGGATCCAGACCCGCTACGCCCACATGGCGTCCCCGTCCACCGTCAAGGTCGGACAGAAGCTGGGCGCCGGGACCCAACTCGGCACCCAGGGCGCGACCGGCTACGTCACCGGCGCACACCTGCACTTCGAGGTCATAAAGGACGGCAAGCCGATCTACCCCAAGCCGTTCATGGCCGCCCAGGGCGCGCCACTCAACGGAAGCGCCACCAGCGGTACAAGCGCTGCTGGCGCACCAGCTGCCGTCGCCGCCGTAGCCAAGTCCCCGACCGGCGGCACCGACCCGGTGACCGCGACCCGCACAGACGGCCCGAAATTCACCGTCAACGCCGAACAGCTGAAGCTCGCCGCAACGATCATCCAGGTCGCGTCCGAGACGGGGGCCGGCGACCGCGGAGCCGTCATTGCCCTCATGACCGCCCTGCAGGAGTCCGGCCTGCGCAACCTCAACTACGGCGATCGCGACTCGCTGGGAGCCTTCCAGCAGCGCGCAGGATGGGGAAGCGCCGACGACCGCCAACGGATCGAGTACTCCGCAAGAGCCTTCTTCGGCGGACCAAAGGGCCCCAACCACGGCAGCCCGGCGGGCCTGCTCGACAAGCCCGGCTGGAAAACCATGGGCCTCGGAGAGGCAGCGCAAGCCGTCCAGATCTCGGCGTTCCCCACCGCGTACGACAAGTGGGAGCCCGTCGCCCGGGCCATCATCGCTCAGGCAGGAGGCGCAGGAGCCAGCAGCTGCGGCGCATCAGGCTCAGGTTTCGGAGAGCTCAACGTCGCCACCTGGAACATCTGCCTGGAGTTCTGCGGCGACGGCAAGCTCCGTCCGTGGCCTCAGCGCATCCCGCTGATCGCCGCAGCGATCAAGACCGCCCACCCCGACGTCATCAGCCTGCAGGAGACCGGCAAGGAAAAGAGCCAAGGAGCGGCGATCATCAACGCCCTGGCACCGGATTACAAGCTGGCGGTCTACCACCGCTCCAAGATGGTGCTGTTCGACCCCAAGAAGCTGTCGACGGAGGACGCCGCAGGCAAGAAGCTCGAATCTGCCACGTTCACCATCGAGGGCAAGGGTGGCGTCGCTCAGGCACTGCGCGATCGCCGCACCGGCCAGATCGTCGTCGTCTCGAGCCTTCACCCCGTTGATGGCGATGAGGATGCCCGCCGGCTCCGTTACGTCAGCCAGGCGCACGACATCGTCGAGGCGATCGCCAAGAAGGAGCCCGGCAGCACGATCGTGCACGCCGGCGACCTGAACTCCTTCATCCTCGGCTCGGGCGACAAGACGGCCGTCGCGAAGTTCTTCGTCGAGCGAGGCTTCCGATCCAGCGAACAGATCGCCGAGGCCCGCACGGGGCAGGAGTACCGGTCGTACAACGGCGGCAAGCCGCCACGGCGCGGACCACGGATCGACCACCTGCTCGTCGACCCACACGCAGTGGCTGTCAAGAAGTGGCAACAGATCCTGTCGACGACCCGCACCGAGCCCGAGAGCGACCACAACATGGTGACGGCCACGCTGACATTTCTGAACCCACCGGTGGCCACCCAGGGGGCCGTGTAGGGCCGTGGGGAAGCATGAGGATCCAGCAGGAACGACGCACCAACCCCTATCCCTGGACGTGGGAGGTGCCGCTGCTCGGCTTCTTCATCGTCGTCCTGGTTCACGTGCTCGCGTTGCAGCCGGCCCGCGCGATCGCCAACCTCCTGGCCGGCGCCGGCTGGCAGATGCCCTCGAGGGAGAACCTGTTCTCGTCGGTGCCTGGACTGCTGGGAGGTGACGCCGGTGCAGGCCTGGCTGGCTCAGGTCCGTATGCGAGCTCGAGCGCACTGTGGACGTGGGTCGCCCTCGCTCAGCTGATTCTCCTGGTCGTCGTGATCTTCACGCTGGTGTGGGCGGCCAGACGGTGGGGACCAGGGCGCGTGCAAGGCATGGCCACCGCAGCCGAGGCCGAGCAGCTGCTCGGAGTCTCGCGTCTGCGCCGCAACGCGGCCGTCGTCCGACCCGACCTGTACGGCAAGAGGGGACAGTCATAAAGACGTTCGACCCGACCCAAGTCGGCTGGAAGCTCGGAGCGGGCGTCGAACCCCGCACCGGGCGCGACATGTGGGTGCCGTGGGACCGCACCGCCGGCATCATCGGCCCACAAGGCTCCGGCAAGACCTTGGACCTGCTCGTCCCGGCCCTGCTCGGTGCCCCCGGCGCCGCGCTGGTGACACTGACCAAGGTCGACGACCTCCTGCTGACCATCGGAGCTCGAGGAGACGGCGACCGCCCGTGCGCGGTGCTGGATCCGTTCGGCCTGGCGCCGGGACTGCCCGAGCTGGTGTGGGATCCCATCGCCGGCTGCGTCGACCCGATGGTCGCCGAGCGACGAGCGAAGGCGTTCACCGCCGGCACGGTCAAGGGCTCGGTGGCTGGCGGCCACGGCGACGACGCTGCACGGTTCTACGCCGCCGAGGGCTCGAAGGTGATCCAAGCGTTCTTCCACGCCGCGGCGCTGGCCGGACACGGACTCGACGAGGTCCTGCGATGGGTGGCCAACCCTCAGGCTGCCACCGAGCCGATGGAGATCCTACGCAGCCACCCGCACGCGGCACCCTTCTGGCACGGGCTCCTCAACGGCGCGCTGCGCGGCGACGAGCGCACCGCAGGCAATACCGCCACCACGGTGCAACAGGCCATGAGCCTATTCTTCCAAGCCGACATCCTGCGCCGCTGCGTCCCGACACCTGGCAGACCAGCCACCGACATCGCCGACATCATCGCCCGCAACGGCACCATCTACCTGCTCGGCCGAGAAGACCCCTACGCCAGCGCCTCACCGCTGATGACGGCCGTAGCCGAGCACGTGCTCGACACCGCACTCGAGGCAGCGAACGCATCGCCCCACGGACGGCTGTGCCCGCCGATGCTGGCCTGCCTGGACGAGCTGCCCTCCACGGCACCGCTGCCGACTCTGCGCACCCGGATGGCCAACGAGCGCGCTCTAGGCCTGTCGTTCATCTACGCCGCTCAGACATGGCGTCAGCTCTCAGCGATCTTCGGCGAGCAAGAAGCCCGCGCCCTGTTCGGCCTCACGAACGTCCTGTGCGTCTTCGGCGGATCCAAGGACGTCGCGTTCAACGAGGAGATCTCCGACCTCCTGGGAACCGTCCGCGTGGCACGCCGCGGCATGAACGGAGGCCGGGGCAGGAACACCGCCGACGATATCCCAGTCCTCACCGGCGCCGAGATCCGGCAGATGGAAGAACGACACGCCCTGGTCGTCGCCGAGAACGGCAAACCGATGATCGCGAAGCTCAACCGCGCCATCGACGGCAAGCCCGGTGCCGCGCTCCTACACGCCCAGAAGACGGTCCGCGAGCAGCTATCGGCCCAGCGCTCAACCCACGTCGACCCAAGGGCGCGCGCCACGGCGGCCGTCGTCGAGTCGCAGCGCCGCGGCCTCACAGGGTGGAAGCCATGACAAGTCCCGAACCCGACCTGCCTCCGGAGCCGCTGATCCGACCATTCCCAACGCCGGGCCCGCAGATCCAGTTGGCCTACCGAGAACTTGAGACCGCAGCCGGAGATGACGACGCCAAGAAGAAGGCGCTCGGGCCGATCGCGGACCTTCCCCGACCATGGGCGCCAGCGACGTGTACGAAGCCTCATATGCGCGCCGAGCTGTGGATCTGGCTCGATGAGGTCGTGGTGTGGTTCAACCACCAGATGGTCTTCGACGTCGCCGACCTCATCCCGGCGTGCTGGCCTCAGCACGCCCACCTCGTGCACGAGATCGCCGTCCTAGCCGACCTGCGTCGCAAAGCCGAGCTCGCAGTCACCAGCGACGCCCTCGAGGAATGGCACCGCTACGCCCTGCCAGCTTTCCTCGAGCGGATGCGGCACCGGGTCGCTAAGCACTGCGAGGACGCGCACGCCCGCTTGTGGCCTGCCGGTCCGCAGTTCAATCTGAGCCTCGACAACGAGCACGTGACGGCTCGCCAACGCGCCTTCACCGCCGACGTGACTGCCCTCCGCGGCTCTACAACAACAGGCTCCCCGACGCCGAGCGGACCCCGACTGCACGTCGTTGACACCTCGAGCGGCGAGATTCTGGACTAGAGGAACCTCCGCTGGCTTCCGTGTCCGAAAGGCGTGTCGGCACCGGCCCTCCGATTGGCGGAGCGAACTCCGGGGCTCAGTAGCCCGCGAACACTCTGCGCAGGTCGTCGAGGTCGACGCTTCCGCTGAGGACGGTGCCGGCCGGAGTGTGCTGTGGCCTCAGGCGCCCAGTGATCAGCCGCGCCAGCGCCTCGGGCGCGCCAGTCAGAGTCGCGCTGGTCTCGCCAGGCTGGCTCCAGAGCAACGTCGTCGTCGACGACGAGCACCCGGTCTCCCGCGCCGACCCGCGCGGGTTCGGCAGGGGGGCATGCCCTCGACGCTAGCCCTCTCGGCTGAATCTTGGTTCTGGGTGCCGGTCACCGGGCACGCGGGCGACGACAACCCTGCAAGGCACCAGACGGAGCTTCTATCGACGTGGTCCGACATCGGGGTTGCTCGGTGTCGGACGATGGTGTCCGCGCTCGTGCTCCGCGACAGTCGTGGAAGACGGCCTGATGGCCGTCGGCGCGGGTGCGGCTTCGTCGGGGAGGTAGCCGACGAGGCGGTAGCGCAGGTCTTGGGCGGGGGCCTCGTCCAAGGGCGTGTGGGCCACGAGCTGACGAGTCAGCTCGTCGACGTCGTGGCCGGCGGCGTGCACCTGCTCGAGCATCTCCGCCGTGGCGGGCCAGTCGCGCTGACCGACCAGACGTGGGTCGAGCGAACGGGCGAGCTTGGCCCACTTATCGACCGGCATGGCGCTCGAAGCCTGCTCGATGCGAGCCCTGACCTCAGACGTCTTGACGAGCTGATCGTTGCTGAAGCGCCGCCGATCAGTGTTGAAAGACGTCGCGGCGCCGGCGACGGCACGCTGCAGGTCGAGAGGATCTGCGCCCGTCAGCGCCGATGTCCTAGCGATCGCGTCAGCCCATGTGCTCGACGGCCGGGCAGCAATGACGAGCGCTGCTTCGCGGACCTGCTCGTCACCGTCGCCGAGGTTGTTGATCCGTTCGTCGACGAGGTGCTCGGCCAGCGGAGTTGCCTGCTGCAGGGGCACCACCAGGGCGGCTCGGCCGGCGACCTCGAGAAGGCTGGCGGGGTCGTCGCCGGCACCGAACTGGGCGAACCGCGGCTCGAGGAGGTGGGGGGTGATCAGCCAGTAGTCGCGCTCGGCAGCCATACGCCCGGCGAGATCTCCGTCGGTGGCCACGATCGGGTCAACACCGAAGGTCGCCAGCTGCGCAGCCTGCTCATGAGTGAGCGATGTTCCCAGCGGAGCGGCACCAACGAACGCGCCAGCGCTGGCCAAGGTGACGGCGATCGCGTCGACTGGTCCCTCGACGACGACCGGGACGGAGCCGTGAGCCATCTGCTGGTCGGCCACACCGTAGAGCTGCGAGCCCTTGTGGAACACGACGGTGTCGCTGGTGTTGAGGTACTTGGGTCCAGCCTTGGAGTCGTCCGTGGCATCGGGGTGGCGTCGGCCGACGAATCCGAGCACGTCGCCGTTGTTGATGACCGGCAGCATGGCCCGGTCGCGGAACCGGTCAATCAGTCGCCCGGTCGAGGCTGTCGCCGCGACGCCTGCGGCCAGCATCTCGTCGTCGGTGATGTCGTGACGGCGCAGGTGCTCGACCAGGTTCGTCCACCCGGCCGGCGCGTAGCCGGGGCGGAACCGTGGATCGCCGGCGATGTCCTGGCCGAGGCGCTGGTGGAGGTGAGCCTGCGCCCACGACCCGTCGTACCGGCTCTCGAAGTAGCGCGTGGTCAGGTCGTTGATGTGCAGGATGCGATCGCCAGTGGTGGGGGAGTGGTCCCACTGGTGGCCGTGCTCGAGCACGCGCGCGATGTCTTGGTCGGTCGGCTCCAGCGGGTCGAGGAGATCTCGGTTGAAGGCCGCTCGAGCGAACTGGTCATCGAGCTCGTCGACGAGCTCGACGTCGCGATGGTCAGCGGCGTCCGGCGGGGGAGTCCAGACGTGCTCGAGATCCTCGGGCGGCAGCTCGTAGTCGTAGGGGTCGTCGTCCTCGGGCGGCGGATCGGTGATGATCCCGATTCGCCAGACCATTGCCTGGGCCAGGTCGACGTCGTCGAGATCTGCCGTGTTGGCCATGTCCAGAAGGTCCGACAGCGCCCACCCGCGCTGTGTGGCGTGGTCGATCGAGGCCACGAGCGTGGGCCACCAGGGACTCGTGACCACCTGGTCAGCAGCCTCAGCGCCGAGCGTGTCGATCAGGAGATCGGACCATGCTGCGGTGATGTGACCGTCCTGTCCGCTGGCCTCTGTTGCGACCGACGGCGAGATGTGGCGGCTGATGCGCCACCACATCGCGGCGGCCGCGTGGTCGTCGGGAAGCGGCCCCTCGTCGGCGGCCAGTCGGAACATCCGTGCGGCGTCGATGCCCGACCGGGTGAGCGCCGCCAGCCTCTCGGCCAGAAGCGGGGTGAAAGAGTCCCGTCGCGGGTGGAGCTTGTCGATCGCAGGACCCCACTCGGCGAGCGCGGGAGCTTTGCCGGCCTTCACGCGCTCCTCGAGCTGGCGCTGGTGGGCAGCCGGGGCCTTCTGCATCTGGGGGTGGCCTGTGGGGCGACGATCGCTGGCGTTGACGGCGTTGGCCGCACGCCAGACCGCGATGTCGACCAGCACGTCCTCGGCGGGCCGCGCGCCTCCCTGGCGCGCCCACGCGGGGCTGTCGGCGGCCGCGGCGGCGATGCGCACCCGGTCGGCGAGATCCCCGACGAGGGCGGAGCGCTGAGTCAGGTACGGGCCCCACACGGGGTCCTGCGACAGGGCGTTGGGCACGGCCGGCATCCACGGCAGAGGGCCGGGTGCAGAGCCTCGCAGGCCGGTGGGATCGAGTCGCCAGTCCAAGATGGCGGCCCGATCGTCGACGCCATCGAGTTCGCGTTCGGACACCGCCGTGGTGAGATCTCGAACGGCGTCACGGCCCTGGGCCTGCACCAGGATCAGGTGAGCGCGCAGCACAGGCCAGGCAGGTTCGTCAGCGATCCCTGGCACCAGTTCTTCAGCGACGCGCTCCAGCTGCGCGACGCGATCGGCGCCGACGACGGTCTCGGCCCCGACGTACAGGGCGTCGATGTAGCGTGCCGCGGCCTGACCCAGCAGGGTGGCAGGGTCGGCGGCGTCCCGCGCCAGGGTGGTCGCCGACGCGGGCGACCCATCGCGCGCGAGGATGCCCTCCAAGATGTCGGTGGCAGTGGACGGGCGGATCGTCTCGGGTCGGATCAGGTTGTGCGGATCGCCGTCGCTGGATGTCACCAGGTAGACGTCGTTGGCGTACCTGCCGCGGGTCATCATCGTGTAGAACTGCTGGCGACTTTCGTCGCCGGTCGCCAGCCCGTGCATGCTGTCGACCGAGACGCCCTGGGCGGCGTGCACGGTCGAGGCGTAGCCCAGCTCGGTGTGCTCGGCCACGTAGTCGGCCGGCAGCACGACCCGCAGCCCGCTCTCGGTGTGTCGGACGGTGAGGCTGCCGTCGTCGACGGACAGCACGTGCCAGCGGTCTCCGTTCTTGACCCAGTCGGTGGCCGAGACGCGCAGGCGGCGGTTGTTGTTGCGGGTGATGATGACGTCGCCGGCTGAGGCGGCGTTGGCGTCCGCGAGGCGTACCGCAGGACCGTGGTGGGGGTCGTCGAGCAGGCGCGCTGCGCGTGCGCGAGCGTTCAGCTCTTGCACCAGATCGCGGGTCGGAGCCAGCATGATCGAGTCCCGGCCCTCGGCGCGATCGGCCTGCCAACTGGTGAACACCGTGTCGGTCAGCGTGGCCAGGTCACCGACGTGAACGCGGTCGTGGTCGAGGTAGTAGCCCAGCGATTCGGGCATCCCTGACCGCAGCGCCAAGCTTGCTGCTCCTTCGGCTGGATCGGCGAAGCGCATCAGCTCGCTGAGTCGCAGCGACCCGTGCTGGGTGTCGATGTCGCGCAGGACACCGCCGGCCCCGATGGCAGCCAGTTGCTGGTCGTCGCCGATCAGTCGCACCGACCCACCGCGACCCACGATGAACTGGACGGCCGCGTCCAGAGCAAGGGTGTCGGCCATCCCGGCTTCGTCGATCAGCACCAACGTGCCCCGGTCGATGCGGCCGGGAACCTGACTCATATCGCCGGTGGTGATGGCATGGAGGAGCTTGGCCAGCGTGTCGGTGGTCGCGCCGGTCTGGTCGCGCAGAGCTGCGGCTGCGGCGGCCGACGGGGCCAACCCTACGATGTTGCCGCCGGACTCCTCCCATGCTCGCGTGAGAACGCTCATCGCGGTGGTCTTGCCCGTCCCTGCCGCCGCGATGCCGAGCTGAACTCGCGCTCCGCTGGTGGCCATGCCACGCACCATGGACGCCTGACCGGAGTTGAGTTCGACCCCGTTGGCGGCGCTCTCGAGCAACGAGAGCTCGACGATCTCGGGGGTAATGCGTCGGCCGTCGAAGGTGGCGGCGACGGCCACGATCCGCTGCTCGGCGTCGAGAATCGAGCGGCTGGTGAACAGGTCGCTGCCGGCGACGTGGTACGCGCTCGACCCGTCGATCCGCCGCAAAGCGGCGGGATCGTCGACCCCGTCACGGTCGGTGGCCAACGAGACCGACCGGGCCAGGGCCGCGTCCACGATGTGGTCGACGACTGTCTCGACCCGCTCGGCGGGCACGTCAGCGTCGCGGACGCGGCGCAGGGCTTCGGCGCGGACGTGCCAGACCTGCCAGGTCGACCGGCGTTGCTCGACCTCATTGACGACGTCGGCGGCGCACGCTGCGACCCAGTTGCTGGTGACCTGCTGCCCGGCCGGTTCGGTGCGCGCGCGGGCGCTCTGGACCATCTGGTCGACGGCCGCCTCGCTACCTAGGGTGGCGACGGCTTCTGAGCGCCAGGTCTGCCGCTGTTCGGCCAGGGAGCGCGGTTCGTGCTTGGCTTCGCGGGTCTCGAGGGTGGCCTGCTGCGCGAGCTGCATCGCCTCCACTGGTGTGGGAGGGCGGCCGTGGGTGCACTGGAAGTCGGTGGCCAGCTCGGCCCGGCGGACCTCGATGCTGGCCCGCCGGGACGACCACCGCTCGTTCAGGGCGGGGTCGACACCGACGACCTCGCGCACGGGACGCTTGCGGGGATCCCCGCCCGGGCGTTCGGCGAATCGCATTGCCAGCGCCGCGCTGAGGTGGCGCTCGAGGGCGGTGTTGTAGGTCTCGGACGCTGCGACCGTTGCTTTGCAGAGGACTCGACCGTCGATGGCCAACCACTTGCCGTCGAGGGTCTGGACCTTGTTGGCGATCGCCACGTGCGTGTGGAGATCCGGGTCGCCGGCGCGGGAGTCGCGATGCGTGAACGCCGTGGCAATCAGGCCTTTGACGTCGACCTGACGGGCGCCGTTGGTGCCCTCACGGGTGAAGAGCGCCTGCTTCTCGAGGAAGGCCACCGCGTCGCGCACCGCGGCGTTGTGAGCCATCTCGATCTGCGCCGCATTGGGAGCATCCGCGATCGCCCACAGGGTCGACACGCTCTTGACCGGAGAGAAGGTCAGGTCGAATCCGGCCACCGCCGTTGTCTTGGGGCGGCTGTGCTTGGCGATGGTCGCGGCCAGCTCGCGAGCGTCCTTGCATTCGCGGCTGTACTCGCGCTCGAAGTATCCGCGCGCCACCTCGGTGCGAATCCGCGCGCGGTCTTCGATGCTGACGGCGGTGTCGCGGGGGAGCCCCTTCTCGACGTTCAGCTCTTCGATCCGCCGCGCGACGTCGATCTGGTAGCCCGAGACGTCCCCGTCGTAGACCTTGAACGGCGTTCCCAGGCGCTGCGCCTGCTTCAGCTCGACGGCCGTCGCCGTGTCGCCCAGCTCGGCGAGACGGGCGTCCGCCAGCGGGTGGAAACCGTAGGCGAACAGCGCCTTCATCTGTTCGGCGGTGACGACGTCCCCGGCGGCCAGACCCTCGACGCCTGCCAGGCCTGAGCCGACCCACACGCCGGGAGTCTCGCCCTTCTCGGTGTAGTACGACGCCAGCGAAGTGTGGCCCTTCTCTGTCGCGTCTTGCGCAGCGACCTGCCGGGTCAGGTAGTCGTACCCCGACCCGGCAGTCAGCTTGTGCAGCGACATCGTCACTTGGAAGTAGGGCCCGGTTCTGCGCGTGAGCGGCCAGTGGTTCACGTTTCAACTACCGAGAATGCAAGAGGTGTGTGGATGTTGAGGGTGCGAGGTTCTGGTGGGGGAACGTCGGTGGTCGATGTGAGGATCTGAGATCAGGGTCGGATCTCTTCGGCTGAAGCGGCCTTGGAGGGAGGAATTGGGGCTCTAGGTGGTGAAGGAATCCAAGATCAGGGGGCAATTTCAGTGGGACAGTCGGTCAGGCAGGTTGCAAGGCGTCAGGTGCTCGATGCGCAGGCGAAGCGACGGCGGGAGCGCGTGGAAGCCGGAAAGCGGCGTTCGTCGCTCGGAGTGGATGTCGCGGTCGCGCTGGCGGCGCGTGACGAAGCGGTGAGGCGGTACGAGGTCGAGGCTGGCCGAGCGCTCGCCGCACTGACCGGTGCTGAGGGTCTGACAGTCGCGGAGGCGTGTGAGTGGGCCGGTGACGTGTCGCCTGCGGAGGTCAAGCGGTTGGTTCGCGCCGCCGCCGCCGCCGCCGCCGCCGCCGCCGCCGGCGACGACGACGATGGCGGCGGCGTTGATGGCAGCGAGGGTGCCGAAGGTGGTGACTGAGGCGCGCGATCGGCTAGAAGGGGCCGTGACTAGCGAGGCGGTCCGTGACCGCTTCGCTAGCAAGGTCGTGCTGGTGCCTGGCTCGGAGTGTCTGTGGTGGCTCGGCGTGATCAGCGGTCGCTGGCATGGCCGGTTCTGGGTGGGTCAGGACCAGGTGGTGATCGCTCATCGGTTCAGGAGCCAGGATGGACCGGGAGCCGTTGTCGGTGTGGTGGAACCGGCAGACGTGGGATCGAGCTCGCGCGTCGTTCGTAGCCGAGCTCGACGAGGGCCTGCCTGGTCCGGACACGCTGCTCGGTTGGATCCTCGAGGCCGTCGACGCTCACGCTGCCAGAACGCCGGCCGCCCGGCTCGAGGTCGCAGGCGAGGCCGAGGACAGGGGAGAGGGCTTCTCGAGGGTTCACCTCGTGCCCCTGGAGACGCTGCAGACGATCGAGGCTGCGCTGGTCTCCGACCGGCAGGTCGGCGGTCGTCACCTCAGCCGGTCGGCGTGGCTTCGCGAAGCCGTCAACGCGGCGGCCGATCAGACAGAGTGATGCCGTGGCGCGCCCTTACCGCCAGCGCCGAAGAAGTTGCCGCCAGGGCCGGGTCGTAGCCGCTGAAGATCCACCGCGTTCGACGGCCGCACTGGGGCGGTTCTCCCGCGCCAGCACGACCGTCTGCGGAATCATCGTGAAGGCGGGGGAGTAGCGCCCGGTGGCGTCATGGCAACGGGACTCCTGCGCTCGATAGCCGAATGCGTTCCTGGGCGTGCTGTTGACGCCGGCATGGTGGACGAGCGGTACATCGCGTCCAGCCCTGCCGATCGGTTCATGGCCTCGTCGGCGTCGAGGAAGACGCGCAGGGCGGGTCCGTCCAGGAGCCGGCGGACATCGAAGTTCAACGGCAGAGTCAGGCGGCGTTGGATGGCCACGGGATCGACGGGTGTGTGGTCGTGCCCTGGGTTCTGCTCGGTCATCACGCGCGAGATGGCCTTGGCCGGGGCACGTAGCTCTCCGCTGTCGATGGTCTCGCGGACGGCCGCCGAGATGGTGACGGCTGACGCCAGGTGCCCGGTCAGGCCGAGCAACAGCTGCGGGTGATCGTTCGGGTCAGCTGCGGCCGCCGCGACGCTGAACTGCTCCTGCAGGTTCCGGCCGGCCTGGATCAAACCCATCGGGACGGGGACGCTGCTGAACGACAGCTCCGCCGAGACGTCTCTCAGGCGTGCCCAAGAGGCCGACGAATCGTTCAGGATCTGACTCAGCCGGTCAGCGGTCACCTGGTCGATGATGCCACTGTCGGCCGCCTGCGAGACGAATCGCTCGAGGCCTTTGACGGATTCGGCCTCGAGGTGAGACAGCACGTGAAGCACCGCGGTCGACCGATCGTCCATCAGCGCACGGTGAGCCTGGACGTCCCATGCCGCGATCGCGTGCCTGAACTGACTCGTCTGCGGCGACATGGCAGGCATGATCCCGCTGCCCGAGCGCAGCGACTCCGCCGCCAGCTGCTCAAGTGCGTTGAACCGTCGCGCCACGTCCTTGACGGCCGGCAGCTGCTCGCGCTTCTGGACGTCGGAGAGGCCGGGATCTGTGCGCACGTCGAATGCGCGGTCGCGCACGACCCTGCTCACCAACTGCGAGGTCGACCACAAGGTGCTGAGGATCAGCCGATCGGCTTCCTTCTGATCCGCCGGCGGATCAACATGGCTGACTTCCGTGCTTCGCCGCAGGGCAGCTGTCACCTGCTGCAGGGACGCGTCCAACGGGCCACGTCGTGGTGGCCAGACGCGTCTCTCCGCGAGAGCCGCCATGGCGCGGGCGTCGACGGTGATGCGGTCGATCGGCCCAGCCGGGGCGCTGGCGCCGAAACCGTCGAATTGTTCGTAGGCGGCCTGGGCGGCTTCGACCAGGTGTGGCCAGGTGCGAACGAGGGCGGCCGCGTCGGCTTCGTTGGTGTTGTGCGCACGCAGCGCGAGACGTAGCGCGAGCTGCAGTTGCTCAGTGGGCGTGGACATGTGTGGTCACCTCCCTGCAGATGGCACCGACCTCGGCGACGAACTCGAGCACCTCGAAGTCCTCCAGACCGATGAGCGCGTCGGCCAGCTGGGCATGGGCGGCGCGAAGCAGGTGCTCGAGGTCGCCAGAGCGATCGGTGCCGGCGGCCTGCTGGTCGTCGACGTCGACCAGGTGACGGCCCCGATGCGAGGCCAGGACGACGAGACCTTCGAAGCGAAGGTGCGCGTACTCGTCGACATCGGCCCGCCGCGGTCGACGAAGCGCGTCGCTGACGAACTCGAGCAGGCCGAGGGTTTGAACGACGGCGCGCTCGAGCTCGGTCGGGAGGGCAGTTGCTGAGGTGTTCATGATGTGCTCCTTCAGGTCTGACGGGGTTCCCACCAGTTAGTCGGTCGAGCGGCCGCCGTCGCGAGCCCTGACGGGCCGCGTGTGGACAGCCGCGGCGTGGAGGTCAGCCTGTGGAATGCGGTTCTGTCAGTGCATGGCGGAAGACTCCACACCCTCAGGGCTCAGGCGCAGAGACCGAGAGGCCAAGTGACCGCAAAACGCGCCAAAACCGTATGGATCCAGGTCTGCTCAGTGGCCCGCGCGTAGATCACCGCCCAGTCGAGGCGCTGGGGGATCGAAGTCCCAGCGGAATGCGAGGAGCAGCGGGCGGCGGGCCGTGGGCACTGCCAGGTGGACGTCGTGGACTACTGGGGTCTGGTCAGTGGACATGTCGGGGCTCATCGTCACAAGTACGCAGGATGTCTGCGTCTCACCACGACAATTGGGAAAATTGATGAAGGGTGTGAAGTCAGCGGCACGCGCAGCTGGTGCTTTCGCGGTGGCAGCCGCGCTGGTGGCGGCACTGACGAGTGCTCAAGCAACGAGCGGTACTGACTACGACGGAACCGACCCAGCCAGCACCGGGTGCGTCAACTCCGGGCGGGTCATCTTCGCGCGCGATCTGTACGACCCCTCGGACACCTACGGAGGCACCGTGCAAATTTTGTACTCCAGCGCGTGCGGCACCAACTGGGTCAGGACGTACGAGCCCTACAACAGCATCACCCGCAACGCTCAGGGTGGGCTCCCGCAGTTCACTGAGAACGAGCAGGATCCCGGGCAGGGATGGACCTATTCCATGCAGGTCTACGCCCCGGGCAGCCACGTTTCTTCGAATGAATCAAGAAGATTCCCTGGATCAAGCACAGCTGCCACGCACGGTTCTCGGACGCGATAGAGCCTTGGTCGGCGAGCTCGTCGGCAATGAACCGATACCCGAATCCCGGGTCCTCGGCGGGGCGTCGAACGCTGCGTTGATCAGGTGAGCGTCGTCCCAGTCCAGCTGGCAGAACGACTCGGCGAGACATTGGTAGTAGCTCTGCCGGGACAGTTTGAGGACCCCACCCGCCACCGCGGCCGGCACCCTGATCGGGGCGCCGGCCGCGGCCATCTCGCGAACGAGTGGGAAGACTATTTCCCCGTCAGGTTGGCCTGGGACAGATTCGCCGCCGCACGTCGCAGGGCCTCGTTCTCGTGCTCGAGCAGACGGATCCGTTTGCGTGCCTCGCGCAGCTCGGTGCCTTCGGCGTTGGTGACGCCGGGGCGTTTGCCGTCCTCGATGTCGGCCAGCTTCAGCCAGCGTTGAATACATAACTCGGAGACACCGAAGTCCTCCGCGACCTGCGTGATCCACGCCTCGCCCTCGCGCGCGACCGCGACCACGTCGTTACGGAACTCGATGGGAAATGCTTTCGGCACGTGAACATCCTTCCAGCAAGGATCGAAATACTCACAAGTCAGATGTCAACCAGACTCTGGGCAGTCCCGTGCTCGATGAACGGTACTGTCATGACCAGGCGGTCCTTGGACGGCGACATGCTCGAGCATCAGTCGCGTGGCTTGTTGTCTCCGGTGTCTTGAGAGATGTATTGCCGATGTCCTGAACCAACACACTGTCCCCTCTACCACGGAATAGCCCTGAACAGCAGAAATGCTGGCCAGGGGCCTTCGTTACAGATGTACGTGGGCTCGTGCTCCCCGCAGATTTTCGCTTTGGCTCTGTGATCCTCCAGCACACCACGCGATCCTAAGCGTGATGAAAGCAGATCAGAACGAGATACAAAGGGGACCGTCGAGAAGGTTCCGCTGCCGTTCAAGCACTCTGTCGACCGCTGGGTCGACGGCGAAGAGTTGCTGGTCAACTGTGCTCGCCACCTGCGTGACCGGCTGGCGTTGTCGTTCACGGCCCACCGGCTCTGAGCCGATGTCTCGCCTCGGGTTCGAGCCGGGCCGGGCTGGCGCAGACTAGGCTCTCGACTCGTGGACCTTCGTCAGCTTCGCTACTTCCGGGCAGTGGTCGAGTCGGGCTCGTTCGTGGCCGCAGCCTCGGCGTTGCACATGTCCCAACCGCCGCTCAGCCAGGCCATCATCAAGCTGGAGTCCGAGCTCGGAGTTCAGCTGCTGGTTCGTACCTCCCGTGGCGTCCACCCCACAAGCGCTGGGATGTATCTGCTGAATGCGGGGTCTCGAATCCTGGGCGATGTGAAGGACGTCGTCGATCACCTGACGAGTTATGGCACCGGCAGACGGGGGTCGATCACCGTCGCCGCGGTCCCGGCGCTGATGTGGCACAGGATCCCGCACCTCCTGCGCGAGCACGGATCGGAGAACCCGGAGGTTGACGTGCGACTCATCGATCCGCCTCCGTGGGAGGCCATCGAGATGATCGACAACAGGAAGGCCGACGTCGCCTTCATCCTGGTGGCCGACTCGCACCAGTTCGCAGAACGGCAGAAGGACTTCCGCGTCATGCGATGGGAAGACGTCCCCCTGGTTGCGGCGTTTCCGCCGGACCGGGCTGATCTCCCCGACCCGGTACATCTCGATGTGTTCGAAGGAGCGGCAATGATCCTTCCTCAACGAACGCTCGCCGTGCCAAGCCTGCCGGACGTCGTGGATGACGCGCTGATGCGCCACGGCATCGTCCCCCGGCGCAGCCGGATCGCGGAGACCATCCAGACCAGCATTCCCATGATCGCCGCTGGACAGGCAAGCTCGATCCTGCCCGACGCTCAACGGCGCAGCCTGCAAGGGTTCGACATCGTCGTGAGGTCGATCGCCGAGCCACTCCCGGCCCTGCACTCGATCGCGGTCGTGTCGGCGCGGGTGGACATGAGCCCGGGCCTGGCACGACTGCTGCGTCGGATCAGGCCTCCCGCGCCCTCGAAACCGCACGTTAAGTAACGAACAGGTTTCATATGACCTGAACCACGCACGGTATAGGGATTGCATATGGAGGAACGAACTAAATAGTATTTCCTTTCGCATTCGGTAGTTGAGATGGTGGCACGAGCCGTTCCCCACCGAAGGACCCAGAATGCTTCCCAAGACTCAGCTGAACCCGCCCTTCAACATCACGCGTGCCAGTCACGTGTCCCTGACCGTGACCGACCTCGGCGCAAGCCGCGACTTCTACCGCGATGTCATTGGGCTCGTCGTCACGGAGGAGACCGCTGACACGGTTTACTTCCGGGGGCTGGAGGAGAGCGTCCACCACAGTCTGACGCTGTACAAGACCGACGGTGCGCCGTTGGCGGACCAGGTGGGCTTCCGCGTGCAGACGGACGACGACATCGACCGGGCCGCAGCGTACTTCGCGTCGATCGGCATCGAGCACCGCCGAGTGGACAAGCCCTACCAGGGTCCGACCCTCCAGTTCGTCGATCCAGTCGGCACGCACATCGAGCTGACGTCGTCGATGGACGTGGTCGAGCGCAAGATGCAGAACTACAACGAGTTCAAGG
The DNA here is from genome assembly GCF_014841755.1 of Aeromicrobium sp. CFBP 8757. Taxonomy (NCBI): domain Bacteria; kingdom Bacillati; phylum Actinomycetota; class Actinomycetes; order Propionibacteriales; family Nocardioidaceae; genus Aeromicrobium; species Aeromicrobium sp. CFBP 8757. The sequence continues at coordinate 194,521 of NZ_JACYUM010000001.1, forward strand.
CCGGAGCGCCGCAGCGGATCGACCACTTCCAAATCGTCACGCACGATGTGCAGAAGGCGACAGACTTCTATCACACGCTGGGCTATCGCCTGTCGGAGTACACGGCGAAGGACAACACCGATGAGCTGTGGGGCACGTGGATGGAGGTCAAGGGGAACACCCACGACCTGGTGTTCACGAACGGTCGCGGTCCGCGTCTGCATCACTTCGCCTACACCGTCCCTGATGCGTCCGCGCTGATCCACGCTGCTGACGTCGCAGGCGCTTACGGCCTCGGCCACGAGATCGATCGGGGTCCTGGGCGTCACGGCATCAGCAATGCCCTGTTCCTCTACGTGCGTGACCCGGACCAGCACCGGATCGAGCTGTTCAACACGCACTACCAGTTCATCGATCTCGAGACCCCCCCGATCCGCTGGGACGTCAGCAACCCGAAGCGTGCCCAGCTCTGGGGCATGCCGGCGTCGGCGCGGTGGTTCTTCGAGGCGAGCGAGTTCGCCGACCAGCCCGTCGAGGAGCCGCTCCTGGCAGCCACCCCCGACACCCTCGAGCAGTACCTGCAGCTCCACTGAATCAGCACACCCCCTGCGCCACCCCCACCCCCACCCGTCGCTCGGGCGACCCCACCCCAGAGGAATCATCATGAAGCGCAAGATTGCCATCGCAGCCATTGCTGCCAGTGCCCTCGTCCTCGGCGCGTGCGCCAGCGGCGCGGGATCGTCCGGCAGCGACTCCGCCGGCGGATCGAAGACCGAGTTCGTCAAGAAGGACCCCCTGGTGCTCGGGTACTCGGTCTACGACCAGACCGATCCTTACTTCATCGCGTACGCCAACGGTGTGAAGGCGCGTGCCAAGGAGAAGGGCGTCAAGGTGGTGCTCTCGGACTCCAAGGACTCCGCACAGATCCAGGTGACTGGCAGTGCGCAACTCATCTCGCAGAACATCTCTGCACTGCTCATCACCCCGGTGCAGCCCGACGCCCTCCCGGCGACGGTCTCGGCTGCGCACGCGGCGAAGATCCCCGTGCTCGTCGGCGACATCGGCACCAAGGGCGACATCGACTACTTCGTCCAGTCCAACAACGAAGAGGGCGGCGCCCAGGCGGCCGAGTACCTCGGCAAGAAGTTCGACGACGGCAAGAACCACGACATCGCCTTCATCCGTGACGACCCGGGCCACCCGGCCGGCGAGGCGCGTGGCAAGGGATTCAAGGACAAGCTGAAAGAGTACCCGAACCTGACGCTGGTCAGCGAGATCCCCGGCCAGACGATCGAGGCGGCCTATAAGGCAGGCCAGGACATCTTCTCGGCCAACCCGAACGTCGAGGCGATCTTCGGCTTCAACAGCAACGCCGTCCAGGGAGCCGTCCGCGCTGCCGAGACGTCCAAGAAGTCGCCGGCGATCGTCGGTTTCAACGGCGACCCGATCGAGCTCCAGCTGATCGAGCAGGGCAAGCAGGAGGCGACGGTCGCGCAGGACCCGTTCGGTCAGGGCCAGGCGCTCGTCGACGCGGCCCTCGCGCTGCTCGACGGCGAGACGCCGAAATTCACCGACGAGGCCAGCAAGACGCTGGAGCAGCCGACGACTCTCGTGACCAAGGACAACCTGGCCGAGTTCCAGGCCAAGCTCGCCGATCAGTAACCATCCGTCTCCACCGGGAAGCTCGCGCATGAAGAAGCAACCAGCAGTCTTCGAAGCCATCGACGTCAGTCGAAGCTATCCCGGGGTGCGTGCCCTCAGGTCGGTGAACCTCACGCTCCACCCGGGTGAGGTCACCGCCCTGATGGGCGAGAACGGCGCCGGCAAGAGCACGCTGATCCGACTGATCGGCGGGCTGGAGCAGCCGACGTCCGGAGAGCTGCGCATCCGCGGGGAGAAAGTAGAGCTTGGATCAGCCGCCGACTCGCAGGCCGCAGGCATCAGCGTGGTTGCTCAGGAGTTTCGTCTTGTCCCCCAGCTGACCGTCGCGGAAAACATCTTCCTCGGCAACGAGCTCACCCGGGGCGGGCTGATCCGCGTCAGGGAGACCAAGCGACGAGCCCGGAAGCTCCTCGAGCAGCTCGGGCTCGACCTCGACCCCTCCCGCACGGTGGAGACCCTGTCGGTTGGTGACCAGCAGATGGTCGAGATCACCCGGACGCTGTCACGCGATGCCGAGATCATCGTGATGGACGAGCCCTCGGCCGCGCTGAACAGGCGGGAGGTTCGTCGCCTCCTGGACCTGATCGAGCGACTCAAGGCGCAGGGAAAAGCCATCCTGTACGTCTCCCACCGCCTCGACGAGATCTTCGAGATCTCGGACAACATCGTAGTTTTCCGCGACGGGGAGCGGGTCGGCGAGCTGCGGACGGCCGACACCGACGAGCCCGAGCTCGTCGAGCTGATGCTCGGCCGTGAGCTGCAGGCATTCGAGCAGGAGCCGGTCGTGGCCGGCACCGAGGATCAGCCGGTCCGCTTCAGTGTCCGCGATGTCAGCTGTCCGAAGGTCGTCGAGCCGGTGAACTTCGACGTGCGTCGTGGTGAGATCGTCGGCGTCGCGGGGCTCGTCGGGTCGGGGCGTTCTGAGATCATGCAGGCGCTGTTCGGCGCCATCCCGTCCAAGGGCGAGGTGCGTCTCGACGACCAGGTCGTCGACCTGCGCGGACCGACCGGTGCGCTCAAGGCGGGCATCTTCATGCTGGGTGAGAACCGCAAGGCCGAGGGAATCCTGCCGCACCTGTCGGTGCTGGAGAACCTGCTCATTTCGGCCAAGAACGAGGGCGAGGGTGTGGTCTCCCGCGCGGTGCCCCGCAGTCGTCGCGATCTGGCGACCTACGAACGGCTCAAACAGGAGCTGCGGATCAAGGTCGACAGCCCGCGCCAGTACATCGGCAACCTCAGCGGCGGAAACCAGCAGAAGGTGCTGTTCGGTCGCGCGATCCTGTCGGGCTGCACGGTGCTGCTGCTCAACGAGCCCACCCGCGGCGTCGACGTCGGCGCCAAGGTCGAGATCTACCAGCTCATCCAGCGCCTGGCCGAGGCAGGGGTTGCAGTCGTCGTGAGCTCGTCCGACACGCCCGAGCTCGTCTCTCTGGTCCGGCGGTGCCTGGTCCTGCGCAACGGCCACGTGGTCGCCACCCTCACCGATGACGACGTGACCGAGGACCGCATCCTGGCCGAGTCCGTCGGCTCAGCCAGCACCATCTCCGCCGGAAAGGACAGGTCATGACGACCACCGAGATCACCACGCGGGACGAGGAGGCCTCGCGCTCGAGGCTACGTCGACAGCGCCTGGCGACGTCACTGAGCCGTTACGGCGTGCTCATCCCCTTCGTCATCGTCGCAGTGGCCTGCGTCGTCGCCGTGCCCAACTTCTTTGCCGGCAACAACTTGTCGAATTTGCTGGTCAACGCCTCGATCGCCGCCATCGTCGGCTTCGGCATGACGATCGTGATCGCCTCACGTGGTCTGGACCTGTCAGTTGGGTCGATCCAGGGCCTATCGGCGTGCCTGCTCACCATGACGCTGGGCAGCGCCGGACTCGCCGCGGGCGTCGGCGTGGGGTTGGCGATTGGCCTGGCGGTCGGCCTAGTTAACGGCTACCTCGTGGCCTACTTGCGGGTGCCGTCGTTCGTCGCGACGCTCGGCACGCTGGGCGTCGTGCGCGGCATCGCGCTGCTCGTCACCGACGGCCAGACGGTCACCGGCGACAGCAACGTGCTCAGCACCCTGGCCAACGACAAGCTCATCGGCATCCCGATCCCCTTCGTACTGGCTCTCGTCCTGCTGGCGGTTCTGCACATCGTGCTCCAGTACACGCCGTTCGGGCGTCACGTGTGCGCCGTCGGTGGCAGTCCTGAGGCTGCTGCGGAGAGCGGCATCGACGTGCGCCGCGTGACCTTGGCAGCGTTCGTCATCGCGGGGCTCACTGCCGGACTGGGCGGAGTGCTGCTGTCCGGGCAGCTGGGCAACGTCACCGGCAACCTCGGCGTCGGCCTCGAGCTGCAGATCATCGCCATCGCGGTGCTGGGCGGCACCAGCCTCGCTGGTGGCAGCGGCAACCTGCCCGGCACGTTCATCGCCGGCCTGCTGCTGGCCATGATCGCGTCCGCCCTCAACCAGCTCAACGTCCCGTCCTACTACCAGAGTCTGGCCATCGGTGTGCTGCTGATCTTCGCGCTGTCGCTGGACAGCCTTCGCCGCCAGATCTACCGACGCATCCTGATGGAGGGCTGACCATGAGTACAGCAACCGAGACCGCCTCGACCCGCGTGGCGCGTCGCAGACCATCCATCGGTGACCTGCTCGGTCGGTACTACCTGCAGGTGACGCTGATCGTGCTGATGGTCATCTTGTCGATCACCGTCCCGAACTTCGCGGCGTCGGCGAACTACAGCAACATCGCCCAACAAGCGTCGTTCGCCGGGATCGTTGCCTGTGGGATGACCTTGCTGATCGCGGGCGGCCTGTTCGACCTGTCGGTCGCAGGCGTCACGGCGGTTAGCGCCGTGGCAACGGTGCTGGTCCTGCCCAACACGACGATCGGCGCCGCAGCGCTGGTCGGCATTTTGGTCGGCGGCGCTCTGGGAGTCGTCAACGGCGTCGTGGTCACCAAGATCCAGATCCCGCCGTTCATCGCCACGTTCGGGCTGTTCAACATCTACACGGCCATCGCGTTCATGATGACCGGCGGCACGATCCTCGCGGTCTCCTCTGTCGACTTCCAGAGCTTCGCCACGTCGACGGTCGCCTCCGTCCCAGCGATCTTCCTCGTCTTCATCGCGGTGTGCGCCCTATCGCACGCCCTGCTCTACCGGACGACCTTCGGTCGCCAGCTGCGCGCCGTTGGCAGCAACGAGCTTGCCGCCGAGATGGCGGGGATCCGGGTCGATCGGGTCAAGATCATCGCCTTCACGATCACCGGACTGTTCACGGGCCTGTCGGCCGTGGCACTGGCCGCTCTGCTCTCGTCCGCGACGGGCAACATGGCGACCGGTGTCGAGCTGAACGCCATCACGATTGCCGTCGTGGGCGGCACGGCTCTTCGCGGCGGCGAAGGACGACTGCTGGGCACCTTCACAGGTGCCATCTTCATCACGGTGGTCAACAGCGCGCTCAACCTGACGGGCGTGAGCTCGTACTGGCAGAGCGTGAGCGTGGGCCTGATCCTGGTGCTGACGCTTGTGATCGGCGCATTGACAGGTCGACGCACCGGCATCCGCGGGGCATGATCTCGAGAAGACACGCCACGACCAAGGAGGCAGCATGATCGGTATCCACGACATGGGCGGCATGCACGGGTTCGGACCCGTGGACACCGTCGACGAGCAGACGTTCCACGCCGATTGGGAAGGTCTGACCTTCGCCCTCGAGAAGCTCTGCGCTCATCACGGCGTGTGGCTCACGTCGGACGAGGTGCGGCACTCGATCGAGAAGATCGGCCACGGTCTCTACCTGACGGGCACCTACTACGAGCACTGGCTGCACGCGTGGGAACCACTGTTGATCGAGAAGGGCTTCGTCACCGAGCGAGAGCTGCGCGACCGGCAGCAGGCCGTGCGCGACGGCGTCGAGATCCGCATCCAGGAGCCGCCGTCAACCCAGGATGAGGGCGACGCGCTGTCGCGGGCCATTCTCAGCACGATCTACGACGGGGTGCGTGCCGACCGCGAGCTGCCGGCCCCTCCGCGATTCGCGGTCGGCGACCGGGTCGTGGCGCTGCCGCGGCCGGTGCCGACCCACACGCGTTCGCCGCGTTACATCTGGGGCCACACCGGTACCGTCGCGATCAGCCACGGCGCGTTCATCCTGCCCGACGCCATCAGCCAGCACCTGGGCGAGAACCCCGAGTACGTGTACGCCGTCAGCTTCGACGGAGACGTCCTGTGGGACGACCAAGCCGAGCCGGGTACGGAGTTCATCGTAGATCTGTGGGAGAGCTATCTGGCTCCCGCCGCCGGCATCAACGAGTAGAGAGGCAGGACCATGGGACACGACCATGACCACGACCACGATCACGGAACGGGCGGACACCACCCCGGCGAGCTTTCCGACGGTGAGGTCCGGGCGCGTGCCTTGGAGTCGCTGTTCCGCGAGAAGGGCCTCGTCAAGGGCGATGTCATCGATGACATCATCGACGCCTACACCCACGACATCGGTCCGCTGAACGGCGCCCGTGCGGTCGCCAAGGCCTGGGTCGACCCCGAGTACCACGAGCGACTGCTCGCCGACGCCACCGCGGCGCTGCTCGAGATCGGCGTCGGCGGTCTGCAGGGCGAGCACATGATCGCCGTGCAGAACACCGACGACGTCCACAACGTCGTGGTGTGCACGCTGTGCTCCTGCTACCCGTGGCCCGTGCTCGGCCTCCCGCCGCGCTGGTACAAGGACGCCCCTTACCGCGCCCGGGTCGTCCGCGAGCCCCGCGCCGTGCTGGCCGATTTCGGCACGACGCTGCCCGACGACACCTCGATCCGCGTGTGGGACTCCAGTGCGGAGATCCGCTACCTCGTCGTGCCGCAGCGACCTGCCGGCACCGACAGCCTCTCCGAGGAGGAGCTGGTCTCGATCATCACGCGCGACTCGATGATCGGCGTCACGCTGCCCGACGCGTCCGCGACACAGGTCAGCGCATGAGCGCCGAGCACGCGACCCCGACCGACCGGGTGCAGCTCGACGAGATGACCGGCGACTCGGCCGTGCCCCGCGCCAACGGCGAGCTCGTCTTCGACGCGCCGTGGCACGCCCGGGCCTTCGGGCTGGCGGTCAGCCTGTGCCAAGACGGTGCGTTCGAGTGGATCGACTTCCAGCACGCCATCTCCGAGGAGATAGCGCGTCGTGAGCAGAGCGGCGTCGACGAGTACTACGAGTGCTGGTTGGCAGCGCTGTCGGTCGTCATGTCGGAACAGGTCGCCGCCGAGCTGCCCGCCCGCGAGGACGAGTTCCGCAGCCACGAGCGCGACGAGGTGTTCTGAGCCGTGCCGTCATCCGATGAAGTCATCGTCGAGGCGCTGCTGCACCAGCACGGTCTCACGGTGCCCGCCGACGAGCTCGCGCTGCTGGTGGGTGCGTATCCGGGCAAGCGTGCCGCCGTCCAGGCGCTGCGCGCGCTCGACGGCGTGCGCTACGAGGAGCCCGCCGTGACGTTCGACCCACGAGTCTGAGGAGAACGACCCGATGACCACGCACGACCACCCCCCTGTCGACCAGGTGGCCGCGGTGCTCGCGCCCGCCACCCTCACCAACGTCGCCACAGCGATCCGCTCCGGCGAGACGACGAGCTTGGCAGTCGTGGAGCGCGCGATCGCCGCCGCTGACGCCTACGACGACGCGGTCGGGATGTTCCTAGCGCGGTTCGACGACCAGGCGAGGGAGGCGGCAGCCTCTGCGGACGCGGTGCTTGCCGCGGGCGACCCGGTCGGGCCGCTGCACGGGGTGCCCCTAGGTATAAAGGACATCTTTACGACGGTCGAGGGACCGACGACCGCTCAGTCGGTGGTGCATGACCTTTTGGCCCTCAGTGGGGACGCCGTCGCCGTCCGCAGGCTCAGGGATGCAGGCGGCGTCATCATGGGCAAGCTGACGACGATGGAGTTCGCCACGGGCGAGCCTGACCCCACCAAGCCGTTCCCGGTCCCGCGGTCGTCGTGGTCGCTCGATCACTGGGCGGGCGGCAGCAGCTCGGGCTCGGGCAGCGCGGTGTCGCTCGGCGCGGTCCTCGGCGCCCTGGGGAGCGACACCGGCGGATCGATCCGGATCCCGGCCGCCTACTGTGGCATCACGGGGCTCATGCCGACCTATGGTCGCGTGCCGAAGACAGGCGCGGTGCCTTTGGGTTATACGGTCGACCACGTCGGGCCCATGGCCCGCTCTGCTCGCGACTGCGCCGTGCTGCTCGACGTGCTAGCCGGCAGCGACGCGTCCGATCCGACGACGATCGACGTCCCGGTGGGTCGGTACTCCGCGGGCCTCGACGGCGACCTGAGCGGCGTGCGGATCGGCCTGGACCGCCTCGACGGCGTCACCGACGAGTACGATCCGGCGATCGCGCCGGCCATCGACGCGGCGCTGGCGGTTCTGGCGGCTCGTGGCGCCGAGATCGTCGACGTCACGCTGCCGCTGTTCGCCGAGATGACGACCGTCGACGAGATGCTGATGTACGCCGAGGCGTTGACCTACCACCTGCCGGACCTGCAGCGACGCTGGTCCGACTACGGGCTGGCGACCCGTTCAGCCATCGGCACAGCGACGTTCTACAGCGCGGCCGACTACGTCCAGGCACAGCGAGCACGCCGGGTAGGGCAGAAGGCGATCAAGCAGACGTTCAGCAACGTCGACCTGGTCCTGACACCCACTGCCGGCGGCGGCGCCGCAGCGCTCGAGCGCATGTCGAAGGGCTACTTCCACGGCTTCGGCCCCATCTACACCGGTTACTGGGACACATTGGGCAATCCCGTGCTGGGAGTGCCGCTCGGGTTCACGGCCGAGGGGCTTCCGTTGGGCCTGCAGATCGCGGGTCGACCGTTCGACGAGGAGCTGGTCCTGCGGGCTGGCGACGCCTTCCAGCGCGACACCGAGTGGCACCTGCAGGTGCCTGACCCCCTGTCGACCCCATAGGTTTTCGGTATAGCCAGCGAAGCAAAATAGTATTTCCATTAATACAAGGCGGATGCGAAAGTGAGATGGCATCGCCCCCAGGGCCCTCGGCCCGTGAGTGAAGGATCTGATCCACCCATGTCCGCTGACCTCGCCAGCACATCTGTCCACCAGGCAAACCCCGTAGCTGTCATTTCCGGTGGAGCGCGCGGGATCGGCGCCGCCACCGCCGAGCGGCTCGTTGCGAGCGGGTGGCGCGTCGCGCTCCTGGACATCAACGGCGAGGGCGCACAGGCCGAGGCCGCCCGCCTCGGCGACCAGAACCTCGGACTCGGCTGCGACGTCGCCGACCAGCAGGCCGTCAAGGATGTCGTCGACCAGATCGCGACCCACTTCGGCCGCGTCGACGCAGTCATCCCCGCTGCCGGCAACATCACCCGCGCGCCGGCCGAGGAGTTCGACCTCGCGATCTGGCAGAAGCACCTCGACATCCACCTGACCGGTTCGCTGCTCCTGGCGCAGGCATGCCACTCGCTGCTGGCCGAGTCCAAGGGCAGCATCGTGACGTTCGCATCGGTCGCCTCGACGTTCGGCCTGCCGGGGCGGGTCGCCTACGGCACGGTCAAGACCGGCATGGTCGGCCTGACCCGCACCCTCGCGGCCGAGTGGGGACCGCACGGCATCCGCGTCAACGCGGTCGCCCCCGGCTACGTCGACACCGAGATGGTCCGGTCAGGATTTCGCTCCGGCTCGATCAACGAGGACACCGTGCTCTCGCGCACCCCGTTGCGTCGCCTCGCGACTCCGGAGGACATCGCCGGCGTCATCGAGTTCCTGGTCGGACCGGCTGCGAGCTTCATCACCGGCGTGCTGCTTCCGGTCGATGGCGGCCTGATCATCGACGGACGGTTCGACGCCCCGTCCGACGGCTCCGGCATCTGACCCGCCTCGTCGGTCCCACCACCAGATCATGCAGATGGAGTCGGCCTTGAAGGTCCAGATCGGATGCAGCGGCATCACGTGGCGCAAGCGCGGCCTCGGTGACGGCCTGGACGAGATTGCTGCCACTGGCTACGCCGGGGCCCCGATCAGCGGGGTCGGCACGATTGGTGCCGACGAGATCCGCGACCTGTACGCGACTCACGGCCTCGAGCCCGCGCCAGGGTACCTCCAGGGCGATTTCTGGGATCCTGCTCAGCGCGATCAGCTGCACGAGGCCGCGCGCCTGCAGGCGCAGGTCCATCAAGCGCTGGGCGTCTCGGACATCTTCATCGCCGTGGGTGGGTTCGAGGTCGTGACCCGAGCCGGCCGGACCAGGCGCCAAGCAGCGGCGCACGTCGGCCCGCTCGATCGGTTGACCGACGAGGAGTTCCGCCAGACGAAGCGGACGATCGCCGAGGTGTGCGAGATATTCCTCGAGCACGGTGTCCACGCCGGCTTCCACACCCATGTCGGCACGTTCGTCGAGACCGAGGACGAGATCGAATCGCTCCTCGCCGCGATCGATCCTGAGCTGCTGTTCGTCGGACCGGACACGGGCCACTTGGCCTGGGCGGGCATCGACGTCGAGAAGTTCGTCCTGCGCCACATCGACCGGGTCCGGTCGGTGCACGTGAAGGACATCGACCTCGCCGTGCGCGACCAGGGACGCTCCGCGGGCTGGACGTACGCACAGTTCGAGGAAGCCGCGCTCTGGAAGGAGCTGGGGGAGGGCGACCTCGACTTCCCGGCGGTGTTCAAGATCCTGGCCGACGCCGACTACACCGGCTGGATCACGGTCGAGACCGACATCACCCAGCAGCCGACGCCGGCCGACAGCGCCCGCATCTCACGCGCGTACCTCAACGAGCTCGGGCTCTGACCGCACACCGGCGACGACGTCGACACCGCACCACTCACGCATCGAATCACCTCGGAGGCAACATGCCCACGAACGACCACGACGACATCGGCACCGGAGCCGGAGCGGGAGCCGGACAGCGACGGGACGTCGACCAGACGGTCCTCGCCGCGGCGGGCAAGGTGCTCGCGGTGCACCTGTCATACCGCTCGCGCGCCGACCAGCGCGGCCGGACGCCCAAGAACCCGTCCTACTTCATGAAGGCGTCCTCGTCGCTCAGCCTCAGCGGCACCCCGGTCGAGCGGCCGGACGGCACGGAGCTGCTGGCGTTCGAGGGTGAGATCGCTTTGATCATCGGCTCCGTGGCGCGCCGGGTCACGCCCGGCGACGCTTGGGCGCACGTCGGCTGGGTCACGGCCAGCAACGATCTGGGTCTGTACGACATCAAGTACGCCGACAAGGGCTCGAACCTGCGGTCGAAGTCCGGTGACGGGTTCACGCCGCTCGGACCGGTACTGCTGCCGGCCGGCGAAATCGATCCGACCACCGTTCGGCTCCGGGCCTGGGTCAACGGCCGGCTCGCGCAGGACGACGACGCCGAGGGTCTGCTGTTCCCGTTCGCGCAGGTCGTGGCCGACCTGTCCCAGCTGATGACCCTGCACCCCGGCGACGTCATCCTGACCGGCACGCCGGCAGGATCGTCCGTCGTGATGCCGGGCGACGTCGTCGAGGTCGAGGTCGACGTGCCGGGCACCGGACTGATGACCGGACGCCTCACGACACCGGTCGTCGCGGGCGCACAGTCGTTCTCCGACATCGGGGACGTACCGCGGGTGACCGACACCGACCGCCTGGACGCCTGGGGGAGTGTCGACGACGCCGCGGCCCGCGACGTGGTGCTGGCCGCAGCGCCCGGGACGGCCAAGCCCGTGCTGTCGCCGGAGCTCAAGGCCAAGCTCGAGTCCGTGGCCACCGCCACGCTGTCGGCCAACCTGCGCAAGCGTGGCCTCAACAACGTCAGCATCGACGGCCTGCAGTCGACGCGCACCGGCGCGAAGGTGGTCGGCCTGGCCCGCACGCTGCGCTACGTGCCCAACCGCGAGGACCTGTTCAAGGCCCACGCCGGCGGGTTCAACGCGCAGAAGCGAGCGATCGACAGCGTCGGACCCGGCGAGGTGCTCGTGATGGAAGCACGCGGTGAGAAGGGCACCGGCACGGTCGGCGACATCCTCGCTCTGCGCGCGCAGGTCAGGGGAGCGGCGGCGATCATCACCGACGGCGGCGTCCGCGATCTCTCGACCGTCGCGGCGCTCGACCTGCCGACGTTCTACGCCAACGCCCACCCCGCAGTCCTCGGCCGCCGTCACATCCCGTGGGACACCGACATCACGGTGGCGTGCGGTGGCACGACGGTGCAGCCCGGCGACATCATCGTCGCCGACGACGACGGCATCCTGGTGATCCCGCCGTCGATCGCCGACGAGCTCGTCGACGAGTGCATCGTGCAGGAGCAGGAGGAGGCGTACATCGTCGAGCAGGTCGCGCAGGGTCACAGTGTCGACGGCTTGTACCCGATGAACGCCGAGTGGCGTGGCCGCTACGACGAGTGGACGAAGGGGCGCTGACCGTGCTCGACGACGAGACCATCACCGACATCGCCGACCAGCTGGTCGAGGCCGGGCGCAGCCGCGTGCCGATCGAGCGCTTAACGGCACGCTACCCCGACATGGAGGTCGAGGACTCGTACGCGGTGCAGCGCCTGTGGCGCAGCCGCAACGAGGAGACCGGCCGTCGCGTCGTCGGTCACAAGATCGGCCTGACGTCGCGGGCCATGCAGCTGGCGACCGGGATCACCGAGCCGGACTACGGCATCGTCTTCGACGACATGGTCTTCGAGAACGGAGCCTCGGTCGAGTGGGAGCGGTACTCGCACCCGCGCGTCGAGGTGGAGCTGGCGTTCGTGCTCGGCAAGGACGTGTCCGGCCCGGACGCCACGATCTTCGACGTGCTCAACGCCACGGAGTACGTCGTGCCCGCCTTGGAAATCCTGGACTCGCGCATCGAGATGGCCGATCGCACGATCGTCGACACCATCAGTGACAACGCCGCGATGGGCGCCATGGTCATCGGTGGCAACCCGACCCGCCCCCGCGACGTCGACCTGCGATGGATCGGTGCGATCCTCTACAAGAACCAGACCGTCGAGGAGACCGGCCTCGCCGCGGGTGTCCTCAACCACCCGGCGGCGGGTGTCTACTGGCTCGCCAACAAGATCGCCGCGCACGGGGAGCACCTGCACGCCGGCGAGATCATCCTGGCTGGGTCGTTCACGCGGCCGATGTGGGTGCACCCAGGCGACACCGTGTTGGCCGACTACGGTCCGCTGGGGACGGTCACATGTCGCTTCGAGTAGACCTTGCCCCGACGTTCGGCGATCACCTCGCGGCGTCCGACCGGCCACTCTTCGGCATGTGGGTGTGCTCCGGCAGCCCGCTGGTCGCCGAGATCTGCGCGGGAGCCGGCCTCGACTGGCTGCTGATCGACGCCGAGCACAGCCCGAACGGGCTGGAGTCCGTCCTGGCGCAGCTGCAGGCCGTGCAGGCCTACCCCGTATCGACGCTCGTCCGGCCACCGGTCAACGACGTCACGGTCATCAAGCAGTACCTCGACCTCGGGGCACAGAACCTGCTCATCCCGATGGTCGACACCGCCGAACAGGCCGCTGCCGCCGTGTCGGCCGTCCGGTACCCGCCGGCCGGCGTCCGCGGTGTCGGCTCGGCCCTGGCCCGGTCGGCACGCTGGAACCGGGTGCCGGACTACCTGGCGACGGCGTCGTCCACCATCACGCTGACCGTTCAGGTCGAGTCGGTCGCCGCTGTGGAGAACGCCCGCGGGATCGCCGAGACCGAGGGCGTCGACGCGATCTTCGTCGGTCCGTCCGACCTCGCCGCGTCGATGGGCCTGCTCGGACAGCAGGAGCATCCTGACGTCGTGGCGGCCGTGGTGGGCGTCATCGAGATCGCGAACGCCACCGGCACGTCCGTCGGGGTGAACGCCTTCGACGAGCGGGTGGCCCGGCGGTACCTCGAGGCGGGGGCCGAGTTCGTCCTCGTGGGCGCCGACGTGGGCCTGCTCGCGCGGGGCAGCGAGCGACTCGCCGCGACCTACGTGCCGCCGGCCGGCTCCGGACCCGAGGGGCCCACCGCCAGCTACTAGCCACCACGTCCCCACTGCGGGTCCATCGAATGCAATCGAGGAACACATGAACGCACGAGACCGAGCCGCCGACGTCCTGGCGAAGGTTCCCACGGGCCTGCTGATCGGCGGGCAGTGGCGCGACGCCTCGGACGGTGGGACTTTCGACATCGTCAATCCCGCGACCGGCGAGGTCATCGCCACGCTCGCGTCGGCGACCGCCGACGACGCCCGCGCCGCGCTCGACGCTGCTGCCGGGGCGCAGGAGGCGTGGGCCCGGACGTCCGCGCGTGAGCGGTCCAACCTGCTGCGCGCCGTGTTCGAGGAGGTGACGAGCCGCGCCGACGAGTTCGCGCTGCTGATGACGCTCGAGATGGGCAAGCCCCTGGCCGAGTCACTCGGCGAGGTCGCCTACGGTGCCGAGTTCCTGCGCTGGTTCTCCGAGGAGGCCGTGCGCGACTACGGCCGGGTGCTCGACACCCCCGAGGGCACGCTGCGGACGCTGGTGCGGCACAAGCCCGTCGGTCCGTGCCTGCTCATCACGCCCTGGAACTTCCCGCTGGCCATGGCGACCCGCAAGGTCGGGCCAGCGCTCGCCGCGGGCTGCACGATGGTGCTGAAGTCGGCGGACCTGACGCCGCTGACGTCGCAGCTGTTCGCGCAGGTCGTCACCGACGCCGGTGTGCCGCCGGGTGTGCTGAACGTCGTGCCGTCCGCCGACGCGCCGGCCATCTCCGGCGCTCTGCTGGGGGACAGCCGGCTGCGGAAGGTCTCGTTCACCGGTTCGACGACCGTGGGCAAGGTCCTTCTGAAGGCCGCCGCCGACAACGTCCTTCGGTCGTCGATGGAGCTCGGGGGCAACGCCCCGTTCATCGTCTTCGGCGACGCGGACGTCGACAAGGCCGTCGCGGGCGCGGCATCGGCCAAGCTGCGCAACATGGGCGAGGCGTGCACCGCGGCCAACCGATTCGTGGTGCACGAGGACGTCGCCGAGGAGTTCACGACGAAGCTGGCCGAGCGCTTCGGCGCCCTCGTGGTCGGCAACGGCCTCGACGAGGGTACGCAGGTCGGCCCGCTGATCGGCGCCAAGGCGCTCGACAACGTCGAGTCGCTGGTCGTCGACGCGGTCGAGCGTGGTGCCGAGGTCGTGGTGGGCGGGCACAGGCTTGACGGGCCGGGCACGTTCTTCGCTCCGACCGTCCTGCGCAACGTCCCGGCCGACGCCCGGGTGCTGCACGAGGAGATCTTCGGCCCGGTGGCGCCGATCGTCACGTTCTCCACCGAGGACGAGGCCGTCGAGATCGCGAACTCCACGGAGTACGGTCTGGCGTCATACGTCTTCACCGAGGACATCTCGCGTGGCCTGCGCATCGGAGACCGGCTCGAATTCGGCATCCTCGGCCTGAACGCCGGCGTCATCTCGAATGCGGCAGTGCCCTTCGGCGGTGTCAAGCACTCCGGACTCGGCCGCGAAGGCGGGGCAGAGGGTTTGCGCGAGTACACCACGACGCAGTACGTCGGCATCGAGTCCCCGTGGTCCTGAGCCGCCGGTGAGCACGGACCCGGACCGGTGGCGGGCACTGTGGCGCGCGGCCAGCTGCGCGCTCGTCGTTCTGGGATCGCTGTCGTCGTCGACGGTACCGACGGGTCTGTACCCGGTGTACGTCGACAGCATCGGCCTCGGCGAGGCGGCGCAGTCAGCGGTGTTCGCGATGTACATCGCGGGCATCGTCCCGGTGCTGCTGCTGAGCATGAGGGGTCGTCTGCCCGTCTCGACCGGGACGCTGGCGGGCGCGGCGGGTGCCTCGATCGCCGGTGCCGTCGTGATGCTGAGCGCCGGCAGCCCAGAGACGTTGTTCGCCGGGCGTGCGCTGCAGGGCGTCGGCGTTGCCCTGGCGTCGATCGCCGGGGTGGGGGCCGTGATCAGTCTCGGCCGGCGCCTGACCCTGCCGGCCGTCGCGGTCATCGGTGGTCTGATGCCCTCGATCGGTGCAGCCATCGGTCCGGTGCTCGGGGACTATCTGGGACGGTCGGCCTGGAGCCCACCCATGCGCCCTTCTGGAGCATGTCGATCGTCATGACAGCCCGGCTCGCGATCGCCGTGGTGGCAGACGGCCAGCCCTCGCACCACCGCGACGCCGGGGTCGCTGCCACCGCGGCAGCCGGTGACGAGCAGCCCAGGTACGCCGCTCCCGACCAGCCCTACTCGACGATCTTCACCACGTTGGTCGTCGCGTCGACGTGGTGCGCGATCGGGATCGTGCAGTCGGCGCTGCCGCGGACCATCAGGTCCGTGGCACCGGACATGACCGTTTTGCAGCTGGGTGCCGTGGTGTCGATGGCGCTTGTGCTGGTCTGCATCAGCCAGGTCGCCCTGCGGCAGGTGCGCTGGACGCTCTTGAGGCTCATCATCCTCCCGGGCATCGTCGTCGGCGGTGTGGCCACGTACGCAGGCGTCGCGACGGAGCACCGCGGTCTCGTGCTCGTGGGCGCCGCTGTCACCGGCCTGGCCAACGGCACCGGCAACGCACTGGGCGTCTCGATGCTGGCGGGACAGGTCGACAGCGGTGGCGCGAGCCTGGCCCGCTACTACGTGACTTGCTACGGCGGCATGGCGATCGGCCCGTCAGGGGTAGGCAGCATAGCCGAGCGCGTCGGTCTCGTCTCGGCCGTGGCCGTCGGTGAGGCGGTCATCGTCATCATCGCGGCGGCGCTGCTGCTTCGTCTCGGCTGGCTCCTCGTCCACGCACGCTCGCCCCATCCCCTACCTGGCAGGACCAGCACATGACTTTTCATCCCTCCCTCGATGACGCACGTACCCTCCGCCTCGTATGGCCCTAGTGGCAGGGTGCCGGACGGACATGGTGGCGCAACTGCTGCCCGACCTGCCTCTGGAAGAGGCGCGGCGCGCGTACACGGTCGGCACCCGGGTCCTGGCCGCAGTCCTTCCTGAGCACTCCGGCCCCACTGACTTCGTGCCCGTCGACGGCGGTAATCCGGACGAGGGGCCCTGTGGCACGTCCTGTGCGTACTCGCGCCGGATACCGCAGGACCTGTGCCCCGTGGACTTATCTTGCCCATCGTCGGCGGCCCTACCCGACTGACGCCTCGCCACTAAAGACAGCAGTGATGACAACAAAAGTGACGACTTTCTTCACCCCGAGGAGGTTGGCCGAGATGGAGCTTTCAATTGGCGGGAGCTTCCCAGCTCGCCGGATCTGCTTGCAAGTGTTCGGTGGGCTCCCACAGCAGGGTGGGGTCGACCGTGAACGGTGCTCCGGTGATGTCGCGGAGGTTCTCCAGGGAGACGCCGGATGCGTGGTCGACGAGTTCGAGACCGGACGGGGTGACCTCGAAGACGGCGTGGTCGGTGATGATGCGGTCGACGACCCTCAGGCCGGTGAGGGGCAGCGTGCAGTGCTGGACGATCTTGGGCGATCCGTCCTTGGCGACGTGGTCGGTGATCACGACGATGCGTCTGGTACCGGCGACCAGGTCCATCGCGCCGCCCATGCCCTTCACGAGGGCGCCGGGCACGGCCCAGTTCGCCAGGTCGCCGTTGGCGCCGACCTGGAGGGCGCCGAGGATGGCGATGTCGATCTTGCCCCCGCGGATCATGGCGAACGACTCGGTGGAGTCGAAGAACGAGGCGCCGGTGTTGACGGTGACGGTCTGCTTGCCGGCGTTGATGAGGTCGGGGTCCTCGTCGCCGTCGTACGGGAACGGTCCCATGCCGAGGATGCCGTTCTCTGACTGGAGGGTCACCGTGACGTTGCGGGGGATGTGGTTGGCCACCAGGGTGGGGATGCCGATGCCCAGGTTGACGTAGTCGCCGTCGTGCAGCTCGCGGGCGGCAATCTTGGCCATCTCATCACGTGTCCAGGTCATGCGACTGCTCCTGTCGGGAGGGGGCGGACGGTGCGCTGCTCGATGTCCTTGGCCCGTTCGCGGGCCTGGATGGTGTGGGCCACGTAGACCCCGGGGGTGTGGACCAGCTCGGGGTCAAGGGCGTCGACGAGGTGCTCGACCTCGGCCACCGTCACGAGCCCGGATGTGGCGACGGCAGGGTTGAAGTTGCGCGCGGCCAGGCGGTAGCGGAGGTTGCCGTGTGCGTCACCGGTGTGGGCGTGGACCAGAGCCAGGTCGGCGATGATGCCGCGCTCCTGGACGTAGGTGATGCCGTCGAAGTCGGCTGTCGGCTTCCCTTCAGCCACGGCCGTGCCGACGCCCGTCCGTGTGTAGAACGCAGGGATCCCGGCACCGCCTGCGCGGAGCCGTTCGGCGAGGGTTCCTTGCGGGTTGAACTCGACCTCGAGGTCACCGTCGAGGTACTGGCGGGCGAACAGCTTGTTCTCGCCCACGTAGGAGGCGACGACCTTGGTCACCTGATGGTTCTCCAGGAGCAGGCCGAGGCCCTTGCCGTCGACGCCCATGTTGTTGGACACGATCGTGAGATCGCGTGCGCCGGAGTCGCGCAAGGCCTCGATGAGGTCGGACGGGATTCCGCACAGTCCGAAGCCGCCGACGGCGATGGTCATCCCGTCGTGGGCGAGACCGGCGATGATCTCAGCTGTAGAGGGGGGTGTGGTGTTGCTCATGAGGCTCCTTGCCGGTGTGTTCGTTCAGTGAACGCTGACACCATGGCCCGGGACACGTCAATGATGAGCGCCGATCCCGTAGGTATTGTTCGCGAGTTGAACCAGATTCGACGTTGCGTCCGTTAAATGGACGCTACTGTTCACAAATGGTGTCTCCATCGAAGGGTCCGGACGTCATTTCCCGGGTGGGAGTGCTGCTGCGTGCAGTCGGCGCAGCCGAGCCCGATGGTGCGTCGACGACCGAGCTCGCCCGTGCCGGAGACCTGACCAGGCCCACGACCCATCGGGTGTTGTCGTCCCTGCTGCGTGAGGGGTTGATCGATCGGGACGAACAGACAGGTGTGTGGCACCTCGGGCCCGAGCTCTACCTGTTGGGCGCGTCGGCTGCGGCCCGCTACGACATCAGTCATCACGCGCGCGTCGTCATCTCGGAACTGGCCCGGGAGAGCGGCGAGAGTGCGTTCCTCACTGCGCGCAGGGGGTGGGAGACCGTCTGCCTGCTGCGGGAGGACGGGAGCTTTCCGCTGCGTTCGCATGTATTGCACGAGGGGATCAGATTCCCACTGGGGGTCGCTTCTGCCGGGCTGGTGGTGCTGGCGCACCTGCCTGACAGGGACGTCGACCGGTATCTCGACGAGCACGACCTGAGTCGGGTTTGGGGAGCGTCCCATCGCAAGGACGCGCTTCTCGGTCGGATCGCCAAGACCCGCGACCTCGGCTATTCGACCAACCCGGGTCTCGTGGTCGAGGGCAGCTGGGGCATGGGGGCCGCGGTCTTCGATCGCGCCGGCTCGCCCGCGTGGGCCCTGAGCCTGACGGGTGTGGAGTCGCGGTTTCGTGCGGCGCGACGACCCGAGCTCGGCGGACTGCTGCTGGATCAGGCCCACCGGCTGACCAGACTGATCGCCTGATCGCCCCGTTGCCTGATGGCCCGATCGGCCCGTGTGTCGGAGCATCAGACCGAGGAGCCGCCGATGATCGTCGCAATGACGCCGCATGAAACGCATCCACGAGAACGACCGTGACTCCTCACTGGCGCAGCATGCTGAAAGACGTGGTCCTTGCTCCGGTGGTTGGGGTCGGACGCCGCGTACATCCGATGGTCAACGACCACACCGGTGTCAACGCCGTGACCGAGGGGAAGCGAAGGGAGTCATGGTCGAAGGCGTCGCGCGTTCGTCCACATGGTTGATCGCGGCCGACTCCGGCGTCGATGCACTCGGACATGTCGAATCGTCGATCGACGGTCAACCTACGCGCGCGTCCTGGCTGCGCGCGGTCAGCTCCTCGGAGGGGGCGGGGTGGTGCGCGGAGGTCCGATCGGCAGCACGCCGAGCTGGAGCCTGATCTGCTCGGTGACGTCGCGAAGCGCGTGCTGCGCAGCCTCGTCGAGCCGATCGAAGATCAAGCGACGAACCTCGGAGACGTGGCCAGGTGCCGCATCTGTCAGAAGGTCGTGCCCCGAGTCGGTCAGGATCGCGCAGGTGAAGCGCCGGTCGGTCGGATCAGGCTCGCGGCGGACGAGGCCCCGCTTCTCGAGGCGCGACATCAGGTGCGAGAGCCGGGACAACTCAGAGTTGGCGAAGACTGCGAGATGGCTCATGCGCATGGTCCATCCCGGCTGGTCTGAGAGGCCCGCCAGGACGTAGTACTCGATGAAGCTCAGTCCGGAGTCGCGCTGGAGCTGCTCGCCGAGGGCCGTGGGGAGTCTGGCGAGCAGGATGTTCAGTGCGTGCCATGTCTCGAGCTCGTCCTCGGACAACCACCGGGCCGAGGAGCCGGTGCCGTCATCCGTCGTCATGCGGCCGATTCTAGGACGACCGACGGTGATCGGGTGTCGCAGGCCGACGGCACCGCCCGTCCGAGGGCAGGCACCTCGGTGGCCATGAGAGTCCGGTCGCGGGGGTGTCGGCGTCGACCTGTCATCCATTTGCTTCGGCAGTCAGCCGATGCGCCCGCTCGGATCGCGTCAGCGAAAACTCTTGGGAACCATGACAGAGACTTGAACATTCAAGTCATGCTAGGCTAGACACATGAATCTTCAAGCAACAGATCTGGCATCGTCGTGAACGCCGCGCTGTGGACCGCGGCCGGCGTGCTGGCGGTCATGTTCCTGCTCGCCGGCGTCATGAAGCTGACCAAGTCGCAGGCCGACCTGGTCGCGTCAGGCCAGGGCTGGGCGGGTGACGTGTCGCCCGCGACGGTCCGGATCATCGGGGCGCTCGAGGTGCTCGGCGCGATCGGCCTGGTGCTGCCAGGTCTGCTCGACGTGGCGACCTGGGTCGTCGCGGCGGCCGGCATCGGCCTCGCGGTCATCATGATCGGGGCGGTCGTCACGCACAGCCGTCGCCGGGAGTATGCCAACACCCTCGTGAACGTCGTCCTGCTCGCTCTCGCCATCTTCGTGGTCGTCGGCCGGCTCGGGCCCGAGCAGTTCTGACCACCGTCGGCACCGCATTTCATCGCGCCACCACCACCCGTCAAACAGAGGACACACCATCATGAGCAACCTCCGCATCGGCATCATCCTGGGATCGACCCGACCGGGCCGCAACGGCAAGGGAGTGGCCGACTGGGTCGTCGAGAAGTCAGCGTCCCGGGACGCCACCTACGAGCTGATCGATCTGCTCGACCACCCGCTGCCGCACCTGGACGAGGCGATCCCGCCGAGCATGGGCCAGTACACGGGCGACCACACGAAGGCGTGGGCCGAGAAGATCGCCGGCTACGACGGCTTCATCTTCGTGACGCCGGAGTACAACCACTCGACGTCGGGCGTCCTCAAGAACGCGATCGACTACCTCTACGCCGAGTGGAACAACAAGGCCGCGGCCTTCGTCGCGTACGGCTCGCTCGGCGGTGCCCGCGCGATCGAGCACCTGCGCGGCATCTGCGCAGAGCTGCAGATCGCCGACGTGCGGCAGCAGCTGGCGTTCTCCCTGTTCACCGACTTCGAGAACTTCTCGACCTTCGCGCCGGGGGCGCAGCACGACGACGCCGTCGTGGTGCTGTTCGACCAGCTCGAGGCCTGGGCCGGTGCGCTGAAGCCGCTGCGCGCCGTCTGAACGACGCCGGAACCCCTCGTTGCGCGGCGTGACCGGAACTTCCGGTCACGCCCGCACGCGTTTGGCGGGTTTGCGCTTTCGACTCGTGGACCTTCGAGGTCCGCCAGAACGCCCCAGACCCTCTCGGAACCAGCGTCGACGTCCCCTGCGATCGCGATGGGTCGACTCATGCGACGTCCACTCCTGTGCTGCGGAGATTTGTGCCCGCGTGCGCGAAGCCTCAGTCGGTCGGGGAAGGTCGGGTGTGAAGCTTCGCCAGGGCCGCCTCGACGATCTCGGCCTCGCCCGGCTGCAGCGACGCGATCCAGCGCTGCCGGATCTCGTCGAACTTCGTCGCGCCCAGGGTGATCATCTCGCGGCCCTGGTCCGAGACCTGCAGGACGGCACGGCGCCGGTCCTGTGCGTCTGTCGTACGTGCGACGTAGCCGAGCTGCTCGAGGGTGGCAATCGACTTGGCTGCGGCCTGCTTGGAGATTCCCAGCTGCCGCCCAAGGTCTGAGGCGGTGCTCGCTCCCTGGTCGATCGCAGTGAGGGCAAACTCCAGGCTCGCGGTCACTCCAGGATGCTCACGCCCAGCAAGGTCGCTCACGACCTCATCCACCATCGCCTCGAAGGAACCGATGAGCAGGTGAGCGAGCCGTACGCCTTCGGAGACCTGCATCCCTCGACCGTAGCAAGGTCGGGGTCGATTGACAACCGAGTTGTCTAGCCATAGAATGACAACCAAGTTGTCGGACTGGCCGACGCCGGAATCGAGGTAGGTCATGACCGATATCAGCAGCACGAACGAGCAGGCGAGAGGAGCGGTGGGTGCCACGATCCCGGGGGTGGTGCACGACCGCGTGCACATCGGAGATACGAAGCTGCACGTCGTCTCCGCGGGCACGGCAGGTTCTCCTGTCCTACTCGTTCACGGTTTTCCGGAATCGTGGTGGGTGTTCCACCGCGTCATCCCGCTGCTGGCTGCCCATCACCGGGTGTTCGCCGTGGACCTGCGCGGCTTCGGCGACTCCGACGTGGCCGACGAGTCGTTCTCGAGCGCGGTCGCAGCCGATGACCTGCGCCTCCTTGTCGAGCACCTCGGTGTCGGTCCGGTCCACCTCGTCGGACAGGACATCTCCGGCGGACCTGTCGTGCGACTCGCCGCCGAGCACCCCGGGCTCGTTCGGAGTCTCATAGCGACCGAGGTGGGGCTCCCCGGCTACGGGCTCGAAGCCTTCGCGGACGTCACGAACGGCGGCTCATGGCATCTCGGTTTTTTCGCGGCGCCAGAGGTCCCCGCGTTGCTGCTCGAAGGCAAGGAGCGCCGGCTGCTGGCCGACTGGGCGTTCCCTTCGATGACTATCGTGAAGGGCGCGTTCGGTGACCCAGACCTGGACGAGCTCGCTCGCGGGTACACACGAACCGGCGGTTGGCTCGGTGCTGCTGGCATCTACCGCTCGATCCTCACCGAGGGTGACGCGCTGCGGACGCTGCTCGAGGCGCATCCGCTGCGAAAGCCGACGCTGGCGATCGGTGGACTCGCCGGCGGCTTCACTGCGGCCACACTCGAGCGCATCCAGGAGGGTAGTCCCGAGTCGGTCGTCCTCGACGGCGTCGGTCATCACGTCGCGATGGAAGCGCCCGAGGCTTTCGCGCACGCCGTCACCGCGTTCCTGGCAAACGTCGACGAGGACACCGGCGCAACCGATGGGTCCTAGCGGGAAGCCGCACGGTGCCGCGCGAGCGGACGGGCACCCTGGTGCGGTGCCTGTTCGCGCAACGCTTGGCGTGGCTGATGCTCGCTGCTGCGCGCACTCTGGCCTCGACGCACGGCATCGAGTTGTGCGAGATGATGGCGGCCCACAGCATCCTGGGACGATTCGGGGACAGGCCGCTCGACCCGGCGCTGATCTTTCTGGAGCACCCATATGACGGCCCTGTGATGACGGCCCTGTGAGGCAACGCGGTGAGACGACCGCGTGCCGTCAAGGACGTCGTCCGTCGTGGGTCGGGTCGTGGGCGAACTCGGGCGGTCGATGTTCGAAGAAGGCTTTGACGCCTTCGCGATGGTCTGCCGAGACGAGCAAGGGCAGCTGCTCCTCGGTCTCACGATGCAAGGCGGCGGCGAGTCCGCCGAGCGTGCTGCTGTTGATGGCGGCCTTGGTGCGGCTCAGCGCGGTCGTGGCCCCACCGGCCAGCTGAGCTGCCCAGTCCCTCACGAGTCGATCGATTTCGGACTCCTCGCAGACGGTTGCGATCAGCCCGGCGTCGAAGGCGGCAGGGGCGGTCAAACGTTCGCGGAGCAGCGCCAGCCGCAGGGCCCGGGCCCGCCCGATGGAGGCGGCGACCGTCAACGTCGCGCCGCCGTCGGGAAGCAGCCCGTTACCTGTGAAGGGGAGCAGGAAGAAGGACCGTCGCGATGCGACCACGAGATCGCACGCGAATGCGATGGAGGCGCCGACGCCGGCAGCCGAACCGACGACGCGGGCGATGATGGGTGCTAAAAAGCTGACCAGCCGTTGATGACGCGAGAGGCCGCCGCCATGATGGCGGCGTTCTGACGTTCCTGCTCAGCAGCTCGCGCCTGATCCTCGCTAGGTCCTGAGGGGGCCTGCATGGCTCCCAGGTCCGCGCCGGCGCAGAATGAATCGCCCGCGCCGGTCAAGATCAGGCAGCGCAACTCGTCGAGCATGTGGAGCCGGGCGAGCTCGTCGGCGAGGAAGTCTATCGCGCCTACGTCGAGCGCGTTACGAGCCAACGGACCGTCCATGACGACGGTGGCGATGCCGTCCGCGATGTCGACGGTGATTTGGGTGCTCATCGGCCTGCCACCACGGCGGGCAGCGACACGAGCCCCGCGACCCGGGCGGTGGCAAGTGTGCTGTCGGCGCCCGTCATGAGGACCGAACGCGGACCTGTATCGACGGTGGGCGTGGTCGCTGGCTGGCGACACTGGTCGTGACCCAGCGTCTGAGCATCGCCGGCTGATGGAGCTTGCGCTCGAGCGGGACGTCGACGCTGCCGTGGCTGCGTTGGAGGAGCACATCAAGCGGGCGTCCCTGGTGCTTCAGCGATGGGCGTTGCAGATCGGCAGAGCCTGAGTCGAATCGATTCTCGCGATAGCGACCTGCTCAAGAACGATGGCCCATCCCGGCAGCCTCGTCGGCCTTTGTCGCTAGACGTCGTTCAACACAGGGACGCCGCCGCTGAAGCGCGTTGCCGTCTGCGGTCTCAGCGCGGCCTTCTACCCGTGGCTCAAGAGCGGCAACCGTGCCAGCAGGTCGCGCATGATGATCGCCTGTCGAGGGATGTACTCGGCGACGGTGAGTCCGACGACCTCGGCGGCCTGCGAGACGTCGCCCACCAGACGGACGACCTGTTCGATGCTGAGCCCACCGGGCTCGGCCCCGAGCCCGAGTACCACCTCATCGCTATCGATCGCGTCCACGTCGAGGTGGATGGCAACTTTGGAGCAGCCGGTGGAGCGCAGCCACTCGACGATCGGGGTCGACGACCTGCGCAGATCAGTGGGGGAGAAGGAGGTGAGCCCCCACTCGCGGATGAGTGGCTCCTGGTCGTCCTCCCACACGTGCAGCCCGGCCAGCGCGACACGAGCGGCCGGGAAGACGGCAGGCAGGGCGGCGACCACGTCGGGGTCGCCGTGGCCGAGCAGGTGCGAGACGGCCATGGCGTGGTAGCCCTCGTACGAACCACCCGGCACTCCTGTGTCGGGATGCGCATCGATCCACACGACCGCCACGTCATCCGAGTATCGCGCTGCGAGATGGCTGAAGGGTGCCACGCTGACCGAGCACTCCCCACCCAACGTCAGAACCCTGCCCGCGTCCTCCTCGGTCAGGATCATCAGGGCCGTGCGCAGCTGCTCAAGAAGCACGTCACGCGCGAACACTCCAGACTCCGTCTTGAGACCCGACGATGTGATCGAGACCGGAACGATGCGCTCAGGGCCGTCGTGCTGCGGTGCCAGGTGGCGAAGCAGGTGGCTGCCGATGTGATACCCGAGGCGGGCGCTGGTGTCGGGCAGCGGCTGCGTCAACGCGCTGACGTTGGCTGGGGTGGCGCCCTGCCACTGAGGCCAGATCAGGCGAAGAAAGCTGCCGGCGTAGTTGGAGTCGGTCATTGGTGCTCCTCGGAATGCGGTGGGAGGGGACAAGAGGTCGCCGATCGACATCGAACGGGTCGGTTGCCGTTCGTCGACCGCGAGACGGCCGTCAGATCGTCACTGCGCAGCAGGCGCTTTGACGGGGTTCAAATACATGCACTGACGCCGGTTGTGTCGTGCGCGACGGGGGCCTACGGGGACGGGTTGTGCATCCTGCTGCGCAGGGCCCCAGAGGGGCATCGTGCGACGACCTCCGCGACACGCGTCGCGTCGGCCGCGTCAGGTCGGATCCACGGGCGGGCCGCTGTGTCGAAGACCTCGGGGAGACCGCGCACGCATGCGGCCGCGTGCCGGCACAACGCCGCGTCGAAGCTGACGTCGATCGCTGTGCCGACGTAGGTCCTGCGGGTGGATCCGGGATCGGTCCCTCTGGCGTCCGGCGCGCTCTCGTCTGGCACGGTGTCTCCTTCGTGGGTGGTGGTGTCGGGGCTCAGTCGGTCACCGCGCTGGTCGACCGATACTCCAGGTGCGCGAATTCCGGGTGACGGGCCATCCATGAGGCGATGAAGGTGCAGATGGCCAGCACGCGAAGATGGTTGTGCTCAGCGGTCCTGATGCCGATCTCCGCGAGACGGGAGCCCACCCCGTGTCCCTCCCACGCCGTGTCGACCTCGGTGTGGGTGAACACGATGAGCTCATCCGTGCGGATGTAGTCGGCGAAGCCGACGAGCGTCCCTTCGTCGCGGGCCTCGAACCGGCGCAGATCGGGTTGGTCGGCGATAGTGATCAAGAGGTGCTCCTCGTGACGGGGGCGGCGGGGGCGAAGTGGTGTCATGCATGGGCGGCGAGGACCTCGATGCCGCGTTCGGAATCGGCGAACCGTCCGATCATGGCCCGCAGGGTCGCGGCGTCGACGTCGGCGCCGAAGGGCTCGGTCCTCGGTTCCAGGCGCACGCCGTCGGCGAGCCGGTCGAGGACGACTGGGTCGAAGCCGACCGAGTCGACGACGGCGGCGACCACCGAGACGTCGTCGACGTGGTCGCCAGCGATCGCGATGGCCTTGCGCCCCGGGGCATCGGCGGGCCGGGCCTCGTCCTCCAGGTCGTGGTAGCCCATGTGGTTGAAGGCCTTGACGACGCGCGAGTCGGCCAGGTGTGCCTGCACGATCTCGCTCGTGGACGTCCGTGGATCGCTCAGGTCGTCGCGGACGCCGTCGATCTCCCACCAGTAGTTCATCGCGTCGATGACGAGCTTGCCGGCCACGGCGGCGGGCGACACCGAGCGGTACTTGCCCAGCGGGAGGGCGAGGATCACGACGTCCGCCGCAGCGACGACCTCGTCGGCCGTTGCCGCGACGGCACCGGGGGCGAGGACCTCGACCGTCAGGGCGATCTTGTCGGGGTCGCCGGACCCGGCGATCATCACCGGATGACCGGCGGCCACGGCGAGCCGACCCAGCACGGTGCCGACCTTGCCGGCACCGAGGATGCCGATGCGCGCCGGTGCGGTCACGCCATCGTCCGGTCGCCGAGCGGCACGTCGGTGCCGAGGAGCTCCCTGACCCGCGGGATGACGGTCGTTCCGTAGAGCTCGACGGCACGCAGTCGGGCCGCGGCGGGAATGCTGCCGCCGGCGGTGTAGATGAGGTCGAACCGCCCGACGTCGATGTTGCGGAGCGCGCCGGCGATCTTGGTCGCGACGGTCTCGGCCGAGCCGATGTAGAGGGACCCGTGAGCGATCTCGGAGTCGAACTCGGCGCGCGTGACCGGGGGCCATCCCCTCAGCGCGCCGATCCGGTCCCGCAGGACCCGGTAGCGCGGCCAGACCAGCTCAACGGCCTCCTCGTCGGTGTCGGCGATGAAGCCGGGGGAGTGCATGCCGACGGGGTGGGCCGTGGTGCCGAACTGCGCGGCGGCCCGCTGGTACAGCTGGACGTACGGGGCGAACCGGTCGGGGTTGCCGCCGATGATCGCCAGCATGAGCGGCAGCCCGTACTTCGCGGTGCGGATGACGGACTGCGGCGAACCGCCCACGCCCACCCAGGTGTCCAGGTGTCCCGAGTCGGTCTTCGGGTACACCTCGGCGTCGACCAGTGCGGGGCGGGTGGTGCCCGACCACGTGACGGGTCCCTCCTTAAGCAGCTCCGCGAACAGCTCGATCTTCTCCTCGAACAGGACCTCGTAGTCGGCCATGTCGTAGCCGAACAGGGGGAACGACTCGGTGAACGACCCGCGGCCGAGGATGACCTGGGCGCGACCGTCCGACAGCGCGTCAACGGTGGCGAAGCGTTGGAACACGCGCACGGGGTCGTCGGACGAGAGCACGGTGACCCCGGAGGCGAGCTTGATCCGGTCGGTGCGGGTGGCGATGCCGGCCAGAACAGTCTCCGGCGACGAGATCGCGAACTCGGGTCGGTGGTGCTCGCCGACGGCGTAGACGTCGACGCCGAGCTGGTCGGCCAGGATGGCCTCGTCGAGCACCTGGCGGATCGCGTCGCCATGCCTCAGCAGTCGGCCGACACCGTCGTCGGGGATGTCACCGAACGTGTCGAGCCCGAACTCGATGGGACGCGTCGTGTCGGGGACGTCGTGGAAGATGCTCATGCGTGGACCGCCTTGCCTGATGGGGTGATGCGTGTGGGGGAGGTGCCTGTGGGTGTCCACTGCTGGACCGGGTCGGCCTCGCCGTCGACGGTCGCGAACTCCTGATAGATCCGCACGGGATCGTTGGTGGACAGCACCCTGACCCCAGCGCCCGTTGACGTCGCAGCCACCTCACCGAACGAGTTGAGACCGAACTCGAACCGTGGGGCGGGCGGACACGGATGTGATGCGCTGTTCATGAGCCCTCCTTGACCTGACTCTCGACACAAGTGCTTGCGCATGCAAGTATAGCGGGTATGAGCGTCATCTGCCATCAGGCGGCACGAACCCACCGGCGGTCCCTCGCGGACCTGATCGCCGCCAGCCACCGCGGTGCCGGCGTGCTGCGCGGCGGCAAGGAGCTGGCCCTGCTGGTCGGGCTCTACGTCGGCTACAGCGCCAGCCGGCTCCTCGCCGGCCAGGACGTCGCCGGAGCGGCGGAGCGGGCCAGGTCGCTGGTGCACCTCGAGGACGTGTTGGGCTGGGACGTCGAGCTGACGTTGAACCACTGGGTCTCGGGGGTCCCCTCCCTCGCGATCGCCAGCTCCTACTGGTACTCGGCACTGCACTACGTCGTGACGCCCATGGTGCTGTGGATGACGTATCGGTGGCAGCGCGACGAGTACGGACGCGCCCGTACTGTGCTGGTCGTCGCGACGTCGATCAGCCTCGTGGCCTACATCCTGCTTCCGACGGCACCTCCCCGGTTGATGGATGGCGGATGGATCGACACGCTGCACATGTACGAATGGGCCGGCTGGTGGTCGGGGCACGCCTCCGCCCCGGGGGGCCTCGCGTCGTACACCAACGAGCTGGCCGCGATGCCGTCGATGCACGTGGGATGGGCCGTCTGGGTCGCCTGGCGGCTCGGGAGGCTCGGGCGGACGTGGCGCGTCGTCGGGACCGCCTACGCGGCGGTGACGTCCTTCGTGGTCGTGGGCACCGGCAACCACTGGGTCCTCGACGGAGTCGTGGGTGCTGCTCTGGTCATGGCCTGCATCCTGGCGTCGCACCGTCCGTCCGTCGGAGCCGCGGTCGCGAACCGTGGCGCGCGGAGCGCTGACGATGGTGGCTGACGGTTCGGCGATCCATCCCCTGGACGACCGCGAGGAGATCCTCGTGCGCGCTCTGCAGCCGGTCCTGCGCGAGCTGCAGCGACGGATGAACGATGACCTCAACCGCGAGCACGGGTTGACCCACACGGAGTATCTCGTGCTGATGCACCTGTCGGAGTCGCGCGACGGGCGCATCGCCGTGTCGGACCTCGCCGGTGACTGCCACCAGTCGGTGAGCGCGGTCAGCCGTACCATCGGACGCCTCGAGCAGGAGGGACTGATCCGCCGCGAGCCGTGCACGTCCGACGGCCGCAGCGTCCGTGCGGTCCTCACCGCCGATGGCTTGGTGCGCCTGCAGGCAGCCTGGCCGACGCACCTTCGTAGCGTCCGCGTGAACTTCCTCGATCATCTCGCCGGGATCGACATCGAGCTGCTGGCCGGTGCGTTCACCGCGATGGCGCGTGGTGCCGATCCGCCATAGAGATGTGCGGCACAGAGCGGCCCGACACCCCACCGGGACGGTCTGAGCCACGTCCTCCAGCGGATGCACGATCGGGTCGTGCACCCACACCGACCCCTTGATCGATCACGAAGAGAAGGAAACCCAGCATGAAGTACGCCATTGTCGGAGCGGGCAACATCGGATCCGCCCTCGCTCGCCGCTTCGCCGCCAGCGAGATCTCCGTCGGCGTGTCGAACAGTCGCGGGCCAGAAAGTCTTTCTGAGCTGACCCAGCAGTACGCTCCTTGGGTCGAGCCGGTGACGACGGAGCAGGCGCTGCAGGCCGACGTGGTGATCCTCGCGGTGCTCTTCGACAGCGTCGAAGAGGTCACCCACCAGGTCACGTGGGACGGTCGCGTCGTCGTGGACGCGACGAATGCCGTCGATCTGCCCAGCTTCAGGCCCCGTGATCTGGGGGGACGTGCTTCGACACACCTGGTGGCAGAAGCTGTGCCGGGCGCTCGTGTCGTCAAGGCGTTCAACACGCTGGCCGCCTCGAACCTCGCGGATGAGCCAGTGGTCGGCAGTGGTCGCCGCGTGCTGTTCGTCTCGGGTGACGATTCCGACGCCCGAGACGATGTCGTCGCACTTGTCGAGAGTCTCGGTTTCGCGGCAGTCGACCTGGGAACGATCGGTGGCGGTGGGCGCGCCCAGGAGTTCGGTGGCGCCCTCGCGGCCAAGGACTTCGTCCGTCTCGACTGATCCTCTTGCGGTGCGAGGCCGACGGCCGCAGCGTCCGCGCGGTCCTCGCTGCCGATGGTCTGGAGCGTCTGCAGGCAGCTCAGCCGGGCTGGTCGCCGTGGGGAGCCGCGTCGATCTTCGCGAGGATCGCCGCAGCCGCGTCTCGCATCGCATGCTGCTCTCGTGCGGTGAGAGTGTCGAAGACCAGACGCCGCACCTGGTCGACATGCCCCGGTGCCGCTGCCACGAGAGCGTCGTGACCAGCGTCGGTCAGCACGGCCCACGTCGAGCGGCCGTCAGACAGGTCGGACTCGCGTCGCACCAGCCCGCGCTTCTCCAGCCGGGCAGTGACGTGTGACAGTCGTGAAGGTTGCGAGTTCGCGAATTGGGCCAGCTGCCCCATCCGCATCGACCGGGACGGTTGGTCGGACAGTCCGGCCAGCACGTAGTACTCGACGTGGCTCAGCCCCGACGATCGCTGCAGCGTGCTGTCCAGCACGGCGGGCAGCCGTGCGAGAAGGCGGTTGAGGGCGAACCACGTCTGGAGCTCGTCCGAGGACAACCATCGGGAGGCGGGCCCGGGATCGGGTGGTTCCGAGATCACTGCCACAGGCTACCGGTCTTTGTGGAGTGGTGTTCACATCCGGGGCTCTCGCGTGTGGTGCCGAGAGTGGGCGCGCAGTAGCCTTCGAGCCATGGGCAGCGCTGATGAGGTACCTCCCCTCGACGCCAAGGAAGAGGCTCTCGTGCGCGCCCTGCAGCCCGCCCTCCGCGAGCTGCTGAGGACCATGGACGATGATCTCGTCCGCGAGCACCGGATGTCGCAGACGGAGTACCTGGTCCTGATGCACCTCTCGGAGTCCCCGGACAGGCGTCTGGCGATGTCAGAGCTCGCGGGTCGATGCCATCAGTCGCTGAGCGCGGTGAGTCGGACGGTGGGCCGGCTCGAGAAGGATGGATGCGTCACCCGCGAGCAGGCGTCGGCCGACGGTCGGAGCTTCCAGGCCGTGCTGACCGACGTCGGTCTCGACCGTCTGCGTGAGGCGTGGCCGACCCACCTGGAGAGCGTCCGTCGCTCGTTCCTGGACCACTTGGGCGATGTGGACATCGAGGCATTGGCCCATGCGCTCTCGGAGATCGCCCGCGCCAGGCGCGGGTAGGGGCGGTCGGATCGGTCACGTCCCGGGCTGCGGTGGTCCTATGCTCGAGGCATGGATGGCGGAGCAGTGTCGAAGCCGGACGACCTCACCTTCTGGTCGTTCATCGAGCGCGCCAACGCGACGCTGCGATCGACCTACGGCTACGAGCACCAGCTCGCCACAGAGCTGGCGCTGACTCTCAATCGTGCGTCCACCGTCATGACCTACGACTTCGAGGCCGCCGTGCACCGTCCGCGCGGATGGTCGTGGTCGTCCTTCCGCCTGCTGTTCGTCACCTGGCTGGCGGGCCCCATCGAGCCTGCCCGGGCCGCCCAGGTCGCAGGCATGAGCCGAGCCGCGGTGTCGAACCTGTCGAAGTCGCTCGTCGCGGACGGGCTGCTCGATCGGACGCCGGACGACCTCGACGGGCGGTCGGCCCGCTTCTCGCTGACTCCTCACGGGCACGACGCGATGGTCGACGTCTTTGCGGCCCAGAACGAGCGCGAGCGCGCCTGGGCGGGTGCCCTCTCCGAGCCCGAGCAGCACACGCTGATCGCGCTGCTCAACAAGCTGATCACCGACCGCAGCGAGATCGACGTGCGCACCCGCCGCTGATCGGTGCGACCCTTGCGCGCGAACCGGCAGGTAGTTAATGTGTGAACTACCTGGCGACGCATGGAGGAGAGATCACCCGTGGCTTACTACCGGCACATCGGCGGCATCCCGCCGAAGCGGCACACGCAGCACCGTGATCCCGACGG
The DNA here is from genome assembly GCF_014841755.1 of Aeromicrobium sp. CFBP 8757. Taxonomy (NCBI): domain Bacteria; kingdom Bacillati; phylum Actinomycetota; class Actinomycetes; order Propionibacteriales; family Nocardioidaceae; genus Aeromicrobium; species Aeromicrobium sp. CFBP 8757. Next base: position 226,677 of record NZ_JACYUM010000001.1, read on the forward strand.
CGCTCTCTATTACGAAGAGCTCATGGGGGAGGAGGGCTTCTCGTCCGACTCGTCCCTGCTCTACCACCGTCACATTCCCTCGGCGATCGTCGACGCCACGGTGTGGGAGCTGCCCGACCAGTCGACGGTCCCCAACCATCCGCTGAAGCCGCGGCACCTGATGCTGCACGAGCTGTTCCCCGACGAGGTGGTGGCCGGCACCGACGTCGTGACCGGTCGACGGCTGATCCTGGGCAACGCCGACATCCGCATCTCGTACGTCGTGGCATCGAAGGACTCGCCGCTCTACCGCAGCTCGATCGGCGACGAGATGGTCTACATCGAGGAGGGGTCTGCCCGGCTCGAGACCGTGTTCGGAGCGCTCGAGGCGACGCAGGGCGACTACGTCCTGGTGCCACGGGCCACGACGCACCGCTGGATCCCGCACGGGACCGTCCGCGCGTACGTGATGGAGGCGAGCAGCCACATCGTGCCTCCGAAGCGATTCCTCTCCAGGTTCGGCCAGCTGCTCGAGAACGCCCCGTTCTGCGAGCGCGACCTGCACGGACCCGCCGAAACCCTCGTCCTGGACGGCACGGACGTCGAGGTGCTCGTGAAGCACCGCGGCTCGACCGGCATCGTCGGCACGAGGTACACCTATGCCGACCACCCGTTCGACGTCGTCGGCTGGGACGGCTGCCTCTACCCGTACACGTTCAACATCTCCGACTACGAGCCGCTCACCGGGCGCGTGCACCAGCCCCCGCCCGCGCACCAGGTCTTCGAGGGCGCCAACTTCGTGATCTGCAACTTCGTGCCCCGCAAGGTCGACTACCACCCGCTCGCGATCCCGGTGCCGTACTACCACTCCAACGTCGACTCCGACGAGATCATGTTCTACGTGGGGGGCGACTACGAGGCCCGCAAGGGGTCGGGCATCGGACCCGGGTCGATCTCGGTCCACCCGGGCGGCCATGCCCACGGGCCCCAGGCCTGTGCCTACGAGCGGAGCATCGGGGCGGAGTTCTTCGACGAGCTCGCCGTCATGGTCGACACGTTCCGGCCGTTGGAGCTCGGCGAGGGCGCTCGGGCGTGCGAGGACGACGGCTACGCGTGGACCTGGGCCGGTCGCGGTCCGCTCACATGATCCCCGATCTGTTCCTGGGACTGTGCGACGACGCTGCGCTCTTCCCGCCCGGCAACGCGCCCCTCGGGCGGGCGCTCTCGGAGCACCTGGAGCACCTGGACTCCGGCCACGCCGACCTCGTGGGGCCGTTCGTCTTCCCGATCCCACGGCTGAGGGAGCTGACGACACCGCCGCGCCCGATCCGCCTGTCGCTCACCGCCCCGGGAGGCCCGGGCACCGTGCGGGCAGCTCTCGAACAGGTGTCGGGGATCGACGGCCTCACGGTCGTTGCGGTGGAGGTCGCACTCCCCGAGGGGGCCAGTCCGGACGAGCTCGCCCCCTTGGGGCTGCTCGACGGCTCGATCGACGTCCACGTCGAGATCCCGCGCGACGCACGTCGCCTGCGCGTGCTCGACGTCGTCGCCGACCTGGGGGCCCGCGCGAAGCTGCGCACCGGCGGCGTCACGGCCGAGGCCCACCCCGACGAGGCCGAGCTCGCGGACGTGATCCAGGAGGCGTCCCGCCGAGGCGTCGCGTTCAAGGCCACGGCAGGACTGCACCACGCGGTGCGCAACACGGGCCGGGACAACCGCTTCGAGCAGCACGGCTACCTCAACGTCCTGCTCGCCGCCCAGTCGGCGGCCGAGGGCGCCGGGCCCGACGAGCTCGCCGCCCTCCTCGCCAACCGGGACTCCGGCGACATCGTCTCGCGCATCGCGCGGGTGTCGGCACCGAGAAGCCTCCTGTCTTTCGGGACCTGCAGCATCCAGGAGCCACTCGACGACCTGACCGCCCTCGGCCTGCTCCCGACCCCCTCCGCCCCGCCAGAAGGAATCAGCACCCCATGACCCGTCTCCACGTTTCAGCCGGCTCCGAGTTCGGCGTCCACAACCTCCCCTACGGCGTCTTCAGCACGGAGGGCACGGCCCGACGCATCGGCGTCCGCTTCGGCGACGCCGTGGTCGACCTGTCCGCGACCCTGGGCGGCGACGACCTCGCCCAGCCGACGCTCAACGCGTTCATGGCGCAAGGACGTGACCGCTGGATCGAGGTGCGGCGCCAGGTCACGGAGCTGGTCCTGTCCGACGAGGTCGACGAGGGGTCGGTGCACCCGATCGACTCGGTGACGCTCCACCTCCCGATCGAAGTGGCGGACTACGTCGACTTCTACGCATCGGAGCACCACGCGACGAACCTCGGGCGGCTGTTCCGTCCCGACTCCGAGCCGCTGATGCCGAACTGGAAGCACCTGCCGGTCGGCTACCACGGCCGGGCGGGGACGGTCGTGGTGTCAGGATCGCCGATCAGGCGGCCGAACGGGCAGCGCCGTGTCCCGGATCGGTCCGAGCCCGAGTTCGGGCCGAGCCAGCGGCTCGACATCGAGGCCGAGCTGGGGTTCGTCGTCGGCGTACCGGCCGACGGGCCCATCGGCACCGACGACTTCGCCGAGCACGTCTTCGGTGCGGTGCTGGTCAACGACTGGTCGGCCCGCGACATCCAGGCGTGGGAGTACGTGCCTCTCGGCCCGCACCTGGGCAAGAGCTTCGCGACGTCGATCTCGCCATGGGTCGTGCCGCTGCTGGCCCTCGAGGACGCACGCATCACCGGCCCCGTCCAGGACCCCGAACCGCTGCCGTACCTGCGCGAGCGGCGCTCGTGGGCGCTCGACGTCGACCTCGCCGTGCGGTGGAACGGGCAGGTCGTGTCGCGGCCGCCCTATTCCAGCATGTACTGGTCGCCCGCCCAGATGCTGGCCCACACGACCGTCAACGGCGCCACCTCGCGCACCGGTGACCTCTTCGCGTCGGGCACCATCTCGGGTCCGGAGCGGGACCAGCGCGGGGCATTCATCGAGCTGACCTGGGGGGAAGCCGAACCGGTCGTGGTCGATGGCCGGGAGCGTACGTTCCTCGAGGACGGGGACGAGATCGTCATTGAGGGATCGGCACCGGGACCCGACGGGTCGAGGATCGGCTTCGGTGACGTCCGGGGGCGCGTGAGCGGCGGCTGACGCTTCTGCCCAGCATCCCGGACCGCGCGGTCTCCCGCCGGTCCGGGAAGGCTTCTGCGCGCCCCGGCGCGTCCGACGGGCGGCTGCGACGTTGGTCACACATCGCCGAGAAACGAGCGGCCAAGTCCCTTGACACCGGAATTCCAGCATGCGAATGTGAGTGTTCGTTCGCAAACACCTGCCGAACGTGTGGAACATCACTCAGGTCTCGGCTCGGGACGCGACGTGACTCATCAAGGAGACAACATGGCAAAGCTCGTAGTCCGGCGGACGAAGGCCTTGATCGGCCTCGCCGCGGCGTCGATGGTTCTGGCCGCATGCGGAGGTAGTGACGACTCCTCGGACGGCGCGTCCGACGCGGGGTCCGAGGCGAGCTCCGCCGGGGTCGCCGAGGCCAAGAAGCTGGTCGAGGGCTACCGCCAGGACCCGACGGCACTGACGTTGCCGGCCCTCACCGCCAAGGTGCCGGCCGGCGTCAAGGTCACGGTCATCTCGTGCAAGCTCCCGGAGTGCCTGAGCGCCGAGCCGACCTACGAGGAGGCCGCCAAGGCCCTTGACTGGGATCTGACGATCACTCGATCGGACCTCACCCCCGAGGCGGTCTCGGCGGCCTGGACCCAGGCGCTGTCCGACAAGCCGCAGTCGATCATCTCGTACAGCCTCGTGCCCGACGAGGTCATCAAGCCGCAGATGGAGCAGGCGGACGAGGAGGGCATCAACGTGATCCTCGCTTCCACGCCGCTCAACGTCGGTGACCAGGGCGTCGACGCCACGGTCAACGCCAGCAAGGTGTGGGCCGCCGGCACGGCGACGCTGACCGACTGGGCGATCGCCGACTCCAACGGCAAGGCCAAGGCCGTGGTGCTCTACGACGGCGCCTACCCGCTGCACGTCGCCGCCTTCGAGGGTGCCAAGGCGCGGGTGGAGAAGCTGTGTCCCTCGTGCGAGATCGAGGGACTGAAGGTGCAGGTCACCCAGGTGGGCAAGCAGATCCCCGGACAGGTCGTCAGCTACCTGCAGAAGAACCCCGACATCACCTACGTGCTGTCGACGCAGTCGGCCTTCGTGCTTGGCGTCGGGCCGGCCATCAAGGCGGCGGGGCTCTCGGCGAAGGTCGGGACGTCCTGGGCGCAGCCGACCGATCTGAAGGCCATCAAGGACGGCACGCAGGCTGCCGCCGTCACCTTGGAGAGCCTGACCGGCGTCTGGCGGATGATGGACGTCGCCGCCCGCTTCGCCGGATCGGGAAGCGCGCCGGCCGAGCTGCTCGATCCGGACAGCAAGGTGCAGGTCTTCGACGAGAGCAACATCGACTCGGCCGACCTGGAGAACCTGTGGACCGTCCCGGATCTGGCCAAGACGTTCACGGGTGCCTGGAGCGCCGCTTCATGACCCAGGGCACGAGTGCGGTCGCGCTCGCCGCGACCGCACTCGAGCTCCGCTCCGTCACCAAGGTGTTCGGTGCGACCAAGGCCTTGGACGGCGTCGACCTGTCGTTGCGTGAGGGCGAGGTCCACGCCCTGCTCGGGCAGAACGGGTGCGGCAAGTCGACACTGATTAAGCTCCTGGCCGGGTTCCACCAGCCGCAGGGTGAGCCGGACGCGCAGGTCTACGGAGAGTCGCTGCGCCTGGGCTCGGCGTCCTCGGCGGCTGCGGCCGGACTGCGGTTCGTCCACCAGGACCTGGGCGTCATCGACGACCTGACGGTCTCGGAGAATCTCACCCTCGGGGCGAGCGACCAGGATCGTCGGTGGCTCAGTGACGGGCGCGAGAGGCGCAGGGCGCAGACGCTCCTCGACGGCCTGGGGATCGAGATCGATGCCGGTGCGATGGTGCGAGACCTGGGTCCGGCCGAGCGCACGATGGTCGCGGTCGCACGAGCCCTGCGCGACGGCGTGCAAGCGGCGCGTGTGCTCGTCCTCGACGAGGTGACCGCTGCCCTGCCCGCCGACGAGGTCGCTCTGGTCTTCGAGCTCGTCAGGCGGATCAGGACGATGGGGGGCACGGTGCTCTACGTGTCGCACCGGTTGGACGAGGTCTTCCAGATCGCCGACCGCGTCACGGTCCTGCGCGACGGGCTGCTCGTCGACACGGTCGACACCGCTTCGATCAGTCACGACGAGCTCGTCGCGCTCATCGTGGGTCGTCCGCTGGAGCAGTTCTACCCCGACCCCCCGGCACCGCGCGACGACGTCGTCCTGTCGGTGAACGGTCTCAGCGGTGACGTCGTGCGCGACGTGAGCTTCGACGTCCACCGCGGCGAGATCGTCGGGATCGCCGGCATCGACGGATCCGGTCGCGAGGAGCTGCCCTACTTGTTGTTCGGCGCGAAGCCGGTGACCAGCGGTCACGTGGTCGTCGACGGCGTGCGGCACGACGGGCTCACCCCTCACGATGCCATCGCGGCAGGCATGGCGCTGATCCCGGCCGACCGGGCAAAGCGCGGCGCGACGCCGTCGTTCAGCCTGCGCGAGAACGTCACCCTGCCTCGTATCCCCTTCGGACTCGGCCGATGGCTGAGCGCCCGGGCCGAGCGTCGGGAGGTCGGCGTCTGGCTCGATCGCCTCGGCGTCGTGCCGCACGACGCCGAGGCGACGCTGTCGACGCTCAGCGGCGGCAACCAGCAGAAGGTGGTCCTCGCTCGGTGGATGCGGTGCGAGCCCCTGGTGATGCTGCTCGACGAACCGACGCAGGGCGTCGACGTCGGCGCGAAGGCCTCGATCTACGAGCTCCTCGCCCGGAGCGCCCGCGTCGGCGCGTCGACCGTGATCGCCTCGACGGACTACGAGGAGCTCGCCGCCATCAGCGACCGTGTCCTGATCATGCGTGATGGTCGCGTCGTCGCCGAGGTGCACCGCGACCAGCTGAGCGTCACGGCCATCAGTGAGCTCACCCTCGCCGCGTCAGCGGCCCCCGCGCCAGACAAGGAGTCATGACATGTCCGTCATCAACGAGAAGCAGGCCCCCGAGAGCGAGTCCGCGCCACGTGCCGGCACCTCCGCGGCCGGGTCCACGAAGCGATCCGGTGTCCCCGTCCTCGCTCGCTACACCGGGGTCTACATCTGGGGCGCACTGATCCTGCTGTTCGCGCTCTGGGTGCCCGACACGTTCCTGACGAGCGTGACGGTCAGGACCATCGCGAACGAGCAGGCGATCACCGCGATCATCGCGATCGGGGTGCTGCTGCCCCTGGCCGCAGGTGTGTTCGACCTGTCGATCGGCTCGGTCGTCGCCTTGTCGGCGATCATCGTGGCCGACCTCACCGGCCGCCAGGGCATGCCGGTCGTGCCGGCCATCATCGTCACCCTCGCAGTCGGGCTGCTGATCGGCGCCGTCAACGCCTTCCTGGTCGTCATCGTGGGTATCGACAGCTTCATCGCGACGCTGGGCATGAGCTCGGTGCTCATCGCTCCGATGCGCGCCATCTCGGGCGACCAGATCATCACGGGCGTCCCCGAGTCGCTCACCAGCCTGACCAGCAGCGAGGTGTTCGGCGTGCCGGTGGTGGCGCTCTACATGCTCGTGATCGCCGCGATCGTCTGGTACGTGCTCGAGCACACTCCGCTCGGTCGACGCGTCGCGGCGACCGGTGCGGGGCCCGAAGCGGCTCGACTCGCCGGCGTCCGCACCAAGCGCATCACGTTCGGCGCCCTGATGGCCTCGTCGCTGCTGTGCTCGGTCGCGGGCATTCTGCTCGCCTCCAAGCTGGCCACTGCGACCCCCGACCTCGGACCCGCCTATCTCCTCCCCGCCTTCGCAGCCGCCTTCCTGGGCACCACCCAGATCAAGCTCGGACGGTTCAACGTCTGGGGCACCCTGCTGGCGATCTTCCTGCTGGCGACCGGCGTCAAGGGTCTCCAGCTCGGGGGAGCGCCGACGTGGGTGACCGACCTGTTCAACGGGCTCGCCCTCATCGCAGCGGTGGGCCTGTCCCTCTGGGGCGCACGGATCGCCGTGCTGCGCCAGGCGTTGCGCCGTCGCAAGAACGACTCGGGTCCAGCGCCCGTCACCGCTGACTGAACTTTTCCAGGCCTCACCGGGCCACTCACACAGGAGGACACCACCATGCCGGGAAGACTCGAGAACAAGGTCGCGCTGATCTCAGGCGCTGCACGCGGTCAAGGACGATCCCACGCGATCCGCCTCGCCGAGGAGGGCGCGGCCATCATCGCCTTCGACGTGTGCCGTCAGCTCGACACTGTCCCCTACCCCTTGGCGACGCCCGAGGACCTCGCCGAGACGGTCGCGCAGGTCGAGGCGATCGGCGGTCGCATCCTCGCGACGGAGGCGGACGTCCGCGACACCGCAGCCGTCACAGACCTCGTGCAGCAGGGAGTCGACCGGTTCGGGCGGCTCGACATCGTCTCAGCCAACGCCGGCGTCGGCACCCTGTCCGACAGGACCTGGCTCATCTCGGACGAAGCGTGGGAGGACGCCATCGCCATCAACCTGACGGGTGTCTGGAAGACGATCAAGGCCGCGGTCCCTCACATGATCGAGGGCGGGAACGGCGGCTCGATCGTCCTCACGAGCTCCACGGGGGGTCAGAAGGGTCTGGTCGGTGTCGGCGCGTACGTGGCGGCGAAGCACGGTCTTGTCGGCCTCATGCGCAACCTCGCGAACGAGCTGGCCGACGAGATGATCCGGGTCAATGTCGTGATGCCGACGGGGGTCGACACGCCCATGATCAACAACGACTACCTGCGCAAGTTCCTCGAGGAGACGCCGGACATGGGCGGCAACATGCAGAACGCCCTGCCCGTGCAGGTGATCCAGTCGGTCGACGTCTCCAACGCGATCGTGTGGCTCAGCTCGGACGAGGCGCGGTACGTCACCGGGATCGTCCTGCCGGTCGACGCCGGCTTCCTCGGGCGCTGAGAGCGGTGCCCGACGGCACCCCCACGAGCTGCGGCGTTCAGCTGTCAGTGGGTGGGAGAGTCGTCGGGCAGCTCGCCGAGGAGGTACATCGTGACGGCCCGGCTGAGCTCGTCGATCATGTCGCGCCACGGCAGGGGCCCGTGCGACTGCATGTCTCCGTGAACGACCCGGTGCGACCAGGTGGCGTTGATGAGTCGGTAGGCAAACTCGATCGCCGCATCGACGTCGTGGTGCCTGATGCGGTGCCGGATGGGCTGCAGGGCTCGGTGGAACACGTCACCGCAGGCCCGGGTCGACTCCTCGCCGATCTCTCGGACGGCTTCGTTCTGCGTGCCGAGCAGGATGAAGACGCGCAGGAGCCGCCTGTCGTTGCGGGGTCCGTTGACCAGGCACGTGAGCGCCGTGCGCACGACCAGCGCAGGGTCGGTGCACGTGGCCAGGTCTGCGGCTGCGACGCGAGCATCGTACGAGGTGGCGTATCCCGAGACGTGCTCTCGCTGGATGGCGACGAGCAGGAGGTCCTTGTTGCCGAACCGGCGGTAGACACTCCCGATCGACACGCCGGCGCGCTTCGCGACGTCTGCCACGGTCAGCGACTCGATACCTCCCTCGAGGAGGAGCTCGGTGCCGGCCTCGAAGATTCGACCATGGGTCTTGCGGCTGCGAGCCTGCCTCGCAACCGGGGGATTCACAGTGGGCACGGTCATGCTGTCGCATCCTAGCCCATCGGCCGGGACGGCTCGAGGCATCGGCGAAGCACCGGCCCGCGAGGGTTGTGCTGGAAGCGCCGAAATGTAAAGATACATTCACATATGGTGCCTGTCGCATGGCACGTCCGTCAATCACCCCACGAGGAGGTCCCGGTGCACGAGCCGACATCAGCTTCACACGCTGTCGAAGCGCTGTTCAGCGTCGAGGGCACGACTGCTGCCCCGCGCCAACCGGCACTTCTGGGCGGCCGGTGCACGGCGTGCGGCTACACGTTCTTCCCCATGCAGGGGCACGGCTGCGAGCAGTGCGGCAGCATCGATCTCGTGCCGCAGGCCCTCACCGGTCGTGGACGCGTCATCTCCTACGCCGAGGTCGAGCGTCACCCGGACCCCTTGCTCCCGCCGCCCTTCACCGTCGTCGCGTTCATGACCGAGGACGGGGTCGCGGTCAAGGCGCTGGCCGATCCCTCGTCGGAAGCTCTCCTGAGAACGGGCGCGACCGTCGTCACCACGCTGGTGACCGACGCCGGCGCCGACCACGACGCCCCTCGGCTCCGGGTGCTGGTGGCCGACGACGACCTCGCGACGGAAGGCCGGTGATGGCTCGCCTGATCGGTGACCTCCGTCCGGTCCACGTCGTGGGCATCGGGATGCACCCCTATCAGCGGGTCACCGACGCCCCCTACGTGACGCTCGGGCTGACGGCCATCCGAGCCGCCCTGGTCGATGCGGGCGTCGCGTGGGAGCAGGTCGAGTCCACCTACGTGGGCAGCGCCCTGCTCGGCGCGGCGCCCGGCCGGCCCATGCTCCGGCACCTCGGTGCCCTCGGGGGCCCGTTCGTGCACGTCGAGAACGCGTCGGCGACGGGATCGGCGGCGGTGCGCCTCGCGGCGATCGAGGTCGCCAGCGGCATCAGCGACGTCGCCCTGGTGGTCGGTGTCGACAAGCCCGACGCGGCGCGGATGAGACGGTCCGAGACGGGCGTCCCGTCGCTGGCCGACGACGCCGTCGTGCCGTGGACACACTTCGCGCTCCTGGCCCAGCAGTACGCCGACCGGTTCGGCGTGGCACCCGACGACTTCGCCCACGTCGCGGTCAAGAACCATGCCAACGGTGCACTCAACCCGTTCGCCCAGCGTCAGAAGACCCGCACCCTGGACGAGGTGCTCGGCGGGCCCCGCCTGGCCGGCTCGGTCACGCCTTTGCAGGCCACCTCGGTGGGCGAGGGGGCGGCGGCCGTCGTGATCGTCTCCGAGGACGCCATCCGCGACCTGGGGCTCGACGCCGGTCGCGCGGTCCGGATCGCGTCGTCGGCCGCGAGCAGCGAGCGGGCCGCGCAGAGCATCGATCCCGACACCGTGATGTCGGCCGAGACGATCAACCGTGCGATGCGCGAGGCCCAGACCGCGACCGCGGATCTCGACGTGGTCGAGTTCCACGAGGCCTTCACGGTCGAGGAGGCGCTGTACGCAGAGGCCGCAGGGCTGTGCGCCCCGGGCACGTACCTGTCGCGCGTGGTCGACGGCGAGTTCGACATCGGTGGGCGCACGGCGATCAGCGCCTCGGGCGGGCTCATCGCGATGGGCCACCCCGGTGGACCGACGGGCATCGGTCAGATCGTCGAGATCGTCCGGCAGCTGAGAGGCGAAGCTGGTGCCCGTCAGCACGCCGGGGCCAGCACGGGCCTGGCGCACATGGTCGGGGTCGGCGCCGTCTGCTACGTCCATGTCCTCCGTTCCTGAACATCACCGTGTCGTTCCCGATCCGTCGACGTCACCACTCACCCGAAACGAGCCAGGCATGAGCATTCCCCCGAAGGTCCTCACCGAGCAGCGCGGGCACGTCCTGGTGATCACGATGAACCGCCCTGAGGTCATGAACTGCAGCGACGACGAGACCGCCGACCTCCTGTGCGCGGCCCTGGACCTGCTGGACGAGCAGGACGACCTGTTCGTCGGGGTGTTGACGGGCGCGGGCGGCAACTTCTCGACCGGAGGCGACCTCAAGGCGATCCGAGCGAGCGACGGTGTCATCAAGGGCACTCCTCGCGGCGACTTCGGCATCTTCCAGCGCCCGCCCGACAAGCCGTTGATCGCCGCCGTCGAGGGGTTCGCCGTCGCCGGCGGTCTCGAGGCATGCCTGTGCTGCGATCTCATCGTGGCCTCGTCGGCGGCCCAGTTCGCCGTTCCCGAGGTGCGGCACAACCTGGTGGCCCAGGGAGGCGCGCTGTTCCGGCTGCCGACCCGCATCCCGTATCACCTGGCGATGGAGATGGTGCTGACGGGCGAGCCGCAGGGGGCCGAGGCGATGCATCGGCACGGTCTGGTGAATCGGGTGGTCGAGCCGGGGCAAGCCCTGGCCGAGGCCGTGCACTGGGCCGAGCAACTGCTCGTCAACGGTCCGACGGCACTGGCGGCGACCAAACAGATCGTGACAAGGGCACGCGACTGGACGCAGGCCGAGGCCTTCGTCCACCAGAAGGAGCTGGCTCGGCAGGCCATCGACTCGGCCGACCGGCACGAGGGGCTTGCGGCATTCGCCGAGAAGCGCACACCACAGTGGAAAGGAAGGTGACGACATGCTGATCGAACCGAGCATCAGGACCACACTGCTCGAGGGGCAGGTCGCGATCGTGACGGGCGCGGCGCAGGGGATCGGACGGGCGACTGCCGAGACCCTGGCCGCCAACGGGGCGCGCGTCGTCCTGGCAGACCTCGACGAGACACTCGTCAAGGAGGTCGCGGCGGGCCTCGGCGACCATGCCACCTACTTCGGTGGGGACCTGGTCGACCCGGCCGTCCCGGACCGCCTGGTCGCCCACGCCGCCGACGCGTTCGGCTCCGTCGACATCGTCGTGAACGCCGCCGGATACTTCTGGGACGCCGTGATCCACAAGATGTCGGACGACCAGTTCCAGGCGATGCTCGACATCCATGCCGTGGCGCCGTTCCGTCTGGTGCGCGCGGCGGCTCCGTTCCTGCGGCAGCTGCCGGTCGAGTCCGAGGACGGCTCGCCGGTCAGGCATCGCAAGGTCGTCAACGTCTCGGCGATCGCGGCGAGCTTCGGCCTGGCAGGCGGCGCCAACTACGCAGCCGGCAAGGGCGCGCTCGAGTCGTTCACCAAGTCGCTGGCGATCGAGTGGGGACGCTTCCACGTCAACGTCAACGCCGTGTCGTTCGGGCCGATCGCGACCCGTTTCGGGGCGCCGCGCTCGGCCAACAACACCATTCGCAGCGGGGGCAACGAGGTCGTGCTCGGCATCGCCGACAAGGTGCTGGAGGCGAGGGGCGGCCTGGCTGAGGACTTCGATCCCGAGAGCATCTACGAGGCACGGCCCACCGGCACGCTGTTCGGCACGACGGGCACGATCCGTGACGCCGCCGACGCGACGTTCTGGCTCGCCTCGCCCCTCTCCAACTTCGTCACCGGCCAGGTGGTCACCGTCAGCGGTGGCCAGCCCGGCGGCCTGAGCTGACCAGCTCCACACCCACAGAAGGAAGTCTCATGGCATCACCTGACATGTCCAGTGCGCCGTTCACGCCGGACGACCCCAGCGCGATCGCAGCCTGGGACGGTGACCGGTCGCTCAGCTACGAGCAGTGGGACGACCGGGCCGCCCGATTGGCGGAGGGGCTCGCAGGCCTCGGGCTGGGCAACGGCGACCGCGTCGCGGTGCGCATGCACACCCGGCTGGAGTGGCTGGTCACCAGCCTGGCCATCGCCAAGATCGGCGGCACCCTGGTGGGCCTGAACTACCGCTTCACGCCACGGGAGGTCTTGCCGATCCTGCGCGACAGCGGGACGGTCGCGCTGATCCTGGACGACGACGATCCCGCCCCCTTGGTGCAGGCGATCGGGCCCCTGGCCCTGCGTGCCGTCGTCCACCTCTCGGACCGGCCGGTGCTGCCCGTGTCGTTCGACGCGCTGATCGACAAGAACCCTGCCGCGGTGCGGGCCGCCTCCGACCTGGCACCCATGATCCTGTACTCGTCGGGCACGACGGGTGCCCCCAAGGGCGTCCTGCTGTCCGACCGGCGCGATGCTGGCTTCGGTCCGGCGCAGCTGGCCGAGTACGCGCACTCGGTGGCGTTCGAAGGAGCCGTGGGCGGACCGGGCACCGTCTCCCTGGTCAGCCTGCCGCTGCACCACGGCATCGGGCCTGCATACACCCGGTCGGCCCTGGCCAGCGGGGGACAGGTCGTGCTGCAGCGCAAGTTCGATCCGGTCGAGCTGCCGAGCCTGGTGGAGCGGCACCGCATCACGCACTGGACGTGCGTGCCGACCATGCTGACCCGCGCTCTCGCGCAACCCGTCGAGCTCCTGCGGCAGCACGACCTGTCCTCGCTGCGGTTCATCCAGGTCGGCGGAGCACCGGTGGGCAATGCGCTGAAGGAACGCGCGGCGACGACTCTGCAGGCCGATGTCTACGAGAGCTACGGGGCCATCGAGACCGGCATGATCGCCGGGGCGTCTTTGGACGAGAACAGGGCCAAGCCCGGCACCGTGGGCCGGCCCTTCCGGCACGTGGACATCCGCATCGTCGACGAGGCCGGCGACGCCGTCCCACCGGGCACCAGTGGCGAGGTGCTGATCCGCACGCCCATGATCGTGCGAGGTTACCTCGGCCAGGAGCCGCTGGGCCCGGACAAGGTCGATGCGCAGGGCTACTACCGCTCCGGTGACGTGGGGCACCTCGACGAGGACGGCTACCTGTTCCTCAGTGACCGGATCTCCGACCTCATCATCGCCGGAGGGGCGAACATCAACCCGCTCGAGATCGAAGAGGTCCTGTCGACCCATCCGGCGGTGTCGCTGGCAGCGGTCGTCGGCGTGCCCGACGCGGATCGGGGCGAGCAGCCCGTGGCGTTCGTCGAGCTCCGTCCGGGCGCGTCGGCCACGGAGGCCGAGCTGATCGGGTCCCTCGACGGTGTGCTCGCGAAGTACAAGTGGCCACGGCGCGTCCACTTCGTCGACACGATGCCGACGAACTCGTCGGGCAAGCTGCTCAAGCGCGATCTGCGGACCCTGCTGGAGGGCTCTCCGGCGACCTGATGCGCTTCTGACTCGTCTCGCTCGGGTCCGTGCCGATCACCCCCGACCCCGCGCGGGTCGGGGGTTCTCGGCGTGCCCAGCCCCGGACGCTCCCGCGAACGACACCCGTGTCGTGTGACCCTTGACACTCGCCGGGCGATATGTGAATGTAAACCTACTTCTACATTTCTTCATCGAACGCCTTTGGGAGACCTGCTGTGAGCACGACGATCGAGCCCTCCGTGACCTTGAACAACTCCGACAAGTTCTACATCGGAGGCGAGTGGGTCGCTCCGTCGACGGACTCGACCTTCGCCCTTCACAGCGGGGCGACCGAGGAGGTGTTCGCCACGGTGGCAGAGGCCCAGGAAGCCGACCTCGACCGAGCTGTCGCAGCGGCGCGCCAGGCCTTCGATCACGGACCCTGGCCCCGCATGACGCACGTCCAGCGGGCGGGCTATCTCACGGCCTTCGCTGACGAGCTCGAGCGTCGCGTCGAGCAGATCTCGACTCTCTGGACCTACGAGACCGGCGCGATCCTGCCCGTCACGCAGTATGGAGCGGCCGAGCTCGCCGAGGTGCTGCGGTTCCACGCGAGCCTGGCCACCACCTACCCCTTCGAGACGTCCCGCAACCCCGGGCCCAACTCCGCCGCCGCCGGACTCGTCGTGCGCGAGCCCGTCGGTGTCGTCGGGGCGATCGTGCCGTGGAACGGTCCGGCGATGATGATGGTCTGGAAGGCCGCTCCCGCTCTGCTGACCGGCTGCACGATCATCATCAAGGCCTCGCCCGAGGCGCCCGCCGCAGGCTATGTGCTCGCCGAGATCGCCGACTCCATCGGCCTGCCGCCCGGCGTGTTCAACGTGATCACTGCCGACCGGGAGGTCTCCGAGCTGCTGGTACGGCACCGTGGCGTCGACAAGATCTCGTTCACGGGATCGACCGCAGCCGGTCGCAAGATCGGATCGATCCTCGGTGGACGGCTCGGGCGGGCGACCCTCGAGCTCGGCGGCAAGTCGCCCGCGATCGTGCTCGACGACTACGACATCGATGCGGCCGCCGACGCCCTCGCGTTCCAGGCGTCCTTCATCACGGGCCAGGTCTGCGGATCGCTGACCCGCGTGATCGTCACGAAGAACCGGCACGACGCCCTCGTCGACGCGCTGGCCGCCCGGTTCGCGGCCACGACGGTGGGTGACCCGTTCGACCCGGCGACGATGATGGGCCCGCTGGCCTCGGAGGCGCAACGCACCAGGGTCGAGGGCTACATCGCGCAGGGGGTCGCTGAGGGTGCCCGCCTGGTGACTGGCGGTCACCGCCCGGCTGGCCTCGACCGTGGCTACTTCATCGAGCCGACCCTGTTCGCCGGCGTCAGCAACGATCACGTCATCGCGCGAGAGGAGATCTTCGGCCCGGTGACCAGTGTCATCGCAGCCGAGGACGAGGCCGATGCGGTCCGCATCGCCAACGACACCGACTTCGGCCTCAGCGGCGCGGTGTTCACTGGAGACGTCGAGCGCGCCTACTCGGTGGCCCGCCAGCTGCGCACGGGTGCGGTGTCGCACAACGCCTTCCGTCTCGATCCCTGGATGGGCTTCGGCGGCTTCAAGCAGTCGGGCATCGGGCGTGAGGGTGGCATCGAGGGCGTCTCGGGCTACCTCGAGACCAAGTCGATCCTGCTCGACTCCTACCCCGCCCATGTCTCGACGCCGGTGCAGTCCGGCCCCGGCCTCAGCTGATCTCCCTCTTCCGTCCCCACCGAACAGACAGGCACCACCATGCAGACCCGCGCCGCGCTCCTGCGCGAATCACCCGGCACGTACGAAGTCACCACCGTCGAGCTCGACGACCCGCGCCAGGGCGAGCTCCTGATCAAGATGGTCGCCACCGGGCTGTGCCACACCGACGATCACATGCGATCGGGTGACCTGTCGCCCGGTCACCTGCCGTTCATCGGCGGCCACGAGGGTGCGGGTGTCGTCCTCGAGGTCGGTCCCCACACACCCGGCTGGGACGTCGGCGACCACGTGATCTTCGCGTTCCTGCCCGCGTGCGGCAAGTGCCGCTGGTGCTCCCAGGGCCAGTCGAGCCTGTGCGACCTCGGTGCCCTGACGATGGTGGGAAGCCGTCTCGACGACCCGACGGACTTCCGCGTGCAGCTGCCCGACGGCACGCCCGTCGGGCAGGCAGCCGGGCTCGGCACGTTCGCCGAGCACACCGTCGTCTCGGTCGACTCGGCGATCAAGGTCGACAAGGACCTCCCGCTGGACAAGGTCTGCCTCCTCGGCTGCGCGGTCGGCACGGGCTGGGGCTCGGCGGTCAACTCCGCCGAGGTCGCCCCCGGTGACGTCGTCATCGTCGCCGGTGCCGGGGGCATCGGCATGAACGCGATCCAGGGCGCCTCCCACGCCGGCGCGTCGACGATCATCGCGGTCGACCCCATCGCGTTCAAGCGCGAATCGGCCCTGACTCTCGGTGCCACGCACGCGTTCGCCACGATCCCCGAGGCGGCCGACTTCGCGCGATCGCTGACCAACGGTCAAGGTGCCGACTCCACGATCCTGACGATCGGCGTCGTGCAGGGCCAGGACGTCGCCGACGGCTTCTCGGCGATCCGCAAGGCCGGCACCCTGGTGCTGACCGGGATGGTCCCGCCGTCGATCACCAGTCTGCCGATCAGCGGGATGGAGCTGACGTTCTTCCAGAAGCGCATCCAGGGCTCGATGTACGGGGCGGGCAACGCACGCGTCGACATCCCTCGCCAGATCCGGATGTATCGCGAGGGCCGGCTCAAGCTCGACGAGCTGATCACCAAGACCTACACGCTCGACGAGGTCTCGCAGGGCTACGCCGACATGAACTCGGGCCAGAACATCCGCGGCGTCGTCATCTTCGACTGACGGCATGCACCACACCAGTCTCGACTCGTCCCACCACCAGGAGAACACATGACCACCACCATCGAAGCACAGGACGCGACCGCTTGGGTCAAGGACCTCTTCGCGCTCGTCGACGTCGGCGACAGCGAGGCACTGATCGCGCGGATGGCCCCCGAGGCGTCCATGCGTTTCGGAAATGCGGACGCAGTCTCCGGCCACGCGGAGATGCTGGCCGGATCGCAGGCGTTCCACAGCTCGATCACAGCCATTTCACACGCCATCGTGCACGCCGTGCGGCTCGGCTCGGTGATCCTGACCGAGCTCGAGGTCACCTACACGCGGTTGGACGGTCAGGTGCTGACTCTGCCCTGCACCAATGTGTTCGAGCTCGACGGCGAGGGTCTCATCACCCGCTACCAGATCTTCATGGACATCGCACCGGTCTACGCCTGACCCCGACCTGAACCCGACCTGACCTCCCCGACACCAAGAACGGAACACCACATGACATCCGACTGGACCCTCAGCCCGCAGCACGAGTTCACCCTCGACCTGACCCGCGGCGAGACCCACTACGCGGGCGAGCCGACCGCCTCGGGACAGCGGGCGATCGGCGAGGTCGTCGCCGGCACCGTCAGCGGCACGCGCATCAACGGCTCCATCTTCGGCCCGAGCGCCGACTGGGTGTTGATCGTCCCCGACGGTTTCGGGCGCATCGACGTGCGCACGCAGATCCGGACCGACGACGACGCCGTCATCTACGTGCGTTACGAGGGTTACATGGAGACCAACGAGGCGGCGCTCGCCGCGATCCTCGACCCTGCAGGGCCTGGCACCGACTTCGACCAGGCGTACCTGGGCATCGCCGTGAAGCTCGAGACCGGCGACCCCCGCTACAGCTGGGTCAACACGACCCAGTTCGTCGGACGCGGCCGGCTCACCAAGCCGGGCGTCGTGTACGAGGTCTACAGCATCTGACGTCCGCCGCCCGGGCCCCGGGACGGCATGCACCACACCACACCACACCATCGACACGACGAAGGACAGCACCATGGGAAGAGTTCAGGGCAAGGTCGCACTCATCACCGGCGGAGCGCGCGGGCAGGGTCGCTCCCACGCGGTTCGACTCGCTGAGGAGGGCGCCGACATCATCGTCCTCGACGCGCTCACGGAGCAGCCGTTCCAGCCGGCGAGCGGGTCGACCGAGGAAGACCTCGAGGAGACCGTCCGCCTGGTCGAGAAGACGGGCCAGCGGATCTTCGCCCGTCAGGCGGACGTGCGTGACTTCGATCAGGTCAAGTCGGTCGTCGACGAGGGCGTCGCGGAGCTCGGGCGGCTCGACATCGTGTCGGCCAATGCCGGGATCACCGGTCTGCCGTCGAAGTCCGAGGACATCCCCGAGGAGGCATGGACGAGCATGCTCGACATCAACCTCACCGGAGTGTGGCGCACGTACAAGGCCGCCATCCCGCACATCCGTGCGGGCGGTCGTGGCGGGTCCATCATCTTGACCAGCTCGTCGATGGGTCTGCACGCAGCCGCCAACCTGGGTCACTACATCGCGGCCAAGCACGGCGTGGTCGGCATCATGCGCAGTTTGGCGGTGGAGCTCGCGCCCGAGTCCATCCGGGTCAACAGCATCCACCCCACGACCGTCGACACGGACATGATCCGCAACGAGTCCACCTACCGGCTGTTCCGGCCCGATCTGGCCGATCCGAAGCAGGAGGACATGGTCGAGGCGGCGTCGGGCTACAACAAGATGCCCATCCCGTGGATCGAGGCCATCGACATCTCCAACGCAGTGCTGTGGCTCGCTTCGGACGAGGCACGTTACGTCACCGGTGTGCCCCTGCCCGTCGACGCGGGCGCGATTCTCTGACCCTGCGGTCGGTCCCGGCTCGGGTGGATCCCGAGCCGGGACCGACACGTTTCTGCCTGTCGATGCCGGCATGATCGTCACGGAGCGGGCTGTGCCGGGGGGAGTCCAGTCAGCTCGGCGAGCCGCAGGAGGTACTGTCCGGGGCTGCCGAGCGCGACCTGGTCGACCTTGGCGCGCTTGAGCATGACATGAGAGGTGTCCTCCCAGGTCATGCCGATGCCTCCTCGCAGCTGGAGCGACTCCTCTGCGGCCAGGACAGCGGCGTCCCCGATGTGCACCGCAGCGGCGAGGACCGTCGCCTCGGCCTGCGGGTCGTCCGTCGCG
The DNA here is from genome assembly GCF_014841755.1 of Aeromicrobium sp. CFBP 8757. NCBI lineage: Bacteria > Bacillati > Actinomycetota > Actinomycetes > Propionibacteriales > Nocardioidaceae > Aeromicrobium > Aeromicrobium sp. CFBP 8757. The sequence goes on from NZ_JACYUM010000001.1 coordinate 245,497, forward strand.
AGCGCATCGGCTGCGGCCATGGCCGCGGCCTCGGCCGAGGTCGTGACGAGCCACATCTCGGCCATCCGGTGCTTGAGTGCCTGGAACGACCCGATGGGTCGCCCGAACTGGTGCCGTGTCGCGGTGTACGAGACAGCCGATGTCAGGCAGGCTCGAGCGATGCCAGCCTGTTCGGAGCCGATCATCGCGATGCCGCGCAGCACAGCTCGCCTCAGCTCTCGCTCCGCTGCGTCTCCCGCGGCGAGCAACGCCCCGGAGGCCCCATCGAGCTCGACGGTCGCCACCGGGCGGCTGAGGTCGAGCGACTGCTCCATCGTGATGGTCACGGCGGACGAGTCGGCCGCGACCAGGACGATGGCGCTGCCCATGGCCGTGCGGGCGGGGACGACGAGATGGGTGGCGTCGAGCACCGCCGCGACGGCGCGCACCGTCCCCGACAGCTCTCCTGCCTGATCCAGCTCGATCTCGGCGAAGGGGTCGGATCCCAGCGCCAGGGTCTGCGGGACGACGAGCGCAGGACGTGTGTGCGCCGTCGCTGCGGCCCGGCCGACGTCGTCGGAGGCGAACGCCGCCAGCAGTGGCGTGGCGACGACAGCTCGATGGACGAAGGGGATCGGTGCCGGAAGGGCCCCCAGCGCACGCGCCACCACGGCGGCCTCGCGCAGTCCTGCGCCGTGACCGCCGAGCTCCTCGGCCACCAGCAGACCCGCGATGCCCAGATCCGAGTCAGCCCTGCTCCAGAGCGCCGCGGACTCCTGCGGATCCAGCACGGAGTGCTCGGCGGCAGCACCGTGATGGCGCGCCAGCCATCCCTCGACGATCACGGCGTAGTCCCGTTCGTGCTGGCGGACGGTCAGGTCGAGGACAGTCATCGGGCCACCTGGTTGAACGGGAGGTGCTTGTCGGTACGTGGCTCGGGCGGTAGGCCGAGCACGCGCTCGGCGATGATGTTGAGCAGGATCTCGGACGTGCCGCCCTCGATCGAGTTGCCTCTGGCGCGCAGGTACCGGTAGGCGGGGTTGCGGCCGGTGAAATCCGCGTGCTCGGTCAGCCGCATCGACCAGTCGTCGTAGGCGACGCCGTCCGCCGCGCCCATCTCCACCTCGAGGCTCGTCGTGGCCTGGGAGAGCCGCGCGAAGCTCAGCTTCATGCCGCTTCCGGCGGGGCCGGGGGAGTCGTCCTCGGCGCGGGACTGGGCAGCCTGCATCGACCGCCAGCCGTACACCTCGGCCTCGACCCACAACCGCATCAGGCGCGCATGCAGGTCGGGAGTGCGGACCGTGGCCTCGTCTCGCCAGCGCTCCGCGATCTGAGAGGCCGGATGGGGCGTCGAGCCCCCGGTCGCGCCGATCGCGACCCGCTCGTTGCCGAGGGTGGTCTGCGCGACACGCCATCCATCGCCGGCGGCCCCGACCAGGTGCTCGTCGGGGATGGCGACCTGCTCCAGGAACACCTCGTTGAACTCCGCGTCCCCGGTCAGCAGGCGCAGCGGTCGCACCGTCACACCCGGATCGGTCATGTCGCACACGAAGAAGCTCAGCCCCTGGTGCTTGGGAACCCCTGCGTCGCTGCGCGCCAGGAGGATGCCCCACCGGGCATGATGGGCGTTGGACGTCCACACCTTCTGCCCGTCGACGACCCACCCTCCGTCGCGACGCGCGGCCTTCGTGGAGACGGCGGCGAGGTCGGATCCGGCACCCGGTTCGCTGAAGAGCTGGCACCATCGTTCCTGCCCTGTGTAGAGCGGGCGGAGCAGACGCGCGGCCAGCCCCGGCTCGCAGTACGTCTCGATGGTGGGTGCCGCCATGCCCAGCCCCACATCGGGCTCGCGGTAGGAGTTGTCAGGAGTTCCGGCGACGCGGAACGCCTCGTCGACAGCCCCCTGGAGACGGCGGGGCGCAGCCAGGCCACCGGTCCCGACCCGATGGTGGACCCATGCCAGGCCGGCATCGAAACGGGCGGCGAGATAGGCCCGGGGATCGGCCTCGAGGTGGCGGGCGTCGTCGATGAACGCATCGACGATCGCGAGGAGCTCGGACGGGGGGAGATCGGTCACGCCGGCGAATCTAGACGCGCGGGGCCAGACGTGGAACCAGGGTCGACCGATCGTTTGTGGAGATGCACAAAGCGGGTCGGACGGTGGGTTGCAGTGCCGTGGCCGCTGACAGATCGTGGTCGCGACCGGAAAGAGGAAGCCATGACCCGACACGTGACCGTCGAGACACCCGAAGAGGGAGTCGCCCTGGTGACGCTCGATCGTCCGGGGGCGCTCAACGCCCTCACGGTCGACGTGACCGAGCAGCTCGCCGAGGCGCTCGACCGCATCGCCGCGGACCGGTCGGTGCGGGTCGTCATCCTCACCGGCGCCGGACGTGCGTTCTGTGCCGGCCTCGACCTCAACGGCTTCGGCGACGACGACCGGATCGAGGTCGAGGGGCGCGTCGGTCGCACCATGACCCGACAGGTCGAGATCGCCGGGTTGTCGCAACGGCTGCGGGACCTGCCGCAGCCGGTCATCGCGGCTGTCAACGGGCCGGCTGCGGGTGCCGGCCTGGCCCTCGTATGCGCCAGCGACGTGCGGGTGGCCGCCGAGTCCGCGGTGTTCGCGGTCTCGTTCATCACGGCCGGCTATTCGGCCTGCGACCTGGGCGTCTCGTGGCTCCTGCCGCGGATCATGGGCGCGGGACGAGCGCACGAGCTGATGCTCACGGGACGCCGCTTCGGTCCTGACGAGGCGCTGGCCGGGGGTCTGGTGGCCCGCATCGTGCCGTCGGCCGAGCTGATCGAGTCGGCGTTGGCCACGGCCCGACTGATCCTCGCCAATGCGCCGCTGTCGGTCGAGATGACCAAGCAGGGCATGTGGACGGCACTGGAGACGCCCTCCTTCGATGCCTCGGTCGAGTACGAGAACCGGCAGCAGGTGTTCACCGCCATGACGGACGACCAGTCCGAGGCGACAGCGGCCTTCCTCGGCAAGCGCCCTGCGGCGTTCCGACGCCGATGACGGACGTGACGGCGGGTCGCCAGGTCGAGCTGCGCGTGGAGCAGGGCGTCGCCACGATCGAGCTGGCGCGCCCCGACCAGCTCAATGCGTTCACTGACGTCATGGAGCAGCAGATCATCGACTGCCTCGACCGGTGCGATCAGGACGACGCCGTTCGCGCGATAGTCCTGACGGGTCAGGGCAGGGCATTCTGCGCCGGGATGGACCTGTCGGGTGCAGCCGACTCCTTCGACCTGTGGCGCGAGAGTCCCGACGCTCCGGAGGGTACGCAGTTCCGCTGGCCAGGTGACCCGATGATGATGCGGCGCGACGGCGGCGGGCGCGTGGTGCTGCGCATGTTCGCGTCCCGCAAGCCCATCATCGCCGCGATCAACGGCCATGCCGTGGGCGTGGGAGCGACCATGGTGCTCGCCGCCGACGTCCGCCTCACGGTGCCGGGAGCGAAGTTCGGCTTCGTCTTTGCACGCCGTGGCATCGTGCCCGAGTCGTGCTCGTCGTGGTTCCTGCCACGGGTCGTGTCGATGCCGACGGCACTGGAATGGATGACGAGCGGACGGGTCTTCCGTGCGGAGGAGGCGCTGGCGGCAGGCCTCGTCTCGGCGGTGCACGCACCTGATGACTTGCTGACTGCCGCGGATGCCTTGGCGCATCAGATGACCGACGACACGTCGGCGATGTCGGTCGCGTTCGTCCGCCGTCTCCTGTGGGACATGAGCTCGGCCCCTCACCCGCTGGCGGCGCACCACGCGGAGACGCTGGCCCTCAACCGGCGGGGCATCAGCGCCGACGCCCAAGAAGGGATCGAGGCCTTCCTGCGCAAGCGTTCGCCCGCATTCAGTGACCGCGTGTCGGACCATCTCGACGAGCTCGTCCCGTGGATGAGCCGCGGTGTCTCACCCATCCCCGACGGCGCGCAGCCTCTCCAGGAGACCCCATGAATCCGACAGGTGGGGCCGAGCTCGATCTCAGGCCTTCGGAGCGCGGTCTGGCGCTGCGGCACGAGCTGCTGGACTTCATGACGACCTCGGTGCTCCCGGCGGAGGGCGAGCTGGCCGAGCACCGGCGGAGCGTCGGCCCCGATGACCACTCGGTCCCGCCGGTCGTGCTGCGGCTCATGGCCGAGGCGCGGACCAGGGGACTGTGGAACCTGTTCCTGCCGAGCGAGTCGGGCATCGGGCAGCTCGACTACGCCTCGCTCGCGGAGATCACGGGGTGGAGCCTCGACCTGGCGCCGGCCGCGACCAACGGCCAGGCCCCTGACACCGGCAACATGGAGCTCCTGCACCTGTTCGGGACCGAGGAGCAGAAAGTACGCTGGTTGGGCCCGCTGCTGGACGGGACGATCCGCTCGGCGTTCGCCATGACCGAGCCCGAGGTGGCCAGCAGCGACGCCTCGAACATCGAGACGCGCATCGTGCGCGACGGCGACGACTACGTCGTCAACGGCCGGAAGTGGTGGACCAGCGGCGCTGCCGACCCGCGCTGCGCGGTCGTCATCGTGATGGGCAAGACCGATCCGGCCGCCGAACGGCACCGCCAGCAGTCGATGGTGCTGGTGCCGATCGGGACCCCGGGCCTGACAGTCGTGCGCGACGTTCCCGTGTTCGGTCGTCACGACCAGCACGGTCACTGCGAGATCCGGCTCGACGACGTGCGGGTGCCGGTCTCCCACCTCCTGGGGGAGGAGGGAGGCGGCTTCGCGGCAGCGCAGGCACGGTTGGGCCCGGGCCGCATCCATCACTGCATGCGTGCGCTGGGCGCCGCCGAGCGGGCTCTCGACCTCATGGTCGACCGGGCCAACGGGCGCATCGCGTTCGGACGTCCGCTCGGTGAGCAGGGCATGGTCCAGCGCGAGATCGCCCTGTCGCGTCTCGAGATCGACCAGGCTCGCCTGATGTGCCTGCGGACGGCCCGGCTCATCGATCTCCGGGGCAACCGGGCGGCGGCCACGGAGGTGGCCCAGGTCAAGGCGATCGTCCCGGGCGTCGCAGCCCGCGTCATCGACCGCGCGATCCAGGTGTTCGGCGGTGCCGGCGTCAGCGACGACGTGCCACTCGCGACGATGTACGGCTGGCACCGGGCCATGAGGATCTTCGACGGACCCGACGAGGTGCACCTTCGGACCGTGGCACGGGCCGAGCAACGGGCCGGGCGAGGACTGGGGGCGCGAGGATGAACGACGTCGACGTCGACATCCGCCGAGCCGTCGACCCGCAGGCGCTGGCCGCGTATCTGCGGGCCCGCGGGGTCGATCTCGCCGGCCCGCTGTCGGTGGCTCTCGTCGGGGGCGGCAAGTCCAACATCACGTGCCGGGTGTCCGACGGTCGTTCGCGGTGGATCCTGCGACGTCCGCCCTTGGGCGACGTCACGGCTGGTGCACACGACGTCGGACGGGAGTTCACCGTGATGACGGGGCTGGCGCGAAGTGCCGTGCCTGTCCCGCCCATGATCGTGGAGTGCGCGGACGCCACCGTGCTCGGAGCCCCCTTCTACCTGATGGAGGAGGTGACGGGTCGGGTCATCCGTGATCTCGACGACGTGCGGGACCTGACCGAGCCGCAGCGTCGCGCGCTGGGAACCGATCTGGTCCGGGTGCTGGCCGACCTGCACGACGTCGATGCCGGCTCGGTGGGGCTGGGCGACCTAGGACGTCCCGAGGGCTATCTCGGGCGTCAGGTCGACCGGTGGGTCCGGCAGATGGACGACGTGCGCCGACGCCCGCTGAGCCACGTGCGGGAGCTCGGCACCGTCCTGCGCAGCAGCATGCCGCGGACGTCCGAGGCGACGATCGTGCACGGCGACTACCGTCTCGACAACGTCATCGTCGATCCCAGTGCACCGACACGCGTCGCGGCCGTGCTCGACTGGGAAATGGCGACCTTGGGAGATCCGCTGGCCGACCTGGCGACCCTTCTGATGTTCTGGGACAGCCCGGACCGACCGTTCAACCCGATCACCCGGGGCCTGATGGCCGCGCCCGGGTTCCCGTCCGCCGACGAGGCCGTGGCCATCTATCTCGAACGCAGGGGCATGCCGTCGGTCGAGCTCGACTGGTACGTGGTGTTCAGCAGGTTCAAGCTGGCGGTGCTCCTCGAGCAGATCAGGGTGCGGCACGAGTCCGGCCAGACCCTCGGCGGCGGTTTCGACAGCCTGGGCCCGGCCGTCGACCTGTTGCTCGAGGAGGCGGCCGAGACGGTTCGGGCCTCGCCGTCGCTGGCAGCGCACCTCGCCTAGGAGGAGGTGCGCCGCCAGCCGGTCCGCGGCTCGGCGGCGGCCCGGGGTCAGACGCTGACGTCGACGGCCGGGTAGTCGGTGTACCCCTCCGGCCCGCCGCCGTAGAACGTGGCGGGATCGGGGTCGGCGAGCTCGACACCCTGCGCGAGTCGCTCTGCGAGGTCGGGGTTGGCGATATAGGGACGTCCGAAGGCGGCCAGGTCGATCAGACCGCGGTCGACGTAGTCGGCGGCGAGGTCACGGGTGACGCCTCCGGCCAGGATGACGGGCTTGCCCAGCGTCGTGCGGAAGTCGTGAAGGAACTCCGCGGAGAACGGGATGCCGCCGCTGGCCTGGTCGCCCAGGTGCACGTAGGCCAGGGGACGCTGCGCGAGCTCGGCGGCGAGATGCAGGTAGGTCTCCCGCGTCTCGTCGTAGGGCGGGTTGTCGAACACTTCTCCGTACGGCGAGAAGCGGACGCCGACGCGGCCGTCGCCCATCGCCGCCAGTGCGGCGTCGACGACCTCGAGCACCAGGCGGGCGCGGTTCTCGATGGTCCCCCCGTAGTGGTCCTCGCGGTCGTTGAGGCCGGGGTTGAGGAACTGCTCGAACAGGTAGCCGTTGGCGCCGTGGATCTCGACGCCGTCGAAGCCCGCGGCTGCGGCATTGGCAGCGGCCTGCCCGAAGTCGGCGACGACGCGAGCCAGCTCGTCGGTCTGCAACGCGCGCGGCGGGGTCGTGGCGGCGAACTCGGGCGTGCCGTCGGCGCCGACGACGAAGGCCATCGTGCCCTCGCCTCGCGGCGAGCGGTCGGTCGAGCTGACCGGCGCGCCGCCATCAGGCTGCAGGGATGAGTGAGACACGCGTCCGACGTGCCACAGCTGGACGAAGATGACGCCGTCGGCCTCGTGGACCGCTCGGGTCACGCCGGCCCAGCCGCGGACCTGCTCGTCGTTCCAGATCCCCGGGACGAAGGCGTATCCCTGCGCCTCAGGCGAGACGCAGGTGCCCTCGGTGATGATCAGGCCGGCGCCGGCGCGCTGCCGGTAGTACTCGGCGGTCGTCCCGTCGGCGACGGTGTCGGGCCGTCGGGCACGGGTCATGGGAGCCATGACGATGCGGTTCTTGAGGACGTGGGGTCCGAGGTCGAAGGGCGCGAACAGGTTCGTGGGCATGGTGTCCTTTGTCGTGGTGGATGGTTCAGATGGGGTTCGGGGATGCCGCGAGCAGCTGGAGGGCGGTCCGCGCTCGGATGAGGTCGTCGAGATCGTCGGGGTCGACCGTCGACAGGTCACGGATGCGCCCCAACCGGTAGCCGACCGTGTTCTCGTGGACCCCGAGCGCCGTGGCGGCGGAGCGTCGGCTCATGCCCGCGTCGAGATAGGCATCGAGCGTGCGCACCAGTGCTCCGCCGTGCGCCGCGTCGTAGTCGGTCAATGGCCGCAGGACGCGACGGGCGTGCTCGATCGCATCACCCAACGCGCCTCGCCGATGGGCGAGGCGTAGCACGGCGCCGCCCTCGAGGTCGAGCACCTGCGGCGGCATGCCGGCGGCGACGACGGCCTCGACGAGGTGCCGGGCGTCCTCGACGGCTCCCGGCAGGTCGACGAGGTCCGGCTGTGGGGCGGACACCACCACGAACCGGACGTCCAGCATCGCCGCCAACGTCGGCAGTGCGCCGCTGACGGATCGGATCAGTGCGTCCTGCGTCGTGGCGGTGTCGGCGCCGGTGCAGGCGACCGAGAACAGGATGACGTCCGCCGGACCGAGGCTCGTCGACGCCACGACCACGAGCGACCGCAGGTTGCCGGTGTGCGTCGACAGGATCGAGCGGAGCGCCTCGAGTCGCTCTGCGGGCGACACGCCATCCGAGCCATCCGTCGGGTGTCCGGCGGCGGTGCGGTCGAGGTAGACGATGCCGTGCCGTCTGTCCGGGTCGAGCGCGGCTCGGTCGGCGACCGCGCAGAGGCGTCTCGGGTCGGGGTGTGGCCGGGAGATCTCCGTCATGAGGTCGTCGAGGCGTGCTGCTGCGCCGAGGGCGGCACGACGGTCGAGCAGTGACGCGAGGCCGATGGTCGCCGAGGCGTGGGTCAGAGCACTCACGTCGACCCGGTCGAACGGCCTCCCGGTCTCGCAGACCTGCACATACCCGAGTCGTTCGCCGCGGGTGAGGAGTGGGACGACCATGGTGCGGTGCGGCCACGCGGGCCCGGCCGGGGTGATCACGAACGGCTCGCCGGCATCGAGTCGTCGGGTCACGGCGCGGGGCCAGGTGGCGAGCGGGCCGCGGCAGGCCCCCGCACTCGGGTGGGCCGGTCCGGTGTGCGGGGCGTCGTACTCGACGCGCCGCAGGTCGGCGTCGTAATGCGCGGCGGGGCGGTCGAGCGAGGAGCCCAGGACTCGGACGAGGGTGGCGGCGTCGGAGCCGACGCCGGCCGCGGCGTCGTCGATCGCCGACCGGACGGCGTCGGAGCGGCTCAGCACAACGAGTCGACCCTCGACCGCGTCCCCGTGCGCGGTGCGTCGCGCGAGCTGCGAGGCCAGGTGCACGATCGGTGCCACCAGCCCGGCGAAGGCCTGGGCGACCTGGATGTCCTGCCGGGTGTACGTCCGATGGTGTCCTTGGTTGTCGACGTAGACGATGCCGATGACGTCGTCGGCGACGACCAAGGGGATGCCCAACATGTCGCGCACCCCCCAGATGCGCATCACCCGACGAAGCAGGCGGGGGTCGCGGGGGTCGTCCTGCAGCACCACCGGCGACATCGATCGGAGGATCTCGGCGGTGAACTGGTCTGCGGCAGTGCCGGATACGAGACGACTGACTCGGCCGTCGATGACCTCGCCGGCGGCGCAGAAACCGACCTGTCCCTGGAACGTGCCGTCCTCACGACGGAGGTAGACCGAGCAACGATGAAGGGCCAGCAGCTCGCACATCCGCCGGCCGATGAGTCTCAGCAGCTCGGCGACGGGGACCTGACCCGTGGCCAGGACGGCGACGTCGTGGAAGGCTTCGACCACCGGGACGCGCCACGGTCGTGGAGACTCCGCGGGACCGGCGGCCAGGCTCGACATCCTCATGGACTGGTGCACCCCGCTCGAATGTGAATGACTCTCTACAAACTGGTCGTCCCAGAATGGGTCTTCAGTTGACGGCTGTCAAGGCGTCGGGTGCGGCGGGGGGCCGGGGTGCAGGTGCGAACGACGGTCAAGCGGCGGGGCCGTGGCCGAGGTAGGCCCTGAGTCCGTCGAGCTGCTCGTCGAGCAGCGTCGGCAGACAGCTGCTCGGATCGTCTAGCCACTGCTCGTAGGTCGCGACGGAGACCGCCAGGCTGACATGTCCGATGAGCCGTGGCAGGTGGTCGTCGACCTCCAGGCACAGTCGTCGCGCGACGTATCCGGCGATGACCTCGCGCCAGGCCGCGTACTTGATCGCCGAGTGGGCCTGCAGGGCGGGCGTCCGCAGGATCAGCCGCATGCGAAGTCGGTGCTGGTCCAACGCGGAGTCGTCGAAGGTGTTGAACGCGACCACGCACCCGTGCACAGCCTCCGCCAGCGAGGTTCCTTCTGGCACGGACTCGAACTGCCGCCGGAAGTGCTCCAGCGAGGCGTCGAACTGGCCCCAGGCGATGTCGTTCTTGGAGGGGAAGTACCGGAAGAGGGTCCGCTTGCCCACGCCGACCGCGCTCGCGATCTGGTCCATCGTCGTCTCGTCGAACCCTTGGGCCTCGAACAGTCGGAACGCCGCGTGCTCGATCGCTGCGTGGTCGGTGGCCGCCGGTCGACCGACGGTGCGCGCGTGGGAGGCAGTCATGGCAGAGCGAATCTTACATTCTGCGTCGACCTCTTCCTTTATGGCGTTGCATGCCACTATTGTATGTCCCACGTCACAGAGCGCTGTGACCCCGACCACAGGAGCCTTCATGAACCTGAGCCCCACCTCCGACACGACCGCCACCGAAGAGCTCGCACTCGACGCGTCGGACCTCATCGAAGAGGTCTCGATCGACGGCATGTGCGGCGTCTACTGAGCTCATGACCATGACGATGCCGACCACAGACTCCATGCTCGACGAGGCGTGGAACCTGTCGCCTGCCGTGGCGCTGCGCCCTGAACCCTTCGGTGCGATGGCCTACCACTTCGGCAACCGCAAGCTCACGTTCCTCAAGCGCATGCTGCTCGTGGAGGTCGTCCGCGGCCTCGCCGCCCACCCCGACGTCCGCTCGACCCTGGAGGCAGCCGGCGTGCCCGAGTCCCAGTGGCCCGGTTACGTCGCGGCGCTGCAGGGCTTGGCCGGCACCGACATGATCCGCCCGCGCACCACGAACGCGAAGGAAGCAGTCGCATGACGATCCTGGAGACCCGTCCCGTCGTCGCCCGTCCCGAGGGCGGCAGCCTGATCGAGCAGTTCGAGCTCGGGTTGGATGCGCCGATCTGCCTGACGTGGGAACTGACGTACGCCTGCAACCTGGAGTGCGCGCACTGCCTGTCGTCGTCGGGCCGGCGCGATCCACGCGAACTGAGCACCGAGCAGTGCAAGGCCGTGATCGACGAGCTGCAACGTATGCAGGTCTTCTACGTCAACATCGGCGGCGGCGAGCCGACGATCCGCCCCGACTTCTGGGAGCTGCTCGACTACGCGGTCTCGCACGACGTGGGCGTCAAGTTCTCGACCAACGGGGTTCGCCTCAACCCTGAGCGGGCCCGCTTCCTGGCATCGACCGACTACGTCGACGTCCAGATTTCGCTGGATGGCGCCACACCCGAGGTCAACGACTACGTCCGCGGGCCCGGCTCGTTCGACACCGCCATCACCGCCTTGAAGAACCTGCAGGACGCAGGCTTCGAGGACGCGAAGATCTCGGTCGTCTGCACCCGCCAGAACATCGGCCAGCTCGACGAGTTCAAGGCCATCGCCGACCAGTACGGCGCGACGCTGCGCCTGACGCGCCTGCGTCCGTCGGGTCGCGGCGCCGACGTGTGGGACGAGCTGCACCCGCTGCCCGAGCAGCAGCGCGAGCTCTACGACTGGCTCGTGGCCAACGGCGAGAACGTCCTGACGGGCGACTCGTTCTTCCACCTCTCGGCCTTCGGGGTCGCCGACGGTGGGGGAGCACTGCCGGGCCTCAACCTGTGCGGCGCGGGTCGCGTGGTCTGTCTGATCGACCCGATCGGCGACGTGTACGCGTGCCCGTTCGCGATCCATGACAACTTCCTGGCCGGCAACGTCCTGGCCGACGGCGGGTTCGAGAACGTCTGGCAGATGTCCGAGCTGTTCCGTGACCTCCGTTCGCCGCAGACCTCCGGCGCCTGCACGTCGTGCGCGTTCTTCGACGCCTGCCGCGGCGGCTGCATGGCCGCGAAGTTCTTCACCGGCCTGCCGCTGGACGGACCCGACCCGGAGTGCGTCCGTGGCTTCGGCGAGGACGCGCTCGCATCGGGCGAGCGCGTGCTGCCCGAGCAGGGCAAGGACCACTCGAAGAAGAACCCCACCCGCAACCAGCCGGTCATGCTGACGCTCTCGCGGCGCGACGACGCGCTCGCTGTCCAGGCGACGAGACCGCCGGTCTCGGCGTGCGCCGAGAATCCTCTCGCCGGCTTCACCCTCTGATCGAAACGAGAATCCGCATGTCAAAGAATCCCTGGGCTCAGAACCCCTGGTTCGAGTCCGTCGCCGTCGCCCAGCGGCGCGCCAAGAAGCGCCTCCCGTCGTCGGTCTACGGCGCGCTCGTGGCCGGGTCGGAGCGCGGTCAGTCGACCGCCGACAACGAGGCCGCTTTCATGGAGCTGGGCTTCGCCCCGCACGTGGCGGGGCACCAGCCGGAGCGGTCGATGACCACGTCGGTGATGGGTCAGCCGATCTCGCTGCCGGTCATCATGTCGCCCACTGGGGTGCAGGCCGTCCACCCCGACGGCGAGGTCGCCGTGGCGCGAGCCGCAGCCTCGCGCGGAACGGTGATCGGTCTCAGCAACTTCGCCTCCCGTTCGGTCGAGGAGGTCGTCGCCGCCAACCCGCAGACCTTCTTCCAGATGTACTGGACCGGTGACCGCGACGTCATGATCCAGCGCATGCAGCGCGCGCACGCCGCCGGAGCCGTCGGCCTGATCGCGACGCTCGACTGGTCGTTCTCGATGGGACGTGACTGGGGCAGCCCCGAGATCCCTGAGAAGGTCGACTTCAAGACCGCGCTCAAGTTCGCGCCCCAGGTGATCCGCAAGCCGCGCTGGCTCGCGTCCTTCGCGAGCGACCTGCCCGACCTGACGGCACCCAACCTCGCCGCCCCGGGCCAGGCCAAGGGACCGACGTTCTTCGGCGCCTACTACGAGTGGATGAGCACCCCGCCGCCCACGTGGGAGGACGTGCAGTGGATGCGCGAGCAGTGGTACCAGCTCTCGGGCAGGCCCTTCATGCTGAAGGGCGTGTGCCGGGTCGACGACGCCCGCCGCGCGGTGGACCTGGGCGTCGACGCCATCTCGGTCTCCAACCACGGCGGCAACAACCTCGACGGCACCCCGGCCCCGATCCGCACCCTGCCCGCCGTCGCCGACGCGGTCGGCGACCAGATCGAGGTGCTGCTCGACGGCGGCATCCGCCGGGGCAGCGACGTCGTCAAGGCCGTCGCGATGGGTGCCCGCGCCGTGATGATCGGCCGGGCCTACCTCTGGGGCCTCGCGGCCAACGGCGAGGCCGGCGTCGGCAACGTCCTGGACGTCCTGCGCGGCGGCATCGACTCCTCGCTGCTCGGCATGGGTCTGTCGTCGATCGACCAGCTCGACCGCGACATGCTCGTTGTCCCGGCCGGTTTCGAGCGCAGACTCGGCGCGGCAGTCACCTCGGCCGTCCCGGACGACATCGCGGCGACGGCCTGACGTGACGCTGCTCGCCGACGCTACGTGGACCGACCTGCCGCACCGGCCGATGGTGCTGGTGCCGGTGGGTTCGATCGAGCAGCACGGCCCCCACCTCCCGCTCGACACCGACACGGCGATCGCCGAAGCGGTCGCTCGTGGAGCGGCAGAGTCCCTCGACGGGGGACTGGTGGTCGTCGCTCCGCCGATCACGTACGGGTCCAGCGGCGAGCACCAGTCGTTCGCGGGCACCACGTCGGTGGGATCGGACGTCCTGCAGGCGGTCGTCACCGAGATCGTCCGGTCCATGGCCACCTGGGCGGGGCGGATCATCTTCGTGAATGGGCACGGCGGCAACGTCGCGCCGCTCGCCAAGGCAACCTTTCGCATGGCTGCCGAGGGACATGACGTCGCGTGGGTGCCGTGCGCGACCGAGGGCGTCGACCTGCACGCAGGGCTGACCGAGACCTCGCTGATGCTGCACCTGCGGCCGGAGTCGGTGCGGATCGAGCACGCCGAGGCTGGCGAGACCCGACCGTTGGCGCAGATCCTTCCCCTGGTGATGGCCGGCGGCATAGCGGCAGTGTCACCGAACGGTGTGTTGGGCGATCCGACAGGTGCCTCGGCCGAGCACGGCGAGGAGGTGCTGAGAACGATGGTGGTCGACGTGGTTCGCCGCATCACGTTCGGATCGACCGATGCCCACGGCACCCTCACCCTCCCGTCGGCCCGCGCAGCCCGGTGACGACCCGGTCGGATGACCTCCTGGACGGATTCGCCGTCCGGCTGCACGACGACGTCGAGGTGGGCGACTTCCTCAGGTCGGGCTCGCGGGTCGTGCGGATCAGTCCTGTCGCACGAGACCTCATATGCGACCGGGACCTGGTGGCCGACTCGCCGGCCCGAGCCGGGCTCGCGAGCCGGCTGCTCGACCTTGACCTCGCCGATCCGGTGCTCGACGGTCTCCCGTCGCCCGCCTTGGACGAGCTGACCGTCGTCGTGCCGGTGCGGGACGATCACGCAGGGGTCGACGACCTGCTGACTGGTCTATCGGGCATGGTCCGGGTGGTCGTCGTGGACGACGCGTCGCGAGACGCCGGCGAGCTCGTGCGGGTCGTCGACCGACACGGAGCGCGTCTCGTGCGGCTCGATCACAACCTCGGGCCCGCCGCGGCGCGCAATCTCGGATCGATGCAGGTCGTGACGCCGTACGTGGCATTCGTCGACTCAGACGTCCAGGTCTCGCCCGACGCGCTGCGCAGACTGCTGCGGCACATGGTCGATCCGGGTCTGTCCGCGGTGGCACCTCGCATCAGGGCGACCGGGGGCGACGGCTGGTTGGCGGCGTACGAGGACGTGAGCGGCTCGCTCGACCTGGGACCGGTGCCTGCCACGACGCGCGGCTGGTCGTCGGTGGCGTACGTCCCCAGCGCCTGCCTGGTGGTGCGCATGGCGGACCTGGGTGCCGGCTTCGACACGCGGATGCGCTGCGGCGAGGACGTCGACCTGGTGTGGCGGATGCACGCTGAGGGCCGACGGGTGCGGCACGCCGCCGAGATCGACGCGCGTCACCGGAGCCGCCGGTCCACGGGCCGGTGGCTGGGTCGCAAGGCCTTCTACGGCACGAGCGCCGCGCCCCTGGCCGCACGGCACGCAGACCGCGTCGCTCCGGCCGTCCTGACACCCGCTGCCGCGACGGCCGTCGCCGGTGTGCTGGTGCAGCGGCGTTGGTCGTTGGCACTCGCGACGGTCGCCGCCGCGATGGCGTCGCGGCGCGTGGTGTCCGCCGTGCCCGAGCTGCCCGCCGAGCAGAAGCGAGCGGTCCTCGTCGCGACGGGAGTCGGAGTGGCTCGCCAGACCTCGGGGCTCGTGCTCCGTCACTGGTCTCCGGCCGCGCTCGTGCTGTGCCTGCTGTCGGGGCGCGTCCGTCGGGTCGTCGCGGTGCTGTCAGTCGCGGACGGCCTGCTGTCCTACCGTGCGCTGCATCCGCGCCTCGACCCGGTGCGCTTCGTGCTGGCACGGCGCGCCGAGCACCTCGCCTACGGGGCCGGTGTGTGGTGGGGTGCCTTGCGAGCCCGGTCGCCGCGATGCCTCGCGCCGCGGTGGCTGCCGATGACGACGAGACGGACGCGTCGATGACCTACGACTACGTCATCATCGGGGCCGGAGCGGCCGGCTGCGTCCTGGCCAACCGCCTGTCGGCCGACCCCGCGGTCGACGTGCTGCTCGTGGAGGACGGCGGCCGCGGCCACAATCCACTGCTGGCCGTCCCGAGGGCTTTCTTCTTCACCCTGCGGTCCGACCGCTACGTGCACCGCTACCCGACCCGCCCTGGCACGACGGGCGACCCGTCGGAGGTCTGGGTCCGCGGTCGCGGCCTGGGGGGGTCGACCTTGGTCAACGGCATGATGTACGTCCGCGGTGCCGCCGCCGACTTCGACGCAGTGGAGGCCGCGGGCAACCCCGGGTGGGGAAGCGCCGCGTTCCTGCGGGCCTACCGTGAGCTGGAGGACCACTCGCTCGGTGCTTCCACGTCGCGCGGGGCTGGCGGACCGCTCGCGGTGTCGGTGCCGAGCCGGGGCGACGAGGTCACCGCCGCCCTGTTCGAGGCGGCTCGGTCGGTCGGCCTGCGTCGCACCGACGACTTCAACGACTCGGACGACGAACGTATCGGATACACGCCCGCGACGATCCACCGTGGGCGCCGGGTCAGCGCCGCCTCCGCGTTCTTGGCACCGGTTCGGCGCCGTCCCAACCTGACGGTCATGACTGGTTCACGGGCCGAGCGGATACTGCTCAGGGGCCGGCGCGCGACCGGCGTCGCGATCGTCGGGGGAGGCCGGGCTCTCGAGGTCCGGGCCCGACGGGAGGTGCTGGTGTGCGCGGGCACCGTCGAGAGCCCGTTGCTGCTCGAGCGGTCAGGCGTCGGGCGCTCCGACGTCCTTCGGGCGGCGGGCATCGAGACCCTCGTCGAGAGCCCGAACGTCGGTGAACGGGTCGTCGAGCAGCGCGCGGTCAGCATGCAGGTGCGCTTCCGCGACCGCCACGGGCCGACCGAGTCGTTGAACACCCTTGCCAAGCAGGTGCTCGGAGGCGCCCGTTATCTCGCGACCCGTCGGGGACCGATCGCCACGGGCGGGTACGACGTCGTCAGTGCCTTCCGCTCGTCCCCGCAGGTCGATCGTCCAGACGTGCAGGGAGTGTGGGTGCCCATGGCGATCGACGAGACGTCCGAGGAGATGAGGCTCGCGCCGTACTCGGGGATGCTCTTCACGGGGTACGCGCTCCGGCCCACGACGACCGGCTCGGTGCACGTGGGTCCTGCGACGACGGGCCGCGCGCCCGTGGTGACGACCGCCTTCCTCGAGGACGCCGTCGAGCGTGCCGCGACCGCGTCGATCCTTGACCACGCCCGTCGCGTCCTGTCGATTTCGCCCTTGGCGGACCTGGTGTCCGACGAGGTCTTTCCCGGGCCGTCGGTGTCGACGCCGGACGAGGTCGTCGGGCATGCGCGTCAGCACGGGAACGGGATCTACCACGCCGTCGGCTCCTGCGCGGTCGGACCGGACGACGACGATGTCGTCGACGCGGCCCTGCGGGTCAGGGGAGTGGACTGTCTGAGGGTCGTCGACGCGTCTGTCCTGCCGTTCCAGGTGTCCGGCAACACGGCCGCGCCCGTCATGGCGCTCGCCTGGTTGGCCGCGGATCTCATCATCGGTTCCTCGACAGACGGGGCATCGACGTGAGGCCGCCTCCAGCCGGTCGACCGGGGCGCGACCGCGACCTGCTGTCCGAGCCGCTCACCGTCGGTGCCCTCGACCTTCCGCACCGGGTGTGGATGGCTCCGCTCACGCGCATGCGGGCGACGGCTCCGGCGGACCTGCCGAACGACGCGATGCTGCGGTACTACGTGCAGCGAGCCGGCGCCGCCATGATCGTCTCGGAGGGCACGCAGGTCTCGCCCGAGGGCAAGGGGTACATGGACACACCGGGCATCCACAGCGCGGAACAGGTGCGCGGGTGGCGCCGCATCACGGACGCCGTCCACGAGGCCGGCGGGACGATCGCGGCCCAGCTGTGGCACGTCGGTCGGGTCTCCCATGCGTCCTTCCACGGTGGGCAGGCGCCGGTCTCGGCCAGTGCGTCGCCTTTCAGGAATCGCACCACGATCCGTGGGGACGACGGTCAGCCGGTACGTGTGCCCTGTCCCACCCCGCGGGCGCTCGCGCTCGAGGAGATCCCCCGACTCGTCGACGACTTCCGGCGGGCGACCGCGAACGCGCGCACAGCCGGTTTCGACGCCGTCGAGGTGCACGCCGCCCACGGGTATCTCCTGCACCAGTTCCTCTCGACGGAGTCCAACACCCGTGACGACGCCTACGGCGGGACGATCGACAACCGCGCACGCCTGGTGCTGGAGATCGTGGACGCCGTCTGCGAGGCGTGGGAACCGGATCGCGTGGGTGTGCGCATCTCGCCGGTCGGGCGCATCAACGGCCTCGACGACCCGGCCGGTGCGGACACGGGGCTGCACGTCGCGGCCGAGCTGGTCCGTCGCGGCCTGGCCTACCTGCACCTGTCCGAACCGGACTGGACCGGAGCAGCTCTGCTCCCGGACGGTCTCCGGCGTGAGCTCCGGTCGGTCTATCCGGGAGTCATCGTGGCGGCCGGCGGATACACGGTCCAGAAGGCGGTGCCGCTGATCCGGGAGGGACTCATCGATGCCGTGGCCTTCGGGAGGGCCTTCATCGCCAATCCTGACCTGCCGCAGCGACTGGCCCGGGACCTGCCCCTCAACGAGCCCGTTCCCGAGACGTTCTACGGCGGCTCGGAGATCGGCTACACCGACTACCCGTCGTTCACCTGAGCGCGTGTCCGACGTCCCTCGACGCTGCGCGCGTTCGATGAGATCCACGTCACGACACAAATAGATGCTTGCGCAAGCATTTATCTAGTAGTCTCGAAGATGTCGCAGAGCATCGGCCGAGAGACGGACGAGCGCCACGGCGGCCGGGACATACCCGGTGTGGGCAGGAGGCCTCATCATGAGCATCAATCGAACAGCCGTCATCACCGGAGCCGGCAGTGGGCTGGGGCGCGACATCGCGCTCGGCCTGTCAGCCAAGGGCTACCGCGTGTTCGGCACCGCGATCAGCGCCGAGGAGATCGAGGAGCTCGAACGCTCCTCCGATGGCGCCGTCACCCTGGCGCGCGTCGACATCACCGACGAGGAGTCGGTCCGGACGTGGGCGTCCACCATCGCGCCGCAGCTCCCCGACGGCCTCGGGGTCCTGGTCAACAACGCCGGCATCCTCACCCCAGGCCCCCTGGAGGTCATCCCGATGGCCGCGATCCGGCGCGAGTTCGAGGTCAACGTGTTTGGCGCCCTCAGTGTCACCAACGCATTCCTCCCGTCGCTCCGCGAGGCTCGGGGGCGGTTGGTCCAGGTCAGCACGATGTCGGTCGACTTCCCGGTCCCCTTCAACGGTCCGTCGAGCGCCTCCAAGGCCGCCTTCGAGGCCTTCTCGACCATCTACCGTGCAGAGCTGGCGAGCTTCGGCATCGACGTGGTGGTGGCGGTTCCGGGCAGCATGCGCACTGGCGGCCCCGCCAAGACCGCGGCGGCGCTGGACGCCGTCCGGGCGAGCCTCACGGACGAGCAGCGCTCACTCTACGGACCGTCCTTCGAGGCGTTCGTGGCCGTCCTGAACGCCGGCCAGTCCGGAGGGATGCCGTCTGCAGACGCCGCCGCAGAGATCGTCGAGCTCGTCGAGCAGACGCCCGTCCCGCGGCGCGTGCCGGTCGGCGAGGAAGCAGCGGCCTTCCTGTCGTACGTCGCCGGCACCTCACCCGAGGATCAGGACGCGCGCCGGTTGAGCATCATCACGCCGACCTCGTGACACCCTCACCGGCCACCATCGGCCATCATCTCGTCCGCCTGGCCGGCGGGCCACCTCACCCGAAAGGCAGCACCATGATCACCATCGTCGACCCGACAGACACCAAGGCCGTCCGCAACATCGAGAACGTCCTTGCCCTGTACGAGGGCATGATCAACAACAAGACCGCCGTCGAGACGGTTCCCGAGTACGTCGCCGAGGGCTACATCCAGCACAACCCGGTGGTCCCCGACGGCGTCAACGGCCTGGCGCAGGGATTCGGATACATCAACTCGACTCGGCCGGTTTCCAGGGTGGAGGTCCATCGCCTCATCGCGTCGGGGGACTGGGTCTACGCGCACGTCAACTTCCGCAACCTCTACAACGACGACCCCGCCGACCGCGGCGTCGCCGGTGTCGACATCTACCGGATGAACGACGAGGGCAAGACGGTCGAGCACTGGGACGTCCTTCAGCCGGTCGGTGACCCCGCCGACGCCGCTCATGCGAACGGCATGTTCTGATCTTCCTCGACCGGCTCTCGGCAGCGGTGCGCTCGTCGCTCCGCTGCCGGGAGCCGGTCTTCGTTCCGGATGTCACCGCCACATGAGATCGATCGGATAGGTTCGCCCTGTGCCCACCGAGCCCCCGCGCCAGCTCGCGAACGAGACCTGGGAAGCGCTGTTCCGCGCCCAGATGACCTTGGGCAAGGAGCTCGTCGACAGCGATGCCTGGGGTTCGTTGTCCACGAGGGAGTACGGGGTGCTGTACGCGCTCTCGAAGGCTCCGGAGGGTGCCCGGATGGCCGACCTGTGTGCCGACGCCCTGCTGACCCAGGCGGGCATGTCGCGGCTGGTCGGGCGTCTGGAGGACCGCCGGCTGATCGTGCGTGCGCCGGACCCACAGGACGGTCGAGCCACGGTCCTGCGCCTCACCGAGGCGGGAACGGCGCTGCACCGCGAGGTCGGAGGGCGGCACGCCGTCGAGGTCGAGTCCGTCATGACGCGGGCGCTGTCACCGGCCGAGCTCGAGCAGCTGCGGCACCTGTGCCGGCGCCTGATCGCCGACGTCTGATCGCCGCGCCTCAGACGTCGCGCGGACGGCGGCCGGTGGCGAGTCGCATGAGGGCCGTGTCGAAGTCGACGTCGTCCCCGGACTGCTCGGACCGTGTCGCCTGGCCGCCGAACTGGTGCTGGTAGCTGCCCCACGCGCTGTCGGAGATGGCGCGCTCGGTGTCGGCGCGCCACAGCACCGCGGTTTCGTGAGCGGCCCGCTCGATCCGGCGCGACGTGGCCGGGTCGGCCCAGTCCTCGGGCGCGGCGAACACCGACGTCGGTGCCACGACGCATCGCATGAACGCGAACAGTGGTCGCAGGTGGTCGTCGGCGACCATCGCGTGGCGCGCGCTGCCGGCCGTCGATGCCAGCAGCACCGGCTTGCCGACGAGGAGGTCGTTGTCGAGGACGTCGACGAACGACTTCAGGAGTCCGCTGATCCCCGCCTTGTAGACCGGGGTGCTGACGACCAAGACGTCGGTCTGTGCCAGGCGGGCGATCGACGTCGCGAGGTTGTCGCCGTGCAGTCCGCCGACCAGTGCCTGCGCAATGTCGACGGCCAGGGGAGCGAGCTCGATCACCTGCGTGTCGACGTCGCCCTCGCCCGCGGCCAACGACCCCGTCAGCCGGTCCACCAGTCGGTCACCGAGGAGGCGCGTCGAGGACGGGTCGCTGATGCCGGCACTGACCAGGGTGACCCTGACGGTCCCTGCGCGTGCCTGTGGTGGTGCGCTGTCGCTCGTCACGCGGCACCGTCGGCGAGGTCGTCGGACTGGTAGGGGACCGCGCCGGTCAGGTTGTCGCCTACGTTGGCGTTCGGGCGGGGCTGGCGCGGTGCCGTGTCGCCGTACTTGGCCGTCACGAGACTCGCGTGGGTCGGGGCGTCGGGCACGCCCACCCCGCGATTGTTCGCCATCTCCTTGCGCAGCACCGGCACGACCTCCGAGCCGAGCAGCTCTATCTGCTCCATGACGACCTCGATCGGCAGACCGCCGCCGTCGACGTTCCAGAGCTGCCGCTGGTAGTCGCCGAAGCCCTCGCGGAAGGTCATCGTCTTGTCGATGACCTCCTGTGGGCTCCCGACGCTCATGGGCGTGTCGCGACGGTAGCCGTCGTACGCGTGGCTGTTGCCCGACACCGGGCTCGCCTCGAAGTAGGGACGGTAGGTGTCGACAGCGTCCTGCGACCTGCGGGCGATGAACGCGTGACCGCCCAGGCCGACGATGGCCTGCTCAGGGGTGCCGTGCCCATAGTGGGCGAACCGCCGGCGGTAGAGGTCGACCAGCGGTTTGAAGTGGAAGTTCGGGGCCAGGATGTTGTTGGCGAAGAAGCCGTTGCCGTAGTAGGCCGCCTGTTCGGCGATCTCGGGTGTGCGGATCGAGCCGTGCCACACGAACGGCGGGACGTCGTCCAAGGGGCGAGGCGTGGAGGTGAATCCCTGCAGCGGGGTCCTGAAGTCGCCCTCCCAGTCGACGACGTCCTCGCGCCACAGTCGGTGCAGCAGGTTGTAGTTCTCCAGCGCGAGAGCGACGCCCTGGCGGATGTCCTTGCCGAACCAGGGGTAGACCGGGACCGTGTTGCCTCGTCCGACCATGAGGTCCATGCGGCCGCCGGCGAGGTGCTGCAGCATCGCATAGTCCTCGGCGAGCTTCACGGGGTCGTTCGTGGTCATCAGCGTCACGGACGTGCTCAGCACGATGCGCTGGGTGAGTGCCGCGACGTGCGCCAGGAACGTGGTCGGGGACGACGGGTAGAAGGGCGGGTTGTGATGCTCGCCCAGGGCGAACACGTCGAGACCCACCTCCTCGGCCTTGACCGCGATCGCCACCGAGTCGCGGATCCGCTCCGCCTCGCTGGGGGTGTGTCCGCTGACGGCGTCGCGGGTCACGTCTCCGACGGTAAAGATTCCGAACTGCATGAGGCCTGCTTCCTGAGATGTCATTGATGATTAAACTACATGCATGCGCAGGTATGCAAACGGCGGCGAAGCGCCGTTTCAGAGGCCGTGAGGTGCCGATCTCGGCAGGTGCCGGTTACTGCACCGTGTCCAATGTGATCAGACGAGTGTGCCGGTGCCATAGGCGTCGCGAACGACCGTCCAGATTTATTCCGCGGAGATGTTGTAGCGACGCTGATGGGGCACGGTGTCCAGTTCGGATCCTGGGCCCTCACCCAGCGGGCACGCGACTCACGTCCCGCTGATCCACCAGGCCCACGCCGACAGCATCGGGGTCTACGGGGCCAGGAAGATCCACGCCACGCTGGTCCGCCAGGACGTGACGGTCGCCCGCTGCACGATCGAACGACTGATGCGGGCTGAAGGACTGCGTGGGATCAGGCGGGAGAAGTCGCGACGGACAACGATCAGCGACGGTGCTGAGACGCCGCGGCCGGCTGACCTCGTCAACCGGGCGTTCGTCGCCAAGGCGCCGAACCAGTTGTGGGTCGCGGACATCACCTACATCCGTACGCACTCGGGCTGGGTCTATGCCGCGTTCGTGCTGGACGTGTTCAGTCGGATGGTCGTCGGCTGGCAGGTCTCGACCCACATGCGCACCGATCTGGCACTGGACGCCCTCGACATGGGCCTGTGGTCACGGCTGCGGGCCGGCCAAGACGTCACCGGTCTGACGCACCACAGCGACCGAAGAGTCCAATATCGAGCTGTTCGCTACACCGAGCGGCTCGCTGAAGCCGACGCTGTTGCATCGGTCGGATCGAAGGGCGATTCGTATGACAACGCCATGGCCGAGGCGCTGAACTCGCTGTTCAAGGCCGAGTGCATCCGCAACCCCATGATGCGCCCGGCTGGTGGCTGGAAGTCCGTCCGAGACGTCGAGATCGCCGTCGCCGAATACATCGACTGGTTCAACCACCGGCGCCTGCACGGCGAGATCGGCCACGTCCCACCCGCCGAGCTCGAGGCCAGACACTGGGCTCAGCACGGCATCCAGCACTACCCTGAAACACCCGTCCTCATCGAGGCCGGATCCAACTAATCGAGCCTCCACGAAACCCGGGGCGATTCACAGCTCAGATCAGGTCTGCGCCTGATTGGACATGTGCAAGGCGATTTGTTGGTCGCGTCCTTGGTCGGCGTGTTGGTAGATGGCTGAGCTGGCGATAGAGGAGTGGCCGTAGCGTTCGAGCAGTTCGGCCTGGGTGGCTCCGGCGTAGACGGCGCGGGTGACGGCGTGATGGCGTAGCGCGTGCCACTTGAGCAGGGGCTGGCCGATGGTGGTTCGGGCGCGGTAGAAGCCGGAACCTTTCGATGCGTTGGCGCGCCGGCTGTCGGGGCGCAGGGTGCCGGGCTGTTCGCCGTACAACGTTGAGGGGTGCAGGTAGCCGCCGCGGCTGTTGGGAAACATCAGGCCGGTGTCGCCATGCTGGGCATACCGAGCCACGTGGTGATCGAGGTCGGCCAGGATGTGCGGCGGGACAGCGACGCGGCGGATGCCGGCGTCGGATTTCGGGTCGTCCTCATGCGCCAGGACAGAACCGTCGGGTTGGATTGAGCGCACGACGGACTTTCGGACGAACACGGTCGCTGCGGTGATGTGGTTCTGGTCGTCGCGAACGATTTGAAGGTCGGACTTGCGGAGGGCGAAGAGCTCACCTTGGCGGAGCCCGCACCAGGCGGAGATCAGCACGGCGAACGACCTCTGGGCGGGCATGGCTGTGGCGAGGAGGGTGACCTCGGCGGCGCTGAGGAGGATGGTGTCGCGTGCTTTGGCGCGGGTGTCGCGGCCTTTCCTCTTGCGTCGGGAGCGGGCGGCGGGGTTGAACGTGATCAGCCGTCGCTCGACACCGAGCCCAAGAACAGCACGCAAGAGATCTTCTGCCTGTTCGCGTTGCCGCGCGCCGGTGGGCAGCGTCGTACGCCAGGTCGCGACGTCGGTCGCGGTCAGCTCAGTGACCGGTTCGGTGCCGATGCTGTCGCGGATGAAGCGGTCCCATTGGTAGGTGTAGAGGTCTATGGTGCCGTGTCTGAGGTCGCCCTCTTCGAGGTAGCCAGCGAACAGCTCGTTGGTGGTGATGGTGCCAACAGCGAGGGCCTTGGTAGCGCGTTTCTTGTCCGCGGGGGAGAGCCACGTTCCCTGCAGGATCTCTTGGCGGATGGTGACGAGGTAGGCGTCGGCGTCGACCAAGGCGTCGAAGGTGCGGGGTGCTGAGTAGCGGTGGTCGTCGGGCCCGACATACCTGGCGCGCAACCGCCCAGACGGCAAAAGGTCGACGGTCCCGAAGTTCGCCCTGCCGGCTTTACGCCTCTTTTCGATAGCCTTGATCAGTGCCCTGGTTTCGGTTGCTGTTCTTGCCACGGTGGCCCCCTAGGTTCGTGACCTCCGCGTGACCTGACACCTGTCATCTGCCGTGACCTTCTGTCCGGTTTTGTCACGACCAGGATCAGCCCGCGGTGGCCTGTTATCTCTGCAATTACAGGCCAAACTAGGCAGCCGTGTGGCCAGCTTTAAATCCTGTCCCCGCTACCAATCAAATGGCTGGAATCAGAGGAAATCTGGTTCCAGCCATTCGTGTCTCGTGACCTAACAGGCCGCCAGTTGCGCCTGCGTCTGGTACGAGTCGCCCGAAGCGACCTCTGCAATTGCAGTCATTCTGGGCGCCCCTGTTTTCGGAGGCGGAGGCGTTGATCCTGTTTCCCGCTGCAAGCAATGGCCGCGTGTTTGGGCGAAAGCCAGGATCTGCTCTGGACTCCCTGGGAAGTCCTTGGCACGCTGGTGATTGTGACAAAGCCCTTACCCCTCGACGTAGACGCGATCAGCAGGGCAGAGGCTGCGACCGTGCTGGGAGTGGGAGAGGAATCGGTCGCTCGATTACGACGCGAAGGACTGCTCACGGAGGTGCGCGGAGGTCGACTCCTGTACTCCCGTGCCGAAGTCGAGGCATTCGCGGCCAACCCGTGGCTGAACGGCGTGGGAGCCGCACAGGTTCTTGGTGTCACGCGGACGCGGGTCTTTCAGTTGGCCAGTGCAGACAAGATTCCATTCCGGTTCACCCGGTCTGGGAAGCGGGCCTTCCGGAAGTCCCAGCTGCAAGTCGTGGCCGATGCGCGGCGAACTCGCTCTACTCGAACGATTCGAGTTAAGACTCGAAACATTTGATGCAAGTAGTTACTCAGCGGTGCGAGTTCGCAACCGGGGCGGGCGCAGATCTACTTAAACATGTTTAGAGTAGGTTTATGCCGTCGAACGAAGTCGATGAAGCTCTCGCAGCGCCGATACCCCAGGTAGGGGAGCGACTGCTCGCCCTTCACGAGGACCAATGGTTCGACCGAAAGTCGGTGCGCATCGCGCCTCGCGATCTTGCGAAAGCTCTGGTCGCCTTCGCCAATGCCGAAGGAGGGACGGTCGTCGTCGGCCTGAGTGACGGCGCCGTGGAGGGCATGAAGACGCACAGGTCCAAGCTCAACGACTTCCGTCAGACTCCGATGGACCACACGATCCCGCCGGTGCGTGCGCGCTTCGATCAGCAGGGGTGCCTGAACAGTAACGGTGCCGCCGACACGCTCCTGGTGATCCGCATCGATCCGAGCGAAGTCGTCCACAAACTGGCGAACGACGAGGTCTACTTGCGGGTTGGTGACGAGTCGAGGCGCCTGAGCTTCGCTCACCGCCAGGAGCTCGAGTTCGACAAGGGGCAGAGCCAGTACGACGGTCGAGCAGTTCCCGACGTGCAAGTCGCTGACCTAGATGCCGACCTCATCTCGAACTATCGGTCTCGCACCGGAGCGAAAGGAACTACTCAGAAGCTGCTTGCTGCGCGAAGCCTCCTGACGCACAAAAAAGAACTGACCAACGCCGGATACCTACTGTTCGCGCCATACCCGCAACAACTCTTCCCTCAGGCATACATCCGCATAATCAAGTTCCTCACAACAGAGCGCGGCACGGGCGCACGACTCGGAATCGAAGACGACCTCGACATACGTGTCGAAGGACCGATTCCACGTGCCATTCAAGAAGCTAGTCGCGTCATGGAGGAACTCGTCCCGAAACGTCGATCATTGGACGCCTCTGGGCTGTTCGAGAGCCGTCCCATCGTGCCCCGAGACGCCTATCTCGAGGGGCTCGTCAACGCTGTCATTCACCGTTCCTACAGCCTTGCTGGTGATCACATCCGCGTCGAGATTTACCCGGACCGCATCGAAATAGAAAGCCCTGGCCGCTTCCCCGGATTGGCCAACCCGACAGCCCCTCTTGAGATCAGCCGCTTCGCGCGCAACCCACGCATCGCAAGAGTCTGCGCCGACCTGCGAATTGGGCAGGAGCTTGGCGAAGGCATCAAACGAATCTTCGAAGAGATGCGTCTAGTTGGGCTCAACGATCCTGTCTACAAGCAAGGCGCTGGCAGTGTGCGCCTGATTCTGGCCACTGTTCCCCGGCTAGGTCCCACTCAGGCAATGCGTCTACCGACCGGCTCGCAACAGATCCTCGAAGTCCTTCGAGTCGCAGGCAAAGGGCTGGGTACCGGCGAGATCTCCGAAGCAATCTCACTCAGCAGGCCTGCGACCACTAAGCGCTTGCGAGCCTTGCAAGGGGAGGGACTTGTCACCTGGAGCGGCAAATCGGCCCGCGATCCTCGCGCCGAGTGGTCGTTAGCGTAGAGCGCGCCTTCGAGACTGCGTCGCACCCAGCCGCCCAGATTTCGCATATCTCGAGGCGTGAATCGCTCCGGTTCGCGTAGGCGCGGCCTCACAGGTACAAACCATGAAGACGTGCTCGATTGCCCGGCCGCAGTTGCCGTGGCTACCATCGTCTGAGCTTGAGAAAGGGCAGCAGCGTTCTGCTATCGGATTATCAGCTGACCGCCAAGTCGCCGTTCGCCCAATCCTGAGGCTCCCGATTACGACCGGTGACCAAGTAGCACGCCGTCAGTCACGACTTCCCATCTCGCGCGTCAACTAAACGACGAGTGGATCGGCCTTCAAGCGCCAGGTGGTCGAATAGGCTTCGGAGAAGTCCCCGGGTCCGGGTCGGCGACCCTGAGCCGGATCTTCTGAGAGAGCGAAGTTCAGCGCCAGCAATTGAGCCAGGAGATCGTCGTCCGGTGAAAAGTTGTAACACGCCAAGACTGCTGAATCCAAGGCTGCGTGAAGATCCCGCAGTCGAGATGCGCCTGGCTGTCTGAGGGCGTCGTATTGCTTCGTGAGCGTCGCACCCCGTGACGTGTAGATCTCGCGCAACTCAATGATTTCCTCGACTATAGCGGCGACCGAGGCGACCTGTTGTGGCTGCGGGTCGGGTGGCCATGGAAATGAATCCCACACAGTTGTAGGTGTGTAGCGGGGCCGCGATTCAAGCCGCGAGCACCGCTCATCGAACCAGGCGCGGTGAACCCCTGAGGACAGGACTCCGAACGAGTAATCGTCGTCGAACGCGAACACTTGGAGGAGCGCGTTCGGACGAATGGATGCATCGACGAACTGGTAGACCGAGAGTCTCTCCTTCGCCGCAACGATGGTCAGCGCGATGTACCGGTCAAGTCCGGAGTAGGCCTCCAGCATCTCTTCGCGGCGTCGCCAATGTCTCCACCATCCGCTGTTCAAGAACTGCGTCTTGACGAGCACCGGTCGACCGTCCGGATCGGTCTTTAACAGTGCCGCGTTCTTGGACTCTTCCTTCTCTGCCTCGGCAAACCAGTGCGGGAGTGCGTTCTCTCGGAGATGACGCATAACGGCGGGATACTTAAACTCGGCGTCCATGAGTTCCTTGTCGGGAACGTCGATGATGAACTTGTCTGGTTTCAGAGTCTTCAGCATCGAGTCACCCCCAACGAGCGGAAAGATGACGTCCGCCGAACCCGGATGCTCTCTGATCAGTCGGCGCGCCTCGGCCCGAGTCAGCTCGTAACCCGCAACGTGGCCAGTGGTCTGACCTTGGAAGCAGACCTTAGGGCGCCTATTGAGCGCGAGAGGGACCGCCCTGCTGACATCCGTGTCAGGCCGAAGTGTGGGTGGAATTTCTGCCAGTGGGAGCCGAAGGTCGCCGCCATCAAGCCACAGGATTCGTTCATCGGGCGCGTGATCGCGTCCTTTTACCCAGTTAACGATGCTGACAGTGACTGCCGCTTCGCCAGACCAGGCCTGCGATGACACGGCGTCGTAGATAACACCATCGTGCTCAGAAACGTAGTCCAGCGAAGCCACCCTCGATCCACCGTCCCGGATGGCTTGGGTGGCAACCAAGCCGGCCCGCTCACCGTCACGAAGCGCATCATTCGCGAGCCGGAACCAGTAGGTGACGAAATCGGAGACCCCGCCAACCGTTGGGTACCGCTGCGCAAGACGCTGGATGTAGCCAAGCCCCAACTCGTCGGCCATCTTTCGTCTGCCGATGTAGGGCGGGTTTCCGATGATCGCGTGGGCGTGTGGCCACGGTACGAATAGCGCGTCGCCACTGACGATGCTCGCGTCCAAATTGTCCAGCGGCAGGACGTCTTGAGTTTCGCCGAGCTCGTCGGCAGAGAGCTTCTTCGCCAACGTCATAGTGACTTTGGCGACCTCGACCGCAAACGGATTGTTGTCAATACCGAGGAAGTGATCTGGGGTCACATACGAAAGTGCGCTTTGTGCTCGGATATCCCCCGACCGTCGGCGGTCATCAATCTGCGCCTTGACCTCGTGCTCCAGGCGACGCATTTCCCGGTACGCGACATAGAGAAAGTTGCCCGACCCGCACGCTGGATCGAGAACTCTAAAAGACGCCATATCTAGCAGGATGAGTTCGAGGTCCGTGATGCTCGCAGCAGTCGCGATGCGGTCCATCCATGGCTTCACGATTGTTGGGAAGACAACTTTTGCGATGTCGACGGGCGATGTGAAGTGAGCACCGTACGCGTGACGCTCGCCTTCATCCATGGACTGTTCGAACAGCGTTCCGAATATCTCTGGGCGCACGTCGGACCAGTTTGTTGTTGAAGCAGCGCGAAGCACTCTGAGCTCGTCGTCTGTCAGTTCGACAGGCTCTACGTTTGCGAAGAGACCTCCGTTGAAGTACGGAGTCCCCACGTAACGGCCACCCGCGGTATCGCCAGGCGTGTTCATCGCAATGAAGAGGTTGCCAACGAGGTCGTACGCCTCAGTTCCCGTCTGCGCGTCGTTGACAGCGCGCGTGAAGAACTTCTCGGGCAGAAGACCAATGTCCTCTGCGAACATGGCCACCACTGACTGGAGGACGAAACGTTGAGCAACGAGCCGGTCGACTCCGCGAGCTCTCATCGACCGGAAGACGCCCGAAACTTCGGCAGCAGCTCTACGGGTGACCGCTTCCAGATCGTTGCCGAAAATTGGCGCACGCCGGATAGGAAGCATGAAAGAAAGTGCTTCGTGTCGGCTGACGAGATCCGACATCGTGACCTTGTCCACGGGCGTGTCCAGTTGGACGTCGAAGTCGTAAATCCAGAACTCGTCGAAATTGCAGAGCACCACATAGCGCGGGCGGTTCGGCACCGCGCCGATCCAGTACTCGAATGCTTGGCGGTAGTGGCGCTTGAGGTCGGTGCCGGCCTTCTTCATCTCGATAATGCACCGGTCGCTCCAGCGAAAGTCAGCGAAACTTACCGCTCGCCCGGTCACGCGGATCCGCTCCTCGAGGCGAGCCCCTGACTCGGCAATCCCGTCGTGCCCGAACGCTTGGAAGAAGCGTTCAAGGAAAATTTGGGCTTCGCTCTTCTCGTCACCATCAAGGTGCGCGGCGCGATAGGAGACGAAGGCAGCCAGCCGCGCCCGAATGTCGTGCGGGTTAGCCAGCATGGTGCGAAGATACCGCTCAGGAAGACAGTAAGTCGCGACAACGCGCGGCTTCGTAGCAGTGAGCGGGTCAGGCCGATCCAGATCGTGACTGGTCACGCGCGCCTCGAACCGTCTCGATTCATCCAGGCGTTGACTATCCCATGGCACGGGCAAGCGGCGATGGCTCTCGAGAAGTCCGAACTGCGGCCGATCGCGACGCAATTCTTCACGCGCACAACAACGGTGAAGAGGTCAGTCTAATGACGTTTTCGCCATCGGCGGCTACCCCGACGATTGCCAGCTCAAGGGCTTCCCCCGGCCGTGCAACCACATCACACCGAAACGTCGGACAAGGGCGTCGGTGAATCGACTAGCCAACAGGTCGATCGACTTCACGAAAGACCGTGCGGATCTGCGACGTAGTGCTTGACTACGGTCGTGGCAATCTCGCGGGGAAGCTTCGCTATCAAGTTTGATGGGCCAGCTGTCGAAAACCATCGAATCGACGTGCGGGCTCTATCGCCTTCACTGTTAGGCCTTGCGGACGCGGTTGCGGCCGCCCATCTGGTTGCAGGAGATTCTCGGACCCTTCCACCTGCCCTCGAGATCGGCCCCCCTGAAGACGGGTCGTTCATGGCTGAACTGTTCGTCTCCTGGGACGGCTTCGTCGATCTCATGACCACCGACGACGCGCAGGCGATCGAAGTGGCTGCTGGCTTGACGGCAATCTTCGCCGGAGCAGTTCGTTGGGCAGTGAAGCGAGGACGAAATGGTGGTCGACGAAGTGAGCGAACTGAAGAACTAGGCTCCGGCCAAGTGCGTATTCACTACCCCGACGGCACTTTCATCGAGGCAGATGCGCGGGCTGGCGACGTAATTCAGAACATCGACTTCAACCGCGCGATGCTTACTGCGAGCGAGCCGCTTCGCATGGATGGCGTCGACTCTTTGGAGATCGAGATCGATGGGCAATCCGTCGCCGCGATTGAGCCGTCAGATCGCCCGACCTTCAACGTAGAGCCCGAGCCGGATGTCATCGTCTCGGACAACCACCGCATCATGACCGTCGACATCCTCAAGCCTTCATTCAGGACCGGCAACAAGTGGCGTGTTACGGACGGAACAACACCGTTCTGGGTTGCGATCGCTGATCCAGAATTCCAGCGTCAGATCGAGGAACGGCGTGTCAGATTCGCAAAGGGCGATCGCCTAACCGTCGAAGTTCATGACCAGCAGGTCCTAGAGGACGGCGGCCTGCATACCGAACACTCCGTAACTCGCGTCATTCGGCATTGGACCGTTCCCCCGGAGGATGAACTCGAGTTCCCAAACGAGTGACGGCCTAGCCATACGTCATTCCACCGCAAGGGGGCGCGATGCCAGAGTGTCAGTGGGCGTTGTAACTCTAGGTCCATGAGATCTCGCATCGAGAACGCCGAGCCCCTCGGGCGCGGCAAAGGAGAACTTGCTCACGCGGTTGTCGATGGCCCTGACGGAACGACCGCGGTTGAGTTGTCGACGGATCGTGCGGGGGCTTTGAGGCTCAAGGCGCGTCACCGTGAGGCGTTCTGGTGCGGCAGAAGGGCTGGGGGCTGTGGTGGCGGGCTGATTCTGGCTGCCGGGCCGATCCGAGTCCCGTACTTCCGTCATCACCCCGGCGCTGAATGCGTGTTTTCAGGCGACAGTGCAAGTGCCGCTCGTTCGTACGAGCACCTCCATATCCAGCAGGCGCTCGTCGCCTGGCTAGAGAAACAAGGGCTTAGCGCCACAATCGAAAGTCAGCTAGCGCCGGACGGTCGAGCAGATCTCCACGTCATTGTCCGCGCCCGCCGTCACACCATCGAGGTTCAGCTTTCTCCGATCGGTGTGAATGAGTGGCAGCGTCGTGATGAGGGATATCGCAGACAGGTCGATCATGTGACGTGGCTATACGGAGTTGGTGCAGAGACCGCCGCTGCCACGGAACAAGCCGACCGCGGGTATGCGCTGCACGTACGGAACGGCGGAATCGGCACGGGTATAGAGGTCGGCACTGTCACAGACCTTCAAGAGAATTGGAGCCTCTTGATTGAATGCGAACTCCGAGACGAGCAA
Organism: Aeromicrobium sp. CFBP 8757; assembly: GCF_014841755.1. Lineage (NCBI taxonomy): Bacteria > Bacillati > Actinomycetota > Actinomycetes > Propionibacteriales > Nocardioidaceae > Aeromicrobium > Aeromicrobium sp. CFBP 8757. The sequence goes on from NZ_JACYUM010000001.1 coordinate 277,340, forward strand.
TTCTGGACACCACATCTTGATGGGGCGATAGCCGCTCTCGCCATTGCCCGCGAGGATGCCATCAACCGGGCTGTGGAAGAGAAGGCGTATAGAGAGGCCTTGAGACAGGCCGAAGACCGCCGACGTGCGGCCGCGGCGGAGCGCGAATTCGCCACCTTGTCGTCACCGACGATTGATCACGCTGACGTCTACGGAACGCTCTCATGGTGGGCAGGAACTCCGGCATTCGCTGCCTGGGCTTCTGAACAAGAGTGGTCGTGGGCCGACGGCCTGAGCGATGAAGGCAAAGTTGCTGTCCGGCTGGTCTCGTATATCGTCTCGCGGCTCTACGCCAGTGGACCGATAAGCATGTTGAGACTGCCAAATGAGGTAGCCACCGCAGAAGCGGTTGCAGCTCTCGAACGCGCTCGTTTCCTGCGTCGGTATGAACGTAAAGGGGTCGAACGCTGGGAACGTATCGATAGGCCAAAGGGTCTCGATCGTCAGCGATTCGGGTAGCGCGCAGTTCCCTGCGGGGGCCGTGACCGTCTGCCCTCGGCACGTTCAACAGCCTTCGTCACTCCCAACCGTCCGCGCTTTGAACCGCTTCGCACACCAATCATTGGCGGCTACCTGAACGCGCATCGTCGGCTCACCACGAAGGATCCGGGTCATTTCACCGCAGCTGGGGTGAATTTTCAGGTCGGTTTACGGTTTCCGTCTTCGTCGAACGGCACCGGCCAACTTCGTCGTGAGAAGTGGCGATTAACCGCGGGTCGAAGACGTCGAGGGATATAGCCGACTCGCGGACCAATTCCGCCTCTCGCAAGTCTCCGCCTGCCGTCATAGATGATGTATCCGACTACGGCCAGGATGACGACGGGCAGGATCGTGGTGAGCATGAAACAACGATGGCTGTTTGCCTTCGAACGTGCCAGTTGTCGTCGCGACGGCAATAGTCGCTTGCGGCACTGATCGTGACGAACTCCACGTCATTTCACCGCGAATCGGCACCACTTGGACTCGATATAGTAAGGGGCGGGAACCGCCACTAGCCCTGAAAGTTGTCTCGTCCCCTCGCACACCGCTTCGCGATCTCGATAAGGAGAACCCGTTCCTTCTTGGTCGGATCCCCGTCCACCTTCGCAACAGTCGTTGCTAGGTCTAAGACGTCGCTGAGGTCCCCGTCCTCTGCATCGAGCCGTCGCCAGACGTCGTCGACTTTCAGGTCGATCAACTGAGCGAGTTCGTCGTCAACAATTTGGTACCTGCGCTCAGCGATCGCGACAAGGTGGCGGAACAGCAAAGCCTCGTCGTCGGAGATGCCGGGATCGGCGTTGATGACCAGCCATGCGATCCACAGCATCGAGTGCGGGTGCCGGGACCGTTCGCAGAGGCGCTCCGCCAGTTCAATAACTCGTGCCTCATTTCTGAACACTGCGCGAGCGTGCTTTCCGGCGATCAGGGTCGTGTAGCGGTTGACCACCACAGAAAGTGGAACGCCGACGAGTGGGATGCCGATTTTGATGGCGTTGCGCTGCAGCAGGTACTTACCAACGACGGGTAGACCCTTGGCTGCCTGCAGCACACCGCGGGAGTAAAAGCGCTTGATCAACGGACGCACGAGAACTGGCACCGCCTTCACGACACCTTCGCGCGCTACCTCACCGCCCTTGATGGTGAATGCGACCCGAATCAGCTTCCACAAGTCCTCCGGGTCCGACAAGTCCATCGGTACGCGGTAAAGAACGGCGACGTCGTAGGCAAGTCGCATCTGCAGCTGGGTGACGTAAACGACGTCGACCATGAATGTCGCCAGAGCAGCGGGGACCGTGGCCGGCGACGCGCCACCTGCCGATCCGATCGTCGCGGCGATGGCGCCCGTGTAGGCGCTCGCGGAGAGACCGCCCTCGATGGCGGCGTACCGAGCAGCCATCTTGATCCGCTGGTCGACTATTGCGTCCGCCGGAACCCCCTTGTACTTTTCCTGGAAGTATCGCCAGTCGACCTTGTCGGCGTACGCGCTCAACGAGAAGCTCAGCAACTTGGCAAACCACACGCCAGACTTGATGTCATCACCGCTGAGGTCCTTCACGAAAGCACGAAGTTCGGTCTGCTCGTTCTCTACTTGCGCGCGGTCGAGGGCGTCGTCGCCCTCGGTAAGGCTCGGCGCCTCGAGTGCTTCGTCTCGCACTAGGTCTCCTCGTGGGGCATTGGTGTCTCGGACAGTACCGAAACGCCAGACGGGTTATCTGTTCGAGCGGGAAGGGCTCGCCGCTTCACCGCGTTCTGGTCACCCAGATCCGTGGAGCGCTTCGTGACTATCGGCCGAGGCCTGTTGGCAGAGTGCTCAGCGTTCAGTTGTGATTGAGTCCGAACGGCTTCTTGGTCTGGAGCGCGTTCTTGTAGTGCTCTTCGGCGGCATCTACCTCGGGCGTTGGGACTGTGGGTCCGAACACTCGGAGAATGCTGAAGGCGTAATGCTTAGCGTGGTCGGGGTCGAGTCCAACCAGCTCCAGTAGCCCTTTGTTGCCGCCGTGGCCGTCCTTTGCATACTGCGACCAGCGGCCGAAGATGCGCTCAGCACCATCGGCCTTGCCGACGTAGAGCTTGCCGCTGTCGGTATCAGTGATGACGTAGATGCCCTGTACTGAGCCGAGTGCCGTCCGCCAGGATTCGTAGCGAGGGTCGCTTATCACGTCCTGGAGTTGATCGTGGCTGACCCTCACGAAGTCGTAGCCAGGAAATGGCACCCGCGCCGGGTCTGCAATCTCCACGATCGGGAACCTGGCCGCAGCGGTGCCGCTCTTGGCCCAGTTGATGGTGTCTTTGGACCACTCGACCACGAGCCGGCCACTGAGCGAAGACATGAGCTCAGTCTCTTTCAGGTTGAAGTAGCGCAGGGTCTCGGTTCGTTGGTCGACCAGTTCGCCCAGGTTCTCGTATGCCTTCACGAATCGAGATCGGTGTCTGCCATCTGCGATGAACACCAGCCAGATGCGCGGCGGGGTCTTGCCCAACTTGCTCTTGAGGCTTTGCCTACTCGTGAAGTCGTGCAGCCTTCCGGTCTCAAGGTCAGCTGGCCCTTGAAGTTCATCATCGCTACCCGAACGGTATGTGTGACGCAGGAGAACGACTTCGTCAAGGGCGATGCCTGCGGAAGCGACGATGTGGCCGAGGTCGAGGTCGCCCGTGGGAGATGGGAGTGAGATCACTTGGCGAATCTAGCGGGCTTGGTACATCGGATTTGCGGGCGTCTTTCAGCCCATGGTGTGCGTCCTCCTTCGAACTGCCGTCGGCAGGTGTGGATGCCATGACTGACCCGAGTGAGTCATACGTCATTCGACCGCAACGGATGCTCATGGTTCGTTGACCAACGAGCCAACTGCGACGTGCGCGTATGTGGCACCTGGAACTGCCACGTCGCTCAGTTTGCGACCGTGGCGCGGGCGGACATTTGTGCGGCGATTTGTTGGTCGCGTCCTTGGTCGGCGTGTTGGTAGATGGCGGAGCTGGCGATGTTGGAGTGGCCGTAGCGTTCGAGGAGTTCGGCTTGGGTGGCTCCTGCGTAGACGGCGCGGGTGACGGCGTGGTGGCGCAACGCGTGCCATTTTAGAAGCGGTTGGCCGATGGTGGTGCGGGCGCGGTAGAAGCCGGAGCCTTTGGATGCGGTGGCGCGTCGGCTGTCGGGGCGCAAGGTCCCGGGTTGATCTCCGTAGAGGGTGGACGGGTGCAGGTAGCCGCCTCGGGAGTTGGGAAACATGAGTCCGGTGTCGCCGTGTTGGGCGTAGCGGGTGAGGTGGTGGTCGAGGTCGGCCAGGATGTGGGGTGGGACGGCGACGCGGCGGATGCCGGCGTCGGATTTCGGGTCGTCCTCGTGGGCCAGGATGGTGCCGTCTGGTTGTTTGGAGCGGACGACGGACCGTCGGACGAACACGGTCGCTGCCGTGATGCGGTTTCGGTCGTCTCGGACAATGGTGAGGTCAGACTTGCGCAGGGCGAACAGCTCTCCCTGGCGGAGTCCGCACCATGCCGAGATCAGCACGGCGAAGGACCGCTGGGGCGGCATGGCTTTGGCGAGGAGTACGACTTCGGCGGCGGTGAGCAGAATGGTGTCGCGTGCTCTGGCGCGGGTGTCGCGGCCTTTGCGTTTGCGACGGGTACGGGCTGCTGGGTTGAACGTGATGAGTCTGCGTTCGACACCAAGGCCGAGGACAGCTCGAAGCAGGTCTTCAGACTGTTCGCGCTGGCGGGCGCCTGCGGGGAGGGTGGTGCGCCAGGTCGCGACGTCGGTCGCGGTCAAGTCAGCGACGGGTTCGGTTCCAATGCTTTCGCGGATGAAGCGGTCCCATTGGTAGGTGTAGAGGTCGATGGTGCCTTGTCTGAGGTCGCCCTCGTCGAGGTAGTCGTTGAACAGCTCGTTGACACTGGTCGACGCGGCAGCTGAGGTCTTGGTCGCGCGTTTCTTGTCGGCGGGGGAGAGCCACGTGCCTTGGAGGATCTCTTGGCGGACGGTGACGAGGTAGGCGTCAGCGTCGACGAGGGCGTCGAAGGTGTGGGGTGCTGAGTAGCGGTGGTCGTCGGGCCCGACATACCTGGCGCGCAACCGCCCAGACGGCAGAAGGTCGACGGTCCCGAAGTTCGCCCTGCCGGCTTTACGTCTCTTCTCGATAGCCTTGACCAGTGCCTTTGTTTCGGTTGCTGTTCTTGCCACGGTGGCCCCCTCGGTTCGTGACCTCCGCGTGACCTGACACCTGTCATCTGCCGTGACCTTCTGTCCGGTTTTGTCACGACCAGGATGAGCCCGCGGTGGCCTGTTATCTGTGCAATCACAGGCCAAACTAGGCAGCCGTGTGGCCAGCTTCAAATCCTGTCCCCGCTACCACGAACAGGGCCTGATCAGTAGAGATGCTGATCAGGCCTTGTTGCTTGCATGGGCAGTGCCGACCTCGACCTCGATTTCGCCAGCCGGACATCGCTGCTCCGTCAAGCGTCTCTTCTCGAAGATGTTCTGCGGGCTTCGGAAGGCGGATTGAAGCGTGGTCCTCGACGCGAGGGGAGTCTGCTACAAGAGGCGGTCGGCGACATCACATGGGTCTAAGACCAGGTCTGCCTGTTCGCCGAGGACCATGGCGTCGCGGTGCCGCAGCACCGCAGCACCGCAGGAGCTTGGCCATCTGCGGCACCGACAAGGCACAGTCCAGCCGCATCGCAGCTCGACTGCATGCGGTCCACCCGATCGGGCTGTGGCTGATGCGCATGCTCGGCCTCCGTATCGGAGAGGCGCACGGGATCCTCGTCGAGGACCTCATCGACAACGGCTTCGGACTGCCGGGCATCGTCGTGATCAGATCACCCCCGTGCTGCGTGCCGCGCGCCCGGCGTCCTGACCTGAGGCCATCAAGGCCGACATGCTTGAAGGGTCAGTCCAGCTTCAGCCACACCGTCTTGGTCGAGAGGTACTCCTCGACGTGTTCGGTGCCACCCTCCTTGCCGAACCCGCTGGACTTGAACCCGCCAAACGGCACCGCCGGATCCAAGGCGTGATACGTGTTCACCCACACGGTGCCCGCCTTGATGCGTGACGCCAGCTGGTGACACGTGCCGACGTCACGCGAGTACACACCCGCTGCCAACCCATATGACGTGGCGTTGGCACGCTCGACCGCTTCGTCGAGTGTGTCGAACGGGAGCGCGGAGATGACTGGGCCGAAGATCTCTTCGCGGACGATCGACATGTCGTCCGTGGCGCCACCGAAGACGGTCGGCTGCACGAAGTGACCTGCTGCGAGAACGCCGTCGGAGGCGCGGCCACCTCCGGCTTCGATCGAGGCCCCGTCCGCCGTGCCTGCGTCGAGGTAGCCGAGCACTTTTTGCAGCTGGCGATCGCTGACCAACGGCCCGATCTGCGTGTCCTCGTCCACACCCGGCCCGACCTTGAGGTCTTTCGCGAAGGCAGCGAGCCGTGCGACAAGTTCCTCGTGCACCGAACGGTGGACGAGGAGTCTCGACCCCGCGATACAGATCTGTCCCGAGTTGGCGAACGCCGACAGGGCCACCGTGGGCACGATGGTGTCGAGGTCGGCATCGGCGCAGACGATCTGCGGCGACTTGCCTCCCAGCTCCAGCGTGACGCGCTTGAGGTTGCCTGCCGAGGCGCGCATAATGTTCTGCCCAGTGACGGTAGAGCCCGTAAAGGTGATCTTGTCGACGTCCGGGTGTGATGCGAGCGGGGCTCCTGCGTCCAGGCCGTCACCGGTGACGACGTTGATCACGCCGTCAGGCAGGCCTGCGCGGGTGAGAAGCTCGGCGAGAAGGAGTGGTGTGAGCGGAGCTTCTTCCGATGGCTTCAGGACAACAGTGCAGCCTGTGGCTATGGCGGGCCCTGTCTTCCACACGGTTGCGGCCGCCGGAGCGTTCCAGGGGATGATGGCACCGACGACGCCGACCGGTTCCTTGACCGTGTAGCTGAGTAGTTCTCCGGGCTGGGAGTTCTGGATCGTCCGGCCGTCCAGCGAGGTCGCGAGGCCCGCGTAGTACCGGAGCATGCCGGACACCCGTCCCTTGTCGGCGCGGGCACGCGTCCACGGCTTGCCCATGTCGAGGGTGTCGCTGAGGCTGATCTCGTCCCAGTGCTGCTCGACGAGGTCGGCAGCGGTCAGCAGCACTCGCTGCCGGTCTGCCGGGGTGAAACGTGACCACGGACCGGCCAGCGCGCGCCGGGCGGCGGCGACAGCGCGGTCGACGTCCTCGGTGCGGCTGCGCGGTACAGTGGCAAGAAGCTCTCCCGTCGCGGGATTTCGTGTCTCCATGGTCTCGCCGCTGAGCGCGTCGACCCATTGGCCGTCGATCAGCATCTGCCGGTGGCGGCCGTCGGTCGGGGCCAGGACCTGGATGTCTTCGATGATCGTCATGCGGGGAAGTCCTCTCCGGCGCTCGTCACGGGGACGGGCGGGCGATGTGAGGAAACCATCGCCGAGATGGCTTCCTCGTCGTATCCTGCCTCGGCAAGGATGGCTGCTGTGTGCTGGCCCAACGACGGCGGCGCGTCCTGACGGAACGACCGGGTGCCGTTGTACGAGAGCGGATGGTCGATCAAGCGAAAGTCCTCGATGTCGGGGTGCGGCCACGAGCGGACCATCCCGAGTGCTTCGACCTGCGGGTCACTGATGACCTGGTCGACTGTGTTGACGCGCGAGCACGGGAGACCGGCGGCGCGGAGGACCTTCTCCCACTCGCCCGCGCTGCGCTGGAGCATCACGGCGCCGATCGTGCCGCTGAGCTCGTCGCGGTGCGCGACGCGTGCCGCGTTGTCGACGTAGCGGGGATCGTGCACCAGGTCGTTTAGATTCAGCACGGCACAGAGGCGCGCGAAGAGGCTGTCGTTGAGAGCTGCGATGAACAGGAACCCGTCCTGGGTCATGAAGCCTTCGTACGGTGCCATCTGGGCGTGCCGAGAGCCTTGCGGCTGGGGGACCACTCCGCTGGCGATGTAGTTGGAGGCGAAGTAGCCCATCCACGCGACGCCGCTCTCCATCAGGCTCGTCTCGATGAGCTGAGCCTCTCCGGTGAGGTCGCGTTGGCGCAGCGCAGCGAGCACGCCTAGCGCAGCCCACATGCCGGTTCCCTGGTCGATGATGGACGGCCCGACGCGCGATGGGGGTCGGTCCGGCTCGCCGTTGATGCTCATGACACCTGACGCCGCCTGCACGATCGTGTCGTAACCGGGTCGGTCACGGTCTGGGCCGACACTGCCGAAACCACTGATCGAGCAGTAGACGAGCCGTGGGTTGATGGCCGAGAGGTCGTCGAATCCGAGCCCGTGCTTGGCGAGGCTTCCCGTCCGGTTGGACTCGACCACCACGTCTGCGGTTGCCGCTAGACGACGGATGACGTCAGCCCCCTCTGGGGAGGTGATGTCGGCCTCGAGGCTCTCTTTGTTCCTGTTGATGGCGAGGAAAAGAGCGCTGTGGTCCTCCCACCGGGGCGGGGTCCACTGGCGCGTGTCGTCTCCTACTCCGGGGCGCTCGACCTTGATGACGCGTGCTCCCAGGTCGCCGAGAATCATCGTGGCGTAGGGGCCCGCGAGGTTGCGGGTCAGGTCGAGGACCGTGATGCCCGAGAGCGGTGAGGTCATCGTGCGGCTCCTTGGTCGGCCCAGAACAGGCGGTTCGCGTTGTCGTGCAGGACGTCGGCCAGCTTGTCGTCCGGGAGTGGGAGCCGACGAGCGTCCCGCACGGCACGACTCATGTCGAGCAGTGGGTGGTCCGAGGCGAAGAGCACCTTGTGGCTGCCGACCGTCCCGTGCCAGCCGCCGGCCATGAAGTCCAGGAGCTCCTGCGGATAGCGCTTGGGAGACCATGCCGACGTGCAGATGTAGAAGTTGGGGTGGCGGGCGGCCAGCCTCACGGCGATGTCCGTCCAGGGGTCGCCGATGTGGTGAGCGACGATCCGCAGCGTGGGGAAGGCCAGTGCCACTTCGTCGAGGTGGGCAGGATGGTGGTGCTCCATGGGCCACAAGGGGCCGGGCGTGCCTACGTGGACGAACACGGCCAGGTCCAGCTCCGCACACACGGCGAATACCGGATAGAACCATTTGTGGTTGGGTGCCATGCCCCAAGGCGACGGCGTCAGGTGAACTCCGACGATGCCGGAGTCGCTGTGAGCGTCACGGATGACTCGCACGTTCTGCATCGCGTCCCAGTACGTTCCGGGCCCGAGCTCAGGAGGGACGATGGTCGCCACACCTTTCAGTCGCCCGCCGCTGGCGTCCGCCAGTGCCGCGATCTCCCGGTGGACAGCGCGGACGCCCTTCTCCGTAGCTCTGTAATAGACCTTGGCAGGTAGGATCGCGCGATCCACTCCGGCGGCGTCCATGTCTGCCAGCAGTGCAGCCGCCGTGAGCTTCTCCACCGGTCGGCCGTCCGCATCTGTGTGGCTGAACGTGTGCATCACGCGAGCGAGGCGCTCGTCGCCGTGCCAGTCCACGGCATCTCCGCGAGGGTCGGCGGCGTCGTCATCGCCCAGCCACGGGGTGTGAAGGAAGGCGTCCAGGACTGGGCCCTCGTATTCCGTTGGCTGCTGCTCGGTCTCCTGCACGACGCACCTCCTGCTCAGAACGTGTTGCGGGTCACTCCCGCTGCGCCACCGTAACACTTACGTAGACGTCCGTCGACCCTTGTCGACCGTTGCATGCTGATCTAGACTGCGAGTGACCGCCAGCGAGTCGGTGTCTGCCTGCGTCGTGGATGCGACCCTTGGACCGGCTCGACTGCAGCAGCTAAGGAGACCCGCGTGAAGGCATCGGTAGTCAACGGAGTGGGACAGGGATTCGTCGTCGAGGAGCTCGACATCGACGAGCCGCGGGGGATGGAGGTGCTGGTCGACGTGCGCGCTTCGGGCTTGTGCCACAGCGATCTGCACCTGGCGGAGATCGACTTCGGACTGCCGATGCCAACAGTTCTCGGTCACGAGGTCGCCGGCGTCGTCTCGGCCGTCGGCCCAGGTGTGACGACGACCCGCGTCGGAGACCACGTGGTCGCCTGTCTGGTGAAGTTCTGCGGACGCTGCATCGAATGCACGTCAGGGCACACCTTCGCGTGCACCACACCCAACTCCACCCTGCGGGCCACTACTGAGCCGCCGAGGCTGACACGCCGCGGCATCGCCATGGAGCAGGCACACGGCATCGGCGGATTCGCCGAGCAGGCCTTGGTGCACGAGAACCAGCTCGCCGTCGTCAGCGACGACATCCCTTTCGCCGCGGCGTGCATCATCGGGTGTGCCACGGTGACAGGTGCCGGGGCCGCCATCAACACCGCGCAGGTGCGTCCGGGGGACACCGTCGCGGTCATCGGTACGGGGGGAGTCGGACTGAACGTCATCAGCGGCGCGCGACTGGCCGGAGCCATGCGCATCGTGGCCGTCGACATCGACGACGGAAAGCTGGCTGTGGCACGACGCTTCGGCGCGACCGACGTCGTGAACGCCTCAGGCGTCGACCCGGTTGCCGCAGTCAGGACCCTGTTGAGAGGCGGCGTCACCCACGCCTTCGAGGTCATCGGGCTGCCCCAGACCCAGCGGCAGGCCGTCGAACTCGCAGGAAAGGGCGGGGGTGTGCACTTCGTGGGTCTTGCGAAGCCGGGAACGACGCTGGAGATCGACTCCTCGCTCAGCATGCTCCGCGCCCACACGAGTGTCGCAGGCGTGCACATGGGCTCCACCAACCTCAAGCGTGACATCCCGATGTACGCCGATTACTACCTCCAAGGCCGGCTGAATCTCGACGATCTGGTGTCGCAAGAGATCGGACTGAATGACATCCCCGCTGCGTGGGAGAAGCTGCGCTCCGGCTCAGTCATCCGTTCAGTGGTGACGTCCTTCTGAGCCAGGGGCGGGTGCCAGCCTCACGAGGGCTCTTCGGCAGGTTCCGAGACGCCCCGGGCCACCGCTGACGCGATGTCGGCGACGGCATCACGGGCCACGTCCAGGAAGTTGTGCATTCGCAGGAAGCCGTGCGTGACTCCGGGGTACGTCTGCAGGTGCGTGGGCACGCCAGCCGCTTGGAGCTGTGCGGCATAGCTCTGCCCTTCGCTGTGCAGCACGTCGTACTCGGCCGTGATGACGACAGACGGTGGTAGAGCCGAGACGTCGGCGGCACGCGCCGGTGAGATGTCGGGGGAAGCCCACATGTCTTGAGGTGCGTACTGCTCGAAGAACCACTGCATGTCTCGCCGAGTCAGTGGGAGGCCGTCCGCGTGCTGTCGGTAGCTCGGTGTGTCGAACGCACAGTCCGTCACCGGGTAGATCAGCACCTGCAGCGCAGTTTGGACCGTGCCCCCGAGGCGCCGAAGCGCGACGGTGGCCAGGTTGCCGCCTGCGCTGTCGCCGGCAACGACCAGCGGCAAGGGTCGCGCGACAGGAAGGGCAGCAGTCGCCGCCCATACGATTGCGTCTTCGACGTCCTCTAGCCCCGCCGGAAACGGATGCTCGGGCGACAAGCGGTAGTCAGGCAGGACAACCGCACATCGGGTCGCATCGGCGAGCGTCCGCGCGAGGGGGTCGAAGTCGTCGAGGGCTCCGAGGACCCAGCCGCCGCCGTGGAGGTAGGCCATCACCCCGACGACCTCGCCCGCCGGCACGAACACGCGTGCGGCGACTGGTCCCGACCGTCCCGGGATCACGACGTCTTGAATCGTGGCCATGTCCGGCCCGCCGCCCAGCCCGTCCCGCCCGCTCGCAAGCATGGCCCGAGCGTCGTCGGGGCTGCCGTCAGAAAGCCCAGGGGCGCCTAGAGACCGCTGCCGGTCGATGATGGCGGAGATCACGGGGTGCAATGTCATGGTCGTCCTAAGATTCTCGGTGTCGAGTCGCCGCAGCCTACGAGAAGCTGAAGCCCTCGTACCCGTGCGTGCGGACGTCGTCGAGAACCTGCTGGAACTGACCCAGACCTCCGACGTACGGCATGAACACGCGAGGCTTGCCCGGGATGTTCGCGCCGGTCCACCAGGAGTTGGCTCGAGGGAACAACGTCTCGTCAGCGATGGCGACCACGTGCTGGGTCCAGAGCTTCTCGGTGTCGGCGTCGGCCTCCACGCGATCGGTGCCTTGATCGCGTGCGAACTCCAGGATCCCGGTGATCCAGTCGACGTGCTGCTCGATCGCCATGACCATGTTGGTCAGGACAGAGGGGCTCCCCGGGCCCGTGACCGTGAACAGGTTGGGAAAGCCCGACATGGCCACACCGAGGTATGCAGATGGGCCGTCGCTCCATCTCTCGGGCAGGGTGGTGCCGTCCTGACCTGTGATCCCCATGCGGAGAAGCGCGCCGGTCATGGCGTCGAACCCGAGTGCGAACACGATGACGTCGAGATCGTAGCTGCCGGAGGCAGTACGTATCCCGTCGGCCGTGATCTCGACGATCGGGTCGTCGTGAACGTCGACCAATGCGACGTTCGGTTGGTTGAACGTCTCGTAGTACCCGGTGTCGACGCATGGTCGCCGGGTACCAAGCGGATGGTCGAACCGAGTGAGCGCCTCAACCGTCGCGGGGTCCTGCACGATCGAGCTGATCTTCCCGCGGACGAACTCCGACGCGGTGGCATTCGCCTCCGGGTTGGTCAACAGATCGGCGAACGAGCTGGTGAAGACGGGGCCACCGTTGCGCCAGACCGCCTCGTACACCTCGAGCCTCTGCTCGTGCTCTACCTCGAGAGCAGAGAGGTCGCTGAGGATCGGCGGCACGGGATAGCCGCGCGTTGTCGTCCGCGCCTCCTGCCGGCGCTGGTCGTACTGCGACTTGAGCTCACGCGTGAACTCCTCGTCAAGCGGTCGGTTCTGGGCCGGCAGGCTGAAGTTCGGCGTTCGGTGGAACAGCAGCAGCTCTCCTGCTTCGCGGGCGATGGCCGTGGTCAGCTGTATGCCCGTCGACCCGGTACCGATGATTCCGACCCGCTTGCCGCTCAGCTGAACGGGGTGGTGAGGCCATTCCCCGCTGATGTAGGTCTCGCCCTTGAAGTCGCTGAGGCCCGCGAACGACGGACGTTTGGGCACTGACAGGCAACCGGTAGCCATGACCACGTAGGTCGAGACCAGATGCTGGCCACCCTCGAGCTCGATCGTCCAGCGTGAGTGGGCGTCGTCGAACGTGGCCCCCAGGACCGTGGCGCCCAGCTGCACGTCGCGGTTGAGGTCGAACCGCTCGGCGACGTGCTCGATGTAGCGAAGGATCTCGGGCTGAGTCGCGTAGCGCTCGGACCACGTCCAGTCCTGCTGCAGCTCGTCCGAGAACGAGTACGAGTAGTCGAAGCTCTGCACGTCGCACCGAGCGCCGGGGTAGCGGTTCCAGTACCAGGTGCCTCCCACGCCGTCGGCCGCGTCGAGCACCCGTGCCGAGAATCCTGCGCTGCGCAGGCGGTGAAGCATGTACAGTCCGGCGAACCCCGCTCCGACGATGATGACGTCGTGGTCGAGCTGCCGGTCGGCGGCGAGGTCAGTCACGATCGCCCACCTCAGCAACGCCGAGAAACGCCTCTACGACGCGGGGGTCCGACGACACGTCCGACGCCGCACCTGTCAGGACGACTGTTCCCTGATCCAGCACGTAGGCGCGGTCGGCTACGCCGAAGGCCGCGTGCGCGTTCTGCTCGACCATCAAGATGGCGATGCCTTCGCTCGCGATGCGGGCGATCGCCGCGATGACCTGGTCCACCAAGGCGGGCGCCAGGCCCATGGAGGGCTCGTCGATCAGAAGGATGTGTGGCTTGCCCATGAGCGCGCGCCCAAAGGCGAGCATCTGTTGCTCGCCACCGCTGAGCAGACCGGCCATCCCGTCACGGCGCTGTTCGAGAATGGGGAACATCCCGAAGATCTTGTCCAGATCGTCGCGAATCTCCTGCTTTCCCTTGCGGGCGTATGCGCCCACCATCAGGTTCTCCTCGACCGTGAGCGGCGCGAAGATGTGCCGACCCTCCGGAACCTGGATGAGCCCGCGCCTGGCGATCTTGTGCGGTGCCATCCCAGAGATGTCTGCGCCCTCGAACTCGAGGCGTCCGGACTCCAGCGCGACGATGCCGCTGATCGCGCCCATCAGCGAGCTCTTTCCCGCGCCGTTCGGTCCGACGACAACCACCACCTCACCCTGGTCGACCGTCAGGTCAACGTCCCGAACGGCGTGAACCTTGCCGTATCGAACGTTGGCCGCGTGGATCTCAAGCGTTGCCATGACCGTCTCCTAGATAAGCGCGCTGCACCTCGGGCAGTCGAGCAGTGGCGTGGGGCTCGCCCTTCGCGAGCAGCTTTCCGAAGTTCAGGACCACCAGGTGGTCCGAGAGGTCGAGAAGCATCTTGAGATCGTGCTCGATGACCAGCATGGCCAGGCCATCGGCACGGAGCTCGCGCAGGATGGCCGCGATCTCGGCGCGCTCGGTCTGGTTCATCCCCGCGACAGGCTCGTCCAGCAGGATCAGGTCAGGCTGGGTCGACAGGGCCCGCGCGATCTCGACCCGCCGCTGGGTCCCGTAGGGGAGAGCAGTCGGCTTCTGATCTCTCACCACGTCAAGACCCAGCCTCTCCAGCGTCTTGTCGACGACCTGATCGACCGGCAGCTTCTCCGTCGCGCGTGCGCCCCAACCTCGACGTGAGCCACGCTGCTCTGCCGCAACGCGGACGTTGTCCCGCACGCTCAGCTCGGGAACCAGTCGGATGCCCTGGAAGGTCCTCATCAGTCCCATGCGGCGCATCTCGTACGGTTTCACCGACGTCAGCGGCTTGTCGCGAAAGGCGATGGATCCGCTCGAGAGCCGGGTGGTCCCCGTGATGGCGTTGATGATGGTCGTCTTGCCGGCACCGTTGGGGCCCATGACGCCGCACAGCTGACCGGGCTCCACCGCGAAACTCACCCCGTCGACCGCCTTGACTCCTCCGTAGTGCACCTTGACGTCATCCAGAACCAAGATGCTCATGCGACCCTCTCCTTCACGTGCTTCGTCTCGGATGTCCGGCGCACCTTGCCGATCATGTTCCACACCGCTCGCAGCAGGCCCGCGAGCCCGTCTGGTTGGTAGACGACGACGGCAAGGAGGACCAGTGCCTGGATGATCAGGTTCCAGCTCCCGGTACCTGTCAGGTAGACCGGCATGAGGGCCAAGAGCGCCGCGCCCATCAGAGGGCCGATCCACACGACGGTCCCGCCGAGCACCATGACTGTGAGGGAGGCGACGACCGTGCTGAACCCGACGTCGGTCGGTCCGAAGACTCCCACGGTGGAGACCTGCACGAAGCCGGCCAGCGACCCCACCATGGCACTGATGACGAAAGCCACCGCTTGGTAGCGAGTCACCCGGATGCCGAGTGCGGCTGAGAGCACGTCATCCTCGCGCAGCGTCGTGACCGCCCGCCCCCAAGCGCCTCGTTGGGTGTACCAGGCAAGGGCGACCACGGCTGCGACGAGGATGAGCATGAGCCACTGCGGAAGAACCCGGGGAATGAGGAACATGCCTTGTGCGCCGCCGGTGAACCCCTCCCAGGACTGGGCTAGCGCCTGGATGAAGAGAGTCACCGCCAGGGTGGCCATGGCCAGGTACAGAGCCTTCAAGCGGGTCAGCATCGGCGACATGATCACCGCAAGAACGCCTCCCAGCAGGACCGTCGACATCAGCACCAGTGCAGCCGGCCAGCCCTCCTCCTTGAGGAGATGAGCCGACACGTATCCGCCAACCGCGTAGAAGCCGATCGTCGCGAACGAGAGCACCCCGGCGCGTACGGCCAGCTGCACGCTGTAGCCGAGCAGTGCGAGGACTGAGAACGTCTGAATGAGGGGCGCGTTGACGAGGAACCAGTTGGTCATGCCCGCTGCCATCCTTTCGATGAGATGCCCTGCGGCCTGACGACCAGAAAGGCGATGATGACGGCGAACACCACGACGTCGCGCAGGTCGGATGCCCAGTACGCGACCACGGCCGTCTCGATGACAGCCAGTGCGAACGCCGCGATGACGGTGGCGCGGATGCTGCCCACGCCGGCGATGATCAAGATGGCGAAGGCCTTGAAGAGGAGCGGCTCGCCGACATGCGCCTCGACGGCGTTGACCTGAACGGCCAGGAGGAGGCCTGCCAGGCCGGCGGCAGCTCCCGCAACGGCCACGGTTCCTGCGGAGAGGAAATCGGCAGAGACGCCCGACATCTTGGCCATGTCGCGGTCGACGGCCAGTGCGCGCAGGGCGCGCCCGTGACGACTCTTCTGGATGAACCTCGCCACACCGGCAGAGGCAACCAGAGCGGTCACGATGATGATGAGCTGGATGTTCGAGATCCGTACGGACCCTAGGTCGTACGTCGACACCGTGAAGAGGTCGCGGCCGACCGAGCGCGGCTGGCCCCCGGTGATCTGGACCGCGACAGCGATCAGGAGAGCCGCGGTCGCAACAGTGGCGATGACCATGGTGAGAGCACTTTGGTGCTCACTCGTGGCCCGCTTGCGGACCGGGCGGAACACCAGGAACTCCATGGCGAGGCCGAGGGCGCCTCCGATGACCACGGCAACCAGGAGGACGACGACGAACGGAAGCTGAGGCGCTGTCTGGCTCAGCTTCCACGCCGTCAGAGCGCCCGTCATGAAGATGGACCCGTGGGCCAGGTTGAGGATTCCAAGTCCCGCCCAGGCGAGACTGAGCCCCAACGAGAACAGCGTGTAGATGGAGCCCAAGGTGAGGGCGTTCACCAGGTCTTGCAGCATGCGAGGTCCTTCCCGCGGAGATCGAGATGAGTGGAGGGGCGCGCCAGGCGCGCCCCTCCACAGAGGCGGTCCTACTGACCCGGAGCGAGGGTCTCCTTGCCGTCCTGCCACTCGATGACGACGCCGGGGCCCTTGGCGTCACGCTCATCGAAGGTGAGCTTCTCGGCCTGCGCTGCGGCGAGCCCGCCGCTCGAGGCCACCTCATTCATGCCCTTCTCAATGTCCTCGCGCGAGGATCCGCCGGACTTGAGAACGGCTTCCTGGATGAGGTTGAACGCATCGAACGTCTCTGCGTGGAAGGTGTTCGGCTGATCTCCCGTTGCCTTCTCGTACGCCACGCTGAACTCCGAACCCGCCTTCCAGGGAAGATCGGGGGAGCCGACGAACGACGAGTAGTAGAGGATGCCGTTGCTCTGGTCAGCAGGCAGGTCAGTCAAAGCACCCGCGCCGAGGGACGTGCCACCGCCGATGGTTCCCTTGTAGCCTGCGCGTCGCAGCTGAGTGATGAGCGTGACGTTCTGCGCCCCGATGGCCTGGGTCTGGATGTGGTCCGGGTTGCCCTTCATCAGCTTGGAGACGGCGCCACTGAGATCGGTCTCGGTCGAGCTGCTCGCAACCTTGTCCAGCACCTTGATGCCGGCGTCGGCGAACGCCTTCGGCATCACCTTGGTCGCGAGCTCGACGGACGGTGCGTTGTCGGTGACGTAGAAGACCGAGGCAGACGTGGTGCCCTTCTTCTCCGCCAGGTACTTCGCGAACTTGGGGTAGAACAGCGCCTGCTGAGGTGTGATGCGCCAGATGTAGTCGCCGACCTCGGTCACGCCGTCGCCGCCGGCCTGGATGTTGACCATCGGAAGCTTCGCATCCTGCGCGAGCGGTGCGATGGCAAGTGCCTCCTCTGTGAGCACGCCGAAGATCACCGCGTCGGTGTCGCCGCTGACGGCCTTTGCCATCTGCTGCGATGCCGTGCCGACCGCAGACGTGGTGTCCTGCACGTCGATGACGACCTTCTTGCCGTCCATCCCGCCCTTGTCGTTGATGTACTTCTCGGTGAACTTGGCGGAATCGGCGATGGCCGTGCCGAAGAAGGCGGCCTTGCCGCTGCTGTCGGTCAGGACCGTGATCTTCACGGTCTCGTCGCCACCGCCACCGCCACCGCCAGCGGCACCGCTTCCCGAACCGCAGGCCGCGAGTGCAAGGCAGGCTGCTGCCGCGATCGCGGCGCCGGTGCGCGCGCGCCTAGCTCCCCCGGTACGTCGTGAGTGCAGGTGAATCATGTCGTGCTCCTAGTGCGTGAGTGCCGGGGCGTGGACAGATGGCGACATCCAGCCGAGTGTGATCCACAACATAACACCGGCGTCGACCGTTGTCGACCGTCGAGTACAAATTGGCCAGTGGTCTCCAATTGCAACGATTCTGGCGCCCGGGTTGTCGCGCGATCGTTCGATCCATGCGGAAGCACCTCGTCCAAGGAGTAGTGATGTCGCTCTCAGGCGCGGGCTCGAGGGGCGCGCTTGGGACCGGGTATACGACGACCGCACGGCGCAGTCGCGCCGTGCGGTCGAGTCTCGGAGCCGGTCTACCGGCGCGGTCAGGAGTCTTGGTCAGATGAACGCGGGCAGCTCGCCGTTCACGCTGGAGCTGTAGAGACGAATGCGGAAGTCTCGCGCATTCGTCATCTGGAGAGCGGCGACCTCGCCCGCCCGCTCCACGTCCTGAACCTTGACGGCTTCGAGGATGTCGACGGACTCCTGCAAGAAGGCTTGCCACCGATCGGGGTAGTGAAGCGTGGTCGAAGCCAGCCCCTGAACAAGCAGCTGGACGCTTTCGAGCGTCTGAATCAGCGCCTTGTTGTGGGTCGCGGCCCAGATCACGAAGTGCATGGAGTGAGCGAGCTTGGCGCGCTGCTTGGCGTCGTCGTCACTGAGCTCCTGCATGGCCCCGATAGCGCGTTGCAGTCGAGCGAGATCGAGATCGGTCCGCCGCATGGCCGCCGCACGCGCCGCGGCGGCTTCCAAAGCGATGCGAACCTCGTAGATCTCGAGCACATCCTCGGGCTTGAGGACACGAACCCGCAACGCGCGTTCGTGCCGCTCGACCAGGCCCTCGAACGAGAGTCGACTCAGTGCCTCCCTCACCGGGGATCGGCTGACCTGGTACTCCGAAGCGAGCGCACCCTCGACGAGCGGCGTTCCCGGGACCAGGTCACCCGCCACGATCTTGGCGCGCAGGTCTTCGTAGAGCGTTCCGTCGCTCCGCCGGATGTCGCTGTCCTCTGTCATTGTCGTCCCCCAGGCATGTAGTCGGTCGCGTGTGCGCCAAGCCGCGATCAGTAGCTGATGCCGACAAGTGCCGACTGTTGGACACCAACGTATCCGCTGCTGGCCTCGATGGGAATGGCGATGACGTCTGGTGCGGCTCGAGCGTCAGTGGGCGTGCTTGGCCAGCATGCCGGCATCTACGGGCAGGGAAGCACCTGTCACATAGCGCGAATCGTCACTCGCCAGCCACAGAACCGCTGCTGAGACGTCCTTCGCATCGACCCATGGGACCGGGAGGAGGTTGATAGCCCGGAGGGCTTCGGCGCTGTCGTCGAGCGTCGGCGCCTCGAGGTCCGGTCGGAAGAGCTTGGCCGTCCCGGGATTGTCGATCATGGGGGTTCGGACGTTGGTCGGGTGCACCGTGTTGGCGCGAATTCCGTGCTGGGCGAGCTCGTTGGCGAGCGAGCCGATCAAGCCGACTACGCCGTGCTTGGAGGCGGTGTAGTGGGAAGCGTTCGGCACGCCGCGAAGGCCGGCGATCGAGCTGATGGCGATGACCGAGCCGCCGCGACCGCCAGCGATGACGTGAGGCAGCGTCGCCCTGAACGTCTCCCAGACCCCGGTCAGGTTGATGTCCACCACGGTGCTCCACTGCTCGCGCGTCATCTCCCACGACGGGCCGGTGGGCCCGAGGACCCCTGCGTTGGCCACGACGATGTCGAGACGTCCGAGCTGGTCGACCGCTTTCGCTACCTCGATGCCGAGCCGGTTGCCGTCACGCACGTCGGATTCGATCGTGATGGCGCGGCCCCCGAGGCTCCGGACCTGTTCTGCGGCTTCATCCAGCTCGTCGGGTCCTGGCATCTCGTAGGCGATCGTGTCGATCGCGGACACGGAGTCGACGAGGATCACGTCAGCTCCTTCTTCGGCGAGCAGCTGGGCGTGGGAGAGCCCCTGCGCGCGGGCGCCCCCTGTGACGAGTGCGACCCGGCCTTCCAGCTTCCTGTTCATGTGTCTCCTCGTTGTTGATCGTTGACGTGACAAGACGATTCGGATCCCATCAGCCATGGAGGCCGACGCAGAGTTCGACGACACGTGCGCGCGCGGCCAAACGTGAGGCATCAGCTGCGCCTATGTGTCCGGGGTCACCCTGTGACGCGTGACGATAGCAGTTGAGTAGACGAACGTCGACAGTTGTCGACCATTGCATGGCGGAGCACCTCTCCAGCCCGCAGTCACATCTCGCGGCCGCCCGCGACATCCAGTACGACGCCCGTGACGTAGCTCGACATGTCCGACGCCAGGAACAACGCTGCCTGCGCGACTTCGCGGGGGCGTCCGGCCCGAGCCAACGGGATGGACGCGAGCTTGTCGTCCCATGAGTGCTGCGGCATCCCTGCGGTCATGTCGGTGGAGATGAGGCCCGGGCGGATCGCGTTGGCGCGGATGCCGTGTCGCGCTCCCTCGCGTGCGGTGGTTCGGGTCAGCGCCTCGACGCCCGCCTTCGAGGACGCGTACGCAGCCTGACCCAGGTTTCCCGCCTTCGCGGCGATTGACGCCACGTTGACGATCGTGCCTCCGCCGTCACGCGCGCGCATGTGCCTCAGGGCTTCGCGCGTGCAGAGCCACGTGCCTTGGAGGTTGACGTCGAGCACGTGGCGAAAGTCCTCCAAGGAACCGCGGTGGATGACGCTGTCGACCGCAGTGCCTGCGTTGTTGACCAGGACATCGATCCGCTCGTGCTGGGACACGACGGCGGCGAAGGTAGTGGCGACCGAGGCCTCGTCCGACACGTCGCACCGCCGGGAGTCGATCCCCGAGACGTCGCGCCCCGTGGCACTCAGCGCTACCACTACGGCACCGTGCGACGTGAAGGTCTCGACAATGGCGCGTCCGATCCCGCGGGTCCCACCGGTGACGACGGCCACCTGGCCCTCGAGCAACCGACTGGGTGTCATCCTGCCGCACTCACGGCGGCGTCACGTGCCGCCACGAGGTCAGCGAAGGCAAGGATCTTTTGACACTGCTTGTAGGACGCATCGTCCTGCATCTTGCCGTCGATCATCACGGCCCCTGCACCGTCGACCAGCTGCTCGACGACACGGCGGGCCCACGCGACCTGGTCTGGGTCGGGCGTGAAGACCTTGCGGGCGACCTCGATCTGCTTCGGGTGCAGGGTCCACGCGCCGACACACCCCATGACGTACGCGTTCCGGAACTGGTCCTCGCAAGCCAGCACGTCGGCGATGTCGCCGAAGGGTCCGTAGTAAGGCTGGATCCCGGCAAGACGGCAAGCGTCCACCATGCGGGCCACGGTGTAGTGCCAGAGGTCTTGCTGCGCCGTCACGCGTGGCGCTTCGTAGTTCCGGTCCACCGGGTCGGCCCGGACGAGGTATCCGGGGTGTCCGCCGCCGACGTTGGTCGTCTTCATCTCGCGGTCGGCGGCGAGATCGGCCGGCCCGAGCGAGATTCCCTGCAGGCGGGGGCTCGCCAGACAGATCTCCTCCACGTTCGCCACTCCGCGGGCCGTCTCCAGGATCGCGTGCAGCAGGATCGGACGACTCAGGGCGGCCCGCGCCTCGAGCTGCGCCACGAGGCGGTCGACGTAGTGGATGTCTTCGGGGCCCTGGATCTTCGGCAGCATCAAGACGTCGATGCGCTCGCCTGCCTGCAGCACCAGGTCTGTCAGGTCGTCAAGGATCCACGGCGAGTCGAGTGCGTTGACGCGGGCCCACAGCGATGTCGTGCCTAGGTCGACGGTCCGCGCGACCTCGACGAGGCCCGACCTGGCGGCCCCCTTGCGATCGATCTCGACCGCATCTTCGAGGTTGCCGAGCAGGACATCGACGGTCGGCGCCAGGGCTGGCAGCTTGTCGATCATGCGGGCGTTCGAGGGATCGAAGAAGTGGATCATCCGCGAGGCGACCGGTGGGATGACGCGCGGAGGCTCGGGTGCGCCGATCGCCAACGGCAGAAAGAAGTCGCGTGGGCTTCGCATGGCTATCTCCTCGTTCGGGGCGGTTGGCCCACATCGTAGGACCGCATCGCCTAGGATTCAAACGTTAGTCAAAAACATGTGCGCGATGAGCTTCGGCCGCGCGACACCGAGACCAGGAGCGAACCGATGTCCGACATGAGCTGGCGAACTGCCATCGCCCAGGTGAACGCCGATGACGTGATCATTCGTGGGCACCGCCTGACGGACCTGGTCGGTTCCGTGACCTACGCCGACATGGCCTTCCTCCTCATGCGAGGAGACCTGCCGTCCGCGCCGGAGCGCAACATGCTTGATGCGATCCTGGTGACGTTGGCCGACCACGGCATCTCGCCGACGACGATCATCGCGAGGACACTGGCGTCCTGCGGCACCCCGATCCAGGCAAGCATCGCCGGAGCGTCGCTCAGCATCGCGGACTGGCACGGCGGATCGGGCGAGGAAGTGGGCCAGATCCTGGCCGAGATACTCGAGAGGACCTCGGACGGAGCAGACGCCGCGGTGGTGTGCGCGAGCCTGGTGGCGGACCGCAAGGAGCGGCGCGAGCAGGTGCCAGGTTTCGGTCACCCCCAGCACACAGGTGGGGACCCACGCGCCATCCAGCTGTTGGGTCTGGCCGAGTCGTATGGCGTCGCGGGCAGGTACTGCGAGACCCTGGACATCCTCGGCACGGCCTTGGGCGAATCGACTGGGCGAGAGAACCTGCGGCGCGCCAACGTGACCGGCGCTCTCGCGGCGGTCCTTCTGGACCTCGGGTTCCCGTGGCGGTCGATCCGGGGTGTCGTAATCGCGGCGCGTTCCCTCGGCCTGACAGCACATGTCGTCGAGGAGCTTGAGCAAGGCAATCGTTGGCGCCACGCGGCGGGCGACTCGGTCGAGTACACCGGCCCCCTTCCGGCATGAGCCGAGGCGACCGGCACGCGACCGGGGAGAAGGGTCATCGCCGCCGCGCCGTGATCTTGGACGCAGCCGAGGGTCTGTTCGCCGACCAAGGCTACGAGCGGACAACGACCCAGGACGTCGCCGATGCAGCGGGCATCCTGAAGGGAAGCCTCTATTACTACGTCTCCTCGAAGGAGGAGCTACTCTTCCGCGTCGTGCTGCGCACGCACGAGCGGCTTCACGCCTTCGTCGTGACCGAAGCCGACTACGCATCGTTGGTGCCTCTCGAGGGTGTTCGCACCTTTATCGCGCGGCACGTCGAGTGGGTGCTGAAGCACCGATCCGTGGCGGCTCTGTACGGACGGGAGGTGGGCGTCGTTCGTTCGGTCGACACGTGGTGGGCCGAGCTGCTCGACGAGCGACACCGTCACGAGCAGTACTTGTTCGGCCTGCTGCGTGAAGTCGCACCACCATCGGACACGGATCGCGACGTGCTGATGACGACGAGGGCGTTCCTGTCGATGGCGAACGGACCTCGTCAGTGGTTCCACGACGAGGGCTCGGCGACCGCCGCCGAGGTCGCGGAGCACCACGCAGACCTGGCCGTGCGCAGCCTGCCCCTGCCGGGCTGACGCGTCGCGTGGCACGGACCGCATGCCACGCGACGAGCCAGAAGGCCTACACCGCTGCGCGCACCGTCGACTGCCAGGCGGCGACGCCGACGCGAATGGCCTCGGGATCCGCGGTCGCCAGTGCGGTGGTCGTCGCCACCGCGTGGTCTCGCAGCTCGTGGTCGGGCACGATCTGCGAGACGAGGCCGATCCTGCGGGCTTCCTCCGCGTCGACGGGCGCCGCGGAGAAGGCGAGGTCGAAGGCTGCTCGCCGTCCGACCGCCGCCGCCTGAGCGCCGATCAGCTCAGAGGGGAAGAACCCCTTGGACAGCTCAGGAAGCCCGAAGGTGGCGGAGGCGCCGCAGAGGACACGGGGGCACGCGCCGAGCATCGCCAGTGCGCCGCCGCGGGCCGCGCCCTGGACGACCGCGGTCCAGTGGATGGGAGCCGCGAGAAGCGAGTCCACGACCGAGTCGAGGGCCGCGCCGCCCGTGTCCAGCTCCGCGAGGTCGACGCCGGCGCAGAAGGCGGGTCCTTCGGCGTCGAGCGTCGCGACGAGGACGCCCCACCCCTCGATCGTCGCCACGGCCTCGGCGAGCTCAGCGGCCAGCCGGCCGTTGATCGCGTTGCGCCGCTCGGGGCGTGCCAAGGTCAGCACGGCGGTCGTCTCCGACTCCCTGCGGAGGACGACCGTCTCAGGCGAGCTCACGCCGCATCCTCTCGGCCACAGGTGCCAGGGACTGGTCCCACTCCCCGCCCTCGGCCGAGATGAGGAAGCTGTCGACTCCCATCTCGCGGTACGCCGCCAGCGTCTTCATGACCCTGTCTTCCGTGCCCACGAGCGCCGAGGCGTTGCCGAGACCGTTCATGGCCGCGACGATGCCAGTCCACATGCAGTCGTCATGGACTTCGGCCTCTTGAGCAGCCTTGAGCTGGCGGTTGCGCCCGGCATCCTCGGCGTGCACGCGGTCCGACACCTGTCCGCCCTTGGCGATGAACTTCTGGTAGACCGGCTCGCTACGAGCACGCTCCCAGGCCTCCTCGTCGGTCGCTCCGAGGTACAGCCGGAAGCTGAGGCTGATGCGGGGGCGCGGGCGGCCGTAGCCTGCCGCCTTGTCCTCGATCTCCTTGATGCGGTCACGCACGTCAGCCTGGGGCTCGCCCCACAGCATGTACACGTCAGCCTTGGCCGCACCGAACTCGAGCGCCGCACCGCTGGCACCGCCCATGTGGATGCGGACAGGCATGGCCTTCATCTCGTTCGGACGAACGTCCTCGAACTTGTAGTACTGGCCCTCGTGGGACACCGGCTCCTCGGCGGCCCAGATGGCCTGGAGGGCGTCGACGTACTCGGCGGCCCGCACGTACCGGTCGTCGTGAGCGACGTAGTCGCCCTCGCGCAGCTGGTCGCCGGGAGCTCCGCCCGCCAGGATGTGGACGTCGATGCGGCCGCCCGAGATGCGGCTCAGCGTGCTCAGGGCACGAGCCGCGACGGGCGGCTCCATCACTCCGGGCCGATGAGCGAGCAGGACGTTCAGCTCGGGGTTGGCAGCCAGCGTGAGTCCCGACAGCACGAAGCCGTCCGGTCCGAAGCTGTGATAGCCGATGAGCCCGCGGTCCAGACCCTTCACGGCGGCCATGGTGCTGGTGATGTCCGCGATGGACTGCCCGTTCGCCGCAGGGCTTGTGTAGCTGTAGATCTCGAGTTCGGTCATGTCGTGTCTCCTCGTGAGGTGAAGGTCAGGACGCCAGGTCTTCGGCGGCAACCAGCTGCCCGCCGTCGAAGAACTGGCCGTTGGTGTAGATCAACGGGGCTGAGTTGCTGCCGGCGACGGCCTTGATTCGGCCGATGAAGATGGTGTGGGTGGAGGCATGGAGGGTGTCTTGAAGCTCGACCTCCATCGTGGAGGTGGCACCGTCGAGCAGCGGAACTCCGAGCTCGCCGCGGTGCCATTCGACGTGGTCGAACTTCCGTTCCTGCTTGGTGGCGAAGACCCGCGCAACGCCCATCTGGTCGGCGGCGAGCACGCTCACGCCGAAGTACTTCGAGGCGATCAGGTGCGAGTAGGTGGAGCTGTTCTTCTGGACGCAGATCAGGATGAGCGGCGGCTCCAGCGAGACACTGGAGAAGGCGTTGACGGCCAGCCCCCGGGGCTCCCCGTTGCTGTCGGTCGACACGACCGTCACACCGGTGATCATGGTGCGGTGCATCGCGCGGACTGCATCAGGTCCGGCTGCCGAGTCGACAGCCACCTCGTCGGCGCCTGACCCACTGAGCGGCACGCCTAGGGACGAGTACTTCCCGCGTCGGTCGTAAATGACCGACTCCTCGACGACGGTGTCGCCATCGAACGTGGAGAACGTCGCGCCGGAGACGGAGTAGGTACGCCCCGTGGCTGGGAGGCCCAGGTAGGTGTCCGTCAGCGTTCCGTTGCTCGTCCAGTAGAGGGCGACCTCGTCGCTACCTTCGACGACTCGTTCCACGGTCATCGTGAGGTCGGGGAAGGCGCGACGCATGTCGACGATCGAGGCCTTCAGCTCTTCGCGCGACTGCTGCGAGCTTCGTCCGTGACGGACGAACGAAGACGCCAGCACCCCGTCAAGCGCATCCACTTCGCCTCGTCCCCATGCGCGTTCCAAGGCGTCCAGGAGGGAGGCGGTGCGGGACGTCGTTCCAAGATGGGCGGTAGCAGGCTGTTCCATGAGGGCTCCCTGGTCGTCTGTGAGCGATCATCTCGAATAACCGCTTGTATCTGGTATATCAGATTTCAGAGCGTTTCGGAACAGTGCCGGTCACGTAGGCGGGGTCTACCTAGGTGCCTTGTGCGCCGCCGTCGTCCACTCGACCTGCAAGGTGGTGGCGCAGACGATCCGCCGCCTGGTGGAAGTGGCCTTCCATCACCGAGCGAGCGAGACGTCCGTCGCCCGCCTCGATGGCGTCGACGATCTGTGCGTGCTCAGGCAGGCTGCAACTTGCTTGCTCTGGCACGACGTCCGAGAGGCGGTCAGGGAAAAGACGAGCCGCGCGGGCAATCAGGGCCGTCACTCGCGGCGCGTGACTGGACTGGTTCACGCTGCGATGGAACTCAAAGTTCGCAGTCGCCACGTCGCCGCCGCTGGACGATGCCTGGGCCACAGCCTCGCTCAGCGCCCGCATACGGGCGCGTTCATCGTCATTCGCACGCTCGGCCGCCCAACCTGCCGCCATGCCGGAAAGGGACGCCATCAGCTCGAAGTTGTCCAGCAGGTCCGAGTCCGTGATGCCGAGGACGGTGATGCCACTCCGGGGTGCCAGTCTCACCAGGCCGTCGTTCGCCAGATCAAGGCACGCCTCCCGCACGGGGGTCCGACTGGTTCCGAATTCCGCGGACAGCGCATCGAGGTCGATGCGTTGGCCTGAGACGAGCGACCCAAGCAGGATCCTGTGCCGCAGTTCCCCCGCAACGCGGTCGCGCACGGTCATGCCTAGGTGGGACGCAGCGCGGTCGCCCGGTCGGCGCCAAAGACTGCCGAGGGCGTCGACGGATGGCTGAGACGGCTGAGGCATGGTGATCCCTTCGGTGACATTCACCGTATATCAGGTATCAGAACATGACTGCTGCGTTGATAGAGAGCGGTGGGACGCGTGTCTGGGCACCAGCCGGGTGTCTTGTCAGCGAGCTGAGCGAGCTGAGCGAGCGTAGGACTACAGCGGTGTCGTTACCCCGCGACAGAATCGCAGCCTGATACGTACCGACCTGAACCCGGACAAGATGGAGTAGAGGAAGCGCGACGAAGGGGGACGGACAGGTGCGCCGCACCACTTGTGTCTGCTTCAAGCACCCTCAGCAAGCACGACCTCCACGGGCGGCCAACGCACCTCCAGCCCGACCGATGCGCCACTTGGTGACCGGCTTCGAGCTCACGCCGCCACCTGGGGCGTCATCGCCGAACACGCGATCGACATCGAGCTGGACATCCTCGGACTCGACGAACCTCGAGGGTTCGTGTTCTACGCCGTCGACGGTGCTTCCGTCGTCTGCGAGGTGAAGGGGAGCGGCGAAGCCGTGGAGGTGGCGGAGCAGTTCCGTGGGGAGCCCCGTTCCTGCTGGCCGAGATTGCGCGAATGGCCAACCTGTCGCCCGAAGCCAGGGTTGGGTCGATCGTGTATTCCTCCCGGGAGTGCAGTCGCCATGGCCCTGTTGGTGAAGTACTCGACACCGTGCGCAAGGAGCTGGGAGCTTGCAACAAGCAGCAGCGATCTCCGCACCGCGCCCGGCTCCTCGACGAGGAAATTCTCCGCTCCGCCATCCTCGAGGCTGCTGAAGAACTCAGCCGCGTCGCAGCAGCGATGATCGCTGCAGGCCGTGTGACCGACCCGGATCCCGAGCAAATGCACGGCTGGACGAAGTCCTGGCCCGACCGTCGAAGTCGACGAGTTCGGTCGACCCGCGTATGGCAGCACGAAGTCATGGCGCCGCACACCAGCAGCCACGAACAGTGTTGTGGTGCAAGTTGCCGGCCCGAGCAAGGACGACCACTGGTCAGGGGACCACTTCATCAGCCGCTTCGGCCCGGCGGGCAGGAACTTCACGGGAACCCACAGCGGGCTCAGCGACGGGCTCGAAGACCTATCTGACCTCCCGATGGGCGCGGTCGCGGTGCATCTGCCGGACGCGTCGAAGCCGGTCTAGCCGTCAGGGTTGGCAAGACCTTCTGCGCCGCTCTTGTCGTGCCAGTCATCTATGGTGCATGGGGTGGCATCTGCTACCGCAACCATCAACTTCACGCTCAGAAGGCCTTTAGCAGGGTGGCAGGTCCAGACGTTCTGGTCTGTCCCCGCTACCACCACGAAGGCCCTCACAGGATTGACTGTGAGGGCCTTCGTCATGTGTGCGGCCTCCTGGCCGACCGAGCCCTCGCAGCGGGTTGGCCGTCCACGCTCTCGACGCCGCCGTCCTGTTCCGCCTCGCGCTCGAGTCGGCTCCGGCCGGCACGACGGGGCGGGCAGTTGCCGACGAGGTGACCAGGTCCGCGACATCGACGCGATGGACCACGGATGCTGGGCTGCGCTTCGTCCTTGGGGTGCTCCGCGGGTCTGCATGCTGGGTGGGCGGGTTGGTCGTCAGCGACCTTGAGGGCACGGTCGTTGGCGTGCTCGCGTGTGGGACGCTGGCTCGGTGACCCCTCCAGCGGACCGTTCGGCTCCCGTCGCCCTGCACTGGCGGTCCGGCTCGTGGACGACACCACCGCCGTCGGCCGTGGAGCGTGGCACGAGCCTGCTGGTGACGGCCGCCGAGGGTAGTGACGCGTGGCGTCACACGTCCTACGGATTCGTCCACGCCAGCGAGCACGCGCTGCTGGCGGGGATGCCACCGAGCTCGAGCGTCGAGGTCACGTTCGTCGCGGATCTGCCGGAGCAGTTCGACCAGGCCGGTGTCTTCCTGAAGGTGGACGAGACCCGGTGGATCAAGGCGGGCGTGGAGCGCTCCGACGGCGTCCTCCAGCTGGGGGCCGTCGTGACCGATGGGTGGTCGGACTGGTCGGTCGCACCCGTCCCGGGCTGGGCCGGCGGTCGGGTCACGATCCGGGTGAGCCGGACCGCCGAGTCCGTGACGATCCGGGCCAGGCTGGACGATCAAGCCTTCCAGCTCGTGCGGGTGGCACCGCTGCGCACCGAGGACGAGATCGGCGCCGGGCCCTACGTCTGCGCTCCGACACGCGACGGGCTGACGACCGAGTTCCTGTCCTGGACGGCCGGACCGCCTGACGCCGACCTCCATCCGGACTGAGAGGAGCTCGTCCACCCGCGGCGATAGGCTGGGCCGATGGTGTCACCACCCGGGTCGACCGGCGAGAGCTCGCTACGGGCAGATGCCGCGCGCAACCGCGAGCGCATCGCCGAGGCGGCACGATCCGCGTTCGCCGAGCTGGGAGCCGATGCCCCGATTGCGGAGATCGCGCGGCGTGCCGGCGTGGGTTCGGCGACGCTGTACCGGCGGTTCCCGACCAGGGACGACCTGCTCGAGCTGGTGTTCGCCGACCAGATCGTGCGGTGCGCCGACGAGGTCGAGGGCCTCGTCGACCGCGCTGACCCGTGGGAGGCCTTCGCGGAGTACCTGACGTTCCTGTTCGAGCTGCAGCGCGAGGACCGGGCCTTCACCACTGCCCTGCTCCGGTCCTTCCCCGAGGGTGGTCGCCTGGCCCGCGAGCATCGACGAGCCGACGACGGTCTCGAGCTGCTCGTGGATCGGGCACGCGCCGCCGGGGTGCTGCGCGCCGACTTCGCAGGCGTCGACGTGGTGATGCTCCTCCAGGCGCACGAGGGCGTCATCGCCGGCTTCGACGCGGCGGATCGGGACGGTGCCGAGGCGGCGTCGGCCCGCGTGGCCGCCATCCTGCTGGACGGTTGCCGTCCGCGCGGGGCACGAACCTGAGCGCACACGACTAAGTGGAGAGCAGTCCCCGCTTACGTGTAGGCTCCTAAGTGAACGTACATCCCCACTTAGGAGCATGCCATGAGCACGATCGCCATCGTCGGAGCCGGACCGGGTCTGGGACTCGCCATCGCCCGCGTCTTCGGAGAGAAGGGATTCTCCGTGGCACTCATCTCCCGGACGCAGAGCCGCCTCGACGAGCTCGCCAAGACGCTGGGCGACGAGGGCATCGAGGCGCGCGGCTTCGCCGGCGACGTGATGGACCGCGACAGCCTTGCGGCCGCCCTGGCTTCGGCCAAGGAGAGCTTCGGCTCGATCGACGTGCTCGAGTTCTCGCCGGCCCCGCACTCGCCGGTACCGGGACTCGAGATGGTCGGAGCGCTGGACCTCACCGTCGACTCCATGGCACCCCAGCTGGAGTTCTACCTGTACTCGGCCATCGCGGCGGTCCGCGAGGTGCTGCCCGAGATGCTGGAACGCCGCTCGGGGACGCTGCTGTTCACGACGGGCGGCGGCTCGATCAGCCCGATCCCGATGATGGGCAACATCAATGCCGCCTCGGCGGCTCTGCGCAACTGGGCCGTCAACCTGAACGGCGCACTCGCCGGCTCCGGCGTGCACGCCGCGTACGTCGCGATCAACCTGCTGATCGACTCCGGGCCGGAAGAGGCGTCCGCGACCGCCATCGCGCCGCTGTACTGGACGGCCTACGAGGCGCGCGACACCGCCGAATACCTCTACGCGCTCGACTCCGACTGAGTGCGGCACCAGGGGCAGCGTCATTGGTTCTGCTCGAAGCACGTCTCGTCCCGCTTCGACAGGTCATGCACCCGTTGCCGACCCCGCCCCGAGAGGTCCAGATAGGCGACGCCGCGGCCTTCGCCGGCATCGCCCTCGACGACGTCCGTGACGCCTTCGGCGGCGCCGCACCCGGATCGGCAGCGATGCGGATCGGGCGCTGGTGCACGGCCGGTGGCGCATCGGGACCTGATTGCGCCATGCGGGCACCCGACGACGTGGGTACCGTCGAATCATGACGAAACTCGCGATCATCTACTACTCCAGCTACGGAACGATCCACTCGATGGCGTCTTGCCTCGCGGCCACCGCCGAGAGCAGTGGAGCCGAGGTGCGCCTGCGCCGGGTACGTGAGACCGCTCCCGACGACGTCGTGAAGAGCGTCGAGCCGTGGGCCGCGCACGCCGAGTCGGTGGCCGACCAGCCCGTGGCCGAGCCCGCCGACATCGACTGGGCCGACGCGGTCATCTTCGGGTCGGGGACGCGCTACGGCCACGTGACCAGCCAGCTGCAGTCGTTCATCGACACCCTGGGCCCGCTGTGGCAGGAGGGGAAGCTCGCCGACAAGGTGTACGCCGCCATCACCTCGGCCTCCACCCAGCACGGCGGCCACGAGACGACCCTCGAGGCGATGAACACGACGTTCGCGCACTTCGGCGGCATCATCGTCCCGCCCGGCTACACCGACCAGGTCAAGTTCAACGACGGCAACCCCTACGGTGTCAGCAAGGTGGCGGGCAGCGACCTGGACGACGCCGACACGGCCGCGCTCGACCACCTGGTCACCCGGGTGCTCACCGTGGCCGGCAAGCTGAACAGCTGAATCCACGCGAGCTCCGGAGGGACGACCGCCACGTGCGGTCGTCCCTCCGTCGTGTGCGGCAGGTCGTGCAGAGGGACTTCTTCGACGCTCCCAGGGACCTTCGACCCTGATGATGGGGCGAGCGGTGGGGTCGAGTGATGCATAGACGAAGGGGCGTCCAGTCGTCGGCTCGCGACGACGACAACTGCTCGTGAAGAGGTGGCAGTCTCGTGACCGCATCCAGCTCCCGCACCTGGCCCCGCAGGGCCGCCGCGATCGTGACGCTGTCCGTGGTGGTGACGCTGGGAGTGCCGGCCGTCGCGCCTGCAGCGACCGGCGCAGAGACGAACGCGTCGTCGGCGCGGCAGCTGGAGGCGCAGCGGGCGTCGGCCGACACCACGTTGAACTCGGTCGGTGCGCGCTACGTCGGCGCGCGGATCCCGATCAAGGGCTACACCTCGGGGCTGAGCTCAGGCAAGCACAAGCTCGTCCTGCAACGCCGCAAGCCCGGCACGCGCCGATGGGTCACGCGCGCCGTCAAGCGCGTGCGCAACGGCGCCTACCGGTTCAGCTCCCAGTCGTGGAGGACTGCGGGGCGCGTGAAGTTCCGCACGGTGCTGTACTCACGAGGCCGCGTGGCCGACGTCTCGAACGTCATCACGGTCAAGGTGCTGGCCGCACCGCAGGTCACCTGCGCGAACGCCCCCAGCCCGAGCACGTGCCCGAGACCCGCCTCGATCGTCGAGCAACGCGTCGTCGAAGTGCCCAGCTGCCCCCAGCTGACCGTGACCCGGCGCGACGAGACACGCGTCGTGTCGTGGGCCTGGGACGCCGGCCGCCTGGAGTGGGTGCAGAGCCCGCAGGCCTGGGTGCAGGTGGGGGCCGAGACGTCGCGGGCCGCGGGTGCGGCCGACTGCATCAAGGTCGTCGACCGGGCACCCGCGGGTGCGGCCCTCCCGGACCTGCGGATCAAGGACCTGACGAAGTGCGGTCTCGGCGACTCCGCGGCGACGGGGGGAACCTGCTTCATGATCGTCCCCGCGGCGCCGTTCAACCCCTCCTTCCCCGCGTTGGCGGGCAGGAAGCTGCTGAAGTTCGGCGTGATCACGATGAACGTCGGCGACGGACCGGGGGAGATCGTCGCCGATCGCTCCAGTCCCGACGCCGCCTCGTGGCGGGCGTTCCAGAGCTTCTACGACCCGAGCGGCGCGCTGCTGGGCTCCGTGGCCAAGCCGGAGGTGCAGTTCTACTTCGCCGGTGACGGCCACGACCACTGGCACGTGCGCGACTTCGACACCTACGAGCTCCTCGACGCGACCGGGGCCGTGGCGGCACGTGCGGAGAAGCACGGCTACTGCATGCAGGACAACACCTCGTACGAGCCGTTCAGGGCGCAACCCCGTGTACCGGCCGCACCCGTCTACACCGATGCGACCTCGTGCGGGAAGGGCCTGCCCGACGCCCTGACGATCATCCACGGCCTCAGCAGGGGATGGGGCGACACGTACCCGACCACCCTCCCGGACCAGGCCATCGACGTCACGGACCTCGCCGACGGCGAGTACACGGTGCGCGTGCACGCCGACGCGGTGGGCGCCGTCACCGAGTCCGACGAGAGCAACAACACCACCGAGGTCAGGATCTCGATCGCCGGGAACGCGGTGACCGTCGTCCCCGGCACGTCGTCGGGCGGGCTCTCCTGAGGCGTCTGCCGGCGTTCGCGCACCCGCACCGACGGCGGCTCGTCGCGCGAGCCTGATCAGCCCCCGACAGGGGCGAAGGCGCCACCGTCGCCGAAGGCCGTCGCGGCGAAGCGATCGCCGATGAGCCGGTGCGTCGCCGCGTCCGGGTGCAGGGCGTCGGGCAGGGGGTGGTCGACGGCGTCCGCCTCGCCGTAGAGGGCCAGTCCGTCGAGGTGGTGCAGGTGGGGATCGGTCGCCGAGCGCTGCTCGACGATGCGGGACAGCTCGCTGCGGATCACGCCCAGCGTGAGCTTGCCCGCAGCCCGCTCGGACGGGTCGCCGGTGGCGACGAACCGCACCTGCCCGTCACTCATCTCGACGGCACCCGGCCCGGGGGTCTCCTCGTGGATCGGGCACCAGAGGGGGGAGATCACCAGCAGGGGGACGTCGGGGTGACCGTCCCGGATCGTGTCGAGGAACCCGTGCACGGCCGGCCCGAACGCCCGTAGCCGCATGAGGTCGAGGTTGACCAGGTTGATGCCCATCTTGACGCTGACGAGATCGGCCGGCGTGTCCCGCATGGTGCGGGCCGTGAACGGGTCGAGCAGGGCGCTGCCGCCCATGCCCAGGTTCGTCAGGGCGACCCCTCCACGAGCCGCCGCGAGAGCGGGCCACGTGGTGCTGGGGCTGGCGGCGTTCGAGCCGTGACTGATCGAGCTGCCGTGGTGCAGCCACGCGCGGCGGGCGTCGTCGGCGGCCGGGGCGATCGAGGCGTCCGAGCGGATCGCCACGAGCTCGGTGGTCTCGGTGTGCGGCAGCCAGATCTCGACGTCCTTGGCCCGCGCGGGCAGGCCCTCGAAGCGGACGGAGGCGGCCTGCCCGGGACGGGTGGCGGCCGACCCGGTCGCCAGGTCGATCTCGAGCACGTTGCCGCCCGCGACGACACCCTGGTCGAGGAGCACGCCGTCGACCACCACGTCGTAGACGCCGTCCGGACGCGGAGGAGCGCCCCGGTACGAGACCTTGGTCGGCCGGGTCCGCAGCTCGACGACCGTCGCGTCGGTGCGGAACGCCAGACGGACGCCCGACGGCTGTGACTCGGCCATGAGCAGCTGGCCGTCGCCGCTCTGCCGACGCGCCCAGGCGGGCAACCGGTGCGGGATCACGCCGTCCGTGGTCTGCTCGAGCTCGATGGCGCCGCGCACCAGGTCGGCCGTGATCGGTGTCGTCCGCAGGGGGTTCGTGGCGCTCATGAGGTGGGCCAGCCGAGCAGGAGGGCGTGCAGGGACTCGAGGATCTTCTCCCACGACTGCTGGGCGTCGGGACTGCTGTGGCTGAACCCGCCGCCCCGCTCGAGGCTGACGTACCCGTGGAAGACGCTCCCGAGCAGCCGGACGGCGTGGGTCTGGTCGGCCTCCGTCAGGTCGTAGCCCCGCAGCACCGCTCGCATCATGGCCGAGTGCCGGGGGCCCGCGCTGGCCGCGGCCGTCGCGGCGTCCAGCGGCAGCCGCGCGGCGTCGTACCGGCCGGGGTGGTGGTGGCCGTAGTCCCGGTAGACGTCGCCGAGTGCTGCCAGCGCGTCCTGACCCGCCCGGCCGGCCAGCGCCTCCGCACCGAGGTCGGCCATCTCCTGGAGAGCGAGGAGCGCGATCCGGGTGCGCAAGTCGTCCGAGCTCGCGACGTGGGCGTACAGGCTCGGTGCCTTGACGCCGAGTCGTCGAGCCACCTCGGAGACTGTCACCCGGTCGAGCCCGACCTCGTCCGCGAGCTCTGCGCCCGCCTCGGATATCCGTTCGGACGTGAGTCCTGCTCGTGCCATCGTGTGCCCCTCGTCGTGGTCGACCAGGTGGCCGACCGAGAAACTACAGGCTATAGGTAGAACATGAATAGTCATAGTCTCGTGCGAGGCACCGACTACCGCAGGGCGTCGACGGCGATGCGGGTCGCCGGGGCGACGACGGCGTCGTCGGACGGGGCGTCGACGTCGTCACGGCTCGTCATGACGGCGATCAGCACGGCTGCACGCCCCGGCGGGAACGCGACGGCCACGTCGTTGCGGACGCCGTGGTCCGCGCTGCCCGTCTTGTCGGCCACGACCCATCTGTCGGGGACGCCGGCGCGGATCAGCTCGTCGCCGGTCGTGCTGCCGACCATCAGTGTCCGCAGGAGGTCGCGATCGCTCGCGGGCAGGGTGTCGCCCAGGACGTAGGCGCCGACGGTCGTCGCGATCGCCCGCGGGGTGGTCGTGTCGCGGACCTCGCCCGGCACGGCGGAGTTCAGGTCGGGCTCGATGCGCACCGGCCGGGTGACGCGGTCGCCGAGACGCTCGAGCGCGCGGTCGAGGCCCGCGGGCCCGCCGACCTCCTCGAACAACAGGTTGGCCGCGGTGTTGTCGCTGAAGCGCAGCGCCGCGTCCATGACGGCCCGCAGGGTCATCCCGGTGCCGACGTGCTGCTCGGTGACGGGGGAGTACGGCACCAGGTCCCCGGCGTCGAAGCGGATGACCCGCGACAGGTCTTCGGACGGGACGAGGTCGAGGACCGCGGCCGCCAGCGGAGCCTTGATCGTCGAGGCGAAGGCGAACCGCTCGCCGCTGCGCCAGGTCACGGAGCGTCCTGAGCCGGTGTCCAGGACGAAGACCCCGACGCGGGCGTCGTGCCTCTTCTCGAGCGCGGAGAAGGCCTGGTCGGTGGTCGCCGAGACGTCGGCGACGTCGGACGGTCGCGCGCCGGCGTCGCGCCCCGGACGGTCGACGGGCGTGCTCGCGCACGCGGCCACCAGGGCGGCCACCGAGACCACGACGGCCCGGAGCGCGATGCGGTCCGTGAGCCTCATGGCATCGTCCTGGCGTGCTGCCTGCTGCGTCGGTCTCGGTCGTCGGCCGCGGGCGACGGTCGGCTAGGTGGCATCGGACTCGTTGATCGTGGCCATGAGGCGGTCGACGAGCTCATCGAGGCGGTTGACGAGGAACTTCGCCTCGGCCCCGCTGCTGGTCGTGACCAAGAGGCATCTTCTGGGGGAGAAGGTGCGGGGATTCCAGCTACGGTCCGTCCGCTCGACCGCCGTGATCGAGCGAAGGTCGACGGTGAAGGGCTTCCCGCCGGTGCGACGGTCCAGCACGTGCGGCACGAACTCGAATCGTCCGCGGCCGACCTCGATGCGTCCGCCGATCGCGCGGCGGCCTTGGTAGAGGCTCGCTCCGTGCTTCCATGAGGTCGTCATGCGTTCATCGTGACCCACGGACACCCGCACCTCACCGGGCGCACCGGCTCCCACCGCGCTGAGGACGTCAGTGAGACCGGACCGACAGCACCTGCCAGCCGTCGGGGACGCGGTCGTCGAGGGCGTCGCGCGCGGTGTCGTAGTCGTCGGCGCGAGCCGTGATGACGTCCATCACGAGGTCGTCGAGGGGTGTTCCGGGTCGGGGACGGGTGCGGATCGTGGCCGTGAGCTGCATCCGTCCGACGGTAGCCGCGGGGCCTGACAGAACCGCCCTACGCGGTGCCGGCGAACCGGCGACGGTACGACGTGGGCGTCGTGCCGTAGGCGTCGCCGAAGCGCTGGCGGAACGTCACGACGCTGCCGAAGCCGGTGCGGGCGGCGATCGCCTCGATCGGCAGCGACGAGCGCTCGAGCAGGCGACGGGACTCGTCGAGCCGCCGTGTCACGAGCCAGCGGGCGGGTGTCGACCCCGTCACCTCGGCGAACCGCCGGGTGAAGTTGCGTCTGCTCATGCGCGCGTGCGCCGCCATCGTCTCCACCGAGATCTGCTCGTCGAGGTGCGAGAGGGCCCAGTCGATCGTCGGGCCCAGCTGCCCCGTGCCGTCCGGGTCGGGCATCGGCCGCGCGATGTACTGGGCCTGGCCGCCGTCGCGGTGGGGCGCGACGACGAGGTACCGCGCGAGGGTCGCCGCCGCCTCGGACCCGAGCTCGCGCCGCACGACGTGCAGGCACGCGTCGATCGCCGAGGCGGTGCCGGCCGACGTCAGCACGTCGCCGTGGTCGACGTAGATCGCATCGGCGGTGACCGTCACCGCGGGGTGCCTGGCCGAGAGCTCGTCGGCCGCGTCCCAGTGCGTCACGACCGTCCTGCCGTCGAGGACTCCCGAGCCGGCCAGGGGGAACGCGCCGAGGCACAGGCCCACGAGGCCGACGTCCCGCCGCGCGGCGACGTCGATCGCGGACGCGACGTCGGCATCGGCCGGGCGCAGGTCGGCATGCCACGACGGGAAGACCAGCAGATCGGCGTCGAGGACGGCGTCGGGCCCGGCGAGGTCGTCCAGCGTGACGCCCTCGGCCGTCGTGACCCGCGGCGCGCTGCTCCAGACCACGGTCGACCAGTCCGGCGCGAGGCCGAGGTGGTCGACCTCGCCGAAGACCGTCGTGGGCACCGCGAGGTGGAACAGGCTGATGCCTTCGAAGGCGTGGATCGCGATGCGCATGGTCTGTCCTGAATCCATCGGTAGTCGGCTTCTGCGCCACTCACGATAGCGGCGCCGGGCGGCGAGCATGGAGGTCCACCACCCCGAGGAGACCATCGTGACCACCACCCGCGCGCTCATCGTCGTCGACGTCCAGAACGAGTACTTCGACGGCATCCTGCAGGTCCAGTACCCGCCCCGCGACGAGACGCTGGCCAACATCGCCCGTGCGATCGACACCGCCGTCGAGCTCGACCTGCCCGTCGTGGTGCTGCAGCACGAGGCGCCTGAGGGGTCGCCCGTGTTCGCCGTCGGCTCGTCGAGCTGGTCGCTGCACCCCGAGATCGAGCGTCGCCTGGCGCCCGGCTTCCACCGCGCCTCGAAGGTGCTGGGCAGCGCTTTCACCGGTGAGGGCGTCGCCGAGTTCCTGGCCGAGCGGCACGTCGACACCGTCACGATCGTCGGCTACATGACGAACAACTGCGACATCGCGACGGCCGTCGACGCCGAGATCCGCGGCATCGACGCCGAGGTGCTGTCGGACGCGTCGGGGGCCATCCACCTGTCGAACGAGGCCGGCGAGGTCTCGGCCGAGCAGGTGCACCAGACGCTCATGGTGCTCCTGAACTCGAACTTCGCGGCGGTCGGCAGCACGGACGACTGGATCGAGGCCGCCCGCACGGGCGCCGCGCTGCCGAAGAGCGATCTGGGATCGTCCGCCGTGCAGGGACGCGAGCGCTTCGGCGCCTGACGTCAGGGCGCCGGGTGCACCCGGCCCGTCTCGTCGACCCGGTGTCCCTCGGCGACGAGCAGGGGTGTCGCGACCTCGCGGTGCTGGCGGTACAGGCGCCCGTCCATCGGCAGCACACGCCACCACGGCAGCCCCGGCACGCGCCGCAGGACGTTCGCGACGGCCTGCCCCGCGCCCGGGTGGCCGGCTTCGAGGGCCACCTCGCCGTAGGTCACGAGATCGCCCGGCTCGAGTGTCGACACGACCGCGACGACGTGCTGCTGGAACGGGCTGAGCCGCTCGGGCGGATCGGCGTGTCCGCCTCCGGGGAGCGGCATCACCGCGTCGTCCGAGCTCATGGGGCCAGTGAACCAGCAGCCGGTGTGAGTCGCGTCATTCCACCCGGCCGACCGCGGCACCGGCCCGCACACTGGATCCATGATCACCTCGCGGCTGCCGATGACGACCACCGCCTGGCGACCGCTGCTCGTGCCGGTGGCCGTGCTGCTGGCGTGGGACGTCGGCGTGACGATCGCCTTCCAGGTCGGCTGGATCGAGTTCC
The DNA here is from genome assembly GCF_014841755.1 of Aeromicrobium sp. CFBP 8757. Lineage (NCBI taxonomy): Bacteria > Bacillati > Actinomycetota > Actinomycetes > Propionibacteriales > Nocardioidaceae > Aeromicrobium > Aeromicrobium sp. CFBP 8757. Next base: position 315,712 of record NZ_JACYUM010000001.1, read on the forward strand.
GCGGCATCACGATCCAGTACACGCTCTACGGGACGGCCATCGCGCTGTTCCTCGGCTTCATGGTCAACGCGTCGTACGCGCGCTGGTGGGAGGCGCGGACGCTGTGGGGCAGCATCGTCAACCACTCCCGCAACCTCGCGCGCCAGACGACGACCCTGCTCGACACCACGGTGCCCCACGCCCGGCCGGGGATCGTCGAGGAGATGGTGCGGGCCCAGATCGCGTACGTCCAGTCGCTGCGGACGTCGTTGCGCGGCCAGCCGCTGGCGCCCGAGGTCGAGGTGTACCTCGACGAGGCGGCGGTGGCCGGCGTCCGTCGCGCCACGAACGCCCCGACCGCCGTGCTGTCGCACCTCGGCCGCCTGCTCGCCGAGGCCCACCGCTGCGGGATGGTCAGCGACATCGCCCGCGTGCAGGTCGAGTCGACGCTGAGCGTCCTGACCGACTCCCAAGGTGGGCTCGAGCGCATCAAGAAGACGCCCCTGCCGGTGCAGTACCGCTTCCTGCCCTCGTTCTTCGCCCGGGCCTTCTGCCTCGTCCTGCCGTTCGCGGTCTACAAGGACCTGCAGTGGTGGACGCCCGTCGGCTCGGGCCTGGTCGGCGTGATGTTCCTGCTCGCGGTGCAGATCGGGCGCGACCTGGCCGACCCGTTCCTCGACCGCGTCCACGACGTGCCGATGACCGCGATCTGCCGGTCGATCGAGATCGACCTGCTCGAGATGATCGGTGCCGAGACGCCCGAGGCCGTGGGCCCCGTCAACGAGGTGCTCTGGTGACGACCGGCCGCTGATCGCGCGGCGCTCACGGGAGGCTCACAGGATCGGCACAACGCCCTGACTGCTCGCGGCGCCACGGTGGTGACACAGCCACCCAGCAGTCAGGAGCACACCATGAGCCAGATCCCCGAACCCGACGAGACCCCGCAGGGGCCCGCCTACGAAGGGCGGCTACTCGTCCGTCCCGAGGACGAGGTCGTCGACCAGGGCGCGGGCTTCGACCTGACGACCCTGCTGTCGCGACGTCACGTGCTGAGCGCGCTGGGTCTCGGAGCGGGCGCCCTCGCCCTCGCCGCGTGCTCGGGCGGATCGTCGGGTGGCTCGGGATCGTCCGCCTCCGCCGGGACGACGACCGCCACCACCGCCGGCGAGATCCCCGAGGAGACCAACGGTCCGTACCCGGCCGACGGGACGAACGGCGTCACGGTGCTCGACGAGTCGGGCATCGTGCGCAGCGACATCACGTCGAGCCTCGAGGGCGGCACCGTCGCCGAGGGCGTGCCCCTGTCGTTCACCTTCACGCTGACCGACCTGTCGGCCGACGGCGCCGCGCTCGAGGGTGCGGCCCTCTACCTGTGGCAGTGCGACGCGGCCGGCCGCTACTCGATGTACTCCGAGGGCGTCGAGGACGAGACGTACCTGCGCGGCATCCAGGTCGCGGACGCCGATGGGGCGCTGACGTTCTCGACGATCGTCCCGGCCTGCTACACGGGCCGGTGGCCGCACCTGCACTTCGAGGTCTACCCCGACGCGGACTCGGCCACGTCGGCGGAGAACGCGATCGCCACGTCACAGGTCGCCTTCCCCGAGGACGTGCTCGCCGACATCTACGCCCTCGACGCGTACGCCGGGTCGACCGAGAACCTGGCGCAGGTCAGCCTCGACACCGACAACGTGTTCTCGGACGGCCACGAGCTCGAGATGGCGACGCTGACCGGCAACACGTCGTCGGGCTTCGTCGGCTCGCTGGCCGTCGCGATCGACCCCACGACCGAGGCCGGAGTCAGCGGCGGCGGGGGAGGCGGGGGAGGCGCCGGTGGTGGCGGCGAACCGCCGTCGGGCGGTGCCGGCGGCACCCCGCCGAGCCGCGACGACGGCTGACGCCCCACCCCTCACGCGACCCACCGCACGACCCCCACCACGACACACACCAGGAGAACACCATGCTGCAGAACCTCACGGGCTGGCACGCCCTCGTCATCCTCGCGATCGTCCTTCTCGTCTTCGGCTCCTCCAAGCTGCCGCAGCTCGCGAAGGGCGTGGGCCAGTCGATGCGCATCCTGAAGGACGAGGTGCACGACGCCTCCTCGACCGACGCCGCCGTCGACCCCGTCACGGGTCAGCGCGCCGCATGACCACCGCCACCGCCGCGCGCGGCACGATGCCGCTCGCAGGTCACCTGGCCGAGGCGAAGCGTCGCGGCGTCCGCTCGGCGGTGGCCCTGGTCGTGGCGGTCGCGGTCGGCTTCGCGCTGTCCGACCAGGTCCTGGACGTCCTGCGGCAGCCCGTCGAGGACCTCGCCCGGTCGCGCGACGCGAGCCTCAACTACGACACCGTCACGGGGGCGTTCGACCTGCGGCTCCGGATCGCGGTGTTCGCGGGCGTCGTGCTCGCGAGCCCCGTCTGGCTGATCGAGCTGTTCGCCTTCGTGACCCCCGGCATGACGCGCCGGGAGAAGAGGTACGTCCTGGGCTTCGGTGCCGCCGCGGTGCCGCTGTTCGCGGCCGGCTGCGCGTTCGGGTTCGTCCTGTTCCCGCACATGGTGACGATGCTGACGGGCTTCGCGCCCGCGGAGGACAGCACGATCCTCTCGGCGTCGTACTACGTCGACTTCGTCATGAAGATCGTGATCGCGATCGGCGTCGCGTTCGTGCTGCCGGTGTTCATGGTCATGCTGAACGTCGTGGGGCTCGTGTCGGCGCGGACGCTGCGTCGGAGCTGGCGGGTCATCGTCGTCGTGATCGCGCTCTTCAGCGCCCTGGTCACGCCCGCCGCCGACGTCCTGTCGATGTTCATGGTCGCCCTGCCGATGTCGGCGCTGTTCGGTGCCGCCCTGCTGGTCGCCCACCTGCACGACCGGGCCCTGGCGGCCCGGGAGAGGAGCGCGTCGTGTTCGGACTGACCTTCGAGAAGCTGCTGCTGGTGGCGATCGTCGCCGGGGTGCTGATCGGGCCGCAGCGGCTGCCCGTCCACGCCCACGAGCTCGCCCGCCTCGTTCGGTCGTTCCGGTCGCTGCTCGAGACGGCCCGCGCCCGGGCCGAGCACGACTCGGGCGTGTCGCTGCAGCGGTCCGACTGGGACCTGACGCAGTACGACCCGCGCCACATCGTCCGCGAGGCCCTGCAGGACCCGCCCACCCCCCGGGACGTCGTGGGCGAGCAGGCGCTCCGGGTCCGTCCGGGCCAGACGCACGTCGTGACGGGCTCGGCCGCCCACCCCCGGCGCGTCCCGATCGACTCGCTGCCCCCTGACGACCCCCGCCGCGCGGCGGCCTCGGCAGGGGAGGACCGCTTGCGGGACGCCCAGCCGGGTACGCCTCCGGCATGACCCCGCCACCGACCGGCCCGCACCGCTTCGACTTCGCATGGGACGAGCGCTACCGCCGCGCCGCGCGTCTCGTCGGCGTGACGCCGGCCAGGGCGTGGATCGAGGTCGACGACACGTCGCTGACGGTCCGGTTCGGGTGGTGGAGGCTCACGTCGCCGATCGACAACGTCGTGGACGCCGAGGTCACCGGGCCCTACGGGTTCGCCAAGACCGCGGGGCCTCCGCACCTGTCGCTCGCCGACCGTGGCATCACGTTCGCGACGAACGGCCGCGCCGGACTGTGCGTCTCGTTCCGCGAGCCCGTCCCCGGGATCGACCCGACGAAGATCATCCGGCACCCCGGGGCGACGATCACGGCCGCCGATCCGGAAGGCCTCGCGCGGGCCCTGGGCCGACCGATTCGCTGACCCCCGAGGATGTCGTCGTTGGGTGAGGAGCGCAGCTCCCTCATGATCCCGGCGTGCGACCACCTCCAGACCCTCGGCGACCAGTCGGCCCGACCACGTGTGACCAGGCCCTGCTCGACGCTGCGAGCGACGTCCTGTCGCACCGCGGCGCCAGAAGCTACGAGATCCATGCCTTCGGCTGGTAGTCTCACCGAGTTCGTCCAACAGCCGATGTCGGGGATTCCATGAAGTTTCGTCTTGCTCTAGCGGTCCCGGCTCTCGGGGCTCTCGTCGCCGGGGTGCTCGTCGCCTCACCTGCAGAAGCGGTTCGCTCGCAGGTCATCACCGGCACGGTCTCCGGCCCCGGCGGGGCCGGCAACGTCGGTCCGACCCGGGTCGAGCTGATCTCGGTCGTCAAGGGCGGCAACACCAAGGTCGTCCGGTTCGCCAACGACATCCCGGACGGCGGGTCGTACTCGTTCGCGATCCCGCTCAACGGCTCGAAGAACAAGTCGTCGAAGCCCTACCGCCTGCGGATCGTGGCCCAGTCGAGCGCCGGCGAGGCCCGCTCGTGGTACTGGCGCGGCAAGAACAACGCCGCCTCCAGCGGCGGACGCCACCTGCGCGACGCAACCGTCGTCAAGGCCACCAAGTACGGCGCCTTCCGCGCCGACTTCCGGTACTCGTCGATCTCCGGCACGGCACCGGCCGGCGCCCAGCTGACGGTCGCCGGGGCTCCGGCCTCGTACAGCGGCGGACGCGACGCGCGCCGCGAGCTCGACATCGCGGGCTGCGGCAACGTCTTCTCGTCGGCGACGGCCTCCAACGGCACCTACCGCTTCGACTTCCTGCCCTACGCCCCCGGTGACCGTCGCTACATGATCGGCGCTCGACTGGACGGCGAGACCCGCTGGAACAACCAGTTCGGCAGCTGCTTCGACGTCCAGGAGTACCGCTACTCGCGGTCGAACATGATCGCCCTCGACGCGGGCGGCACGAACTTCCCGGTCGCGGTCGGCGCCAGCGGCAATCACCTGACGGTCAAGAGCCTCTTCCGCGGGTACAAGGCCACGGCGGAGGGCGACCGCTGGATCAGCATCCGCGAGGCCGCGCCCCGCACCGCGATCCTCGACTCGCCGATCGTCGCGCAGCGGCAGGCGTCCAGCAGCGGCCGCACGACGTTCTACAACCTGCCGCCGGGCCGCTACTACGTCGAGCTCGGCCGCCGCACGGGCTGCGCCGACTGGCACCCGAGCCGCTACACCAACAACAACTCCTACTTCAACGGTCTCGACCGCGGATCGGAGCGGTGGAAGACGTTCCCGTACCTGAGCAAGCTGCCGGGCAACAAGAACCGTGGCCTCGAGCTGCTGGCGCGTCGCGCCAACCCGAACCCGGCCACCGACGCCGAGCAGGGCAAGAAGCCCCGTGGTGGCAAGGGGTGGATGTACCGCCTTCACTGCAAGGCCCTCGGGTACGGCCAGGTCAAGACCGTCGACATCACCGGCACCGGCACGGGTGAGCGCCGCACCACGCTGACCTCCAAGCGGGGCGGCGTCGTCAAGGGGCACGTGAGCCGCTCGCCGGGCCGCACCAACCAGGAGATGATGGTGACGCTGTCCTCGCGCGACGGCAAGCGCGTCCTGCGCACCGACCTGACCGACGGCAAGGGCAACTTCTACGTCGCGGGCCTGGCGCCCGGCCGGTACCAGATCTCGGTCAACGCCGACTCGTGGCGCGGCATCGGCCGCGCGTTCAAGGGCCGTCACTTCATCACGGTGAAGGCCGGTCGCGCCAAGAACGCGGGCAACCTCCGCTTCAGCCGCTGAACCGGCTGACGATCTCGACCCCGATCCCGGGCGGCCTTCTCACAGGCCGTCCGGGATCGTCGGGTCCCACCAGCCCAGGGAGCAGACGCGCATGACCGCCGCCCAGCACCGCGGACCGTCCTCCGCACCGGAGGCGACGGCGCTGACCCGGCCCGACCACGGGCGCACGATCCGCCTCGACATCGAGGGGATGCGCACGATCGCGGTCGGCTCGGTGCTCGTCGCGCACGCGGGGGTGCCGTTCCTGGCCGGCGGCTTCGTCGGCGTCGACGTGTTCTTCGTGCTCTCGGGCTTCCTGATCACGGGTCTGCTGGCGCGCGAGGTGTCGCGGTCGGGGCGCGTGAGCCTGACGACGTTCTGGGCGCGGCGGATGAAGCGGCTCCTGCCGGCCAGCGCGACCGTGCTGCTGTTCTCGGCAGCCGTGGCCTATGCGTTCCTGCCGATCACGCAGCGCAAGGACTTCGGCGGCGACATCGTCTCGGCGGCGCTGTACGTCGTGAACTGGCGCCTGGCCGACCGCGGCGTCGACTACCTGGCCGAGGACGTGGGCCAGTCGCCCGTGCAGCACTACTGGTCGCTGGCGGTCGAGGAGCAGTTTTACGTCGTCTGGCCGATCCTGATGCTGGTCATCGGGCTGATCGCGGCGCGCCGGTGGAGGCTCGGTGCCTTCGGCGTGCTCGGCGTCGTCACGCTCGCGTCGTTCGCGTACTCGGTGCAGCAGACCGCCTCGAGCCCCGCGACGGCGTACTTCGTCTCGACGACCCGCATCTGGGAGCTCGGCATCGGCGCGCTGCTGGCGCTGGGCGCCTCGCAGGTCGAGCGTCTCCCCGCCGTCGTGCGGGCCGTTGGCGGCTGGGTCGGCATCGCGATGATCGCGTACGCGGTGCTCGTGTTCGACGACGCGACGACGTGGCCGGGTGCCAACGCGCTGGTGCCGACGGTCGGCGCGGCGCTGATGATCGCGAGCGGGCTGCGCGCGACCCCCGGGTCTCCGCAGCGGCTGCTGAGCCTGCCGCCCATGGTCTGGGTCGGCGGCCTGTCGTACTCGATCTACCTGTGGCACTGGCCGATCCTGGTCGCGGTCCAGGCCGAGCGTCCCGACCTGCAGCTGCGGTGGGTCGTGCTGGCGATGATCGCCTCGATCGTCCCGGCGTACCTGTCGAACCGGTTCATCGAGAACCCCATCCGGTTCGGCACGTTCTTCAAGCCCAACGGCCGGGCGATCGGCATGGGCCTGGCGCTGACGGCCGTCGGCGTGGGCGTCGGCTGGGGCCTGGCCGTCTCGGCCACCGCCGGCGGGGTCGACGAGGCGACGACCTCGGCCAGCCCCGGAGCCGCGGCGCTGCTCGACCCCTCGAACCAGGACGTCGACTGGTCGGCGATCCGCGAGGTCGGCCGCATGCGTCCGCTCGCGACCGAGGCGGTCGACGACCGTCCGGCGTTCTACGACGACGGCTCCGGCTGCCAGGTCAGGGACGGCGACGCGGTCCCGAAGCCGTGCGAGTCGGGCGACACGTCGTCGAGCCGCACGGTTGTGATCGTCGGAGACTCCAAGATCGCCCAGTGGCAGCCCGCGATCGCCGCGATCGGGCGGCGCGAGGGCTTCAAGGTCGTCCAGTTCACCAAGTCGGCGTGCTCGTGGACCGACGTCGACCTCGACCGCAAGAACAACACCGACTGCCGGGCCTGGGGCCGCACGGTGCTGAAGGACGTGCTCGCGCTCGATCCCGAGCTCGTCGTCGTGTCGCACCGTCAGGGCACGGCGCTGCCGGCGGGGGCGACCGATCGGAGCCAGGAGACGAAGGACGCGATGGTCGGGGGCCTGGTCTCGTACTGGGGCACCCTGACCCGCGCGGGCATCCCGATCACGGCGCTGCTCGACAACCCCGCGCCGACGACGCAGCCCGTGTACGAGTGCGTCGCCCAGAACCCGAAGGATTTGCCGCGGTGCGCCTTCGACCGCGACGCGGGCATCGCCGCCTCGGGCGCCCCGGCCGCCCGCGAGGCCGCCGCCGAGGTGCCGGGGGTGTCGGTGGCCGACCTGACCTCGACGATCTGCCCCGACGGTCAGCGCTGCGCGGCCGTCATCGGCAACGTGCTGGTCTACCGCCAGACGACGCACCTGACGAAGACGTTCGTGCTGAGCGCCGAGCGACAGCTGTCGGCCGCGCTTGCGGCCGCGACGGACGGTGCCGTGGGCGAGCCGCTCGCCTCTTCCTGACGGTCGGAGGCGCCCGCTGTGTGGCAGGTGGATCCGCAACCTCCTGAAGCCCGAGACGGTTGCGGATCCACCTCGTCGCGAGGAAGGGTCGGTCAGTCCGTCGTGACGGGCTGGGTCGAGCCGAGCCACGGGCCCAGCAGGCGGACGGTGAGGATCGCGGCGACCGTCTGCGCCGCGAGCAGCCCCGCCAGCACCAGCAGCTGCACCTCAGCGGCCTCGGCGGGGGAGGCCCCACCGAGCAGCAGGCCGACGAACGCGCCGGGCAGCGTCACGAGCCCGGCGCTGCGGGTCTGGTCGATCGCCGGGACGAGCGCCCGGGCGACGGCCAGCCGACCGAAGGTCGACGTCGCCTGCCGGGGGGAGGCCCCGATCGCGAGCCAGGCCTCGACCTGGCCCCAGTCGCGGGCGACGTCGTCGCGCATGCGTCCACCGGCCAGCGACGCCGCCGTCATCGAGCCGCCGACGATCTGTGCCGCGAACGGCACGACGGTCTGCGAGCGCCACTCCAGCGCGCCGGTCGCCAGCACCGTGACGACGGCGGTCGTCGCGCCCACCACGATCGCCGCGCCGACGTGCGGCGCGAGACGGGCACCGCAGCCGATGCGTCGCACCGACGTCGCGGTCGCGGCGGCGATCATCACGCCCAGGTACAGCGCGACGCCCTCGGGGTGCCGGAACACCCAGGCGATGACGAGCGCGACGGCCACGAGCTGCACCGCTGCCCGGGCGACCGCCACCATGGCGTCACGGCGGACGTGGACACGCGACAGCGTCAGCGTCAGCAGGGTCAGCCCGACGAGCACGGCGACGGCGAGTGCCGACTGCGCCGGATCGATCGTGCTCATGCGGGCAGTCTGCCTCCTCGCGGGGCTCCCCGCGGCGACGGCGGGCGTCTGACGCCGGTCAGGAGGCGACGAGTCGCGGGGCCACCGCGGCGACACGGCGCCGCAGGTCGAGGTACGCGGAGTCGAAGGCCGCGTCGCCGCCCTGCCGGACGGGGTCGGGCACCGACCAGTGCAGGGCGGGCGAGGACGTCGACGCGAGCTCCTCGTACGCCTGGTCGCAGACCGCGACGAGGAAGTCGCCGTCGGCCGTGACGTCACCCAACGAGGTCGGGGTCGACGACAGCAGCGCGAGGTGACGGCGCTCGGCGACGCGACGCGCACCGTCCGCGATGCTCTCGGCCGGTCGGGTGCCGGCCGATGCGACGGGCACGTCGCTCGCCTCGGCCCACAGTGCGGCCGCGAGCTGTGACCGGGCCGAGTTGGCCGAGCACACGAACACGACCCGGGCGACGGCCAAGGGGGTCGGTGCCGGGCCGGTGGACGCGTCGGCCGACGCGAGGGTCAGGTAGGTGCGCCGGCGGTCTCCCTCCGACCGGCGCCGGACGACGAGCCCCGCCTCCTCGAGCACCCCGAGGTGGTGGGCCAGGAGGTTCGACGGCAGGCCGACCAGCTCCTGCAGCGAGCTCGGCGATCGGTCACCGAGCTCGAGCGCGTCCATGACGGCGAGGCGGGTCACGTCCGCCAGTGCAGCGTGCTGGTGGGCCCGACGCGCCAGGTCATTTCGCTCAGTGTTCATTGAGTCAAGTTTGACTGACCGGCGCCGGGGCGTCAAGATGGTCGCGTGAGCACCACTCCGCAGACGTCCCCACCGGCCGACACCGACGTGATCTCCGGCCTCTCGCGGCTCGACCGCTTCCTGCCCGTCTGGATCGTCGTCGCGATGGCCGTCGGGCTCGTGCTCGGCCGCACGGTCGACGGCCTCGACGACGCCCTGGACGCCGTGAGGATCGGCTCGGTGTCGCTGCCGATCGCGATCGGCCTGCTCGTGATGATGTATCCCGTCCTGGCCAAGGTGCGGTACGACGAGACCCACCGGGTGACCGGTGACCGGCGGCTGCTCGTGGCGTCGCTCGCGCTCAACTGGATCCTCGGGCCGGCGCTGATGTTCGCCCTCGCCTGGCTGCTGCTGCCCGACCTGCCAGAGTTCCGCACGGGCCTGATCATCGTGGGCCTGGCCCGGTGCATCGCGATGGTGCTGATCTGGAACGACCTCGCCTGCGGTGACCGCGAGGCCGCGGCCGTGCTGGTCGCGATCAACTCGGTCTTCCAGGTCGTCGCCTTCGCCGCCCTCGGGTGGTTCTACCTCCAGACCCTGCCGGGATGGCTCGGCCTGTCCACGACGAGCGCCGACTTCTCGGTGTGGGCGATCACCGCCAGCGTCCTGGTCTTCCTCGGCATCCCCCTCGTGGCAGGGTTCCTGACCCGGACGATCGGCGAGAAGGCCAAGGGGCGCGACTGGTACGAGGGGACGTTCCTGCCCCGTCTCGGGCCCTGGGCGCTCTACGGGCTGCTGTTCACGATCGTCGTGCTGTTCGCCCTGCAGGGCGACGCGATCACCAGCCGGCCGCTCGACGTCGTCCGCATCGCCGTCCCGCTGCTCGTCTACTTCGCGATCACCTTCGGTGCCGGCATGGTGATCGGCCGGTGGCTCGGCCTCGGGTACGCCAAGACCGCGACGCTCGCGTTCACGGCTGCCGGCAACAACTTCGAGCTGGCGATCGCCGTGGCGATCGGCACCTTCGGGGTCACCTCCGGCCAGGCCCTGGCCGGTGTCGTCGGCCCCCTCATCGAGGTCCCGGTGCTCGTGGGACTCGTGTACGTCTCGCTCTGGGCCCGCAGGTTCTTCACCGACGGACCCACCTCGTCCCCCACCGCAGGAGGCACCCGTGTCTGACCGCCCCACCGTCCTGTTCGTCTGCGTGCACAACGCCGGACGCTCGCAGATGGCAGCCGGCTTCCTGGCGGCCCTGGCCGGTGACCGGATCGACGTGCTGTCGGCCGGATCGATGCCCGGAGACCAGATCAACCCGACCGCCGTCGAGGCCATGGCCGAGGTCGGCATCGACATCGCCGGCGAGCAGCCCAAGAAGCTGTCGGACGACGCGGTGCGCGCCTCCGACGTCGTCATCACGATGGGCTGCGGCGACGAGTGCCCGTACTACCCCGGCAAGCGGTACGAGGACTGGGTGCTCGACGACCCGGCCGGGCAGGGCATCGAGGCCGTCCGCCCCATCCGCGACGAGGTCAGGGCGAGGGTCGAGGCGCTGATCGACTCGCTCGCGACGTCGCCGGCCTGATCAGCCGACGGCGTCGGCCGCCGCGCGGCCCGCGACCCGTCCGGAGAACAGGCAGCCGCCGAGGAACGTCCCCTCGAGCGCGTTGTAGCCCATCATGCCGCCGCCACCGAAGCCGTTGACCTCGCCCGCGGCGTACAGCCCCGGCAGGGGAGCGCCGTCGGGGGTCAGGCAGCGTCCGGACAGGTCGGTCTCGAGCCCGCCGAGCGTCTTGCGGGTCAGGATGTTGAGCCGCACCGCGATCAGCGGGCCGTTCTTCGGGTCGAGGAACCGGTGCGGCGTCGCGACCCGGATGAGCTTGTCGCCCCGATACCGACGAGCGCCCCGCATCGCGGTGATCTGCGCGTCCTTGGTGAAGTCGTTGTCGATCTCGCGGTCGCGCGCCTCGAGCAGGTGTCGCAGGTCGGCCTCGTCGACGTGCCCCGTGTCGCCGACCTCGTTCATGCCGGCGACCAGCCCCGTGAGGTCGTCGGCCACGACGAAGTCCTCACCGTGGTTCTTGAACGCCTCGATCGGGCCGGGCGCCCCGGCCTTCAGCCGGCTCAGCAGCAGCTTGACGTCCTTGCCGGTCAGGTCGGGGTTCTGCTCCGAGCCCGACAGCGCGAACTCCTTCTCGATGACCTTCTGCGTCAGGACGAACCACGAGTAGTCGTGCCCTGTGCCCCGCAGGTGCCGCAGCGTGCCGAGGGTGTCGAACCCCGGGAAGTACGGTGCCGGCAGGCGTCTGCCGGTGGCGTCGAGCCACAGCGACGACGGGCCCGGCAGGATGCGGATGCCGTGGTTGTCCCAGATCGGGTCCCAGTTGCGCAGGCCCTCGACGTACGCCCACAGGCGGTCGGGGTTGATGACGCGGGCCCCCGCATGCTCGCTGATGGCCAGCATGCGCCCGTCGACGTGGGCGGGGACGCCGGCGACCATCGTCGCGGGCGGGGTGCCGAGCCGCTCCGGCCACACCTTCCGGACGAGGTCGTGGTCGCCGCCGATGCCCCCGGACGTCACGATGACGGCCTGGCCGCGCAGCTCGAACTCGCCGGTCTCGACCCGGCTCGAGGCGACGCCGCGATCGACCGCGGTGGGCTCGAGGACGGCCCCCCGGACGCCGACGACGGCGCCGTCCTCGACGACCAGGCCGTCGACCCGGCGTCGGAACGCGAACGCGATGCGGCCGGTCGCGACGTGCTCGCGCACGCGCCGCTCGAACGGTGCGACGACACCGGGGCCCGTGCCCCACGTGAGGTGGAAGCGCGGCACCGAGTTGCCGTGCCCCTCGGCGCGTCCGTCACCGCGCTCGGCCCACCCCACGACGGGGAACAGCCGCAGCCCCATCTCGTGCAGCCACGCGCGCTTCTCGCCGGCGGCGAAGTCGAGGTAGGCCTCGGCCCAGCGGCGCGGCCAGGCGTCCTCCTCGCGGTCGAACTGCGCGCTGCCCATCCAGTCCTGCGTCGCCAGCGCGAGCGAGTCCTTGACGCCCATGCGTCGCTGCTCGGGGGAGTCGACGAAGAACAGGCCGCCCAGGCTCCAGAACGCCTGACCGCCGAGGTTCTGCTCGCCCTCCTGGTCGACCAGCACGACCGACCGTCCCCGGTCGGCCGCCTCGGCGGCGGCGGTGAGTCCGGCGATGCCCGCGCCGACGACGATGATGTCTGCGTCCACTGTGTGCTCCTCGGTCGTGGCCCGTCCGGCCTGTCACTCAGGATGTAGAACCGCGGTCGCTGGGGCAAGATGTGTTGTCACCGGGTGAGCACGCCGCCCACCGCGAGGTGACAGAGAGGTCGACGGCCGTGGGGCAGACGGAGCGTGGCCGGATCCAGCAGCGCGTCGTGGCGTCCCGGACCGTCGTGACCGAGCGCATCTCCGGCGCGATCCGTCAGCAGATCCCCGCGTACGCGACGCTCGGCGACGCCCAGCGCCGCGAGACCGAGGCGATCGCCGCGTGGGGCGTGCAACGGCTGCTCGAGCTCTGGGTATCGGGCACGTCGCTCGACGAGGCCGACCTGCGTCAGTTCCACGGCATCGGCGTGGCCCGCGGCACCGACGGACGTCCGCTGTTCGCGGTGCTGCGGGCGTACCGTGTCGCGGCGGTCGAGGCCAGCGACCTGATCCACCAGATGGCCGGCGACGACCTGACGCTCGACGACGCCCTCGCGCTCAACCGGGTGCTGCTCGAGAGCCTCGACGAGATCTCCGAGGTGCTGTTCGCGGGTCACACGGCGGCGACGACCCGGCTCACCGGCGACCGGGCCGACGTCGTGCGGGCGCTCGCCGACGACCTCGTCACGGGGCGGCAGACCTCGACCGCGGCCCTGGCCGACCGGTCCGAGCAGCTCGGCATCGCGCTGCCGTCGCGGTTCGGGTTGACGGTGGTCGGATCCCCTGACGGCGAGGAGGTCACGGCCGGTGAGGTCGCCCGGTTCGCGGCGGCGGTCGACGACCCCGACGGCGACGCGCTGGTGCTGACGACGACCCGGTCGGGGCAGGGTGTGCTGCTGCACTCCCGGCCGGTCGTCGACGCGACGCCGTCCGCGCGCTGGCGCGTCTGCGTCGTGGACGACGTCGCCCTCGCCGACCTGCCCGCGACGTTCCGGGTCGCCTCCGCGGCCGTGCGCCACGCCCCCGCCGAGGCCTTCGGGAGCGGTCCGCTCGACGAGGCGGACGCCCTGCTCGTCGCCCTCCTGCGCGGCGAGCCCCGCGTCGATCCCCGCACCTTCGCGTCGACCGCGCTGCGCCCGCTGCTCGCACCGGGGCAGGCGCACGTGCTGGAGGGCCTGTCGGCGTACCTGCTCACGGGCTCGTCGACCGAGGCCGGGCGTCGCCTGGGCCTGCACCCGCAGAGCATGCGGCACCGGCTCCGGCGCTCGCGGGCCGTGACGGGTCGCGACCTCGCCGACCCCTGGGACCACCTGGTGCTGCGCACCGCGACGACGGTGCTGGCGATCGCCGCCGACTGACCGCCAGGCGGTCTGGCCGTCAGGCGCTCTGGAACGTGTGGTCGTGCCGCAGCTCGGCGGTGACCCGCAGACCGTCGTCGGTCTGCACCTCCCACGAGTCGCACAGGTGCTCGACGATCGCGAGCCCCCGTCCGCGCAGCGAGTGGTCGTTGAACTCCATGGCCTTCAGGTGCGTGGCCTCACCGCTGTCGCACACGCTGATCCGGACGAGGTCGCCCTCGACGCACCACGAGATGTCGATCTCGCCGCGGGCGTTGGGGCGGCCGTGGTCGATGCCGTTGGCCGCGAGCTCGGCGAGCACGAGCTCGGCGTCGTCGACGAACGTCTGGCGGAAGCCCAGATCGGCCAGCTCGGCGGCGAGGCGCTTGCGGGCCACGCGGACGCTGAGCGTGTCGAACGGAAGGCTCAGCGTCGTGCAGGGGTCGTCGTCGGTCGAGCCGGACGCATGGGAAGTGGCCACGGCAGCAAGCCTGTCAGAGGTGCCGGGGTCGCGCATGCCCATCGCGTCGACGTGCCGGATCGCCACGGCACGGTAGCGTATTGATCGTCCGCTGACAAGGGTGGGCCGGACAGGACGGAGCCCGCGGTGGCGGCCGACATGACGTGGCACGAGGAGCGCGCCCACGGGCAGGTCGTCCTCGCGGTCACGGGTGACCTCGACATCGCGAGTGCCGCCGCGTTCCGGGACGTCGGCCTGCGTGCTCTCGGCATCGACCCCGTGACGCTCGTGCTCGACCTGACCGAGGTCCCCTTCGTCGACTCCTCGGGCATCGCGGTGCTGGTGCTGCTGCGCCGCAAGGCCCGCAGCCGCCGCAGCGAGCTGCGCCTGGTCACGCACCGCCGCATCGACTCGGTGCTGAGGGTCACGGGTCTGACGCAGGCCTTCGACATATACCCGACCCGCGAGGCCGCCGTCGAGGGCGGCGACGACGCGGGTGCACGTGAGAACACGTCTCGATCCGAGGCCGTCCGAGGCTGAGCCTCCGCCCTGCCGTGCCTTGACGGTTTCCGTGATATTCCCGAGGGATCTTCACGCCCCGCGTCACTGTGTCGTGGGTCACGCAAGACTTCAATAGCGCTCATGGTCAGTGACACCAGTCACACGTGAGATTGAGGTTTGGCATGAAGAAGCAGATCCCCACCAGGCGCGACCGGACGACGGAGAGCGCGGCCCGCCGGGCGACGACCGGTGCGGAGCGCGGCTCCCGACGATCCGGCGGACGGTCCCGTGCGCTCCTCGGGCTGGTGATCGCGCTGGCGGTGATCACGCTGTCGGCGTGTGGTGGCGGATCGTCGAGCAGCGCCGGCGGCGGCCCGTCCGGAGGAGTCGACGGCAAGAGCGTCATCATGGTCGGTTGCCCGGACCTGAACCCGTGGTGCGCGGTCTACACCAAGACGATCAAGACCGACCTCACGAAGGCCGGCGCGAAGGTCGAGCACCTGCAGGACCCGTTCGACGTCGCCCAGCAGGTGCAGAACCTGCAGAGCGCCATCGCCTCGAGGCCCGACCTCATCCTCCTGGCGCCCACGGACGACAACTCGCTGGTGCCGTCGATCCAGCAGGCGAAGGCCCAGAACATCCCGGTCATCATCATCAACTCGATGCCGGCCCCCCAGGCCGAGGACAACGTGGCCTCCACGATCAACGCCGACCAGGCGGCGCTCGGCACCTACGCGGCGCAGAACATCGTCGAGGGCATGAAGGCCGAGGGCCTCGACGGCGGCAACATCGTCGCGATCACCGGTGCGGATGCGACGGCCACCAGCGGGGACCGCATGAAGGCGTTCAAGGCCGAGCTGAAGAAGAACCCGGGCTTCGACCTGGTCGAGGAGAAGAACGGCAACTGGGACCCGGCGCTCACGGGCAAGATCGCCTCCCAGCTGTTCGCGCAGTACGAGAGCAAGGGCGGGATCCAGGGTGCCTACGGCATGGCCGACTACCAGGCGAACGCGATCATCCAGAGCGCCGAGCAGGCGGGGATCCCGGTGGGGGTCGACAAGAAGGGCCTGATCGTCTCGGGCAGCAACTGCTTCAAGGTCGGCATCGACAACATCAAGAACGGCCTGCAGTACGGCACCGCGACCCAGGCGCCCGACGCCGAGGGCGACTTCGTCGTCGAGTACACGACCAAGTTCCTCGAGGGCGAGGACATCCCCAAGGTGAACCTCAACACCGAGAACCGCGTCACGAAGGCCAACCTGGCCGAGTTCGAGGCCGGTTGCTCGATCGCCTGACCTGACACCGGCGGTCCGCCACCAACTCCTCGGTGGCGGGCCGCCGGATCGCACCTGACAGAAAGTTGATCAGCATGAGGCAGGACAAGACGGTCGCCGTCTCGGACGCGACGCACCGCACCGCGGCACCGGGCCGCACGCAGCACCTGGGCGACGCAGCGCCCCCGACCGACGACGAAGAGGTCGTGAACGAGCCGGGCACCCGGTTGGACGTGCGTGGCGTCACCGTGACGTACGGAGCCTTCGCGGCGCTCAGCGACGTCTCGTTCGACGTCAGGGCAGGCGAGGTGCACGCCCTCCTCGGCCACAACGGGGCGGGCAAGAGCACCTTGGTCAAGGTGCTGTCGGGCCTGGTGCAGCCGGACTCCGGTGAGGTGCTGATCGACGGGGAGCACGTGCAGGCCAGGAACCCGCGTCAGTCGCAGATGCACGGTGTCGCCCTGGTCGACCAGGAGCTGAGTCTCGTGCCCACGCTCACGGTCGCCGAGAACATGATGCTGGGGGCGGCGCGGTCCAGCTCTGTCCCGCCGGCGC
The DNA here is from genome assembly GCF_014841755.1 of Aeromicrobium sp. CFBP 8757. Classification (NCBI taxonomy): domain Bacteria; kingdom Bacillati; phylum Actinomycetota; class Actinomycetes; order Propionibacteriales; family Nocardioidaceae; genus Aeromicrobium; species Aeromicrobium sp. CFBP 8757. The sequence continues at coordinate 332,327 of NZ_JACYUM010000001.1, forward strand.
GGCTGCGGGAGATCCTCGACTCGCTGGGTCTCGAACGCGTGGCGCTCGGGGCACCTGTGTCCAGCCTGTCGCTGGGCGAGCAGCAGCTCGTCGAGATCGCCCGGGCGCTGAGCCGGGACGCCAAGATCCTGATCCTGGACGAGCCGACCGCGACGCTCAGCGACCACGAGATCGACATGGTGTTCGCGGCGGTGCGCGCGATGGCTGCCGACGGGCGCTCGATCATCTACGTCTCGCACCGCTTGGGCGAGATCCTCGCGCTCTGCCAGCGCGCCACCGTCCTGCGGGACGGCAGGACGATCGGCACGGAGTCGGTCGCGACGCTGGACCGCGACTCGATCGTGACGATGATGCTGGGGCATCTGCCCGAGTCCGGTGCGACGGACCGCGCTCCCGACCCGTCCCGCTCCACCGTCCTGTCGGTGACCGGGCTCTCGGTGCCCCCGTCCGTCCACGGCGTCGACCTGGAGGTCGCGGAGGGTCAGATCATCGGGATCGCTGGCCAGGTCGGGTGCGGGGCGTCGGAGATCATGCGGGCCCTGGCAGGTCTCGAGCCACTGGCGACGGGACAGGTCGAGGTGGCCGGCCGTCCGCTGAGGCTCACGTCGCCCCTGACGGCGGCCGCGCGTGGGATCTTCTACACGACGAGCGATCGCAAGCAGGAGGGACTGTTCCTCACCCACTCGATCGCGCGGAACGTCGTCGCCACACGGCTCCCGCTCCTGAGTCGCTGGGGCCTGGTGCGGCGCGCGAGCGACCGCCGGGCCGTCGGCGAGCTGCTCGGGCTGACCGACATCGCACCGGACCGGTCGGGCCACCCGGTCGGATCGCTCAGCGGGGGCAACCAGCAGAAGGTGCTCGTCGCCCGTTCCCTGCGCCGCCCGTCGTCAGTCGTCCTGCTGTTCGACGAGCCGACGAGAGGGGTGGACGTCGGTGGTCGCGCCGAGATCCACGACCTGATCCGTGCGGCCGCCGCGGACGGCAAGGGGGTCGTCTTCTGCTCGACCGAGCTCGACGAGGTCATGGAGCTGTCCGACACCGTCGTGACGATGTTCGGCGGGCGGGTCGTGAGCGTCCGCAGCCGGGCCGACGTGACCGCCGCCCGCGTCCTGACCGACATGACGCACGGCCGCGTCGAGGAGGAGGTCGCATGAGCGCCGCGACCACGACGGCGCGACGTGCGGCCGCCCTCACGCCCGGATGGCGGTCCCACGTCCTGCGCGGGTCGGTGCTCCTGTTCGTGCTCGTGATGCTCGCCGGCACGCTCACGACCGACGGCTTCTACAGTGTCTCGAACCTCAAGGCCGTGCTGAACTCGGCCGCGATCGTCGGCATCGTCGCGATCGGGGCGACGGCGATCGTGATCGGCGGGCAGCTCTTCTCGCTGTCGATCGGCACGACGGTCGCGGTCAGCGCCATGGCCTTCCTCTACTTCCTCCGGTTCGGCCTCGTGCCGGCGGTCGTCCTCACGATCGTGCTGTCGGCCGTGCTGGTCGGTCTGCAGGGATACGTCGTGGGCCGGTTGGGCGCGAACGCCATCATCGTGACGATCGGTGCGGGCGCCCTGCAGGAGGGCGGCGCGACCTGGGTGACGGGTGGCGTGTCGGTCTACCCGCCCGCCGACGCCCCGGACTTCAGCTTCCTCGCCAAGCCGCTGCTCGGGGTGCCGCTGCCGGTGTACGTCTTCATCGCCCTGGCCGTCCTCGGCCAGTGGCTGCTCGTGAGGACGACCAGCGGACGCCAGCTGGTCCTGATGGGTGAGAACCCACGCGCGGCCCGCGCCGGGGCGCTGCCGATCACGCGACTGACCGTCGTGGCGTTCGCTGCCGCCGGCGTCACCGCGGGGGTCGCCGGTGTGCTGCTCGGTGCGTTCAACCAGAGCGGGACGCTCGGCGCGACCGGCACCCTGACCTACGACTCGATCGCGGCGGTGCTCGTGGGTGGATCCGCCGTCACCGGTGGGCGGGGGTCGGTCGTCCGCTCCGCGGTGGGCGCGGTGCTGATCGCCGCGATTGCCGACATGCTCCTGCTGCGCGGCTACTCGACGCCCGTGCAGGTCGCCGTCCTCGGCTTCATCGTCGGGTGCGTCATCCTCGTCAACCACCTCAACAGCAACCAAAGGACACGCGCATGAGCACCGACGTACGATCCCGGCCGATCGCGACGGCGGGGTCGCGGTCGTGGGCCAGCCTGGTCCCTCTGCTGTTCCCCGTCCTGATGCTCGTGGCCCTGTTCGTGATCCCGCCGCTGGCGGACCGCGAGGCGAATGCGTTCAGCGTCTACAACTCGCTCCAGAGCCTGGCCGGCCTCGGCCTCGTCGCGCTGGCCCTGGGGCTGACGATGATCATCGGCGAGTTCGACCTGTCGGTCGTCGGCACCTTCGCTCTCGGCGGGATGCTCGCGGTCAAGCTGGGGGAGCAGAGCCCGGTGACGGGCGTCCTGGTCGCGATCGTGGTGTGCGCGCTGCTGGGTCTCGTCCAAGGAATCGTGGTGGCCCTGCTCGGCGTCAACTCGATGGCGATCACGCTCGGCGGGTACCTGCTGTCGCTCGGGGTGGCAGGCACGATCGGCGACAACAAGAGCCAGCCGTACGGGAACCTCGATCTCAGCGCCCGACTCAACGAGCCGATCGCCCAGGTGCTCTCGGTGCGGAGCCTCGTGGCCCTCGCCGTCATGGCGGGAGTCATCGGGGTGCTGGCGGCGACCCGGATCGGGCGCGACATGCGCGCCACCGGCGGAGGCCGTCGTGCCAGCCGGACGGCAGGGGTCCGCGTCGACGCGATCGTCATCGGCACGTTCGTCGCCTCGGCGGGGCTGGCGGCGCTCGGCGGCTCCCTGCAGAGCTACGGCGTCGCGACGGCCGCCTCGAACCCGGGTCTGTCGCCCCTGATCTTCGCCGTCACGGCGACGCTGCTGGGCGGCGTCGCGTTGAGCGGCGGACGCGGTACGGCCTTCGGGGTGGTGGCGGGGGCGACGGGACTGTGCTTCTTCAACCAGCTCTTCAGCACCATGGCGACCCCGCAGTACGTCATCAGCCTCCTGACCGGAGCACTCCTGATCGCCGCGACCGTCCTGACGACACCGGCGGCGAGGCGGGGTCTCGCCCGCGTCAGGCGCGCCCGGGCCTGACGTCTTCCGCCCGGGACCCGGCGTCCACCGACCACCAGAGCAAGGAACGCGCATGCACAAGACCCTCATCACCAATGCCTACGTCATCACGATGGATCGTGCCCGAACGACGCTGTCGCGGGGGCAGGTGCTGATCGGGGACGACACGATCCTGCAGATCGGGCACGACCTGCCGCAGGACGGGGCGGAGGTCATCGACGCGCACGGCGGCATCGTGATGCCCGGGTTCGTGGACAACCACCGGCACATGTGGCAGACGAACCTCCGGGCGATGCTGACCGACTGGACGCTGCACGAGTACATGCGTGGCATCCGGTTCAGCATCTCGCCGGTGCTGCGTCCCGAGGACATCGCCGCCGGCAACCACATCGGCGCGCTCGAGGCCCTGAACGCCGGGGTGACCACGGTCTTCGACTACTCGCACAGCAACAACAGCCCCGATCACGCGACGGCGGGGGTCGAGGCGCTGCTCGCGAGCGGCATGCGGGCCGTCTACGGCTACGGGTTCGTGCCGGCCCCCGTGGACCACCCCGCGTTCGGTTCAGTCGAGGACCGCATCGCCGACGCGCAGCGCATCCACGACGAGCTGCTGTCGTCGCCCGACGGACTCGTGACGATGGGCATGGCGCTGACGGAGACGGGTCTCATCCCGTGGTCGTCGTCGGTCAAGGAGATCCGCGCGGCCCTCGACATGGGAGTGCCCCAGTCGATCCACAACAACAACTACTTCGGCGTGACGGTGTCGCAGGGCGTGGCGCCGATGCACCACGCAGGACTGCTGCACGAGAGCCAGATCCACGTGCACTGCAACACCAGCACGCCCGACGAGTTCAGGTACCTCGCCGACGCGGGCTGCACGATCGTCTCGACGCCGGACACCGAGATCCAGATGGGCATGGGCCACCCGGTGTTCAACGAGGCCAAGGAGCACGGCATCCGCTCGACCGTGGGCTGCGACATCATCACGCTCAACGGCGGTGACGTCGTCGGCCAGCTCCGACTGGGCCTGCAGGACGCTCGCGTGCGCGTCAACGACTCGTTCAACCAGCGGCAGGAGATGCCGCTCACGCTCGCGACGAGCTCGATGGACGCGCTGGCCTGGGGCACGATCAACGGCGCCGAGGCACTGGGTCTGGGGTCGGTCACGGGGAGCCTCGAGGTGGGCAAGCAGGCCGACGTCCTCATCATCAGCGCCGACAGCCCGAACATGTGGCCGATGCTGGAGGAACCGGGCACCGTGATCTTCCACTCGCACCCGCAGGACGTCGACACGGTGTTCGTGGCCGGCAAGGTCGTCAAGCGTCACGGCCGACTGGTCGGTGTCGACTACGACGCCGCCCGGGCCAAGGCCGAGGCCTCCCGGGACTGGATCATGGACGCGGTCCTTCGCACCACGGGAGTCGTGCTGCCGCCGGAGGAGAGCATGTCGCTCATCTCGCTGGAGCAGGCCGCCGTCGCGAACATGGCGCTGTGAGCGGGTCGGGCCGTCTCGCCGGCCGCCGCGCGATCGTCACCGGTTCGACGAGCGGCATCGGGGCCGCGATCGCCGGCCGCTTCGCCGCCGAGGGAGCCTCGGTCGTGCTGACGGGGAGGCGGGCGGCCGAGGGCGAGAGGACCGCGGCGACGATCCGGGCCGCGGGAGGTGACGCCCGGTTCCTGGCAGGCGACGCGACGGACGAGGAGTTCGTGCAGTCGCTGGTCCGGTTCACCCGGGAGCAGTGCGGGGGCCTGGACATCCTCGTCAACAACGCCGGCATCGCGCCGGCGGGTCCACTGGAGCAGATGTCGCGTCAGAGCTGGGACGAGGTCGTGGCCTGCAACTTGACGAGCATGTTCCTCGTCAGCAAGCACGCGATCGCCGATCTGCGGGCCTCGGACCACGCGAGCATCATCACGCTCGGGTCCACTTTCGGTGTCGTGGGTGCCGCAGGCTCGGTCGCCTACGCCATGACGAAGGCGGCCGCCATCAGCTTCAGCAGGTCGTTGGCCCTCGAGCTGGCCCCCGACGGGGTCCGGGTCAACGCGTTGTGCCCCGGCGCGACGCGGACCGAGTTCCTCGAGACGTGGGCCGAGGCCACCGGCGACCGCGAGGCGACGATGGGCTGGCTGCTCGACCGGCACCCGCTGGGTCGTCTCGGGACGGTCGACGAGCAGGCCGACGCGGCACTGTTCCTCGCGTCCGACGAGTCGTCGTTCGTGACAGGTCACGCCCTGATGGTCGATGGAGGGTACACGGCGCAATGAGCGGATCGCACAAGGTCAGGGTCGCCGTCGTCGGCATGGGGTGGTGGGGGACCACGATCGCCGCGAGCCTGTCGGACAGCAAGTGGATCGAGGTCGCCCTGGGCGTCGAGCCGGACGACGCCCGGCGTGTCGAGGTCGGCGACCGGCTCGGCATCGCCATGGCGTCCTCGTACGAGGCGGCTCTCTCGTCGCCAGACGTCGACGCGGTCGTGCTGTGCACGCCGCACCCGATGCACGCCGACCAGGTGATCTCGGCGGCGCGTGCCGGCAAGCACGTCTTCTGCGAGAAGCCGTTCACCGTCACCTCCGCCGAGGCCCGGGCCGCGCTCGGGGCGGTGGCGGAGGCGGGGGTCCAGGTGGGGATCGGGCACGAACGTCGGTTCGAGCCCGCCGTGCAGGAGCTGCAGCAGCGGGTGCGCGACGGCGAGCTGGGGGTGCCGCTGATCTTCGAGGGCAACTTCAGCCAGGACAAGTTCCTCGACCTGCCACCCGACAACTGGCGGCTCTCGAACGAGCTGGCCCCGGTCGGGCCGCTCTCCGCGACGGGCATCCACCTGGTCGACCTGGCCATCAGCATCCTCGGCCGGCCGGTGTCGGTGTGGGCACGCCTCGCGACGCTGGCGACCGCGTTCGCGAACGGCGACACGCTCTCGGTCACGCTCGGGTTCGAGTCGGGGGCCACGGCGACGATCTCGGCCTCGCTGACGACTCCCTTCGTGGGACGCGTGTGCGTCATGGGCTCGACGGGGTGGGCGGAGATCCGCGACCGGGCGCATCCCGAGAACCCCCAGGGGTGGGACGTCGCCAGCTGCGTGCGGGGCGGCGAGGTGGCGACGCGTCACCATCCGCCCTTCCCGTCGGTCCGGGAGAATCTCGAACGATTTGCCGAGTCCGTCCGGGGTGGAGAGCCCTATCCTGTGTCACCCGAGCAGATCGCGCTGAACGTGGCAACGTTCGAGGCCATCGTGCGATCTGCTGCCAGCGGGAACCTCGAGAGGATCTGATGTGACGTTGGCCCCCGACAGCATCACCGTGACCCGTCCGATGAGCGCGCCGCCCACCGAGAGGCCGGTCCTGCCGCTGCCGGGATGGGCGATCGAGGCATTCGCCGCGCACGACATCTCCCCGATGATCTCGCGGATCGTGGGCGAGTCGATGGGGCTGGCGTTCGCCGACAGCCGCGACGACACGGCCTTCGTCGAGGCCCTGCACCGCAGCGTCACGGAGAACGCCTCGACCCTGAAGGACGTGCTGTGCGGAGAGGTCGGTCTGGGCAACCTGCTGCTCGTGCACCCCCTGCGCTTCGCCGAGCTGGAGGCGGAGAGGAGGGTCCCTCACGCCTCGTTGCAGCGCTCGTACCGGAACAGCTTCGCGATCCAGTGGGACGAGTGGGCCGGCGTCCTGGCCGAGGCGGCCGAGAACGCCGACGTGAGCAGGCTCGACGCCCTCGCGGCCGTCGTGGCGCTGACCCGCACGATCGGCTCTTACACCGAGGTGGTCATCTCGAGTGCCGCGCTCAGCTTCTCGCGGTCGGAGGACGCCTTCAAGAAGTCGCGTGCGCACGTCCGTCAACGTCTGATCCGCGAGATCCTCGACGGTTCGGGCGAGGTCCTGTCGCCGGCCGACCTGATGACCCTGGACTACTCGCTGGGAGGTCACCACCTCGCGGTCCAGCTGCCGGAGGTCCCTCAGGTGGACTCGCAGCGCATCGTCAACGCGCTGCGCACCTCGGTCAGCCCCATGCACACGATCGTGTACCCGGTGACGCTCGGCAGCTCCGTGGTGTGGCTGGGGTCGAGCAAGCCATGGTCGGACGACCGGATGGTGCGCGCCGTCGACCTGCTCGGGTCGATGGAGGTGCGCGCCAGCGTCAGCGAGCAGGCCGCGGGCCTGTCGGGCTTCCTGCGTGCCTTCGAGGAGGTGCGCAGCGTCGAGGAGATCCGTGCCTCCGTCGACAGCGGAGAGCTGCCGGACGTCGTGCGCTACCGCGACCTGCGGCTCGAGATCCTGTTGATGCGCGACCGCCAGCTCGCGGCCGAGTTCGTCGCGAGCGAGCTGGGGCCGTTGGCCGAGCACACGTCCGAGGCGAGCAAGCTGCGGGCGACCCTCGAGGCGTCCTTCCGCCTGGGCAGCCACGTCGCCGCGGCCGAGCACCTCCAGCTGCACGAGCACACGGTCCGCAACCGGCTGCAGAAGGCGCAGGACCTCCTGGGGCCGACGCAGGACCGCCGGACCGAGCTGCAGGTGGCCCTCCGCCTGTGGCGCATCATGAACGTCGCGTAGGCGCAGGGCGCACCGACTCACGGTTCCTGCCATCGGACCGGCGTCAAGATCACGGGGTCCGCCAATGCCGCACGATCCGGGGATCGCTTGACTGGGAGACGTACATCACAGTCACCCCTGGAGAGCACATGACCGCCGAGCGCATCCTGATCACCAATGCCACCGTTCTGACGATGGACCCCGCCGTGGGCCAGCTCGAGAACGCCGACGTCCTGATCGAGGACGGACGCATCGTCGAGATCGGTCATGGTCTGCGGGCCGCCGACTGCGACACCCTCGACGCGACGGGCGCGATCGTCATGCCCGGCTTCGTCGACACGCACCGCCACCTGTGGCAGTCGCTGATCCGCCACATCGGGTCGGACTGGACGCACGGTCAGTACCTGACCGGCGTCCACCTCGGTCTCAGTGGCGACTTCCGGCCGGAGGACACCCAGCTCGGCAACCTCCTCGGTGGCGTGGAGGCACTCGACAGCGGGATCACGACGTTGCTCGACTGGTCGCACAACATCGACACCCCCGAGCACGGCGACGCCGCGGTCGAGGGCCTCCGTGCGACCGGCATGCGGTCGGTCTTCGCCCACGGCGGAGGTGCCACGATGTGGCAGCTTCCCAGTGAGGTGCCGCACAGCCGCGACGTCCTGCGCATCCAGGCCGAGCACTTCTCGTCCGACGACCAGCTCAACACGATGGCCTTCGCCCTGCGTGGGCCCCAGTTCAGCGTCCCGGCGGTCGCCCACGAGGACTGGAAGCTGATCCAGGAGCTGGGCACGCGGGTGACCGTCCACAACGGCGACGGGGAGTGGGGCAAGCGCCGACCCGTGGCCTGGATGCACGCCAACGGGATGCTGAACGACAAGGTCACGCACGTGCACTGCAGCTCCCTGGCGCCCGACGAGTTCCAGATGATCGCCGACTCCGGCGGCTCGATCTCGGTCTCGGCCGATGTCGAGGCGCAGATGGGACTGGGGTGGCCCGCCACCGGTCGTGCTCTCGACGTCGGCGTGCGACCGAGCCTGTCGGTCGACGTGTGCGTGTCGAACGGCGGAGACATGTTCAACGTCATGAAAGCCACGATCAGCATTCAGCGGGCCCTGGACAACGCCGCCGAGGAGCACGCCGGCGAGCAGGACCGCGTCCGGCTCTCGTGCCAGGACGTCCTGGAGTTCGCGACGATCGACGGTGCGCGGACCCTCGGGCTCGACCACGTCACGGGCAGCCTCACCCCGGGTAAGGACGCCGACGTCATCGTCGTGCGCGCCGACAGCCTCGGCATGGCGCCGCTCAACAACCCGACCGGTGCGCTGGTGTACTCGGGCCACCCGGGGCTCGTGGAAGCCGTGCTGGTCAGGGGGCGCTTCGTCAAGCGGGACGGGGTGATGCTGCGTACCGACGTCGCCGACATCCAGCGTCGGGCGGACGAGGCGCGGGACCGGCTCTTCGAGGCAGCCCTGAAGCGGGAGTCGACCGCCGACGCCCGCATCGGCGGCTCGTGGATCCCCGGGATCCACAAGGTCAACCGATGACCGCGCGAGGTGGCGTGGGGCAGGACCGGGAGGTCGGCTTCGTGGGACTCGGCGCGATGGGCAGCCCGATGTCGCGCCACCTGCGCGAGGCGGGCTGGACCGTCGTGGGTCACGACCTGGACGAAAGATCCCTGCGACGCCACGCGGCGGAGGCGCCGACGGTCGACGACGTGATCGAGCTGTGCGGCCGCGTCGGCGTGGTCGTGACCTCGCTGCCGAGCAACGCGGCGGTGCGCGCCGTGATCGAGCGCCTCGGTGAGGGGGAGTGCGCCGGCCTGGTGATCGTGGAGACCAGCACGCTCACGCTCGCCGAGAAGCAGGCGGCGCACGAGGCCGCCGCAGCGCTGGGCATGACGCTGCTCGACTGCCCCGTGAGCGGCACCAGCGCCCAGGCCGAGGTCGGCGACGTCGTGGCGTACCTGAGCGGCTCGGACCCGGCTGCGCTGGAGCGGGCGGAGCCGGTCGTCGCCTCGATGACGAGGGCGTTCCACGCGGTCGGCGACTTCGGCAACGGCACGCGCATGAAGCTCGTGGCCAACCTGCTCGTCGCCGTGCACAACCTCGCGGCGGCCGAGGCCCTCCTCCTGGCGCAGCGCGTGGGCCTGGACCTCGACCAGGTGCTCGAGGCGGTGGGCGACGGGGCCGGGGCGTCGAAGATGCTCGCGGTGCGGGGACCCCTGATGGTGAGCGGCGACTTCGACCGGGCGACGGCGCGGGTCGAGATCTTCCAGAAGGACCTCCGCGCGATCGAGGAGCTCGCGGCCCACGTCAGCAGCCCCACGCCGCTCCTGTCCGCGAGCAGCACGTACTACGCGATGGCCATGGCCCAGGGGCGCGCCCAGCAGGACACGGCCTCGGTCTTCGGCGTCCTCGCGCACAGCGTCGCGCCGTCGTCCGAACTCACGTGACCAGTCAGATCAGGCAGCACCGATTCACTCCAGCCGACAGTGATCTGCGACACGCGTGACACCAGCATGGACCCACAGACACCACTCGACAGATCAAGGACTGACATGAGACTCGGATACTTCGCGATGCCTCTCCACCCGACGGGACGACCGTGGCAGGAGACGCTCCAGGAGGACCGCGCGAACGTGGTGCTGGCCGATCAGCTCGGGTTCCACGACGCGTTCATCGGGGAGCACCTGACCGACGTGCACGAGAACGTGACCAACAGCCTGCTCTTCCTCGCGACGCTCATCTCGGACACCCAGCAGATCCGCCTGGGAACCGGCACGACCAACCTCTCGCACCAGCACCCGGCGCTCGTCGCGATCAACTCGGCCATGTTCGACACGTTGTCGGGCGGCCGGTTCATCCTCGGCGTCAGCCCGGGAGCGCTGGCGTCCGACGCCGAGATCCTCGGCATCCTGGACGAGGACCGGAACAAGATGTTCGCCGAGGCCGTCGACGTGATCACGGCGCTGTGGGCCGCCGAGCCGCCGTACGACATCGAGCTGCCCGACAACCGCTTCGTGGTCTCGACCCGTCGCACGACGGACGCGGAGATGGGGGTCGGGATCATCCCCAAGCCGCTGCAGACGCCACGCCCCGAGATCGTGGGCACCGTGGTCGCGCCGTTCTCGAAGGGCGTCATCGCGATGGGGCAGAAGGACTTCCACCCCCTGTCGGCCAACTTCCTGCTGCCGCAGTGGGTCGCCACGCACTGGCCGAACTACGTGGAGGGCAAGCAGTCCGCCGGCCTGGTGGCCGACACGGCCGACTGGCGCGTCGCCCGGACGATCTTCGTGGCAGACACCCACGAGGAGGCGCTCCGGTACGGTCGCGACGATCCCCAGAGCCCCTACCGCTTCTACTACTCGCAGATGTTCAAGAAGATGAAGAAGATGGGCCGGCTCGAGCTGTTCAAGACCAGTCGCGACCAGCCCGACGACGACGTCACGCTGGAGGGCGTCCTCGACGACCTGGTCATCGCGGGCACCGCCGACGAGGTCGCCGAGAGGATCGTGGGCTTCAGGGACGAGGTCGGCGACTTCGGCGAGCTCGTCTACGCCGGCATGGACTGGGTCGACGAGCGTCTCGGACGACGGTCGATGGAGCTGATGGCGCAGAACGTCATGCCGGCCGTCAACTCGCACATCGGGGTCTGACCGCATGGACCCGTCGAGACCGGATCGCCTGCCGCCGCTCGAGCACGAGACGATGAGCGACGAGCAGCGCGCCGCCGTGCGCGAGATGGTCGCCGGTCCGCGCAAGGAGGTGCTCGGTCCGTTCGTACCGCTCCTGCGGAGCCCCGAGCTCATGACCCGGCTGCAGCGGGTCGGTGCGTACCTGCGCTACGAGAGCTGCCTGCCCGACGCCGTCTTCGAGCTCGTCGTGCTGGTGGTCGCGAGGCACTGGGACCAGCAGTTCGAGTGGGGGCACCACCAGCCCCTCGCGATCCGCGCGGGGGTGCCCGAGGAGGTCGTCGTCGACGTCGCCGCGTGGCGCCGCCCGGTGACCGATCGTCGGGACCTCCTCGTCGGACACGACGTCGCGTCGGCGTTGCTCCACCACGGGGCCGTCGACGACGACTCCTACTCGCGGGCGGTCGACGAGCTGGGCGAGCAGGCGTTCGTCGAGCTGGTCGCAGCGGTCGGCTACTACACGACGCTGGCCCTGACGATGAACGCGGCCCGCACTCCGTCCCCGTACGCGATCCGGCTCGAGCCGCCGTCCAGGGCGGCGACGTGAGCACGCCGACCGTGCTCCTGCACCCGCTCGGTGCGGACAGCTCCTTCTGGACCCCGGTCATGCCCCTCCTGGACCGTGCCGTGGCGGTCGACCTGCCGGGACACGGCTCGGAGCCGGCGCTGCCCGTCGGTGCCGGGATCGCCGACCTGGGGTCCGCGGTGCTCCGCCGGCTCGACGCGATCGGTGGCGGTCGGCTGAACGTCGTCGGCATGTCGCTGGGCGGTCTCGTCGCGCAGTGGATCGCGGCGGAGCACCCCGAGCGCGTCGACCGGGTCGTCGTCGCCGATGCCGTCCCCGTCTACCCGGCCGGCATGCAGCAGATGTGGCGAGATCGAGCCACGTCGGTGCGCGCCTCGGGGACCGCGCACGTCGTCGATCCGACCCTCGAGCTCTGGTTCAGTCGCGCCTTCCTCGACCAGGACGGCCCCGAGGTGCGCCGGGCTCGCACCCGACTCGGGGCGACGGACCCCGAGGGGTACGCGCGGGCGTGCGACGTGCTGGCGTCGGTCGACACCGGCGATCTCCTGCCGCGCATGGTCCGGCCCACGCTCGTGGTGTGCGGTCTCGACGACGCCGATCCGTTCAGGGCGGCCGTGGACCGGTTCGCCAGCGACGTGCCGGACGTCCGGTCGGTGTGGCTTCCGGGTCGGCATGCGGCCGTGATCGAGTCGTCGACGGCCTTCGCCGACGCCGTTCACACCTTCCTGTCCGGCACCGAGCCGGACGGTGGCATCGACACGAAAGGGTCGCTTCCATGACATCTCCCACGCAGGACCGCGAGGACCACGACGGCGTCGTGCCGCTCGACGCGAAGGAGTTCCGTCGCGTCGTCGGACACCTCGCCAGCGGCGTGACCGTCGTGACCGCGGCGGCCGACGACGTGATGTTCGGCATGACGGCCAGCTCCGTGACGTCGTTGTCGGCCGATCCGCCCATGATGCTGGCGTGCCTGAACAACGCCGTGCCGACCGCCGGGGCCGTGTCGCGCTCCGGACGGTTCTCGGTCAACGTCCTCGGTGCCGGCCAGGCCGAGCTGGCGCACAAGTTCGCAGTGCCCAGCGAGAACAAGTTCGCCGGCGTGCAGGTGCACTCCGGGACTGCCGGCGCACCGCTGATCAGCGCGGCGCTGGCCCACATCGAGTGCGAGGTGGTCGAGCGCGTCGTCGGTGGCACGCACACCGCCTTCTTCGGGCGGGTGCTGTCCGCGTCGGCCAGTGACGGCGAGCCCTTGACGTACTTCCGGGGAGGATTCGGCAGGTTCGAGTTCACCCGGGACGACGCGGCGTACCGCCAGGCTCGGCAGAAGGTGCTCGACCGGGTCTGGGCTCCGGGTGACGTCGTGGCGCTCGAGGACCTCGCCGCATCGCTCGACGTCGACGAGGCCGCGGCCTTCTACGCCCTGACCCGGCTGTCGTCCGACGGTCTGGTGCGTCGGGATCCTGACGCCGGCTACGTCATCACGCCATTCGACGCCAGGACGTCCGACGCCACGTTCGACGCGCGCCTCGCCATCGAGATCGGGGTCGTCGACCTCGTGACGTCCCAGCCGGGGGGAGTGGACGTGACGGAGCTGCGGCAGAGGTTCGACGCGATGGCGCAGCTGCTGGTCGACGACCGGTTCGTCGACTTCGACGCCTACCTCGACGCGAACTACCTGTTCCACGAGGCGCTGGTCGCGCTGGCCGGCAACAACGTGCTGTCGGCGGCCTTCGGTGGACTCTCGATCAAGCAGGTCATGACCCGCAGCTTCGGGTCGACGCCGATCACCTCGCAGCGCTTCATCGAGGCCCAGCGTCGCATCACCACCGCCTTGGAGGGTGGTGACCGGGACGCCGCCGAGTCGGCGCTGCGCGACTACTCGTCGCTCGCCAAGGACCGGGCCCGCGACATCCTCGAGCAGGTGGGCGGACGACTGTGACGACGCACCGGTCGGGCCCCGGCGACGCGCCGGTGCTCGCGCCCGCCGCGCCGCTCGAGGCGGTGGCGGCGTGGGCGCACGCCTTCGGCGTGTGTCTGCCCGACGCCGTCGACGAGAGTCCGGCGCGAGGCCGTCACCGTCGAGGCCGGATGACCCGACGGCGCCGCGGACGATGACGATGCCCGCGGACGTCGGTGGCCAGCAGGGAGACGATCACGCCCTGGCCGTCCGTCGATCGGCCTACGTGGACCGACGGGCCGTCGTCTTCGCCGTGCCGTCCCACGTCGCCACGGTCGCGGCCGGATCCGTCCTCCCGGACGCGGCCCGGTCGGGGTCCGACGACCTCGATCGGGCCCTGGCGGCGATCGCCCGGCGTCTCAGCCGCGGGGCTCGACCGACATCTCGCCCATAGGTCCCCAGCCGTCGTCGGGCACGACGGTGTTGATGATCTGCGGTGTCGCCGCGAGATACTCGGGCAGCTCGGCGATGGCCTTCTTGAAGTGGTCCGATCCGACGTGCGCCTCGGCGGCGTCGTCGTCGAAGGCCTCGAGCAGGACGTACTCGGTGGGGTCGTCGAGGCTGCGCGACCACGTGAACCAGCGGTTGCCGGGCTCGGCCCGGGTCGCCTCGGTGAACTCGCGGCTCAGCTCGGGCCACTGCTCGGCGTGCTCGGGCAGGACGGGGAAGCGGACGTTGATGATGATCATGTCCCCATGATGCCGAGCGTCGACGCTCAGCGCGCGGCGGCGTCGACGAAGCGCGGCAGCTCGCGACCGGCCTCCGGGCCCGACGTCAGGCGCGAGGCGAGACCCTGCACGACCGGCGTCGCGGCGACCTTGGTGCCCCACTTCAGCAGCTGGGCCCCGACGCGGGTCCGCGGTGCCGCTGCCTGGGGCACGCCGGGCGGCAGGTCCTGCGCGTCCTCGACGAGGGGACGCATCCACTGCTCGAACTCCTCGAGCGCCGTGGTGTGGTCCGTGCCGTCCTCGGACGCGCGCGACAGGGCGGCCGCCAAGACGTAGGCGCCCGTGATGGCCAGCGACGTCCCGCCGCCCCCGACGGGCGTCACGCACCAGGCGGCGTCGCCGAGCAGGACGACCCGTCCGCGGTGCCACGTGGGGCACATGATCTGCCGCAGGTAGTCGACGTACAGGTCGTCGGAGTCGTCGAGGCCGTCGAGGATGCGCGGCACCTGCCACCCGACGCCCGAGAACTCGTCGCGCAGCGCGGCGCGCAGCTGCCGGCCGTCGAGGCCCTCGAGCGTGGGGGAGTCGACCACGAAGTTCAGCATCGCCCGGGTCGTGCCCTCGTCGTCGGGCCGCAGCCCCGCCTGCCGTCCGCCGGGCACGACCAACCAGTTCCACCACCGGTCGTCGTCGGCGGTGCGCTCGATCGCGGCGTACGAGCAGTACATGCCGAGCGCCTTCTCCTGCGGCTCGTCGCCGAAGACGAGCCCGCGCGTGTGCGAGCCGACGCCCTCGGCCACGACGAGCAGGTCGAACCGGTCGCGGGTGCCGTCGGACAGCTCGACCTCGACGCCGTCGGGCCCGTCGTCGACCGCCGTGATGCTGGTGCCGAACCGCCACGTCACGCCGTCGGGGCAGGCCTCGACGAGGATCTGCGACAGCGCGCCGCGCAGGATCTCGAGCTCGGCGGTCGGACCGTCGTGGCCGTCGCCCTCCTGCACGCCGAACTCCGAGACGACGGTGCCGTCCTCGGAGACGAACCGCGTGCCGATCTCGCCGGTGTTGCGGCTCCGGACGGCGTCCTCGAGGCCCATGAGCCGCAGCACGTCGCGGCCCGTCGCACGGACGTCGATGTTCTGGCCGCCCGGACGCAGCTCGGGCGCCTTCTCGACGACCGTCACGTCGTAGCCGGCACGGTCGAGCCAGAAGGCGGCGGCGGGGCCGGCGACGCTGGCCCCGGTGACCAGGACGCGCTGTCGATCGGTCATGGGTGTGCTCCTTCGAGGGGGTGGGCGAGCGGGGTGCCCGTACCCATCCGCCCGCCGTCGAGACCTCCGCCGCGGGGTCAGTCGTCCGCCGGGACCGACCAAGGATCGACCAGCGCGACGTCGAGCGACTCGAAGTCGGCGACGTTGCGCGTGACGACGGTGAGGCCGTGGACGGTCGCGGTGGCGGCGATCATGGCGTCGCGCTCGGGTCGGGGGTCGGGCACGTGGAGGCGGGCGACTCGTCGTGCCACGGCCAGGTCGACCGGCAGGATGCGTCCGGCGAAGGCAGCGAGCACGGCGTCGTCCAGCCACGTTCGCAACCGATCCGCCTGGATCTGGTCTCGGCGCTCGAGGCGGCCTATGCCGATCTCGATCTCCATGATCGTGATGGCAGACAGGTGCAGGCTCGACACGTCTCGGGAGGCTACCCACGCGCGAACCCGTGCATCGACGCGGCCAGGTGACTTGCGCAGCTCGCTGACGACGTTGGTGTCGAGCAGGAAGCTCACAGGTCGGGGATCCGCAGATCGACGGCGAGCGGCTCGAACTCGACGTCGAGGTCGTCGTCCATGCTCAGCCGGTCGATGAGGTCTGCGCCGCTCTCGCCCAACCTTCGGTACTGCGCGATCGAGAGCAGCACGTAGGACGGCTGGCCTCGGTCGGTGATCACGACGGGCCCGTGGTCTGCCGCGCGCTTGGCCGCGCTGACGTCGTGGTTGAAATCGCGTGCACTCATCGTCGTCACCGTCGCCACCCCCTTGTAGGTATGTACCTACATTACTGCTCGCGCGGCTGGGATGCCAGAAGGCTGCCTCACGGCAGTCTCCGTCACGGGATGATGTGGGCCGCCCGGTAGCGCTCGACGTGGTGGAAGAAGCTCTCGCGCGAGTCGCGGAAGCCGAGGAATCCGGCCGAGCGGCTCTTGTTCATGTCGGTCAGGCTCTCGACGGTGCGGCCGAGGTCGCCGTCGGTGTGCCACCACGACGCGAGCCGGTCGATGTCGGGCTCGACCAGATCGTGCTGCTCGGCGATGCGCCGCCACACCGGGGCCGAGTCGGCCATGGCCTGCTCGAGGGGTCGGGGAGCGCCGTCGAAGCCCTCCCACCGGACGCCGAAGTGCTCGGCGATCCGCGGCCACAGCGACCGCCAGCGGAAGACGTCCCCGTTGGCGATGTTGAACGCCTCGTCGTGGCCCGCCTCGTGGCTCGCCGCCCAGATGATCTGCTCGGCGAGCAGGTCGGCGTCGGTGACGTCCGTGACGCCGTTCCACTGCAGCTCGGAGCCGGGGAACACGAACGGCTGGTCGAGCTCGCGGCAGATCGTGGCGTACGCCGCGATCGTCAGCACCATGTTCATGGCGTTGCCGGTCGCGAAGCCGAAGACCGTGTGCGAGCGGTGCACGCTCCACGTGTGCCCGGAGCGCCGCGCCGAGTCGAACAGCTCGTCCTCCTGCGCGTAGTAGAAGTTGGGGTGGTCGAGCCGCGGCTCCTCCTCGCGGAACGGCGTGTCGGGCATGTCGCCCGTGCCGTACGCCTCGAACGGGCCCAGGTAGTGCTTGAGGCCCGTCATGAGAGCGACGTGCCGCATGCTGCCGGCCGGCTCGAGGGCGGCCAGCACGTTGCGGACCGCGGCACCGTTGACCGCGATGTTCTCGGCCTCGGTCTCCTGGCGCGTCCACGCGGTGATCGCCACGAGCTCGGGCGCCACGCCGTCGAGTGCCGTCCGCAGCGCCTCGGGGTCGGACAGGTCGGCCGCGACCGGCGTCACCCCGTCGATGCCTCCACCGCTGCGCGACAGGCCGAACGTCGTCCAGCCGGCGTCGACGAGCTGCGTGCTGAGCGCCTGGCCGATGATGCCGGTGGCGCCGACGACGAGGGCGCGGCCGGGCGTGGGGGAGGAGGTCATGGAGGTCCTTCGCGAGACGGGGAGGGTGAAGACAGGCACTCGCGACCGTACCCCCGCCCCCGAAGCCGAACCCGTGTCCGACGTCTCCCCGGAGGCTCAGCCGCGCGTCGTGAAGGGGGCGCCGGTGGCGGCGCGGACCGACTCGACGTCGTCGCCCGGTGCGACGTCGACGAGCACGAGGCCGTCGGGCGTCACGTCGAGGACGGCGCGGTCGGTGATGATGCGGTCGACGACGCCGAGCCCGGTGAGCGGGAGCGTGCAGTGCTCGACGATCTTGGGGCTGCCGTCCTTCGCGGTGTGGTCGGTCAGCACGACGATGCGCCGGGTGCCGGCGACGAGGTCCATCGCGCCGCCCATGCCCTTGACGAGGGCGCCCGGCACGGCCCAGTTGGCCAGGTCGCCGTTGGCGCCGACCTGCAGGGCACCGAGGACCGCGAGGTCGATCTTGCCGCCGCGGATCATCGCGAACGACTCGGCGGAGTCGAAGAAGCTCGCGCCGGGGTTGACCGTGACGGTCTGCTTGCCGGCGTTGATCAGGTCGGCGTCCTCGTCGCCCTCGTAGGGGAAGGGGCCCATGCCGAGGATGCCGTTCTCGGACTGCAGCGTGACCCGGATGCCCGCGGGGACGTGGTTGGCGACCAGGGTCGGGATGCCGATGCCGAGGTTGACGTAGTCGCCGTCGGACAGCTCGCGGGCCGCGATCGCGGCCATCTCGTCGCGGGTCCAGCTCATGCGGAGGCTCCTTCTCGTGGCGCGGCGGTGCCGTCGGGGCGGGGTCGCGTCGTGCGCTGCTCGATGTCCTTGACGCGGTCGGACGCCCGGACGACGTGGGTGACGTACACGCCCGGCGTGTGGACGAGCTCGGGGTCGACGGCGTCGACCAGGTGCTCGACCTCCGCGATCGTGATGCGTCCGCACGTCGCGACGACGGGGTTGAAGTTGCGGGCCGCGAGCCGGTAGCGCAGGTTGCCGTGCGCGTCGCCGGTGTGGGCGTGCACCAGGGCCAGGTCGGCGACGATGCCCCGCTCCTGCACGTACGTCACGCCGTCGAACTCCGCGGTGGGCTTGCCCTCGGCGACCGCGGTGCCCACGCCGGTGCGGGTGTAGAACGCGGGGATGCCCGCGCCACCGGCCCGCAGGCGCTCGGCGAGCGTGCCCTGGGGGTTGAACTCGACGTCGAGGACGCCGTCGAGGTACTGGCGGGCGAAGAGCTTGTTCTCCCCGACGTACGACGCGACGACCTTGGTGACCTGCTGGTTCTCGAGCAGCAGCCCGAGGCCCTTGCCGTCCACGCCCATGTTGTTCGACACGATCGTCAGGTCCGTCACGCCGGAGTCGCGCACGGCCTCGATCAGGTCGGACGGGATCCCGCTGAGGCCGAATCCACCCACCGCGATCGTCATGCCGTCGCGGACGACGTCGTTGATCTCGTTCATTGGACGAACGCTGCCAGCAGGCGCTCCAGCCGTCAATAGCCTCACAGTGCAGCCGTGCGAGATGCTCCGAGCGTGGACGGATCACCGACGCGCGTCCGCTCAGTGGACGTATGATGCAGGCGTGGCGGACATGTCGGGTGGGCGGGGCATCGAGGTCGTCGCGCGCGTCGGCGCGCTGCTGAGGGGGGTCGGCACGCACGAGCCGGGCGGCGTCTCGACGACCGACGTGGCGCGCGAGGTGGTGATGGCCCGTCCGACGGCGCACCGCCTGCTGACGTCGCTGGCCCGCGAGGGCCTGGTCGATCGTGACCCCCGCACCGGCCTGTGGCACCTGGGCCCCGAGCTGTACCTGCTGGGGACGTCCGCCGCGTCGCGCTACGACATCAGCCACCACGCCCGCGCGGTCGTCCACGAGCTCGCCGTCGAGACCGGCGAGAGCGCGTTCCTGTCGGCCCGCCGCGGCGACGAGACGGTGTGCCTGCTGAGCGAGGACGGCAGCTTCCCGCTGCGCTCGCACGTGCTGCGCGAGGGCATCCGGTTCCCCTTGGGGGTCGCCTCGGCCGGGCTGGCGATCCTCGCCCACCTGCCGGAGCGCGAGCTGCAGGCGTTCCTGGTCGGCGCCGGTGCCGACCTCGCCCCCGCCTGGGGGGACGCCCACGCGGTCGAGGCGCTGACGGCGCGCGTGCACGAGACGCGGACGTCCGGCTTCGCGACCAATCCCGGGCTCGTGGTCGAGGGGAGCTGGGGGATGGGGGCAGCGGTCTTCGACCGGTCGGGCTCGCCGGCGTGGGCGCTGTCGCTCACGGGGGTCGAGTCGAGGTTCCGCGACGACCGCCGGGTCGAGCTCGGACGGCTGCTGCTCGACCGGGCGCACCGGCTGACCCAGCTGTTGCGCTCCGGCCCGGCGTGATGCGCCACCGAGTGCTTTTCGACGTCCGACGACGGGGTACACAGCGCCCATGACGACGACGCACGGCACGACGACAGGGACGAGGCGGATGGCCGCCGGCGGACGCGGACTGGCCTGGACGGTGCTCGCCGCCGCGGTGCTCGAGGTGGTGGCCCCCCTCGTGACGATCAACGGGCCGGGCAGCTCGCCCGGCAGCGGATCGGGCCCGGACCTGCTGATCACCCCGGTCGGCTGGGCGTTCTCGATCTGGGGCGTCATCTACACCCTGGCGATCGTGCAGGCGGTGTCGGTGCTCGTCACGCGCACCGACACGGTCTCGCGTCGTCTGCAGATCGACCTGGTGGTGCTGTACGTCGGCGGTGCGGTCTGGATCGCCCTCGCCGGGCTCGACAGCAGCGCCGCGACCGCCGCAGCCCTGCTGGTCATGGTCGTCGCCGGCGTCGACGCCGTGCTGACGGTCACCCGCGACGCGATCGCGCCGCACTGGCTCGCCGTCCTGACACGCGCGTCGGTCGGCCTCTACGCGGGCTGGGTCACGGCGGCGTTCTTCCTGAACGTGTCGACCGCACTGGTCGACGCCGACGTCGTCGAGGCCGACGTCGTGGGGTGGCAGCTCGTGATCGTCGCGGTCGCCGTCGTCACGCTGCTGGCGGTGCTGGCCGCCACGCGCGGCAACGTCGCCTACGCCGTGGCCGGCACGTGGGCCATGGTGGGCATCGCCGTCACCGGCCGCAGCGACGGCACCGACGAGGTCGTGATCGGAGCGGTCGTCGCGGCGGTGCTGATCTTGGGCACGCTCGCAGCGGTGCGCGTGACGGCCCGTCGCCGCGGCGCACCGGCGACCGCCTGACGCGAGCCGGTCCGTGGCCGTGGTCGTGGCGGCAGGATTCGCCTACCCTCGTGCCATGGAGTCACCGGTCGTCATCGTCGTCGCAGCGGGCCCGGGGGTCAGCGGATCGGTCGCCCGACGGTTCGCGGAGCGCGGCCACCGCGTCGGGTTGCTGGGGGCCGACGAGGACGCCGTGCGCCAGCTCGCCGACGGCATCTCGTCCGACCCGCAGGAGGTCCGCGTCGAGATCGCCGACGTCACCGACCGTCGGGCCGCCACCGACGCCGTGACCCGGCTGGCCCAGGCCTTCGGCCGGGTCGACGTGCTGCACTTCAACCCCAGCGCGTACCGCCCGCACGACCCCCTGCAGCTGACGGCCGACGAGCTGCTGGCCGACGTCGCGGTGGGCGTGGGAGCCCTGCTGACCGCCGTGCAGGCCGCCCGCCCGTTCATGGGCGATGGGGCGCGCATCACGGTGACCGGCAGCATGGCCGCCGACGAGCCGTCGTCCGGAGCCGCATCGCTCGGCGTGCAGAAGGCGGGCGTGCGCAACCTCGTGCACAGCCTCGACGCGCGACTGGCCGGCGAGGGCATCCGCGCTGTCTCGGTGACGGTGCGCGGGGTGCTGGCGCGCGACGGCGCGTTCACGCCGGACCGCGTCGCCGCCGCGATCGTCGCCGCCGCGGAGCAGGATCCGGCCACGTGGCGCAGCGAGGTGCCGTACGACGGCTGAGGTCCGGACGCGCGAAGGGCGGCACCCCCGGTGGGGTGCCGCCCTTCGCGTGGTGGGGCGTCGATCAGCTGCCGGCGACCTTGCGCTTCAGGGCAGCGGCGGGCTTGAAGGCCGCCGAGGTCGAGGCGGCGATGTCGATCGACTCGCCGGTCTGCGGGTTGCGGCCGGTGCGGGCGGCGCGCTCGCGCGTCTCGAACGTGCCGAAGCCGGAGAGGACGACCTGGTTGCCGGCGGCGAGCTGGTCGGCGATTCCGTCGAGCACGGCGTCGAGCGCGGTGCCCGCGTCGGCCTTGGACGAGCCGGTCTTGTCGGCGACGTGGGCGATGAGCTCGTTCTTGTTCACAGCTTCTCCTGAGGGTAGATCGTGGTCGTGCCTGACAGGCACCGCTCCGACACTAGCGTCATTGGGTGACGAACTCGCGCCATGGCGGGCGTTTTGCGGCTCGACTCGCCGATTTCGTGCCCGTGGGGGACGTCAGAGGCTCAGGCGCGTGCGCGCCTGCTGGTACTGCGTCGTGAGGGCCTCGACGAGCTCGGCGACCGGCACGACGTCCGAGATCGCGCCGATGCCCTGCCCGGCGCCCCAGATGTCCTTCCACGCCTTGGCGTCGGAGCCGCCCGTGCCGAAGTCCATCGCGCTGGGGTCGGAGACCGGCAGGTCGTCCGGATCGAGCCCGGCGGCCTCGATGCTGCCGCGCAGGTAGTTGCCGTGCACCCCCGTGAAGAGGTTGCTGTAGACGATGTCGGACGCCGTGCTGCCGGCGATCATCTGCTTGTACTCGGGCTGGTTGTTGGCCTCGGACGTGGCCAGGAACGCCGAGCCGACGTAGGCGAGGTCGGCGCCGGCGGCCTGCGCCGCGAGGATCGAGCTGCCGTGCGCGATGGCCCCCGAGAGCAGCAGGGGGCCGTCGAACCAGGTGCGGATCTCGCGCACCAGTGCGAAGGGCGACTGCGTGCCGGCGTGTCCGCCCGCGCCGGTCGCGACGGCGATCAGGCCGTCGGCGCCCTTCTCGACGGCCTTGCGCGCGAAGCGGTCGTTGATGACGTCGTGCAGCACGATGCCGCCGTAGGAGTGCACGGCGTCGTTGATGTCGGTGCGGGCGCCCAGCGACGTGATCACGATCGGCACCCGGTGCTCGACGACGACGGCCATGTCGGCCTCGAGGCGATCGTTCGACCGGTGCACGATCTGGTTGACCGCGAACGGGGCCGCGGGACGGTCGGGATGGTCGGCGGTGTGCTGCGCCAGCTCGGTCTCGATCCGCGTCAGCCACGTCGTGAGCTCGGAGGCCGGACGCGCGTTGAGCGCCGGGAACGAGCCGATGATGCCGGCCTTGCACTGCGCGATCACGAGCTCGGGGCCGGACGCGATGAACATCGGCGACGCCACGACGGGCAGGGCGAGGGGCTGGGTCAGGATGTCGGGCAGTGCCACGGTGGTGCCTCCGGTGCGGTCGGTCGTTCGGTCGTCGCGAGTGCGTCGGGGCGAACGTAGCAACCGTGCTCACGTCATGCAACTCGTTGCATACGACATGTCCTGGTGGGTGGGTCCGATCGCGGGCCTCCGGCATGCCGGATCGGTGGCGTCGACCGTGTCCCTGTCACTACGATGAGCGCATCGGGGGGCCGTCGTGCGCTCACCCGTCGACCATCCCCACCGTGTGAGAACCAAAGGGAGACACCGTGCCCGATCTGCAGTACTCGATCGGTCTGCTCGACGGCTTCGGAGGGCGACTCGTGACGCTCGGCACGTCGATGAAGGACGACAAGGTCCTCGACGACCTCGGCGCCGACGACCTGGGTCACCAGCGGCTCGTCGACGCGGTGCGAGACTTCAACGACG
This sequence comes from Aeromicrobium sp. CFBP 8757, assembly GCF_014841755.1. Taxonomy (NCBI): domain Bacteria; kingdom Bacillati; phylum Actinomycetota; class Actinomycetes; order Propionibacteriales; family Nocardioidaceae; genus Aeromicrobium; species Aeromicrobium sp. CFBP 8757. The sequence goes on from NZ_JACYUM010000001.1 coordinate 355,731, forward strand.
CGTGGGACGACAATCGCGAGCTCGTCGGCACCAAGGTCGAGAACCTCGGGCAGATGGCGTCGCAGTCCGCCGAGGCCTTCACCGAGGCCGACCAGGAGCTGGCCGACAAGGTCGCCGACATCCTGGAGGAGGACTCATGACCGCGCGCCCCGGACGGTGGGACCTGCTGCAGCGCGACTCCGACCCCGTGCCCTCCGACGCCGAGGACGTGCGGTCCGCTGCGCGCCGGTTCGAGCGCCGTGCCGACGACCTGCGCACCGCGCACTCGACGCTGTCCAGCCTGAGCAGGCTCGACGGCTGGCGCGGCGAGGCTGCCGAGACGTTCGCCGAGAAGTCCGACGACGCGCTCGGCGACATCAAGAAGGCGGCCGACAAGTACGCCGAGGCCGGCCGGGCCGTGCGGTCCTTCGCGAGCGATGTCCAGTCGGCCCGCGACCGCAGCAAGACCGCGCTCGACGACGCCGTGCAGGCCGAGTCCGACCGCGGCAGCAACAGCGCCGATCCGCTCGACGGCGTCGACGACCCCACCGATGCCCAGCAGGAGGAGGCGCGCGCCGAGGCCGACCGTCACGACGCCGCTGTGGGCGCTCTCGCGAAGGCGCGGCGCGATCTCGAGGACACGCTGGCCGATCTCGACAGCGCCGCTCGCGACGCCGCCGATGCCCTCGGCGAGGCCTCCGAGAAGTTCGACGACAGCTGGTGGGACGACGTCAAGGGTTCCATCCGCGACATCGCCGACGTCCTGGTCGCGATCTGCGACGTGCTGGAGTGGATCGCCGTCGGACTCGCGGTCGTCGCCCTGGCCATCGCGATCTTCGCCACCGGTCCCATCTGGGCGGTCGTGGCGACGGTCGTCTTCGTCGTGGGTCTGGTGGCCGCGGCCGGTCTGCTCATCTCCCGCGCCCTGCTGGTCGTCTCCGAGAGCGGCAAGGCCTCGTGGAGCGACGTCGCCTGGGATGCGGTCGGCCTGGTGGCCTCGGCCTTCGGTGGGAAGGCAGCGATCAAGGCGACCCAGGCGGTGCCCGGTCTCGTGAGCGGCGCGGCGGACGCGGGCCGTGCCGCGGCCCCCGCGGTGGCACGCACCGGCCTGGCGCAGAACGCCAAGAACGCGCTGAACATCGCCGACGACGCCAATCCGCTGAAGACGTGGGCGCTCAAGGAGTGGGACACCGGCACCGACGCCCTGCGGGGCGCGGTCACGTCGGCCGAGCAGACCCTGCCGACGCTGGCCCAGCGCCTGAGGGTCCTCGACACCGGCGCCGCGACCAACCTCGGACGCATCAAGGCGCTGCAGGCCGTGGGACTGCCGGGCACGGCCGACGACCTCGCCTCGGCGCTCCGGCTGCAGACCACGGCCGTCAACCTCAACCTGGCCAACACGGCGATCTCGGTCGACGGCGCGATGGACAAGTTCGACGTCTCGCTGTCGGGGCTCGGCAAGGACGCCGCGGACGACGTCGCCCAGCGTCTGCAGAACCTGCACTGGCGGATCGCCGTGGCCGGGAAGTGAGACCACCGGTCCTCGTCGCGGGAGACTTCACGGGGCTCGCGATCCCCGACGCCCGTTCGACGCGGGTCGAGGTCGACCGCCGCGGCGCCCTGACGCTCGTCCGACGGGGCAGTCCCGCCGAGGTGCTCGCCGAGGCGGGCGTGATCGACCGCATCACGCCGATCGACGGCAGCCACCTGCCCAGCGGGCAGTTCGTGCCGCCCGCCCACCTCGGGATCGTCGTCTTCTGGTCCGGCGATCGACGCATGGTCGCGATCGCGTGGAACCAGGTCTGGGCCGCGTCGTTCAACCTGCCCACGGTGCAGGAGCTCCGACACGCCTGCGGTGTCGAGGCGGTCGCGCAGGCGCTCGGTGCAGCCGTCGAGGCCCCCACGGAGGCCGACGTCCGGCAGGCGCGCACCTGGGGGCGCGATGACGTCCTGACGCTGATCGACCCGGCGGTCCTGCCGCCCCGGTGGGCGGCGCCCGGCATGGCGCTGCTCATCGTCCTGGCGTTCGCGGGGCTGCCGGCGACGGGTGCGTGGTGGGTCGTCGTCCCGACGCTCGCGCTGCTGACGGGGCCCTCGCTGTCGACGCGTCGACGCCGCCGCGAGTTCCACCGGCTGGTCACGACGCCCCTCGACCCCGCCGGTCGCTCGAGCGTCCGGCCGCGCCCCTCGGGGCCGACGTCGAGGATGGTCACGAGCCACGAGCTGCAGATCGGCGCGGACGACGTGGTGCTGCGCACCGAGGCCTCCGAGTGGTGGCAGCTCGGTCCTCGGCGGGGCGGGGTCCGGACGCTCGACGTCCATCCCGAGCACTGGATCCTCCGCGACGTCGGCGATCGCCAGGTGCTGACGTTGAGTGCCGCCCCCTGGGGCGACGTGCTGCCGGAGCTCGAGCGGGCGTGCTCGCAGGCCGGGATCGACGTCCGGCACCACGCGGAGCCGTTCATGGGGCCTGTCGCCCGCATCGACGGTCCGCGACCCGCGACCGCCCGCGCCCACCCCGGGGACGCCGACGTCGAGAACGGCAACGGTGGCACCGCTGCGTCGACCCTGCGGCAGATCGCGGTCTTCCTCGCACTCCTGGGGTCCCTGCTGTCCGTGACGCGCTACGAGTGGTGGGCGATCCCGATCGTCCTGTGGGCGTTCGCGCTGGTGCTGGTGTCGCTCGAAGCCGTCGCGCTGCGCGCACGGTGGGTCCGCGACCTGCGACGCCCGATCACGATCCACCAGAAGGAGACGACATGACAGGCATCTCGGTCGGTGGGTTGTCGCGGTGGGTGCCGCTCGACCTCGCCGTGACGGAGCAGGGCGTGCAGGACTATGCGCACGACCTCGCGTCCCGCTTCCCGGCCACGCCCTCGGTGGACGTCGTCGCCGAGGGGCTGGCCGGCACGGCACTCGACCTCGTGCGCGGTGCGGAGCAGGACGACGACATCCGGCTGCTGGCGGCCTGGGTGCTGACGGCCGCCGACGACGACCTCAGTCCGATTGCGCTGGCCACGATGCGTGCGGTGCGCTTCGACCCCCGGGGCCCGGTGCCGGACGTCGCCGCACTCGTGCTCGGCGAGGGTGAGCCGGTGAGCGCGCCCACGGTGTCGTCGCTGGCGACCGGCAGCGGGCCGGCGGAGCTGGGCTCGGCGAGGATCGCGCTGTCGGCGGGCCGGGAGCGTGTCGTCCACGAGGTGTCGGCCGTCCTGTGGTCGCGAGCGGCCGACGGATACGTCGTGGCGCTGTCCAGCGACGTCACCGACCTGGTCGCGGGTCGCGAGGTGCCGGACGCCGTCGCGCAGCTGGCACAGGAGGTCAAGGGGCTGTGAGCGGACGGTCGGACGACGACGTCGCCCAGGGCCCGCGCGCTCGACAGGTCGGCGAGCGCTGGACCGTTCTGCTGCCGCCGGGCTGGATCACGCTCCCGACGGCGGCGGACCGCGCGCACGAGAGCATCCGCCGGGTCGTCGACGGGGCGATGCGCGGCAAGCCCCGCGACGAGCTCGTCACGATCAGGATCGACCTGGAACGGGCCCTGACCGAGCACGTGGCGCAGGCCCGCGCCCAGGGGGCCGACACGGTGCACGCCCTGGTCGAGCCGATCGCGGGGGTGCCGGTGTCCGCCTCGCTGCTGGTGGCCGAGCTGGCCGTGCTGGACCAGGACCAGGTGATGGACGAGGTCCAGCGCATGTTCGGGCGCGTCGAGGGCGTCGTCGAGACCGGTCCCGCCGAGGTCGCGGGCTTCCCGGCGCTGCGCCGGGTGCGTCGCAACCACCGCACGCTCGACGAGGCGGCAGGCCTCGAGCCCGTGTGGCACACCAACGTCGACTTCGTCGTCGAGACCAGCCCCGACGAGCTCCTCGTGCTGATCTTCGCCACCAGCGACGACGTCCTGGCGCCTCAGCTCGTGCGGATGTTCGACGCGATGGCACAGAGTCTTGCGTCCCGCGCCGATTGACCGCCCACCCCGCGGGCGACCGGCCGGGCGGCGGGTGACGTGACGCACGCGCCCGATCACTCGCCCATACTCAGAGTATGTGAGATTCTCCCAGTATGAATCCTCGCGTGGCCACCGATCACTCCGTCCCGCCCCTCCCGCGGGTCGACCTGTTGATCCGCGGCTCGGCGCGGCTGGCGGAGATCCCCGGGCTCACCGAGCAGGCCCTGCGCTGGCACCACGACGCCGTCGACCAGCGCGCCGTCGTCGCCCGCGAGGCACGACGGCTGTCGACGCCCCGGGTGTGGCCCGACACCATCGCCTCGCTGGCCACGACGGGCTGGCGCATCGTCAGCGTCGCGGCACCGGCCGCGCCGTTCCAGCTGCTGGCCGCGGCGTCGGCGGCCGTGGGGCTCCGGGTCGAGCCGCCGCGCGCCGACGCCGGCACCCTGGCCCGCGTGCAGCGGCTCGTGCGCGCCAGCGGCCCGGCCTACGTCAAGCTCGGCCAGTTCATCGCGACCGGCGACGGTCTCGTGCCCGACGAATGGGTCGAGGCCTTCGCATGGTGCCGCGACGAGGCGCCGGCGCTCGACGCGGGCGTCGCGCAGGACGTCATCGCGCGCGAGCTCGGCCCCGAGCGCGACCGTCTCGAGTGGCTCGACGACGAGCCGCTGGCCGCCGGTTCGATCGGGCAGGTGCACCGCGGACGTCTCACGGACGGCACCGAGGTCGTGGTCAAGGTGCTGCGCCCCGGGCTGCGGCGACGGTTCCGCACCGACATCGAGACGCTGGCACTCGCTGCCGCCGCGGCCGAGAAGGTCAACGCCGGTGCGCGGTCGGCCAACCTGACCGGGTTCGTCGAGCTGTTCGCGCAGCTGGCGCTCGAGGAGCTCGACTTTCGGCTCGAGGCGGCCAACCTGGTCGACTCCAGTGCCGTGCTCGAGGCGATGGGCGCCGACCACATGGTGGCCCCGCGGCCGATCCCCGGCATGGTCACCGAGAAGGTGCTCGTGATGGAGCTGCTGCCCGGCGTCGCCTACACCCGCCTCGACCCCACGGCGGGCCTGGACGGTGACGAGCTGCTGCGCACCGGCATCCGCGGCGTCGTCGAGGCGACGCTCAGGCACGGTGTGTTCCACGGCGACCTGCACGCCGGCAACGTGCTGGTCGATCCGGCGCGCGGCACGTTCTCGCTCGTCGACTTCGGCATCGCGGGGCGTCTGACGGCGGCGCAGCGGGCCGGGCTCGTGCAGTACCTCGCCGCCTGGGCGGGCGACGACGCACGCGGGCAGATCGAGGCGATGCGGTCGTTCGGCGCGATCGAGCACGACGCGGACGTCGAGACGCTCGTCGACGAGCTGCAGGCCGAGCTCGACCTCCTGAGCACCCGCTCGCGCGGGGAGGTCACGTTCGACCAGCTCGGCATCACGCTGGGCCGGCTGCTGCAGGTGCTGGCCCGCAACGGCTTCAGGATGCCCAAGGACCTCGTGCTGTTCTTCAAGAACCTGCTCTACCTGGCGGGCTTCGCGGCCAGTGTCGCGCCCGAGGCGGACGTGCTCGCGGTCGTCCAGGACATCCTGCTCGACCTGCTGGCCGATCCCGACTCCGGTGTCGCGGTGGCCTGACGGAGGCTCAGAGCCTGCGCGAGCGCGCCTTCTCGACGGCCGACTTGATGCGGGCCTGGTTCTCGGGCTTGCGCGCCTCGGTGTAGACCTTCTTGGCGATCCCGATGGCGACGACCCCGCGTGAGAGCTTCATGGGGTCTGAGGTACCCCGTGGGCGCGGCCCCAAGCGGCCGCGCCCACGGTCGTGCGGGCTACTTCGACGCGTCGAGCGTCGGGTAGTCGGTGTACCCCTCGGCGCCTCCGCCGTAGAACGTGTCGGAGTTCGGCTCGTTCAGCTCGGCGCCGGTGCGCCAGCGGATCGCGAGGTCGGGGTTCGCGATGTACTCGCGACCCACGGCGACGAGGTCGGCCCGACCGCCGTCGACGATGTCCGTGACCTCGTCGAGCGTCGTCATGCTCGCGAAGCCGGTGTTCGCGATGACGGTGCCGCCGAAGCGGGTGCGCAGATCGGCGTACAGGTCCGTCGTCGTGTCGGCGAGGATGCTCAGGTACGCCAGGCCGAGTGGGGCGAGACCGTCGACCAGCAGGCCGTACGTCTCGGCGACGTCGGCGGCGTCCTCCTCGAGGACGCCCTGGATGTTGTGGGCTGGCGAGATGCGGATGCCGACGCGGTCGGGGCCGATCGCCTCGGTCACGGCGGCGGCGATCTCGAGCACCAGGCGCACGCGGTTCTCCGGCGATCCGCCGTACTGGTCGGTGCGCTCGTTCGACGACGGCGCGAGGAACTGGTGCAGCAGGTAGCCGTTGGCGGCGTGCAGCTCGACGCCGTCCAGACCGGCCTCGACGGCGCTGCGCGAGGCGTGCACGAACTCCTCGACGATGCCGGCGATCTCGTCTGTCTCGAGGGCGCGGGGCACGACGTGGTCGAACTGGCCGTTCGCGGTGATCATCTTCCCGGGGGCGGGGATCGCGCTGGGGGCGACGGTCTCGAGGCCGTGCTTGTTGTCGGGGTGCGCGATGCGGCCGACGTGCATCAGCTGGACGACGATGCGTCCGCCGTTGGCGTGCACCTCGTCGGCGACGGCGCGCCAGCCCTCGACCTGCTCGGGCGAGTGGATGCCGGGGGTGTCGAGGTAGCCCTGGCCGACGGCGCTGGGCTGCGTGCCCTCGGTGACGATGAGGCCGGCGCCCGCGCGCTGCCCGTAGTAGGTGACGGCGATGTCGCGCGGCACCTGCTTCTCGCCCGCGCGGTTGCGGGTGAGGGGCGCCATCACGAAGCGCTGCGGAAGATCCCAGCTGCCGACCTTGATCGGCTCGAACACGTCGGTCATGTACTACTCCTGAAGGTGGGGGAGGCGCGATCGGTGGATCGGGGCCACTCAGGTCAACGGCCTGCGCGCGCGGTGATTCCCGTCCGCCCGTGTGGCGAACCAGACAGCGATCAGAGTTGCGCGCCGTAGCCCTCGCGGTAGGTCGGGTACGCGGGCACCCAGCCGGACGCCCGCAGCAGCCCGTTGTCGAGCCGCTTGCCGTGCCCGAGGGCGGGGTCGGCGGGCGGGGGAGCCGGCGCGTCGATGCGGCCGGCCACGAAGGCGGCGACGTCGCCCAGCGGCGACGGCTCGTCGTCGGTGCCGAGGTACAGCGGTGCGGGGGCGTCGTCGCGGGTCAGCAGGTGCACGGCCGCAGCGGCGGCGTCGTCGCGGTGGATGCGGTTGGTCCAGCGGTGTGGATCGGTGACGTCGCCGCGGCGCACCTGGTCGACCAGGCGCGGCTCGCCGTGGCCGTACAGGCCCGAGAGACGCAGCACCGTGCCACCGGGCACGCGGGCGGCGAACAGCCGCTCGGCCTCGAGCAGCATGCGTCCGGGTCCGTCGGTCGGACGGCACGGGCTCGACTCGTCGAGCAGGGCGCCGGGGTCGCTGTCGCCGAGCACCGCGGTCGACGACACCAGCACGGCGCGCCGCGGCACCTGGCCCGCGGCCTCGAGGGCGTCGAGGGCGCGGGCCATGCCGTCGACGTACGTCGCGCGGTACGACTCCTCGCTGCGCGGACGGGCGGTCAGGGCGATGACCAGGTGCGTCAGGTCGAGCGGCGGGAGGTCGGGCAGCTCACGCGTCAGGTCGGCCGACAGGCCCCGCAGGGGTGCGGGCACGAGCTCGGCGCGGCGCCGGATCGCGATGACCTCGTGACCGCGCGCGGCGAGGCGAAGTCCGATGTCGGCGCCCAGCTCGCCGCAGCCCACGAGCAGCGTGTCGGCGGCCATCAGAACGGCGGCCACGGGATGGCGGGCATCTCGCCGCGCGGGCGGGGGAAGCGGCACGCGTCGAGCAGGCGGTCGCACCGTGCCGCGAAGGCGCCGAGCTCGACGGCGGTCAGCAGCTCGCCGAGCGAGGCGCCGAGGTCGCCGGTCAGGGCGACCCGCACGCGCTCGACGCCCGCGAGCTCGTCGGCGTCGAGGTTCTCGCCGACCCAGCCCCACAGCACGGTGCGCAGCTTGTGCTCGGCGTGGAACGTCAGGCCGTGGTCGATGCCGTAGCGGTGGCCGCCGACCATCTCGAGGACGTGGCCGCCCTTGCGGTCGGCGTTGTTCGTGACGACGTCGAACACGGCCATGCGGCGCAGCTCGGGGGAGTCCTCGTGGATCAGCGACACCGGCCGGTCCTGCCCGTCGTAGCCGTCGAACACGTGGCGCCAGCCCTCGTCGGGCACGGCGGACGACGCGACGAGGTCGACGGCGTCCTGGGCGGGGTCGACGTCCTGCCACAGCTGCACCATGCCGACGCCCATGGGCCCGTCGCGCAGCCACGTGCGCGGCACGACGTCCCAGCCGAACGCCTCGGACACCAGGTAGGCGGCCGCCTCGCGCCGGGCGAGGTTGCCGTCGGGGAAGTCCCACAGCGGCTGCTCGCCGGCGACGGGCTTGTAGACGACCCGGACGTCGCCGATCGTGCCGACGAACGTCGCGTTCGAGGCCGGCATGACGCGTCCCTCGAGCTCGATGTCGCCGTCGGCGAGATCGGCCTCGACCGTCACCGGAACCCTTCGGGCAGCTCGCACACGTGGTCGACGCCGTCCATCGGCACGCCGCACAGCGGGCAGAGCGGGCGACCGGCTCCGGCGACGTCGCGGGTGCGCTTGGCGAAGGCCCGGGCGGTGCCGACGGGGATGCGCACGCGCAGCACCTCGTCGGGCTCGATCTCGATCTCGATCTCCTGCGAGGCCTCGAGCTCGTCGGCGTCGACCACGATGATGGGGTACGCGTCGATCACGATCTGCAGGGTCTGCGGGTCCCAGCCGAGGCTCATCGCGCCGGCCCGGAACTGCTCCTCGACGGGCTGGGCGAGCGGGTCGTCGTCGGCGAGGCCCTCCGGTGTCAGCGCGGGGACGCTGTACGGGTTGCCCTCCTCGCCCATCAGCTCGTCGAGCACCTCCTCGATGCGCTCGGACAGCGCGACGGCCTGCTCCTTCTCGAGCGCGACGCTGACGAGACGGGATCCCTGCTGGGCCTGCAGGTAGAACGTGCGTGCCCCGGGCTGGCCGACGGTGCCGACGACCAAGCGGTCGGGCCAGTCGAATCCGTGGACGATCGGTGGCATGGGTCCATCCTAGGAGCGTGGTGGGGAGGGCGCCTCATGGCCTGCGCCGCCGCCGACCTGCGCGTCCTCGGCGGGTGGCTTCGCGCGCAGCCACGACAGGTCGCCGGCATCGGTGTTGGTCGCGATGACGTCGGGCCGGCTGCTGCCGTACCGGACGATCGAGACCGAGGCGGGGTTGACGTTGATGCGCTGGAACAGGTCGAGGTGCATGCCGAGGGCGTCGGCGAGGATCGACTTGATGATGTCGCCGTGGCTGACCGCGACCCACACGGCGCCGGGACCGTGCTCGGCCTCGAAGGCCGCGTCGTGCCGGCGGATCGCGGCGACCGCGCGGGCCTGCATCGCCTGCAGCGACTCGCCCCCGGGGAAGGCGGCGGCCGAGGGCTGCGTCTGCACGACCTTCCAGAGGTCCTCCTTCGCCAGCTCGGCGAGCTTGCGGCCCTGCCACTCGCCGTAGTCGCACTCGGTGATGCCGCGCTCGACCGTGACCGGCACGTCCTGCTCGCCGTCCCGGCGGCCGAGGATCGCCTTCGACGTCTGCCGGCAGCGCTCGAGCGGGCTCGTGACGAGGCCGACGAGCGGGGCGACGGCGAGCCGGTCGCCCGTCCGGTCGGCCTGCGAGCGTCCGACCTCGTCGAGGCGGACGCCCGCGGTGCGACCGGCGAGGACGCCACTGGCGTTGGCGGTGGTGCGGCCGTGCCGCACCAGGATGACTGTGGCCATGCGCCGAGCCTACGGGTCGCTCAGCGGCGTCCCTCGAGCATCTCGTCGACCGTCGCGAACTTGACCCGCGGGCGACCGGCCTGCTCGCCGCGTCGGCGCTCGTCGGCGTCGATCCTCTTCATGCGTCGGCGCCCGACGACGTCGAGCCCCCGCGAGCGCAGCAGCCGCGCGAAGCCGCGGGGGCTCGGGGGGCGTGGAGGTGTCGGCAGGAGGTGGGCGCGGGCGTCGGCGAGCAGCGTCGCGACGGTCTCCTGCGCGTCGGTGCGGTTGGCGCCGATGCCGCCGGACGCGCCGCGCTTGATCCATCCCACGGCGTAGGCCCCCGGGACGGGGAGCCCGGTGGCGGGGTCGACGACCCGGCCCGACGTGTGGGGGATCGTCGCGGTGGCCTCGTCGAAGGGCATGCCGGCCACGGGCGAGCCGCGGTGTCCGGTCGACCGCACGACGAGCCCGGTGCGGACGTCGACCGTGCGGTCGGTGCCGACGCGGCCCAGCCGGACGCCCTCGACCCGCTCGGCGCCGACGACCTCGTCGACCGTGCGGTGGAACGCCAGCACCAGACGACGACCGGGCGGGGGCGGCGCCGACCAGTCGACGTCCACCAGCGGCAGGCCGGCCATGGAGGCCGCCTTGGAGCCGGGCGCGGCAGCCGCGAGCTCGTCGGCGACCTGTCCGTCCGCCTCGATCGCGACGTCGATGCCGCGCGGCATCATCAGCAGCTCGGGGCGCGTGAACGCCGCGTGCTCGGGCCCGCGGCGGCCCAGCACGACGACCTCGCGGACGGGCGCCGAGCGCAGCGCGTCGAGGGCGTGGTCGGCGATGTCGGTGCGCCCGAGGGCCTCGACGTCTCCGAGCAGGATGCGGGCCACGTCGAGCGCGACGTTGCCGTTGCCGACGACCACGACGCGATCGGTGGAGACGTCGACCGCGGCCGCGTCGACGTCGGTGTGGCTGTTGTACCAGCCGACGACCTCGGGCGACCCGTGCACGCCGGGCAGGTGCTCGCCCGGCACGCCGAGGGCCCGGTCGAGGCGTGCGCCGACGGCGTAGACCACGGCGTCGTGGTGGGCCAGGACGTCGGCGTGGCTGACGTCGCCGCCGACGTCGACGTTGAGGTACATGCGCGTGCGGGGGTGGTCGTACGTCCACGTGAACATGTCGGCCAGGCGCTTGGTGTCGGGGTGGTCGGGGGCGACGCCCGAGCGCACCAGCCCGCCGGCGACAGGCAGCCGGTCGATCATCGAGACGTGCGCCGACGACGTCGTCAGCAGCTCGCGGGCGGTGTACGACGCCGCCGGACCGGTGCCGACGACGGCGATCCGCAGGGGACGCTCTCGCGGCTCCTCGACGATCGGGAACGACGGCTGCGACCAGTCGACACCGGCCTCGCGATCGTCGTAGAAGGCGGCGTTGATGTCGCCGAAGACCTGCTCGTCACCGCTCAGCAGCTCGAGCGGCTTGATCGCCGAGACGGGGCAGGCGTCGGCGCACGCCCCGCAGTCGATGCAGCTGCGCGGGTCGACGTAGACCATCTCGGTGTGCCCGAAGTCGGGCTCGCCCGGTGCGGGGTGGATGCAGTTGACGGGGCACACCGACATGCACGACGCATCGGCGCAGCACGCCTGCGTGACGACGTACGTCATCAGAGCATGTGCGCGGCGCGGTAGCGACGCATCGCGGCGGGCGTGAGCAGACCGGCCTCGGACAGGAAGTCCATCAGGTGCACGCAGCTGAGGCGCATGAGGTTGTGGTGGTGCTCGTTGGCCTTCGCGGCGGCCACGGCGCGCTTGCGGTCGAGGCCGGCCGCCTCGTAGACCGCGGGGTTGACCATGCTCTTGACGATGACGTAGGCGGCGGTCGCGATGACCCACGCGCTCTGGCGCCGGCGCATCGCGCTGACGCCCTCGAGGTGCTGGCGGATCTCGTGGCGCGCGAACTTCATGTGCCGCGCCTCCTCGACGACGTGGATCTTGCTCGTCGTGCGGACGATCGGGAGCACGTTCTCGCCCCGCATCCAGTCGCGCTGCATGACGTCGAGGATCTCCTCGGCGACCAGGATCGAGCCGTAGGCCACCTCGTTCGACGCGACGGTCTTGAGGCCCCGGGCGATCTCGACGACGGCGCGGTGGGGCGTGTAGTGCGGGACGCCCATGGCCTGGCAGGCGCGGGCGAACATCAGCGAGTGGCGGCACTCGTCGGCGATCTCGGTGAGGGCGAACTGGAACTCCGAGCCCGTGACGTCGGCGGTGTACTGCTCGCGCAGCAGCATCTGCTGCAGGATCATCTCGAACCAGATGCCGGTGCTCATGATCGAGCCGACCTCGTGACGGGTCAGCGTGATGCGCTGCTCCTCGGTCATCTCGTCCCACAGCGACGTGCCGTAGAGGGTCGACCACTCGGGGTTGAGGCCGTGGTGGGTCGGGTCGAGCGGGGTGTCCCAGTCGACCTCGGTCTGCGGGTCGTACGAGAGCTTCTGCGACGACACGAGCAGACGGGCGAGCTCGTCGTCGGGGTCGATCGAGGTGCGGAACTCATCGGCGGTGATGGTCATCGGGGCCTCCAGAAGACGTGACATCACGTATGTGACATCGGCGATGAACAATAGCGTACCGCGAGTATGTGATCTGTCGAGTCAATGAGAGCAGCACCACGGCGACGCCGTCGCGGTCACTGCCCGAGCAGCCGCTCCAGCAGGTTCTTCTCGGTCGGCGTCGCGGTCGGGGCGGGTGTCGTGGCCGGTTCTGCCGGGGCCGATGTGGCTGCGGGGGTCGCCGGCGCGGAGGTCGTGGTGGCGGGGCGGGGCCGGGGGGCCGTGCGGTCGGTCGTCCGGCCGGTGCCCCCCGACGCGGTCGGCGGGCGCGGCGGGGCGGTCGTGGCCGGAGCGGACGCCTCGGGCGCCTCGGGGGTCGAGGAGGGCGCGGGCGACGACGAGGGCGCGGGCGAGGGGGCAGGAGCGGGGTCGGTGACCGGAGGCGCCTGCTCGGCGCGTGCCGGCGCGGCGGCGCTCGCCGAGGACGACGCCGGGCCGCCGTCGCGGGTGAAGGCGACGACGGTCGAGACCGCCACGGTGGACATGACGACCGCGGCGACGACGCGGTGGAGTCGGCTGATGCGCACGGGTGCGCTCCTCGTGGGACGACGACGGGTGGGCCGGGCCGTTCGCCGGCCCCTTGGACCAACGAGAGGCTGCCGACGACGTCACGGACGGGCCGCTTGGCTACCGTGACGGCGTGGCGGACCAGGACGAGGGAGCGGTCGGACGGCTGGGTGCGCTGCGGGCCGCCTGGACGCGAGCGTGGCCGCAGGCGTGGGTCGACCCCGCCCGTCGGGCGGCGATGATCGACCTGCACGCGTGGCTGCACGCGGTGTCGCTGGTGGTCGACGACGGGCTCGCCGGTACGTCGTGCGTCCTGCCGTCGGTGGCGGACCTCGCCGTCGCCGTCGTGGGTGACGCGCTGCCGACCGTCGTCCTCGAGGGACCGGTCGTGCCGGTCATGGCGATGCAGGGCCGGCCGTCCCTGCGCGCCGAGCGATCGCGCCCGGCCTGGCTGCTGTCGGGTGTCGCGGACGACGTGCCGTGGGCAGGCGGGGTGAGCGCGCTGGTGGTGCTCGCGGTCGACGAGGGCGACAACGAGGTCGTGGCGCTCGTCGACGTGAACGCCCCGGGCGTCCGGGTCGTGCACCGGGCGGGCGGGTCGACGTCGGTGCACCTCGACGAGGTGGCGGTGTCCGAGCCCCGGCTCGCCCATCGTCCGGAGGCGCGGGCGGCGCTGGCCGACCGGATGACGGTGCTGCGGCTCGCTCGGGCGATCGCCCGCGCCGACGGCGGGCAGGCGCGGGTCGACCTCGAGCTGTGCGGGGCCGCGACGCACGCCGCGGCCGTCTCGGCGCTGTCGGCGTCGACACGGCCGCTGACGCGTCAGCACGACGTGTCGGCGGCCGCGGTCGTGACGCTGTCGACACTCGGTGCCTCACACGAGCACGGCCGCACGGCCGACGACCTCGCGTGGCACCGCGAGCGGCTGGCCCCCCTCGTGTGAGGGGGGCCAGGCCTCAGCCGTCCGTCGGGTCGGGCTGGGTCGCGGGCTCGCGATCGGGCTCGGTGCCCGGCTCGGCGTCGGGCAGCACCTCGGGGAAGGCGGGATCGGGCAGGTCGGGGGCCTCGGGACGCTCGGTGCCGGGGGCGTCCTCGTCGGGGGTGGCGGGCTCGGGCGGGGCGATGGTCATGATTCCTCCGATGTCGGTGTCACGTCGCGGTACCCGTCCGCCCCGGCGCCAATCGCCGGGCACCAGGGCGGCTACTCCCAGCCCTGGCCGCCGCGCCCCTGCTTGATCGAGCTGCGCCGCTTCTTGGCGTCGAGTCGGCGCTCCTTGGAGCCGCGGGTCGGCTTGGTCGCCCGGCGCGGGCGCGGGGGGATGACGGCCTGCGTCAACAGCTCCTCGAGCCGGACGCGAGCCGCCTCGCGGTTGCGGTGCTGCGAGCGGTACTGCGACGAGACGACCGTGATCGTCCCGTCGACCAGGCGGGTCGCGAGCCGGGACGCCGCGAGCTCCTTCTGGGCGGGGGAGAGCGCGGCGGTGTCGTCGAGCGACCAGATCAGCTCGACGCGGGTGTCGGTCGTGTTGACGTGCTGGCCCCCGGCCCCGGACGAGCGGGAGAAGCGCCAGCCCAGCTCGCTGTCGGGCAGCGACACGCGTCGGTCGTGCGTCATGATCGCACCAGCCTAGTCGCCCCGCCCCCGTCCACCGACCCGATCCGCGAGTGCCGCGGTGTGGACGTTTTGAGACGGCGTGTCGGACCGGAACGCGCCGCTCGGCACCCTTGATGCACCGCTCGTGGGTCCGGCGCGGGACCGGGGCTGGGAGGGGTCAGCCGCCGGCGACGTAGCTGGAGAGCTGGTCGCGCTCGAACTCGAGCTGCCCCATGCGGTGCTTGACGGCGTCGCCGATGCTGACGACGCCGACGAGACGTCCGTCGTCGAGCACCGGCAGGTGCCGCACGCGGTGCTCGGTCATGACGGCCATGAGGTCGGTGAACGCGTCGTCGGGCGAGCACACCCGCACGTCGGTCGTCATGATGTCGGCGACCGCGGTGCCCCTCGCGTCGGCGACGTCGCGCAGCTTGCGCACGACGTCGCGCTCCGACACGATCCCGAGCATCGACGTGCCGTCGTCGCTGACGACGAGCGCACCGACGTCGTGCTCGGCCAGCGCGTCGAGCAGCTCGCGCACCGTGGCGTCCGGGGAGATCGTGAACACCTCGGCGCTGCCCTTCGAGGTCAGGACGTCGTGGACGCGCATGGGGACTCCTTCGTCGACTCCCCGCACTGTAACCCCGGTCACACCCGTGGCGCGAGGGTCAGGGAGCCTCGTCGGCCGGCTCGCGGGTGAACTCGAACGCCCGCACGTTGTCGCGTTCGGGCTCGGCGTCGTCGTCCTCGGGCTCGTCGGTCCACGACAGATCGGGCGGGCCGTCGTCGGGGAAGTGCCCGACGTACGCCATCGCCGCGTCGTGCAGCCGGCTGTTGGTCGCCAGGGCGTTGTCGCCCCACGGACCGGGTGCGCCCGCGAGGCTCGTGAACGTGCCACCGGCCTCGCGCACGATGACGTCGAGGGCCGCCATGTCCCACAGGTTGAGCTCGGGCTCGGCGGCGATGTCGACCGCCCCCTCCGCGAGCAGCATGTACGACCAGAAGTCGCCGTACGCCCGGGTGCGCCAGCACCGGCGCATGAGCGCCGCGAAGGCCTGCCCGCGACCGATCGCGTCCCAGCCGCCGAGCGAGGCGTACGACAGCGACGCGGCCCCGAGGTCGGCCACCTGCGAGACCTTGATCTCGCGGGACGACAGCAGCGACTTGCCCGTGTGCGCGCCCGTGCCCTTGCTGGCCCACCAGCGGCGCCCGAGCGCCGGTGCCGACACGCAGCCGGCGACGATCTCGCCGTCCTCCTCGAGCGCGATCAGCGTGGCCCAGACCGGCACGCCCCGCACGAAGTTGGACGTCCCGTCGATCGGGTCGACGATCCAGCGACGTCCGCCTCCGCCTCCGCCTCCGCCGGCGCCGTCCTGCTCGCCCTGCTCCTCGCCCAGGACGACGTCGCGCGTGCGGGCCGACTTGAGCGTGCGCCGGATCGCGGTCTCGACGGCCTGGTCGGACTCGGTCACGTACGTCATGTCGGGCTTGGTGTCGACCTGCAGGTCGATCGCCAGGAACCGCTCCATCGACAGGCTGTCGGCGTTGTCGGCGAGCACGTGGGCGAGCCGCAGGTCGTCGCTGTACGAGTGGGCCATGGCCCACAGGCTACGGCCTGCGGTCAGTAGTCGTCGCGCTGGTTCATGCTGGCGAGGATCCGGCGGAACGACTCGACGCGCTCGGCGGCCAGCGAGCCGTCGGCGACCGCGACGTCGAGGGCGCACTCGGGCTCGGTCGCGGCGTGCAGGCAGCCGCGCGGGCAGTCGCGGGCGGCGTCCTGCAGATCGGGGAACGCGCGGATCAGGTCGTCGACCTCGACGTGCGCCAGCCCGAACGACCGGATGCCCGGCGTGTCGATGATCCAGCCGCCGAACGGCAGCTCGAGGCTGATCGCGGACGTCGACGTGTGACGCCCGCGTCCCGTGACGGCGTTGACGTAGCTGACCGATCGGTTGGCATCGGGCACGAGGGCGTTCACGAGCGTCGACTTGCCGACGCCGCTGTGGCCGACGAGGACGCTGGTGCGGTCGCGCAGCGAGTCGCGGACGGCGTCGAGCTCGCCGCCCTGGCGGGTCACGACGACCGCGACGCCCAGCGGCTCGAGCATCGCGACGAGCTCGTCGGCCGAGCCGAGGTCGGACTTGGTCAGGCAGACGAGCGGCTCCATGCCGGCGTCGAAGGCGGCGACGAGGCACCGGTCGATCAGTCCCGGACGCGGGGGAGGGTCGGCGAGCGCCGCGACGATCACGAGCTGGTCGGCGTTGGCGACGATGATGCGCTCGATCGGGTCGTCGTCGTCGGCGGTGCGCCGCAGCACCGTGCGGCGGGGCGTCACCTCGACGATGCGGGCCAGCGTCCCCTCGTCGCCCGTGACGTCGCCGACGACCCTGACGTGGTCGCCGACCACGACGCCCTTGCGCCCGAGGTTGCGCGACTTCATGGCGGTGACGGCGCGGCCGTCGGCGTCGAGCGTCACGGCGTAACGGCCGCGGTCGATCGTCACGACCCGCGCGGTGTCGGCGTCGTCGTAGTTCGGCCGCACCTTGGTGCGCGGCTTGGTGTGGCGCCGCGGGCGCTCGTACTGGTCGTGGTCGTCGCGTTCCCTGGCCATCAGCCGCTCGTCATGAGGCGCTCCCAGACGGGCGCGAAGTTGGGGTACGTCTTGATCGTCGTGACGACGTTCTCGACCAGCAGGTCGGGCACGCGGAGCCCCAGCACGACGGCGGCGTGGGCCATGCGGTGGTCGTCGTACGTGCGGAACGTCGCGCCGTGCAGGGGGCGGGGGCGGATCACGAGACCGTCGTCGGTCTCGTCGGCGTCGCCGCCGAGCCGCCGGATCTCGGCGACGAGCGCCGCGAGGCGGTCGGTCTCGTGACCGCGCAGGTGGGCGACGCCGCGCAGGTGCGAGGGGCCGCCGGCGAGCGCGGCCATGGCGGCGACGACGGGCGTCAGCTCGCCGACGTCGTGCAGGTCGAGGTCGACGCCGTCGAGCGTGCCGCCGGCCGAGAACACGAGGTCGTCCCCGTCGCGCTCGACGGTGCCGCCGAACGCCGGGACGATCCGGCTCCAGGCGTCACCGGCCTGGTCGGTGTGCTCGGGCCAGCTGCGGACGCGGACGCTGCCGCCCGTGACGAGGGCGCCGGCGATGAACACGCCGGCATTCGACAGATCGGGCTCGACCTCGACGTCGAGGGCGTCGATCGGGCCGGGGTGGACGACCCAGCGGCCGGGCTCGGGGGTCTCGACGCGGACGCCGCGGCGGCGCAGCTCGGCGACCGTCATCTCGATGTGCGGCAACGACGGCAGCACCGCGCCGGTGTGGCGCAGGTCGATGCCGAGCGGGAGGAGCGGCGCGATCAGCAGCAGGGCCGAGACGAACTGGCTCGAAGACGACGCATCGATCGAGATCTCGCCGCCGCGCACCCCGCCGTCTGCCATCACCGTGAACGGCAGCGCGTCGCGACCGTCGTCGTCGACCTCGACCCCGAGCGACCGCAGCGAGGCGATCGTCGTGGCCATGGGACGCCGGCGGGCGTGCTCGTCGCCGTCGAACGTCACGGGAGCGCTGCCCAGCGCGGCCAGCAGCGGCACGAACCGCATGACGGTGCCGGCCAGCCCGCAGTCGACCGTGACGGGCTCCGAGCCGCCGCGCGCGATCGGCGAGACGGTCCACGTCATGCCGTCGCGCTCGACCGTCGCGCCGAGCGCGGTGAGGGCCGCGGTCATGAGCTGGGTGTCGCGGGAGCCGAGCGGGCGCGTGAGGGTCGAGGGGCCGTCGCCGAGGGCCGCCAGGATGAGTGCGCGGTTCGTCAGCGACTTCGATCCGGGCACCAGCACCTCGCCGACGAAGGGGGAGGTGCGGTGGGGGGCGAGCCAGGGCAGCGGTTCAGTCATCACGGCCACCCTATCGGCGTCGCGGCGGCGGGGTCAGCCGCGCAGGTGGTCGAGACGGTCCTTGGCGCGGCGGCCGACGGACCTCTTGTGCGGCTCGGGGTCGAGCGTGGCCATCAGCAGGCCGCCCGTGATCGACAGGTTCTTCAGGAAGTGGATGCGCTGGGCGGCGCGCGCCGCGGGGTCGGTCTCGGTCCAGTACGGGTGCCCGGCGACCGTCGTCGGTGGCAGCGACACCGCCAGGGCGAGGGCCGCGGTGCGGGGCACGTGGCCCGATGCGAGCGCGAGCCCCGCGACGAGCTGCACACCTCCGTTGAGACGCGTGAGCCCGGCACCGTCGAGGGACAGGCGCGGCACGAGACGGGAGATCCGGTCGGCGACGGGCTGCGCCTTCGCCGCGCGTGCCCCGGGCTCCCGCAGGGCGGCGGCGCCCCCGACGACGAAGATCGACGCGAGCATCGGACGGGCGACGGTGCGCAGCAGGGTCATGACCCATGTCTACCAAGGGCGTCAGAGCAGCAGGAGGTACGGCCCCGCCCGGAACGTGACGGCGTCGTTGGACGACGAGGGGTCGCCGGGCGAGCTCACCGAGATCGATCCGTCGGGCCTGGGGCCGCGGACCGTGGCGACGAACGACGTCGCCTGACCGGCCGCCGGCGTCGTCGTGCAGGTCAACGTCGTGAGCGGGCGACCCGGCGTCGCGGGTCCGCAGTCCCAGCCGGGGCTCACGACGTCCCCGAGCTGCACGGTCCGCGAGAACTGCATCGTCAGCGTCACGGACTGCTCGGCCGCCCGTCCTGCCGTCGCCGACGTCACCGGCACCGTGAAGCGCCGCTGCAGCAGCGGGCCGTCGTTGGTGATCGTGACGTCGCCGACGCCGTAGTCGGTCGGCACGACCGGGTCCTCGACGGGCGTGGGCGTCGCCGAGGGCTCGGGCGAGACGAGGCCTTCCGAGGACGAGGGCGACGGCTCGGACGGCGACGGCTCCTCGCTCGGCGAGGGCGAGGCGGTCGGCGCCTCGGACGGCTCGACCGGGGGGACCGCGGGCGACGGGTCGGGCGACGCCGGGGGCTGCGTCGTGGCGTCGGTCGCCGCGCCCGCCCCTGCCCCCGTCCCCGCCGCGCCATCGGCCTCGGTGGACGGCGACGCGGTCGGACGCACCCCGGTCGTCGTGCCGGCGCCCTGCGGTGCGATCGCGCCGGTGGCAGCCGGTCCGGCGGCCACCGGCGCGGAGGACGGCCCCCGCCCGAAGTCGGTCGTGACGGCGACGGTGCCGGCCGTCGCGACGCTGGTCACGACGGCCGCCGCGACGACGCCCTGCGTGCCCGCGCTGGCCATCGCGGCCCCGACGACCTTGGCCGGCACGACGGCCAGCTTCGCCGCACCGCCCGCCACGAGCTTGGCGCCCGCGACGGTCGCGGCCCCGGCGCCGAGCGCCGCCAGGCCCGCGCCCGCGGCGAGGTACGCCGCGAAGACCGGCCCGAGCACCGCGGGGCCCAGCACGCCCGACAGGTTCGAGTTGACCTCGCGCAGCTCGAGGTACAGGCCCGTGCAGCGGCTGCAGCCGTCGAGGTGCTTCTCGACGGTGGCCGTGTCGCGCGCCGACAGACCCTTGCGGACGTACGAGCCGAGCATCCCCGTCGTGCGGCGGCACCCCTCGTGCAGCGTCGGTGCGAGGTGGTGCTGCAGGTACGCCTGGCGGAGGCCCTCGCGGGCCCGGTACGCCAGGGCCGAGACGCCGTTGGGGCTCATGCCCAGCAGGGGTGCCACCTCGGCGGGTCGCTGGCCCTCGACGTCGAGGTGCCACAGCACGAGCCGCCAGCGCTCCGGCAGCGACGAGAACGCGACGGCGGCCGCGCCGTGCTCGAACGTCATCTCGGCGGGGTCGACGAACTCGACGGCGCGGTCTAGCTCGGCCTGGTGCGCCGTCGACCAGACCTTGTTGCGGGCCCGGACGCGGTCGATGTGCAGGCGGCGGATCGATGTCAGCAGGTACGCGCGGAACGCCTCGTCGGGCCCGCGGCCGTCCTGCAGCAGGGCCAGCACCCGGACGAACGACTCGGCGACCAGGTCGTCGGCGTCGGACGTCCCCGCGACCTGGCGGGCCAGTCGCAGCGCGGCGTCCCGGTGACGTCCGAACAGCTCGCCGTAGGCGGACGTGTCGCCGCCGCGCACCGCCGCGATCAGCTCGGCGTCGCCGACGACGCGGTCGTCCGTCAGGTGCTGGGTGCTGCTGAGCGTCTGCTCCACGTGTGGTCCTCCTGCACGATCAACGACGTCGCCGCGATCCGGTCACGAACGGCGCGGCGAGAAATGTGGGCCGAACCGCGTCACGACCTGCGACCTCGTCCGTCTCACTCGTGTCCGACGACGAGAGGAGCACCGGTGGGCGACCAGGGAACGCACGTCGAGCTCCTCCGTGACGCCGTCCGCGGCGGGACGTCGGACGTGGTGCGCGTTGCACACGAGGTGGGAGCGAGTGCAGCGCAGACGGGCGTCCCGCTCCACGAGGTCATGGACCACGTGGAGCGGGCCTACGCCCCTCGACCACCCGACTTCGAGGCGACGCGGGCCGCCGCGCTCGCCTGGGCCGACGCGGCGCTGGTGCGTCACGCCGACGCCTCGTGCCACGACCCGCTGACGTCCTTGGCGACCGTGCCGCACCTGAGGTCGCGCCTCGACGAGACCTACCGGGGTGCCGACCGCGACGGCGGCCGCGCCTGCGACACGCACGTCCTCGTCGTCGTCGAGCTGCCCGCCGGGGGCCTCGGCAACGAGATCGAGCTCGCGCTGCGGGCCCTCGACGTCGCCGACGTGCTGCGCACCGTGTTCACCGGTGACGAGACCGTCGTCCAGCTGACCGTCCGGCGGTTCGCCGTCCTGGCGGGTCGCGAACGCGCCGACGACGTGACGGTCGGCCTGCTGGGGCTGCTGCTCGACCGGACGCCGGCGGTCGCCGGCCAGGCCAGGCTGTGGGTCGAGCGGCTCCCCGCGTCGGCCGACGGCGTCGCCCCGGTGCTCGCCGGGCTCTGCCGATAGCGCCGCCGCCGTCGGCGGGCTGTGGCACGCTGGACGCATGTGCGGGCGCTACGCGACGACCCAGACCTCGGCCACGCTGCACCAGGCCTTCGAGATCGACCTCGCCAACTCCTTCGTCGAGCTCGAGGCCGACTACAACATCGCCCCCACCAAGCTCGCGCCCGTCGTGATCGGACGGCGCGACGGCGACGTGTCCGGCGGGGCCCCGCAGCGCGAGCTGCTGACGGCACGCTGGGGCCTGATCCCCAGCTGGGCCAAGGACCCGTCGATCGGCAGCCGCATGATCAACGCGCGGTCCGAGACCGTCGCCGAGAAGCCGTCGTTCAAGAAGGCCTTCGCGCGTCGCCGCGCGCTCGTCCCCGCCGACGGCTACTACGAGTGGTACGCCGGCCAGCCCCGTGACGACGGCAGGAAGCCCGTCAAGCAGCCGTTCTACATCACGCCGAAGGACGGCTCGGTCCTGGCGATGGCGGGGCTGTACGAGTTCTGGAAGGACCGCGAGGCCGACGAGTGGGTCGTCAGCTTCACGATCCTCACGACGACCGCCGAGGACGATCTCGGCCACGTCCACGAGCGCATGCCGCTGTTCCTCGAGCCGCAGGCGTACGACGAGTGGCTCGACCCCGCCCCGCGGCAGACCGACGAGCTGCTCGGCCTGCTGGTCCCCGCGGCCCCAGGGCGGCTCGACGCCGTCGCCGTCTCGACCGCCGTCAACAACGTCCGCAACAACGGGCCCGAGCTGATCGTGCCGCTCGCGCCGGAATAGCGCGCCCCTCCCGACGGTTGAACCCGGCAGGAGGACACATGCTGACACAGACCCATCCAGCGGCTGATCGAGCGATCACGCCACTGCGCAGGCCGTCGGTCCCGGGAGTAGGCTGGGAGATGATGACCGTCACCCCCGAAACGCCTGACGTGCCCGACACGCGGGAGACCGAGACTTCGGAGCAGCGCCAGGCGCGCTTCGAGGCCGATGCCCTGCCGTTCCTCGACCAGCTCTACTCGGCCGCGCTGCGCATGACGCGCAACCCGCACGACGCCGAGGACCTCGTCCAGGAGACCTTCTCGAAGGCGTTCAGCGCCTTCCACCAGTTCAAGCCCGGCACCAACCTGAAGGCCTGGCTGTACCGCATCCTGACGAACACGTACATCAACTCGTACCGCAAGAAGCAGCGCCAGCCGCAGCAGGTCACCGACGAGATCGAGGACTGGCAGATCGCCCGGGCCGAGTCGCACGGTCCGTCCGGCCTGAAGTCGGCCGAGATGGAGGCGCTCGAGCACCTGCCCGACAGCGACGTCAAGGACGCGCTGCAGGCCCTGCCGGAAGACTTCCGCTACGCGGTCTACCTCGCCGACGTCGAGGGGTTCCCGTACAAGGAGATCGCCGAGATCATGGACACGCCGATCGGCACGGTCATGTCTCGCCTGCACCGCGGACGCCGCATGCTCCGCGAGATGCTCGCCGACTACGCGCGCGAGCGCGGCATGGCCGTCACGGGAGCGGGTGACAAGGCATGAGCTCACCCTGCGAGGGGCCCGACTGCGAGCAGGCCCTCGAGAACCTGTACCTGTTCATCGACCAGGAGATCGACACCGCGAGCTGTGCCGAGATCCAGACGCACATCGA
The DNA here is from genome assembly GCF_014841755.1 of Aeromicrobium sp. CFBP 8757. Classification (NCBI taxonomy): domain Bacteria; kingdom Bacillati; phylum Actinomycetota; class Actinomycetes; order Propionibacteriales; family Nocardioidaceae; genus Aeromicrobium; species Aeromicrobium sp. CFBP 8757. The sequence continues at coordinate 378,785 of NZ_JACYUM010000001.1, forward strand.
CGAGTGCACGACGTGCCTCAGCGAGTACGACCTCGAGCGGGTCGTCAAGTCACTGGTGTCGCGGTCGTGCTCCGAGACCGCGCCGGTCCCTCTGCGCGAGAAGGTGCTGCTCTCGATCCGCACCGTGCAGGTGCAGATCACGGAGCATCGTCCGGTCTGACCGCCGTGGTAGTGTGACGGATCCGACAGGGCAGGTGCGTGACGATCCGGTGGTTCGTGACGACTGAGGGGTGTCTTACCCTCCCTCGAGATCGGAACGCCCGTGAACGACTTCACCACCCACCCCTCCACGTCGCAGAAGCTCGCCGCTGAGCTGCTGGGAACCTTCTGGCTCGTGCTCGGCGGCTGCGGCACCGCCGTGCTGGCCGGCGACCAGGTCGGCGCGCCGGGCATCGCCGCCGCCTTCGGTCTGACGGTCCTGACCGGCGCGTACGCCTTCGGGCCCGTCTCGGGCGGGCACTTCAACCCGGCCGTGACGGTCGGTCTGGCCACCGCGCGCCGCTTCGCGTGGCGTGAGGCGCCGGGGTACGTCGTCGCCCAGGTCGTCGGTGCGACCATCGCGGGCGCGCTGCTGCTCGCGATCGCCAGCGGCAAGGACGGGTTCAGCGCGTCGGCATCGGGATTCGCGTCGAACGGCTTCGGCGACCGCTCGCCGGAGGGCTACGGCTTCTGGGCCGTCGTCGTCACCGAGGTCGTCCTGACGGCCTTCTTCGTGCTGGTGATCCTCGGCGCGTCGTCCAAGCGGGCGGCTGCGGGCTTCTCCGGTGTCGCGATCGGCCTGGCGCTGACGCTGATCCACCTCATCAGCATCCCGGTCAGCAACACGTCGGTGAACCCGGCCCGCTCGCTCGGCGTGGCCTGGTTCGCCGGTGGCGACGCGCTGTCGCAGGTGTGGGTGTTCATCGCCGCTCCCGTCGTCGGTGCGGCGATCGCCGGCCTGGCGCACGCGTTCGTGCTGGGCGACGAGCAGGAGTAGCCCGACCGGTGCCCGACCACGACGAAGCCCCCGCCCATCAGGACGGGGGCTTCGGTGCACGAGGTGCGCTCAGGTCAAGCGTTGGGACGCTTGCCGTGGTTGGCGCCCTTCTTGCGGCGTGCACGACGCTTGCGGCCGGTCTTGCCCATGGTGTTCCTCCTCGAAAGTCGTTGGCTCAGTCTCCCACAGGTGCGATCCGAGCGAGGAAGCGCTCCCGGTCGACGACGACCCGGCGCACCTCGCCGGACGCCAGCAGGGTGCCGGACGCGTCCTGCGCGACGACCTGGAACCGCACGAGGCGGCCGTCGGTGTGGACGACCGTGGCCGTGGCGGTGACCTGGGCCCCGACGGGGCTCGCGGAGAGGTGCTCGAGATCGACCCGGGTGCCGACGCTGGTCTGCTCGGGCGTCACGTCGAGCGCGGCGCAGGTGGCCTCCTCGAGCCACGCCAGCACCCGCGGCGTCGCGAGGACGTCGAGATCGCCCGACCCGAGTGCCCGCGCGGTGTCGTCGGGGCCGACCACGTGGGTGACGCTCGCTGTGTCCATGCCGCCAATCTAGTGCTGACGAGGGGGTTACGGCCCCCCGAGGAGAGGGTTGCCGCCCCGGACCGGGGCGGCAACCCTCTCGCGGAGGGGCGGTAACCCCCTCCTCGGGGGGAGGGTCAGGTCGACCAGGCGGACCACAGGTCGGCGTAACGGCCGCCCGCCGCGACGAGCTCGTCGTGCGTGCCCTCCTCCACCACCCGGCCCTCGTGCATGACGATGACGCGATCGGCCGTCTGCGCCTGCGTCAGGCGGTGCGCCACGACGAGCGAGGTCCGGCCGCGGGTCACGGCGATCGCCGCCTCCTCGAGCTCGCGCGCACCGCTCGAGCCGGCCTCGGCCGTCGCCTCGTCGAACACCGCCACCCGGGGGTCGTGCAGCACGACCCGGGCGAGCGCGAGCTGCTGCGCCTGCGACGGTGCGAGGAGGTGCCCGTGGTCGCCGACGACGGTGTCGAGCCCCTCGGGCAGCGCCTCGACCCAGGGCAGGGCCCGGACGACCGACAGCGCCTCGCGCACCTCGTCGTCGGACGCGTCGGCGCGCGCGAGGTCGACGTTCTCGCGCACCGTGCCCGAGAAGACGTGGACGTCCTGCGTCACGAGCGCGATCGCCGAGCGGACGTGCGAGGGCTCGAGCGCCTCGAGCGGGAAGCCGCCGACCGTGACGCGTCCGCGCGTGGGCCTCAGCAGGCCGGCGGCCACCGCACCGAGCGTGCTCTTGCCCGCTCCGGTGGCCCCCACCAGGGCGACCCGCTCGCCGTCGAGCACGCGCAGCGTGACCTCGGACAGCACCCGCTGGCCGACGACGTACTCGTGGCTGATGGCGCTGAGCTCGAGCGCGCCGGTGCGGACGGGGGAGGGGGCGTCGGCCGTCACGACGGGCTCGAGGAGCGCGACCCCGGCCAGGCGTGCGAGGGAGGCGCCGGCCGACTGGACGTCGTCGAAGATCATCAGCAGCGCGCCGATGGGGTTGAACAGGCGGTGGAAGTACAGGGCCGCCGCCGTCACGGCTCCGACGGTCGTCAGGTCGTCGCGCACCAGCAGGAACCCGGTCCCGAGCACGAGGAGCAGCCCGATCAGCTCCGACCGGTTGGTGCGGGCGCCGAAGCGCAGCAGCAGGTCGAACACGTCGAGCGTGATCGTCATGGCGTGCCGCGAGTGGTGCGTGATGCGGTCGATCTGCGCCTGCTCGCGCGACAGTGCCCGCAGGGTCGCGGCACCCTGCACGCCGCCCACCAGCACCTCGGCGCGCTCGCCCTGGGCGATGCGCTCACGGCGGTAGTACGGGCCCGAGCGCGGCAGGTACCAGCGCAGCCCCAAAGCGTAGAACGGCGCGCTCGCCAGCCCGGCCAGCCCGAGCCGCCAGTCGAGCGCGAACAGGCCACCCGCCGTGAACACGACCGCGACCAGCGAGCCGATCAGCAGCGGGAGGATCTGGGTCAGCGACGTGGCGACCGACCGGACGTCGTCGCCCATGCGCGACAGCAGGTCGCCGGCCCCCGCCTCCTCGAGCCGGGCGCTGTCGAGGTGCACGGCGCGGTCGAGGGCCCGCTCGCGCAGGTCGGCGAGCGCGGGCTCGCCGGCCCGGGCCAGGTACGTGACCGACACGGCCGTCCCGATGCCGGCGACGACGGCGGCGCCCCCGATCAGCAGGGCCCCTCGCAGGACGTCGGACGACTCGCGCCCCTCGATGACGGTGTCGACGATCTGCCCCAGCACCCACGGGGCGACGAGACCCGCCAGGCCGACCACGGCGAAGGCGGCCGCCGACACCGCGAGCGGTCGCCCGTGCGCGCGCAGCAGCATGGCGGTCAGCCGGGTGGTCTCGCGGCGCGACGCGATCGGCAGCAGGGTGCGGGTCATCGCAGCACCGTCTCGCGGTAGTCGTCGCGCCGGGACAGCTCGTGGTGCGTGCCGGTGGCCACGACGCGCCCCTCGCTGACCAGCACGACCCGGTCGGCGCTGGCGAGCAGGGCAGGGCTGGACGTGATGACGACGGTCGACAGCGTCGAACCGGCACCGTGACGCAGCGCGCGGATGCCCTCGGCGATGCGCTGCTCGGTCATGGCGTCGACCGCGCTGGTCGGCTCGGCCAGGACGAGCAGGGGCGCTCGGGTCGCGAGGGCGCGGGCCAGCGCGAGGCGCTGGCGCTGCCCACCCGACAGGGTCGTGCCGCCCGCCGTGACGGGCTGCTCCAGGCCGTCGGGGTGCAGGTCGACGACGTCGCTCGCGGCGGAGGCGTCGAGCACCCGCGCGAAGTGGGCGGCGTCGAGCTCGCCGTCGGGGTCGACCGTCGCGCGCAGCGTCCCCTCGAACAGGTCGACGTGGTGCTGGCTCACCACGACCCGCGAGCGCAGCGCGTCGATCGTGAGGTCGTCCACGGGGTGGCCGCCGAGCGTCACGGCCCCCGACCGGTCGTCGGGTCGCACCTCGCCGCGGACGAGGCGCACGAGGGCCTCGCCGCTCGCGGGGTCGTCGACGACGACGCCCACGAGCTCGCCGGCGCGCGTGTCGAGGTCCAGCTCGCGCAGCGGGCCGGTCGAGACGGCCACGAGCGAGAGGTCGGCGTGCTCGTCGGGCAGCTCGGTCTCGCCCGACGTCGCGAGCGGGGGCGTGGCCAGGAAGTCGACGACCCGCCGGGCCGACGCGAACGAGCGGGCGGCCTGGGCGCTGGTCTGGCCGAGCCCGGCGATCGGCTCGGCGAGGAACTGCGTGAGCCCGACGATCGCGACGAGCTCGCCGATCGTGATGTCGCCGTCGAGCGCCCGGGTGCCGGCGAGGTACGCGACGAGCGCGAGGAACAGGCCGCTGAGCGTCGCGGTCAGCCCGTACATGGAGCCGGTCGACCGTGCCGTGCGGATGCTGGCGTCGCGCGCGACGGCGCTGTGACCGCGGTAGCGGGACGTCGCGACGTCCTCGGCCCCGATGCCCTTCAGGGGCCGCAGCCCCTTGACGAGGTCCGTCGCGATGCCGGTGGCACGGGCGATGCCGGCCTGCTGGTCGCTCGTGTCGCGGGCGATCAGGGGGGTCACGACCTGGATCGCGACGAGCACCAGCGGCACCCCGACCAGCACCACGAGCCCCAGCACGAGGTCGATGCCGAACAGCACGACCGCGCTCGCGACGACGCCGACGAGCCCCGCGAGCGTGTAGCCGACGTGCCAGAGGAACTCGCCGATCGTCTCGGCGTCGGACGTCGCGAGCGACAGCGTCTCGCCCGGGAGCAGGCCCGTGCGCGCGCCCTCCGCGCCGAGCACGTGCTGGCTGATCTCGACCCGCAGCTGGTGGATCTCGAGCTGCAGCGCGCCGACCCCGAGGCGGGCCCCGAAGCGGTACGAGTAGCTGAGCACGACGAACAGCACGACCAGCACGCCGCCCCAGAGCGCGATCTCGGCGACCTCGCCCGTCGCGACGGCACGGTCGATCGTGACGCCGATGACGATCGGCACGAGGGCCTCGCACAGCAGCCACGAGGTGATGAGGGCGTAGCAGCCGGCGAGCCGCGCCCGGTGACGTCGGATGCCGCGCCACATCAGGCCCGCGGGTGACGTCGGTGGAGCGAGGACGTCGGGGGGCACCTGGTGAGGGTACCCTCACCGACCGTCGTCGCCGGGTGGCAGGGCCAGCGCGAAGCCCCACAGGTGCACGTCGGGCACGGGCGACCAGTCGAGGTCGGGACGCCGCACGAAGCCCATCGAGAGGTAGAGGCGGTGTGCCGTCGCCATCTCGGTCAGCGAGCACAGGAGCACCTCGGTCAGGCCCGCCCGGCGGGCCTTCTCGAGGCACGCCTCGACGAGCGCGCGGCCCGTCCCGCGGCCCCTCGCGTCGGGATCGACCGACAGCGTCCTGAGCTCGCCCTGGTGCGGCTGCCTCGCGAGCTCGGCGAACCCCGAGCCGTAGGGGCACCACGTGACGGTGCCGACCAGCCGGTCACCGTCGAGCGCCACCAGCACCTCGCTGTCGGCGGCGCGCGTCGCGACGTCGCCGATCACGGCGGCGTACCGGTCGTCGTAGGTCCCGTCGGGCCGGACGAGGTGACCGTCGGCGTCGTAGCCGGCGACCGTCAGCGCGCCGACGGCCCGGTGCTCGTCGGCGCGCGCGACGCGGACCAGCAGGTCAGATGCCGGTCGTGGCACGGGGGTACGCCGCATCGACGTCGGTCATGACGTTGACGAGGTACGGGATGCCCGAGGCGAACGCGCGGTCGATGGCCGGCCCGATCTCGCGGGGATCGGTCACCATCTCGCCTCCGCCGCCGAGGGCCGTCACGACCTGGTCGTAGCGGGTCTGCGGTGCGAGGTCGGCCGCGACGTCGTAGCCGTAGATCCACTGCATCGGCCCCTTCTCGAGGCCCCAGGCCGAGTTGTTGCCGACGACCATGACGACCGGCAGGTCGTGCCGCACGAGCGTGTCGACGTCCATCAGCGACATGCCGGCCGCGCCGTCGCCGTACAGCAGCACGACCTGGCTCGACGGACGGGCGATGCGGGCCGCCATCGCCGCGCCCATGCCCGCGCCGAGGCATCCGTAGGGCCCGGGGTCGAGCCAGCCGCCGGGGCGCTTGGGCTCGACGAACTTGCCCGCGAACGACACGAAGTCGCCGCCGTCGCCGATCACGACGGCGTCGTCGGCCAGGCGGGGGAGCAGCTCGCCGTAGATGCGGGCGGGGTGGATCGGGTCGGCCTCGGCCGTCAGCAGCTCGGTGTCGCGGGCCGTCGCGGCGGCGACCTCGGTCTGCAGCGTCGAGAGCCACGGCGTCCAGTCGGGGCGACGACCGTGGGCGGCCGGCGCCGTGAGCGCGTCGAACAGGCCCGTGAAGAACAGGCTGAGGTCGCCGTGCGCGGTCGCCGCGGTGTCGGCGTGCGACGACACCTGGCCGGCGGAGTCGGCGACGTGCACGGTGCGCGCCGGGGTCGCGCCCTCCTTGCCGCCGAAGACGCCGTAGCCGAGCCGGAAGTCCAGCGGCGTGCCGACGACGATCACGAGGTCGGCCCGGTTGAACGCCGTCGAACGGGCCTTCGTGACGAGCTGCGGGTGCCCGCCGGGGACGATGCCGCGCCCCATGCCGTTGGAGATGACCGGCACGCCGGTCTCCTGCACGAACTGCAGGGCCGCGACCTCGGCACGATCGGCCCAGACGTCGGTGCCGAGCACCAGCACGGGACGCTCGGACGTCCGCAGCAGCTCGGCGATCGCGCGCAGCGCGTCGGGGTCGGGCTGGACGGGTGCGGTCGTGTTGCCCTGCGACGGGCGGCCGGCCGGTGCGCTGTTGAAGAACTCGTCCATCGGCACGTCGACGAAGGCAGGCCCACGGTGCGACGACCCGGCCAGCGTGAAGGCCTCGTCCATCGTCGGGGCGATGTCGGCGACGGTGTGCGCCGTGGTCGACGACTTCGAGATCGACGAGAAGATCGGCGGGTGGTCGAGCTCCTGCAGGCTGCCGGTGCCCCAGCGGTTGTTGGGCGCGCGTCCACCGACGACGACCAGCGGCGAGCCCGAGAAGCTGGCCTGCGCGACGGCGCTGACGCCGTTGGTGACACCGGGTCCGGCGGTCAGCACCGCGAGGCCGGGCGTGCGGGTGAGCTTGCCGATCGCCTCGGCCGCGAACACCGCGGTGGGCTCGTGCCGGACGTCGACGATCGGCATCGCCGGCTCGGTCTTCACGGCGGCGTCGTACATCGGGAACACGTGGGCACCCGACAACGTGAACAGCGTCGAGACGCCGTGGGCGCGGGCCACGTCGAGGGCGAGGATGCCGCCGTGCTGCGGGTCGTCGGTGGTCGGCTGGGCCTGTCCGGCCTGATCGGTCGTCATGTGACGCACGTTACTGGATGGGTGGATCGGGGTCAGGTGAGCGGACGGGCCCGGGTCGTGGGCCGGTACAGCCACGGCTGCTCGGCCCGGATCTGGTCGAGCACCGCGAGGATCAGGTCGGCGCGGTGGGCGGGCTGCTCGGCGAACAGCTCGGCGTCGGCCCGCAGGTCGTCGCGCCCCTGCACGCCCAGGGCCAGCTGCAGGTGCAGCGCCCGCAGGAACGACGACGCGTTGCGGACGCCGGGGGAGGGCCACTCGGCCTCGAGGTGCCCCCGGGTCTGCGGCGGCTTGATGCCGTGGCCGAGGCGGACGAGCCACGGCTCGACGATGACGGGGTCGAGCTCGTTGCGGTGCAGCAGCGTCATGACGGCGTAGGCCAGACGGTCGTCCTCGCCGTGCCGCCAGATGTAGGCCGTCGGCGTCAGCACGCGGTCGGCGATGACGTCGAGCAGCACCGTCAGCTCGAGCCGGCCGAAGTGGCGCGACCGGGCGAGGGCGGCCAGCAGGTCGGCACCGTGCGCGATCGAGTTGGCCCACCCCTGCTCGGGGATCCACCCGCGGTGGTCCTGCTCGCGGACGTACCAGGCGGTGGCCCGGTCGCCCCAGTCGAGCACCGACGCCGACGACATCAGGTGCTCGTTGTTGTCGCGGCCGATGATCTCGGCCAGCATCAGCGCGCTGTAGGAGCGACGCATCACCGACACGTCGCCGTCGTGGCCGAGCCCGTGGCGCAGGCCCGGTGCGATGCCGTCGCCGAGCCCCGCCAGCAGCTGGTCGTAGACGCCACGCGTGATCCACGTCGTCAGCAGCGGGTAGGCCAGGTCCTCGCGCGTGCGCGGGTTCGGGTGACCGAGCATCTCGACCAGCTCGACGGTGCACTCGTCGAGTCCGCGGTCCGCGGGCACGTCCATGCCGCTCTGCATCACGGACTGCCAGTACGCCTCCGACATGCCGTCATCGTGTCACGGGCGGCCACGTGACCGGGCCCCCACTACGCTGCTCGGGTGCCCTCGCTGGACGACATCGCGCAGTTCCAGACGTCGCTGACCACCGCCGACGTCGCGTGGCTGCACGCGCTGGTGTCGGACTGGCAGATCATCGCCGACCTGTCGTTCTCCGACCTCGTGCTGTGGGTGCCCGACGGCGAGGCCAAGGGCATGTGGGCCGGCGCGCAGATCCGTCCGACGACCGGTCCCACGACGCTGCTCGAGGACGTCGCGGGCACCTTCGTGCCGACGCGGGGCGAGCACCCGCTCGAGGTCGCGATGACGACCGGCCGGCACGTGACGGGGCACGTCGAGCAGCAGCACGACGGCACGCGCATCCTGATCGAGGCGATCCCCGTCCGCAGGGCGTCGCGGACGATCGGCGTCGTCGTGCGGCGCAGCGGCGAGGCCGGTCTGCGCACCGCCAGCACGCTCGAGAACGCGTACCTCGAGGCCGCCGGCGAGCTGGGCGAGATGATCCGGCGCGGCGAGTTCCCGACGCCGGGATCGCGCTCCGACCTCGCCGACTCCCTGCGGGTCGGCGACGGCTTCATCCGCACCGACGCCCGCGGGCTGGTGCGCTACGCGAGCCCCAACGCGATGTCGGCCTACCGCCGCCTCGGGCTGGTCGGTGACCTCGTCGGCACGCAGCTGGGCGACGTGACGACGGGCCTGGTGGGCCGCCGGCCCACCGACCGCGGGGCACGGGGCGTCCTGAGCGGGCGCGAGGCGTCGGAGGCCGAGATCGAGAACGGCACGGCCTCGCTGCTGGTGCGCACGATCCCGCTGAGGTCGACCGGTCAGCGCAGCGGCTCGCTGATCCTGCTGCGCGACGTCACCGAGCTGCGGCTGCGCGAGCGCGAGCTGGTCTCGAAGGACGCCACGATCCGCGAGATCCACCACCGGGTCAAGAACAACCTGCAGACCGTCGCGGCGCTGCTGCGCCTGCAGGGCCGCCGCACCGAGAACCCCGAGGCGCGCGCTGCGCTCGAGGAGGCCGTGCGCCGGGTCGGCTCGATCGCCCTGGTGCACGAGACGCTGAGCCAGTCGTTCACCGACTTCGTCGAGTTCGACGAGATCGCCGACCGCCTGCTGCACACCGTGCTCGACGTCTCGCAGGGGCCCGCGGGCGCCAACGCGATCAGGCCCGAGCGGTTCGGGAGCTTCGGGCAGCTGCCGGGCGAGATCGCCACGCCGCTGTCGATGGTGCTGACCGAGCTCATCCAGAACGCGTCGGCCCACGCCTACGGCGAGGCGGGCGGCACCCTGACGCTCGCGGTCAACCGCATCCGCGACAAGATCCGGCTGCGGGTCAGCGATGACGGCGCGGGACTGCCCGCCGACTTCGACGCGTCGGGCAGCCTGGGGCTGTCGATCGTCACGACGCTGGTCGAGGGCGAGCTCGGCGGCTCGCTCGCGTTCGAGCAGCGGGTCGGCGGCGGGACGACCGTCGCGATCACGCTGACGGTCTGAGCGCCGGGCGCCGCGCCCGCGACGGGACACAAAGAACCCCGCGGCCGTCAGGCCACGGGGTTCACCGATACGTGCGTTCGCTCAGGCAGTACGAATACGTGCCCGTGCATTGCGACGCTTCAGCGTACGACGTTCGTCTTCGCTCAAGCCTCCCCACACACCGTGGTCCTGTCCGGACTCGAGTGCCCACTGGAGGCACTGCTCGCGGACATCACAGCGGCGGCATACGACCTTGGCCTCTTCGATCTGCAAGATGGCGGGACCCGTGTTGCCGATGGGGAAGAAGAGCTCAGGATCCTCATCGAGGCATGCCGACTTGTGGCGCCAATCCATGGGGACACTCCTTCCCGTTCGGTGTTGCGCCCGTGATAGATCTGTTTGACCTGCTCAGCGGGCATTGAGTCCCATGGTTTCAACATTCGGGGGCGTTTACAAGGGCAACGACACGCCGCGAATTGTCGGATGAGTCACATGGTGCCTACGCTGGCGCCGTGACGTCTCCCGGACGGCCGTCGGGAACGGCCAGAACCCTGCTCCTGATCGCCTCGGCGATCGTGCTGGCGGAGGCCTCGGTCTTCGCCGTCCTCGCAGCGCTCGAGCTGTTCAGCGTGTCGTCCGACCGCATCGGGTTGGGCGTCGGCGCGACGATCTTCCTGCTCGTCGTGGCGGCAGGCCTGGCCTGGGCCGCGACCCGCGTCGTGGTCGGGGAGTCGTGGGCCCGCAGCCCCCTGGTCTTCGCGCAGCTGATCGTGCTGGGGCTGGCGTACAACTTCCGGGGCGACCCCGCGTGGCTGTCGCCGGCGATGGCGGTCCCGGCCGTCGTGGCGCTGGCGTGCCTGCTGGCCCCGCCCGTCACGCAGGCGTTCGCCGACGACCACGTCGTGTGAGCCTTCGCCGCGTGTGACACGATGACGGGGCGGGCACAACCCGCCCCTCCCGCCCCGGCGGTTCGAAGCAGCCGCGGTTCGACACCGCACCGGCGACCTGATCGGTCCCGTCAGCTCTTCCCGTCAGCCAGGTCCCGTCGTCCCGACGGATGATTCCCGAGGAAGCACCCCCATGGTCGCCACCGACATCGACGTCCGCTCCGACGTCCCCGATCCCGAGGACCCCGTCTTCGCGCTGCACCGCAACGGCAAGATGAGCATCGCCGCCTCCGTGCCGATCCGCGACGCGCACGACCTCTCGCTCGCCTACACGCCCGGCGTCGCCCGCGTGTGCGAGGCCATCGCGGCCGATCCCGAGACCGCCCACGACTACACGTGGGTCTCCAACACCGTCGCGGTCGTCACGGACGGCACCGCGGTGCTGGGCCTCGGCGACATCGGCCCCGCGGCGTCGATGCCCGTCATGGAGGGCAAGGCGATCCTGTTCAAGCAGTTCGGCGGCGTCGACGCGATCCCGATCGCGCTCGACACGACCGACGTCGACGAGATCGTCGAGACCGTCGTGCGGCTCGCGCCGTCGTTCGGCGGCATCAACCTCGAGGACATCTCGAGCCCCCGCTGCTTCGAGATCGAGCGCCGGCTCGTCGAGCGCCTCGACATCCCCGTCTTCCACGACGACCAGCACGGCACCGCCGTCGTGACGCTCGCCGCGCTGATCAACTCGGCGCGCCTGACCGATCGCGACCTCGAGGACCTCAAGGTCGTCATCTCGGGCGCGGGCGCCGCCGGCGTCGCGATCATGAAGATCCTGCAGTCGGCGGGCGTGCGCAAGATCGCCGTCGTCGACCGGGCCGGCGTGATCCACCCGGGTCGCGACGACCTCAACGAGGTCAAGGGCTGGCTCGCCGAGCAGACCGCCGGCTGGGCCCGCCCGGGCTCGATCGCCGACGCCCTCGACGGTGCCGACGTGTTCGTCGGCGTCTCGGGCGGCACGGTGCCCGAGGAGGCCGTCGCCCGCATGGCGCCGGACGCCATCGTCTTCGCGATGGCCAACCCCCACCCCGAGGTGCACCCCGACGTCGCGCACCGGTACGCGCGGGTCGTGGCGACGGGCCGCTCCGACTTCCCGAACCAGATCAACAACGTCCTGGTGTTCCCGGGCATCTTCCGCGGCGCGCTCGACGTCCGGGCGACCCGCATCTCCGAGGGCATGAAGATCGCCGCGGCGACCGCGATCGCCGACCTCGTCGGCGACGACCTCTCCGAGACGTACGTCATCCCGTCGCCGTTCGACCCCCGTGTCGCCACGGCGGTCTCGCGGGCCGTCACCGACACCGCCCGCCGCGAGGGCCTCGCCCGCCGTCCGTACTGAGCCCACCCCGTCCGATCACCTGGAGGAGCCACGATGTTCGCCGTCTACGCCGGTCAGATCACCCCTAGCGACCCACTGTCCGGACTGGTCGTGGGCGAGCGCCCCGAGCCCGAGGTCCCCGACGGGTGGACGACCGTGACGGTCAAGGCCGCCTCGATCAACCACCACGACGTGTGGAGCCTGCGCGGAGTCGGCCTGTCCGAGAAGGCGCTGCCGATGATCCTCGGCTGCGACGCCGCGGGCTACGACGAGGACGGCAACGAGGTGCTCGTGCACGCCGTGATCAGCGATCCGTCGTGGCGGGGCGACGAGACGCTCGACCCCCGTCGGTCGCTGCTGTCGGAGCGGCACCAGGGCACGTTCGCCGAGAAGGTCGCGGTGCCGACCCGCAACGTCGTCCCCAAGCCCGAGGGCCTGTCGTTCGCCGAGGCGGCCTGCCTGCCGACCGCATGGCTCACGGCCTACCGCATGCTGTTCACGCAGTCGGGCCTGAAGCAGGGCGACACGGTGCTCGTGCAGGGCGCCGGCGGCGGCGTCGCGACGGCCGCGATCACGCTGGCCCGCGCCGCGGGGTTCCGCGTCTACGCCACGAGCCGCGACGAGGACAAGCGGGCGCGGGCCGTCCAGATCGGCGCCCACGAGGCCTTCGAGTCGGGCGCCCGGCTGCCGTCGAAGGTCGACGCCGTGATGGAGACCGTCGGGGCGGCGACGTGGTCGCACTCGGTCAAGTCGATGCGACCCGGCGGCACGATCGTCATCTCGGGCGCGACGTCGGGCGACGCGCCGTCGCACGCCGAGCTGACCCGCATCTTCTTCCAGCAGATGCGGGTGCACGGCTCCACGATGGGCACCCGCGACGAGCTGCACGCGCTCGCGCAGTTCATGGACGTCACGGGCACCCGACCGCTGATCGACCGCGAGATCCCGATGGCCGAGGCGGCCTCGGGCCTGCAGAGCGTCATCGACGGCAGCGTCTTCGGCAAGATCGTCCTGACCCTGTGACGGACTGAAGCTCACCCAGCCCAGAAGTGCGGAGAAGCGGACGCTTCTGCCGTCCCTGAAAGGTCCTGTTCTCCGCAGATCTGGGCTGGGCCGGGCCGGGGCGGGTCAGGGCAGCTGGTCGTCCGGGAACGGCTGCGCCATCTGCAGGATCATGCTCGCGGGGTAGGTGCGTCCCTCGTGGGCGGTCTGCAGGTGGGCGTCGACCGCGGTGACGAAGTCGTCGTCGGACCGACCCACCAGCTGCTCGCCGCACGGGCACATCAACATCTTGGCCATGCGGGGAGCCTACTCGTCCTCGTCGTCGAGGCGGGCGAGCCAGGTGGCCAGCCGCTCGACAGGGATCTCGAAGTCGGGGTTGAGGTCGACGAACGTGCTCAGCTGCTCGGCGAGCCAGGCGAAGGTGACCTCTTCGTCACCCCGCCTGGCCTGCAGCTCCTCGATGCCGCGATCCGTGAAGTACATGAGCGTCCGGACTCAGGCGAAGGCCTGCGCCATGAGCTCGGCCTGCTCTTCGACGTGGCGGCTGTGCGAGCCCACCGAGGGCGCAGACGACTCCGGGCGTGACACGCGCACCAGCGGGACGCCGTCGAACTCGCCGCTGAAGTGCAGCGCGACGTGCGGCCACGGGCCCTGGTTGGCCGGCTCGTCCTGCACCCAGCGCACCTCGCGGGCGTTGGTGAACCGGGCGACCTCGGCGTTGAGCTCGTCGACGGGACGCGGGTAGATCTGCTCCAGGCGCACGATCGCGGTGCGGTAGCCGTCGGCCTCGCGCTTGTCGCGCTCGGCCATCAGGTCCCACGTGACGCGACCCGAGCACACCAGCACCCGGTCGACCGCGGACGGGTCGGCCGCGCCGTCGCCGAAGGCGGCGTCGCCGATGACCGGACGGAACGAGCCCGTCGTGAAGTCGTCGGGCTGGGAGGCGGCGGCCTTGCTGCGCAGCATCGACTTCGGGGTGAAGACGATCAGCGGACGGTGCTCGCTCTCGAGCGCCTGACGCCGCAGCAGGTGGAAGTACGACGCGGGGGTCGAGGGCTGCGCGACCGTCATGGCCTCGTCGGCGCACAGCGTCAGGAAGCGCTCGATGCGTGCCGAGGAGTGGTCGGGCCCCTGTCCCTCGTAGCCGTGCGGCAGCAGCAGGACGACGCCCGACTTCTGGCCCCACTTGGTCTCGCCCGCCGAGATGTACTCGTCGATGACGGACTGGGCGCCGTTGACGAAGTCGCCGAACTGCGCCTCCCACATCGTGAGCGCCTCGGGCCGCGCGACGGAGTAGCCGTACTCGAAGCCGAGAGCGGCGTACTCGCTGAGCAGCGAGTCGTAGACGTGGAACGACGCCTGCTCGTCGCCGACGTTGGACAGCGGCGTCCACTCGTCGGCGTTCGTGCGGTCGATGATGGTCGCGAACCGCGACGAGAACGTGCCGCGTCGGGTGTCCTGGCCGGAGATGCGCACGGGACGACCGTCGAGCAGCAGCGAGCCCATCGCGAGGATCTCGCCGGTGCCCCAGTCGATGGGGCCGGCCGAGATGGACTGCGCGCGACGCTGGAGCTGCGGCAGCACCTTCGGGTGGACCGTGAAGCCCTCGGGCACGTTGGTGTACGAGTCGGCGATGGCCTTCATCGTCTCGGTCGAGATCGCGGTGACGAGCTCGCCGGCGTGCTCGGGCTTCTCGGGGTAGTCGGGCGTCCGGGTGTAGTCGGGATCGGACGCGGCCTCCTTGACCTCGGCGAAGTTGCGCTCGAGCTGGGCCTGGTAGTCCGTCAGGGCCGCCTCGGCCTCCTCCAGCGTGATGTCGCCACGACCGACCAGGGCCTCGGTGTAGAGCTTGCGCACCGACTTCTTGGCGTTGATCGTGTCGTACATCAGGGGCTGCGTGAAGCTGGGGTCGTCGCCCTCGTTGTGACCGCGGCGGCGGTAGCAGACGAGGTCGATGACGACGTCCTTGTGGAACGTGCGGCGGTACTCGTAGGCGAGCTGCGCGACGCGGATGCACGCCTCAGGGTCGTCGCCGTTGACGTGGAACACCGGCGCCTGGATCATCCGGGCGACGTCGGTGCAGTACGTCGACGAGCGCGACGACGACGGCGACGTCGTGAAGCCGACCTGGTTGTTGACGATCAGGTGGATCGTGCCGCCCGTGCGGTAGCCGCGCAGCTGCGACAGGTTGAGCGTCTCGGCGACGACTCCCTGACCAGCGAACGCCGCGTCGCCGTGCACGAGGACGGGCAGGACGGGGTACGCCGCGCCCTGGTTGAGGCGGTCCTGCTTGGCGCGGGCGATGCCCTCCAGGACGGGGTCGACGACCTCGAGGTGCGACGGGTTGGCCGCGATCGAGACCTTGACCCGGTCGCCGTTGCCGGACGTGAACTCGCCCTCGACGCCGAGGTGGTACTTGACGTCGCCGGAGCCCTGCACGGTGCGGGGGTCGATGTTGCCCTCGAACTCGCGGAAGACCTGGCTGGGACGCTTGCCGGCGATGTTGACCAGCGCGTTCAGGCGGCCGCGGTGGGCCATGCCGATGCAGACCTCGTCGAGCTTGTCGGCCGCGGCGGCCTCGCAGATCTCGTCGAGGAACGGGATCGTGGTCTCGCCGCCCTCGAGGCTGAAGCGCTTCTGGCCGACGAACTTGGTCTGCAGGAACGTCTCGAAGGCCTCGGCCTGGTTGAGCTTCTGCAGGATGCGCAGCTGCTCCTCGCGCGGCGGCTTGGTGTGCGGGCGCTCGATGCGCTCCTGGAACCACTCGCGCTCGGCGGGCTCCTGGATGTGCATGTACTCCAGGCCGATCGTGCGGGCGTAGGAGTCGCGCAGGATGCCGAGGATCTCGCGCAGCTTCATGAAGCGCTTGTCGCTCTTGAACGAGCCGGTCGCGAACTCGCGGTCGAGGTCCCACAGCGTCAGGCCGTGCGACGCCGTGTCGAGGTCGGGGTGGCTGCGCGGCGAGTTGTCGAGCGGGTTCGTGTCGGCCATCAGGTGGCCGCGCACGCGGAACGCGTGGATCAGCTCGAGGACGCGCGACTGCTTGTGCACCTCGTCGTCGTGGCTGACCGCGATGTCCTGGGCCCAACGGATCGGCTCGTAGGGGATCTTCAGGGCGCGGAAGATCTCGTCGTAGAAGCCGTTCTCGCCGAGCAGCAGGGCGTGGACGCGCTTGAGGAACTCGCCGGACTGCGCGCCCTGGATGACCCGGTGGTCGTAGGTCGACGTCAGCGTCATCATCTTGCTGATCGCCATCTGCGCCAGCGTGTGCTCCGACGCACCCTGGAACTCCGGCGGGTACTCCATCGAGCCGACGCCGATGATGACGCCCTGGCCGGACATGAGCCGCGGCACCGAGTGGTTCGTGCCGATGCCACCGGGGTTCGTGAGGCTGAGCGTCGTGCCCTGGAAGTCGGAGACCTCGAGCTTGCCGTCACGGGCCTTGCGGACCATGGTCTCGTAGGCGGCCCAGAACTCCGCGAACGTCATGGTCTCGGTGGCCTTGATCGACGGCACGAGCAGCGTGCGCGACCCGTCGGGCTTCTTGAGGTCGATCGCGAGGCCGAAGTTGACGTGCTCGGGGTTGAGCTGGTTGGGCTTGCCCTTCTCGTCGACCTCGTAGCCCGTGTTCATCTCGGGCATGGCCTTGACGGCCTGGACGATCGCGTAGCCGATCAGGTGCGTGAACGAGACCTTGCCGCCGCGGGCACGGGCGAGGTGGTTGTTGATCACGGTGCGGTTGTCGAACAGCAGCTTGACCGGCACCGAGCGGACGCTGGTGGCGGTCGGCACCGTGAGGCTCGCGTCCATGTTGGCGACGGTGCGGGCGGCGGCACCGCGCAGCACGACCTTCTCGACGTCGCCGGGACCGGCCGGCTTGTCGGCGGCCGGCATGTCGGCGGCCTTGGCCTTGCCGGACGACGCGGGGGCGGCGGGGGTCTTGGCCTTCGCGGCGGGGCTGCCGTTGGGCGCCGGAGCGGCGGCCTCGGCCGGTGCGGCGGCGGGGGTCGGCTTGACGGGCGCGGGGGAGTCGGGGGCCTTCTCCTCGGGCGGGGCCGCGGTGGCCGGGGTCGTCTTGGGCGCGGGCGGGGTGTCGGACGCGGGCGACGTCGGCGGCGTGACGGGGGCAGCGGCGGGCGCCGTCCCGTTGGTCGACGCGGGGGCGCTCAGGCCGGCGCCGTCACCGGTGGTGAAGAAGGCGACCCAGGTCTCGTCGACCGAGGAGGGGTCCTCCCGGTAGCGGTCGTGCATCTCCTCGACGAGCCACTGGTTCGTGCCGAAATCAGGAGTTGAATGGTCTTGGGAGGACTCGGCCACAGCCTCGATCGCCTCTTCCGATGTGTGTGCTGGCGCGCAGGTGAAAGTGTGCTCACCACACTAACGCGAGGCACCAGCCCGCCGCAGGCAGGTGCGGCCGACGGCTGGGTCACACGGCATCGCGACGGGTCGCCACGTCGTGCCCGTTCCGCGACGTGTGGGATGCTCGCGGCTGACCGCCGACGCCTGCCTGGAGGGACGCCCGTGAAGGTTCCGATCGAGGACTGGCTGGCCGAGGTGCTCGGCCAGTGCGACGGCGACTCCGGCGAGGTCGCCGACTACATCCCCGAGCTGGCGCGCGCCGACCCCGATCGGTTCGGGGCGGCCCTCGGGACCGTCCGCGGCCACGTGTACCCCGTCGGGCACACCGAGGTCGAGTTCTCGATCCAGTCGATCTCGAAGCCCTTCACGTACGCGGTGGCCCTGGCCGACCGCGGCCTCGAGGTGGTCCACGAGAAGATCGACGTCGAGCCGTCCGGCGACGCGTTCAACGAGATCTCGCTCGAGGCGTCGACGGGGCGTCCGCGCAATCCCATGATCAACGCCGGCGCGATCGCGGCGCACGCCCTGGTCGAGGGCGGGTCGTCACAGCGGCGCGTCGAGCGTCTGCTCGACTTCTACAGCGACCTCGCGGGGCGCCGGCTGCACGTCGACGAGGACGTCTTCGAGTCCGAGATGGGCAGTGCGCACCGCAACCTCGCGATCGCCCACATGCTGCGCACGGTGGGTGCGATCGACGACGACCCCGTCGACGTCGTCCGCGGCTACACGCGCCAGTGCTCGATCGACGTCACGGTGAGCGACCTGGCCCGCATGGCCGCGACGCTGGCCAACGCCGGCGCCGATCCCGTGTCGGGCAGCCGTCACCTCGACCCCGCGGTGTGCCGGCAGGTGCTGTCGGTCATGGCGTCGTGCGGCATGTACGACGCGGCGGGCGACTGGTTCTCGTCGGTCGGCATCCCGGCCAAGAGCGGCGTGTCCGGTGGCATCATCGGCGTGCTGCCGGGCCAGGTCGGCATCGCGGTGTTCTCGCCGCGCCTCGACGAGCACGGCAACAGCGCGCGCGGCGTGCAGCTGTTCGAGCGTCTGTCGCGCGACATGGGGCTGCACCTGATGGAGTCGTCGCAGGGCAGCCGGTCAGCCGTCCGGCAGGAACGGGCGGGGGACGGCGAGCGTCCCAGCGTGTACGAGCTGCAGGGTGACGTCCGCTTCGCCGAGGCCGAGTCGATCCTGCACGCGCTCGCCGAGGAGCCGGAGGGACCCGGCACGGTCGTGCTCGACCTGACGCGGGTGTACGAGGTCAACGCCGCCGGCCGCCGCATGGTGCTCGAGGCGGCCCGCCGGCTGCACCTCGACGGTCACCCGGTGGTGCTGGTCGATCCCGACGGCGTGCTGCCCGACCGGGACGCCGGGGACGGCCTGACGCTGGTGGCCTACGACGACGTCGACGCGGCCTGCGCGCACGGGTGAGGCCCCCCGGCACGACAATGGGGAGGTCCGCCGCCACGACGTGACGGCGGACCTCCCCGATCGGGTCCGGCGGTGTCGGTCAGGCCGACTCGAGCGAGGCGTCGAGCGTGATCTCGGGGACCGACGCGAGCGCCTTGCTCAGCGGGCAGCTGGCCTTGGCGTCCTCGGCCGCGGCCTGGAAACCCGCCTCGTCGATGCCCTCGACCTCGGCGCGGACGGTCAGGGCGATCTTGTGGATCTTGAAGCCCTTGTCGTCGGGGTCCTCGCCCAGCGTGACCTTGGCGGTCGTCTCGATCGAGACGGGGGTCGCGCCCTTCTGGCCCAGCAGGGCTGCGAGCTGCATCGAGTAGCAGGACGAGTGGGCCGCGCCGATCAGCTCCTCGGGGTTCGTGGCGCCGCCGCCGTCGTCGGACGACCGCTTCTTGAACGACATCTCGAAGGTGCCGAGCCCCGAGTCGGTCAGCTCGACCTGTCCGGAGCCGTCCTCGAACGTCCCGTCCCAAGCGGTGCGTGCAGTGCGTGTGGGCATGCTGTGAAACCTCTCGTCGATGTGTGTCATCGACGCTACTGGCGCGCGGACATCCCGCAACCGGGTTCTCAGAGGACGGCGTGCGGGTGGACGTCCGAGCGCTGCTGGAACGCGAGGATCGCAGGGTTCTGCACCACGCCGTCGCGGATCTCGATGGCCCGGCGGATCGTCTCGTTGCCGTCCCACGAGGCCGGCCCGGACAACACCGTGTCGAGGTACGGCAGCAGCGCCTGGCTGATCTCCCACGTCGCGGAGTTCCAGAGGTACGAGGGGCTGTGGTCGACCGCGTAATACGTGACGTTGTCGCCGACCGTGAACGTCGGGTCGTCGAACGTCGTGGGTCTGGCCCACTCGAAGCCCATGCCCTCGTCGCACGACACGTCGACGACCAGCGCGCCCGACGGCAGCGTCGGCAGGTCGGCGTCCGTGAGGAACGTCATGGGCGAGTTGGGGTCCTGCAGGACGCAGTTGACGATGACGTCGTGCTCGGCCAGCAGGGCCGGCATCGGCACCCACTGCTGGTCCACGAGGGCGCGGCTCTCGGCGGGGGAGTCCGCCGGGTCGAAGTGCACGATGCGCGCCGAGTGGATCGGCGCGCTGACCGCCGCGACGCCGCGCTGCGTGAAGATGTCGACGTCGTGGATACCGTTGGCGCTCAGGGCCGTGACGGCGCCCCGGGCCGTGGCCCCGAAGCCGATGACGGCGGCGTTGAGCCGGCGACCGTACGTTCCGGTGAGGCCCGCGATCTGCAGCGCGTGCAGCACCGATCCGTAGCCCGCGAGCTCGTTGTTCTTGTGGAACACGTGCAGCAGGAAGCTGCCGTCGCCGCTCCAGTGGTTCATGACCTCCCACGCGATCAGGGTCAGGCGGCGGTCGATCGCGGCCTGCGTCAGCGCGTGGTCCTGCACGCAGTGGGGCCAGCCCCACAGCGTCTGGCCCTCGCGCAGCTCGAGCAGGTCGTCGGCGCTCGGCTTCGTCAGCAGGATCACGTCGCAGCGCTCGATCAGCTCGGCGCGCGACAGCAGCCCGCCCACGAAAGGACGCAGCTCGTCGTCCCCGACGCCGAACGTCTCGCCGTAGCCCTCCTCGAGGAACACGTGCGGGCGGACCGCGGCGGACAGGCGCTCGAGGTGCCGCGGGTGGATCGGCAGCCGCCGCTCGTTCTCCTTGGCGGTGCGGGCGATGACTCCGAGGTCGAGGCGGTCCATGAGGGGCTCCACGCTGTGGGTGTTTCCGCAGGGGATCCGCTGCTCGGTCACGCCGGTCTGCCTGGTGCACGGCACCGAGACGATCGGTGCCCCCGGGAGGATTCGAACCTCCGCTTCCGCCTCCGGAGGGCGGCGCTCTATCCCCTGAGCTACGGGGGCCAATGCGGCCAACTGCGGTGTGAGCCTACCCCACGCCCACTACCGTGGTGTCCATGCCCAGAGTGCTCGTGGTCGACGACACGGCCTCGATCCGATTTCTGATCCGCACCAACCTCGAGCTGGCCGGCTACGACGTCGACGAGGCGGTCGACGGCGTCGACTGCCTCGACGTCCTGAAGCGCCTCGAGACGATGCCCGACCTCATCACGGTCGACGTCATGATGCCGCGGCTCGACGGCGTCGCGACCGTCACGGCGATCCGCGCCGACCGGCGCACGCGCGACATCGCGGTCGTCATGGTCTCGACGCAGGGGCAGGCCGCCGACATCCAGCGGGCCACCGAGGCGGGGGTCGACGCCTACGTGACCAAGCCGTTCGACCCCGACCACCTGGTGGTGACGGTCGGCGACGTCCTCGACCGCACGCGCGCGCGTCGCGCCCCCTGACGCGTTCCTCTTGAACCGGGCCCCTGACGGACGTACCGTTTCAGGTACACGGAAAGGAGGTGGTCCGAAGAATGAATTCGTCTTGGACATGTGAGGTGGCTGTCCGCTAGTCGCGGACCCCAGTTCAGCGTCAACTGGACCGGTGACGGCGAATACCCGCAGTCATCCGACCCGCAGGGTGCCGAGTGTGTCCGCTCGGTGAGGGGCCTGAGCCCCAGCCCTGCGGGTCGTCCACGTCCGGGCCCGGTCGACGCGGCGGATACGCTGGTCGTGTGACCCCCGAGCAGCTCTCCAGCACGATCGTCGACGCCCTGACCGCCCTGACCGAGTCGGGGGCCGTGGCCCTCCCGGACGGCGTCCCCGCCCAGGTGCTCGTCGAGCGACCCAAGGTCAAGGAGCACGGCGACTACGCCACCAACATCGCGCTGCAGCTGGGCAAGAAGGCCGGCATGAACCCGCGCGAGTTCGCGCAGCTGCTGGCCGACCAGCTGGCGTCGGCCGAGGGCGTCGCGAGCGCCGAGATCGCCGGACCCGGCTTCCTCAACATCCGGGTCGCCGCGGGTGCGCAGGGCGCCCTGGCTCCGCAGATCGTCGCGGCCGGGACGTCGTACGGCACGAGCGACCTCTACGCCGGTCAGAGGGTCAACCTCGAGTTCGTCAGCGCCAACCCCACCGGCCCGATCCACATCGGTGGCGTGCGGTGGGCCGCGGTCGGCGACTCGCTGGGTCGCATCCTGACGGCGATCGGCGCCGACGTCACCCGCGAGTACTACTTCAACGACCACGGCGTGCAGATCGACCGCTTCGCGCGCTCGCTGCTGGCCGACGCCCGGGGCGAGGACGCACCCGAGGACGGCTACGGCGGTCAGTACATCTCCGACATCGCGGCGACCGTCACGGCCAAGGTCCCCGGCGCCGCCCAGCTGCCCGACGACGAGGCGCTCGAGACGTTCCGCGCCGAGGGCGTCGACCTGATGTTCGGCGAGATCAAGGCGAGCCTGCACGACTTCGGCGTCGACTTCGACGTCTACTTCCACGAGAACGACCTGCACGATTCGGGCGCCGTCGACCGCGCGATCGCCCGCCTGCGCGAGCTCGGGATGATGTACGAGCAGGACGACGCGACATGGCTCAAGACGTCCGAGTTCGGCGACGACAAGGACCGCGTCGTGATCAAGTCCGACGGCCAGCCTGCCTACATCTCGGGAGACCTGGCGTACTACCTCGACAAGCGCGAGCGGGGCTTCGACCGATGCCTGATCATGCTGGGCGCCGACCACCACGGATACGTCTCGCGCATGATGGCGATGTGCGCCGCCTTCGGCGACACCCCGAAGGTCAACCTCGAGCTGCTGATCGGGCAGATGGTCAACCTGGTGCGCGACGGCGAGCCCCTGCGCATGAGCAAGCGCGCCGGCACGGTGCTGCGGCTGGAGGACCTCGTCGACGCGATCGGCGTCGACGCCTCGCGCTACGCCCTGGCGCGCTACTCGATGGACTCCACGATCGACCTCGACCTCGACCTGTGGGCCAGCCAGACCAGCGACAACCCCGTCTACTACGTCCAGTACGCGCACGCCCGCCTCTCGTCGATCATCCGCAACGCGGTCGACCTCGGCGTCACGATCGACGAGGCGACGTTCGACCCGTCGCTGCTGGCGGTCGAGCAGGAGGGTGCGCTGCTGCGCTCGCTCGCCGACTACCCGAAGGTCGTGGCCCGTGCGGCCGAGCTGCGCGAGCCGCACCGCATCGCGCGCTACCTCGAGGACACCGCCTCGGCGTTCCACAAGTTCTACGACGTCGCGCACGTCCTGCCCAAGGGCGACGAGGACCCGAGCGACCTGCACCGGGCCCGGCTCATGCTGGTCGCCGCGACGCGTCAGGTCATCGCCAACGGTCTGGCCCTGCTGGGCGTGACCGCTCCCGAGAGGATGTAGGCATGCGCTCCCACGAGGCCGGTGCCCTGCACGGCCAGGCCGGCGACCGCGGTCCCGCCTGGCTCAAGAACCCCGACGACCCCAACGAGCTCGTCCCGCACCTGTGGTCCGACGGCGTCGCGAAGGTCGACGGCGTCCTGACGGTCGCGGGCGCCTCGGCGACCGACCTGGCCGCCGAGTTCGGCACCCCGACCTACGTCGTCGACGAGGACGACTTCCGGCGTCGTGCGCGCGGGTTCAAGGAGGCGTTCCCCGACGCGGACGTCTACTACGCCGCCAAGGCGTTCCTGTGCGTCGCGACCGCCCGCTGGATCGCCGACGAGGGCCTCAACCTCGACGTCTGCACCGGCGGCGAGCTCGCGGTCGCGCTGAGGGCGGACGTCCCGCCCGCCCGCATCGCGCTGCACGGCAACAACAAGTCGGTCGCCGAGCTGCGCCGTGCGCTCCAGGCCGGTGTCGGCCGCATCATCATCGACTCGGTCG
Organism: Aeromicrobium sp. CFBP 8757; assembly: GCF_014841755.1. Taxonomy (NCBI): domain Bacteria; kingdom Bacillati; phylum Actinomycetota; class Actinomycetes; order Propionibacteriales; family Nocardioidaceae; genus Aeromicrobium; species Aeromicrobium sp. CFBP 8757. Next base: position 402,366 of record NZ_JACYUM010000001.1, read on the forward strand.
AGGAGATCGGGCGCCTGCGCGACCTGACCGCCGAGCTCGGCGTCACGGCAGCCGTCATGGTCCGCGTGACGGCCGGGGTCGAGGCGCACACCCACGAGTACATCTCGACGTCCCACGAGGACCAGAAGTTCGGCTTCTCGATCTCGGGCGGCGACGCCCTCGACGCCGTCCGGCGCGTGATCGCCGAGCCGGGTCTCGAGCTGCGCGGCCTGCACTCGCACATCGGCTCGCAGATCTTCGTGACCGACGGCTTCGAGGTCGCCGCCCGCCGCGTGCTGCGCCTGCACGCGCAGGTGCAGGCCGAGCTCGGCGTCACGATGCCGGAGTTCGACCTCGGCGGCGGCTTCGGCATCGCCTACACGACGCAGGACGATCCCTCGACGGCCGCCGACCTGGCCCGCGGCATGCTGAAGATCGTCGACGACGAGTGCGCGTCGATGGGCATCGCCGTGCCGCACCTGTCGATCGAGCCCGGCCGCGCGATCGCCGGACCGTCGACGTTCACGCTCTACGAGGTCGGCACGAGCAAGTCGGTCGCCCTCGACGGCGGTGCCTCGCGGCGCTACGTCTCGGTCGACGGCGGCATGAGCGACAACATCCGTCCCGCGCTCTACGGGGCCGACTACTCGTGCACGCTGGCCTCCCGCACGTCCGAGACGCCCGCCGTGCTGAGCCGCGTCGTCGGCAAGCACTGCGAGTCGGGCGACATCGTCGTCAAGGACGAGTTCCTGCCCGGCGACGTCGAGGCGGGCGACCTGCTCGCCGTCCCCGGCACCGGCGCGTACTGCCGCTCGCTGGCCAGCAACTACAACCACGTCCCGCGGGCCGCGGTCGTCGCGGTGCGCGACGGCGAGGCGCGGGTCATCCTGCGCCGCGAGACCGAGGACGACCTGCTGACTCTCGACGTCGGGTAGTCGCGATGCCCGCGCCGGTGACGCACCGCTACGCGGCACGGTTCGCCGCGATGGTCGTCGTCGCCGTGGTGGTCGGGGCCGGTGTGACGGTCTGGGACTCGTGGGAGCTGGGTCTGGTCGTGGGGTGGGCAGCGGCGTGCCTGCTGTACGTCGTGTGGGTGTGGCTGGTGATCGGGCGCATGGACGCCGCGGCGACGGCGACCCACGCGCGTCGCGAGGACCCGGCGCGCGGGCTCGCGGACGCCCTGGTGCTCGTCGCCTCGGTCGCGAGCCTGGGCGCCGTGGCGATGCTGCTGGTCGAGGGCCACGACGCGTCCGACGCCCGGTCGGGAGCGCTGGCCGCGACCGCTCTGGCGGGTGTCGCCCTGTCGTGGCTGCTGGTGCACACGCTGTTCACGCTGCGCTACGCGGCGCAGTACTTCGAGGGGGAGCCGCTGCCGAGCGGTGGTCGTGACATCGACTTCAACACCGACGCCCCGCCGCGGTTCGTCGACTTCGCCTATGTCGCGCTCTCGGTCGGCATGACGTTCCAGATCTCCGACACGAACCTGCGCACCAGCGAGCTGCGCGGGCTGGTGCTGCGTCACGCACTGCTGTCGTACGTCTTCGGCACCGTGGTCGTCGCGACGACGATCAACCTGGCGATCAGCCTCGCGGGCTGACGAGGGGCTCGTCGTCGTCTCCGCCGTCGCGGTCGACCAACAGCCGTCTCGGCCCGGGGCCGCGGGCCGCCAGGACGTCGTCGGTGTTGTAGAGGGCGCAGCTCTTCAGCGACAGGCATCCGCAGCCGATGCAGCCGTCGAGGTCGTCGCGCAGGCGTTGCAGCTGCTCGATGCGGGCGTCGAGGTCTGCTCGCCACCGGCGCGACAGGCGCGACCAGTCGGCCTTCGTCGGCACTCGGTCGTCCGGCAACGTCGTGAGTGCCTCCCGGATGCGCGCCAGCGAGATGCCGACCCCTTGCGAGACGCGGATGAACGCGATGCGACGAAGCACCTCACGGTGGTAGCGGCGCTGGTTGCCGGACGTGCGGTGGCTCTCGATGAGCCCCTCGCGCTCGTAGAAGTGCAGGGTGGGCACCGAGACGCCGGTGCGCTCGGAGACGGCTCCCGGGGTCAGGTCCACCCGATCGCTCGCCACGACCTCAACCATAGGTGAGGTCGTGGCTCAGGTGAACGCGCGCAGCGCTGCCGTGACGGCGACCGCCACCGCGACCGCGACGACGAGCGGGCCCTTGCGCACGAGGATGACGCCGCCGGTCGCGACGCCGACGGTGTGCGCGCCGACGTGCCAGCGGTCGCCCGTCGCGAAGGTGCTCGTCACGACGAGTGCCGCCAGCAGCGCGGGCGCCATGAGGGCGATGACCCCGACGACCCGCGGCGGCATCTCCCGTCCGCCGAAGGCCACCGGCCCGATGCCCTTGATGATCGCCGTGACGACGGTGCAGCCCGCGATGGTCCACCAGATCGTCGCGGTCATGCGGCCCGCCCCGCTCGGCGGAGTCCCCACAGGGCCACGAGGCTCGCCGCCAGCACCGGCAGCCCGGCCGGCGCGACCGGGACCAGGCTGAGCGCGACCAGCCCACCGACGACCGCGACGGCGAGGGTCGTCCGGTCCTTCACCTCGGCGAGCATCAGGGCCAGGAAGAACGTCGGGTAGATCGCGTCGAGGCCGAACCGGGACGGATCGCTGAACAGGTCGCCGCCCAGCGCGCCGACCACGGTGCCGACGATCCAGGTGACGTACTGCGGTGCCGTCGAGCCGAACAGGAACCAGCGGTCGAACGTCCCGTCGCCGCGGTTCGCCATCGCCCACGACGCGTCGACGACGGCCTGGCCCTGGGCCGCCCTCCACGGCGCGCGGCCCGGCAGGGAAGGTCCCAGTGCGATGCCCATCGGCAGGAAGCGCGAGTTCATCAGCGCCGCTGCCGCGACGGCGGCGGTCGCGGTGCCGCCCGAGGCGAGGATCGACACGGCGGCGAACTGCGCCGAGCCGGCGAACACGATGGCCGACATCACGATCGTCGCCTCCGCGGAGAAGCCCGAGTCGCGAGCCAGGATGCCGAACGACATCGACAGGACGAGGCCGACGGCGGCGTAGGGGAGGGCGGCCCGGAAGCCGGCTCGGGCCGAGGCGGCGCGGTCGTGGTCGCCGGTCGGGGACATCGAGCTCACGGCGACAGCCTGCCAGCCCGCGCGGGTCACCGGAGCGTCGGGCTTGACCTCAACTGCGCTTGAGGTTGTCGGATGGGATCTCCCCACGACGAAGGAGCAGCCCGGCATGACGATCCACCCCCACCCGGCCCGTGAGAAGCTCTGGACGGGGCCCCATGGCCTCGTCGTCCTGGGCGTGTTCTCGTTGGCCTTCCTCGTGGCGTTCGAGTCGCTCGCGGTGGCCACGGTCATGCCGCTGGTCGCCGAGGAGCTCGACGGTATCGGTCTGTATGCGTTGTCGTTCGCCACGCCCATCGCGATCGGCGTGGTGTCGATGATGCTGGCGGGCCCGTGGACGGACCGGCGTGGTCCAGGCGCGGGACTGCGAGCCGGCGTGGGGATCTTCGTCGTGGGTCTCGTCGTCGCCGGCCTCGCCTCGAACATGCCGGTGTTCCTCGTCGGTCGGGCGGTGCAGGGGCTCGGCATGGGATTCGTCGGGGTGGGCCTCTACGTCGTCATCGGCCGTACGTTCGAGGAGGAGCTGAGGGCCAGGGTCTTCACCGTCATGACAAGCGCGTGGCTGCTGCCGGCTCTGATGGGCCCGTTCGTCGCCGGCACGATCGCCGATCTGTTCGGGTGGCGGTGGGTGTTCCTGGGAGTGCCGGTCATCGCCGTGGCGTCGCTCGGCCTGGTGTGGCGCGCGCTCGATGCGATCGACGGCGACCCGGACGTCGTGGTCGACCGCCGGCGTCCGCTGTGGGCGGTGTGGGTGGCCGCGGGGGTCGTCGGTGTCAGCGCGGCGGGTCATCGCGGGGTCGCCTGGTGGCCGCTGCTTCTCGTCGTGGCGGTCGCCGTGATCGTCGTGTTCGCCCCACGGCTCGTTCCGGTGGGGACGTGGCGAGGGCGACGCGGCCTCCCGGGCGTCGTGGCGACCCGGAGCCTGTTGAGCGCGGCGTTCTTCGGCGCTGAGACCTACGTGCCCCTCTCGCTCGTCGATCACCGCGGGCTGGGCGTGTCACAGGCCGGACTGTTGCTGACGAGTGCCGCTGTCCTGTGGTTCGGTGGTTCGTGGCTCGCCGCCAACGTCCCTGGGCTGTCGTCCAAGCCCCTGCGCGTCCGGGTCGGGGCGGTGTGCGTCCTGCTCGGCACGTGCTCGGGATTCCTGACCCTCGTCCCTGCGGTGCCGGTGCTCGCCATCGCGACCGTGTGGGCCGTGGGAGGCCTCGGCATGGGCCTGGCCGTGTCCACGCTGGGCGTGCTGCTCCTCGACCACTCGTCCACGGCTGAGCAGGGCGCGAACAGCGCCGCGATGCAGGTCAACGACGCGGTGGCCGAGTCGCTCGTCCTGTCGGTCGGCAGTGTCGTGTTCGCCGCGATGCTGACGATCGACGCGACGGCCGGCTACGTCCTGGTCTTCGGCCTGGCCGCGGCCGTGGGCGTGCTGGCCGTCGCGTCGGCGTCGCGGGTGAGCAGCGCTAACGCTTCCTGACCTTCGGGGTCTTGGCGCTCAGACGGCTCGCGGTCGTGTACGACGCCTTGCGCTGGTGGACGCGCACCGTGATGCGCTTGCCCTGGTCGGCCTTGCGCAGCGTGTACGCAGCCTTCTTCTGGCCCTTGACCACCCTGCCGTTGCGGTACCACGTGTAGCTCAGGCTGACCGGTGACGGAGCCCAGGCGCGGGTGGACGCGCGCAGGGTGCGACCGACCTTCGCGGTGCCCTGGACCGAGACCTTGGACGTCGCGAACCGTCCGGGTGCGACGGGAGCGGGCACCACGGTCGGCGTCGGGGCGGGTGCGGGAGCCGGGGTGACCGCAGGTGCGGCGCCGAGCTTAATCGTGATGTCGACGACCTGGCCGTCCTCGGTGGCCGAGACCACCTTCGCGTCTGCCTCGCTGTAGGCGTCGTCGTACCACTCCGTGACCCCGCCGACACCCTCCGGCGGATCGATGAAGAACTTGTACTTCTCGCCGACGGCAACGGTCTTGCGGAAGACTCCCGAGCCGTCCGTCAGGTTGGGGCCGGCCTGGTAGGGGCCCCACGCGCCGTCGTAGAAGACGAAGATGCCCACGTCGGCGTTGGGAACGGGCTGCCCTTCCGGATCCTTGACCGTCAGTCGGATGCGGGGTGCCACGTCGAGCGTGAAGTCGACACCCTTCGTGGTCGCGCCTGGAACGACCTTGACGGGCGTGGCCGCGGCGTAGGTCCTGGCGTCCTTCCAGTACTCACTGACGTAGCTGGGCTCGTCGGTCTCCCACGTGCCGCTCTTGCTCGCCGTCACGCGGACGTCGCCCTTGACGAGACCCTCGCCGAAGATGTTCGTCGTCGAGTAGCGGCCGTCGGCATCCGTCTGCACACCGTTCGAGCCGCCGAGCGCGGTGCGCTGGAACGAGACGTTGGCGTTCGCGAGCGGGGCTCCGGACGCATCCGTGACGCGTCCGCTGATCTGGCCCGCCGGTTCGAGCACCATGGGGTCGACCGAGGTCTCGCCGGACCCGACCTCGACGGGGGTCGCGTCCCACTCGTACTCGGCGTCGTTGTAGTACTCGCGCTGGTAGTCGCCGCCGTCCTGAGCACTGGCCGAGGCCATCTCGAACTTGTAGGACCCGGGCTCGAGCCCGGACAGCGTGAAGGTGCTGCCCGAGAACGAGAACCCATCGGTACCCGCCGTGGAGGGGTCGGAGTCGACGCTGGTGTAGAAGTCGCCGTCCGCCGACTTCTTGGACAGGTAGACGTATCCGCCGGTGGCCGCCTGCGGCGTGCCACCGACCGCCTGCGTGAAGACGGTGCCGGTGATCGAACCGGCGCCGGCGGCCTGGGCCGGCAGGGCGGCGAGGCCGGTGATGCCCAGGCACAGGGCCGTGAGCGTGCCGGCGATCCGACGCGGTCGTCGGCCGTGTCGTGGATGGGAGGAAGAGGTGAGTCGTGCCGAACGTGTCATGGTGCCCCCGGGCGTCGTGAGGGAGGCTCCGAGTCGGCCCCCCGACCGGCCACGATGATATCCAGACGGCATGTCTCCGATGTGTCGTGGCCCCTCGGCGTCCGCGGTTGCAGGGGAGTGCGGGGGTGGGCCGTCGACGCCGATACCCTTGCCCGGTGAGCCCCTCATCGTCAGATCCCGTCGCGTGGACCCCCGGACGCCCGATCCGCGTCGCCCTGCTCGGCTGCGGCGTCGTCGGCACGGAGGTCGCCCGCCTGCTGACGCGTGACGCCGACGAGCTCGCGCAGCGCGTCGGCGCGCCGATGGAGCTGGTGGGCATCGCCGTCCGGCGGCTCGGTCGCGAGCGCGACCTCGACGTGCCCGACGAGCTGTTCACGACCGACGCGGCCGGACTGGTCTCGCGCGGCGACATCGACGTCGTGATCGAGGTCATCGGCGGCATCGACCTGGCCCGCGACCTGATCCTGTCGGCGCTCGAGCACGGCGCCTCGGTCGTCACCGCCAACAAGGCCCTGCTCGCCGAGGACGGCGCGACGCTGTTCGAGGCGGCGCACAAGGCCGAGCGCGACCTCTACTTCGAGGCCGCCGTCGCGGGCGCGATCCCGATCGTCCGGCCGCTGCGCGAGTCGCTGGCCGGCGACCGCGTGCAGCGCGTGCTGGGCATCGTCAACGGCACCACGAACTTCATCCTCGACGCCATGACCACGACGGGCCAGGGCTTCTCCGAGGCGCTCGACGAGGCGCAGCGGCTCGGCTACGCCGAGGCCGATCCGACGGCCGACATCGAGGGCTTCGACGCCGCCTCGAAGGCCGCGATCCTCGCGGGGCTGGCGTTCCACACGCGCGTCACGATCGGCGACGTGCACCGGGAGGGCATCACCGACGTCACCGCCGCCGACGTCCGCTCGGCCGACGAGATGGGCTGCGTCGTCAAGCTGCTGGCGATCTGCGAGCGGCACGAGACGCCCGACGGCCCGGCCGTCTCGGCGCGCGTGCACCCCGCGATGATCCCGCTGACGCACCCGCTCGCGAGCGTCCGCGGCGCGTACAACGCGGTCTTCGTCGAGAGCGAGGCGGCCGGCGAGCTGATGTTCTACGGCCCCGGCGCCGGCGGTGCCCCCACCGCGAGCGCCGTGCTGGGCGACGTCGTCTCGGTCGCCCGCAACCGTCGCAGCGACGTGTTCGGGCCCGGTGAGTCGACCCACGCGCAGCTCGAGGTGCTCGACATGGGCCGGGCGCGCACCCGCTACCACGTCTCGATCGACGTCGACGACCGCGCGGGCGTGCTGGCGTCGGTCGCGAGCGCGTTCGCGGAGTACGACGTCTCGATCAAGACGGTCCGGCAGGAGGGCAGCGGGTCCGACGCCCAGCTGGTCATCGTGACCCACGAGGCCGAGGACGCCGCGCTGTCGGCGACCGTCGCGTCGCTGCGGGGTCTCGACATGGTGAGGGACGTGACATCGGTGATGCGCGTCGAGGGAGGATTCTGATGGCACACGTGTGGCGCGGCGTGATCGAGGAGTACCGCGAGTGGCTGCCCGTGACCGACGGGTCGCCCGTCATCTCGCTGGGCGAGGGCGGCACGCCGCTCGTCCGCTCGGCGTGGCTGTCGGGCCTCGTGCGCGGTGACGTCTGGCTCAAGGTCGAGGGCAACAACCCCACCGGCTCGTTCAAGGACCGCGGCATGACGACCGCCGTGTCGGTCGCCGTGGGCGAGGGAGCCAGGGCCGTCGTGTGCGCCTCGACCGGCAACACGTCGGCGTCGATGACGGCCTACGCGGCGCAGGCGGGCCTGACGCCCGTCGTGCTGGTGCCCCACGGCAAGATCGCGGCGGGCAAGATGGCCCAGGCCGTCATGCACGGCGCCGAGGTCATCCAGGTCAAGGGCGGCTTCGACGAGTGCCTGCAGCTCTCGCGGGCGCTGGCCGACAAGTACCCCGTCGCTCTGGTCAACTCCGTCAACCCCGTGCGGCTGCAGGGGCAGAAGACCGCGTCGTTCGAGATCGTCGACTCGCTCGGTGCCGCGCCCGACCTGCACGTCCTGCCGGTCGGCAATGCGGGCAACATCTCGGCCTACTGGCTGGGCTACCGCGAGTACGCCGAGGCGGGCGTGTCGTCGGGCACCCCGCAGATGTGGGGCTTCCAGGCCAAGGGCTCCGACCCCATCGTGCAGGGTGCGCCGATCCCGCACCCCGAGACCGTCGCGACGGCCATCCGCATCGGCAACCCCGCGTCGTGGCACCTCGCCGAGGCCGCCCGCGACGAGTCGGCGGGCCGCATCGGGTCGGTCAGCGACGAGCAGATCCTGCAGGCCCAGCGCGACCTGGCCGCCCGCGACGGTGTCTTCGTCGAGCCGGCCTCGGCAGCCGGCGTCGCCGGCCTCGTCGAGGCCGCGGCCGCGGGACAGGTCGACCCGGGCCTGACGATCGCCGTCACGGTCACGGGCCACGGGCTCAAGGACATCGACACGGCGCTGTCGGGTGCCGGTGCGCTCGTCGACGCGATCATCGAGTTCGACGTCGACGCGGCGGCCGAGGCCGCCGGACTGCGGTGACGTTCGTCCAGGGGCCCGTCACGGTCCGCGTGCCGGCCTCCAGCGCCAACCTCGGCCCGGGCTTCGACGCCCTGGGCCTGGCCCTGTCGATGCACGACGAGATCACCGCCGAGGTCATCGACTCGGGCCTCGAGATCACGGTGACGGGGGAGGGGCGCGACGGCGTCCCGCTCGACGAGACGCACCTCGTCGTGCAGGCGATGCACGCTGCCTTCGACCTGCTGGGCGGACGCCCGACGGGCCTGCGCCTGACGTGCGACAACGTCATCCCGCACGGACGCGGGCTGGGCTCGTCGGCGGCCGCGATCGTCGGCGGCGTCGTGCTGGCCCGCGCGCTGGTCGACGGCGGCGACGAGCTGCTCGACGACGCCGCGGCCTTCCAGCTGACGGTCGACATCGAGGGACACCCCGACAACGTCGCGGCCGCCTTCTTCGGCGGTCTCACGATCTCGTGGATCGACGGCGCCGCCGCATCGGTCGAGCGCCTCGACACCGACGTCGCCGTCACGGTGTTCGTGCCGTCGACCGCGGTGTCCACCGAGAAGGCCCGTGGGCTGCTGCCCGAGACGGTCCCGCACCGCGACGCGGCGGTCAACGCGGGACGGGCGGCGCTGCTCGTCGCGGCCCTCACCGGGGCGCCGCACCGGCTGATCTCGGCCACCGAGGACCGCCTGCACCAGGCGTACCGGGCCGAGGCGATGCCCGACTCCTACAAGCTGCTGCGGGCGCTGCGGGTCGACGGTGTGCCCACGATCATCTCCGGCGCGGGTCCGACGGTGCTGGCGTTCGCGCGCGGTGTCGCCGAAGCCGTGCCCGCGGGCTGGTCGGTCCACGAGCTCGACGTCGACGCGACGGGCGTCCGGGTCGTCGGCCGCTGAGCCGTCGCACCCGAGGGTGTTATGGTGAGCGGGTCGGAGTCGAGTACAACTCCCCGACAGCTCCACCGCAAGTGAGCAGTGCCACTTCGCCGCCCGTCAGATACGGGCCAGCCCTGATGCCTCCCGGACTCCCGGAGCACTGGCCGTGTGGCCTCATCCCCCGTAAGGAACCTACGTGACCGACACCACCACATCCGACGCGTCCACGCCGACCGACGCTCCCGCGGCCACCGCCGCGCCGAGGCGCACCGGCGGAGGACTGGGCGGCAAGGTGCTCGCCGAGCTCCAGGAGATCGCCTCCGAGCTCGGCATCACCGGCGCCGAGAAGATGCGCAAGGGCGCTCTGATCGACGCCATCAAGATCGCCCGCGGCGACGCGGGCACCTCGACGAAGGCCGCGGTCAAGGCCGCCTCCGGCCCCGCCGTCGACACGACGCCGCCGGCGGCCGTGACGCTGCCCGTCGCCGAGCCCTCGACCGACACCGCGACCGCTGCCGCGGCCGACGCACCGGCGAAGGTCGAGAAGCCCGTCCGGAGCCGTCGCGCCAAGGCCGACAAGCCGGCCGCCGAGAAGGCCGACCAGGCCTCCGCCGAGGTGGCCGAGCCCGAGGCCGAGCAGCCCGCCCGCGCGGGTCGCGCCGCCGCGAAGGACCGCGACGCCAAGGCAGACACGCGCGCCGAGGGCCGTGCCGACGAGCAGCCCAAGGACGACGACTCCGACGGCGGCAACGCCAACGGCAACGCAACCGGCAACGGCCGTGGACGGGGTCGCGGCCGAGGCCAGGGCGGTCAGAACAGGGACGGCGGCCAGAACAAGGACGGCGGCCAGAACATGGACGGCGGCCAGAACAAGGACGCCGCGCAGACCAAGGACGGCGGCCAGGCCAAGGACGGCAACCAGGGCGGCGGCCGTCAGAACAACCAGAACAACCAGAACGGCGGCAACGCGCCCGCGCAGAACCGCAACCAGGGCGGTGCCCCGGCGAACGGTCCGGAGGACGACGACGAGATGGGCGGCCGTCGCCGCAACCGTCGCGGCCGCAACCGCAACGGTGCCGCAGCCGGTCGCGGCGGCGCGATGGACGTCGACACGTCCTACACCGAGGACGACGTCCTGGTGCCCGCCGCGGGCATCCTCGACATCCTCGACAACTACGCCTTCGTCCGCACGACGGGCTACCTGCCGAGCGACAACGACGTCTACGTCTCGCTGTCGATGGTCCGCAAGTGGGGCCTTCGCCGCGGTGACGCCGTCGTCGGCCAGGTGCGCCAGCCCCGCGAGGGCGAGCGCAAGGAGAAGTTCAACCCGATGGTCAAGATCGACTCGGTCAACGGCATGAGCCTCGACGAGGCCACCAAGCGGGTCGAGTTCTCGCAGCTCACGCCGCTGCACCCGACCGAGCGCCTGCGCCTCGAGGGCGAGGCCGGCGGTGTCACGGGCCGCGTCGTCGACCTGGTCGCGCCGATCGGCAAGGGTCAGCGCGGTCTCATCGTCTCGCCGCCCCGGGCCGGCAAGACCATGGTCCTGCAGCAGCTCGCGCACGCCATCACGGCGAACAACCCCGAGTGCCACCTGATGGTCGTCCTGGTCGACGAGCGTCCCGAGGAGGTCACCGACTTCCAGCGCTCCGTCAAGGGCGAGGTCATCGCGTCCACGTTCGACCGTCCCGCGACCGACCACACGATGGTCGCCGAGCTCGCGATCGAGCGGGCCAAGCGCCTGGTCGAGCTGGGCCACGACGTCGTGCTGCTGCTCGACGGCATCACCCGGCTGGGACGCGCCTACAACCTGGCCGGTCCGACGTCGGGTCGCGTCATGTCCGGCGGGGTCGACTCGTCCGCGCTGTACCCGCCGAAGAAGTTCTTCGGCGCGGCCCGCAACGTCGAGGACGGCGGCTCGCTGACGATCCTCGCGACGGCGCTCGTCGAGACGGGCTCGCGCACCGACGAGGTCATCTTCGAGGAGTTCACGGGCACCGGCAACTGGGAGCTGCGTCTGCGCCGCGACCTCGCCGACCAGCGCATCTTCCCGGCGATCGACCTCACCGCGTCGAGCACGCGCCGCGAGGAGCTGCTGATGGGCGCCGACGAGCTCGCCGAGGCCGGCCGGCTCCGCCGCGGCCTGGCCGGTGTCGACGGTCAGAAGGGTCTCGAGCTGGTGCTCGAGACGCTCGCCAGGACCAAGGACAACGCCGACCTGCTGACGCAGGTCACCAAGGCGCTGCCCGCGGGCTGAGCCGTCACGGGCCGGGCACGACGCCCGGCCCGCCGACTGACGAGGGGTGGATCCGCAGGAGCGGGCCCACCCCTTCGTCGTCCGCGTCGATCGGGGCGACCCCCGTCAGGTGGGCTGCCCCGAGGCGCCGTCGACGAGGTGCGCCATGAGCCGCTCCATGCGCAGGATCCCGACGAAGCGTCCCGCCCCGTCGGTGCAGCACAGGGGGACGAAGCGGTGCTCCGGGGGCCGTGCCATGGCGCGGGAGACGGCATCGGCGACCGGGGTGTCGACGTTGACGGTCATGACGTCGACCGGCTCGTGCCGGCCGCCCGTGTGGTGCAGCAGCGCGACGGGGCGGTGCTGCTCGTCGACCACCACGACGTGCTCGAAGCCCGTCGCCTCGGCCAGGACGCTGCGGGTCGCCTCGGGGTGGCGGGTCGTGTAGGCCTGCTGCAGCAGCGATCGCAGCACGCCGTCCGGCCTCCTCGTGGCCGGCGGCAGCGCGGTCCGCGTCGCGCCGGGGATCGCGGGCCACGCCGGGCCGGCCACGCCGACGAACGGCCCGCGCGCCAGCGGCACGCCGAGCTGCGCCAGGACCCGCAGCTCGGCGGCCGTCTCGACCGCGTCCGCCAGGATCCACGCGTCGAGCTTTCCCGCGAGCTGGCCCGTCACCTCGATCGCGGTGCGCCGGCTCGGGTGGGTGTCGATGCCGCGTGTCCACGCGGCACCCAGGCGGATGATCGCGGGACGCAGCCGCACGATGCTTCCGAGCTCCGGCTGGGCGTCGTCCCGGCCGCCGACCGCGATGCGGGCGCCCGCGGCACGGTAGTCGTCGAGCGCCGGCACGGCCCGCGAGACCAGCTCGCTGCTGAAGTCCGTCACGTCGAGCACGACCCCGCCGAGCTGGCCGTGGGCCGCGAGTCGCGACCGGACGGCGGGATCGGCGACCAGGTCGAGCGGGACTGGCACCGAGATGAACGTGTTGGTGGGCAGGGTCGCCGACGCGGTCAGGGCGGCGTCGATCGTCCGCACCGTGACGGCCCAGCGCGGGACCGGGTCGGCGAGACGTCCGCGCGACACCTCGGGCACGGCGTGGAACCCCGCGGCCGTGCCGCGCGCCACGTCGAGGATGGGTTGGTGCAGCACCCTGACACCGGCGTCACGGGCGGGACCCGCGTCAGTCGTGTCGACCCCCGGCAGGCGGGGGAGCGAGCCCATCGTGGCCACGCCGTTCAGGCGACGGCGACGATGTGGGCCCGGACCGCGGCCACGAGCTCGTCCGAGACCTCGACGATCCCGTGGTCGGCGGCGTGCGTGGCCACCTGCACCAGGATGTCGTCCTCGGTGTCGCACACCCACGACGCCCGGCATCCCGGCACGACGTCTCCGCAGGCGAAAGTCTTCATGGTCGGACCTCCCAGTTCCGACGGACCCGCTCCCCGGCCGGCAGGGCGGCCTCGGGTCCGATGAGCCTCAGGGTAGGCCAGATTCTCTGCGCGCAGAAGGTTTTCGGCCAACAAGCCCCGGGTGCGCAGCTTTGGGATGGTCGGTGCCACGGGCCGCGCCTACGATGGACGCATGACCACCGCCTACGACTTCTCCGCGACCTCGATCGACGGGACCGAGCGCCTCCTGGCCGACTACCGCGGCAAGGTGCTGCTGATCGTCAACACCGCCACCCAGTGCGGCTTCACGCCCCAGTTCAAGGGCCTCGAGGCGGTCTACCAGGAGTACGTCGACCGCGGTCTGGTCGTGCTGGGCTTCCCGTGCGACCAGTTCGGCAACCAGAACCCCGACGGCGACGAGGAGACCGCGACGTTCTGCGAGAAGAACTTCGGCGTCTCGTTCCCGCTGTTCTCCGAGATCGAGGTCAACGGCGACGGCGCCCACCCGCTGTACCAGTGGCTGAAGAAGGAGAAGGGCGGTGTCGGGCCGTCCAAGATCAAGTGGAACTTCACCAAGTTCCTGGTCGACGCCGAGGGCAACGTCGTCAAGCGCTACGGATCGGCGACCAAGCCCGAGAAGATCCGCGGCGACATCGAGAAGCTCCTCCCCGCGGAATAAACCCGCCCCCGATTTCGCTGAACCGTGTGCCAACTGGCACAATTCATCCTTGGTTCTGGTTCACGCCACCGCACTCCGCGGGACGACCCAGCGACCGCCGAGAGGACACATCATGAAGAACGGCATCCACCCCGACTACGTCGACACCGAGGTCACCTGCACCTGCGGCAACACGTTCACGACCAAGAGCACGGCGCCCGAGGGCGTTCTCCGCGCCGACGTCTGCTCCGCCTGCCACCCGTTCTACACGGGCAAGCAGAAGATCCTCGACACCGGCGGACGCGTCGCCCGCTTCGAGAAGCGTTACGCCAAGAAGTAGCGACCTGCCAGCGCCGACCCCAGCCCCCACCGGGCTCGGGTCGGCGCTGTCGTTGTGTCCGCCCCGCGTCCACCCCGTCCGTCCCTCACCCAGGAGCCAGTCATGTTCGAGGCCGTCGACTCCCTCGTCCGCGAGCACGCCGAGCTCGAGGAGCGCATGGGCGATCCGTCGGTGCACTCCGACCCGGGCCTGGCCAAGAAGCTCGGCCAGCGCTACGCCGAGCTGAGCGCGATCGTCAAGACGTACCGCGACTTCCAGCAGGCCACCGACGACCTCGAGGCCGCGCGGGAGCTCGCCGCCGAGGACTCCTCGTTCGCCGCCGAGATCGACGCCCTCGAGCCGCGCCTGCACGAGCTGTCCGAGCGGCTGCAGCGCCTCCTGGTGCCGCGTGACCCGCAGGACGCCAAGGACGTCCTGCTGGAGATCAAGGGCGGCGAGGGCGGCGAGGAGTCGGCCCTGTTCGCCGGCGACCTGCAGCGGATGTACGCGCGCTACGCCGAGCAGCGGGGCTGGAAGACCGAGGTCCTCGACGCGACGGAGTCGGCGCTCGGCGGCTACAAGTCCGTCACGATGGCCGTCAAGGCCAAGGGGACGCCCGAGCCGGGCGAGGCCCCGCACGCGCTGCTGAAGTTCGAGGGTGGCGTGCACCGCGTCCAGCGCGTGCCCGTCACGGAGTCGCAGGGCCGCATCCACACGTCCGCCGCGGGTGTCCTGGTGCTGGCCGAGGCCGAGGACGTCGACGTCGAGATCCACGACGCCGACCTGCGCATCGACGTCTACCGGTCGTCGGGCCCCGGCGGGCAGAGCGTCAACACGACCGACTCGGCGGTGCGCATCACGCACGTCCCGACCGGCATCGTCGCGAGCTGCCAGAACGAGAAGAGCCAGCTGCAGAACAAGGAGCAGGCGATGCGCATCCTGCGCTCGCGCCTGCTCGACGCGGCGCAGGCGGCGGCCGACGCCGAGGCGTCCGACGTGCGCAAGTCGCAGATCCGCACGGTCGACCGCTCCGAGCGCATCCGCACGTACAACTTCCCCGAGAACCGCCTGTCGGACCACCGCACTGGCTTCAAGGCGTACAACCTCGACCAGGTCATGGACGGGGCGCTCGACGACGTCATCGGCTCGCTGGTCGACGCCGACCTGGCCGTCCGGCTCGCTGCCGTCGAGTCCGGGGCGTAGGCGCACGATGGCCGTCCGGTCGCAGGCCGAGCGCCTGCTCGAGCAGGCGACGTCCGATCTCGACGCCGGGGGAGTGTCGTCGCCGCGCCACGACGCCGAGGTGCTGCTGAGCCACGTCACGGGCGTGCCACGCATGATGCTGCTCGGCGCGGCCCGCCCCGACGGCATGCAGGTGCAGCAGTTCCAGCGGCTCGTCGAGGCCCGGGCGTCCCGGGTGCCGCTCCAGCACCTGACGGGGTCGGCGGGCTTCCGCTACGTCGACGTCGAGGTGGGGCCGGGGGTCTTCGTCCCGAGGCCCGAGACCGAGCTGCTCGCGGGGTGGGCGATCGACCACGCCCGGACGCTCGAGGCGCCGGTCGTCGTCGAGCTGTGCGCGGGTGCGGGGGCGATCTCGCTGTCGGTCGTCCACGAGGTGCCCGGTGCACGGGTGCACGCCGTCGAGCTCGACGAGCCGGCGTTCGAGTGGGC
Source organism: Aeromicrobium sp. CFBP 8757 (assembly GCF_014841755.1). NCBI lineage: Bacteria > Bacillati > Actinomycetota > Actinomycetes > Propionibacteriales > Nocardioidaceae > Aeromicrobium > Aeromicrobium sp. CFBP 8757. The sequence goes on from NZ_JACYUM010000001.1 coordinate 418,052, forward strand.
ACGCCGCAACCTGGTGGGCACGGGCGTCGACCTGCGGCTCGGCGACATGGCCGACGCCTTCGCCGACCTCGACGGCCAGGTCGACGTCGTCGTGGCCAATCCGCCGTACATCCCGCTCGACGCGTGGGAGAGCGTGGCCCCCGAGGCCCGCGACCACGACCCCGCGCTGGCCCTGTGGTCGGGCGACGACGGCCTCGACGCGATGCGCGTCGTCGACCGCGTCGCGTGGCGGCTGCTGAGGCCCGGGGGAGTCGTGGGCGCCGAGCACGCCGACGCGCAGGGCGAGTCGGCCCCGGCCGTCTTCACGGGACGCTGGTCCGACGTGCGCGACCACCGCGACCTCGCCGACCGACCCCGCTACGTCACCGCCACCAAGCCCCGCCGATAGGCTCGGACGCACCATGGGCCTCGACGAGCTGGGACTGATCGGTGCCGCGATCGCCGTCGGTCTCGGCGCAGCGGTGCTCCCGGTGTTCGTCAACGCCGAGGTCTACGTCGTCGCGATCGGGGCGACCGTCAACAGCCGGCCGTTCCTCGCGCTGCTGATCCTGATCCACGTCATCGCCACGACGATCGGCAAGGCCTTCGTCTTCCAGCTCGCCCGCAAGGGCACCAACAAGATCCGCATGGTCGAGCCGAGGCCACCCCGCAGCGCGTTCACGGCGTTCATGCGACGGGTCGGGCGACGGCTCGCGCGCACGCGCTTCTTCCGGTGGGTCAAGCGCGTCAACGACTGGCTCCTGACGCTGCTCGACCGGCCGTACTCGGGTGGGCTGACCGCGTTCATGTCGTCGCTGACGGGCATCCCGCCCCTCGCGCTCGTGACGATCCTGGCGGGCGCGTCGAAGCAGCCGCAGTGGCTGTTCCTCACGATGGTGTTCACCGGCCGCCTGATCCAGTTCCTCACGATCGCCTTCCTGCTCCACCAGGTCAGCTGGTTCTGAGCACCGCCGACGAGTCACGTACGCCCGCCGACGAGTCACTCACGCCCGCCGACGAGTCACGTACGCCCGCCGACGAGTCACTCGTGGTCCGGCGGGAGTGACTCGCGACGCGGCGGGAGTGACTCGCGGGCGGGCGTGGGTCACTCGCGACGCGGCGGGAGTGACTCGTCGGCGGTGGGGTGGGGGACAGGGGCGACCGCCTAGGATGGGCGGGTGAGGTTCGACTGCAGCGTGGACGAGGAGTACGACCGCGGGTTGCTGGCTGCGCAGGCCGCCCTCGAGACGGGCAAGCTGGTGGTGCTGCCGACCGACACGGTCTACGGCCTGGCCGCCGACGCGTTCTCGCCCCGCGCCGTCCAGAACCTGCTCGACGCCAAGGGCCGCGGCCGCGACATGCCGCCCCCGGTGCTGGTCGGCGCCCCCACCACGCTCGACGCGCTCGCCGTCGACGTCCCCGCGTGGCTGCGCACGATGGTCGAGGCGCTGTGGCCCGGCCCGCTGACGATCGTGTGCCGGCAGCAGCCCTCGCTGACGTGGGACCTCGGCGAGACGCACAACACCGTCGCGGTCCGCATGCCCGACGACAGGCGCGCCCTCGCCCTCCTGAAGCAGACCGGCCCGCTGGCCGTCAGCAGCGCCAACACGACGGGCTCCCCGGCGGCCCAGGACGTCGACGAGGCCGAGCGCATGCTCGGTGCCCGGGTCGCGGTCTACCTCGACGGCGGGCCCACGGCGTCGGGCACGCCCTCGACGATCCTCGACGCGACGGGCACGACCCCGCGGGTGCTGCGCCAGGGCGCCGTCCCGCTCGAGGTGCTGCACCAGTTCAACAACACGATCGAGCCGGCGGACGACACCGAGGGCGGGCCCGCCTAGTGCGCGAGTACCTGGTCGTCTTCGGCGTGGCCCTCGGCGTGACGTACCTGCTGGCGTCGATCGCCCGCCAGGCCGCCTATCACCTCGGCGCCGTCGCGCGGGTGCGCGACCGCGACGTCCACGCCATCCCGACCCCGTACTTCGGCGGTCCCGCGATGCTCGGCGGGCTCCTGGCGGCCTACCTCGTCGCGACGAGCCTGCCGTTCCTCTCGCTGGCCGACGACGGGGTGTTCGACGACGTCCGCGCCGTCGTGCTGGGCGGCATCGTGATCTGCGTCGTGGGGGTCGTCGACGACCTCTACGAGCTCGACGCGCTGAGCAAGTTCGCGGGCCAGGTGCTGGCCGGCATCATCGTCGTCGCGCAGGGCGTGCAGTTCTACTACCTGCCGCTGTACGGCAACTACATCGGCCTCGACCAGGCGCAGGCCATGATCTTCACGGTCCTGCTGATCGTCGGGACGGCCAACGCGGTCAACTTCGTGGACGGCCTCGACGGGCTCGCGGCCGGGATGGTCGCGATCGGCGCCGTGGCCTTCTTCGCCTACGCCTTCGTGCTGGCGGTCGAGAACGGCGAGACGCGTGCCATCGCGGCGGCGCTGCTGACGGCGGCGCTCGCGGGGGCCTGCATCGGCATCCTGCCGCACAACTTCTTCCCGGCCCGGATGTTCATCGGCGACTCGGGCTCGATGCTGATCGGCTTCGTGCTGGCGTGCTCGTCGATCAGCCTGACCGGCCAGTTCCCGGCGACCGAGATCTCCGAGGGCATCGGCGGTGCCGAGCGCAGCTTCCTGCCGACGCTGCTGCCGCTGATCCTGCCGTTCACGATCCTGCTGGTGCCGTTCGTCGACCTGGCCCTGGCGGTCGTCCGGCGCACCCGTGCCGGCCGGTCGCCGTTCAGCCCCGACAAGATGCACATCCACCACCGCCTGCTCGAGATCGGCCACTCGCACCGCCGCGCCGTCCTGCTGATGTACGCGTTCGCGGGCCTCGTGGCCTTCGGCAGCGTCGTGATCAGCCTGTTCAGCGGTTGGCAGTCCATCGCGGGCTTCGGCGCCCTGGCCGTGCTGACGGTCGCGGCGGTGTTCCTGCTGCCCAAGCTCGAGGAGAAGGTGTGGTCATGAGGAACGGACGGATGGGCGCGGTGCGCCGCGTGCTGCTGCCGGTCGTGGCCGTCACGGCGGTCGCCGCCGCCGCGTTCGGCGTCGCCGAGGGGGCCGACGGCGTCTACGGCGCGTTGCTCGGGGGAGCGGTCGTGATCCTGTTCCTCGGGTCGACCCCCGTCGTCCTGACACCGCTGGTGCGGCGCAGCGCGGCGATGTCGCTGCCGGTCGCCCTGACGTTCCTCGGGGTCAAGTCGGTGGCCGCCCTGATCGTGCTCGCGCTGCTGTTCGACATCGGCGGCCTGGCCGACCGGATCGACTTCATGGCCTTCGGGATCACGGCCATCGCGGCGTCGTTGGCGTGGACGTTTCTGCAGATCGTCGCGTACCGCAACGACCGCACCCCGACCTATGACCTGAGTAACAAGGACTGAGCAGACCCTGATAGCCTCGGCAGAGCGAACCGGGTCACTGCCAAGCGCACGACTCCTCGCACGACAATGACGCTGGCCGTATGCCCCACCGACGCGAGTCGAGGGCGACCGCGCCATGAGACAAAGGTGAATGAGTGACGCTCGCCTCCATCGCATTCGGTGCGGTTACCGGTCCGCCCAGCCCCGGGCCGTCCGACTTCGATCTCCCCGGCATCGCCGGTTCGGCCGTCACCAAGCCGATGGTGCTCGTCGCGCTGTCGGTCGTGATCATCGTGGCGCTGTTCTACGCGATGGCCCGCCCCGCCGCGGTGGTCCCCGGACGCCTGCAGTTCGCCGGCGAGCTCGTCTACGGCTTCGTCCGCAACGGCATCGCCCGCGAGAACATCGGCTCGCACGACTTCCAGAAGTACGTGCCCTTCCTGTTCTCGCTGTTCCTGTTCGTGCTGGTGAACAACTTCTACGGCATCATCCCGGTGATCCAGTTCCCGACGATGTCGCACATCGGCTACCCGCTGGCCATCGCGGTCCTGTCGTGGCTGGTCTACAACGGCTCCGGCATCGCCAAGAAGGGCTTCCTCGGCTACCTCAAGCACGAGACCGTGCCGGCCGGCATGAAGGGCCCCATCCTCCTGCTGCTGGTGCCGCTGGAGTTCCTGTCCAACATCCTGCTGCGGCCCGTCACCCTGACGCTGCGTCTGTTCGCCACGATGTTCGCCGGCCACCTGCTCGTGATCCTCTTCGCGCTTGGCGGCGAGTACCTGCTGCTCCACTCCGACCCCGTCCTGAACAAGGTCGCCGGCGTCTTCTCGGTGGTCCTGGCCATCGGCATCAGCTTCCTGGAGATCCTCATCATGTTCCTCCAGGCCTACGTGTTCACCCTCCTGACCTCGATGTACATCAGCGAAGCCATCGCTGACGAGCACTGAGACCAGCACCCGAACGACAACTTCATCGTCATCCCTCCACATCCACGACGCGGACTCTCCGTGTCGCAACGAAAGGAAACGCCGTGGAAACCATCGGCACTCTGAACATGGTCGGTCTCGGCCTCGCCGCGATCGGCCCCGGTATCGGCGTCGGCCTGATCTTCGCCGCGTTCGTCACCGGTGTCGCCCGTCAGCCCGAGGCTGAGGGCAAGCTGCGCCAGATCGCGATCCTCGGCTTCGTCCTCGCCGAGCAGTTCTTCATCATCGGACTGGCCCTGGCGTTCGTCCTCAAGGCCAGCAACACCTGATTCCGATCACTCGACCAAAGGCAACCACATGATCTCGACACTCGTGTTCGCCGCCGCGGAGAACGCGGAGGAGGAAGAGCTGAACCCGCTGATCCCGCACCTCGCGGAGATCGTCATCGGGCTCGTCTTCTTCGCGATCCTCCTCCTGCTGATCTGGAAGGTCGTCGCCCCGCTGTTCGAGAAGGCCTACGCGGAGCGCACTGCGGCCATCGAAGGTGGCATCGAGGAGGCCCAGGCCGCCCAGAAGGAGGCCAAGGCAGCTCTCGAGCAGTACACGGCCCAGCTCGCGGGGGCGCGGCACGAAGCCGCCGCCATCCGCGAGGAGGCCAAGGAGCAGGGCGCGCAGATCATCGCCGAGCTCCGGGCCCAGGCCCAGGCCGAGGCCGAGCGCATCACCACGACGGCGCACGCGCAGGTCGAGGCCGAGCGTGCCCAGGTCCTGGCCCAGCTCAAGGGCGAGGTCGGGTCCATGGCCACCGCGCTCGCGGGTCGCATCGTCGGCGAGGTCCTCGACGACTCCGCGGCCCAGAAGCGCACGGTCGAGCGCTTCATCGCCGAGCTCGAGGAGTCGGCGAACTGATGCGAGGCATTTCAGCGAAGTCTCTCGACGAGGTCCTGGCAGCCGTGAGCGCTGCCGGGACCGGGTCGGGCGACCTCGGAGTCGAGCTGTTCGACATCGTCGCGACGCTCGACCGTGAACCCGCCCTGCGGCGCGTGCTGACCGACCCGTCGACCGAGGCGCAGGCCAAGGCCGGACTGGCCGAGCAGGTGTTCGGCGGCAAGGTCAGTGCCGACGCCCTGACGGTCCTGCGGGTCGCTGTCAGCGGTCGCTGGGCGTCGGGTCGCGATCTCACCGACGGTCTCGAGACCGCCGGCGTGACCGCGCTGGTGGCCTCGGCCGACAGTGCGGGCGACCTCGACGCGGTCGAGACCGAGCTGTTCGAGGTCGGCCGCTTCGTGCGGTCCGACGCCGAGCTGCGCCAGATCGTCTCCGACCGGGCGCTCGCGCCCGCGGCCAAGGGTGAGCTGCTGCGCACCCTGCTGGGCGGCAAGGTCTCGGGCACGACGCTGGCGCTGGCCTCGCAGGCCGCCGCCGCGCGGACCGGATCGTTCGAGCGCGCGCTGACCGCCTTCGGCGTCGTCGCGGCCGAGCGTCGCAGCCGCCTGCTGGCCGAGGTGCGCGTCGCCACCGAGCTGGGCGAGTCCGAGAAGACCCGGCTCGCCGCCGCGCTCGCCAAGAAGTACGGGCGCGACGTCCACCTCAACATCGTCGTCGATCCCTCGATCGTCGGAGGCATCGCCGTCTCCGTCGGTGACGAGGTCGTCGACGGCTCCATGGCAACTCGCCTCGAGGTCGCCCGCCGGCGACTCGCAGGCTGACCAGAACTCCCCCGAAACAGTCTTTCACCGAAGAAGAAGGCAGGCACACACATGGCGGAACTCACCATCCGTCCGGACGAGATCCGTGACGCGTTGCAGAAGTTCGTGGCCGACTACAAGCCCAGCGCTGCGGCCACCGAAGAGGTCGGCATCGTCGCGACCGCCGGTGACGGCATCGCGCGCGTCGAGGGTCTGCCCTCGGCCATGGCCAACGAGCTCCTTGAGTTCGAGGACGGCACGCTGGGCCTCGCCCTCAACCTCGACGTCCGCGAGATCGGCGTCGTCATCCTCGGTGAGTTCTCCGGGATCGAGGAGGGCCAGACCGTGCGCCGCACCGGCGAGGTCCTGTCGGTCCCCGTGGGCGACAACTACCTGGGTCGCGTCGTCGACCCGCTGGGTGCCCCGATCGACGGCCTCGGCGAGATCGTGACCGACAAGCGTCGCGCCCTCGAGCTGCAGGCCCCCAACGTCATGCAGCGCAAGAGCGTGCACGAGCCGATGATGACGGGCCTCAAGGCGATCGACTCGCTGACCCCCATCGGCCGCGGCCAGCGTCAGCTGATCATCGGTGACCGCCAGACCGGCAAGACCGCGATCGCGATCGACACGATCATCAACCAGAAGGAGTTCTGGGAGTCGGGTGACCCCGACAAGCAGGTCCGCTGCATCTACGTCGCGATCGGCCAGAAGGGCTCGACCATCGCCTCGGTGCGTGGCGCCCTCGAGGAGGCCGGCGCGCTGGAGTACACCACGATCGTGGCCGCTCCCGCCTCCGACTCCGCGGGCTTCAAGTACCTCGCCCCGTACACCGGCTCGGCCATCGGCCAGGAGTGGATGTACGCCGGCAAGCACGTGCTCATCGTGTTCGACGACCTGTCCAAGCAGGCCGAGGCGTACCGCGCCGTGTCGCTGCTGCTGCGTCGTCCGCCGGGCCGCGAGGCCTACCCGGGTGACGTCTTCTACCTGCACTCGCGGCTGCTCGAGCGCTGCGCCAAGCTCAGCGACGAACTGGGCGCCGGCTCGATGACGGGTCTGCCGATCATCGAGACCAAGGCCAACGACGTCTCGGCGTACATCCCGACCAACGTCATCTCGATCACCGACGGACAGATCTTCCTGCAGTCCGACCTGTTCAACGCCAACCAGCGTCCCGCGGTCGACGTCGGCATCTCGGTCTCGCGCGTCGGTGGCGCCGCGATGCAGAAGTCGATGAAGAAGGTCACCGGCTCGCTCAAGGTCGAGCTCGCGCAGTACCGCGCGATGGAGGCGTTCGCGATGTTCGCGTCCGACCTCGACGCCGCGTCCAAGCAGCAGCTCGCCCGTGGTCAGCGCATCATGGAGCTGTTCAAGCAGGGCCAGTACGCGCCGTTCCCGGTCGAGCACCAGGTCGTGTCGATCTGGGCGGCCTCGGCCGGCAAGCTCGACGCCGTCCCGGTCGAGGATGTGTCGCGCTTCGAGACCGAGTTCCTCGACTACCTCAAGCGCTCGCACGCCGGGATCCTCGACGCCATCCGCGAGACCGGCAAGTTCGAGGACGACAACCGTTCGGCCCTCGAGCAGGCGTACGACTCGTTCACCGATCAGTTCGAGACCTCCGGGGGCGGCTCGATCAAGGCCGGTCACGAGGAGTTCGAGGCCCTGTCCGACGAAGACGTCGAGCAGGAGCAGATCGTCAAGCAGAAGCGGGGCTGACGATGGCCGCATCGGTCCGCGAGCTACGCGCGAAGATCAGGTCGACCCAGGCGACCAAGAAGATCACGCGCGCCATGGAGCTCATCGCTGCGTCGCGCATCATCAAGGCGCAGCAGCGAGCGGCGGCGGCAGCGCCGTACGCCCGTGAGCTCACGCGCGCCGTGTCGGCCGTCGCCACCTTCTCCAACGTCGACCACCCGTTGACGACCGAGAAGGAGAACCCCACCAAGGCGGCGGTGCTGGTCATCACGAGCGATCGTGGTCTGGCCGGCGCCTACTCCTCGGCGGTGCTCAAGGAGGCCGAGCGCCTCGTCGAGAAGCTGCAGGGCGAGGGCAAGGACGTCGACCTGTACCTCAGCGGTCGCAAGGCAGAGGCGTACTACCGGTTCCGCGGACGCGAGTTCGTCGAGTCGTGGACGGGCTTCTCCGACCAGCCGCAGTACTCGGACGCCCGCGAGATCGGCAACACGCTGGTCCGCACGTTCGCCCTGAGCGAGACCGACGACTCTGCTGAATCTGGGGGGCAGCTCGATCCCGCTCTGGCGTCCGACGAGCTGCACGTCGTGTTCACGCGGTTCAAGTCGATGCTGACGCAGGAGCCCGACGTTATCCGTCTGCTCCCGCTCGAGGTCGTCGAGGGCACGGAGGCGCCCAGCGCCGACGACGTCCTGCCGCTGTACGAGTTCGAGCCGTCGGCCCACGACGTCCTCGACGCGCTGCTGCCCAAGTACGTCCACAGCCGCATCTACTACTGCCTGCTCCAGGCCTCGGCCTCCGAGCTCGCGGCACGCCAGAAGGCGATGAAGTCGGCGACGGACAACGCGCAGGACCTCATCGAGAAGTACACCCGGACAGCCAACCAGGCCCGCCAGGCGGGTATTACCCAGGAGATCAGCGAGATCGTGGGCGGCGCCAACGCGCTCGCCGATGCCACCGCTGGGAGTGAGTGAGAGAGATGACTGCACAGACCGCAGACCTGACCACGGACGACGCGACGCTGGCCACGGGCCGGGTCGCTCGTGTCACCGGCCCCGTGATCGACGTCGAGTTCCCGAGCGACGCGATCCCCGACATGTACAACGCTCTCAAGGTCGACACCACGATCGACGGCGTCACCGAGACGCTGACCCTCGAGGTCGCCCTCCACATCGGCGACGGCCTGATCCGCGCGATCAGCCTGCGTCCCACCGACGGCATCGTCCGCGGCGCGACGGTCACCAACACCGGCGAGCCCATCACGGTGCCGGTCGGCGACCAGACCCTCGGCAAGGTGTTCAACACCACCGGTGACGTCATGAACCTCGCCGAGGGCGAGGTGTGGGAGGTCAAGGAGCGTCGTGGCATCCACGGCAAGGCGCCCTCGTTCGACCAGCTCGAGCCCAAGACCGAGATGTTCCAGACCGGCATCAAGGTCATCGACCTGCTGACGCCGTACGTGCTCGGCGGAAAGATCGGCCTGTTCGGTGGAGCCGGCGTCGGCAAGACCGTGCTGATCCAGGAGATGATCGCCCGCGTCGCCAAGGACCACGACGGCGTGTCGGTGTTCGCCGGCGTCGGCGAGCGCACCCGCGAGGGCAACGACCTCATCGTCGAGATGGAGGAGTCGGGCGTCCTCGACAAGGTGGCGCTGGTCTTCGGCCAGATGGACGAGCCGCCGGGAGCGCGTCTGCGCGTCGCCCTGTCGGCCCTGACGATGGCCGAGTACTTCCGCGACGTCCAGAACCAGGACGTGCTGCTGTTCATCGACAACATCTTCCGGTTCACGCAGGCCGGTTCCGAGGTCTCGACGCTGCTCGGCCGCATGCCGTCGGCCGTGGGCTACCAGCCCACGCTGGCCGACGAGATGGGCGTCCTGCAGGAGCGCATCACCTCGACGCGTGGTCACTCGATCACGTCGCTCCAGGCGATCTACGTCCCCGCCGACGACTACACGGACCCGGCCCCGGCCACGACGTTCGCGCACCTGGACGCCACGACCGAGCTCAACCGCGAGATCGCCTCGATGGGCATCTACCCCGCGGTGGACCCGCTGACGTCGACGTCGCGCATCCTCGACCCCCGCTACATCAGTGCCGACCACTACAACACGGCCAACCGGGTCAAGAGCATCCTGCAGCGCAACAAGGAGCTCCAGGACATCATCGCGATCCTCGGTGTCGACGAGCTCAGCGAAGAGGACAAGACGCTCGTGTCGCGTGCTCGTCGCATCCAGCGCTTCCTGTCGCAGAACACCTACGTGGCCAAGCAGTTCACGGGCATCGAGGGCTCGACGGTCTCGATCGACGAGACCATCGACGGCTTCACCAAGATCTGCGACGGCGACTACGACCACGTGGCTGAGCAGGCCTTCTTCATGTGCGGCGGTCTCGAAGACGTCGACAAGAAGTGGGAAGAAATCCAGAAGAGCATCTGATGGCTTCGTCGGATCAGAGCAAGGCTCTGCAGATCGAGCTCGTCGCGGCGGACCGCGTCGTGTGGTCCGGACAGGCCCGGGAGGTTCTCGCGCGCACCGTCGCCGGAGACCTCGGGGTCCTGTCGGGCCACGCCCCGCTGCTCTCGCTGCTCGTGCCCGGCGTCGTCGAGATCAGGCCGCTCGAGGGGTCCGAGATCGTCCGCGTCGCGGTCGGTGACGGCTTCCTGTCGGTCTCGGACAACCACGTGTCGATCTTGAGCGAGGACGCGTTCCTGGCCTCCGAGATCGACGCCGCGGCGGTCAAGGCCGACATCGAGACCGCTCGCGCCGAGGGTGACACCGAGGCCGAGCGCCGCGCCGAGGCCAAGCTGCGCCTCGTCGACAAGACATAGCACTTCACGGGGCCTGAGACGGCGGGAGGGAGATGGGCGTGCCGCTGTGGTGGTGGTTGCTCGACTCCCTGCTGTTCGTCGTCGTCCTGCTGGTGCTGCTGCTGGTCGGGCTGCTCGTGCGCGGGCGTCTGCTGGCGCGATCGGGCGGCGCGTTCGACATGAGCGTGACGCGCGGCGCCGACGCGCAGGCGCGCGGGTGGATGCACGGCCTGGCGGTCTACGGCGACACCGAGCTGCGCTGGTTCCGGACGTTCTCGCTGTCGTGGCGCCCGCGGTACCGGTTCGTGCGCGGTGACGTGCAGATCGACGGGCGCCGTGAGCCGCAGGGCGACGAGGTGCACGCGATCCACCCGGGTCACCTGATCGTGGGCACCGCCTTCGCCTCGGACGTGCGCCAGTTCGCGATGAGCCCGGACGCGCTGACGGGGCTGCTGTCGTGGCTCGAGTCGTCGCCCCCGGGCCAGCGGGTCAACAACGTCCTCTAGGCGCCGGCGATGCGGCCGAAGTGGTTGACGCCCCGCGACCCAGCGGCGAGAATCGACAGACGTTCTCCGGGCCGATCGGCCCGCCCCCCCCCTGGAACCGAAGGTGTCTGACGTGATGAAGCGACTCGTTGTCGGTGTGTTCGTGTCGGCCGTGGCGGTGGTCGGGATCGCTCCCGTCGCATCGGCCGCGACGTCGAGTGACGCCACCGCCGTGGTGAAGGCCAAGGTCAAGAAGCCCAAGGCTCCGAAGGTCATCGACTGGGACGCGCCGGCACCGGTCTCCGGCGGTTACACGACCCAGCGCATCGACTGGGACTGAACCCCGCTCGCTCGCCCTTGGGCTTGCCCCACCCGGTCGCCCCGTGAGCTCGCCTCACCAGTTCGCCAGTGAGGCCGCCCACGGCCGAACGTGAGGGCGAAGCCCGAGGCGAAGCTCAGTGGGTGCGCCGGCTCGAGCGAGCCTGATCGCGCACCTGGCTTCGCTGCGGGCGGCTTCGCCGCGGAACGCTCACGCTCGCTCCGCTCGCTAGCCTGGTTCGCGGCTGATCGCGCAGAGCGCGATCAGCGCTCACCACCCGGCACCCAGAGGGTGTCGCCGGTCTCGCGGTTGGCGTACCGACCGAGGATGAACAGCAGGTCGCTGAGCCGGTTCAGGTACTTCGCGGTCAGGATGTTCATCGTCTCGCCGTGCTCCTCGAGGGCGGCCCAGGCCGACCGCTCCGCGCGTCGCACGACGGTGCACGCGACGTGCACGGACGCCGCGGCCGGCGTGCCGCCGCGCAGGATGAACGAGCGCAGCTTGGGCACCTGCTCGTTGTAGTGGTCGCACCACGCCTCGAGGCGGTCGACGTACGCGGGCTCGACGCGCAGCGGCGGGTACTCGGGGTTCTCGACCACGGGGCATGACAGGTCGGCACCGACGTCGAACAGATCGTTCTGCACGTGCGTCAGCACGGCCGCGACGTCGTCGTCGAGCGTCCCGAACGACAGGGCCAGGCCGATCTGCGCATTGGCCTCGTCGACGTCGGCGTAGGCGGCCAGACGCAGGTCGAGCTTGCTGGTCGTGCTCATGTCGCCCAGGTTCGTCGTGCCGTCGTCGCCGGTTCGGGTGTAGATCCGCGTGAGGTTGACCATGCGCCGATCCTAGGCGGCGAGTGGATGTGATCCACGCCGCACTCTGTCCTCAGCAGGTTACGGACAGGTAACCTGCTGGCTATGCCTGACAAGCCCTGGGTGATGCGGACCTACGCCGGACACAGCTCGGCCGCAGAATCGAACGCTCTCTACCGTCGCAACCTCGCGAAGGGCCAGACCGGTCTCTCGGTCGCCTTCGACCTGCCCACGCAGACGGGCTACGACCCCGATCACGAGCTGAGCAGGGGAGAGGTCGGCAAGGTCGGCGTCCCGATCCCGCACCTCGGCGCGATGCGGCGGCTGTTCCAGGACATCCCGCTCGACACCATGAACACCTCGATGACGATCAACGCCACCGCGATGTGGCTGCTGGCGATGTACCAGGTCGCCGCCGAGGAGCAGGGTGTCGACCCGTCGTCGCTGTCGGGGACGACCCAGAACGACATCATCAAGGAGTACCTGTCGCGCGGCACGTACGTGTTCGGGCCCGCGCCGTCGCTGCGGCTGACGACCGACATGATCGCGTACACCGTCAGCACGATCCCGCGGTGGAACCCGCTCAACATCTGCAGCTACCACCTGCAGGAGGCGGGAGCCACGCCGACGCAGGAGCTCGCCTACGCCCTGACGACCGCGATCGCGGTGCTCGACTCGGTGCGCGACTCCGGCCAGGTGCCGCCCGAGGAGTTCGAGAAGGTCGTCGGCCGCATCTCGTTCTTCGTCAACGCCGGCGTGCGCTTCGTCGAGGAGATGTGCAAGATGCGCGCCTTCGGACGTCTGTGGGACGAGATCACCCGCGAGCGCTACGGCGTCCAGGACCCCAAGATGCGACGTCTGCGCTACGGCGTGCAGGTCAACTCGCTGGGCCTGACCGAGGCGCAGCCCGAGAACAACGTGCAGCGCATCGTGCTCGAGATGCTCGGCGTCACGCTGAGCAAGGACGCGCGGGCGCGCGCCGTCCAGCTGCCCGCCTGGAACGAGGCGCTGGGTCTGCCGCGTCCGTGGGACCAGCAGTGGTCGCTGCGCCTGCAGCAGGTGCTGGCCTTCGAGTCCGACCTGCTCGAGTACGACGACATCTTCGAGGGCTCGGTCGTCATCGAGGCCAAGGTCGCCGAGCTGATCGAGGGCGCCAAGGCCGAGATCGACCGCGTCCAGGCGATGGGCGGAGCCGTCGCGGCCGTCGAGTCCGGCTACATGAAGCAGGCCCTGGTGGGCTCGCACAGCGAGCGCCGTGCCCGCATCGAGAGCGGCGAGATGAAGGTCGTGGGCGTCAACTCGTACGTCGAGACCGAGCCGTCGCCGCTGACCGCCGATCTCGACGGCGCGATCATGACGGCCGATCCCGAGGCCGAGCGCAACGCGATCGCCGACGTGCGAGCCTGGCGCGAGCAGCGCGACCAGGGCGCCGTCGACGAGGCCCTGCAGCGGCTGCAGCGCGAGGCCAAGACCGAGGCCAACCTGATGCAGGCCACGCTCGAGGCCGTGCGGGCCGGGGCGACGGTCGGGGAGTGGGCCGGCGCGCTGCGCGAGGTGTTCGGCGAGTACCGCGCGCCCACGGGCGTCAGCGGGGTCGCGAGCGTCGCCGAGGCCGGGGCCGAGCTGACGGCCGTCCGTGAGCGCGTGCGGGCGACGGGTGACGAGCTGGGCACCCGCCTGCGGTTCCTGGTCGGCAAGCCGGGCCTCGACGGGCACTCCAACGGGGCCGAGCAGATCGCGGTGCGTGCCCGCGACGCCGGCTTCGAGGTCGTGTACCAGGGCATCCGCCTGACGCCGGCGCAGATCGTCGCGGCGGCGGTGGCCGAGGACGTCCACGCCGTCGGACTGTCGATCCTGTCGGGCTCGCACATGGAGCTCGTCCCCGACGTGCAGAAGGCCATGCAGGACGCCGGCATCGGCGACGTCCCGCTGATCGTCGGCGGCATCATCCCGGAGTCGGACGCCCGCCGCATGGAGGCCGCCGGCGTCGCCGCGGTCTTCACGCCCAAGGACTTCGGCATGACCACGATCATGGACCGCATCGTCGACGAGATCCGCCGGGCCAACGGCCTGACCTGACGCTCGCGAGCCACCCGCCCACCCGTGGGTGAGGGGGTGGCTCGTGAGCCCGTGGGTCAGTTGAGACCGCGGAAGTCCTCCGGCAGGCCGCCGCCGGCGACGATGTCGGCCGTCAGGTCCTGCAGGGCCATGAGGGCGACCGACTGGCTCGTGGGCCCGTACGACACCCGTGCGACGCCGAGCTCCTCGAGGCGCGCGAGCGGCAGCGAGCCCGGCACGCCGATGACGGTCAGCTTCTGCGGGCCCCACGCGTCGACGAAGGCGTTGACGTCGTCCTCGGTCAGCCGGCCGGGCACGAACACGACCGGCGCGCCCGCCGCGAGGTAGGCCGAGCCGCGCTCGATCGCGTCGGCGAGGACGTCGGCGTGCGGGCGGTCACCGGCCTTGACGAACGCGTCGGTGCGGGCGTTCAGGACGAAGTCGATGCCCTCGGCGTGACCGGCCGCGAGGACGGCCTCGACCGCGGCGACCGAGTCGGCGAGCGGCTTCATCTGGTCCTCCAGGTTGGCGCCGACGACGCCGACCTGGATCGCCCGGCGGGCGGTGTCGCCCGGGTTGCCGTAGCCGGCCTCGAGATCGGCCGTGACGGGCAGCTCGGTGGCCGACACGATCGTGCCGACCGCCTCGATCATGAGCTCGACGGGGATGTTCTCGCCATCCTCGTAGCCGTACGACGCGGCGATCGAGTGACTGGCGGTCGCGAGGGCGTGGATGCCCTCGACGTCGGAGACGACGCGGGCGCTGATGGCGTCCCACACGTTGACGACCTTGAGCAGCTCGGGGGCCGCGTGCAGGTCGAGGAGGGTCCGGGACTGGGCTTGGATGTCGGTCATGCCATCCACGGTAGGAGCCCCGTCCCGGACCCGCAGCCTCAGTCGGCCACCAGACCCGCCGCGGGTGTGATCCGGGCCGCGCGGCGGGCCGGCAGGACGCAGGCGACCAGGCCCGCGAGCGCGGCGACCAGCAGGATCAGGCCGATCTGCTCCCACGGCACCGTGAGCCCCGGTGACGTCCTGAAGACGCCGACCGAGGCCGTCCGGACACCGAACCACGCGTACGCCGTCCCGAGGGCGACGCCCAGCACCGCGGCGACGCCGGCCATCAGCAGCGCCTCGATCGCGAGCATCGCGCGCAGCCCCGACCGCTCGAGCCCGAGCGCCCGCAGCAGCGAGTTCTCGCGGACCCGCTCGAGCACCGAGAGGCTGAGCGTGTTGCCGACGCCGATCAGCGCGATCAGCACCGCGATCGCGAGCAGTCCGATCGTGACGCTGAGCATGACGTCGAGCACCTTCACGACGTCGGCCCGGTCCGGCAGCCCGCCGGAGACGTCGAGGTCGGCGGTGCGGGCGACGGCCGTGACGTCCGCGGTGACGTCCCCCGGGTCGGCCGAGGCGTCGGCCCGCACCCACACCGCGCGGGTGCCGTCGGACGTCGCGCCGATCGCGTCGAGCGTCCTTCGGCTCACCAGGGGCGACTCGCCGAAGCCGGTGCCGTGGGCGACGGTCATGTCGCGCGTCTCGCCGGCGATCGTGACCGCGACGGTCTCGCCCGACGGCGACAGCTCGGCCGACGTCATGCCGGACGGCAGGACGATCGTGCCGGGGGCGAGCGGGGAGAACGTCGGCGTGCCGTGGACGAGGTCGAGCGCCGCGTCGTCGACGCCCAGCACCTCGACGTCCTGACCGCCGACCCGCGCGGAGACGCCGGGCAGCTCGGCGACGCCGTCGACGCCCTCGACGCCCGCGATGTCGTCGGCGACCCGACCGGGGATCGACCCGGACGACGTCGCCGTCAGGTCGATCGGGTTGTTGACGTCGAGGGAGGTGCTGACCTTGTGCGAGATCGAGGCCGATCCGACCACGACGGCCGTGATGAGCGTGACACCGATCAGCAGGGCCGTCGACGTCGCCGCGGTGCGCCGGGGGTTGCGCAGCGAGTTCAGGTGCGCGAGGCGGCCGGCCAGGCCGAGACGACGTGCGAGCGGGCCGGCGGCCCGGATCGCGGCCGGGACGATGACGGGCGTCAGCAGCAGCACGCCGATGAACGACAGCATCCCGCCGAGCATCCCGACGAGCAGCGATCCTGCCAGCCCCGCTGCGAGCCCGGCCCCGCCCGTCGCGAGCAGTGCCGCGGCGACGACGAGGCGGACGGCCCCCGAGCGGGTGCGCAGCTCGACGACGTCGTGGTGCTGCAGCGCCGCGAGCGGCGACTGCGCACCGGCGCGCTGCGCGGGCAGGTACGCGCCCGCGGCGGTGACGGCGACGCCCAGCAGCACGGGCACCGCGACGGACGCGAGGGACAGCGACGGCGATCCCATCGGCGTCGTGGGGGAGAGGTGCCCGATCAGCCCCGCGCCGGCGACGGCGACGCCGAGTCCCAGCAGCACGCCGGCGATCGAGCCGACCACGCCGAGCAGCACGCCCTCGACCACGACCGAACGCGCCACCTGCGACCGGACCGCGCCGATGCAGCGCAGCAGGGCGAGGTCGCGGGCGCGCTGGGCCAGCAGGATCGTGAACGTGTTGGCGATGACGAGCGCGCCGACGAACAGCGAGATGCCGGCGAAGACGTAGATGAGCTTCTGGAACACGTCGACGCCCCGGGTGGCGTCGAGTCGTAGGGTCTCGCGGTACGCGGCACCGTCGACGACCGAGGTGTCGCCGGCCGCCGCCTGGACGGTGGTGCGCGCCGACGACGGGTCGCCGCGCGTCGCGACGACGGCATCGACCGGTCCCGCGACGTCGCCCAGCGACGCGAACGCCTTCTCGGGCAGGTAGACGGCGGCCGACAGCGGGCCGTCCTGGTCGTCGACGGTGCCGGTCACGGTCATCCGGCGGTCGCCACCGGGCAGGTCGAGCGTGACGGTGTCGCCGGGCGACACGCCGTGACGTCGCGCGTCGGAGGCCGACAGCGCGATCTCGTCGCCGGCGTCCGGGGCGGGCAGCCGTCCGGTCGTCGCCTCCTGCCAGCGCAGCGCCGCCGAGGTGGCGATGCTGCCGAGCGCCAGGTCGTGCGGTCCGTCGGGCAGGGTCGCGCCGACGTACGCGGTCCAGTCGACGGCGACCGCGTCGACGCCGTCGACGGCGGCCACCCGCCGCACGACGTCGGCGAAGCCCTCGAGGTCGCCGGTGCCGGGGATCGCGAGGTCGGCGCGGCCGTACTGCTGCCCGACCGCCCGGGCGGAGCCGTCGCGGGCGGCGGCGCTGAGCGCGTTGACGGCCACGATGAAGCCCGTGGCGATCACGACGGCCAGCAGGGCCGCGACGTAGCGACGCGCGTACGTGCGCATCGAGGCGAGGATCACGGTGCGCACGGCTCAGGCCCCCATCGTGCGCAGCGCGTCGAGGACGTCGTCCTGCGTCGGGGCGTCGAGCTGGCCCGCGACGCGGCCGTCGGCCACGAGCACGACGCGATCGGCGTACGCCGCGGCCGACGGCTCGTGCGTCACCATCACGACGGTCTGCCCGAGCTCACGCACCGACCGTCGCAGGAAGTCGAGCACCTCCGAGCTGGTGCGGCTGTCGAGGTTGCCGGTCGGCTCGTCGGCGAAGACGATCTGCGGGCGGCTCATCAGCGCACGGGCCACCGCGACGCGCTGCTGCTGCCCGCCGGACAGCTGCGTGGGCCGGTGGCCCAGGCGGTCGCTCAGCGCCAGGACGCCGATCAGCTCGTCGAACCACGCCCAGTCGGGGTCGACGCCGGCGAGGTCGAGCGGCAGCAGGATGTTCTGCTTCGCCGTCAGCATCGGCAGCAGGTTGAAGGCCTGGAAGACGAAGCCGACGTGGTGCCGGCGAAAGCGCGTCAGCTCGTTGTCGGACATCGCGGCGAGCCGCTGGTCGCCCACGACGACCTCGCCAGAGGTCGCCTGGTCGAGCCCCGCCAGGCAGTGCATCAACGTCGACTTGCCGGAGCCGGACGGGCCCATGATCGCCGTGAAGCGTCCGCTCTCGATCGTCAGGTCGACACCGGCGAGGGCATGGACCTGCGCCTCGCCGCTGCCGTAGACCTTGGTCAGCCCCGTCGTGCGGGCGGCGATGCCGGGCGACGTCTGCGGGTGGGTGAGGACGGGGGACGCGCTCATGGGTGCTCCTGTGCTGGACGATGGGTGCGTCCACCACGCTAGGAAGGATCGAGCGGCCGGTCGTCAGCCTGAGGGACCCCGCTCGTCCCTCGGCGTACGACCTGGGTATGACTCAGGTGCCGGGGGCGACCAGCCCGGTCTCGTAGCCCAGCACGACGAGCTGGACGCGATCGCGCGACCCGGTCTTCGCCAGGATGCGACCGACGTGCGTCTTGACGGTGGCCTCGGCGAGGAACAGCTCGGCCGAGATCTCGCGGTTGGACCGCCCGCGGGCGATCATCCCGAGCACCTCGCGCTCGCGCGCCGTCAGTGGCGCCAGTCGCACGTCGTGGTCGGGATCGGCGGCGGTCGGGTGGCGCAGGAAGCGTTCGAGCATGCGTCGGGTCGCGCTGGGGGCCACGACCGCGTCGCCGGCGTGGACGTCGCGCACCGCCGCGAGCAGCACCTCGGGCGGGGCGTCCTTGAGCAGGAAGGCCGACGCCCCCGCCCGCAGCGCGTCGTGGACGTACTCGTCGAGGTCGAACGTCGTCAGCACGACGACCCGCGGACGCTCGCCCCGCGCGGCCAGGGCGCGCGTGGCCTCGACGCCGTCCATGCGGGGCATGCGGACGTCCATCAGCACGATGTCGGCGGCCGTCGCGGCGAGCCGCTCGACGGCCTCGGCGCCGTCGCCGGCCTCGCCGACGACCTCCATGTCGTCCTGCGACTCGATCAGCATGCGGAAGCCGGCCCGCACGAGCTGCTGGTCGTCGACCAGGAAGACCTTCACGGGTGCTCCCTCGGCGGCTGCAGGGGCACGACGGCCGTCACGCGGAAGCCGCCGCCGGGCCGCGGACCGGCCTCGACCTCGCCCTCGTGGACCGCGATGCGCTCGCGGATGCCGACGATGCCGTGCCCCTGGCCGTCGTCGGCGGCCGACGAGCCGCGGCCGTCGTCGTCGACGCGGATGCGGACCGTGTCGGTCGTGACGTGCACCTCGACCGAGGCCGAGACGTCGGGGCCGGCGTGCTTGAGCGTGTTGGTGAGCGCCTCCTGCACGATCCGGTACGTCGTCAGGCCCGTGGCGACGTCGAGGCGTGTCAGGTCGCCCGCGACGTCGAGCTCGACGGGCAGTCCGCTGTCGCGCAGCTGCGCGACCAGGTCGGTGAGGTCGCCGGCCCCGGGCACGGGGGCCAGGGCCGCGCCGGCGGTCTCGTCGCGCAGCAGACCGAGCAGCTTGCGCATCTCGGTCAGCGACGACCGCCCCGTCGCCGAGATCGTCCGCAGCGTCTCGACGGCCTGCTCGGGACGACGACGCGACGCGTAGAGCGCCCCATCGGCCTGCACCACCATGACCGAGAGGCTGTGGGCGACGACGTCGTGCATCTCGCGGGCGATGCGGGCACGTTCGGCGGCCGTCGCGATCTGCGCCTGCTGGGCGGCGTCGCGCTCGAGCTGCGCGGCACGCTCCTCCAGGGTCGCGACGTACGCACGGCGCGTGCGCGCCAGGTAGCCCAGCAGCCAGGAGGCGAAGGCGATCGTCGCCAGCGACGTCAGCGAGAAGAGGTACGACCGGGCGTCGCTGAGCTCGCCGAGCCAGTCCTCCGTCGCGACGACCGCACCGAGCAGCCCCGTCGCGAGCCCTGCCCACACCGCCCACCGCGGCCCGTACGCGGCGATGGCGTAGAGCCCGAAGAGCAGGGCCACGTCGCCGTAGAGCGTCGTGTCGGTCAGCAGCACCTGGGCGAGCAGCATCAGGCCGATCGCCGTGAACGAGACGACGGGGGCGCGTCGGCGCATCACGAGAGGCGCGACCAGGACGGCGCTGACCAGCAGCTCGGCCTGTGACGAGGCGGCCCCGATCACCAGGGGGACGACCAGCAGCACGCCGACCAGCAGGACGTCGAACCCCACGGAGTCCAGCGCCCGGTGGAGCCGTGACCGTCCGTGCATGGGGCCCAGCCTAGTGACGACGCGGCGACACCGCGTCCACCCGTGGGATGACCTCGCGAGGCGCGCGGGTGCCCTACGCTGGGGACGAGATCAGGCAGCGACCTTCGAGCGCGACTTCGAGGAGGACTTCTTGCCCTTGCCGTCGACCTTCCCGTCGACCTTGACGAGCCGGCGCTTCTTGACGGTGTAGCCGTCGGGCAGCGTGCCCTCCTTCATCATGCGAAGGGGGCAGCGCTTGCAGGCGGGCTTGTCGCTGCAGCACTTCTTCTTCGGCATCTTGGGCACGACACCACGATACCAGCGTGAGGTGAGGCTCGCCTTATGCGAGAGACTGGAGACATGGGACACATGGCAGCACCAGCATTCGTCGAACGGCTCAACGAGCAGATCGGTCACGAGTTCAGCGCGCACCAGCAGTACGTCGCGATCGCGACGTACTACGACGCGCTGACGATGCCGCAGATGGCCGCGCTGTTCTACCGGCAGGCCGAGGAGGAGCGCGACCACGCCATGATGATGGTGCAGTACCTCCTCGACGCCGACCAGGTGCCGGTCATCCCGGCCCTCCCGGCGCCCCGCGTCGCGTTCGCCGACGTCGTCGAGCCCGTCGCGACGGCCCTCGCGCAGGAGCAGCGCGTCACCGAGCAGATCTACGAGCTGACCCGCATCGCCCGTGAGCACAGCGACTTCGCGTCCGACCAGTTCATGCAGTGGTTCATCAAGGAGCAGGTCGAGGAGGTCTCCTCGATGAGCGACCTGCTCGCGGTCGTCACCCGCTCGAAGCACGACTACGAGCGCATCGAGGACTGGGTCGCCCGCGAGGACACGGGTGGCGAGGCCGATCCGACCGCGCCGAGGATCGCCGGTGCGTAGGGCGGGCGCGTCGGCGCTCGTCGCGGTCGCGGCCCTCGTGTCCCTGTCGGCCTGCGGTTCCGACGCCGCCAGCGACGGGGAGGGGCGAGCGCCCGACGGCGACGCGGCCGCGTCCGGCACGTCGCTGACGATCGAGGTCGTGAGCGGCGAGGGCGCCGCGCCGAAGACGTACCGCCTGACGTGCGACCCGGCCGGGGGAGACCACCCCCAGCCCGAGCAGGCCTGCGACGCGATCGCGGCGGCCGGGGCATCGGTGTTCGAGCCCGTCGCGGCTGACCAGTCGTGCACCATGGTCTTCGGCGGCCCGCAGACCGCGACGGTCACGGGAACGTACGAGGGCGCCGACGTCGACGCGAGCTTCAGCCGTCAGGACGGCTGCGAGATCGACCGCTGGGAGAAGCTCGGCACCACGGTGTTCGACCTGCCGCTGCAGTGACGCCCTAGAACAGCCGAAGGCTGGGGTCGTCGATGCCGCGCAGCTCGTCGTAGTTGACGACGACGCACTCGATGCCGCGGTCGGTCGCGAGCGTCCGCGCCTGGGGCCTGATCTCCTGGGCCGCGAAGATGCCGCGCACGGGGCGCAGGGCCGGGTCGCGGTTCATCAGCTCGAGGTAGCGGGTCAGCTGCTCGACGCCGTCGATGTCGCCGCGCCGCTTGATCTCGACGGCCACGGCGGCGTTGGACGCGTCGCGGCACAGCAGGTCGACGGGGCCGATCGCCGTCATGAACTCGCGACGCACCAGGCTCATGCCCGGCGCGAGGGCCGTCGTGTGCTCGGCGAGCAGCTCCTGGAGGTGCTTCTCGACGCCGTCCTTGCGCAGACCGGGGTCGATGCCGAGGTCGTGAGCGGTGTCCTCGAGCACCTCCTCGATCAGGATGCGCAGCGTGTCGTCGGTCTTGCCGGCCGTGACCGTCCACTCGACGACGCCCTCGTCGGTGACGCCCTCGCGCAGCGTGCACGGCGGGCTCATCCAGTTGAGCGGCTTGTACGAGCCGCCGTCGGAGTGGATCAGCACCGAGCCGTCGTTCTTGACCATGATGAGTCGCGTGGCCAGGGGCAGGTGGGCCGCCAGGCGTCCCGCGTAGTCGACCTGGCAACGGGCGATGACCAGTCTCACTTGAGTCGGGTGGCCGTTCCGAGCGTGAACTTCAGCGTGTCGTCGTCGACGACCGTGCCCTTGTCGGTGTTGCCGTCGTCGCCGACCAGCGAGACGGTGTCGCCCTCGACCTCGTACTTGCCGGTGCGGAAGTCGACAACGCCCTGGAAGTCCTCGATGAACGTGCCGTCCTCGACGAGGTGCAGGACGTACTGCTCGGACGGGATCTCCCAGTCGCCGCGCAGCGCCACGGCGGCGGGGTCCTGCGGGTCGACCGACGGGGCCTCGCTGATCGTCGCAGTGGGCGTCGGGGAGGCGGTCGGATCGGCGGCTGCGTCGTCCGAGGAAGCGGAGCCGCAGGCGGACAGCATCGTCAGCGTGGCGGCGGTCAGGGCTGTGGCCATCGTCATACGAAGTTTCATGATTCCCCCTAGGGCGGCAGGCAGGGCCACGCTAGTGTGTCACGACCGTCATATTACTGAGGAGTAGCCATGCAGGAAGTCGTCGACCGTCTGACCGCCAACGACCCGGCCGCCGATGTCGCGCGGACGCTGCTGCTGCCGTACCTGAACCACGCGGCCACGATGTACGAGAGCGGCTACGCCACCAGCGCCGACATCGATGCGTCGATGCGCTTCGGCTGCGGCTACCCGATCGGCCCGCTGGCCCTGGTCGACGCGATCGGCGCCGGCACGGTCGTGTCGGGGCTCGAGAAGCTCTACGCCGAGACCGGCGACGAGCTGCACCAGCCCGCCGCGGTGCTGACGACGCAGGCCGCCGAGGGCACGACGTTCGCCTCGGCCGCCGGCGCCGAGGGCGTCGCCGCGCCGCAGCTGCGCCACGAGATCCGCCGCGTCGGCGTCGTGGGCACCGGCACGATGGCGTCCGGCATCGTCGAGGTGTTCGCCAAGGCCGGCTACGACGTGACGTTCGTCGGTCGCGGCGACGACAAGGTCGCCGGCGTCGTCGCCGCGATCACCAAGAGCCTCGACAAGGCCGTCGCCCGCGGCAAGCTCGACGAGCAGGGCCGCGCCGACGTGCTGGGACGCCTGACCGGCGCGACCGAGCGCGAGGCGCTCGCCGACGCCGACATCGTCGTCGAGGCGATCGCGGAGGACCTCGACGTCAAGCTCGCGCTGTTCTCCGATCTCGACCGC
Organism: Aeromicrobium sp. CFBP 8757; assembly: GCF_014841755.1. NCBI lineage: Bacteria > Bacillati > Actinomycetota > Actinomycetes > Propionibacteriales > Nocardioidaceae > Aeromicrobium > Aeromicrobium sp. CFBP 8757. Next base: position 441,331 of record NZ_JACYUM010000001.1, read on the forward strand.
ATCGCCAAGCCCGGCGCGATCCTGGCCACCACGACGTCGTCGCTGTCGATCAACGCGTGCGCCGCGGCGACGTCGCGCCCGCAGGACGTCATCGGCATGCACTTCTTCAACCCCGCCGCGATCATGCGGCTCGTCGAGGTCGTCACCGCCGACGACACGTCGGTCGAGGTCGACGAGACCGTGCGGGCCCTGTGCCTGGCCACCGGCAAGCACCCCGTCTCGTGCGGCGACCGGGCGGGCTTCATCGTCAACGCGCTGCTGTTCCCGTACCTCAACGACGCCGTCCGGCTGCTCGAGTCGGGCGACGTGAGCCTCGACGAGATCGACGAGGCGCTCAAGGCCACGGGGTTGCCGATGGGCCCGTTCCAGCTGCTCGACGTCGTCGGGAACGACGTGTCGCTGGCGATCCAGCAGTCGCTGGTCGGGACCTTCGGGCACGCGGGCTGGCAGCCCGCGCCGACGCTCGAGCGCCTGGTCGCCGAGGGCCGGCTCGGTCGCAAGACCGGCGAGGGCTTCCACACGTACTGATCCAGCAGCTCCGAGGATCGACTCGACGAGGCCGGTAACCCCAGGGGTACCGGCCTCGTTGCTGTGTGCGGGGGGACGTACTCGCACAGGAGCCCCATGTCGATCAGCAGCCGCGCCCTGCGGGGTGCCCGCCTGGTGCGGGCCGTGACGCTCGGCGCGGTGCTCGCGCTGCTGGTCGGGCTCGTCGCCCTCCGCGCCTTCGAGGAGGCGTACGGCCGTGAGGTCACCCGCGTCGTGACGCAGGCCGACGTCATGGGCCTGCCGCTCGCGCGCGCGATCGACCGGCAGGAGGGGCTGGGACGCTCGTGCGGCGAGGAGCCGGTGCTCACCGACGTCGTGCTGTACCAGCCGCTCGACTCCGAGGACGTCGTGGTCGTGACGTTCGACGAGGCGCTGTCGCGGGCGACGGCCGGGGCCGGGTGGATCCGTCGCTACTGCCGGTGACGTCCGGGCGCCGACCGGGTCGTCCTAGACTGGCGCCATGCCTCGCCGCCGTGTCGCCCGACCGCCGGCACCCGTCCTGCGGACCAGCTCGGAGGCCCGTGAGCACAAGGCCGACGGCGAGTGGGTCGTCCGCACGCTGCGCGGCTCGTCGACCAAGGAGTACCGCTGCCCGGGCTGCTCGCAGCTGATCCGGGCGGGGCTGCCGCACCTCGTGGTGTGGCCCGTCGAGAAGGCCCTGCTGAGCGAGGCCGCGATCGACGAACGACGACACTGGCACACCGCCTGCTGGGCGAGGAAGCACTAGGGAACCCATGACCGAACGCATCCGCGGCAACACCATCCTGCCGGCGCGCCGAGAGGCGCTGACGCTCGAGACCGCCGACGGGCTGAGCCTGGTCGGCGAGCTCGCGCTGCCGCTCGACCGTCCGCCCGTCGCGACGATGATCTGCCTGCACCCGTTGCCGACGCACGGCGGCATGATGGACAGCCACCTGTTCCGCAAGGCGTCGTACCGCCTGCCCGCGCTGGCCGACGTCGCGGTGCTGCGGTTCAACACGCGCGGCACGTCGAGCGTGCAGGGCACCAGCGAGGGGACGTTCGACAACGGCGTGGGGGAGCGCTTCGACGTCGCCGCGGCCGTCGAGCACGCCGAGCTCGCCGACCTGCCCGACATCTGGCTGGTCGGCTGGTCGTTCGGCACCGACCTGACGCTGATGTACGGCCTCGAGCCGTCCGTCGCGGGCATCGTGCTGCTGTCGCCGCCACTGCGGTACTCGCGTCCCGAGCACCTGGCCGCCTGGGCGGAGTCGGGCAAGCCGGTCACGGCGCTCGTCCCCGAGCACGACGACTACCTGCAGCCCGCCGAGGCCCGTGAGCGGTTCGCCGTGATCCCGCAGGCCGAGGTCGTCGGTGTCGAGGGCGCGAAGCACCTGTGGGTCGGTGACTCCGAGCGGGCGCTCGACGAGATCGTCCACCGCATCGCGCCCGGCGTCGCGGTGCCCCTGCCGAGCACGTGGGACGGGCCGGTCGAGCGGGCCGACTCGTCGGCGTACGCCGACCGCACCGTCGCGGCCTTCGCGGACGTGCCGGTGCAGCCGGCGGACCAGCCGTAGCCGGTCCGCCGCCTGCTGGACGTCAGCGCGAGGCGGTCCCGGGCTCGTCGGTGCCGTCGTCGTCGCCGTCCGTGTCGGCGTCGGTGACGTCGACGTCGGATTCGGTGTCCGACTCGTCGGCGTCGGCGTCGTCGTCCGTCTCGTCGTCGGCGGCGTCACGGCTCGGCGCGGCGCTGGCGGCGTCGGGGGCGAACGTCGCGACGATGTCGCGCAGCTGGCCCATCTGGGCCATGATGCCGTCGCGCTTGCGCTGCAGCTCCTCGACCTCGGTGCGCAGCGAGCGGGTCTGACGCTCGACATCGGTCGTGGCGCCCAGACGGATCTTCTGTGCCTCGGCGTTGGCACTCGACAGCTGCTGGTCGGCCTGGACCTTGGCGTTCTCGAGCAGGCGGGCGGCCTCGGCGGCGGCCGCCTCGCGCGTCGCCGCGGCCTGGGCCATGACGGTGCGGGCCCGCTCGTCGGCCGCCGCGGCGCGGGTCTCGGAGTCCTGGACGAGCTTGCCGGTCTGCTCCATCGCCGAGGCGTGGTTCTCGGACGCCTCGCGGGCCAGGCGCTCCTTCTCGACCGCGAGCACGCGGCGCGCCTCGGTGACCTCGCGGTCGGCGGCGGCGCGCGCCTGCTCGACCTCGCGCGTCGCGCCGAGGCGCATGTTCTGCGCGTCCTGCTCGGCGGCGAGCCGCAGCTGGGCGGCCTCGCGCTCGGCCTGGGCGCGCAGGTCCTCGGTGTGGGCGATCGCGTCGGCGTGCATCGCCTCGGCGTCCTCGAGCAGCTGCTTGCGCTTCTCCTCGAGCTCGGCGACCGCGCGACCGCGCATCTCCTCGGCGTCGTGATCGGCGGTGGCGCGCACCATCGCGGCCTCCTCCTCGGCCTTCTTGAGCAGCTCGTCGGCCTCGCGGGTGGCGCGGTTGCGCACGTCGTCGGCCTCCTGCTCGGCCAGGCCCAGCAGCTGGGCCGCGTGGTTGCCGAGGCCCGTGTAGCTCGGCGTCTCGACCGCCTCGACGCGCTCGGTCAGCTTCTCGATCGTCTCGCGCAGGTTCTCGTTCTCGCTCTGCGTCGACCGGATGCTCTCGTGCGCCCGCTGCAGCTCGGCGCTCTGGGTGCGGACCCACGCGTCGACGGCGTCGCTGTCGTAGCCACCGCGGCGCGCCAGCGGGAACGAGGTGTCGGAGCTGGAGGAGTCGAAGATGGACAGGCCGGGCTGGTCGGACATGCGGATCCCATTCGTCGCGAGCGGAGGAGAGGTCTGGTGCGACCCAGACTACCCGCCGAAAAAGGGCGCACGAACGGCTCGTGTCGGCCGTCCGCGCGCCCCTCCACGGTGCGGGTGCGGTGCCGGGTCAGATGCCGCGGAAGCGGTTGATCTCGGTCAGGTACTTGGCCCGCTTGGCCTCGTCACGGACGCCCAGGCCCTCCTCGGGGGCCAGGCACAGCACGCCGACCTTGCCCTGGTGGAGGTTGTGGTGGACGTCGAGCGCGGCCTGCCCGGTCTCCTCGAGCGAGTACACGCGCGACAGCGTCGGGTGCACCAGCCCCTTGTCGATCAGGCGGTTGGCCTCGAAGGCCTCGCGGTAGTTCGCGAAGTGCGAGCTCTTGATGTTCTTGAGGTTCATCCAGAGGTAGCGGTTGTCGTACTGGTGCATGTAGCCCGAGGTCGACGCGCAGGTGATGATCGTGCCGCCCTTGCGGGTGACGTAGACCGAGGCGCCGAACGTCTCGCGGCCCGGGTGCTCGAAGACGATGTCGGGGTCCTCGCCGCCCGTGAGCTCGCGGATCTTCTTGCCGAAGCGCTGCCACTCCTTGGGGTCCTGGGTGTTCTCGTCCTTCCAGAACCTGTACCCCTCGGCGGAGCGGTCGATGACGTGCTCGGCGCCCAGCGAGCGGACGATCTCGGCCTTCTCGGGCGAGGAGACGACGCACACGGGGATCGCGCCGCCGTTGAGCGCCATCTGCGTCGCGTAGGAGCCGAGGCCGCCGGAGGCGCCCCAGATCAGCACGACGTCGCCCTGCTTCATGTGGGCGCCGTTCTTGCTGACGAGCTGGCGGTAGGCGGTCGCGTTGACCAGGCCCGGGCTGGCGGCCTCCTCCCACGTCAGGTGGTCGGGCTTGGGCAGCAGCTGGTTGGACTTGACGATCGCGAGCTGGGCCAGGCCGCCGAAGTTGGTCTCGAAGCCCCAGATGCGCTGCTGCGGGTCCATCATCGTGTCGTCGTGGCCGTCGGGGCTCTCGAGCTCGACGGACAGGCAGTGGGCGACGACCTCGGCGCCGGGCTTCCAGGCGTTGACGCCGGGGCCGGTGCGCAGCACGACGCCGGCCAGGTCGGAGCCGACGACGTGGTACGGCAGGTCGTGGCGCTTGGTGTACTCCGACAGGCGGCCGTAGCGCTCGAGGAAGCTGAAGGTCGACACCGGCTCGAAGATCGACGTCCACACGGTGTTGTAGTTGATCGCGCTGGCCATGACCGCCACGAGCGCCTCGCCGGGTGCGAGCTCGGGCACCGGCACGTCGTCGAGGTGCAGGCTCTTGCGGGGGTCCTTGTCGCGACTCGCGAGCCCCGCGAACATGTCGACCTCGTCCTTGTGGACGGTGATGCCCTTGTACGTCTCGGGAAGGGGGATGGCCGCGAAGTCCTCAGGGGCGGTGTCGCCGGCGAGGATGGCATCGAGGATCTGCTGCACGGTGTACCTCCAGGTAGATATTCCGGGAAGGTTACCGAGTCGTAACCTCGGGCGTCACCCGTCGTGACTGTGATCCAGCACTCAGTGCGACGACGCCGCAGCCGGCTCGACGAGCTCGACCAGGACGCCGCCGGCGTCCTTGGGGTGGACGAAGTTGACCCGCGAGTCGGACGTGCCGCGCTTCGGCGCGTCGTAGAGCAGGCGGACGCCGCGGTCGCGCAGGGTCGCCGAGACCGCGTCGATGTCGGCGACGCGGTAGGCGAGCTGCTGGATGCCCTGGCCGTTGCGGGCGATGAACTTGGCGATCGTCGACTCCTCGCTGAGCGGGGCCAGCAGCTGGATGCGGGTGTCGGAGTCGCCGACGGCGAGCATCGCCTCGCGGACGCCCTGCTCCTCGTTGACCTCCTCGTGCACCGAGTGCAGGCCGAACGTCGACGCGTAGAACTCGAGCGCGTCGTCGAGGTCGGGCACGGCGATGCCGACGTGGTCGATGGTCAACAGCAGGTGCGCGGGCACGAGGGGCTCAGTCATGAGCAGCAGCGTAGATGAGCAGGGGGAGGTCGTCAGCCCCAGACGCGGATCGCGGCGACGGCGCCCAGGACGAGCACGACGGGCCCGCCGACCAGCAGCGCCAGCCCGCCGGGGGAGAACGGCACGAGGTCGGTGCCGGTGCGCGGGTCGCGGACGCTCGTGGACCGGCGCCACACGCTGAGCCACCCCGGGACGCCGATCGCGAGTCCTGCGACGATCCACACCCAGCCGGGTCGTCCCCAGTAGAGGTGGTCCAGCAGCACCGCGAACAGGCCCTGCGCGAGCAGCCAGCCGGCGATCCCGGAGCCCGCGATGCTGACGGCCGTGCGCCACCTCGGCTCGGGCCGGTGCTCCTCGGTCAGGCTGGCGGCGTACGCCTTCGGCGTGCCGAACGCGTCCGTCGGGTCCTCACCCGTGTCGGCCACGTGGCTCTCGACCTCGGCGACGATCTCCCCGATGCGGTCGCCGGGGACGTCCTTGAGGCGCAGCGCCAGCACCAGTCGCTGCTGGTAGTCGGATCGGGGGTGGTCGGCGCTCATCGGCGATTCCTCTGGTCGGGGACCAGGCTCGCCGCCCGGTCGGTGAAGGTGTGCCAGGCGGCCGATCGCTCGGCCAGGTGGGTCCTGCCCTCCTCGGTGACGGCGAAGAACTTGCGTCCGGGGCCGCCGACGCCCTCGCGCCAGGACGACGTCACGTGCCCGGCTGACTCGAGACGGTTCAGCACGGGGTAGAGCGTCCCGCCCTTGACGGTGCCGAGTCCGGCCGACCGCAGGCGCTGGATGATGACGTACCCGTACGTCTCGTCCTGCGCGACGACCGACAGGACGGCCAGCGACAGCAGGGCGCGCAGCCACTCGGAGGGGAGGTCGTCGTCCATGGCTAGACCGTAGCGCCGACTAGTCAGTCTGGCAACCTAGTGAGAAGAACGCTCGTGGGGTGATCCAGCGCACACCGGGGATGTTCCCGTGTTACCGATGGGTAAAGTGCCCAGCACCGTCTCGAGCTCCGTCTTCTCGGGACTGTCCTCCAAGGAGCCGCTCCATGAACCAGTCCGCGAACCCGTCCGTCATCGTCGCCGGCGCCCGCACCCCGATCGGTCGCCTGCTGGGCGGCCTGAAGAGCCTGTCGGGCTCCGACCTGGGTGGCCTGGCCATCAAGGGGGCCCTCGAGAAGGCCGGCGTCTCCGGCGACCAGGTCGACTACGTCATCATGGGCCAGGTGCTGCAGGCCGGCGCGGGGCAGGTCCCCGCCCGCCAGGCCGCGCACAAGGGCGGCATCCCGCTCGACGTCCCGTCGCTGACGATCAACAAGGTGTGCCTGTCGGGCATCAACGCGATCGCGCTGGCCGACCAGCTGATCCGCGCCGGCGAGCACGAGATCATCGTCGCGGGTGGCCAGGAGTCGATGACGCAGGCCCCGCACATGCTGCTGGGATCGCGCGAGGGCACCAAGTACGGCGACACCAAGCTCGTCGACCACATGGCCGCCGACGGTCTGTGGGACGCCCTGACCGACCAGGCCATGGGTGGGCTCACCGAGCAGATCAACGCCGACCAGCAGAAGTTCACCCGCGAGGAGCAGGACGCGTTCAGCGCCGCATCGCACCAGAAGGCCGCGACAGCCCAGAAGAACGGTGTCTTCGACGACGAGATCGTCCCGGTCGAGATCCCGACCCGCAAGGGCGACCCGGTCGTCGTCGCGGCCGACGAGGGCGTCCGCGCCGACACGACCACCGAGTCGCTCGGCAGGCTGCGTCCGGCCTTCGACAAGAACGGCACCATCACGGCGGGATCGGCCAGCCAGATCTCCGACGGCGCCGCGGCGGTCGTCGTCATGAGCCGCGCCAAGGCCGAGGAGCTCGGCCTGTCGTGGATCGCCGAGATCGGCGCCGCGGGCGTCGTCGCGGGCCCCGACTCGAGCCTGCAGGACCAGCCCGCCAACGCGATCGCGCAGGCGTGCCGCAAGGAGGGCATCGCGCCCACCGACCTCGACCTCGTCGAGATCAACGAGGCGTTCGCCGCCGTCGGCCTGGCCAGCACCGCCGGGCTCGGCATCTCCGCCGACATCGTGAACGTCAACGGCGGCGCGATCGCGCTCGGCCACCCCATCGGTGCCAGCGGCGCCCGCATCGCGCTGCACCTCGCGCTCGAGCTCGGTCGTCGCGGCGGCGGCGTCGGCGCGGCCGCCCTGTGCGGTGGCGGCGGCCAGGGCGACGCGCTGATCCTGCGCGTCCCCGCCAAGTAGTCGATCGGCGACCGGTCCCTCGATGAGCCCCACCAGCCGCGCCACGTCCGTGGCCGACCTCGTGCAGCAGGCACGTGACGGTCAGCCACGGGCCGTGGCGCGGCTGATCTCGCTGGTCGAGGACAGGTCGCCGTCGCTGCGCGAGGTCAGCGCCGCCCTGACCCCGCTGGTGGGCCACGCCCACGTCGTCGGCATCACGGGCTCGCCGGGTGTCGGCAAGTCGACGTCGACCTCGGCGCTCGTCACCGCGCTGCGGGCCGCGGGCCGGCGGGTGGGCGTGCTGGCGGTCGACCCGACGTCCCCGTTCTCGGGCGGCGCGCTGCTGGGCGACCGGGTGCGGATGCAGGACCACGCGCTCGACGAGGGCGTCTACATCCGGTCGATGGCCAGCCGCGGCCACCTCGGCGGCCTGTCGGCCACGGCCCCGCAGGCGCTGCGCGTGCTCGACGCCGCGGGGTGCGACGTCGTCCTGGTCGAGACGGTCGGCGTGGGTCAGTCCGAGGTCGAGATCGCGGGCCTGGCCGACACGACGCTCGTGCTGCTGGCGCCCGGCATGGGCGACGGCATCCAGGCCGCGAAGGCCGGCATCCTCGAGATCGGCGACGTCTTCGTCGTCAACAAGGCCGATCGCGAGGGCGCCCAGTCGACCCGGCGCGAGCTGCGCTCGGTGATCGGCATGGCCGACCGGGGCGACGACGCGTGGAGGCCGCCCGTGCTCCTGACGACCGCGACGACCGGCGACGGCGTCGACGAGGTCGTGCAGGCCATCACCGACCACCACCGTCACCTCGACGCCTCGGGCGAGCTCGTCCGCCGCCGCCTGGCCCGCACGCGGCGCGAGATCGAGGCGCTGGCGCTGCTCGAGGTCAGCTCGCGGTTCGCGCACCTGTCGGGCGACGCCCGTCTCGACACGCTCGCGCAGCAGGTGCTGGACGGCGAGTCGGACCCGTTCGCGGCCGCCGCCACGCTGGTCGAGCACCTCTGACGGCCTCGGCGCGCCTGTCGGGGATCGGACGCGCCGTCGGTCACGATGGGACGGTGCTGAAAAAGGTCATCGCGCTGCTCGTCGTCGGGTTCGTCATCTATTACCTGTTGAACACCCCGGCCAGCGCCGCCGACGCCGTGAGCGACGCCTTCGGCGCGATCATGGACGCCTTCCGGCAGTTCGGCATCTTCTTCAACGAGCTCGTCGAGTAGTCCTGCCATGATCCGGGCGCTGCTCGACTGGGTCCTGGAGCTGCTGCCCGATCACGACATCGACGGCAACCTGCTCCAGAACCCCACCGAGCACAAGGTCGGCGAGTACGCGCACCACCCGATCGTCTACGCGCGGGCGCTGGCCGAGCTCGCGGGCGCGCTGCTGCTGGTCGTCCTCGCGGTCATCGGCCCGGTCAGCATCGGCTGGCTCCCGCTGCTGCTCGCGGCCGGGCTGGCCGGGCACGCGGTCTACCTGTGGCTGCGCGACCGCCGCGACATCTTCGTGCTGACCGACATGCGCGTGTTCCGCGTGACGGGCATCTTCTCGACCAAGCGGGCGACGGTGCCGATCAACCGCATCCTCGACGTGACGGTCGAGCGTCCGCTCCTCGGGCGGTGGCCGTTCACGTACGGGCACATGACCTTCGAGTCGGCGGCGCAGGAGCAGGGTGTGCGGCACATCCGCTACATCGCCGACGTCGACGTCATCGACCACGCGATCCAGAAGGTCGTGCAGGACGCCGGTCTGCGTGGCCGTCGTCCGCACGACCAGCAGCGCATCATCGACCAGCAGTACTGACCGGGCGCGCGCCCGTGCCGCGGGTTCCTAGTATGGGGTCATGAACTTCTCGCGACCCGGTGCCATCGATCTGTCCGCACTGAAGCAGCCCGCCGCGCGTACGGCCGCCGCCCAGGGGGCCGGTGACGCCTCCGGCAGCTCCTACGCCGTCGACATCGACGAGACGACGTTCCAGTCGGTCGCCCTCGAGGCCTCGATGTCGTACGTCGTGGTGCTGGGCCTGTGGTCGTCGCGCTCGCCGCAGAGCGGGGCGTTCAACGACCTGATCGGCTCGGTCGTCGACTCCTACGGCGGGCAGATCATGCTGGCGCGGGTCGACGTCGACGCGAGCCCGCAGATCGCCCAGGCGCTGCAGGCGCAGGGCGTGCCGTACGTCGCCGGGCTCGTCAAGGGCCAGCCCGTGCCGCTGTTCCAGGGCACCGTCGACGAGGCCGAGATGCGCCGCTACTTCGACGAGCTGGTGCGCATCGCCGCCGAGAACGGGCTGACGGGTCGTGCGCAGCCGACCGGCGCGGCACCCGACGCCGCCGAGCAGGAGGAGCCCGAGGATCCCCGCTTCGCGGCGGCCGAGGAGGCCTTCATGGCCAGCGACTTCGACACCGCCGTCGCCGAGTACGAGAAGCTGCGGGTGCAGTACCCGGCCGACGTCGAGGTCGCCGAGCGCCTCGCGCGGGTCAAGTGGCTGTCGCGCACCCACGGCGCCGACCTGCAGGCGGCGAGGGCCGCGGCCGCCGACCGTCCTGACGACATCGACGCCCAGATGCTGGTCGCCGACCTCGACATCAGCGGCGGCCACGTCGACGACGCCTTCGACCGGCTCATCGGCCTGGTGCGCGCGACGTCGGGCGACGATCGCGAGCGCGTCCGCGAGCGGCTGCTCGAGCTGTTCACGGTCGTCGGCATCGCCGATCCGTCCGTCATGACCGCGCGGCGGGCCCTCGCCACCGCCCTGTTCTGAGCCCGCGTCCCGGACGGACGCACCCGGATTCTTTTCGCCCGCCGTCGTGGTGTCGTCGCACGGGATCGCAGGGCTCCTGAGGGTATGGTCGGGGCGGCGTCACCACCGGCGGTGGCCCGCACAGGAAGAGTGTCGATGCGGACGTGGTGGGGCTGGGCGCTGTCGGTGCTCGGCGTGCTGCTCGCGGCGACCGGCGCCGGGGTCATGGTCGTCCTGGGGCCCGACAGCCGGCTCTCGACCGGCCCGCACGCGATCGAGACCGACGACATCGCGGTCGTGACGGCACCCGAGGTCATCCGCTGGGCCGACGTCAAGATCGACGTCCGGGCCGAGCTGCCGGCACGCAAGCCCGTGTTCATCGGTCTCGGCAACACCGTCGACGTGCAGAGCTACCTGGCCGGGACCCGGCGGCTCGAGGTCACGTCGTTCGACCGGCCGTGGACGATCACGACCCGCGCCGTCGACGGTGCGCCCGCCCTGCCGGGTGCGCCGACGGCGCTCGACTGGTGGATCGCGACGTCGGAGCCCCGGCTGGGCGGTGCGACGCTGAGCGCCCGGCTGCCCGACGAGTCGGTCTCGCTGGCGATCCTGTCGGTCGGCTCGTCGAACCTGGCGGGCCTCGAGGTGACGCTGGCGTACGGCGTCAACAACGGCTTCCTCAAGGGCGCGTCGACGTCGCTGCTGGGGCTGGCGGTGCTCTGGGTCGGCGTCCTCGCGATCCGCTCGCGACGGCGCGACGACGCGGACGGGGACGACCTCGGGGACGACCTCGAGGAGGAGATCGTCTACGTGTACGTCGACGACGACGGGGTCGAGCACGAGATCTCGGCCGAGGAGGCCGCCGACCTCGAGGTCGTCGACGAGGTCGGTGCGGACGACGACCTGCCGCAGCCGACGCCCGACGCTGACGCGGAGCCGGAGCCGGAGCCGGAGCCGGAGCCCGTGCCGACCGTGCCGCAGGTCGTCGTGCCGGGCGTGCTGACGGCCGCCGACATCGCCGCCGGTCGCGACCGCGCGCAGCCCGCCCCGGACCCCGACCCCGAGCCCGACCCCGACCCCGAGCCCGAGCGCGTCGTCTACGTCTTCGTCGACGAGGACGGCGTCGAGCACGAGGTCGGCGAGGACGAGCTCGCCGAGTTCGAGGTCGTCGACGACGAGACGGACGACGGAGGGGGCAGGCCGTGAGGCGGACGATCGTGGCACTCGCGTGCTCGCTGGCGCTGACGGCCTGCGCCGTCCCGCACGAGCGCGACGACCTGACCCCGCGCAAGACCGCGGCCAGCGCGGACACCGTGACCACGGTGATCGACCGCTACCGCGAGGTGCGCAGCTCGGCCGTCGCGCTGCTCGACCCGAAGCCGCTGTCGACCGTCGAGACGGGCGCCGTGCTGGCGATCGACTCCGGCTCGTTCGCGGTGTCGCAGGGCTCGTCCACGACGCAGGAGGGCGACACCTCCGACGTCGAGGTCACGGACGTCGAGGTGCCGCGCTTCACGAAGTACCCGCTGTGGTTCAGCGCCGTGGTGCGTGACCGGCAGCTGGGCGTCAACCGCGTGCAGGTGTTCGAGCGGGCGTCGTCGGTCGACCCGTGGCTGCTGACCGCGAGCCCCGAGACGCTCTCCGGCACGGAGCTGCCCGCGATCCGCCGCGCCGACGGGGCTGCCCGCACGGTCGGGGCCGATGACGGCGTCGGCATGGCGATGTCGCCCCAGGAGGCGGCCGACGCCTACGCGGCCGTGCTGGCCGACCCGGGGGCCGAGCAGTCGGCCGAGATCGCGGACGACTCGTTCATCAAGCAGATGCGCACGACCGCAGCGACGAATGCCGACCTCGAGAACGTGACGTTCAGCCAGACGTGGGAGGCGCAGGACGTCCAGTACGCCCTGCGCACCGGCGACGGGGGAGCCCTGGCGTTCGTGACGCTGCTGCGCAAGGACACCTACACCGTCGCCGACGGGCTGACGGTCACGTGGCCCGAGGGCTCGCCGCAGCGTGCGTTCCTGTCGGAGGGCATCTCGGGCTCGGGCACCCTCAGCTACCTGCACCAGGTGCTGCTGTACCTGCCGGGCGGAGCCGGCGAGCCGCGGGCCCTGGGCCAGTACGGCGGCGTCGTCGGCGGCGAGGGCGGTCAGGGCGGCGGCGGCGCCACCGGCTGACGGTCGCCCCGACGGGTCACGTCACTCGGGCTGCTTGGGCGCCTCGCGGTAGACCGGCAGCGAGCCGGCGTCGACGGCCTCGAGCAGCTCGATCGCGGCATCGGTGGCGCGATCGCGGACGTCGGCGGGGTCGCACCAGTGGACCGCCTTGATCTCGGTGGGCTGCAGCGTCATGCCGTCGGTGATCGTGCTGTCGACGACGCCGAGGTCGAACAGGAAGATGCACGCGTCGTCCCAGCCGCGCCACGCCGGCAGCCAGTTGACGGTCAGCAGGTCGCGCACCTCGACCGTGGTGCCCAGCTCCTCCTCGAGCTCGCGCACCAGCCCGACGGACGGCGCCTCGCCGACCTCGATGACGCCGCCGGGCAGGTCCCACTCCTGCTTGTAGGTCAGCTCGCACAGCAGCACGCGGCCGCGTTCGTCGCGCACCAGGCCCTGGCTGATGATCCGCTTCGTCGGCAGCCCGGCGTTGAGGATCGCGATGAACCCCTCGCGGGTGTCGGCGGGCGGGTCGTCGACCAGGCGGGCCATCAGCACGTCGTCGGCGCCGTCGCCGGGGCGTCGCACGATGCCCTCGCGCCGCAGCCCGGCGATCGAGGCGGCCCGGACGTCACGCGTGTCGTCGGTCGACAGGCGCACCTCGACCCGGCCGACGTCGAGCGCGTCGAAGGCGTGGGCCACGGCCAGCCGGAGCGCCCGGGCGACCACGAACGGCTTCTCGATGCGGGAGTTCCAGCGGATCGACGCGGTGCCCGGGCCCTCGCGGCGCAGGGCCACGGTGCCGAGCCGCTCGCCGCCGAGCACGATCGCGAATCCCGTGAACTCGTCGGATCCCGAGGTGGGCTCGAGGGCGAGGTCGTCGTCACGCAGGCTCACGGGCATGCCGTCAGGCTATCGGCCCCGGCCCGGCACGGCTCGCCCGTGCGTCCGAACCGTGGTCGCTCAGCCGATCGGGCCCTCGCCGAGCGTCACGGTCTCGGTGTGGGCCCGACCGGACGGATCGGTCCACGCGACCGTCACGCGGTCGCCGACGGCGAGCTCGGCCACCGCGGACGCGAGGGCGTCGGACGACGTCACGGCCCGGCCGCCGAGCGACGTGATCGTGCTGCCCGCGACGATGCCGGCGTCCGCGGCGGGGGAGTCGTCCTGCACCCCGGCGACGAGCGCGCCCGTCACCTCCGCCGACAGCGAGATCCCGAGGTACCCGTGGTTGCCGATCTGCACGGTGCCGCTCGACGTCCCCGCCTCGATCTGGTCGGCGATCTCCAGCGCCTGGGCGATCGGCACGGCGTATCCCGTGATGTCGGCCGAGCCGCTGGACGCCGCGGTGCTCATGCCGACGACCTCGCCGTCGTCGTCGTAGAGCGCGCCGCCGGAGTCGCCCGCGATGATGTCGGCGTCGATCTCGATGAGCCCCGTCAGCCGGCTCGCGTCGCCGCCGGTCTCGCTCGAGACCGTGATCGACTGGTCCACGCCGAGGACCGTGCCGGCCGCGGCGCTGGCGGCACCGCCGTCGCCGTTGGCGTTGCCCACCGCCGTGACGGAGTCGCCGACCGCCACGGTCTCGGCGGTGTCGGTCGTGACCGTGGCGAGGCCCTGCGCGTCGACGAGCTGCAGCACCGCGACGTCGTGCGTCGCGTCGTAGCCGACGACCTCGGCGTCGTACGTCGTGCCGGTCGAGACGACCTCCACGGAGATCGACGTCGCGCCCTCCACGACGTGGTGGTTGGTCAGGATCTCGCCGTCGGACGTCAGGACCATGCCGGTGCCGGCGGCCTGGCCGGACCCGTAGTCGAGCGTCGTGTCGATGTAGACCAGCCCCTTCTCCTGCGTCTCGGAGGCGTCCGTCGCGGTGGTCTGCTGCGTCGAGCCCGACGTGCTCCCGTCACCGCTGATACCGCCGAGACCGCTGCGGCCGTCCGGGAGGGTCGCCGGGCCGCCGAATCCGCCGTAGCCGTACCCCGACGAGGGTGCGGTGAGGGTGCGCTGCTGGGTCGCGACCGACGTGCCGGTCGAGTCGGCCTGGCCGGCGGTGATGCCGAACGCCGTCATGCCGGCGGCCGCGACGGCCGTGGTGGCCAGGACGGCGATCCGGCGGCGCGGACGGGGACGGGCGGCGGGCCGTGCGAAGGCGGTGGGCTGGTCGTTCATGGGATCTCCCTGGTGGTCGGTGCTGCCAGTCAAGATCGCGAGGCTGGGTGCCGCCTGTGAGGAGGGTGGGCGTGCGATGAGCGCCGGGCAGACCACGCGGGGGCTGCAAAGAACTGTTTGCAAAGAACTCTTTGCGGTTCTATCGTGGGCGCATGGCACTCACCCGCAAGGTCGTCGACGACCTCGAGACCCTCAAGGCCGTCTCGCACCCCCTGCGGCTCTCGCTGCTCGGCCGTCTCCGCGCCGACGGGCCCGCGACGGCGTCCGAGCTCGGCCGCGCGCTGGGGGAGTCCAGCGGCTCGACGTCGTACCACCTCCGCCAGCTCGAGCGCTTCGGCTTCGTCGGCGACGACGACGAGCAGCCGTCGGGTCGCGAGCGCCGGTGGAGGGCGCTGCACGACGCGACGTCGTTCCCGACCGGCCTCGCCGAGCTCGACGGGGGACGCGAGTTCGTCGACGTCGTCCGCCGCCGCCAGGAGGAGCACCTGCGCAACGGCCTCGAGGCGTGGACCGATCACCGTCCGGGCCTCGGGCACAGCGACTACGACCTGCGCCTCGACCCCGCCGACCTCGAGGCGCTCGGCGACGAGCTGCACGCGCTGGTCGAGCGCTACTCGCACCGGCAGGGCTCCGAGCACGTCGCCCTGCACGTCATCACGCTGCCGCAGACGTCGTGAGCGTCCGGTCGCGGTTCTGGCTGCTCGCGGCGGTCCGCTGGCTGCCGACCGGGTTGATTGTGCCCGTGATGGCGCTGCTGCCGCTCGACAGGGGTCTGTCGGTCGCCGAGCTCGGGGGCGTCCTGGCGGTGCAGGGCGTCGTCGTGCTGCTCCTCGAGCTGCCCACCGGCGGCTTCGCCGACACGCTCGGACGGCGTCCGGTCTGGATCGCGTCGGCGGTCGTGGCCTCCGTGGCGTACGGCCTGTACTCCGTCGCGCAGACGCCGGTGGTGTTCGCGGCGGCGGTGGCCCTCACCGGCGTGTTCCGCGCGCTCGACAGCGGCCCGCTGAACGCGTGGTTCGTCGACACGGTCGGCGAGCAGGTGCCCGAGCCGGCTCGCAGCGCCGAGGTGGCGCGGGGCCTGGCGGGTTACGCGGCGGTCGTGGGCCTGTCGATCGCGGTGGGTGCGCTGCTGTCGGCGGGCCTCGTCGCCTGGGCGCCGTTCGGCCGGGCCGAGGCGCTGGCGGTGCCCCACCGGGTCGCCTGCGCGCTCGCGGTCGTGCAGGTCGTGGCGGCCTGGGTGCTCATGGACGAGGACCGCTCGGCCCGCGTGGGAGGCGTCGTCCGGTCGGTGCGGGCCACCCCGCGGGCGATCGCCGACGGCGCGCGTCTGCTGCTGCGCTCACGCGTCCTGCGCGCCCTCGTGGCGGTCGAGGTGCTGTGGGGCTTCGGCCTGGTCGCGTTCGAGTCGATGACACCGGTCCGGCTGGAGGAGATGCTGGGGGACGGCGACCTCGCGGCGACCGTCATGGGGCCCGCCTCCGCGGGGGCCTGGGCGGTCTCGGCCGTCGGAGCCGCCGCCGTGCCCTGGCTGCTGCGCCGGTGGAGCCTCGTGGCGGTGTCGGTCGCGCTCAAGGTCGTGCAGGCCCTCACGGTCGTCGCGATGGGGGTGGCCGCCGGACCCGTCGGGCTCGTGGCGGGTCTGCTCGCGACGTACGCCGTGCACTCGGCCGCCGGGGCCGTCTACGAGACGTTGCTGCACCAGCAGGCGCGACCCGAGAACCGCGCCACGGTGCTGTCGCTGGCGTCGATGGCGATGCACCCCGGTGCGGCGGTCGGCGCGGTCGTCCTCGGTGCCGTGGCCACCAGCGCCTCGCCGGGTGCCGCGATGGTGGTCGGCGGGCTGGTGCTGGGCGCGGCCGCCCCGCTGTTCCTCGTCACGCCGACGCGCGGGGGCGGACGCCCGACAGGTGCCGCACCTCCTATGCTCGGTCGCGACGGCGGCACGTCGGTCGCCAGAGACGGTGTGGAGGCACGACATGACTGAATTCGTCCGGCTCGAGGTCAGCGACGGGGTGGGCACGATCCGCCTCGACCGCCCGAAGATGAACGCCCTGAACGCGCAGCTGCAGCGCGAGCTCGGCGAGGTGGCCCGCGAGGCCGACGAGCGCGACGACGTCGCCGCGGTCGTCCTGTTCGGCGGCGAGCGCGTGTTCGCGGCGGGTGCGGACGTCAAGGAGATGGCCACGATGTCGCACGCCGAGATGGTCAGGCACGCCCACCTGCTGCAGGCCTTCACGCGCGACGTCGCGGCGATCAGCAAGCCGACCGTCACGGCGATCACGGGCTTCGCCCTTGGCGGCGGGTGCGAGCTGGCGCTGTCGACCGACGTGCGCTTCGCGGCCGACGACGCCAAGCTCGGGCAGCCCGAGATCCTGCTGGGGATCATCCCCGGCGCCGGCGGCACGCAGCGCCTCGCGCGGCTCGTCGGCCCGGCCAAGGCCAAGGACCTCATCTTCACGGGACGCTTCGTCGACGCCGCCGAGGCGCTCGCGATCGGCCTGGTCGACCAGGTGCACCCCGCCGACGCCGTCTACGGCAAGGCCGTCGAGTGGGCGTCGCAGTTCGTCGGCGGGCCGCGGCTCGCGCTGCGCGCCGCCAAGAACGCCGTCGACCGCGGTCTCGAGGTCGACCTGCAGACCGGGCTCGAGATCGAGCGCGTCGAGTTCTCGGGGCTCTTCGCGACCGACGACCGCGTCGCGGGCATGACGTCGTTCGTCGAGAGCGGACCCGGCAAGGCGACCTTCACGGGCCGCTGACCGTCGGCGGTGCCGGGCGGGCGTGCGGGCGCGAAGGTCACACCGCGTGGATTGGCACCGTCGGGGTCCGTCCGCGATGCTGGTCGCGTGCCGCAGACGACGTGTCCTCCGAACCTCGCCGAGCTGGCCCGCGCCCACGGCGTCGCGACCGAGTACGAGGGGTCCGACCGCACGCCGGTGCAGGTCGACCCGTCCCTCGTCGTCGCGGTGCTCGGCATGCTCGACGTCGACGCCACCTCCGACGAGGCCGTCGAGGCGTCGCTCGCCGCGGCGGGAGAGCGTGACCGCACGACGTCGCTGCCGCCGACCGTCGTCGTCGTCGAGGGGCGTCCGACGTCGCTGGACGTAGCGGTGCGCCTCGACCTCGAGGACGGCACGAGCCGTGAGGTCGGGGCGGGGGAGCCCCTGCCGTCCGACCTGCCGCTCGGCTGGCACACCGCCGTCGCGGGCGAGCGGACGTCGACCGTGATCGTGGCGCCGGCCCGCATGGACGACATCCGCCCCACGTGGGGCTGGATGCTGCAGCTGTACGCGCTGCGGTCGGCCGACTCGTGGGGCATGGGCGACTTCGGCGACCTCGCGGAGTTCGCCCGTCGCGCCGGCACCGAGCAGGGGGCCGGGGTCGTGCTGGTCAACCCCGTCCAGGCCGTCTCGCCGACGCACCCGATCCAGCGCTCGCCGTACTCACCGGCCAGCCGGCGCTTCGCGAACCCGCTGTACCTGCGGGTCACCGACACCGCCGCCTACCGGTCCGCCGACGCCGCACTGCAGGCGGCCGTCCTGGCCCTCGCGCCGCAACGCGACACCGACGAGATCGAGCACGACGCCGTGTGGGACGCGAAGCTCGCGGCGCTCGAGCTGCTGTGGCCCCACCGGCCCGAGGCCGAACGGGCCGTCGAGCCCGATGACGCCCTGCGCGACTTCGCGACGTTCTGCGCGCTGGCCGAGCAGCACGGCGGCGACTGGCGCGACTGGCCCACGACGCTGCACGACCCCGCGGGCCCGGCGGTGACGCAGCTGCGGGTCGAGCTGGCCGACCGGATCGCCTTCCACGTGTGGCTGCAGCACCGGTGCCGCGAGCAGCTCGACGCGGCGCGGGCGGCGGCGCGCGAGGGCGGCATGGGCGTCGGCATCGTCCACGACCTGCCCGTCGGGGTCAGCGCGGGCGGTCCCGACACGTGGTCGCAGCGCGAGGTCTTCGCACCGTCGGTGCGGGTGGGCTGCCCCGCCGACGCCTTCAACGAGCTGGGCCAGGACTGGGGCCTGCCGCCGTTCCGTCCCGCCGAGCTCGCCGCAGCCGGCTACCAGCCGTTCCGCGAGGTCGTGCGCAGCGTCCTGCGCCACGCCGACGGCATCCGGATCGACCACATCGCGGGCCTGTGGCGCCTGTGGTGGATCCCGCCGGGAGAGCCCGCGCACCGCGGCACCTACGTGCACTACGACGCCGACGCGATGCTCGCGGTCGTCGCGCTCGAGGCGCACCGCGCCGGGGCCATCATCGTCGGCGAGGACCTCGGGACGGTCGAGGACGTCGTGACCGAGACGATGCACGAGCGCGGCATGCTGAGCTCGGCCGTGCTGTGGTTCGAGCGCGACTGGGACGCCGACGGCCAGCCGTTCCGGCGTCCCGGCGACTGGGAGCCCGCGACGATGGCGAGCGTCACGACGCACGACCTGCCGACCGCGACGGGATGGCTCGACGCCGAACACGTGCGCCTGCGCGCGTCCCTCGACCTGCTCGACGGTCCGGTGGACGACTCGCTCGCCGAGGCGGCCGCCGACCGCGAGGCGCTGATGGCCCTCGTGCGGGACGAGGGCATCGACGTCACCGACCCGGTCGTCGCGCTGCACGCCGTCATCGCCCGCGCCGCGTCGCGGCTCGTGCTGAGCGCGCCCACCGACGTCGTCGGCGAGCGTCGCCAGCCCAACCTCCCCGGAACGGTCGACGAGTACCCCAACTGGCGGATCCCGCTGCCCGTGACGCTCGAGCAGTTCTTCGACGACGAGCACGTCGCGACGGTCGTCGCGCCGCTGCGCGCCGAGCGTCCGCCTCCGGGCGACTGACCTCACAGCTCCCCACGGGTTGCCCCTGCCGAATGGGGGTAATCGGTGACAGATGTCCATCACAACCACTGGAGACCCCTTGCACCCCTGGCCCGGCAGCGCCTACCCGTTGGGTGCCACGTACGACGGCGTCGGCACCAACTTCGCCCTGTTCTCCGAGGTCGCCGACAAGGTCGAGCTGTGCCTCTTCGACGAGGACGGCACCGAGACCCGCGTGCACCTCGAGGAGGTCGACGGCTTCGTCCACCACGGCTACCTGCCGAGCATCGGCCCCGGCCAGCGCTACGGCTACCGCGTCCACGGCCCGTACGAGCCCGCGCAGGGCCTGCGCTGCAACCCCAACAAGCTGCTGATCGACCCCTACGCCAAGGCCTTCTCGCACGGCGTCGACTGGGACGACTCGCTGTTCGGCTACTCGTTCGATGACCCCGACGAGCGCAACGACCTCGACTCCGCCGGCCACGTGCCGTACTCGCTGGTCACCAACCCGTTCTTCGACTGGGCCAACGACCGCCTGCCCCGCACGCCCTACAACGAGTCGGTCGTCTACGAGGCGCACGTCAAGGGCCTGACCATGACGCATCCCGACGTGCCCGAGGAGCTGCGCGGCACGTACGCCGGCCTGGCCCACCCGTCGGTCGTCGAGCACCTGCAGGGTCTCGGCGTGACGGCGCTCGAGCTGCTGCCCGTCCACCAGTTCGTGACCGATCACTACCTGGTCGAGAAGGGCCTCACGAACTACTGGGGCTACAACACGATCGGCTTCTTCGCCCCGCACGACGCGTACACGTCGCGTCCGGGCGCGCAGGTCGAGGAGTTCAAGGGCATGGTGCGCGCGATGCACGAGGCGGGCATCGAGGTCATCCTCGACGTCGTCTACAACCACACCGCCGAGGGCAACCACCTCGGGCCGACGCTGTCGATGAAGGGCATCGACAACCAGTCGTACTACCGCCTG
This sequence comes from Aeromicrobium sp. CFBP 8757, assembly GCF_014841755.1. Lineage (NCBI taxonomy): Bacteria > Bacillati > Actinomycetota > Actinomycetes > Propionibacteriales > Nocardioidaceae > Aeromicrobium > Aeromicrobium sp. CFBP 8757. The sequence continues at coordinate 461,685 of NZ_JACYUM010000001.1, forward strand.
GTCGAGGACGACCAGCAGTTCTACATGGACTACACCGGCACCGGCAACTCGCTCAACGTCGGCAACCCGCACGCGCTGCAGCTCATCATGGACTCGCTGCGCTACTGGGTCACCGAGATGCACGTCGACGGCTTCCGCTTCGACCTCGCCGCGACGCTGGCGCGCGAGTTCTACGACGTCGACAAGCTCGCGACCTTCTTCGAGCTCGTCCAGCAGGACCCGGTGGTCAGCCAGGTCAAGCTCATCGCCGAGCCGTGGGACGTCGGCCCCGGCGGCTACCAGGTCGGCGGGTTCCCCCCGCAGTGGACGGAGTGGAACGGCGAGTACCGCGACGTCGTCCGCGACTTCTGGCGCGGCGAGCCCTCGACGCTGGGCGAGTTCGCCTCGCGCATCACCGGCTCGTCCGACCTGTACCAGGACAACGGCCGCCGCCCGTACGCGTCGGTCAACTTCATCACGGCGCACGACGGCTTCACGCTGGCCGACCTGGTCGCGTACAACGAGAAGCACAACGACGAGAACGGCGAGGACGGCAACGACGGCGCCGACGACAACCGCTCGTGGAACTGCGGCGTCGAGGGGCCGACCGACGACGCCGAGGTCGTCGCGCTGCGCGACTGCCAGCGGCGCAACCTCATGGCGACGCTGCTGCTGTCGCAGGGCGTCCCGATGATCCTGCACGGCGACGAGCTCGGACGCAGCCAGGGCGGCAACAACAACGCGTACTGCCAGGACAACGAGGTCGCGTGGATCGACTGGTCGCGCGCGGCCGACGACCACGAGATGACGCAGTTCACGAGCGCGCTGGCGGCGTTCCGCCAGCAGCACCCCGTGTTCCGCCGCCGTCGCTTCTTCGAGGGCCGGCCGATCCGCAAGGGCGAGCGCAGCGCGGAGAACCTGGGCGACATCGGCTGGTTCACGCCCGCGGGCGAGGAGATGCAGGAGCAGAACTGGGACGACGGCTTCGGCAAGTCGATCGTGATGTTCCTCAACGGCGAGGCGATCGCCGACCGCGACCGCCGCGGCGAGCGGGTCGTCGACGACTCGTTCCTGATGGCGTTCAACGCCCACTTCGAGGACATCGAGTGGACCGTGCCCGGCGAGGAGTACGGCCCGGGCTGGGGCCTGGTGGTCGACAGCTGCGCCGGCACCGTGCACACCACGCCGATGGGCGACGTCGTCCCGGCCGGCGGCACGCTGACCCTGCCGGCCCGGTCGCTGGTGGTGCTGCAGAGGGTCGCGTCGTGACCACGCCGTCGTCGACGTACCGGCTGCAGCTGCGGCCGGAGTTCGGCTTCGGCGACGCCCGTGACGTCGTCGACTACCTCGACGCGCTGGGGGTGGGGGCCGTGTACGTGTCGCCCGTGCTCGACGCCACGCCGGGATCGACGCACGGCTACGACGTGACCGACCCGCGGGTCGCGCGTCCCGCCCTCGGTGGCGAGGAGGGGCGGCTCGCGCTGGCCGACGCGGTGCGAGCCGCGGGCCTGGGGCTCGTCGTCGACATCGTGCCGAACCACATGTCGGTCGAGGTGCCCGCCGCCAACCCGTTCTGGTGGGACCTGCTGACCAAGGGGCGGGCGTCGCAGTTCGCGCACTGGTTCGACGTCGACTGGAGCCGCGACCGCATCCTCGTGCCGGTCCTCGGCTCGGCCGACGACGTCGACGAGCTGACGGTCGAGGACGACGAGCTCGTGTACTTCGATCACCGCTTCCCGATCACGGGCGACACCGACGGCACGCCACAGGAGATCCACGACCGCCAGCCCTACGAGCTGGTCGACTGGCGGCGTGGCAACACCGAGCTGAACTACCGGCGCTTCTTCGACATCACGACGCTGGCCGCCGTGCGCGTCGAGCAGCGCGACGTCTTCGAGATGGTGCACTCCGCGGTCCTGCGCTGGGTCGCGGACGGTGACGTGACGGGCCTGCGCGTCGACCACCCCGACGGGCTGGCCGACCCCACGGGCTACATGCGCTGGCTGCGCGACGCCGCGCCCGGGGCGTGGATCGTCGTCGAGAAGATCCTGCACCCGGGGGAGGACCTGCCCGAGAGCTGGCCCGTCGACGGCACGACGGGCTACGACGCGCTGGGCGAGATCTTCGGCGTGCTGGTCGACCCGGCCGGCGAGGCGCCGCTGACGTCGCTGGCCGCCGAGCTGGGCCAGGACACCGACTACGCCGCGGTCGAGCAGGACGCGCGCCGGCTCGTGACCGACGAGATCCTGGTGGCCGAGGTGCGTCGCATCGCGGCCCTGGTCGATGCCGACGAGGCCGATGCCCGCGCCGCGGTCGCCGAGACCATGATCGCGTTCGACGTCTACCGGTCGTACCTGCCCGACGAGGCCGATCACTGGCGCAGCTCGATCGCGACGGCGCGCGAGCGGCGTCCCGACCTCGCCGACGCGCTCGACGCGCTCGACCGCCAGGTCACGGGCGAGCCCGACGGCGAGCTGGCGACCCGCATCCAGCAGACGTCCGGCATGGTCGTGGCCAAGGGCACCGAGGACACGACGTTCTACCGCTACACGCGCTTCGCGGCCCTCAACGAGGTCGGCGGCTCGCCCGACCGCTTCGGCATCGACGTCGACGAGCTGCACCGTCTCGCCGCCGCGCGCGACGGGGGATCGCCCGCCGCGATGACGACGTTGACGACGCACGACACCAAGCGGTCCGAGGACGTCCGCGCCCGCATGGCGGTGCTGTCGGAGGTCGCCGACGAGTTCGCCGACCTCGTCCGCACGTGGTCGGCGCGGTGCGGGCTCGGCGAGCCGTCGCTCGAGCTGCTGGCGTGGCAGACGCTCGTCGGCGCCGCCCCGATCAGCGACGAGCGCCTGGTCGACTACCTGCTCAAGGCGGCGCGCGAGTCGAAGATCCGCACGACGTGGACCGAGCCCGACGAGGAGTTCGAGCAGAGCATCCGCGACTGGCCCGCCGCCGTGCGTGCCGCGGTCGGCGACGACGTGGACGCCTTCGTCGAGCGCATCACCGGACCCGGCTGGACCAACGCGCTGAGCCAGAAGATGCTGCAGCTGACCGCCCCCGGCGTGCCCGACGTCTACCAGGGCACCGAGCTGTGGGACTTCTCGCTCGTCGACCCCGACAACCGTCGCCCCGTCGACTACGCGCTGCGCCGCACGGTCCTCGCGCGTCTCGACGACGGCGAGGTGCCGGCGGTCGACGAGACGGGCGCCGCCAAGCTGCTGCTGGTGCACCGCGTGCTGACGCTGCGTCGCGACCGTCCCGAGCTGTTCCGGGGCTACCGGCCGATGCGGGCCGAGGGGCCGGCCGCCGATCACGCGGTCGAGTACGGACGAGGCGACGACCTCGTCGTCGTCGCGACCCGTCTGCCCGTCGGGCTGGGGGAGTCCGGCGGCTGGCGCGACACGACGCTCGCCCTGCCGGCCGGCGAGTGGACCGACGCCCTGACGGGCGAGACGGTCGACGGGTCGTCGGCGCGGCTCGCGTCCGTCCTCGACCGCTACCCGGTCGCGCTGCTCGTGCGGGGCTGATCCGTCGCCTACCGTGGGCGCTGCGGCGGCGACTGGGTCGCCCGGAAGGTGACGTACTGAGTCCTCCCCTAGGCTCGGGGCATGACGTTCACGGTGTGGTGTCCTGACCTCGATCGAGTGCGTCTGAAGGTCGGCGACACGGTCCACGACATGGAGCCCTGGAGGCGGGGTGGCGCCGGCTGGTGGTGGTCGGACGTCGACGGCCCGCACGGCACCGACTACGCATTCCTTCTCGGCGACGACGAGACGCCGCTGCCCGATCCGCGCTCCAGCTGGCAGCCGGACGGGGTGCACGCCGCGTCCCGCACGTACGACCACGCGCGGTTCGAGTGGTCCGACGGCGACTGGGCCGGACGCGCGCTCGCCCGGTCGGTGATCTACGAGCTGCACATCGGCACGTTCACGCCCGGCGGGACGTTCGACGCCGCGATCGAGCGGCTCGACCACCTCGTCGACCTGGGCATCGACCTCGTCGAGGTGCTGCCCGTCAACTCGTTCGACGGCCCCCACGGGTGGGGCTACGACGGCGTGCTGTGGGGCGCCGTGCACGAGCCGTACGGCGGACCCGACGGCTTCAAGCGCTTCGTCGACGCGTGCCACGCCCGCGGCCTGGGTGTCGTGCTCGACGTCGTCTACAACCACCTCGGCCCGTCGGGCGCCTACCTCGACCGGTTCGGGCCGTACTTCGCCGGCGAGAACGACTGGGGACCGGGCCTCAACCTCGACGCCGCGGGATCGGACGAGGTCCGCCGCTACGTGCTCGACAACGCCAGGGCGTGGTTCGAGCACTTCCACGTCGACGGGCTGCGGCTCGACGCCGTCCACGCGCTCGCCGACTCCCGGGCCCTGCCGATCCTCGAGGAGCTCTCCGCCGAGACCGAGAGGCTCGCCGAGACCCTCGGACGTCCGCTGACCCTGATCGCCGAGTCCGACCTGAACGACCCGCGCACCGTCACCCCGCGCGACCGCAACGGCCTCGGCATGGACGCCCAGTGGTCCGACGACCTGCACCACGCGCTCCACGTCCGCCTCACGGGCGAGACCGACGGCTACTACGCCGACTTCGCGGCCCGGGGCGCGCTCGCCAAGACCCTGCGGGGCGCGTTCTTCCACGACGGCACGTGGTCGTCGTTCCGCGGGCGCTCGCACGGGCGGCCCGTCGACACCGCGGCCCTGCCCGGCACGGCCTTCCTGGCCTACGTCCAGAACCACGACCAGATCGGCAACCGCGCGACGGGCGACCGCATCTCGGCGACCGTCTCGCCGGGGCTCCTCGCGTGCGGGGCGGCGATCGTCCTGCTCGGCCCCTACACGCCGATGCTCTTCATGGGCGAGGAGTGGGCCGCGTCGACGCCGTGGCAGTTCTTCGCCTCGTTCCCCGACCCCGACCTGGCCGACGCCGTCCGCACCGGGCGCCGCAAGGAGTTCGGACGCCACGGGTGGGGTGAGTCCGAGGTGCCCGACCCCATGGACGTCGCGACGTTCGAGCGGTCGAGGCTCGACTGGTCCGAGCTCGCCGACGAGGACCACGCCGACATCCTCGAGCTGCACCGCTCGCTGATCGCGCTGCGGCGCGAGATCCCCGAGCTGTCCGATCCGTCGCTGACCGACTTCCGGGTCGAGGTCGCCGACGACGACTCGTGGATCGTGATGCACCGCGGGCGCTTCCAGGTGCGGGTCGACTTCGCCGAGGGCGCGATCGACGTGACGTCGACCGACTGACGTCCGGCCCGGCCGGCTACGCGAACGTCGGCGGCACGAGGCAGTGCACGACCTCGTGGAACTGTCCGCGCACGTCCTCGGGCAGCCACACGACGTGGTTGGACTGCGAGGCCATGTCGACGTCCTGCTGCAACGTCACGACGTCGACGACCTGCCGCGGGTTGTCGCGGTCGCGCTCCTCGAGCTGCAGCAGCGACACGCGCATCGTGACCCCGAAGTCGTTGGGGTTGACCATCCCGATGCCCCAGAAGTCGGTCGGGTCGTCGGTCGCCTTCTGGTCGAGGTCGATCATGACGGTGCGGGTGTCGTTCTCGAGCGCGGGGTGGTCGGTCTCCTCGACGCTCACGAGCTCGACGTCGACGCCCCTGACCTGGCGCGAGCCCTGGCCGTCGAAGCGCAGCACCTCGCGCAGCGTGCCTCCGGCGGGCAGGAGCGCGCGGCCGAGGTGCGAGCCGTTCACGCCGAGCGTCGTGACGTGCGGCAGCTCCATGCCGTACATGCTGCGCGGCGTGAACCGGAGGGTCGGCTGCACCGACACCTCGGTGTTGTTCGTGATGGTCAGCGTCTGGTCGAGCGACCCGTCGGTCGCGACCGGCACGTAGCGGACCGTGAACGGCTGGGGCGTGCGCTGGCGTCGTCTCACGGCGCCCACCCTAGCGAGACGTCGACGGGACGGTTTCGGTCGCGGTGCGTCGAGCGCCTACCCTTGAGTCATGTCCGTCGAGTCGCTGTTCCCCCGCCTGGAGCCCCTCCTGCCGTCGGTCGGCAAGCCGATCCAGTACGTCGGGGGCGAGCTGAACGCCACGAGCAAGCCATGGGACGACGCCGAGGTGCGCTGGGCGCTGATGTATCCCGACGCCTACGAGGTGGGCCTGCCCAACCAGGGCGTCCAGATCCTGTACGAGGTGCTCAACGAGCGCGACTGGATCCTCGCCGAGCGCACCTACGCGGTCTTCTCCGACATGGAGAAGGTCATGCGCGAGAACGACATCCCGCAGTTCACGGTCGACGCCCACCGTCCGGTCAGGGCCTTCGACCTGATGGGCATCTCGTTCTCGACCGAGCTCGGCTACACCAACTTCCTGACCGCGATCGACCTCGCCGGCATGCCGTTGCACGCGGTCGACCGCGGTGACGACGACCCCATCGTGATCGCGGGCGGGCACTCGGCGTTCAACCCCGAGCCGATCGCCGACTTCATCGACGCCGCGGTGCTGGGCGACGGCGAGGAGATCGTCCTGGCGATCAGCGCCGTCGTGCGCGAGTGGAAGGACGAGGGACGCCCGGGCGGTCGCGACGAGGTGCTGATGCGCCTGGCGAAGTCGGGCGGCGTCTACGTCCCCAAGTTCTACGACGTCGCCTACCTGCCCGACGGGCGCATCCAGCGCGTCGTGCCCAACCGTCCCGGCGTCCCGTGGCGCATCGCGAAGCACACGCTGATGGACCTCGACTCCTGGCCGTACCCCAAGAACCCCCTGGTGCCGCTGGCCGAGACCGTCCACGAGCGCTTCAGCGTCGAGATCTTCCGCGGGTGCACGCGCGGCTGCCGCTTCTGCCAGGCCGGCATGATCACGCGGCCCGTGCGCGAGCGCTCGATCGAGGGCATCGGCCAGATGGTGCAGAACGGGCTCGACAAGACGGGCTTCGAGGAGGTCGGCCTGCTGTCGCTGAGCAGCGCCGACCACACCGAGATCGGCGAGGTCGCCAAGCAGCTCGGCGACCGGTACGAGGGCACCAACACGTCGCTGTCGCTGCCGTCGACCCGCGTCGACGCCTTCAACATCACGCTGGCCAACGAGTTCAGCCGCAACGGCCGCCGCTCGGGCCTGACGTTCGCGCCCGAGGGCGGCAGCGACCGCCTGCGCAAGGTCATCAACAAGATGGTCTCCGAGGACGACCTGATCCAGACCGTCGCGGCGGCGTACTCGCACGGCTGGCGGCAGGTCAAGCTGTACTTCATGTGCGGTCTGCCGACCGAGACCGACGAGGACGTCATGCAGATCGGCGAGCTCGCCAAGCGCGTCATCCAGACCGGTCGCGAGGTGTCCGGTCGCCACGACATCCGCTGCACCGTCTCGATCGGCGGCTTCGTGCCCAAGCCGCACACGCCGTTCCAGTGGGCGTCGCAGCTCGACCACGAGACGACCGACGCGCGCCTGCAGAAGCTGCGCGACTTCGTCCGGGCCGACAAGCGGTACGGCAAGGCGATCGGCTTTCGGTACCACGACGGCAAGCCCGGCATCGTCGAGGGACTGCTGTCGCGCGGAGACCGCAGGGTCGGCCGGATCATCGAGGCCGTGTGGCGCGACGGCGGACGCTTCGACGGCTGGAGCGAGCACTTCTCGTACGACCGCTGGGCGTCCCAGGCCGAGGAGGCGCTGGCCGACGAGCCCGTCGACCTCGACTGGTACACCGTCCGCGAGCGCGAGTACGCCGAGGTCCTGCCGTGGGACCACCTCGACGCGGGCCTCGACCGCGACTGGCTGTGGGAGGACTGGCAGGACGCGATCGACCCGTCGGGCGCCCTCGAGGTCGAGGACTGCCGCTGGACGCCGTGCTTCGACTGCGGCGTGTGCCCGCAGATGGACCTCGAGATCCAGATCGGTCCCACGGGCAAGAACCTCCTGCCCCTCACGGTGGTCTGACCCGCGCGACGGACGGCCGCGGCCGCGGTTTCCCAAGTTCACCTGGGAATCTTCAGGGGCCGGCGGGTTTCCCAGGTGAACCCCGGAAGCCTCCGGGGCCGACCCCTGAACCGAGCACCTCACCCCGGTTGCGACAGGGGTGAGGTGCTCGGTTCCCGTGCGAACCCCGTTCCCAGCGGCGACGGGCCGCGGTTTCCCAAGTTCACCTGGGAAACCGCGCGACCGGGGCGGCCGTGTCTGAGGTAGCGGCACGACGTCTGAGGTAGCCCGTGGACGGCCGGGTCAGGGCATTCGCCCGATGTGGTGGGCGTGCCTCAGCGACGAGTGTGGGTGATGTCGAGAGGAGACATCATGTTCACCGAATTCACCGCCCAGGCCCAGGTCCAGCAGCAGGAGCGCGAGCTCACGAGGACGCTCGAGCGCCGACGGGTCGCCGCCGAGCGCGCGATCGAGCAGCACGGGGGAGACCGCCTCGCCCTGATCGCGCACCTGGCCCGCGAGGGCCGTCGCGCGCGTCGGACGACCGGCAGCGCACCGCGCCCCGTCGCCGGCTGAGGCTCCAGCGGGGTCAGTCGCCCCGCCGGGCCCCGAGGGTGTCCTCGAGCATCACGGGCCGCGCCACGACCGTGCCACACACCGCGATGACCGCGGCGAGCCCGATCAGGCAGACCAGCGGCGCGGTCCACGAGCCCGTCGCGTCGTGCAGCGCACCGACGCCGAACGGCCCCAGGCCCGCGATCAGGTAGCCGAAGCCCTGCGTCGCGACCGACAGGGCGGCGGTGCCGGCGGTCGTGCGGGTGCGGCGCGCGATCATCGTCAACGACCACGTGAACGCGCCGCCGCCGAGCCCCAGCAGCACGGCCCACGCCCACGGCGTCGTCGCGGGCGCGACCAGCACGCCGAGCCAGCCGATCGCCGTCACGGCGGCGAACGCCCACGGCAGGTAGGGGGTGTCGCCCGTCAGGCGCATGAGCCACGGCAGCGACAGCGTCAGGGGGATGCCGACGGCGCTGACGACCGCGAGCAGCGCCCCCGCCGAACCGTCCGAGATGCCCGCATCGGTCAGGATCTCGGCGAACCAGCCGAACTGCGCGTAGGCGGCGGCCGACTGGGCCGCGAACAGCAGCACCATGGCCCACACCAGACGCGAGCGCAGCACGACCGACATCGGCAGCCGGTCGTGCGCCTCGGGCGAGCCGTGGACGTCGCGCCGCAGCATCAGCAGCCACGGCACGAGCGCGACGACCGACAGCACGGCCCACGCCCCGACGCCCTGGCGCCATCCGCCGAGCGCGTCCGACAGGGGCACCGTCGCGGCCGATGCCAGCGACGCGCCCGCCATCAGCGACGCGCCGTACATCGAGCTGACGAGCGGGATCCGGTCGGGGAAGTGCGCCTTGACCAGCGGCGGCAGGATCACGTTGCCGACCGCGGCGCCGGCCAGCGCCACGACGCTGCACAGCAGGAACACGACGGTGCTGTCGACCAGCGAGCGCGTGACGATGCCCGCCGCGACGAGCACCAGCACGGCGGCCGCGGCGCGGTGCAGACCGGCCCGCCGCACGAGACCGGCGGTGCCGACGCCGAAGACCGCGAAGCACACGACGGGCAGGGTCGTCAGCACGCCGGCGACCGTCGCGCTCATCGCCAGGTCGTCGCGGACGCTGCCCAGCACGACGCCGATGCTGCCGACCGCGACGCGCAGGTTGGCGGCGAGCAGCACGATGGCGGCCGCGACGAGCCACCGTCCGCCGGTGGTGGGGGCGGGGGAGGGAGTCGTCACCGGTCCATTGTCCCGGGCGGCCCGCGGGTAACCTCGACGGGTGACGACCCTCGAGGGAACCCCCAATCCCGAAGCGCCGAACCCGCAGCTGCCGATCGTGCAGAAGCTGCGCATCCGCTACGCCAAGCGCGGACGTCTGCGGTTCACGAGCCACCGCGACTTCGCCCGTGCCTTCGAGCGGGCGGTGCGCCGCGCGGGCATCCCGATCGGCTTCTCGTCGGGCTTCACCCCGCATCCCAAGATCAGCTATGCGAACGCGTCGCCGACCGGTGCGGCGAGCGAGGCCGAGTACCTCGAGATCGGCATGACGCGCCCGTGCGACGCCGACGAGGTCCGTGGCCTGCTCGACGCCGCGCTGCCCGAGGGGCTCGACATCGTCGACGTCGTCGTGGCCCGCCCCGGTGCGCTCGCCGACCGTCTGCAGGGCAGCGCCTGGCAGATCGCGCTGCCCGGCGTGACGGCCGAGCACGCCGCGTCGGCGGTCGAGGGATTCCTCGCCGCCGACGAGGTCCTGATCGAGCGGATGATGAAGCGCGGGCTCCGCACGCTCGACTGCCGGTCCGCCGTGCTGCGCCTCGTGGCGCGTTCTGACGAGACCCCGTCGGGACCGTGTGCGATACTGGACGTGGTTGTGCGACACGACACACCGTCGATACGACCAGACGACGTTCTTGCCGGACTCCGTTCCAGCGGGGGCCTCGAGCTCGAGCAGACGCCCATCGCGACTCGCTTGGCCCAAGGTCCTCTAGATGCGGGGGACGGCTCGGTGGGCGATCCACTTGCCTTCGACCGCGACGTGCCCTGATCGGGTGCTGACCGCGGCGGCAGGTGTGGGAGTCGATGTGACAGACCGGATGACGCCGTCACACCCCCGCGCGTGGCGCAGGGGTTGACCGAACTTCAGGTCCGCAGGCCGGACCGCAGACGAGCCAGGGGCCGATCCCGATCGGCGCAGGGCGAAGGAGAGCGCATGCTCGACGAGAACGAGACACCGACCGACAGCACCACCGCCAGCAGCAGCCCCGCACCGCAGACGCGCCGCCGCGCGGCCGGGCGTCCCGCGGGCCCGCCCGCGGCCGTCAGCTTCGCGGCTCCCGTCGCGGCTCCCGTCGCGGCTCCCGCGAAGGCCAGGGCGGCGAAGTCTCCCGCGGCCGCGGAGCCCGTCGACGACGAGCAGGCCGCCCCGGCGGCCCAGGCGCCGGCCAAGAAGGCCGCGAAGAAGGCGCCCGCGCGCCGCGCCACCAAGAAGGCGTCGGCCCCCGAGCCCGTCGCCGACCCGGTCGACGAGACCGTGGACGACGACGCCGAGCCCGCCGAGGTGCTCGAGGACACCGCCGCGGCCGCCGCGCCCGTGGCCGCGGTCGCCGCGATGTTCCAGGCCCCCGAGCCCGGCCTCGCCCCGGCCCGTCGGTCCCGACCCGAGACCGCCGACACGGACACCGACACCGACGAGCAGGACGACGCCGAGTCCGACGACGACGATCCCGACGCACCCCGTCGCCGTCGCCGCAGCCGCGGCGGACGTCGCCGCCGCAAGGGCGAGAGCGACACCGACGAGTCGTCCGACGCCGACGCCGACCAGACCGACGAGTCCGACGACGACGGCAACGGCCCCACGCGCCGCCGTCGCCGTCGTGCCCGCGCCGGCGAGGGTGCCGACGTGCAGCCCGACGACCCCGAGAACACCGTCGTGCGGGTCCGCAACGGTCGCAGCGCCGAGGACGAGATCACCGGCGTGCAGGGCTCGACCCGCCTCGAGGCCAAGAAGCAGCGTCGCCGCGAGGGCCGTGAGGCCGGACGTCGTCGTGCGCCGATCGTGTCGGAGGCCGAGTTCCTGGCCCGCCGCGAGTCGGTCAAGCGCGAGATGGTCGTGCGCCAGCGCGACGACTACACGCAGATCGCGGTCATCGAGGACAACGTCCTCGTCGAGCACTACGTCGCGCGCGAGTCGCAGGTCTCGATCATCGGCAACGTCTACCTCGGCAAGGTGCAGAACGTGCTGCCGAGCATGGAGGCCGCGTTCGTCGACATCGGTGCCGGGCGCAACGCCGTGCTCTACGCCGGCGAGGTCGACTGGACCACGCTCGGCAACGGCAAGGCCCGCAAGATCGAGGACGCCCTGTCGCCCGGACAGACGATCCTGGTGCAGGTCAGCAAGGACCCGATCGGCCAGAAGGGCGCCCGCCTGACCAGCCAGGTCAGCCTGCCCGGCCGCTTCCTGGTGCTCGTCCCCGGCGGACAGACCAGCGGCATCTCGCGCAAGCTGCCCGAGAACGAGCGCGCGCGCCTCAAGACCCTCCTGAAGGAGGTGCTGCCCGAGAACACCGGCGTCATCGTGCGCACGGCGGCCGAGGGCGCCACGGAGGACCAGCTGACGCGCGACGTCACGGCGCTGTCGGCCCGCTGGGAGGTCATCGAGGGCAAGGTCGCCGCGGGCAAGGCCCCCGAGCTGCTCTACTCCGAGCCCGACCTGATGATCAAGGTCGTCCGCGACCTGTTCAACGAGGACTTCCACGGTCTCGTCGTCGAGGGTGACGACGCCTGGGACATGATCAAGGGCTACATCGACCACGTCGCGCCCGACCTGACCGATCGCGTCAAGCGCTGGGACGACACCGAGGTCGACGCCTTCACGTCGTACCGCCTCGACGAGCAGATCCACAAGGCGCTCGACCGCAAGGTGTTCCTGCCGTCCGGCGGCTCGCTGGTCATCGACCGCACCGAGGCCATGACGGTCGTCGACGTCAACACCGGCAAGTACACCGGCTCGGGCGGCAACCTCGAGGAGACCGTCACCAAGAACAACCTCGAGGCCGCCGAGGAGGTCGTGCGCCAGCTGCGCCTGCGCGACATCGGCGGCATCATCGTCGTCGACTTCATCGACATGGTGCTCGAGAGCAACCGCGACCTCGTGCTGCGACGCCTCGTCGAGTGCCTGGGCCGTGACCGCACGCGTCACCAGGTCGCCGAGGTCACCTCGCTGGGTCTGGTGCAGATGACGCGCAAGCGCATCGGCACGGGCCTGCTCGAGTCGTTCAGCCACGAGTGCGACCACTGCCACGGCCGTGGCGTCCTGATCCAGGACGCCCCCGTCGAGCCGAAGCGCGACGAGCCCCGCCGGGGCCAGCGCGGCGGTGGTGGCCGCGGCGGCAACAGCGGCAACAACAATGGCAACGGCAACAACAGCGGCGGCGGCAACGCCAACGGTGGGCGCTCCAACGGCGGCAACCAGCAGGGCAACGGCGCAGGACGGGGCGGTGCGCCGCGGCCCCCCGAGCCCAAGGCCGAGGCCCCCAGGTCCGAGACTCCAAGGTCCGAGACGCCCAAGCCGCAGCCGTCGACTCCCGCTGCGCCGGCTGCCGCTGACGCCGTCGCACCGGCTCCCCAGACGTCCGAGGCGACCCCTGCCGAGGCCGTCTCGCCTGTGACACCTGACACAGCACCGGCCGCACCGGTCGAGTCCCCGACGTCCGAGGCCCCGGCGGCCGCGAGCGCCGAACCGGCCGAGAAGCCCGTCACGATCCGGCGTACGGCGCGCAAGCGCGGTGCGGCGAGCAAGCCGGCCGGTCCTCCGGCACCTGCCGAGCCGCTCCCTTTCGCTGGTGGCGGCGACGGGGGAGATGACCCCGTTTTGACCCGCGAGGGTCCGGCTACGTAAACTGTCCCTTCGGTGCGTCCAGCGCCCCGTTCTTCGCGCGTCCTGCTTGTCGTGGGCCGTGCCCCAGAGTTGAAATGAGTGAGGATTCCGTGGTGTACGCAATCGTGCGCAGTGGCGGCAACCAGCAGAAGGTTGCTGTCGGCGACGTCATCGAGATCGACAAGGTCGTCCAGGCCGAGGGCGAGACGGTCGCGCTTCCCGCCGTCCTCTTCGTCGACGGCGACACAGTGACGGCCGACGCCGACTCGCTGGCCAAGATCACCGTCACGGCCGAGGTCCTCGGCCTGACGAAGGGTCCCAAGATCGTGATCCAGAAGTACAAGAACAAGACGGGCTACAAGAAGCGTCAGGGTCACCGTCAGAAGTACACCCAGGTCAAGATCACCGAGATCAAGAAGTAGAGGACTGAGCACATGGCACACAAGAAGGGCGCAGCCTCCACCAAGAACGGCCGCGACTCCAACTCACAGCGCCTCGGCGTGAAGCGCTTCGGCGGTCAGCTCGTCAACGCCGGCGAGATCATCGTCCGCCAGCGTGGCACCCACTTCCACCCCGGCACCAACGTGGGCCGTGGCGGCGACGACACGCTCTTCGCGCTGTCGGCGGGTGCGGTCGAGTTCGGCCGTCGTCGTGGACGCAAGGTCGTCAACATCGTCCCGGGCGTTCCTGTCGCGTAACGCCTGGAGCAACACCCGTAGAACGCAGTAGAACCAGTGAGGTGGGGCGGTCCGCAGCTGCGGACCGCCCCACTCTGCTTTCCCCTCATCGATCCACGCCCGCACCCGGGCCCGTACGGAAGGAGCGGCCGATGGCTGTCCCCAGCTTCGTCGACAAGGTGACGCTCCACGTCGCAGGCGGGTCCGGTGGCGACGGTGTGGCCTCGGTCCACCGCGAGAAGTTCAAGCCCCTCGGAGGCCCCGACGGCGGCAACGGCGGCAATGGCGGCAGCGTCATCCTGCAGGTCGGCGCCGACGTCACGACCCTCATCGACTACCACCACGAGCCCCACCGCCGCGGCACCAACGGTGCCCCGGGCGCGGGCAACAACCGCAGCGGCAGCAACGGCGAGGACCTCGTGCTGCGCGTCCCCGACGGGACGGTGCTCAAGGACTCCTCGGGCGAGGTGCTGGCCGACCTGATCGGTCCCGGCACCGAGCTCGTCATCGCGGCGGGCGGGCGTGGCGGCCTGGGCAACTCGGCCCTGGCCTCGTCCAAGCGCAAGGCCCCCGGCTTCGCCCTGAAGGGTGAGCCCGGCGACGAGCTGACCATCACGATGGAGCTCAAGGTCGTGGCCGACATCGGCCTCATCGGGTTCCCAAGCGCCGGCAAGTCCAGCCTGATCGCCTCGCTGTCGCGGGCCCGGCCCAAGATCGCCGACTACCCGTTCACGACCCTGGCGCCCAACCTCGGCGTCGTCACGGCCGGCTCGACGACGTTCACGGTCGCCGACGTCCCGGGCCTGATCGAGGGTGCCAGCGAGGGACGCGGCCTCGGCCACGACTTCCTGCGCCACGTCGAGCGCTGCGCCGCCCTGGTGCACGTCATCGACTGCGCGACGGTCGATCCCGGCCGCGACCCGCTGACCGACCTCGACGTCATCGAGGCCGAGCTGAAGGCCTACTCCGAGGCGACCGGCAGCGACCTGCTCGACCGTCCCCGGCTGGTCGCGCTCAACAAGACCGACGTGCCGGACGCCAAGGAGATCGCGGGCTTCGTGCGCGACGAGCTCGAGGCGCGCGGCCTCGACGTCTTCGACGTGTCGGCGGCCAGCCACGCCGGCCTGCGCGAGCTGTCGTTCGCGATGGCCGAGATCGTCGCCTCGCGGCGCGCCGCGACGCCCGTCGCCGAGATCACCCGCATCGTCCTGCGTCCCAAGGCCGAGGCCGGGGTCGGTCGCGAGTTCACGATCACGCAGGTCAACGGCCAGTGGGTCGTGCGCGGCGAGAAGCCCAAGCGCTGGGTGCGCCAGACCGACTTCTCCAACGACGAGGCGGTCGGCTTCCTGGCCGACCGGCTCAACCGGCTGGGCGTCGAGGACGAGCTGCTCAAGCTCGGCGCGACGGCCGGCGACGACGTCGTCATCGGCGACGAGGACAACGCCGTGGTGTTCGACTTCGACCCGCAGATCACGGCCGGTGCCGAGGTGCTGGGCCGCCGCGGCGAGGACCTGCGCATCGACCAGTCCGACCGTCGCACCAACGTGCAGCGACGCGAGGAGCTCGCGGCCAAGCGGGCCTTCGAGGCCGAGCGTCGCGAGGCGCGCGGCGAGAGCCGCCCGCCCGACTGGAGCTTCCCCGAGGACGCCGACGACCTGGAGGATGGCGCTCGCGAGGGCGGCGAGGGCGAGGACGTCCGCTAGTGGCGCGCGTCGTCGTCAAGGTCGGGTCGTCGTCGCTGAGCTCGGCCGGCGGCGGCCTCGACGCCGAGCGCGTCGATGCGCTGGTCGACGCCCTCGCGGCTGCTCGCGGTCGCGGTGACGAGATCGTCCTGGTCAGCTCGGGAGCCATCGCCGCAGGGCTGGCGCCGCTCGGCCTGTCGCGGCGTCCCCGCGACCTCGCGACCCAGCAGGCCGCCGCCAGCGTCGGCCAGGGCGCCCTGATCGCCCGCTACGCCGAGCGCTTCTCGCAGCACGGTCTCGTGGTCGGACAGGTGCTGCTGACGGCCGACGACGTCACGCGCCGCAGCCACTACCGCAACGCGTTCCAGACGTTCGCGCGCCTGCTCGACCTCGGGGTCGTGCCGGTCGTCAACGAGAACGACACCGTCGCGACCAGCGAGATCCGCTTCGGCGACAACGACCGGCTGGCCGCCCTGGTGTCGCACCTGGTGCACGCCGACCGCCTCGTGCTGCTGTCGGACGTCGACGGCCTGTACGACGGCGACCCGTCGCTCGAGGGCACGAGCCTGGTGCCCGACGTGCGCGGCGAGGCCGACCTCGCGGCGCTCGACATCGTGCGGCCCAGCGCGTCCGCGATCGGCACCGGCGGCATGGTCACCAAGGTCGAGGCCGCCCGCATCGCGACCGGCGCGGGCATCCCGGTGCTGCTCACGTCGGCCGCCAACGCGGCCGCGGCGCTCTCCGGCGAGGTGGTCGGCACGACGTTCCACGCGACGGGCCGTCGACGTCCCACCCGTCTGCTGTGGCTCGCGCACGCCAGCACGGCCAAGGGGCGCGTGCACCTCGACGCCGGCGCGGTCCGCGCGCTGACGCTTCGCAAGGCGTCGCTGCTGCCGGCGGGCATCACGGGCGTCGGTGGCACGTTCAGCGCCGGCGACCCGATCGACATGGTCGGGCCCGACGACGTCGTGATCGCGCGCGGCATCGTCAACTACGACAGCGCCGAGCTGCCCGCCCTGCTGGGACGGTCGACGCACGAGCTCGCCGCCGAGCTGGGCGCCGAGTACGAGCGCGAGGTCGTGCACCGCGACGACCTGATGCTCGTCTGACCCGCGCCAGTACGATCTGGGGCGTGAAGGAACTCGTCCACGACGCCGCCCGCCGCGCTCGCACCGCCGCCGCCACCCTCGCGCTCACGACGCGCGCCGACAAGGACGCCGCGCTGCACGCGATGGCCGACGCGCTGGTCGCCGCGACGGACGCGATCGTCGCGGCCAACGACGTCGACGTCGAGACGGCCCGCGCCGCGGGCACGGGCGAGAACGTCGTCGACCGGCTGCGGCTCGACGCGTCGCGGGTCGCCGCGTTCGCGCAGGGGCTGCGCGACGTCGCGGGCCTGCCCGACCCGGTCGGCGAGGTCGTGCGCGGCTCGACGCTGGCCAACGGCCTGCGCATGCAGCAGGTCCGCGTGCCGATGGGCGTCATCGGCATGATCTACGAGGGGCGGCCCAACGTCACCGCCGACGCCGCCGGCATCTGCCTCAAGGCCGGCAGCGCGGCGCTGCTGCGCGGATCGGCGTCGGCGGCCCGCTCGAACGCGGCGATCGTCGACGTCATGCGCGGCGCCCTCGAGCACGCCGGTCTGCCGGCCGACTGCGTCCAGCAGATCCCGGCGGACGACCGGTCGTCGGCGACGCACCTCATGCAGGCGCGTGGGCTCGTCGACCTCGTGATCCCCCGGGGAGGGGCCGGCCTGATCCAGGCGGTCGTCGAGCAGTCCACGGTCCCCGTCATCGAGACGGGCGTCGGCAACTGCCACGTGTACGTCGACGCCGATGCCGATCTCGACATGGCCCTCGCGATCGTGATGAACGCCAAGACCCACCGCACGAGCGTCTGCAACGCCGCCGAGTCGCTGCTGGTGCACCGCGACGTCGCCGCCGACTTCGTGCCGCGGGTCGTCCGGGCGCTGCACGAGGCCGGGGTGACGGTGCACGGCGACGAGACGTTCCGCGCCGCGGACCCCGCCGTCGTGGCCGCCACCGACGACGACCACGCCGCCGAGTACCTGTCGCTCGACATCTCCGCGCGGGTGGTCGAGTCGCTCGACGACGCCGTCGCACACATCCGGCGGTTCTCGTCGGGGCACACCGAGGCCATCGTGACGTCGTCCCTGGCCGCGTCCACCAGGTTCACGCGCGGCGTCGACTCGGCCGCGGTCATGGTCAACGCGTCGACGCGCTTCACCGACGGGGGAGAGCTGGGCTTCGGGGCCGAGATCGGCATCTCGACGCAGAAGCTGCACGCGCGTGGCCCCATGGGGCTGACCGAGATGACCACCACGACGTACGTCGTGACCGGCGACGGCCACGTCCGCTGAGCCGCCTCGGCGAGCCGTGGGTGCGGGGCGGGGTCGCTGACGCGTCGCCGTCGGCGGCTCACTGATATCCTCGGCCCATGCATTCGTTCCTCGTCGCCGCCGAAGAGTCCGAGCACCAGCTGCGTGACATCGGCATCAACCCGTACGCGGTCGGCGCGATCGCCCTGGCGATCCTCGTGGTCCTCGTCCTGGCCCTGCTGGCGTTCGGCAAGGGACGCGAGCACTCCTGACCGGCGTGGTACCCGCCCGCCGGCGCGTCGGCGTCATGGGCGGCACGTTCGACCCCATCCACCACGGTCACCTCGTGGCGGCCAGCGAGGTCCAGTCGTGGTTCGACCTCGACGAGGTCGTGTTCGTCCCGACGGGCCAGCCGTGGCAGAAGGCCGATCGCACGGTCTCCCCGGCCGAGGACCGCTACCTCATGACCGTCATCGCGACGGCCGCCAACCCGCGCTTCAACGTCAGCCGGGTCGACATCGACCGTCACGGCCCGACGTACACGATCGACACGCTGCGCGAGCTCTCGGCGCTGCACCCCGACGCCGACCTGTACTTCATCACGGGCGCCGACGCGATGGCCGCGCTGCTGACGTGGCGCGACCACGACGAGCTGTTCGAGCTGGCCCAGTTCGTCGGCGTGACCCGTCCCGGTCACGAGATGGACGACGCGACGCTCGACGGCCTGCCCGCCGACCGCATCACGCTCGTCGAGATCCCCGCCCTGGCGATCTCGTCGACCGACTGCCGTCACCGCGTCGAGCGCGACGAACCGGTCTGGTACCTCGTCCCCGACGGCGTCGTCCAGTACATCGGCAAGCACGAGCTCTACCGGGCACCCACGACCACCGACACCTCCGCACGAGAAGGCAGCCCCACATGACAGCCACCGACCGCGCGGTCGAGCTGACCCGCGCCGCCGCCGACGCGGCCGGCGACAAGCTCGCCACCGACATCATCGCCTTCGACGTCTCCGAGCAGCTCGCCCTGACCGACGTCTTCCTGCTGTGCTCGGCGTCGAGCCAGCGCCAGGTCAAGGCCGTCCAGGACGCCATCGAGGAGCGCATGATCGCGCTCGGCGTCAAGGCCGTCCGCCGCGAGGGCGAGCGCGAGGGCCGCTGGGTGCTGCTGGACTTCCAGGACATCGTCGTGCACGTGCAGCACCAGGAGGAGCGGGTCTTCTACGCCCTCGAGCGGCTGTGGAGCGACTGCCCGACCGTCGCCGTCGCGTGACGCTGTCACGGTCGCAGCGCCGCATCGTCCTGTGGCGGCACGGTCGCACCGAGTGGAATCTCGCGGGGCGCGTGCAGGGTCAGTCCGACACGCAGCTCGACGACGTGGGCCGCGAGCAGGCCCGCGCGGCAGCAGCGCGTCTGGCCGCCCTCGAGCCCGATCGGATCGTGAGCTCCGACCTGGTGCGCGCGCACGACACGGCGCGTCAGCTGGGCGAGGTGACGGGGCGTGAGATCGAGCTCGACCCGCGGCTGCGCGAGATGAACTTCGGCGAGCGCGAGGGCATGACGTGGCGCGAGGCGTGGGCCGCGTTCCCCGACGGGATGCGCGCCTGGGTCGAGGGCGACGAGACGCAGATCCCCGGCAGCGAGACGCACCGGCAGGCCGGCGAGCGGTTCGCCGACGCCCTGCGCGACCACCTGGTGAAACTGCCGGCCGGGGGGACGCTCGTGGTCGTCGCCCACGGCGCCGTCCTGCGCACCGGCGTCTGCTCCTTCCTGCAGATCCCCGAGACGCACTGGTCGAGCCTGGGCGGCCTGAGCAACTGCTCGTGGTCGGTCCTGGAGGAGAACCGCAGCGGCGACTGGTCGAAGTGGCGGCTCACCGAGTGGAACGCCGGCACCCTCCCGGAGCCCGTCATGTCGGACGAGGAGTGACCCGGTTTGGGGAAGACGGAGGGGACACGCTAGGCTTGGCGAGGCCCTGCTGAGGGGCTCACCGCGGGGCATTGGCGCAGTTGGTAGCGCGCTTCCATGGCATGGAAGAGGTCAGGAGTTCGAATCTCCTATGCTCCACCCGGTACGACGAAGGCCCCGCCTGATGGCGGGGCCTTCGTCGTTCTCGTGAGCTTCCCGGGCGGTCAGACCACCAGCGCGATCGCGATGACCATCGGCAGCGAGATGAGCGACGCGATGCTCGTCACGACCGTCATCGTCTTGAGCGCCCCCTGCGTCGTCAGGTTGAGCAACGACTTGAACATCCAGAAGAAGTTGCTGTTGACCTGCAGCGCGAACATCGCGCCCGAGGCGATCGCCAGACCGATCGCGATCGGTGCGACCCCCGTCGAGGCGACGACCGGCGCGATGATGCCCGCGGCGGTGATCGCGGCGACCGACACCGAGCCGATCGCCAGGTGCAGCAGCGCGGCGATGAACCAGGCGAGCAGCACGCTGACGATGATGGGTGCGCCGGCGTCGGCCGAGAACAGGTCCGACAGCGTTTTGTCGAGGCCCGTGGCCGTGATGACCTCGCCGAGCGAGCCGCCGATTCCGGTGATCAGCAGGATCTCGCCGGTCGTGCTGAAGCCCGACGACAGCGCGCCGTCGGTCGACTCGCGCCCCGCCGTCGTCCGCGACAGCACGTAGGCACCCACGAGACCGATGAACAGCGCGATGTTGGCGTCGCCGAGGAACGCGATCGCCGGGCTCGAGAAGTCGCCCAGGTCGGCGAAGGCCCCGAACGCGATGAGCAGCAGCGGCACGAGGATCGGCAGGAGCAGGACGCCCAGGGGCAGCCCGCGGTCGGCGCCCTTCTCGGCGACCCGCGCCCGCTCGTCGGCGGCCTCGGTCGAGGCGACCTCGCGTGCGTCTGCGGCGCCGCTCTCCTCGTCGTGCTCGGGCTTCCAGTACCGCGTGCGCAGCAGCAGCGAGAACAGGAACGTCGTCAGGATCGCCGTCAGGGGGCCGAGCACGATGCCGTAGACGAGCCATGTGCCGAGCGGGATGTCGAGCAGTCCCGCGATCGAGACCGCGGCGAGCCCGGGGATCACGAACACGTAGCCCGCGAAGATGCCGGTGCCGATCGCGCCGGCCAGCAGCGGGAGCCCGCGGCGGCCGATGTGCGGGGCGGACGAGCGGGCCAGGGGAGCGGCGAGGACGACCTGCACGTCGACGTAGATCGACGGGAAGATCGTCGACAGCGCACCCGTCAGGGCGTAGGGCAGACGTCCGGGCCCCACCAGCGCCAGCAGGGCGTGCACCAGCTTGGTGAACGTGCCCATCGAGTGCAGGAGGGCCCCGATCAGCACTCCGAACCCGATCAGCAGGCCCACCTCGGCCATGATGTTGCCGAAGCCCGTCGTGATGGCCGTGACGGTGTCCGCGAAGCCGACGCCGGCGGCCAGCCCCAGGTAGAGCGACGCGATGATCAGCGAGATCACCGGATCGACCTTGACGACGATGATCAGACCGACCGCCAGGACGATCGCGATCGCGGTGTGCAGGACCTCCACAGAACTTCCCCCTCCAGCCGAGCCGGCGGGCGCCGCCTCGGCTGTGCACTCTACTGCGACGCACGTCACGTCGACCCCCCTCCCGGCGGGCCGCGCGTTGGTAGCGTGTGCCCGTGCCCCGACCGACCCTGCGATCTGCCTTCATCGCGGTCGTCGTCACGATCGTGGGCCTGCACCTCGTGGCGGTGACGCTCGCCGCGCTGCCGCCGAACCGCTACTCCGACGCGGCGCGCGGGCAGACGTCGTACCTCGACCCGTACTTCACGCAGAACTGGCGGCTGTTCGCGCCCAACCCGATCTCGGAGGACCGCAGCCTGCTGTTCCAGGCCGCCTACACCGACGCCGACGGCGACCAGGTGCGCACCGGGTGGGTCGACTGGACGGCCGTCGAGCTCGATCTCGTCCGGCACCGGTTGATCGGCGGTCGGGCGGGCTACGTCACCAACAAGCTCGTGTCGCCGCTGCAGAGCCGCGCGGCGGCCCTCGACGACTCGCAGAAGGTCGTCGTGACGAGCTCGCCGCAGACCGACCCGCCGAGCTGGACCGAGCTGTCGGACGAGCTCGAGTCGGCGGGCGCCTCACCCACGGCGCGCCTCGGGTTCCTGCGCTACGAGCGGGCCGCCACGCAGCTGGCCACCGACGTCCTGCAGGCGCGGTACCCCGACGTCGAGCTGACCGCGGTGCGGTACGCGATCAGGCGCCAGGGGGTCACGCCGTTCGCCGCCCGTGGCGGCACCGCGGCCGAGCGCCGCGCCGCTCGGCCCGAGGTGGTGCGCGACGTCGGCGGGTGGCGGCGACCGACCCCGGGCTCGGCGTCCGAGCGGGCATCCGTCCGCGACTTCGACCGGAGCCACCGGTGATCGCGCGCGCCGCGGCCTGGCTGACCGACGACAAGCACTCGACGTACGGGCTGTCGGTCACCCGCGTGATCCTGGGCTTCATCGTCGCGAGCCAGCTGATCGTCAACTGGCCCGACCGGCAGTACACGTGGGGCGACGGGTCGCGGTGGACCGAGCAGGTGCTGGCCGGCCGCGGCTGGCCGTCGTTCCTCGGCCTGTTCGCGCAGACCGGTGGCACGTGGTTCGACCTGGCGTACCTGGCCACGATCGTGTTCGGCGTCCTGATGATGCTGGGGCTCTACACGCGGGCGTCGTCGTTCATGACGCTGCTGCTGTGGGTGTCGCTGTACGTCAGCAACCCGTTCGTCGGCTCCGGGGGCGACGCGATCCTGCGCATGGTGCTGCTCTACATGTGCTTCACCGACGCGGGCCGTCACTGGTCGCTCGACGCCCGCAGCCGACGCCGGCGGGGCGAGGTGCCGGGCATCGTCCCCGCGTGGATGAGCAACACCCTGCACAACCTCGCGACGATCCTGATCGTCCACCAGGTCGTGATGGTCTACCTCGGGTCGTCGTTCTGGAAGGTGCAGAGCGCGGTGTGGAAGGACGGCACCGCGGTGTACTACCCGCTGCAGACCGACGCGTACTCGCCGTGGAACGACGTGCTGCACCCGCTGTACGCGAGCTCGGCGTTCGTCGCGGGCGCGACGTACACCGCGATCTTCGTGCAGATGTTCTTCCCGGTCTTCCTGATATACCGCCCGACGCGGTTCGTGGCGCTCGTCGTCGTGACCGCGATGCACCTGGGGATCGGCCTGCTCATGGGGATCATGTACTTCTCGCTGGTCATGATCGCGGTCGACATGATCCTCGTCAGCGACACCTCGTGGGTCCGAGCGCGCTCGTGGGTGCACCAGAGGGTCGCGCGGACATCAGATGAAAGTCCCGGTCGAGATGGGACCAAGGTCACATAACCTGAGTGGCACTTTGTTCGTTGCAGTCTTGGAGATGTGCCCAAAATTATGAGTACAGTACTTCTCAGTAACGTGGCTCATGTCACATGTGCGGTCCCGAACTCCTGCGTTCGGCATCGGAACCTCATACCTCTAAGGGAGTCCTTTCTCGATGAACAAGCTTGCCAGGAACACCTTGGCCCTCGGCACGGCGACGGTGATCGTCACCGCCGCGGTGTCGTTCTCCGCCAACGGCGCCGACGCCACCAAGTCGTACTCGACGGGACGGTTCCTGACCGGATCGATCGGCGGCACCAACCTCGACTCCCTCGCCCAGCTGCGCGGGGTCACGGCCGCCAACCCCGGCAACGCCGGTGCCAACAAGAACCCGCTCGACCTGACCGTCCTGTCGGCCCTCCCGATCAACATCCCCGGCGGTCTGAACCTCGACCTCGCCAAGTTCCTGAGCGCCAGCGGTGCCGCCGGTGCGATCAACCAGTACGCGTCGGCCGAGTCGACCAGCAAGGCGATCGGCGCCTCGGGCGCCGTGAACGACTCCGGTGCCGCCCTGACCACGAACGGCGGCGTCCCCGCCGACGCCAAGGTCTCGCTGAAGAACGGGCCGCTGTCCGGCATCAACGACAACCTCGCCAGCGTCGACCTGGGCCTCGGCGCCGTCTCGTCCAACACGACCGTCGACAAGGGCAACCCGTCGCGCAGCTACAAGATCGCGGGCGCCAACCTGCAGGTCGGTGTCCCGCTCATCGGCACGCTCGTCAACCAGCTGTCCACCGCTGTCGCGCCCGTCAAGGCAGCCGACAACATCACGCTCTCGGCTGCCCAGATCTGCCCGCTGGTCGGCAACACGCTCAACGTCACCACGACGACGCTGCTCGCCCAGCTGGACTCACTCGACCTGGGCGCGCTGGCCGACCTCCTCGACCCCATCCTGAACAACCCCGCCGCCCCGATCACGGGCGTCGACCTCTGCGCGGTCAACCCCCTCCTGTCGGGCGTGCAGGGGCTCACCGCCGGGCTGGACCAGCTCATCAAGGTCCAGGTCACGGGTCTGGACCAGCTCACGACCGGCCTGGCGAACTTCTCCAGCGGTGGCGTGTCGGTCGACCTCAACACGGGCAAGATCACGCTCGACCTCGAGCAGATCCTGACGGCCGCCGGCGTCAACCTGAACCAGCTGCCGCCCAACACGAACCTGCTGCAGTTCATCACCACCGGGCTGGTCAGCGACAAGATCACCTCCGTGCTCGACAAGGCGATCAGCGATCTCGTCACCAACCTGGGCAAGGTCGACGTCAGTGTCACGCTGGCGGGCACCGCGCTGCCGATCAAGCTGACGGACCTGACCGGCCAGCTCGTCCCGCCGCTGGTGCAGGCCCTGACGCAGGCGACGAGCGCCGTCACGCAGCTGGGAACCCCGATCGACGCCGCGCTGTCGCAGCTTGTCCCGTCGCTCAACAGCCTCGTCGAGCTGACGGCCAACAACCAGTCGCAGTCCAAGACCCCGACGCTCAGCACCGGCACGGTCAACGCCGGCTCCATCAGCGCGGCCGCGGTGGGCGACTACTACCGCACGTCGGCACTGAAGATCAACGTCCTGCGCAGCTCGCTGAACGTCGAGCTGGCCGCCTCGGAGGCTGCGACGCTGGCTGCTGACGTCGTCAGCGACCAGGTCGCCGCCGCCGACGACTCCGATGCTCCCGCCGACAACGGTGACGGCAGCGACTCGGTCTCCGACGGTGCCGACGCCAACGCCGACAACGGTGACGACTCCGACACCGTGGCCGACGCCGACGCGCAGGCCGATGCCGACGTGACGACGGCCCTGCCGTCGACGGGCGCGCCGAACCTGCTCCCGTTCTGGCTGCTGGGCATCGCCCTGCTGCTGTTCGGTGGTGCGGTGCTCCTCAACGAGAAGCGTCGCCTGAACCAGGTCTGACCGATCGACACGACTGCCGGCGACCCCTGTGGGTTGCCGGCAGTCGTGCGTCCGGCCCGACCCCGCCCAGACCTAGGATGACTCGCATGCCGCCAACGCCCGTGGAGGACGCCGTCGAGCGTCCCCGGCACCGGTGGATCGTCGAGCTGCTGCTCGTCGTGGTCCTCGTGCACTCGGTGGCGCTCGCGCTGTGGCTCGCGCCGTCGAGCCCGGTCCGTGACGCCGTGGGCGAGGGGCGGCTGGCCAGCTACGTCGACCCGTACTTCCAGCAGGGGCGCGACGTCGTCGGCATCGGCACGCAGCAGGTCGACGAGTCGTTCAGCGTCCGTGCCTACGTCGCACCCGACGCAGGTGGCAAGGGCGCGGCGACCGAGTGGGTCGACGTGACACGTGACGACAACCGCGCCAACCGCCACGAGGTGGCACCCGAGCGCGCCCACCTGATCGCGCGGCGGCTCGCCACCAACCTGAACCTCGCGATGTTCAACCTCAGCGAGGCGCAGCGGCGCATCGTGCGGGGACTGACCGCCGACGACCTGCCGAGCACCGTCAGGCCGACCCTGGAGGGCGCCGGCGGACGTCCGGAGGCCGTCCGGTTCTTCCAGGCCTACGACCAGATGGCGACGCAGTTCGCGTCGCTGTACGCCGAGGCCAGGTGGGGCGAGGACGGACGCATCGTCGAGGTGCAGTTCCGGGCCGGCCGCCGCACCGTGCCGTCGTACGCCGACCGCGCCACCACGTCGCTGGACGACGTCGCGTTCCGTGACTTCTCGTTCGGGTGGCGCCGCGCCTTCCGGGGCTCGCTCGACGCCCGCGACACCTTCGACTCCTACGTGAAGAAGTGATCATGACGACGTGGTGGCGTGGGCTCGTGGGCTCCGTGCAGGGGCTCAGGGCCGGGATCGACGACTGGCTCGTGGGCACGCGGCACGCCGTCCGCGCGGCGGCGGTCTGCCGCATCGCGACGGGCCTGGCGGTGCTGGGCCTGCTGGCCTCCAACTTCTCGACCCGCGACATGTGGGTCGGCCAAGGCTCGGTGTGGGCCGAGCCGGCGCGGGCCATCAGCAGCTTCCCGGAGCTGACGCTGCTCGACGGCGTCAGCTCCGACGTGCTGACGCTGCTGTACGTCGTGACGATGCTCGCGGCCCTCGCGTTCGTGCTGGGCTGGCACGCCAAGGCCGCCAACGTCGTGACGTTCATCGGGTTCATCGCGGTCGTCGGCCAGAACCCGGTCGTCGGGTCGCCCGGCGACAACCTGGTGCGCCTGACGCTGCTGTGGCTGCTGCTGATGCGCGCGTCCGACCACTGGTCGCTCGACGCCGCACGACGCAGTCGCCGTCTCGCCGCGGGCAAGGAGGCGTCCCGCGAGGAGGACGCGCTGCCGACGTGGCTGTCGGCGGGCCTGCACAACGTCGGTCTCGTGGCGCTGGGTGCACAGACCGTGCTGGCGGCCATGGCCGCGGGGCTCGACAAGGTCGCCGACCGGTCGTGGCAGCAGGGCACGGCCCTGTACTCGACGTTGCAGCTGCCCGAGTCGCGGCCGTTCCCGGCGCTGTCGGACCTGCTCGCCGACCACCGCGTGCTGCTGGCGCTGCTGACGTACGGCGTGCTGCTCTCGCAGCTGTTCTTCGGGCCGCTGCTGCTGAACCGGTACACGCGTCGACTCGTGATCGTGCTGGCCGTCGTGGTCAACGTGCTGCTCGCAGTCGTCTTCGCGCAGCCGTGGAGCGCGCTCAGCACGCTCGGCGTGACCCTGCTGTTCGTGTCGGACCGGACGTGGGAGCGCGTCGAGGACGTCGTGCTCGGTGCCGCCCAGCCGGTGACCGACTGGACGGTCGAGCGCGGCTACGACGTGCTCGACGGCGTCGACGTGGTGCGCTACAACGTGGTTCTGCCGGTCGTCGACTGGGTGCGGTTCACGATCCTGCGGCGCTAGCGGCGTCGGCGGTCCGGGCGGCGACCCGCCGGCCCGACAGCACCAGCACGACGACCGGGACGACCAGCACCGCCGCGGCGGCGTTGAGCGTGCCGAAGCCGCTGAGGGCCACGACGAGGCCGGCGAGCAGCCCGCCCGACGCCCCGGCGAGGTTCATCGCGAGGTCGGAGAAGCCCTGCACGAGCGGACGCGCGGACGGATCGACCGAGGTCGTGAGGGCGGCGGCGCCGGCGATGACCGAGGCCGACCAGCCGATGCCCAGCAGCACGAGACCGAGCGTGATCTGCACCTGCGACTCGCCCGACGTGCCGGCGACCCCGGCGGCCAGCAGCAGGACCGACTGCCCGAGCAGGATCGTCCGGTCCTGCCCCCAGGCGTCGGCGAGCCAGCCCATGACCGGTGACAGCGCGTACATGCCGGCGATGTGCAGGCTGATCGTCAGGCCGATGATCTCGAGCGAGGCGCCGTGGTCCTCCATGTGCACGGGCGTCAGTGCCATCACCGCGACCATGACGGCGTGCGACGACGCGATCGCCCAGATCGCGGTGAGGGTGCGACCGCGGACGTGGGGGAGGGCCGCCCTCACGCCGCGTGCGGCGGGAGCCTGGCCGGCGGCCCGCGCGACGAGGGGGTCGGGCCGCAGCAGGGCGACGGTCAGCAGGCCGGCCACCGCGAAGCCCGTGGCGGAGAACAGCATGGGCCCCGACAGGTCGGGGAGGCCGAGCGCGTCGGCGACGGCGGCACCGGGACCCGTCAGGTTGGGCCCGATCACCGCGCCGACGGTCGTCGACCAGACGACGACCGAGAGGGAGCGGCCCACCTGGGCGGGCGCGGCCCGGTCGACCGCCGCGAACCGTGACTGCAGGTTCGCCGCGGTGCTGCCCCCGAACAGCAGCAGGCCCAGCAGGGCGACGGGCAGGGACCGGGTCTCGGACCCGACGACCGTCACGAGGGCACCGGCCGCGCCGCTGAGCCAGCCGAGCGTGAGGGCGGGACGTCGTCCGCGCCTCGCCGCCAGCGACGACAGCGGGATCGTGAAGGCCGCGGCGCCGAGCGTCAGCATCACGACCGCCATGCCGGACCAGCCGGACGACCCCGTGATGTCCTTGATCAGCAGCCCGCCGACGGCGAGCCCGGCGCCGTTCCCGATGCCGCCGACGACCTGCACCAGCACGAGCACCGACACGATCCGCCGCTGCACGTCAGAGTCGGAGTTCACCCCAGCAACCTAGTCCAGGCCACACGCACCCTCGACCACCCATGACCCGACCACGAGTCCGAACGAGCGCAGCGAGAGAGGACAGCCGCACGAGCGAAGCGAGCAGCGGCGAGGAACGAGCCGCTGGAACGGCGAGGAACGAGCCGTGCGGCCTACCAGATCGTGACGCGCTCGGCCTCGTCGAGCCACAGCTCGTCGTCGGGGGTGACGTCGAAGGCCGTGTAGAAGGCGTCGATGTTGCGGACGACCTGGTTGCAGCGGAACTCGGGCGGCGAGTGCGGGTCGAGCGTCAGGCGGCGGACGGTCTCGGCGGGGCGCACCTTGGACTGCCAGGCCTGCGCCCACGAGATGAAGAAGCGCTGGTCGGGGGTCAGGCCGTCGATCGCGTCGTCGCCCGGCTCGGTGAGACGGAAGGCGCGGTAGGCGATGCCGAGTCCGCCGAGGTCGCCGATGTTCTCGCCGATCGTCAACGACCCGTTGACCTTCCTGCCGTCGGCTCCGACGGGGCTCAGCGCGTCGTACTGGGCGACGAGCGCCGTCGTGAGCTTCTCGAACGCCTCGCGGTCGTCGTCGGTCCACCAGTTGCTCAGCGCGCCGGTGCCGTCGTACTGCGAGCCCTGGTCGTCGAAGCCGTGACCGATCTCGTGGCCGATCACGGCGCCGATCGCCCCGTAGTTGACGGCGTCGTCGGCGTCGGCGTGGAAGAACGGCGGCTGGAGGATCGCGGCGGGGAAGACGATCTCGTTCATCGTCGGGTTGTAGTAGGCGTTGACGGTCTGCGGCGTCATGTACCACTCGTCGCGGTCGATCGGCGAGCCGATCTTGGCGAGCTCGCGGTCGGTCGCGACGGCGATCGCGCGGCGGACGTTGCCGAGCAGGTCGTCGGGCGCGGTCTCGAGCGCGGAGTAGTCGCGGAACTCGTCGGGGTGCCCGATCTTGGGGTTGAACGAGTCGAGCTTGGCGTGGGCGCGCTGCTTGGTCTCCTCGCTCATCCACGGCAGCTCGGCGATGCTCTGGCGGTACGCCTCGAGCAGGTTGTCGATCAGCTCGCCCATCCGCTCCTTGGACGCGGGCGGGAACTCGGTGCGCACGTAGATGCGGCCGACGGCCTCGCCCATCGCGCCCTCGACGAAGCCGACGCCGCGCTTCCAGCGCGGTCGCAGCTCGTCGGTGCCGCTCAGCGTGCGCCCGTAGAACTCGAAGTTCGCCGCGACGAACGCCGACGACAGGTACGGCGAGGCGCTGTGGACGACCTGCCAGCGCAGCCAGTCCTTCCACGCGTCGAGCTCGGCGGGCACGAGGAGCGTCTCGAGGCCCTCGAGGAACGACGGCTGGGACACGACGACCTCGGCGATGACAGCGGCCGGCACCTGGGCTCCCTCGGACCACGAGGCCCAGTCGAAGGACGGCGACAGCGCCTGCAGGCCGTCGACGTCGAGCAGGTTGTAGGTCTTCTGGGCGTCGCGGCACGACACGCGGTCCCAGTGGTGGGCGGCGAGGCGGGTCTCAAGGTCCATGACGCGCGCGGCGCGGCCCTCGGCGTCGTCGAGGCCCGCGAGCCCGAACATCGTCGTCAGGTGCGTGACGTACGCGGCGCGGATGTCGGCCGAGTCGTCCTCGCGGTAGTACGACTCGTCGGGCAGGCCGATGCCGCCCTGCCCGAGGTGGGTGACGTAGCGGTCGGGGTTGCCGCGGTCGGGACCGATGTACATGCCGAACACGCTGCCGATGCCCTGACGGTCGAGGTCGCCGAGCACCCGCACGAACGACGGGACGTCGGTGACGGCGTCGACGCGGGCGAGCTCGTCGGCCAGCGGCTGGGCGCCGAGCTGCTCGACGCGCTCCTCGTCCATGAAGCTGGCGTACAGGTCGGCGATCTTGCGCTGCTCGTCGTCGACGGGCGACTCGCCGGCCGTCTCGATGATGGTGCGGACCTTCGCCTCGGCCTCGTCGACCAGCGTGACGAACGATCCCGCCGTCGCGCGGTCGGGCTTGATCTCCGCGGTGTCGAGCCACCGTCCGTTGACGTGCCGGAACAGATCGTCCTGGACGCGGGTGGAGGGGTCGAGCTGGGCCATGTCGATGCCGGGGTTCACGTCAGTAGGCTACACACGTGAGGCCAGTCGAATGAGCAGGAATCGTCCCGTCCGACTCACGGTCGTGCGCACCGAGCAGGTCGCGCCGTCGATGCGGCGCATCGTCCTCGGCGGCGACGACTTCGACGCGTTCGAGGCGGCGTACCGGGCCATGCGCGAGCCCTACACCGACGCCTACGGCAAGCTCGTCTTCCTGGCCGACGGCCACGACTACCCCGATCCGCTCGATCTCGACGTCGTCCAGCAGACCATGCCGCAGGAGGCGTGGCCCGTGCTGCGCACCTACACGATCCGGTGGGTCGACGCCGGGGCGCGCGAGCTCGCGATCGACTTCGTGATCCACGGCATCGACGGCGGTGAGGGGGTCGCCGGCCCGTGGGCCGCGCGCGCCGAGCCGGGCGACGTCATCCACCTGAGGGGACCCAACGGCGGGTACGTGCCCGACACCACCGCCGACCTGCTGCTGTTCGTCGGCGACGAGGCGGGGTTCCCCGCGATCGCGGCCTCGCTCGAGGCGCTGCCCGCGGGCGTGCGCGCCCTGGCGCTCGTCGAGGTCGACGGCCCCGACGACGAGATCGCGGTGACGAGCGCGGCGGACGTCGAGGTGCGCTGGCTGCACCGCGGCGACGCCGTCGCCGGCACCACGACGCTGCTGGACGACGCCGTGCGGGCGCTCGACTGGCCCGCCGGTCGGGTGCAGGCGTTCGTGCACGGCGAGTCGGCGCTGCTGAAGAGCGTCCGGCCCCACCTGCTCGACGAGCGCGGTATCGCGCGGGCCGACATCTCGGTCTCGGCCTACTGGCGCCGCGGGACGACGGAGGAGGGCTTCCGGGCCTGGAAGTCGCAGCAGTCCGACGCCGTCATGCGACCCGGCACGCCGTGAGGCGACCGGGCAGGCCCTGACGCGTCCGGGCCGGTAACCTCGTCGGGTGACCGAACTGCGCAACGTGGCCGTCATCCTCGCGGGTGGCACCGGGACCAGGGTCGGCCTGTCGATCCCCAAACAGCTCATCAAGATCGCCGGCAAGACGATCATCGAGCACACGATCGCCGCCTTCGAGGCGTCGCCGCTGATCGACGAGATCGTGATCCTGATGACGCCGGGCCACCTCGACCCCGTCCGGGCGATCGTGCAGAACGGCGGCTACGGCAAGGTCTCGCAGATCGTCGAGGGCGGCCAGACCCGCAACGAGTCGACGAGCCGGGCGCTCGAGGCCCTGGGCCAGGACGAGTGCAACGTGCTGTTCCACGACGCCGTCCGGCCGCTCGTGTCGCAGACGATCATCGGCGACGTCGTCGCCGCGCTCGGCACGCACCAGGCCGTCGACACCGCGATCCCGTCGGCCGACACCGTCGTGCAGGTGCACGACGCCCCGGTCGACGACTCGGGTGCCGAGACGATCCAGGACGTCCTGCAGCGCTCGCTGCTGCGACGCGGCCAGACCCCGCAGGCGTTCCGCCTGTCGGTCATCCGCCGTGCCTACGAGCTGGCCTGGCAGGACCCCGACTTCACCGCGACCGACGACTGCACCGTCGTGCTGCGCTACCTGCCCGAGGTGCCGATCGCGGTCGTCACGGGCCACGAGCGCAACATGAAGGTCACCGAGCCGATCGACGTCTACATCGCCGACAAGCTCTTCCAGCTGCACTCGGCCGACGTGCCCGACGCGCTGACCGACGACCAGTACCGCGCGGCCCTCGCGGGCAAGACGATGGTCGTGTTCGGCGGCTCGTACGGCATCGGCGGCGACATCGCCGACCTGGCGCGCGGCTTCGGCGCGACGGTGCACACGTTCTCGCGGTCGTCCACCAACACCCACGTCGACCGTCGCGAGGACATCGCGGCGGCCGCCCAGGCCGTGCTGAAGGAGTCCGACTCGATCGACTTCGTCGTCAACACCGCCGGCGTGCTGGTCATCGAGGACCTCGCCGACACGTCGGAGGAGACGATCTTCGCCGCCACCGAGATCAACTACCTCGCGCCGATCTTCATCGCGCAGGAGTTCCACCCGCACCTGGCGCAGGCCGGGGGGTCGCTGCTGCTGTTCACGTCGTCGTCGTACACGCGCGGACGCGGCGGCTACTCGCTGTACTCGTCGGCCAAGGCGGCCGTCGTCAACCTGACGCAGGCGCTCGCCGACGAGTGGGCCGGCGAGGTGCGGGTCAACTGCGTCAACCCCGAGCGCACCGGCACGCCGATGCGCACCAAGGCGTTCGGCGAGGAGCCCGAGGGGACGCTGCTCAGCTCGATGGTCGTGGCCCGCCAGTCGCTCGACGTCCTGCTGTCGCAGCAGACCGGGCACATCATCGACATCCGTCGCGAGGACGGCCCGGCCGCGATCGGCGGCGGCAGCTGACGCTGCGGCGCTGCACCGGTCGCGACCGGGCCGGTCGCGGTACGTCAGGTCAGTGCTTGGCGTTCTTGCGCAGCGCCGTGCGCAGCTGCGCGATGCGCACGATGCCCGGGACGGCGACGACGAGCGCGCCGATCACGGCCGACAGCAGCAGGGCGATCGCCAGCGACAGCTGACCCTCGAACCCGAGGAACTTGATCGAGACCTTCTCGGAGTTCTGGGCGATGAAGACGAGGAACGCGATCGCGAGGACGGCCGCGGTGATCAGCCCGACCCACAGGCCGCTGGCGCGGGTGCGCTTGACGCGGCCGTTGCGGTCGAGGCCACGCGGGGGAGTCGTGTCGGGACGGTCGGTGGTGGGGGCCGGCTCGGTGGCGGGACGGTCGTGCGTCGCGCCGGTCGGCCGGTCCGCGGTGGACGGGTCGCTCGGGGTCCGGTCGTCCGGAGGCAGGGGGCTGGTCATGGGGACATCGTGCCAGCAACGCCGGCGCCGCGCCCGTCGTGAGACGGCGCGTCGGCACGCGCCCGGCTAGGATCCGTGCGGTGAAGACGTTCCTCAACATCATGCTCGGCCTCGTGGGCATCGCGCTGGTGGCCGCGATCTACTTCATGATCAAGACCACGGGCGGCGGCGACGACGAGCCCGAGGCGACGCCGACCACGACGAAGGTCGTCTACATGTCGACCAACGGGGTGACCGACAACATCGAGCGACGGCTCGAGAAGCGCACCGGCGGCGACCTGCGGATCCGCTGCCCGAAGAAGGTCGACTCCGCGATCGGCACGACGTTCCGGTGCAGCGTCCGCACCGCGACCGGCACCGAGAAGATCGCGCTGGCCACCGTCACGATCGACGGCCCGGACGGCGACTTCACGTGGACGTCGAGCTCGGACGCGCTGCGCACGCCGAGCCCGAGCCCGAGCCCCACGCCGTAGCGACGCGAGGCCCGGACGCGTCGGTCAGAGGCAGTTCTGGGCGTAGTAGGTGCCGAGCCGCTGGGCCGCCGCGAAGTACTCGTCCATGCCGTCGGCCCCGCCACCCGCGGCCGGGTTCATCATCGTGTCGAGGTACGACGACATCGTCTCGAGGTCGCCCTTGACCTCGGCGGGAGCGATGTCCTCGAGGTCCTTGTACGACTGGATCAGCTCGCGCGACTTCTCCTGGATGTCCTCCAGGTCGGGCGTCGAGCCGCTGCCGGTGCCGGTGCCGCCGAGGACGTCCATGCTGCGCTGCTGGATGTCGGTCATCTCGGTGCAGAACTCGCCGGACGTCGTGGAGCCGCCGCTGTCGTCGGGGGCCTCGGTGCTGGGAGCCGCGGTGGTCGGCTCGTCGTCGGGCTCGGGCGCATCGGTCGTGGCGTCGCCGCCGGCGGAGATCGTCGGCGTGTCGTCGTCGCCGCCGAAGACCTCGGTGGCGCCCCAGGCGGCGCCGCCGATCAGTGCCAGCACCACGACGACCATCGCGATGACGACGCCCAGCGGCCGGGCGCCGCTGCCGCTGCCGTCGCCGTCTCCGTCGGCCGGGGCAGCGTGCGGCGGGGTGCCGGCGGGCGGGACGGCGCCGAACGCCGAGGTGGTCGCGGCCGGGGCGTCGTGGCCGGGGTGCGCGGGCTGCTCGGACGGGAAGACCGCGGTCGGCTCGGGATCGGACGCCGTGGCGGCCTGCTGCGACGGGATGACGACGGTGGGCTCGTGCGCCGGCTCGACGGGCGCCTGCTCGTGGGGCGCCTGCGCGGCCGGCACGACCGGTTCGGCGACCGGCGAGACGGGCTCGACCGGCTCGGGGGCGACGGGCTCGACCGGCTCCTCGGCCACGGGCGGCGCGGGCGGCGCCGGGGGCGCGGGCGGTGTCGGCGGGTTCAGCGCCGCGGCCTGTGCCGCGCGCGCCGAGAGCGCCGCGTCGACGGTCGGGTCGCCGCGCTCGCCCAGCCACTGCAGCAGGCCGTCGTACGCGGCCGGGTTGAAGACGATCGCGGGCCACGTCGCACGGTCGGCCTGGGCCAGCTCGGCCAGCCGTCCGGGAGTCGTGGACGGGTCCTGCGCCTCGCGGACGAGATCTTCGGATGACATGTGGGTTCCTTCCCCCGGATGTGTCCGCGACCCCGCGGACGTGGTCGAAGACTATCTGTCTTGAGGGGGGCTCGCGCGTCACCCCCGAGCGTCACCGGCGGCGCGACGCGGCCAGTCGCCGCGCGGGGATGACGACGGCCGGCGGCAGCAGCAGGGCGGCACCGTGGGCGGCCGTGCCGCGAAGGCGCCCGTGCACCTCGACCCGTCGGGCCCAGGCCCTCGACACCCGTCGCAGGGGCGTCGTCGCCTCGGCCGTCTCGAGGTCGGCGACGTGCCGCGCCGCACCCGTGAAGTACGTGCTCGACCACACCCCGCGCGACGGTCGCCGGCCCGAGGCCAGCAGCTCCTCGACCCGGTCGACGATCACGACGGGCGCCGGGAGGTGCCGGTCGCCGAACCAGCTGTGGACGAAGCTCGCGGACGGCGTCCCGAGATCGTCCGCGTCGACCTGGTCGAACGTCCGGAGCAGTCCGCTGTCGAGGAAGACGTGGTTGCCGTGCCGCTCGTGCACCCCGAGGTCGAGCATGAGGGCCACCCGCACCCCCCGGTCGACGGCCTCGAGGCACGCCGTCGACGACATCGTGACGAGGAGGTCGACGCGGTCGAGCAGCTCCGGCACGGGCGTGTGGTCGATGCGGAAGTTCGTCGGCAGGTCGCCGGGCGGCAGGAGCCCCTCGGGCGCGTGTGCCATGCGGTGGAACGTGTCCTCGCCGGGACGGTGACGGGGCTTCAGCAGCACCTGCCGCTCGGGGTGCCGGCGGGCATGCTCCACGAGGCGCCGGTAGACGTAGGCGCGCTCGGGCGCCGTCGCCGGGACGGTCGGCTGGTCGGCGTAGAGCACCGTCGTGACGGGGCCCGTGCGGGGCGGCCTCGGCTCGGACGACAGGAACGGCAGGCCCGTCAGCACCAGGTTGTCGGTCGGGACCCCCAGCGTGCTGCCGGTGCGCCGGAAGTGGGCCAGGTCGGCGGTCGAGTTGACCGCGACGACGTCGGTGCCCGACCGGTCGAGGTAGCCCGCCGTGATCTTCTCGATGATGATGCCGACCCAGCCCGAGACGAGGACGGGGCCGGCCACGGGGTCGGCGAGCGCCGCGAGGCCGTCCGCGACGTCGAGACTGAGCCGCCGTGTCGACGGGCCCGCGAGCGCGCTGACGACGACGTCGCTCGACAGGCACGCCGTGACCAGGTCGTCCCACGGCAGACGGTCGACCCGATCGGCCCGTCCGGGGCGGTCGAACCCCGCGTCGCGCACCTGCCGGTCCGACAGGGCCGACCGGGTGTCCGGGACGACGACACGCGTCGAGACGCCGCGGGCCTCGAGCTCGTCGCGGATGCCGGCGCACCACTTGAGCTGGGAGTCGAAGGCGGCGACGAGCAGGGCCGTGCACGGCGTGCGTCCGGGCACGGGGTCGGGTGGAGCCACCTCCGCACGGTACCTGCGGCGACGGGGCCCCGACGGGCCGCGACCCGACGGTTCACCGACTGTTGGGCCGCGGTTGTCCGGGTCGTCGGCGCACGGGCGACGGGACGCCGACCGGTGCGTGCGCGACCCGTGACGTTCGCGACGAGGAGCGGCCACGTTCACCCTCCGGTCGCCCGTGCTTCCTAGCGTCGGCACGACACCCGCCCACCCGCACGCACCGCCAGGAGGTGACCGATGAGCCACGACCTCGTGACCGACCGGTCCGCGGCACCCCGGGCCTCGACCGGCGGCGTCTGCGCCGTGATCCCGGCCCGCGGCGGCTCCAAGGGCGTCCCGCGCAAGAACCTGCGCCTGCTGGGCGGCGAACCGCTCGTGGCCCGGGCGGTGCGCACCCTGCGCGCCAGCTCGACGATCGGCGCGGTGTTCGTCTCGACCGACGATCCCGAGATCGCGGCCGTCGCGAGCCGCGCCGGCGCACGCGTCGTCGAACGTCCCACGGGGCTGGCGGGTGACGAGGCGTCGTCGGAGTCGGCGCTCGAGCACGCCCTCGCCCACCTGGCCTCGCACGGTGTCGTGCCGGACGTGACGGTGTTCGTCCAGGCCACGAGCCCCTTCATCCGCGCATCGGACGTCGACCGGGCCGTCGCCCTCGTGCGCTCGGGGGAGTGCGACGTGGCCTTCAGCGCGGTGCGCTCCGACGTCCACCTGTGGCGCCACGGCGCGCACGGCCCGGAGGGCGTCAACCACGACGCGGCGGTCCGCCAGCGTCGTCAGGACCGCGAGCCCGAGCACGCCGAGACCGGCGCGTTCTACGTCATGCGCACCCGCGGCTTCCGCGAGCACGGGCACCGCTTCTTCGGACGGCTGCGGATCGTCGAGGTCGACCCGGCCGAGGCGCTCGAGATCGACACCGAGCACGACCTGGCCCTCGCCGAGCTGCTCCACTCGCGGCGCGAGACGGTGCTGAACCCGCTTCCGTCGCCGATCCGCGCGCGGGCCGTCGTGACCGACTTCGACGGCGTGCACACCGCCGACCGCGTCACGGTCGACCAGGACGGCGTCGAGTCGGTCGAGGTCAACCGCTCCGACGGCATGGGCGTGGCCCGGCTGCGGCGTGCCGGGATCCCGTTCCTGATCCTGTCGTCCGAGACCAATCCCGTCGTCCGCGCGCGGGCCGCCAAGCTCGGCGTCGACGCCGTGACGGGCTGCGACGACAAGCTGCGCGCCCTCACCGACTGGGCCGACGGGATCGGCGTCGACCTGGCCGACGTCGCCTTCCTCGGCAACGACGTCAACGACCTGACCTGCCTGCGCGCCGTCGGCTGGCCCGTCGTCGTCGCCGACGCCCACCGCGACGTCCGCGCGGCGTCCCCCATCGTGCTCCGCCGCCACGGTGGCGACGGAGCAGTCCGGGAGCTCGCAGACCGCGTGCTCGCCGGACACGAGGCGAGGTCGTCCGACGACCTCGTCACCCCGACAGAAGGGCAACGACCATGACTGAATGGGTCCAGATCGGCGACGAGATCGTCGGCCACGGCCGTCCGACGTACGTGATCGGCGAGATCGGCATCAACCACAACGGTGACGTGGCGGTGGCCAAGAAGCTCATCGACGTCGCGGCACTGGCCGGGGCGCAGGCGGTCAAGTTCCAGAAGCGCACGCCCGACATCTCGACCCCCGCCGACATGAAGGCGACCCGCCGCGAGACGCCGTGGGGCGAGATGAGCTACCTCGAGTACCGCTACCGGGTCGAGTTCGAGCGCGAGCAGTACGGCGAGATCGCCGCGCACGCCCTCGCCCAGGGCGTCGACTGGTTCGCGTCGCCGTGGGACGTGCCGTCGGTCGAGTTCCTCGAGGAGATGGGCGTGTCGACCCACAAGGTCGCCTCCGCGTCGGTCACCGACCTGCCCCTGCTGCGCGCGCTCGCCGAGACCGGCAAGCCCGTGATCCTGTCGACCGGCATGAGCACGATCCAGCAGATCGACACCGCGGTCGAGATCCTCGGCACCGACGGCCTCGTCATGCTGCACGCGACGTCGACCTACCCGCTCCCGCCGGAGGAGGCCAACCTGCACATGATCCCCGTGCTGTCGGCCCGCTACCGCGTGCCGGTGGGCTACTCGGGTCACGAGCGCGGCCAGCAGATCTCGGTCGCCGCCGTGGCGCTCGGCGCGACGGCGGTCGAGCGCCACATCACGCTCGACCGCGCGATGTGGGGCTCCGACCAGGCCGCGAGCCTCGAGCCGCACGCGTTCATGGACCTCGTCCGCGACATCCGCGTCGTCGAGAAGGCGCTGGGCGACGGGGTCAAGCGCGTCATGCCGGGCGAGCACGCCCAGCTCAAGCGCCTGCGCCGCGTCGACGTCGCCGCGGCCGTGGTGTGACGCAGGACGTCCCCGCGACGTCGACGGCATGCGGGGCGGCATCGGCCTCCCCACCGCCGCGGGCGCTGTTCGTCACCGACTCCGACTCCTACGTCAAGTGGGGGGCGGCGCTGGCCGGGCAGGTGCCGGACGACTGGTCCGTGCGGCTCGTGGTGCTGCGGGGCAACGCCGAGCCCAGTGCCCGGCAGGTCGTCGAGGCGCTGGCCGGCACGCGCTTCGTCGCACCGGACGTCGAGCGCGCCGACCGCGCCGGGCTGATCGACCTGCTGACGACGTGGCACCCCGACGTCGTCGTCGCGGCGGCGCGGGGCATGGCCGTCGAGTCGCTCGGTGCGCTGCTGGCCGAGACCGGCGGTCGCCCCGTCGTCGTGTCGGGGCTGGCCGGCATCTCCATCCCGGTGCTGACGCCGGGGCTGCGGTACCGGCGGTGCGCCGACGTCTTCGTGCTGCAGAGCCGTCGTGAGCTGCGCGAGTTCGCGGCGGTCGACCACCACCACCGCTTCGAGCTGACGACGATCCCGTACCTGGTCGGCCGCGGCGGTCCGGCGATCGAGCCCGATGGTCCCGCCGTCGTGCGCGACCGCATCGTGTTCGCGGCCCAGGCCATGGTGCCGGCCTCGCGGCGTGACCGGCTGTGGATGCTCGAGCGCCTCGTCGAGACGGCGTGGGCGCACCCGCACCTGACGGTCGTGGTCAAGGTGCGCGCCCGCGACGGCGAGCCGCAGACGCACGTCGAGCAGTTCCCGTACGAGGACCTGCTGGTCGGTCTCGCCGAGGCGGGGACGCGTCTGCCGCCCAACCTGACGGTCGAGGGCGGTGCGATGGGCCGGCACCTGCGGCGGGCCGTGGGCCTCGCGACGATCAGCTCGACGGCGCTGCTCGAGGCCGTGGCGCAGGGGGTGCCGTGCCTCGCGATCGACGACTTCGGCGTCGGGCACCGGCAGATCAACACCGTGCTGGTGGGCAGCGGCCTGCTCGGCTCGACCAGCCGCCTGGTGGCCGCGGACTTCCGGCACCCGGCACCGGAGTGGCTCGACGACAACTACCTGCACGACCCGGCCGAGAACACCTGGGTCGCGGCGGTCGAGGAGCTGCTCGACCGCCGCAGCCGCGGCGAGCTGCCACCGCTGCCGCGTCGCTCGCGCTCACCCGTGCGGCGCACGCGGGCCGCGGTGCTGGAGCGGCTGTCGTTCGTCCCGCCGCGCGACCGTGCGGCAGGTCTGCACCGGGCCTTCCTGCTGGCGGGGTTCTGGGAGCACCGTCGCCGCTGGGCCGTCAGGCCGGGGGAGCCGAGGGCGCCGGGTCGTCGGCGGGCTGCCGACGACGGCGCTCCCACCAGCCGCACCCCGTCATGACGGCCGCGGCCAGGGCCCAGCCGGCCAGGACGTCGACGACGTAGTGCTCGGCGTAGTAGACCAGCGCCGTGGCCATCAGCAGGGGGTAGACCAGCAGGAGCCAGCGCCAGGCGCCGCGCAGCCGCCAGATGCCGTACAGCGCGATCAGCATCGCCAGTCCGGCGTGCAGCGAGGGCATCGCGGCGACGGGGTTGCCGACCTTCGCGAGCGCGACGTGGAACCCGCCGAGGCCCAGGTCGTCCCAGCCGCGCCCCGTCAGGCGGGGGAGCGGACGGTCGACGTAGCCCTCCTTCGACGCCAGCCACGGCGGCGCCATGGGGTAGAGCACGTAGATCACCAGCGCCGCGAAGTTGATGACGACGTAGCGCCGCATCCACGGCAGCCACGTCGCGCGGTCGCGCAGCCACATCACGACGGCGAGTGTCAGGCCGGCCACGAAGTGCGTGAAGTACACCGTCGTCAGCACCTCGTCGTACCAGCGCGGCGGGCTGGTGCCGCTGCACGGCGACGCGCACAGGGCGTCCTGCAGGCGGGCCGTGGGCAGCTCGCCCCCGCCGAGCCACTCGTCGACGCGGATCGGCATCGTCCAGTGCACCGGCATCGCGACGATCTCGTCGGACAGCCCGCGGCTGTAGAGGTACAGCACGAGCAGGGCGAACGCCGGCCACCAGTCGCGCGGGAACGCCAGGTGGGCCCGCCACGGGGCGCGGACGTTGAAGGCGATCGTCGCGAGCCACAGCCAGAAGAACAGCTGGAACGGATCGGTCGGCACGCCGATCAGCACGACGCCGGTTGCGAACAGCACCGCGAACACCGCGAGCGCGGGTGCCCGCCAGCGCCACGGGGTCGTCGCAGCGCGCTCGGTCGTCGTGGTCACGAGCAGCTGCCGGGGGTCGCGAGCGGGCGGGGACGCGAGCGGTCGAGCCAGATCGTCCGGCCGCAGACGTCGGCGACCTTGCGGTAGCGCATCGCCAGCACGCGCTCGAGCGCCGCGGGGTCGACGCCCCACGAGTCGATGCCCGACCAGTCGACGAACCACACGGGACGCTCGGGACCGGCCATGACGGCCGACATCTGGGCCAGGTCGGGATCGAGCGTGCGCACCGGCAGGCTCCAGAGGTACGGGTAGGGGCTGGCCATGTGCGCCGCGGCGAGCACGTTGGGCTGCCCGTAGGCCACGACTGCGGTGTCGTCGGCCGCGCCGGACGCCTTGAGCCAGGTGCCGACGGTGCGCGCGTCGACGCCGTCGGCGGGCGGCCTGACGACCGACCACACCAGGTTGCCGGCCGTCAGCGCCACGACCACGGCGGCCGCGACGGTGCGGGTGCGCGGTCGCACGCGGCCCGCGACCAGGCCGACCGCGAGCGCCGAGGCCGGCACGAGCTGCAGCAGGTAGTGGCTCCAGTAGCTGCCGCCCAGCAGCGCCGACGCCGTCACGACGACGATGACGACCCATGTCGCCTGCAGGACGGGATCGCGACGCCGCAGCGCGTTCACGGTCGTCAGCACCGCCACCAGCGCCAGCCCGCTGACGACCCACGTGACGACCAGCACGGCGAGGCGCTCGGCCGTCGCGTCGGACGCCGAGGTGCGGATGACCTCGCCGGCGTCGGCGCGGAACGTGACGAGCGCGTCGAACAGCTCGCCGGGCGACGTGCCCCGCGCGTTCGCCGCCGCGAGGCCGGCCGCGATCGCCAGCACGAAGCCGATCACGACCGACACGATCGCGGTGACCGCGGTCGACCGCTGCTTGCGGTTCCAGCCGACCAGCAGCGCCAGCACGATCGAGAACACCAGACCGTCGACGATGGTCTGCTTGATCAGCACGGCTCCCGCGCCGAGCACGCCCGCCGAGCCGGCCCACAGCCACGTGCGGCCGCTGGGCCGCACGAGGGCCTGTGCCGACAGGGCGAATCCCCAGGCGACGCACGCGCCCGCCAGCATCTCCCCGTTGGTGCGGGGGACTCCGAACCAGTGGGCGGCACCGAACAGCGCGGCGGCGCCGGCGGCCCAGCGGGCGGCCTGCTCGCCTCCCGCGACGTGGGCGGCGCGCGCGACGCCCAGCACCGTCAGCACCGAGGCCGCCAGCCCCCACAGGCGTAGCGTCGTGACGGTGCCGGCGAGCTCCATGACCCAGATCAGCAGCGGCGGACGGTCGACCCAGTACGAGCCGTAGAGCGACGTGCCGTGGTCCCAGCCGGCACCCACGATGAGGAAGCCCGCCTCGTCGCGCCCCGCGGGCTCGCCGAGGTACAGCAGCCGCACCACGACCATGGCGCCGACGACGCCCAGCAGGTACGCCGGCAGGGTCGACCGGCCCCGTCGGCCCTGACGGCCCCGGCGGTTGCGCGTGCCGCCACCGCCACGTCCGCTCCCGCTGCGCGAGGGCGGTCGGGCCTGCGACCGCGACCG
Source organism: Aeromicrobium sp. CFBP 8757 (assembly GCF_014841755.1). Classification (NCBI taxonomy): domain Bacteria; kingdom Bacillati; phylum Actinomycetota; class Actinomycetes; order Propionibacteriales; family Nocardioidaceae; genus Aeromicrobium; species Aeromicrobium sp. CFBP 8757. The sequence goes on from NZ_JACYUM010000001.1 coordinate 504,181, forward strand.
GGTGGCCGGCCGCGGGGTGCGCTGCGTCGCCATCAGGGGCCGGTGGCGCCGGCCGCGCGACGGGCCGCCCACTCGCGGTCGCGCAGCTGCATCGCGTCGCCGCACGCCGCGATGAAGCGCGCGGTGGCGACGCCGGGGCTCGGGTCGCCGAGGTAGCGCTCGACGAGCGCGGCCCGGGCCGCCCGCGCGGGATCGGACGCCAGGTGGGTCGCGACGACGTCCGCGAAGGCGTCGCCGGGGGCGAGCTGTGGCACGGCGTCCATCAGGGCGCTGGGGGGATACGGGACGGTCGGCGTCGTGACGAGCAGCGGCCGGCCGGTCGGCAGCCAGCTGAGCGTCACGGCCGAGACGTCGGTGACGAGCAGGTCGGCGTCGGCGAACGACTGCTCGATCGGCACGTCGGTGTCGACGCGGTCGGCGAGCTCGCGCACCGCGGCGTCGGCCGCGGCGTACGAGGCGCGGATGACGCCGTTGAGCGGGTGGGGCCGGTACACGACGCGGTAGCGGCCCGACAGCGCGCGCACGAGGTCGACGCCGTGAGTCTCGAGCGAGCCGTACGAGACCGACGGCTGGGAGGCCTCCCACGTGGGGGCGTACAGCACGGTGGGGCGCGACGGGTCGGGCGCGGGCACGACGACGGGGGCGGCGTCGAGCTGCGGCTGACCGATCAGCACGCTGCGGGCCGCCGCGTCGTAGAGCATGACGGCCGAGGCGGTGCGCTCGAGCGCGGCCCGCCCGGCCAGGAAGCACAGGTCGTACGCCTTGACCTGGTTCGAGACCGAGACCCCCTTGTCGCTGTCGCCGTGACCCAGGTAGACGTGCACCAGCGACGTGAACCGCAGGCTCTCGAAGTTGACCGGGTCGTGGTTGACGTACAGCGCGAGCTTGACGTCCGACAGCGACAGGATCTCGTCGAGCTGGCCGTAGCGCGCCAGCGTGACGCAGTCGAGACCCGTCTCGTCGCGCACGACACGGGCCGTGCGCGAGTCCTTGAAGACGCACACGACGGGGTGCGTCGCGTCGAGCGCCGCGAGGGCGTGGAACCAGGGGCGCAGCTGGTAGAGGCTGTCGAGGGTCGTCGGGAAGTACAGCATGACCTGCTGGTCGAAGCGCCGCCCGAGGCGCGACTCGTCGGTCAGCTTGTCGGGCATCCCGGCGGGCAGCAGGCGCGACCGCCGCAGCCGCCCGATCGCCCAGATGCGCAGGCGGTGGACGAGCCCGACACGGGCCTCAGACGCCATGGGCGTCGCGGCGCGGTCCGGTGAGGGGTGCGCCGTCGGAGAAGTGGGGCGTCAGCACGTTGTCGACCATGCTGAGGGCCGAGCCGATCGCCATGTGCATGTCGAGGTACTGGTAGGTGCCGAGGCGTCCGCCGAACAGCACGCCCGGCTCGGCCGCGGCGAGCTCGCGGTACGCCAGCAGCCGCTCGCGGTCCTGCGGCGTGTTGACGGGGTAGTACGGCTCGTCGTCGGCTTCGGCGAACCGGCTGAACTCGCGCATGATCACGGTGCGGTCGGCAGGGTAGTCGCGCTCGGGGTGGAAGTGGCGGAACTCGTGCACGCGGGTGTGCCCGACCTCGGGATCGGCGTAGTTCATGACCGTCGTGCCCTGGTGGTCGCCGGTCGGCAGGACCTTGGTCTCGAAGTCGAGGGTGCGCCACGACAGGTCGCCGTGGGCGCTGTCGAAGTACCGGTCGACGGGGCCCGTGTACACGACCGGGGTCACTCCCACGCACGCCGTCTTGTTGAACGGCTGGCTCTCGTCGAAGAAGTCGGTGTCGAGGGTCACCGTGATGTTGGGGTGGTCGGCCATCCGCTCGATCCACGCGGTGTACCCGTCGACCGGGAGCCCCTCGTAGGTGTCGGAGAAGTAGCGGTTGTCGTACGTGTAGCGCACCGGGAGCCGGCTGATGATGTCGGCGCCCAGCTCGCGCGGGTCGGTCTGCCACTGCTTGGCGGTGTAGCCCTTGATGAACGCCTCGTAGAGCGGCTCGCCGATCAGCGAGATCGCCTTCTCCTCGAGGTTCGTGGGCTCGTGCGTCAGCCGGGCGGCCTGCTCGGCGACCCAGGCGCGCGCCTCGTCGGGGGAGTAGGCGGCGCGCTGGAACTGGTTGATCGTGCCGAGGTTGATCGGCATCGGGAAGACCTCGCCGCGGTACGTCGTGTAGACGCGGTGCTGGTACGGGGTGAAGTCGGTGAAGCGGTTGACGTACTCCCACACGCGCCGGTTGGACGTGTGGAACAGGTGGGCGCCGTAGCGGTGCACCTCGATGCCGGTCTCGGGGTCGGCCTCGGAGTACGCGTTGCCGCCGATGTGCGGCCGACGGTCGATGACCTGCACCGTCAGGCCCAGCTCGGTCGCGCAGCGCTCGGCGACCGTCAGCCCGAAGAAGCCCGAGCCGACGACCAGCAGGTCGGCGCTCACGGACGTCCGCCCGCGGGGGGCAGGGGGGCGGGCACGTCGGCAGGATCCATCGGGCGCCACGTGTCGTCGCGCCACAGGGCCCGGTTGGCGCGGAACCCGCGGGCGAGGTCGCCCAGACCCTTGAGCGTGTGCTGCACGACCACGAGGCGGAAGACCTCCTTGGCCAGGGTCAGCGCCGTGCCCAGCCCGAAGCCGAACCGGTTGAGCTTGCCGTACTCGGCGAAGTACCGGCCGACGTAGGCACGGTTGCGGATGACGTGGAAGCGGAACAGCGGGCTGCCGTCGTTGAGGTGACGGATGCCGAGGTTGACCTGCTTCTGCTCGCGCTTGCGCTTGAGCACGAAGGCATCGACGTACACGACGTCGGTGTGCTGGGCGGCGAGCCACGCGTAGGCGGCGTCGTCCCACGAGATGAAGAACCGCGGATCGGGGAGGCCGATCCTCCGCACGACGTCGGCGTGGATGAGCATGCCCTCGAACGTCCCGGAGTTGGTGATCGCGTAGCCGTCGCGGCCGAACTGCTTGCCGCTGTAGGGCAGGGGCACGCCGAGGAACTCGTTGAACTTGGCCTGCCAGTAGAACGGCGAGCCGTCGAAGTCGTACCGGCGGCCGTGGATGACTCGGAAGCGCTGCATCCACGGCGCGAACTGCTCGATCGCGTCGGGCAGGATCTCGACGTCGTCGTCCATCAGCCACACCCAGTCGGCGCCGAGCTCGAGCGCGACCCGGGTGCCCTCGCTGAAGCCGCCGGACCCGCCGGTGTTGGTCGCGAGGCGGTGGTTGACCAGGACGCCGTCGGGGAAGTCTGCGGCCGCGGCGGTGACGACGTCCTGCGTGTCGTCGGTGCTGGCGTTGTCGACCACGACGATGCGGAAGGGCTGCGTGCGCATCGCGGCGGCGCTGGCCAGCAGCTCGCGCAGGAACGTCGACCGGTTGTACGTCACGATCGCGATGACGATGTTCCCGGTAGCCGAAGTCACCGGATCACCTTATCGCGCGCGCCTCGTCCCTCGGCGCCCCAGCCGCTCGTTCCTCGCGACTGCCGGGCTTCGCCCGGGCGCGTGCCGTCGCTCGCTGCGCTCGCTCGGCCCATGGTCGGGTCGGCCCGGTCAGAGGAGGTCGCTGGCGTCGGTCGGGGGGATCTCGCTGGTGGGCGTCCCGTCGCGGTAGGCGGCCCGGTCGGCCTCCGACCGGGCGATCATGGCGTCGATCGCGGCCTGGAACGACTCGAGCGAACGGTGCTCCGGCGGGCCCAGCAGGTACGCCGCCAGCGACGCCCGCCGCTCGGCGTGCAGGTCGGGGCTCACGCGCGTCACGACGTCGATGAACTCGGCGATGCCGCGGCCGTCGCGCCCGATCGTCGTTCCGGCGCCGGTCGACGGGAACTCCTCGCGGAACGCGGCGTCGTCGAGATCGGTGTGGTTGAAGACCGCGTACGGCTTCTCGCTGGCGAGGAAGTCGCTGACGACGCTCGAGATGTCGGTCACGAGCGCCGTGGCGCGGTTGAACCACTCGTTGATCGAGCCGCCCTTGACGACGCGGTGGTCGATCCCGGTGCGGGCCGCCGCGTCGTCGATCAGGCCCGCGATGCGGGCCAGGACGAAGCGGTACTTGGCGTCGCGCTGGCCCGTGAACGGGTGTGCCTTGAACACGACGCGCACGGGCGGCTGGGCCGCCAGCAGCGCCTCGACGACGCGCACGCCGACGGCCGAGACCGACGAGTACTCCTGGTCGAGGTTGACGCCCTCCCACGTGGGTGCGTACAGCACGGTCGGCACGTCCTCGGCGCCGAGAGCCGGCTCGCGCGAGATCGCGTGCACCTGCGGACGTCCGACGTAGCGGTACTGGCCCTCGTGGATGCCCAGCCCCGAGCGGCGGTAGCGGTCGGCACCGGCCTCGCCCGCGACCCACAGCTCGTCGTACGCGCGCGAGAACGGGTTGTTCGAGGCGCTCTTGTCGCTGTCGCCGTGGCCGATGAACGCGCTCATGAGCGTCGGCAGCCGCAGCAGGTGGATGTTGTTGCCGGTGTTGGCGGGGTACAGCGCGATCCGCGCGGCCCGGAAGTCGAGCATCAGGAGCTCGCCGGGATCGCGCAGCTCGAGCGCGGGGATCGACGTCGACGCCATGCGGCCGAACAGCGGCGGGTCGCGCAGGACGATGAAGACCCGGCGGTCGAGCGACTCGAGCGCCTCGAGCCACGTGTTGATCTGGTAGGCGGCGGTGTCGGGACCGCTGAGGTGCACGACGACCTCGGGCCGGTAGTCGTCGAGGAAGTCCTGCACCTGGCGCAGCGGTCCGGTGAAGCCCGTGGCCCGCTTCTGCTGGCGCATGCGCCACGACGCCCGCATGTCGGGAACCGACGCCGCGACCAGCACGGCGATGCCGACGGCCGCCAGCGCGACCACGAGCCACCACGGCGCGCCGACCAGCGTCGGCACCAGCACCAGCAGCTGGCTCACGACGACCTCGACGACACGGGCCGGGGGAGCGTCGTGGATGCGCGTGTCGCCCGGGACGTTGCGGGTGCGCATCGGCTTGAGCGGGCCGATCTCGCGGTACGTGACGTGCAGGGCGCGGGCGCACAGCACCACGACCTCGGCGACGCCGACGGCGGCCAGCGCGCGCCACGCGCCCACCGAGTCGGCGTGCTCGGTCGCGACCAGCGCGACGACGAGCCGCAGGGCGAAGCGCATCGGGACGCCGACCGACGCGTGACGCAGCAGGATGCCCGCCGCCGCCGGGCGCCGCTCGAAGAAGGCCTCGCCGACGACGGACACGAGCAGCAGCAGGAGCGCTGCGATCTCGAGGCCCGCGACGGCGCAGAGGACCGCCAGCAGGAGTCCTCCGACGGTCGCCGCGAGGGCGGGGAGCTCCTGGGATCTGCCCAGTCGGGAGGCGGCCGCGCGGGCGGCGTTCACGGGAGAGGGCATATCGACGAAATTATCACGAGGGGGGCGGCCCGATCCTGGGGTAACGTCGTGCCGTGCTCCGCCCTCGGAGGCTCTCGCTGCCGGCCTCGATCGCCCACCCGGTGCGTCTGCTCCCCCTGACGTTCTTCGCGCTGATCCTCGTCGGCACCCTGCTCCTGCTGCTGCCGTTCGCGCGGTCGGGCCAGTCCTCGCCCGGTTTCATGCCGGCGTTCTTCACGTCGACGTCCGCCGTCACGGTCACGGGGCTCGCGACGGTCGACACGTCGACGTACTGGTCGCCGGCGGGGCAGGGCATCATCCTGGTGCTCGTCGAGATCGGCGGTCTCGGCATCGTCGCGCTCGCGACGGTCCTCGGGCTGTTCATCGGCGGGCGGCTGGGGCTGCGCACGCGGCTCGTGGCCCAGGCCGACATGCACGTCGTCAACATCGGCGAGGTGCGCCCGCTGTTCAAGCGCGTCGCCCTGACGATGGTGTTCTTCCAGGCCGTCACGGCGGTCGCGCTGACGGCCCGCTACCGCGGTGCCTACTTCGACGACCTGCCGACGGCGCTGTGGCACGGCGTGTTCGACGCCGTCATGGCGTTCAACAACGCCGGCTTCTCGCTCAACCGCGACAGCCTCGTGGGCTACGCGGGCGACGGGCTGATCATCATCCCGATCGCGCTCGCGGTGTTCTTCGGCGCGATCGGCTTCCCGGTGCTCGCCGAGCTGTTCAGCGGGTGGCGCACGCCCGCGCGGTGGACGATCCACACCCGCCTGACGGTCTGGGGCTCGATCGGGCTGCTGGTCTTCGGCGCGGTCGTGTTCCTGGCGCTGGAGTGGAGCAACCCGGCCACGCTCGGCGGGCAGGGCGTGTGGCACAAGGTCGTGACCGGCGTCGAGGGCGGCATCATGCCGCGGTCGGGTGGCCTCAACAGCTTCGACTGGGGCCAGGTGCGGCCCGAGACGCTCAACATCGGCATCATCTTGATGTTCATCGGCGGCGGCAGCGCCAGCACGGCCGGCGGCATCAAGATCACGACGTTCCTGCTGCTCGCCTACGTCATCTGGGCCGAGCTGCGCGGAGACCCCGACATCACGATCGGCGCCCGCCGCGTCGGCCCCCGGGTCGTCCGCACCGCCGTCACGATCGCCCTGCTCGCCGTGATGCTCGTGACGGTGACGACGTTCCTCGTCATGCTCATGACCGACTTCGCGTTCGACGAGGTGCTGTTCGAGTGCACGTCGGCCTTCGCGACCGTCGGGTTGAGCACCGGCATCACTCCCGATCTGCCGGTGGACGCCCAGTGCGTCATCATCGTGCTGATGTTCCTCGGACGCGTCGGCACGATCGCCGCGGCGGGGGCACTGGTCCTGCGACGTAGGATGCCGCGGTACCAACTTCCCGAGGAGCAACCGATCATTGGCTAAGGACCGCAACACCTCTCCGACCGCCCCGGTCATCGTGCTCGGGCTCGGTCGATTCGGCACGGCCGTCGCCCGCTCCCTCGTGCAGCTGGGCCACGACGTGCTGGCCGTCGACGAGCGCGCCGACATCGTGCAGAAGTACGCCAGCGACTTCACGCACGTCGTCGCCGCCGACACGACCGACACCGAGGCGCTGCGCCAGATCGGCGCCGAGCAGTTCCAGGTCGCTGTTGTCGGCATCGGCACCGACATCGAGGCCAGCGTCCTGACCGTCCTCGGGCTGCTCGACCTCGGCGTCAAGGAGGTCTGGGCCAAGGCCATCAGCGGCAAGCACGCCGCGATCCTCGAGCGCGTCGGCGCGACGCACGTCATCCGGCCCGAGTCGCAGATGGGCAAGCGGGTCGCGCACATGGTCACCGGCACCATGACCGACTTCATCGAGTTCGACGAGGGCTTCGCGATCGCGCGCACCCGGTCGCCCTCCCGCGCGTGCGGCAAGACGCTGCAGGAGGCCAAGCTGCGGGCCGACTACGGCGTCACGATCGTGGCGATCAAGTCGCGCGGCAGCGACTTCACCTACGCGCAGGCCACGACGCAGGTCTTCGACGGCGACGAGCTGATCGTGTCGGGGCCGACCACCAAGGTCGAGGCCTTCTGCGCGCTGTCGTGAGCCGGGGCGCGCGAGACAGGCAAGCCTCCCCTCGCAACCCTTAGGTCAGCCTGCTCTTCGTTGAAACCGCAAGGAGAAGTGGGCAGGGTGGAGTCATGACCTCACTTCACACGCAGGCCCCGTCCGACCTCGCCACGACCTCCGAGATCGCCGCCGGTGTCGCGCAGTTCCTGAGCCCCGTCGTCCGCGACCTCGAGGCCCTCGTCGTCAACGGCAAGCAGGCGCACTGGCACGTCCGCGGCGGCAGCTTCGTCGGCGTCCACGAGACCCTCGACCTGGTCGTCGAGCACGCGCAGGACTACGCCGACACCGCCGCCGAGCGCATCGTGGCCCTCGGCCTGCCGGTCGACGCCCGCCTGCAGACCGTCGCCGCCCAGTCGACGCTGCCTGTCCTCGCCGACGGCTTCCAGTCGTGGCAGGACACCGCGGCCGCCGCCGTCCGCCAGATCGACGCCGCCCTGGTCACGGTCCGCGCGGCCGTCACGGGCCTGGACGACATCGACCTCAGCAGCCAGGACGTCGCGATCGAGATCGAGCGGGGCCTGACGAAGGACCGCTGGTTCCTCCAGGCGCACATCGCCTCCTGATCCGTCCGCGCAGCCCCCGCCCCGTCACTGCGACGGGGCGGGGGCTCGTGCGTCCGCCGGCCGCGTGGCGTGCGTCACCCCCGCTTGAAGTGAGGTTAGGCATACCTCTACTCTGAGCGGGTGAGATCCCACCGCCGCCGCATGCCGACCGAGCACGTGCTCCTGGCCGGCGACGTCGCCGATCTGCCCGGCATCGTCGCGGCCCTCGCGTGGTTGCCGGCCGACGCCTACGGACAGGTGCTGATCGAGGCCGGCGTCGACGACGAGCTGCCGCTGCTCGCGGCGCCGCTGCGCGTGACGGTCCACCGCGTCGAGCGCTCGCCGCAGGGCGACGGTGTCGCCGCGGCCCGTGCCGTGGCCGCGTGGGTCGAGGAGTGGATCCCCGACGAGATCGACGACCGCCGCACCGTCAGCATCTGGGTCGGCGAGCGGGTCGAGCCCAGCTGCCCCCGCATCAACGCGCTCGTCGAGCGTCTCTGAGCCTCGGCCTCAGGCCTCGGCCGATCGTCTGACCTCGTCGACGAGCTGTCGCCACGGCCCCTCGAGCTCGCGCTCGGCGACGACCGCCTCGTGGCCGGCGACGCGCAGGTCGTAGACGAATCCGTCGGGCGCGGCGCCCGAGGCGGTGGTCGTGTCCCAGGGGCAGGCCTCGACGATGGGTCGCCAGTGCTCGGCCTCGTGGGGTGCGGACACCTCGATCGACCACTCGCGGCGCAGGCCGGCGAAGCCGCCCGTCCGGGCGACCGTGATGACGAAGGGCAGCTCGTCCACCGATGGCTCCTGACCGACGGCCCTCAGCGGTTGTCGCGTGGGCGGGCGGCGCCCGTGCCGTCGGTGCCAGTCTCGCCGATCGGCAGGCCCACCGTCGACCACGCCTCGCGAACGGCCCGGTGCTCGCGTGAGTCGGCGCCGAAGCGGGTCGCCGCGGCCGCGGCCGTCGCGGCCGCGAACTCGTCGAACGTCGCCCTCGGCGACAGGCCGCCGGTGATCGTGTCGTACCAGATGGGGCCGGCCGCGTCCCACGCGTTGCCGCCCAGCGCCGTGGCGACGAGGTGGAACGCGCGGTTGGGGATGCCCGAGTTGAGGTGCACCCCGCCGTTGTCGTCGGTCGTGTCGACGTAGTCGGCCATCGTCGCGGGCTGCGGGTCCTTGCCCAGGACGTCGTCGTCGTACGCGGTGCCCGGTGCCTTCATCGAGCGCAGCGCGCTGCCCTCGACCTGGTCGGTGAACAGGCCCTCGCCGATCAGCCAGCTGGCCTGCGCCGCCGACTGCCCCCGGGAGTGCTGCTCGACCAGCGCGCCGAACACGTCCGAGATCGACTCGTTGAGCGCGCCCGACTGGCCCTCGTAGACGAGGTCGGCGGTGCACTGCGTGACTCCGTGGGCGAGCTCGTGCCCGATGACCGACAGCGACGCCGTGAAGCGGCCGAACACCTGCCCGTCGCCGTCGCCGAACACCATGCGGCCGCCGTCCCAGAAGGCGTTGTCGTACTGCCGGCCGTAGTGAACCGTGGCGAGCAGGGGGAGGCCGGCGCCGTCGATCGAGGCACGTCCGAAGACCTCGGCGAGCAGCGCGTACGTCGCGCCCAGGCCCTCGTACGCCTCGTCGGCGGCGACGTCGCCGGTGGGCTCGTCACCCTCGCGGCGCACGACGTCGCCGGGCAGCGTCTCGGCGCCGGCGGCGTCGCTGATGGTCCGCTCGGGGGCGGTGGGCGCCACGGGGACGTCCGGCCCGGCCGGGACGGCGGAGCGACGGCTCGTGCGGGGCGGGCCGGGTGCGAGCAGTGCGCGGTGGGCGGCGTCGGTGGCCGCGCGCAGGTCGTCGCGGTCGAGCTCGGACAGGTGCCTCAGCAGGTAGGGCGGGACGATGCCGTGGGACATGCCTCCACGGTAGGCGCGCGCTGCGACAGACGCGAGGGCCCGAGGCGACGCACCGCGGACAGCGCGGCGGGCTGGCCCGCCACCACGCCGCCGAGCACCAGCGCCACGCCGGCCGCCTGGGCGGTGCCGAACGCCTCGTGCGCCACGACGACGCCCAGCAGCGTCCCGACGACGGGGTTGACCAGGCCGATCAGGGCCGTGCTGCCGGCCGTCATGCGGGTGAGCCCGTGGAACCAGCACGCGTAGGCCAGGCCCGTGCCGACGACGCCGAGCCACAGGAAGCCCGCCACGTCGCGGCCGTCGAGCGCCGGGGGAGGCCCCTCGACGACGGCCGCGACCGGCAGCAGGACGAGCCCCGCCGCGGTGAGCTGCCACCCCGTCATCGTCAGCAGGTCGGTGGGCCGGTCCCACTTCTTCAGCAGCACGAAGCCGAGCGCGGCGGAGGCGACCGCCCCGAGGGCCGCGAGCAGGCCGACGGCGTCGATCGACGCGTCGGCGCGGAGCACCAGCAGCGCGACGCCGACGGTGCCCGTCACGCCGCCGACGACGCCCCCGACCGTCGCGCGCTCGCCGATGAGGAGGGCGGCGAGCGCCATGACGGCGAGCGGCGACATCGCGGTCACGGTCGCGGCCAGCCCGCCCGGCAGACGGTAGGCGGCGACGAACAGCAGCGCGAAGAAGAGCCCCATCGTGCAGGTGCCGAGCACCAGCGATCGCCACCACCACGAGCCGCGGGGGAGCGTGCGGCGCAGCACCAGGATCGTCAGCCCGACCGGGAGCGCGCGGACGACGGCGCAGAACAGCGGGCGGTCGGGAGGCAGCATCTCCGCCGTGACGGTGTACGTCGTGCCCCAGGCGATCGGCGCGACGACGGTGATGAGCGGGTCCCGCCACGAGCGGGAAATATCTTCCATGGAAGGCAATCTATCTTCCGGGGAAGGTATGATCAACCCATGAGCGCCGAGGATCACGTCGACACGATCGTGGGGCAGTGGGCGGCCGAGCGTCCCGACCTCGACTCGTCGCCCCTGCACGTCATCGGACGCCTCTCGCGTCTGGCCGACCAGGCCGACGATCTGCGGCGCCCCGTGTTCGCCGAGCATGGTCTGGGCGACGGCGACTTCGACGTCCTGGCGACGCTGCGCCGGGACGGGACGCCGTACGAGCTCACGCCGTCCGAGCTGGGGGCCCGCACGATGGTGACGTCGGGCGCGGTCAGCAAGCGGCTCGACCGGCTCGAGCGGCTCGGCCTCGTCGAGCGTCGGGTCGACGAGGCCGACGCCCGCGGGCGGCGCGTCCGCCTCACGACGGCGGGCATCGCGCTGATGGACGACGCCTACCCCGCCCACCTCGCGAACGAGGCGCGGATGCTGGCCGGCCTCTCGGGGCGCGAGCGTGCGGACCTCGTGCGGCTGCTGCGCCGGCTGGCCGACTCGTTCGACGCCGCGGCCGGGGCTGACATGCGTCCCTGACCGGTCGGGAGTAACGTCCCCGGGTGGGTCGGCCGCGGGGGCCGCGACCCGCACGAGACGGGGGTCCCGATGCTTCGGGCAGCAGACGACACGTTCAGGCTCAACGCCGACTTCTTCGACTACACGATCATCGCGCTGTACTTCGCGGTCGTCCTCGGGATCGGGGTGCTGGCCAGGCGGCAGGTGTCGTCGAGCCTCGACTTCTTCCTGTCCGGGCGGTCGCTGCCGGCGTGGGTCACGGGGCTGGCGTTCATCTCGGCCAACCTCGGCGCCGTCGAGATCATGGGCATGTCGGCCAACGGCGCCGAGTTCGGCGTCGCGACGTTCCACTACTTCTGGATCGGCGCCGTCCCGGCGATGCTGTTCCTCGGCATCGTGATGATGCCGTTCTACTACGGCTCCGGCGTGCGCAGCGTCCCCGAGTTCATGCGGCGGCGCTTCGGCACCGGCGCCCACCTCGTCAACGCCCTGAGCTTCTCGATCGCGCAGCTGCTGATCGCGGGCATCAACCTGTACCTGCTCGCGACGATCGTCAACCGGCTGCTCGGCTGGCCGCTGTGGGTCTCGCTGATCGTCGCGGCGATCGTGGTGCTGAGCTACATCACGCTCGGCGGCCTGTCGGCCGCGATCTACAACGAGGTGCTGCAGTTCTTCGTCATCGTCGCGGCCCTGACGCCCCTGACGATCATCGCGCTGCACAAGGTCGGCGGCTGGCAGGGCATCAAGGACAAGGTGCAGCCCGGCCCCGAGCAGCTGTCGTCGTGGCCCGGCACCGACCTGACGGGCATCGACAACCCGGTCCTGTCGACGATCGGCATCGTGTTCGGCCTGGGCTTCGTGCTGTCGTTCGGCTACTGGACGACCAACTTCGTCGAGGTGCAGCGGGCGATGGCGTCCGACTCGCTGTCGTCGGCGCGGCGCGCGCCCATCATCGGCGCGTTCCCGAAGATGTTCATCCCGTTCATCGTGATCATCCCCGGCATGGCGGCGGCGATCATCATCCCCGAGATCGCCAACCTCAAGTCGGGTCAGGGCGACGCCGGCGGCGCGACGTACAACGACGCGATCCTGCTGCTGATGCGCGACCTGCTGCCCAACGGCATGCTCGGCGTCGCGATCGCCGGCCTGCTCGCGTCGTTCATGGCCGGCATGGCCGCGAACATCTCGGCGTTCAACACGGTGTTCTCGTACGACCTGTGGCAGCAGTACGTCAAGAAGGACCGGCCCGACGGCTACTACCTCGGCGTCGGGCGCGTCGCGACGGTCGCGGCGACCGTCATCGCGATCGGCACGGCCTACTTCGCGTCGAACTACGACAACCTCATGAACTACCTGCAGACGCTGTTCGGCTTCTTCAACGCGCCGCTGTTCGCGACCTTCATCCTCGGCATGTTCTGGAAGCGGATGTCGGCGACGGCGGGCTGGACGGGCCTGGTCGCGGGCACCGCCGCCGCTGTCGCGGTCGCGTTCCTGAGCGAGGACGCGTTCGGCGGGGCGAGCACCGGGGTGCTGGAGCTGTCGGGCCAGGGCGCGAGCTTCGCCGCGGCCGGTGCGGCGTTCGTCGTCGACATCGTCGTCAGCGTGATCGTGACCTTCATGACCAGGCCTCGCGACCCGAAGGAGCTCGAAGGTCTCGTGTACTCCCTGACGCCCAAGGAGTCGCTGGTCGACCCCGACGAGGGCTCGCTGCCCTGGTACCAGTCCCCGACGAAGCTCGCCGGCATCGGCCTGGCCATCGTCATCGTCCTCAACCTGATGTTCCGCTAGGAGATCGCCATGAGTGAGCAGCAGCAGAAGAAGAAGGCGGGCGTGTTCGACATCCGATTCGTGATCGGGGGACTGCTGGGCGCCTACGGCATCATCCTGATCCTGCTCGGGCTGTTCAACGCGACCGAGGAGGAGCTGGCGCGCGGCGACGGCCTCAACATCAACCTGTGGGGCGGCATCGGCATGCTGGTCGTCGCGATCGCCTTCGCGGCGTGGGCGCGCCTGCGCCCCGTCGTCGTCCCCGCCGACCCCACCTGACCGCCGACGAGTCGCTCGTGCCCCGTGACGAGTCACCGCGGGTTCGTGGCCGTCCGGCGTACGTGACTCGTCGCCGGGCGTGGGTGACTCGCGGGCGGGCGTGCGTGACTCGTCGGCGGGGGTGGGGGGAGCCCCCGGTAGGATTCGGGCGGTGACCACGCCTGACGAGACCTCCGCCTCCCACCGCTACACCAGTGACCTGGCCGGCGACATCGAGCGACGCTGGCAGGACCGGTGGGACGCCGAGGGGACGTTCGAGGCCCCCAACCCCGTGGGCGACCTCGCCGGCACGACGCAGGACGGTCAGCCGCTCGGCGACAAGTACTTCATCATGGACATGTTCCCGTACCCGTCGGGTGCCGGACTGCACGTCGGGCACCCGCTCGGCTACATCGCCACCGACGTCGTCGGGCGCTACCGCCGCATGCGGGGCGACAACGTGCTGCACGCCCTCGGCTACGACGCGTTCGGCCTGCCCGCCGAGATCCACGCGGTCCAGACCGGCGAGCACCCGCGCACCAACACGCTGGCCAACATCGCCAACATGCGACGCCAGCTGCGCCGCCTCGGCCTGGCGCACGACCCGCGCCGCAGCTTCGCCACGATCGACCCCGACTTCGTCCGCTGGACGCAGTGGATCTTCGTGCAGATCTTCGAGTCCTGGTACGACGACGAGCAGCAGCGCGCCCGCCCGATCAGCGAGCTGCGCGCCGAGTACGAGTCGGGCGCGCGCACCGCGCCGGACGGCGCCGGGTGGGCCGACCTCGAGCCCCTCGAGCGGCGTCTGCTGATCGACTCGCGCCGCCTGGCGTACGTGGACGAGTCGCCCGTCAACTGGTGCCCGGGCCTCGGCACCGTGCTGGCCAACGAGGAGGTCACCGCCGAGGGTCGCAGCGAGCGCGGCAACTTCCCGGTGTTCACCCGCAACCTGCGCCAGTGGAAGATGCGCATCACGGCGTACTCCGACCGGCTGATCGACGACCTCGAGCGCGTCGACTGGCCCGAGTCGGTCAAGAACATGCAGCGCAACTGGATCGGACGCTCGCACGGCGCCCGCGTCCGCTTCCAGGTCGAGGCCGCCGCGACGTCGTTCGACGTCTTCACGACGCGTCCCGACACCCTGTTCGGCGCGACGTACGCGGTCCTGGCCCCCGAGCACGAGCTCGTGTCGGCGATCGTCGCCGACGAGTGGCCCACCGGCACGCCGCGCAGCTGGACCAACGGCGTCGACTCGCCCGCCGAGGCCGTCTCCGCCTACCGCGCCATGGCCGCGGCCAAGACGGACGTCGAGCGCCAGGAGAACCGGGAGAAGACCGGTGTCTTCACCGGTTCGTACGCGACCAACCCCGTCAACGGCGAGCAGGTCCCGGTCTTCATCGCCGACTACGTGCTGACCGGCTACGGCACCGGCGCGATCATGGCCGTCCCGGCGCACGACGCCCGCGACCACGAGTTCGCCACGGCGTACGGGCTGCCGATCGTCCCGACGATCCAGGCTCCCGAGGGCCACGAGGGGGTCTTCCTGGGCGAGGGTCCCGCCATCAACTCGTCGCACGGCGACCTCGACGTCGACGGGCTGGGCGTGACCGAGGCCAAGGCCGCCGTCGTGGCGTGGCTGGAGGCGCACGGCGCCGGCGAGGGCACCACGACGTACCGCCTGCGCGACTGGCTGTTCAGCCGCCAGCGCTACTGGGGCGAGCCGTTCCCGATCGTCTACGACGAGTCCGACCAGCCCATCGCGGTGCCCGACCACATGCTGCCGGTCGAGCTGCCCGACGTCCCCGACTACTCGCCCAAGACGTACGCGCCCGACGACGCCGACAGCAACCCCGAGCCGCCGCTGGCGCGCGCCGACGAGTGGGTGCACGTGACGCTCGACCTCGGCGACGGGCCGCGCCAGTACCGCCGCGAGACCAACACGATGCCCAACTGGGCCGGGTCGTCGTGGTACGAGCTGCGCTACACCGACCCGCACAACGCCGAGGCCGCGACCGACCCCGAGAACGAGCGCTACTGGCTCGGCCCCCGCACGCCCGGCGGCACGGGCGGCGTCGACCTGTACGTCGGCGGCGTCGAGCACGCCGTGCTGCACCTGCTCTACGCGCGGTTCTGGCACAAGGTGCTGTTCGACCTCGGGCACGTCACGAGCGAGGAGCCGTTCCACCGCCTGTTCAACCAGGGATACATCCAGGCGTACGCGTACACCGACGAGCGCGGCGTGTACGTCGACGCCGCCGGGGTCGAGGAGCGCGACGGCTCGTTCTTCCACGACGGCAGCCCCGTCACCCGCGAGTACGGGAAGATGGGCAAGAGCCTGAAGAACGTCGTCACGCCCGACGAGATGTACGACGCGTTCGGAGCCGACACGTTCCGCGTGTACGAGATGTCGATGGGCCCGCTCGACGTGTCGCGCCCGTGGGAGACGCGCGCGGTCGTGGGGTCGCAGCGCTTCCTGCAGCGGGTGTGGCGCCTGCTGGTCGACGAGGAGACCGGCGAGTCGCTGGTCGACGACGCCGACCTCGACGCCGCGACGCTGCACGTCCTGCACACCACGATCGACGGCGTCCGCGGAGACATGGAGAACCTGCGCTTCAACACCGCGGTCGCCAAGCTGATCGAGCTGACCAACCACCTCACGAAGGCCGGCGTCACGAGTCGCGCCGCGGTCGAGCCGCTCGTGCTGATGCTGGCACCGCTGGCACCGCACGTCTCCGAGGAGCTGTGGTCGCGGCTCGGCCACGACGAGTCGCTGATCCGCGCGTCGTTCCCCGAGGCCGACCCGGCGCACCTGACGTCGTCGTCGGTCACGTGCGTCGTGCAGGTGCTCGGCAAGGTGCGCGGCAAGCTCGAGGTCAGCCCCGACGTCACCGACGACGAGCTGACGGCGCTGGCCCTGGCCGAGCCCAACGTCGTCCGGTCGATCGACGGCCGCGAGATCCGCAAGGTCATCGTGAAGGCCCCCAAGCTCGTCAGCATCGTCGTCTGAGCGCGGGGGGCCTTCGCCCCGTGGTGACGACGTGATCTGGGACACGTACCGATAGGCTGGGGCCATGATCGGCATCGTGACGGACTCGACGTCCTCGTTGTCGCCGGACGACGCCGAGCGGGAGCACATCGAGGTCGTCCCGCTGCAGGTCATCATCGGTGCCGACACCTACACCGAGGGTGACGACGTCACCGCCGACATGATCGCCGAGGCACTGTCCGCGTTCGTCCCGGTCAGCACCTCGCGGCCGACCCCCGACGACTTCCTCGCGGTGTACGAGCGCCTCGCCGCCGACGGCGCCGAGTCGGTCGTCTCGGTGCACCTCAGCGGACGCATGTCGGGCACGCTCGAGTCGGCCCAGCTCGCCGCCAAGCAGTCGTCCGTCCCGGTCACGTGCATCGACTCGACGCAGGTCGGCATCGCGACGGGCTTCGCGGCGGGCCGCGCCGCGCGGGCCCGTGACGCGGGCGAGGACGCCGCCGGCGTCGCGGACGCCGCACGGCGGGCCGGCGAGGCCTCGTCGGTGCTGATCTACGTCGACACCCTCGAGTACCTGCGCCGGGGCGGACGGGTCGGGGCCGCGGCCGCCCTGATCGGCTCGGCCCTGGCGGTCAAGCCGATCCTGACGATCGCGGACGGCGCGGTCGTCCCGCTCGAGCGCGTCCGCACCAAGGCCAAGGCACTGGCCCGGCTCGAGGCGCTGGCGGTCGAGACGGCCGGGGCGTGCGAGGCCGGCTTCGACATCGGCGTCCAGCACCTCGCGAGCCTGGCGACCGCCACCGCGGTCGCCGAGCGGCTCGCGTCGTCGCTGGCGGTCGAGTCGATCCCCGTCGACGAGGTCGGCGCCGCGATCGGCGCCCACGTGGGCCCCGGCATGATCTCCGTGACGATCACGCCGCGCTGAGCCCAGGCGCTCGCCCGACGGCGTGCGGTCCCCACCGGTCCGGCGGCCGGATGAGGTTGTCCACAGCGGGCGTCGGACGACTGCCGCGGACGTCCGGCGGTGCCTAGTTTCGAGGTGTGAAGCCGCTGCACCGAGACGACCCGCTCGACGAGACCCGCGCCGACATCGCGCGGCGGCGTCTCGCGCGCCTCGCGGCGTCGTTCGACGCCGAGCTCCCGCCGGTCGAGGAGCCCGACGCGCCGCAGCGCCGCCGGCTCGAGGTCCCGCACGCCCGGGCGCTGGCCGTCGTCGCCGTCGCGGCGTCGGTGCTGCTGGTGTGGTGGTTGCTCGCGGGGCGACCCCGCACGAGCGAGCCCGTCGCGCCGCTGGCGTTCGGCTCGTCGGCGCCGTCGTCGTCGTCGGCGGCGGGGGCCTCGCCGCCGACCACCGATCCTGCCGAGCTGATCGTCGACGTCGTCGGTCGGGTGCGTCGCCCCGGCATCGTGACCCTGCCGAAGGGGTCACGGGTCTACGAGGCGATCGAGGCTGCGGGTGGCCTGAAGGGCCGCGTCGACACCACGACGCTCAACATGGCCCGCGAGCTCACCGACGGCGAGCAGGTGCTGGTGGGCCTCGAGCCGGTGGACGCGGCGGCCCCCGCCCCGGGTGGAGCCGTGAGTGGCGTCGGGCCGGGTGGCGGCGCGGCGGCCAAGGTCAACCTCAACACCGCGACCGCCGAGCAGCTCGACACCCTGCCCGGTGTCGGACCCGTGACGGCGCAGTCGATCCTCGCGTGGCGCGAGACCAACGGTCGCTTCACCTCGGTCGACGACCTCCTCGACGTCAAGGGCATCGGCGACGCGACGCTGGCCGAGCTGCGCGACCTCGTCGTGGTGTGACGCACGACGGGCGCATGGTGCCGGGGGCCGTGGCCTTGTGGTGCCTGGCGGCGTGGCTCGTGACGTCGGGGTCCGTGACGGCCGCCGTGGTGGGCACGGCCGCGGTGGTCGTCGTCGCGGCCTCGTGGCGCCGGAAGGTCGTCCCGCTCGCGCTGGCCGCGGTCTGCGTGGCCGCCGTGGCGGTCTCGTGCTCGTGGCGGCTCGCGACGGTCGAGCACTCGCCCCTGGCCGACCTCGCCCGCAGCGGGCAGCTCGTGACCCTCGAGGTGCAGGTCAGCAGCGACGCGCGCACGATCGAGCGCCGGGGCGTCGCGTCGACCGTCGTGGGCGTCGTCGTCCGGCGGGTCGCGGCCGGCGACCTCGACCTGCGGGTGCGCGATGCGGCGACGGCGTTCGTCGACGGGCGCCCCGACGGCCTCGTGGTGGGTCGGCGGCTCGTGGTGCAGGGACGTCTCGCGCCGTCCGACCGGTCCGACGAGAGCGTGACGATCAGGGTCGGACGCATCGGCCCGGCGATGGGCGCGGCGTGGTGGTGGGAGGCGTCCGAGCACGTCCGCGAGGGCGTCCGGCGGTCGGTCTCACACCTGTCGGACGAGCCGCGCGGGCTCGTGCCCGCGCTCGTCGACGGAGACGAGGGCGGCATCACCGACGCCGTCGACGACGACTTCCGGCGCAGCGGGCTGACGCACCTCACGGCCGTCTCGGGCACCAACCTGACGATCGTGCTCGGCGTGACGATGGCGGTGGCGCGTGCCGGGGGCCTCGGACGGCGGGGCCTGTGGGTCGTCGGGCTCCTGTCGATCGCGGCCTTCGTGCTGCTGGCACGTCCCGAGCCCAGCGTCGTGCGGGCCGCCGCGATGGGCGCGGTCGGCGTCGCCGCGCTCGGCCTGGGCTCGCACGGCGGCCTGCGGGCCCTGTGCTGGGCCGTCGTCGGGCTGCTGTTCCTCGACCCGTGGTTGTCGAGGTCGGCGGGCTTCGTGCTGTCGGTCAGCGCGACGGCCGGCATCCTCGTGCTGGCACCGGTCTTCGCGCGCCGGCTCGAGGCGTGGATGCCGCGGTGGTGCGCGCTCGCGATCGGCGTGCCGCTCGCGGCGCAGCTGGTGTGCACGCCGGCGCTCGCGGCGCTGTCGGGCGAGGTCTCGCTGGTCGCGGTGTTCGCCAACCTGCTCGCCGCGCCCGCCGTCGCACCCGCGACCGTCGCCGGTCTGGTCGGCGGCCTGCTCGCCCTCGTGTGGGCGCCGCTGGGTCAGGTGTGCGGCACGGCCGCGGGGGCCTGCGCGAGCTGGATCCTGACGGTGGGGCACACCGCGGCAGGCCTCGACGCCTCGTCGTTCGAGTGGCACGCCCCGTGGCAGGTCCTGCTCGTCGTGGTGCCGGTGGCGACGTGGGTCGCCGTGCGCATGGCGTCCCGTCCCGTGCTGTTCGTGGGCCTCGTGCTGGGGCTCGCCGTCGGCATCTGGCGTCCGCCCGAGACCGGGTGGCCGCCGCCCGGCTGGGTCATGGTCAGCTGCGACGTGGGCCAGGGCGATGCGACGGTGCTGCCGGTGGGTCCCGGCCAGGCCGTCGTGGTCGACGTCGGCGAGGACGACGCCCCCGTCGACCGGTGCCTGACGTCCTTGGGAGTCCGCACCGTGCGGCTGCTGGTGCTGACGCACGGCGATGCCGACCACGTCGACGGCTGGCGCGGAGCCGTCGAGGGGCGCCGGGTCGACCAGGTCGTGGTCGGCACGTCGGGTGGGCCGCCGATCCGCGGCGTGCCGCGTCACGTGGCCGAGGCGGGGGAGTCGTTCGCGCTGGGCGAGACGTCGGCCGAGGTGCTGTGGCCGCCGGCCGACGAGCCGCCCGCCGGCGACCGCAACGGCGTGAGCGTCGTGCTGCGCGCGACGGTGCGCGGCGTGCGGCTGCTGCTGACGGGCGACGTCGGGGCGGAGGCGCAGCAACGCATCCTGCGCTCGGGTGCCGACGTCGCGGCCGACGTCCTGAAGGTCGCCCACCACGGCAGCGCCGACCAGGAGCCCCGCTTCGTCGCGGCGGCGCACGCGCGCATCGCGACGATCAGCGTCGGCGAGCACAACGACTACGGCCACCCGACCGCCGCGCTGCTGGCGATGCTGCGGGACGACGGCACGGCGTGGTGGCGCACCGACCGCGACGGCGACATCGCGGTCGTCGTGCGCGACGGCCGGATGTCCGTCGTGAGTCGAGGCTAGGATCGCCAGGTGGCCTCGGCATTCGGCAAGATCCTGCTCATCACCGGCAATGCCGAGTTCCTCGCCGACCGCACACGGGCCAAGGCCGTCAAGGTCGTCACGGCCGAGCAGCCCGACTGCGAGGTCGCGACGACGACCGCCTCGGGCCTGCAGGCCGGCGAGCTCGCGGGCCTCACGAGCCCGTCGCTTTTCAGCGACGCCAGCGCGCTGGTGCTGACCGAGCTGCAGGACCTCCCCGAGGTGGCGCAGGGCGAGCTGCTGGCGTACGTCGCAGAGCCGTCGCCCGACATCGCCGTGGTGCTGGTCCACAGCGGCGGCCAGAAGGGCAAGGGCCTGCTCGACAAGCTGCGCAAGGCCTCGGTCGTCAGCGAGGTCAAGGTCGAGCAGCCCAAGTACGAGCGCGACTACGCCCGCTGGGTCTTCACCGAGGTGCGCGACCTCGGCGCCCGCATCGACGAGCAAGCCGCGACGTACCTCGTCGCCGCGGTGGGGCAGGACCTCCGGGCGCTCGCGGGCGCCGCCGACCAGCTCGTCGCCAACCTCGAGCAGGGCGCGCACATCAGCACGTCGCTGGTGCAGCAGTACTTCGGCGGACGCGCCGACGTGCGGGGCTACGAGATCGCCGACGCCACGATCGACGGACGCATCGACGTCGCGCTCGAGCAGGCGCGGTGGGCCGAGTCGGCCAAGGTCGCACCGGTCCTGATCACGTCGGCCCTCGCGACGGGCCTGCGGTCGCTGGCCAAGCTGTCGGGGGCGCCCGAGGGCCTGCGCGACAACGAGCTCGCCGCCCACATCGGCGCCCCGCCGTTCAAGATCCGGTCGATGCGGGCGCAGCTGCGCAGCTGGGACGCCGCCGGCCTCGCGGGCGCGATCGCCGCGGTCGCGCAGGCCGATCTCGACGTCAAGGGCGGGGCCGCCGACCCCGCGTTCGCGGTCGAGCGGATGGTGCTCGCCGTCGCCGCGCGCCGGAGGCGGTAGGTGGTCGGCACGCGGGCGAGCCGGGTCGACGCCGTCGACCTCGCGCGCGGCCTGGCACTGATCGGCATGATGTTCGTCCACCTCGGGCCCTCGTGGGTGGGCGAGGACCCGCCCGTGGGCCAGATGATCGCGAGCGGCCGGGCAGCGCCCCTGTTCGCGATGCTCGCCGGCGTCGCGCTGTCGCTGGTGCACCGCCGCGACCCGCACGGCGCCGGGTCGGTGCGGGCGACCGGCATCCGGGCGGCGATCCTGGTGGTGCTGGGCCTCTGCCTCGGCTCGCTCGACCAGATGCCGGTGTACGTGATCCTGGCGTTCTACGGCCTGATGATCGTCGTGGCCCTGCCGTTCCGTCCGTTGCGGGCCCGCGTGCTGCTGGGGCTGGGGCTGGTCTGGGCCGTCGTGGTGCCGGTGCTGCTGCTGTGGCTGCAGATCGCGCACGCACCGGTCGTCGCCGACCAGGCCGAGCTGTCCGACGTCGTGCCGCCGTGGTCGCTGCTGACCGAGCTCGTCGTGTGGGGTGCCTACCCCGCCGGGGTGTGGTTCGCGTACGTGCTGGTGGGCCTCGGCATCGGACGGCTCGACCTGGGGCGTGCACGCGTCGCGGTCGCGGTGCTGGGCGGGGGAGTCGTGCTGCTGGCGGGCTCGCTCGCCGCGGGGGCCGTCGCGATCTCGCGGGGCGTCTTCGACGAGTGGTACGTGCAGGGCTGGCGGCAGCTGTTCGTCTCCAGCGCCTACCCGTACGAGCCCGCCACGTGGAAGGAGCTGTGGCTCGTCGGCGAGCACACCTCGCGCCCGCTCAACGTCCTCGGGGCGATCGGCTCGGCGCTCGTGGTGATCGGGCTCTGCGCGCTGGTCGCCCGGGTGCCGTGGGCGCGTCTGGTGCTGCGACCCGTCCGGGCGGCCGGCGCAATGACCCTGACGCTCTACACCGTCCACGTGCTCTGGAGCTGGCGGCTGGCCGTCCGTGCCAACGCCGGCGACGACCCCACGGCCCGCCTGGGCAGCTACGGCGACTGGCTGCTGCAGGTCGTCGTGCTGTGCGCCCTGGCCACGGTCTGGCTGACGTTCGCGCGCCGCGGCCCGCTCGAGGCGGTCGTGCGGCTGGTCTCGACGTACGGCACGTCGTCCGCGCCGAGACGCCAGGACGCGGGACGCACGAACGCCCCGGTGTGAGCCGGGGCGTTGCGGTGGCTGTCGGTCGACAGCGGGGCCTGTGTCAGGCCGGCGCGATCAGAGCGCAGCGGCCTTCTTGGAGATGGCCGACTTGCGGTTGGCCGCCTGGTTCTTGTGGATGACCTTCTTCGAGGCCGCCTTGTCGAGCTTCTGCGTCGCGACGCTGGCGAACTTCTTGGCGTCGTCGGTGTTGCCCGCGGCGACGGCCTCCTCGAAGCGGCGAACGGCCGTCTTCAGCGCGGAGCGCACGGACTTGTTGCGCTCACGAGCCAGCTCGTTCTGGCGGTTGCGCTTGATCTGCGACTTGATGTTCGCCACGGGGGAGACCTACTTCTCTTGGTGTTGTACTCGACGATGAAGACGGCACGCAGACGGTGCCCAGAGATGTGTGGACGTGCCGAGGCACGCGACCGCCAACTCTATCAGTCGGTGGCCCGTGCTCTCAAATCGGTGACCGGGTGCGCCTCGCGGCACGATCCCGCGCCGGGTGATGGGAGAATGTCTCATCATGAGCACCCGCCCCGTCCCCCAGCCCGGGGCCACCGACCCGAAGGTCCTGCGCAACTTCTGCATCATCGCGCACATCGACCACGGCAAGTCGACGTTGGCCGACCGCATGCTGCAGCACACCGGCGTCGTCGACGGCCGTGACATGAAGGCCCAGTACCTCGACCGCATGGACATCGAGCGCGAGCGCGGCATCACGATCAAGAGCCAGGCCGTGCGCATGCCGTTCGTCAAGAGCAGCGGCGACGACGCCGGCGAGGTCTACGTCCTCAACATGATCGACACCCCGGGCCACGTCGACTTCACGTACGAGGTCAGCCGCAGCCTCGAGGCGTGCGAGGGAGCCGTGCTGCTCGTCGACGCCGCGCAGGGCATCGAGGCGCAGACGCTGGCGAACCTGTACCTCGCGATCGACGCCGACCTCGACATCATCCCGGTGCTCAACAAGATCGACCTGCCGGGCGCCCAGCCCGAGAAGTACGCCGAGGAGATCGCCGGCATCATCGGCGGCAACCCCGACGACGTCCTGCGCGTCTCGGCCAAGACGGGCCAGGGCGTCGAGGAGCTGCTCAACCTGATCGTCGACGAGATCCCGCCGCCGAAGGGCGATCCCGACGCCCCGCCGCGCGCGCTGATCTTCGACTCGGTCTACGACACGTACCGCGGCGTCGTGACGTACGTCCGCGTCGTCGACGGCAAGCTCAGCCACCGCGACAAGATCAAGATGATGTCGACCGGTGCGGTGCACGAGATGCTCGAGGTCGGCGTGATCTCGCCCGAGCCCGTCAAGGCGCCCGACCTGGGGGTCGGCGAGGTCGGCTACCTCATCACCGGGGTGAAGGAGGTGCGGCAGTCGCGCGTCGGCGACACCGTGACGTCCAACATCCGCGGCGCGACCGAGCCGCTCGGCGGCTACAAGACCCCCAACCCGATGGTCTACTCGGGCCTCTACCCGCTCGACGGCGACGACTACCCGACGCTGCGCGACGCGCTCGAGAAGCTGCAGCTCAACGACGCGGCACTGGTCTACGAGCCCGAGTCGTCCGGCGCGCTGGGCTTCGGCTTCCGCATCGGCTTCCTCGGCCTGCTGCACCTCGAGATCGTCCGCGAGCGCCTCGAGCGCGAGTTCAACCTCGAGCTCATCTCGACCGCGCCCAACGTCGTCTACCGCGTCGAGATGGAGGACGGCAAGGAGATCGTCGTCACCAACCCGTCGGAGTACCCGTCCGACGGCAAGATCGACAAGGTCCTCGAGCCGGTCGTCCGGGCGACGGTGCTCAGCCCGTCCGACTACATCGGCGTCATCATGGAGCTGTGCCAGGCGCGCCGCGGCGTGCTGATCGGCATGGACTACCTGTCGGAGGACCGCGTCGAGATCAAGTACACGCTGCCCATGGGCGAGATCATGTTCGACTTCTTCGACGCGCTCAAGAGCCGCACGAAGGGCTACGCGTCGCTCGACTACGAGCCGACGGGCGAGCAGGCGTCCGACCTGGTCAAGGTCGACGTCCTGCTGCAGGGCGAGGTCGTCGACGCGTTCAGCGCGATCGTGCACCGCGACAACGCGTACGGGTACGGCGTCTCGCTGGCCGGCAAGCTCAAGGAGCTCATCCCGCGCCAGCAGTTCGAGGTGCCGATCCAGGCCGCGATCGGTGCGCGCGTCATCGCCCGCGAGAACATCCGCGCGATCCGCAAGGACGTGCTCGCCAAGTGCTACGGCGGCGACATCAGCCGCAAGCGCAAGCTGCTCGAGAAGCAGAAGGAGGGCAAGAAGCGCATGAAGATGGTCGGCCGCGTCGAGGTCCCCCAGGAGGCGTTCATCGCCGCGCTCTCGACCGGCGACGTCGACAAGAAGTAGGCCGACGGGTCCCGACCCGGGACGGGCGTCAGCGCGCCCCGAGGGCGGTGGCCACGTCGCGGGCCGTCCGCTGCCCGGATGCGAGCGCACCCTGGATCGACGGCGTGCTGCGGTGGTCGCCGCAGACGAAGACGCCGCCGCCGACGTCGGACGGCCGCCGCAGGTCCAGGGGCGGGGTCGACCTCGGCAGCGCCCGGACGACGTCGTGGCGCACCAGGAGGTCCCAGCCGGCGACGTCGACGCGCCACAGCCGCGCCGCCTCGGCCAGCGCAGCGGCGTCGGGGAGTCCGGCTCCGGCCAGCGTCGTCACCTGCACGAGGTCGCGCCCGGGCGGGGCGTAGCTGGGGGCGGCGGCCGAGACGACCGCCGAGTTGACGACGGGACCGCGATCGCCGTCGACGACGAGGAGGCGGTCCTGCGGCAGGCCCGCAGGCGCGCTGAACCACCACGTGACCAGACCGCCGGTCGGGGCGGCCGGCACGACACCCAGGCCCGTCGCGTCGTCGACGTCGGTGGCGACCACGACCGCGCGCGCGTCGACCGACCCCGACGCCGTGCGCACCGTGACGCCCGCCGACGTCCGGTCGATCCCCACCACGCGTGTGCCGGTCTCGGCCGGTCGCGTCAGCGTCGTCGCGAGCTGGGCCGGCAGGGCCCGCATGCCGTCGCGTGGCAGGGCGGGCGTGCCGAGCAGGAACCACCGGATCAGCAGACGCGCGTACCGGGCCGAGGTGACGCCGGTGTCGTCGGCCAGGACGCCGGCGAGGAACGGCTCCAGCACCTGCTCGCGCAGGGGGCCGTGCACGCCGGCCGCGTCGAGCGAGCCCGCCAGCGTGGTGTCGTCGCCCCGCATGATGCGCCGCTCGCCGCCGAGGATCGGCGCCGCCCAGCGCGCCAGGCCGGCCAGCTCCCTGGGCCGCAGCAGACCGCTGCGCAGGGTCGAGGCCAGCAGCCGCGGCTCACGGCGGGGGTCGCCGAGCGTGACGGCGCCGGCGCCCCGTCTCACCCGCACCCCGGCGGCGAAGGGCTGGAGGTGCAGGGCGTCGACGTCCACGAGCTCCCGCACCGCCGGGTACGCCGGGTTGAGCAGCTGGAAGCCGACGTCGCACAGGTGTCCGTCGACGACGTCGGTGCGCACCCGGCCGCCCACCGCGTAGGAGGCCTCCAGCAGGCGGGCGTCGACGCCGAGCTGCTGCAGCCGTGCGGTGCAGGCCAGCCCTGCGAGCCCAGCGCCGACCACGACCACGTCCGTTCGATCCGTCATGCGTCCACGATGCCATCCGCGGCGCACCTCGGCTCTTCTCGGCGATAGCCTCGACCCATGCCAGCCCGTCTCGTGTCCGTCAACGTGGGGCGGACGGTCGA
This sequence comes from Aeromicrobium sp. CFBP 8757, assembly GCF_014841755.1. Classification (NCBI taxonomy): domain Bacteria; kingdom Bacillati; phylum Actinomycetota; class Actinomycetes; order Propionibacteriales; family Nocardioidaceae; genus Aeromicrobium; species Aeromicrobium sp. CFBP 8757. The sequence continues at coordinate 530,437 of NZ_JACYUM010000001.1, forward strand.
CGTGCCGTGGGGCAAGCTCGGACGCAGCGCGATCGACAAGCGCCCGGTCGAGGGGCCCGTGCACGTCGACGTCGTGGGGCTGGCGGGCGACCAGATCGCCGACCAGGTGTTCCACGGCGGGCCCGACCAGGCGGTCTACGCCTACGCGGCCGAGGACCTGCAGGCGTGGTCGGACGAGCTCGGTCGGACGCTGCGGCCCGGCCAGTTCGGCGAGAACCTGACGACCGAGGGCATCGACCTGACGAGTGCGAGGGCGGGCGACCGCTGGCGGGTCGGCGGGGCGCTGCTCGAGATCGCGGGCGTCCGCATCCCGTGCTCGGTCTTCCAGGGCTTCCTCGACGAGGCGCAGTGGGTGCGACGGTTCATGGCCGGTCGCCGGCCCGGCCCGTACCTGCGGGTGCTGGAGGAGGGGCCCGTCCAGACCGGCGACGTGATCGAGGTCGTCGAGCGCCGCGACCACGACATCACGGTCGAGCTGCTGTTCCGCGCGCTGACGACCGAGCGGGCCCTGATCCCGCGGCTCGCCGACGAGCCGCGCATCGACTCGTTCGTCGCCCGCCGGTTGGGTGAACGTCGCAACGACCGGCCGAGGTGACCGGCCAGTAGGTTAAGGTGATCGGCACCACATTCCCCCAGTACGTACAGCGAAGGATCACCAGATGCCTGCTCCTGCCGTCACCCCCGAACAGCTCGCCGTGATCGAGGGTCGCCCGACCAGCGTGTCCGCGATGTTCTTCGACCGAGTGAGGAAGAGCGGCTCCCGCGAGGCCTACCGGTACCCCGACGCCAACGAGACGTGGCAGTCGCTGACGTGGAGCCAGACCGGCGATCGCGTCACGCGCCTGGCCGCCGGCCTCGTGTCGCTCGGCATCGCGTCCGAGGAGCGTGTCGCGATCGCGTCCGGCACCCGTCTGGAGTGGGTCCTGTCGGACCTGGCGATCAACGCCGCCGGCGCCGCGACCACGACGGTCTACCCGACGACGATGGCCGACGACGTCGCCTACATCCTGGCCGACTCCGACAGCAAGGTCGTGTTCGCCGAGGACGACGAGCAGGTCGCCAAGCTCCGCGCCAAGCACTCCGAGCTGCCGTCGGTCGGCAAGGTCGTCGTCTTCGACGGCACCACCGACGGCGACTGGGTCATCAGCTTCGACGACCTCGAGGCGCTGGGCGAGAAGCACCTCGCCGACCACCCGACCGTCGTCGAGGACCGCGTCGCGGCCCTGACCGGCGACTCGCTCGCGACGCTGATCTACACGTCCGGCACGACGGGACGGCCCAAGGGCGTCCGCCTCGCGCACGACGGCTGGGTCTACGAGGGCTACGTCATGGTGGCCGCCGACATCCTCACCGAGGACGACCTGCAGTTCCTGTGGCTGCCGATGGCCCACTCGTTCGGCAAGGTGCTGCTGTCGACGCAGCTCGCGATCGGCTTCGCGACCGCGATCGACGGCCGCGTCCCGCGGATCGTCGACAACCTCGCGATCGTCCGGCCGACGTTCATGGGTGCCGCGCCGCGCATCTTCGAGAAGGCGTACGGCCGCATCATCGGCATGACGGAGGCCGAGGGCGGGGCCAAGCTCAAGATCTTCCGCTGGGCCGAGAAGGTCGGCCTCGCGCACTCGCGCGCCATCCGGTCGGGCCAGCCCGTCTCGCCGGTGCTCAAGGCCCAGTTCGCGCTCGCCGACAAGCTGGTGTTCTCCAAGGTGCGTGCCCGCTTCGGCGGCCGCGTGCGGTTCTTCATCTCCGGCGCGGCGGCCCTGTCTCCCGACATCGCGGAGTGGTTCCACGCCGCGGGCGTCCTAATCCTCGAGGGCTACGGCCTGACCGAGAACTCGGCCGGCGCATTCGTCAACCAGCCCGACAACTTCAAGATCGGCTCGGTGGGCATGGCGTTCCCGGGCAGCGAGGCCAAGATCGCCGAGGACGGCGAGATCCTCATCAAGGGCCCGCACGTCATGCGCGGCTACCACAACCTCGACACCGAGAGCGCGTCGACGCTGACCGACGAGGGCTGGCTGCACACCGGCGACGAGGGGCGCATCGACGAGGACGGCTTCCTGTTCATCACGGGACGCAAGAAGGAGCTGTTCAAGACCTCGGGCGGCAAGTACGTCGCCCCGCCGCACATCGAGGGCATGTTCAAGGGCATCAGCGCCCTGACGAGCCAGATCCTGGTGCACGGCAACGAGCGCAACTTCTGCTCGGCGCTCATCACCCTCGATCCCGACGCGGTCGCCGAGTGGGCGACGCACCACGGCATGGAGGGCAAGTCGTACACCGAGGTCGTGAGCTCGCCGCAGATGCGCGAGGTCGTCCAGGGCCAGATCGACGAGCTCAACGCCAAGGTCAACCGCTGGGAGACGATCAAGAAGTTCGCGATCCTCGACCACGACCTGTCGATCGAGTCCGGTGAGATCACCCCCAGCATGAAGGTCAAGCGCAACGTCGTCGAAGCCAACAACAAGGCGATCCTCGACGGCTTCTACGCTTAGCGGGTGCCACACGCCGAGAGCCCGACCCCGACGACGCGGGGCCGGGCTCTCGGCGTCTACGTGCACGTGCCGTTCTGCTCGGTGCGCTGCGGGTACTGCGACTTCAACACGTACACCGCCGACGAGCTCGGCGAGGGTGCCACGCGCGCCTCGTACGCCGACACCGCGATCGGCGAGATCGTGGCCTCGGGGCCGGCCGGGGGAGGGCGCCCCGTCGAGACGGTGTTCTTCGGCGGCGGCACGCCGACCCAGCTGCCGGCCGGCGACCTCGTGCGGATGCTGCGCGCCGTCGACGACTCGTTCGGTCTGCTCGACGGTGCCGAGGTCACGACCGAGGCCAATCCCGACTCGGTCACCCCGCAGTCGCTGGCGACGCTGCGGGCCGGCGGCTTCAACCGCATCTCGTTCGGCGTGCAGTCGGCCGTCCCGCACGTGCTCGCGACGCTCGAGCGCACGCACGACCCCGCCGGCGTCCCGCAGGCCGTCCGGTGGGCGCGCGAGGCGGGCTTCGAGCAGGTCAGCGTCGACCTGATCTACGGCACGCCGGGCGAGTCGATGGACGACTGGCGCACGAGCTTGGAGCAGGCCGTCGCCCTCGAGCCCGATCACGTCAGCGCGTACGCCCTGATCGTCGAGCAGGGCACCGCATTCGCCCGCAAGGTGCGCCGCGGTGAGGTCGTGATGCCCGACGACGACGAGACGGCCGACAAGTACCTGCTGGCCGACGACCTGCTGACGGAAGCCGGCCTCGGCTGGTACGAGCTGTCGAACTGGGCGCGCGACGAGGCGGCCCAGTGCCGTCACAACCTCCTGTACTGGCACAGCGACGACTGGTTCGGCATCGGCCCCGGAGCGCACTCGCACGTGGCGGGGGAGCGCTGGTGGAACGTCAAGCACCCCGCGGCCTACGCGCAGCGGCTGGCGGCCGACGGCAGCGCACGGCACGACGGCGAGTCGATCGACGCCGCGACGGCGCACGTCGAGCGCATCATGCTCGAGACGCGGCTGCGGTCGGGGCTGTCGGTGTCGGCGCTGGGCGACGGCGCGCGGTCGCAGGTGCCGGACCTCCTCGACCGCGATCTCGTGACGCTCGGCGACGACCGCCTGGTGCTGACGCGCACGGGTCGGCTGCTCGCCGACGCCGTGGTCCGCCAGCTCGTCGACTGATTCGCGCGCGTCACACCGAGTTACCACCTAGTCTGACGCCAGGGAGCGAGCCCGTGGGAGTGGGCTCGATGAAGTACCAGGGAGAGCGGTGAGGGAGCGATGTGCCACGCACATCGGCTGGTACGGGCGTTTCTTGCGCTCGTGGCGGTCGCGACGATGATGATGACGACGGCGGTCGTGATGGCGGGGCCCGCGGGGGCGGCACCCAGCTCGACGACGCTGTGCAAGGGGTTCCGGGCGTGTGCCGCCGAGGGGCGGGCCCACGGCGGCTACGCGCCGGTGTACGGGCGGTCGTTCTGGAGCATGCGGGCCGGCCACAACTGCACCAACTACGTGGCCTACCGGCTGACGCACGGTCGGACCGTGCCGCGTCCGCCCGGGGCCAACGACTCCGGTACGTGGGGCTCGGCGGCGCGCAAGGCCGGCATCCCGGTCAGCCGGACGCCCAAGGTCGGCTCGGTGGCGTGGTGGAAGCCGCGCTACCACGGCGCCTCGAAGGGCGGCCACGTCGCGTACGTCGAGGCGGTCCGGTCGGACGGCTCGATCGTGATCTCGGAGGACCACCTCGGCGGGACGTTCATGTGGCGCGTCCTCAAGCGCAAGGGCAGCGCCTGGCCGTCGGGGTTCATCCACTTCAAGGACACCGACGGGTCTCCCGCCGGTGCGATGCTGTGGGCGCGGGGCGAGGGCAACGGCGTCGTGCGTCTGTCGGCGACCGCCAACGAGCCCGACGTCGAGGCGGGGCAGCGCAGCTACCTCGTGACGGTCGGCGGTCCGGTCGGCACGCCCGGCGTCGAGCAGTACCGCTTCAGCACGGAGTTCTTCCGGTTCGAGCGCTACACGACGCTCGCGACCCGCGGCCCGACGGTGCTGTTCGTGTACGCGCTGAACACGCCGGGCACGGCCGGTTCCGACCGCCTGCTCGGCACGTCGGCCGTCACGATCTCGTAGCGCCCGTCCGGGACGGGGCAGCGGCTCAGTCCCGGGGGGCCGTCACGAAGTCGATGAGCTCCTCGACCCGCCCGAGGAACTCGGGCTCCAGGTCGGCGTAGGAGTCGACGCGGCTCAGGATGTGCTTCCACGCCCGGGCGATGTCGGCCTGGTCGGTGTGGGGCCAGCCGAGCGAGCGGCAGATGCCGTGCTTCCAGTCCTGGCCACGCGGGATGACGGGCCACTTCTCGATGCCCAGGCGGGCGGGCTTGACCGACTGCCAGACGTCGACGTAGGGGTGGCCGACCACCAGCACGTGCGGGCGTCCCGACACCTGCTCGGCGATGCGCGTCTCCTTCGAGCCCGGCACCAGGTGGTCGACCAGCACGCCGAGCCGCCGCTCGGCGGTCGGGGCGAAGTCGTCGACGATCGACGACAGGTCGTCGATCCCGCCGAGGTACTCGACCGCGACGCCCTCGATGCGCAGGTCGTCGCCCCAGACCCGTTCGACGAGCTCGGCGTCGTGCCGGCCCTCGACGAAGATGCGGCTCGGCAGCGCGACGCGCGCCTTCGCGCCGTGGACGGCCCGCGACCCCGACGCCGTGCGGGTCGCGGTCTGCTTGGTCGCCGCCGACGGCGGACGCAGGACGACCGGCTTGCCCTCGAGCAGGTAGCCGGGGCCGAGGGGGAACGAGCGACGCTTGAGGCGGCGGTCCTCGAGGATCATCATGCCGAGGTCCTTCTCGACGGCCATGACCTCGCCGCAGAAGCCGCTGGTGGCGTCCTCGACGATCATGCCGCGCTCGACGACGACCTCCTCGGAGCGTCCTCGCGGCGGTTTCTTCCAGTCGCCGGACAGGACGTCGCTGCCGTAACGGTCAACCATGCAGGGCTCCCAGGAGTCGTTGGTGCAGGTCCTCGACGTCGTCCTTGGTCAGCGGTGCGCCGTCCACGCCGGTGCCGAGCAGCGCGACGTCGCCGTCGAGCAGGCCGAGCGCGAGGTCGACCGCCGCGGCCCAGACGGCCCAGCCCCGCGCGGCGGCAGCCGGAAGGTCGGCGGCCCACAGGTCGCCGAGGGCCACGAAGCGTCGGGTCTCGTCGGGGCCGATGTGCGTCACGGTCATGACCAGCTCGCCGCCCACGGGTCCGTCGCCCAGGTGGGCGACCTCGACGAAGAACGGACCGCCCAGGTCGGCGGCCCAGACCGACGACATCTCGCCGCCCTGCGACTCGTGCGCGACGACGGTGCCGTCGTCGACCGTGACCCGTCGGGGCGCGTATGTGAGGGAACGCTCACCGCCTGTGACGATGACGTGCCCGTCAGGGGTCTCGCTGATTCCCTCCACGTCGTTAGACTGGCACTTGGCCGGTGAGAGTGCCAACGCGACGCGCTGGACGACCGGCCACCATCACGAGCAGGCCCGACCGAGCCCGACGAGAGGGGCACCGATGTCAGACGACCGCCGACTCGACGTCCTGCGCGCCATCGTCGAGGACTACGTCGCGACGCAGGAGCCCGTCGGCTCCCGCTCGCTGCTCGACCGGCACCAGCTGGGCGTGTCGCCCGCGACGGTCCGCAACGACATGGCCGTGCTCGAGGACGAGGGCTACATCACGCAGCCCCACACCAGCGCCGGTCGCATCCCGACCGACAAGGGCTACCGGCTGTTCGTCGACCGCCTGTCGACCGTCAAGTCGCTGACCCCGGCCGAGCGCCGCGCGATCGAGACGTTCCTGACCGGCGCGGTCGACGTCGACGACGTCGTGCAGCGCAGCGTCAAGGTGCTGGCGCAGCTGACCAACCAGGTCGCGATCGTCCAGTACCCGTCGCTGACCCGCTCGACGGTGCGCCACATCGAGCTCGTCGCCCTCGAGGGGTCGCGCGTGCTGCTGGTCGTCATCACCAGCAGCGGCCGCGTCGAGCAGCGCATCATCGAGCTCGTCGAGACGCTCACCGACGACCTGGTCGCCGATCTGCGCACCCGCATCACCCGCGCGACGATGGGCGAGCGGCTCCCCGAGGCGTCCCTCAAGCTGGCCGACCTGATCGAGACGTTCGCGGTCAACGACCGTCCCGTCGTCACGTCGATCGTCACGACGCTGACGCAGACGTTCAGCAACGAGCGGTCCGACGAGCGCATCGCGGTCGGCGGCACCGCCAACCTGGCGCGCTTCGGCAGCGACTTCGACACCGCGATCAAGCCGGTGCTCGAGGCGATGGAGGAGCAGGTCGTGCTGCTCAGGCTGCTCGGCGAGGCCACGACGGGCCTCTCGGTGCGCATCGGCACCGAGACGGGGCACGAGGGGCTGTCGAGCACGGCGGTCGTCTCGTCGGCGTACGGGGCCGACGACCTCGCGCTCGCGACGCTCGGCACCGTCGGACCCACCCGCATGGACTATCCCGCGACGATGGCCGCCGTCGGCGCCGTCGCCCGCTACGTCGGCCGCACGTTGGCCGACAACTGACCCACCACACGTAAGGGCTATCCAGTACTCATGGCACAGGACTACTACGCAACGCTCGGCGTCGCCCGCGAGGCGACCCCCGAGGAGATCAAGAAGGCCTACCGCAAGCTCGCGCGCCAGCTGCACCCCGACGTCAACGACGCCCCCGACGCGTCCGACCGCTTCAAGGAGGTGACGGTCGCGTACGAGGTGCTGTCCGACGCCGAGAAGCGCTCGATGTTCGATCGCGGCGGCGACCCGATGGGCGGAGGTGCCCGCGGCGGCTTCGGCGGCGGCGCCCAGGGCTTCAACTTCGACGACATCATGGACGCGTTCTTCGGCCAGAACGGTCAGCAGCGTGGGCCGCGCTCGCGGCAGCAGCGCGGCCAGGACGCGCTCCTGCGCCTCGACGTCGACCTTGCCGAGGCCGCCTTCGGCGCGACCCACGAGATCAAGGTCGACACCGCCGTCACCTGCACGACGTGCGAGGGCAGCGGTGCGGCCAACGGGTCGCAGCCCGAGACGTGCCGCACGTGCCACGGCCACGGCGACGTCCAGCACGTCCAGCGGTCGCTGCTCGGCGACATCCGCACGTCCCGCCCGTGCCCCACGTGCCACGGCTTCGGCTCGGTCATCCCCGATCCGTGCCCCGAGTGCGCCGGCGAGGGCCGCGTGCGGTCGCGCCGCTCGATCACGGTCACGATCCCGGCCGGTGTCGACCAGGGCACCCGCATCCAGCTCGGGGGAGAGGGCGAGGTCGGCCCGGGCGGCGGACCCGCCGGCGACCTCTACCTCGAGATCAACGTGGCGCGCCACCCCGTGTTCCAGCGCAAGGGCGACCAGCTCTTCTGCCAGGTCAGCCTGCCGATGACGGCGGCCGCGCTCGGCACGCACCTCGACCTGCCGACGCTCGAGGCCGACGTCGCCGGCACCGACGAGGCCGACCGCACGGTGCGGCTCGACGTCGCGTCGGGCACGCAGTCCGGCGAGACCATCACGATCAAGAACTTCGGCGTGCCCCGCCTGCGCGGGCCGGGCCGGGGCGACCTCAAGGTGCAGGTCGTCGTCGAGACGCCGACGCGCATCGACGAGCAGCAGCGCGCGCTGCTCGAGCAGCTCGCGTCGCTGCGCGACGAGGAGCGTCCCGAGGCCATGATGGGCACGCACCACAAGGGTGTCTTCCACAAGATCAAGGACGCGTTCAAGTGAGCCTCGACTCCGTGCCCGACTGCCTGTTCTGCAAGATCGTCGCGGGCGACGTGCCCGCCGACATCGTGTCGAGCACCGACCACACCGTGGCGTTCCGCGACATCAACCCGCAGGCGCCCACCCACGTCCTGGTCATCCCGCGGCTGCACGCCGCCGACGCCGCGAGCCTCGCGCTGGCCTCGCCCGAGGCGGCCGTCGACCTGCTGGTCGAGTCGCGCCGCATCGCGGTCGCGGAGGGACACGACTCGTACCGGCTCGTGTTCAACACCGGCGAGGGTGCGGGCCAGACGGTGTTCCACACCCACGGCCACGTCATCGCGGGCCGCGACCTCACCTGGCCCCCGGGCTGAGGCCCGACCACCGGGTGCCGCCAGGGGGCCGAGCAGCCTCGACCGCCCACTACGCCTCGCTGGACGGCGGCTTCGCCGCGAACCGCTCACGCTCCGCTGGCGCGCTCCGACGTTCGCTCGCTGCGCTCGCGACGTCTCCGCGTACGATTGGGACCACATGACTGACGACACGACACCCGCACACACGTTCACGATCCCGGCCAGCGTCCCGGCCGTCGCCCTGCTGGGGCCGGCCGACGAGTTCCTCCGGCTGATCGAGGACTCCTTCTCGTCGCGCATCCACGCGCGCGGCAACACCATCACGGTCACGGGACCCCCGGCCGAGTCGGCGCTCGTCGAGCGGCTCCTCGACGAGCTCGTGACGATCCTGCGCACGGGGCAGAACCTGACGCGCGAGACCGTCGAGCGCAGCCTGTCGATGCTGCGCACCGAGACGCGCGAGAAGCCCGCCGAGGTGCTGAGCCTCAACATCCTGTCGAACCGCGGTCGCACGATCCGCCCCAAGACGGTCAACCAGAAGCGCTACGTCGACGCGATCGACAAGCACACGATCGTCTTCGGCATCGGCCCCGCCGGCACCGGCAAGACGTACCTCGCGGTCGCCAAGGCCGTGCAGGCACTGCAGGCCAAGCAGGTCAACCGCATCATCCTGACGCGTCCGGCCGTCGAGGCCGGCGAGCGCCTGGGGTTCCTGCCCGGCTCGCTCAGCGAGAAGATCGACCCGTACCTGCGTCCGCTCTACGACGCCCTGCACGACATGGTCGACCCCGAGACGATCCCCAAGCTGCTGACGGGCGGCGTCATCGAGGTCGCGCCGCTGGCCTACATGCGAGGCCGTTCGCTCAACGACGCGTTCATCATCCTCGACGAGGCGCAGAACACGACGCCCGAGCAGATGAAGATGTTCCTGACCCGCCTGGGCTTCGGTTCCAAGATGGTCGTCACGGGCGACGTCACGCAGGTCGACCTGCCGAGCGGCAACAAGAGCGGCCTGCGGGTCGTCCAGGACATCCTCGACGACGTCAGCGACATCCACTTCGCCCACCTCAGCGCGACCGACGTCGTGCGGCACAAGCTGGTGGGCCAGATCGTCGCGGCCTACGGCGAGTTCGAGTCCGACACGCACGAGGCAGGTGCTGACTCCCATGAACGTCGACGTACTCGATGAGTCCGGCACCGACGTCGACGTCGTCGGTCTGACCAGGCTCTGCCGCTTCGCGATGCGCCGCATGCGGCTGCACCCCGCGACCGAGCTGACGGTGCGGCTCGTCGACCCCGAGACCATCGCGGTGCTCAACGAGCAGTGGATGGGCAAGAAGGGCCCGACCGACGTCCTGTCGTTCCCGATGGACGAGCTGACGCCCGGCACCGACGGCGAGGAGAGCCCCGAGGGCTACCTCGGCGACATCGCCCTGTGCCCCCAGGTCGCCGAGCAGCAGGCGCCCGCCGCAGGTCACACGACCCGCGACGAGATCGACCTGCTGACGGTGCACGGCATCCTGCACCTGCTGGGCTACGACCACGCCGAGCCCGACGAGCACCGGGAGATGTTCGGCATCCAGGGCCGGCTCCTGCTCGAGTGGCAGCAGTCGGCCGCGGGCGTCGACCCCGAGGACGCGTGAGGTCGGCGCGATGACGTGGTTGCCGATCATCTTGTCCGTCGTGCTCGCCGTCGTCGCCGGCACGCTCGCCAGCGTCGACGCCGCGATCTCGGCGTTCTCCAAGGCGCGCGCCGAGGAGCTCGACGACGAGGGCCGCTCGGGTGCCGCGGGCCTCGTCCGCATCCTCGACGACCCCGCGGCCTACCTCAACTCGGTGCTGCTGATGCGCGTCCTGACCGAGACCGCGAGCATCGTGCTGGTCGCCCTCGTGGTGGCCGACCAGCTCGACGGGCTGTGGCCGCGGTTCGGCGTCGCGGTCGCGATCATGGTCGTCGTCAGCTTCGTGCTGATCGGGGTGGGTCCGCGCACCCTCGGACGTCAGCACGCCGAGTCGATCGCCCTGGCGTCGACCGTCCCGGTCATCGTCCTGACACGGCTGCTGGGCCCCCTGCCGCAGCTGCTGATCCTGCTCGGCAACGCCGTCACGCCGGGCAAGGGGTTCCGCGAGGGCCCGTTCGCGTCCGAGGTCGAGGTGCGCGAGCTCGTCGACCTCGCCGCCGCCAGCTCGATCATCGAGACCGACGAGGGGCGCATGCTCCAGTCGGTCTTCGAGCTGGGCGACACGATCGTGCGCGAGGTCATGGTGCCGCGCACCGACCTGGTGTTCGTCGAGCGGCACAAGACGTTGCGCCAGACGATGTCGCTGGCCCTGCGCAGCGGCTACTCGCGCATGCCCGTCGTCGGCGAGAACCTCGACGACGTGGTCGGCATGGCCTACCTGAAGGACGTCACCAAGCGGGTGTTCGACAACCACACCGCCGAGACGACCGAGCGCATCGAGTCGATCACGCGCCCGTGCCTGTTCGTCCCCGACACCAAGCCGGCCGACGACCTCCTCAAGGAGATGCAGGCCCAGCGCATGCACGTCGCGATCGTCGTCGACGAGTTCGGTGGCACGGCGGGCATGATCACGATCGAGGACATCCTCGAGGAGATCGTCGGCGAGATCACCGACGAGTACGACACCGAGCCCGATGCCAGCCAGAAGCTGTCCGACGGCTCGTGGCGGGTCAGCTCACGCTTCGAGGTCGACGACCTCGAGGACCTCTTCGACATCCCGATCGAGGACGAGGACGTCGACTCCGTCGGCGGTCTCATGGCCAAGCACCTCGGCAAGGTGCCGATCCGCGGCAGCGTCGTCGAGGTCGAGGGCCTGCGCTTCGAGGCCGAGGGCCCGTCGGGTCGCCGCAACCGCATCGGGCACGTCGTCGTGAGCCGCCTGGAGCCCGCCGACGTCCCCGACCCCTCCGAACGACGACCGAAAGGGTCCGACCATGGATCTCAGTCCTGAAGACGCCAAGCTGGTGACGTTGGCGCGCAGCTCGCGCGCCCGCACCACCGCCGAGCACGGCGCGGCGGTGCGCGACCAGGACGGACGCACGTACGTCGCCTCGACCGTGAACCTGCCGTCGCTGCGCGTCGACGCCCTCGACCTGGCCGTCGCGATGGCCGTGTCGTCCGGTGCCACCGGCATCGAGGCCGCGGCACTGGTCGGCGACATGGTGCCCGAGCCCGTCGTCGACGGCACCGCGGTGCGCGACGTGTCGGGTCACGGCATCGCGGTCTACCTGGCCGATCCCAGCGGCACCGTCGTCAAGGTGCGCACCACGTGAGCGCGCACCGCTCCGGCTTCGCGTGCTTCGTCGGACGTCCCAACGCCGGCAAGTCGACGCTGACCAACGCCCTGGTCGGCGGCAAGATCGCGATCACGTCGTCCAAGCCGCAGACCACGCGCCACGCGATCCGCGGCCTCGTGAACCGCGACGACGCGCAGCTGATCCTGATCGACACCCCCGGCCTGCACAAGCCGCACACCCTGCTCGGCGAGCGGCTCAACGCGCTGGTGCGCTCGACGTGGTCCGAGGTCGACACGATCGGCATGTGCCTGCCGGCCAACGAGAGCGTCGGTGAGGGCGACAAGTTCCTGATGCGCGAGCTGGCCGAGCTGCAGAAGACGGGCCGCGGACGCCGCAAGCCGATCTTCGCGATCGCGACGAAGATCGACCTCGTCAAGCCCGACAAGCTGCGGGACCACCTGCTGTCGATCCAGCAGGTGAGCGCCGACCTGGGGCTGCAGTTCCAGGAGATCATCCCGGTCTCCGCGGTCGCCGACGACCAGATCGGGCTGCTCGCCGATCTGCTGGTCGGCACGCTGCCCGAGGGCCCGGCGCTGTACCCGGAGGGTCAGCTCACCGACGAGCCCGAGGAGACGCTCATCGCCGAGATCATCCGCGAGGCGGCCCTCGAGGGCGTCCGCGACGAGCTCCCGCACTCGATCGCCGTCGTGGTCGACGAGATGGTGCCGCGCGCCGACCGTCCCGAGCACAAGCCGCTGATCGACGTCCGCGTCAACGTGTACGTCGAGCGCGACAGCCAGAAGGGCATCATCATCGGCAAGCAGGGGGCCCGCCTGCGCCAGATCGGCAGCGACTCGCGCTCGCAGATCGAGAAGATCCTCGGCACGCCCGTCTACCTCGACCTGCACGTCAAGGTCGCCAAGGAGTGGCAGCGCGATCCCAAGCAGCTGCGCAAGCTCGGCTTCTGAGCGGTCGGCGTCCCTACCCCCAGATGCCGCGATCGTGCTTCTTCGCCGATCGTTCCGCCCTCTTGTAGCTCTTCTTCCTGGTCAGCGGGTCGCACTGCCGGGCGTCGTAGAACCGGGCCCAGCCCTTCGAGAGCTGCGCCTTGTTGACGTCCTTCGAGCCGCGCTTGACGTATCGGAGGGCGCGGCCGTAGACGTCCGCGTACGGCTGGGTCGGGTCGCTCGTCAGCACGGTCGTCCGACCCACGGGGGTCAGCTTCTTCAGCGCCTTCGTGGCCGACCCGTAGCCCTTCTTCCCGCGCTCGGGTGAGTTGATGCCGAGCAGCCGGACCTTGGAGCGGGTGCCGTCGATCCTGACCCGCAGGGTGTCGCCGTCGATCACCGACACCACGACGGCCTTCTCCGTGACCTTCGGGTTCACGGCGCACGGCGCGGCGACGGGCGCCGGGGGCGCGGGCGGAGGTGGCGCGGGCGCCGAGGAGGTGCTGCAGGGGCACGGCAGGTCCTCGCACGCCAGCCCGTCACCGTCGTGGTCGAGGCGGTGGGGGTCCGAGCCGGGGCCGCCGTTGGCGATGAAGAACGCTTGGGCGTCGGTCTGCGTGGCGAAGTCGCCGCAGTCCCTGTCCGCCGCCTGAGCGGGCGGCGCCGCCAGCAGCGAGCCGCCGACCAGCACGACGGTGAGCGCGGACACGAACATGCCGCGGAGTCGATTCATCGCCAGACCGTAACAGGCGGGTGTTCTTAACGTCCTGGGATTGAAGCAGGAATCGGGCAGCGATGCCCGAGGTGCCTCAGCCGGCGCGGGGGTGTTGTCGGGCGAAGCGGGAGTGGCGCTGTGGGGTCTGGTCGGGGTCGACGTGCGGTGGTGCGATGACTTCGACGACCCCGTCGTCGGCCATGCGAGCGGTCCACTGCCCCTCGTGGACGAGGTGGTGGTGGAAGTGGGGCGCACGGCTCGTTCCTCGCCGTAACAGCGGTTCGTTCCTCACCGCTGCGGGCTTCGCCCGTGCGCCAGCCTCCCTGCGGTCGGCCCATGGTTGGGTGCGGGGGAACACGCAGCCGCCGTCGCGGGTCGCCAGGATCAGTCTTTGGTGACGGTCGTAGAGGCGGCGGGTGGTGCCGTGGTCGACGACGCGCGAGTCGCCGTCCAGCAGCAGTGCCACCAGGTGGGCGTTGCACGCCATCCGTTGGGCCTTGGTGGCCGACATCGTGGTGCCGGACGTGTTGGTGGCCGTTCCGGTTCCGGTGGCCAGGTTGTCGGCGTCGATCGTGACCGCGACGGTCGCAGCCAGTCCACCGGCGGTGGGCAGGGCGTCGGTGGGCAGGTGGTTGACGAGCTCGGCGAACGCGTGGCCCATCTTCTGGTCGCGCGGGAGGTTGGCCCAGTCATCGGCGCCCATCCCGAACGACTCGGCGGCCGCAGCGTTGCGGCGGGGGGCGATGATCCCCTCGATCGCGGCGCGCAGGACGTCGGCGTCGGTGTCACCTAGGACGAAGGTGCCGCGTGAGGTGCCGTCGCCGCGGCGAGCCATGGCGAACCGGGTGCGGACCCGGGCCCGTTCCTCTTCCTGCCGGAGCTGTTCGCCGAGGTGCTCGTCGTGGCCGTCGGGGTCGATGACCTCCAGCACCCGGTGCGCCAACCGCTGCAGGCCCTCCAGGTCGTGCTCGGCGGCCAGGGCGATCAGGTGCGTCTCGGCGTCGGCGCGGGGCTGCTCGTCGACCCAGTCCGGCAGCGCGCCGATGGCCTTGATGATCACCGCCGCCTGATCGGTCGACAGCTCACCGCGACCCCACGCCTGACGAGTCGCCTCGCACCCGGTGCCCTTCGACAGGCCGATCAGCTTGGACGCCGCCCCCTTGGTCATGTTCGCCGCCGCCGACAACCACGCCGTCGTCGACGACGCACCGTCGTCCTTCGCCAACCCCATCTGATCGGCACAGCCGACGAGCTTGGACATCGTGGCGTCCAGGGCGGTGCGGGTGCGCTGCACCGCCACGATCACCTCGCGCACCTCAGTGCCCGTCAACTGCCAGGGCTCGAGCGCGGCGAGGTCATCGGCCAGCGACGACAGCTGATCCACGATCACCACACCACCCCCGACCTGACTCGACTAGAACACCTGTTCGAATGAGTCCAATCTACTACCGCCCACCGACACACGTCCGGCGTCGTGCACAGGGCTCAGCGCACCTCGAAACCGCTGTGGCCCGAGGGCTCCCGCTCCGTCACGTCGACGCCCGTCACGACCGCGCGTGGAGGGCCGGTGCGGCACCAGTCGACCAGGTGGGCGACTGCGTCGTCCGGTCCCTCGAGCTCGGCCTCGACCGTCCCGTCGGGACGGTTCGCGACCCACCCGGCGACGCCCACCCGGGTGGCCTCCTGCTGGCACGACGCCCTGAAGAACACCCCCTGGACGGTGCCATGGACGATGACGTGACGACGGCTCATGCGCACCACCGTAATAGGGTCGCCGGGTGGACCGTCTCGAGCTCGTCGCCGACTGCGGCAGCTGCTTCGGACTGTGCTGCGTGGCGCTCGCGTTCGAGCGGTCGGCCGACTTCCCGGTCGACAAGGACGCCGGCGACCCGTGCGTGAACCTCGACGAGGGCTTCGGCTGCTCGATCCACTCGCGCCTGCGCGACGAGGGGTACCGCGGGTGCACCGTGTACGACTGCTTCGGAGCGGGTCAGCAGGTCTCGCAGGTGACCTTCGGGGGCGTGAGCTGGCGCGACGACCCGTCGACGTCGGCGTCGATGTTCGCGGCCCTGCCGGTCATGCGGCAGCTGCACGAGATGCTCTGGTACCTGGCCGAGTGCCTCGAACGGCCGGAGGCCCACGGCCTGCGCGACGAGCTGGACGCCGCCACCGCACGCACGGTCGAGCTCACGCGCACCGACGCCGCGCACCTCGACGCGATCGACCTGCCCGCCCACCGCGCGGTCGTCTCACCCCTGCTGCAGCGTGTCAGCGCGCTGGTGCGCGAGCCGTTCGACGGACCCGACCACCGTGGGGCGCCGATGTTCGGCGCGAGGCTGCGCCGTGGACGTCTGAGAGGAGCGGACCTGCGCGGCTCGATCCTGATCGCCGCCGACCTGCGCCAGGCGGACCTGCGGCAGGCCGACCTGCTCGGCGCCGACCTGCGCGACGCCCGCCTCGACGGAGCCGACCTGACGGGCTGCCTGTTCCTGACCCAGACGCAGGTGGGTTCGGCGAAGGGCGACGCCGCGACGCTCGTCCCGCCCGGACTGCGGCGACCGGCGCACTGGGTCGCGTCGCCGTAGGCTCGGGGGATGCCAGACCTCACCGCCGTCGACGCCCTGAAGGAAGTGGCGTTCTGGCTCGAGCGGTCGCGGGCGTCGACCTACCGGGCGGAGGCCTTCCGCAACGCCGCCGCCGCCATCGACGACCTGTCGCCCGAGCAGGTCGCGACCCGCACCCGCAACGGCCAGCTCAAGCGCGTGAAGGGCATCGGCGACCGGACGTTCGGCGTGATCCGCCAGGTCGTGGAGGGTGACGTCCCCGACTACCTGGCCGAGCTCCGCGACGAGGGTGCCGAGCCCCTGGCGTCCGGGGGAGCGGCGCTGCGCGCCGAGCTGCGCGGCGACCTGCACAGCCACTCCGAGTGGTCGGACGGCGGCTCGCCGATCGCCGAGATGGCCCGGGTCGCCCGGTGGAGGGGCCGCGAGTACCAGGTGCTGACCGACCACTCCCCGCGGCTCAAGATCGCCAACGGCCTGAGTGCCGAGCGGCTGGCCCAGCAGCTCGACGTCGTCGCCGAGGTCGACGCGACGTACGACGACTTCCAGCTGCTGAGCGGCATCGAGGTCGACATCCTCGACGACGGCGGCCTCGACCAGACCGACGAGATGCTCGAGCGGCTCGACGTCGTCGTGGCCAGTGTGCACTCCAAGCTCCGGATGGAACGCCGCGCCATGACCCGACGCATGATGACCGCGGTCGCCGACCCGCACACCAACGTGCTCGGGCACTGCACGGGGCGTCTGGTGCAGGGCGGGCGCGGCAAGCGTCCGGAGTCGGAGTTCAACGCCAAGGCGGTGTTCGCGGCGTGCGCCGAGTTCGACGTCGCGGTCGAGATCAACGCGCGTCCCGAACGTCAGGACCCGCCCGACCCCCTGATCGAGCTGGCGCTCGACGCGGGCTGCCTGTTCTCGATCGACACCGACGCCCACGCGCCGGGCCAGCTCGACTTCCTCGACCTGGGCGCCGAGCGCGCCGACGCGATGGGCGTCCCGGCCGACCGGATCGTCACGACGTGGCCCGTCGAGCGGCTGCTCGAGTGGTCGCACGCCAAGCGCTGAACCGCCGTGTCAGGCGAGGCTGTCGGCCAGCTCGCGCACCTGGTCGGGCGTGACGTCGACGGCGACGCGCCCCGTGACCCGGTCGTAGACGTCGATCAGGCCGCTGAGGTCCTTGACCATGCGGCGGGCGCGGGCGGGTCCGTTGGCGCAGTCGGCGCGACACTCGCCGGCGGCGACGCGGTGCGCGACCACCAGAGCCGCGAGGGCGTACGCCTCGGCCGCCTTGAGCTCGGGGGAGAGCGCGAACGGGAACATGCGCGACATGCCGACGTGGAACTCCACGTGCTCGGGGTCGAGGTCGCCCTCGGCGACGGCCGATCCCATCGCCGACGCGAACGCCTCGCGGACGTCGTCGTCGGTGCCGTCGCGACCGATCCACGTCTCGGCGTGCTCGATCGCGACGAGCGCACGCGACCGGGCGGACGGCTCGATCAGCGCGACGACCTGGCGGGCCTGGGTGATGCGGAGGCGGGCGCGCAGCTCGGGGGAGTCGTCGGTCGTGCCGAACAGGCGTCCGATCAGCGGGACGAGACGCGAGCGGTCGCCGTCGCGCAGGAGGTCGTTGGTGGTGCGCGCCTCGTGGGCCAGCAGGGGGTGCGTGCACTCGGGGCGGTCGCTCCACTCCTCGCCCGCCAGCAGCGAGACGTACTCCATGACGCAGGCCTCGCCCTGCTCGGCGTCGTGCGAGCCGGAGGACAGCGTGGGGAGGAAGTCGGGAGCGGTCATGCGTCCATTCTCCCGCGACGGGTCAAGCGCCGCTCGTCGTCAGCCGTCGCTCGCGACGAACACGTCGGACGCCCTGCACCCGGCCGGCACCTTGTCGTAGAAGTGGTCGGACGGTGCGAGGGGCCCGACGGTGCCTCCTCCGAGCTCGACCGAGTCGCCGAGCTCGTACGTCGTGCCGTCGACCGTCACGCGCAGAGGATCCGGTGTCTTGATCGTCGTCCCGTGCGGCCAGATGACGACCGTGCCGCGCTCCTCGCCGGCGGACGGGGCCCACCCCAGGCACCCGCCGACGTCGGCGAGGGTGCCGCGACCGAGCGCGTCCATCCCGCCGCCGGTCTTCTCACCCACCAGCACGAGGGTCTCGGCGTTCTCGTTGAGCACCTTCTCGCCGTTGCTGCGCACCACCACGATCGCGATCAGCACGACGGCGAAGGCGGCGACGAGGGCCCCGCCGATGATGCGGCGGCGGCGAGCAGTGCGGGTGAGGTCAGGATCGGCCATGCCGCCATTGTCTCAGGACCGTCACGGCATCAGCGTGGCGGCGACCGTCGCGCCCAGCTCGGTCGCGGCGGCGAGGTGGGTGTCGTCGGGGTCGCCGAGGAAGCACAGGGGGTCGACGACCCTCGACCAGCCGAGGCCCGTCGTGATCGACTGCATCGCCCGCTCGGCTCCGCTGGTGTCACTGCGGCCGTGGACGTAGTAGCCGAACGGACGCCCGCGGGTCTCGGCACTCGCGACGTCGAACGTGACGTCGAAGAAGTGCTTCACGGCGCCCGAGATGTAGCCGATGTTGGCGCTCGTGCCGATGACGTATCCGTCGGCGGCCAGGACGTCGTCGACCGTCGCCTCGAGCGCCGGGCGGACCTCCACGTCGACGCCCTCGATGTCCTCGTGTCGCGCGCCGGCCACCACGGCGTCGAGGATGCGGGCCAGGTTGGGGGTGGGCGAGTGGTGGACGATGAGCAGTCGGGCCATGACCTCAACGTATCGACCACGCCGCCCACCGCCGCCGCACAGAGCGAGGAATCGACGTTTGTCCGCACGCGGGCGGACAAACCCCGATTCCTTCGTCCCGACGAACCGTTCCGCCCGAATCGCACTGCGTGTTTGCGCTGGTGTGCCTAACATCGCGTATGGAGTTCGAGACCGTAGCGCGGGCCATTCTCGGCAACATCGAGAGGGTCATCGACGGAAAGCCCGAGGCCGCCGAGGCCGCGCTCGTCGTGTTCCTCGCCGAGGGTCATCTGCTGATCGAGGACGTGCCGGGCGTCGGCAAGACCGTGCTCGCCAAGGCCCTCGCCCGGTCGGTCAGCTGCTCGGTGCGACGCATCCAGTTCACCCCCGACCTGCTGCCGTCCGACATCACCGGCGTCTCGGTCTACAACCAGAGCGACCGCGAGTTCGAGTTCAAGCCCGGTGCGGTGTTCGCCAACATCGTGATCGGCGACGAGATCAACCGTGCGTCGCCCAAGACGCAGTCGGCGCTGCTCGAGGCGATGGAGGAGCGGCAGGTCACGGTCGACGGCACGACCTACTCGCTCGCCACGCCGTTCACGGTCGTCGCGACGCAGAACCCGTTCGAGATGGAGGGCACCTACGCCCTGCCCGAGGCGCAGCGCGACCGGTTCATGGCGCGCATCTCGATGGGCTACCCCGACGCGTCCGCCGAGCTCGCGATGGTGCAGCAGCGCGACTCGTACAACCCGTTCGACGGGCTCTCGGCGGTCGCCACGATCGACGACATCGCCGAGATGATCGCGGTCGCCCGGGCGATCCACGTGTCGTCGGCGGTCGAGCGGTACGTCGTCGACATCGTCCAGGCCACGCGCACCGACGCCGAGCTGCGCCTCGGCGCCAGCCCCCGCGCGACGCTCCAGCTCATCAGGGCGGCCAAGGCGCGCGCCGCCGTCCACGGCCGCGACTTCGTGCTGCCCGACGACGTCGACGCGCTGGTCCAGGTCGTCCTGCCGCACCGCCTGATCGCGATGCGCGGGGTGTCGTCGGTCGAGAACGTCGTCGCGCGCATCGTCGCCGAGACACCGGTCCCGGCCGGCGCGGTCCACCAGAGCTGACGTGGCCCGCGACCGCTCGTCCGCGCTGCGTCGTGCGGTGACGTCCGTCGTCGTGACCCGACGGGGCATCGGCTTCGCCGTGGTGGCGCTCGTGATGTTCGTCGCCGCGCCCGTGCTGTCGCTGCCGGCGCTGCTCTACGTGACCGGTCTGCTGCTCGGGCTGCTGGTCGTGTCGACCGTCTTCGTGTTCGTGGGGCACTCCCGGGTGCGCATCGAGCGCTCGTTCTCGCCGCAGGTAGTGGCGCTCGGCAGGCCCACGCGGGCGACCGTCCGTGTCACGAACCTGTCGGTGCTGCCGTGCCTCGAGGCCGACTGGGACGACCGCCTGCCCGCCGGCGTCACCGGCGACCACACGGGCGCGCTGCCGTCGCTCGGCGGCAGCCGCGGCGCCGACGCACGGGCCACGTTCTCGTACGAGCTGCAGGGCCTGCGCCGCGGACGCCACCTCGTCGGCCCCCTGCGGGTCGACGTGCACGACCCGTTCGGCCTGGTGCACCGGCGGCACACGTTCGGCGGCGTCGAGCCGCTCACGGTGCTGCCGCGGCGGATCGACCTGCCGCCCATCACCCCGCGCGGGGCGGGCGACGACGGTGCGACCAGGCCCGCGCCGCAGAACGTCGGCGTCGGCGACGACGACATCATCGCCCGCGCCTACCTGCCGGGCGACGCCCTCAAGCGCATCCACTGGAAGGCCAGCGCCCACCGGGCCGAGCTCATGGTGCGGCAGGAGGAGAGCCAGGTCACCCCTCGCGCGGCGGTCATCGTCGACACCGAGCCGTCGAGCCAGGGCACGGCCCGCGACCGCAAGGACTCGTGGGAGCACTCGCCGGCCCTGGAGTGGGCGGTCACGGCGACGGCGTCGATCACGGCGCACCTGGCGCGCGCGGGCTACGTCGTGGCGCTGCAGTCGAACAGCACGTCGCTCGACCGGGTCGTCGCCGAGGGGCACGACACGCTCGAGGACGCGATGGTCGACCTCGCGCTGCTCGAGCCCGATCCCGCCGACCGGCCCGGCCGTCACGATGCCGACGGTGCGGCCTTCGTCGTGCTCGGACGTCTGACGGTCGAGCGGGCCCAGCAGTGGGTCGCCGCGCTGTCGGCGTCGCGGACGATCCTGGCGCTCGTGGCGCACGGCACGGCGGCCCAGGCGCTCGAGGTCCTCGACGGCGCCCGCTGGAACGTCGTGGCGTGGACGCCCGGCGACGACCTCGCCGAGGCGTGGGCCGCGTTCGACGGCACGTCCCGACAGGGAGAGCCCGCCCGTGCTGCGCGCTGACCCGTCGACGCGGCCGCCGTCCGGGAGTGCGCGGCAGACGTGGTTCGACCACGGCGTCATCGCCCTGGCCCTGGTCCTGCTGCTCTCGGGCTTCGGCACGATCGTCGCGGGACGCGACTGGTGGGTGACGACGATCCTCGTCTCCCTCATGACGGGGCTGACGTGCGCCGTGCTGCGCGGGCTGGGTGCGCGGTTCGTGGCCCCGGTCGCGATCGTCGTCGAGCTCGTCGCGATCGCCTGGATCTTCGTGCCCGAGACGCTCCTGGCCGTCGTCCCGACGCCGCAGACCGTCACGGCGCTCGCCGACCTGGTGGCGGCAGCGCAGGAGATCATCGTCGAGGAGCAGGCGCCGGTCGGTGCGGCGCGGCCGATCGTGCTGGTCGTGGCGGCGTCGTTCGGCCTGATCGTGGTCGTCGCCGACGTGATGCTGCAGCGGCGGCGGGCGGCCCCCCTGATCGGTGCGCTGCTGCTCGCGGTGTTCGCCACGCCGGCACTGATCGCCGGCGAGACGCCGCCCGTCTGGCTGTTCCTGTCGGTGGCGGCGCTGTGGCTCGTGCTGCTGCGGTCGCGCACCACGACGGTCGGTGCCTCCCGGCGCGGAGCGGGACCGGCCCTCGCGCTGGGGGCGGGCGCGCTCGCCGCGGCGGTCGCCTTCCCGGTCGTCGCGCCCGACGTCAGCGCCGTCGCGGCGTCGTGGGGCAAGCCCCCGCCGACGGTGTTCGGGCGGGGCATCAACCCCATGCTCGAGCTGGGCCAGAACCTGCGACGCAACAGCACCACGACGGCCCTGACGTACCGCACGTCGTTCGACGAGGCGCAGTACCTGAAGGTCGCGACGCTGCGCGACTTCACCGGCAGGACGTGGCGCCCCACCGAGACGGTGCGCAACGACCTGTTCGAGGGCGAGATGCTGATCAAGGACGGCATCGAGGTCGACGAGGGGACGACCACGATCAACATCGACAACCTGCGCAGCTCGTTCCTGCCCGTGCCCTACCCGGCGACCGGCACCGTGACGGGCCTCGACGGCGCCTTCTCGTTCCGTCGGGCGGGCATGACGCTCTCGTCGCGCAGCGACGACTCACGGGGCGAGACCTACACCGTGCCGAGCCTCGACGTGAAGCCCACCGCCGAGCAGATGCGCGACATCCGCACGAGGATCGGCCCGGCGCTGGAGTCGTACCTCGAGCTGCCCGAGCGCATGCCGGCCGTCATCGAGCGCACGGCCCGTGAGGTCACGGCCGACGCCGACAACGACTACGACCGCGCGCTCGCGCTGCAGAACTTCTTCCGCAACGGCGACTTCCGCTACTCCGAGACCGCGCCCGTGGCCGGCGACTACGACGGCAACGGCGTCGACGTGATCGCGGAGTTCCTGCAGGAGAAGGCCGGCTACTGCGTCCACTTCTCGTCGGCGATGGCCGTCATGGCGCGCTCGGTCGGCATCCCGGCGCGCATCGCGGTGGGCTACGCACCGGGCTCGGCGGGCGCGCTCGAGGACGGCGAGACGGTCTACACCAACACGTCCGACGACCTGCATGCCTGGACCGAGATCTACTTCCAGGGCGTCGGCTGGGTCCGCTTCGACCCGACGACCAGCATCGGCGACGCGACCGCCTTCGTCGAGCCCGTCGTCGACACCCCTGACGCCGAGACCCCCGACACCCCCGAGTCGCAGGCGCCCGTCCCGCAGCAGGGTGCCGACCGCCTCGACGACGCCGCGACGCCGCAGGCGCAGGCCGACGAGACGTCGACCGCGCCGCGCAGCGCGATCGTCACGCTGGCGGCGCTCGCGGTCGTCGGTGCCGTGCCGTGGGCGCTGCGCGCGCTGCGCCGCAGGTGGCGGCTCGCGCGCGGACGCGCGGACGTCGAGCCGTTGTGGCGCGAGCTCGAGGACGTCGCCCGCGACCTGCGCATCCCGGCCTCGGCAGCCGACACCCCCCGCGGGTTCGCCGGACGCCTGGCGCAGCAGCCCGGCGTCGACCAGGCGTCGCTCGAGGCGTTGCTGCGACGGGTCGAGCAGGTGCGGTTCTCGCGGGGCGAGCAGCCGGACGGCGACGGCGTCGACGACCTCGTCGCGGTCACGTCGTCGCTGCGTGCCGGGGCGTCCGGGCGGCGTCGCCTGCTCGCGACGTTCCTGCCGCAGTCGCTGACCGGGCGGACGCCGGTGCGCCTGCTGCCCGATCCGGTCGGCACGTCGTCCCCGGCGTAGCGTCCGGCAGACTGGGGGAGTGAGTGCCGCCGACGACCCCCTCGACGACGTCCTGATCGGGGGCCGCGAGAAGCGCGACATCGTGATCGTCGAGCACGACCCGGCGTGGGCCGTGCGGTTCGAGCGGGAGCGCGCCCGCATCGTCGCGGCGCTCGGCGACCGGGCGCTGGCGGTCGAGCACATCGGCTCGACCAGCGTCCCCGGACTCGCGGCCAAGCCGATCGTCGACATCGACCTGACGGTCGCCGACCCCGCCGACGAGGACGCGTACGTGCCCGACCTCGAGGCAGCGGGCTACGTGCTGCGCGTGCGGGAGCCCGGGCACCGGATGCTCCGGACGCCTGAACGCGACGTGCACCTGCACGTGTGCGCGCCGGGCAGCGAGTGGGAACGGCACCACCTGGTGTTCCGCGACTGGCTCCGCACCCATCCCGACGACCGTCGGCGCTACCAGGACGTCAAGCGCGAGCTCGCGGCCCGCGAGTGGGACGACATGAACGACTACGCCGACGCCAAGGACGACGTCGTCGCCGACATCATGGGCCGTGCCACCGCCCCCCGTGCGCCGGGCATGGGGGGCTGAGGCGGCTCAGACCTCGGGCGTGGGCGGGGTGCCGTCGCCGAACGGGCGGCCGCCGAGCGCCTCGCGACCGTGCTCGGTCAGCCACACCGCGGGATCGGGCCCGACCGGCACGATCTGCGTGGGGTTGATGTCGGTCTGCACGACGTAGTAGTGCTGCTTGATCTGCTCGAAGTCGATCGTCTCGCCGAAGCCCGGGGTCTGGTACAGGTCGCGGGCGTAGGCCCACAGCACCGGCATCTCGGTGAGCTTCTGGCGGCTGGCCTTGAAGTGCGAGTGGTAGACCGCGTCGAACCGCGCCAGGGTCGTGAACAGGCGGACGTCGGCCTCGGTGATCGAGTCGCCCATCAGGAAGCGGCGGTCGGCGAGGCGCTCCTCGAGCCAGTCGAGCGCCGTCCAGAGCCGGTCGTACGCCGCCTCGTACGTCTCCTGCGAGCCCGCGAAGCCACAGCGGT
Source organism: Aeromicrobium sp. CFBP 8757 (assembly GCF_014841755.1). Lineage (NCBI taxonomy): Bacteria > Bacillati > Actinomycetota > Actinomycetes > Propionibacteriales > Nocardioidaceae > Aeromicrobium > Aeromicrobium sp. CFBP 8757. Next base: position 554,877 of record NZ_JACYUM010000001.1, read on the forward strand.
ACACGCCGTTGTTGACCTCGGTGAAGATCCGCTTCATGACGTCGTCCATCTCGTCGCGGACGTCGGCGGGCCACAGGTCGGGGGCTCCCTCGCGGTGGTGGTCGACCCACTCGGTCGAGAAGTCGTGGGTGATCCACGGGAAGTCGTTCGTGACGACCTCGCCCGACGCGATCTCGACGATCGCCGGCACGGTGATGCCGCGGGGGTAGTCGGGGTAGCGCTTCAGGTACGCCTCCTGGATGCGCTCGATGCCCAGCACGGGGTCGACGCCGTCCGGGTCGAGGTCGAACGTCCAGCTGCGCTTGTCGTGCGTCGGGCCGCAGTAGCCGATCGAGATCGCGTCCTCGAGCCCCAGCAGGCGGCGGACGATGATCGCGCGGTTGGCCCACGGGCACGCCTTGGCCACGACGAGGCGGTAGCGGCCGGCCTCGACGGGCCACAGGGGCCGGTCCTGGCCCGACTCGTCGGGCTCGGAGCCGGCGGAGGGGTCGCGCACGATGCGGTCGGGGATGTAGTTCATGTCGCGGTCGAACTCCTGACCGGCGTGCACGTAGGCGCCCGTGGTCGAGTGATCGGTGCTGGTGTCAGACGTCATGCTGCTAGCCTAGGCGCGTGCTGCAGATCCGCTCGCTTCTTCTCTGCCGCGTCGAGGTCCTCTAGGTCGGACCCCTCGGCGCGGAGTTTGTCACGTCCCGGCCGCCAGCCCGACGAGCACACCAGACAGACACCCCGAGGACAACCGATGACCAGCTACGCCACCAGCCCCCAGCGTCCCAGCGGCATGCCGTTCCAGCGCTACCAGCCGTTCGCGCCGATCGACCTGCCCGACCGCACCTGGCCCGCCACGACGATCTCGCAGGCCCCGCGCTGGTGCGCCGTCGACCTGCGGGACGGCAACCAGGCCCTGATCGACCCCATGACCGCGCCCCGCAAGCTGGCGATGTTCCAGCTGCTCGTGCGCATGGGCTACAAGGAGATCGAGGTCGGGTTCCCGAGCGCGAGCCAGACCGACTTCGACTTCGTCCGCCAGCTCATCGAGGGCGGGCACATCCCCGACGACGTCGTGATCCAGGTGCTGACGCAGTGCCGCGAGCCCCTGATCGACCGCACCTTCGAGTCGCTGGTCGGCGCCAAGCAGGCGATCGTCCACTTCTACAACTCGACCTCGACCCTGCAGCGTCGCGTCGTGTTCGGTCTCGACAAGGACGGCATCACCGACATCGCGACGCAGGGTGCCCGGCTGTGCATGAAGTACGCCGAGATCCACACCCCCGACACGAAGATCTCCTACGAGTACTCGCCCGAGTCGTACACGGGCACCGAGCTCGACTACGCCCTCGAGGTGTGCAGCCGGGTCATCGACGTCATCGACCCGACCCCCGACTGGCCGCTGATCATCAACCTGCCCGCGACGGTCGAGATGGCGGTGCCCAACGTCTACGCCGACTCGATCGAGTGGATGCACCGCAACCTGCCGCGCCGCGACAGCATCGTGCTGTCGCTGCACCCGCACAACGACCGGGGCACGGGCGTCGCGGCCGCCGAGCTGGGCTACATGGCCGGCGCCGACCGCATCGAGGGGTGCCTGTTCGGCAACGGCGAGCGCACCGGCAACGTCTGCCTGGTCACGCTGGGCCTCAACATGTTCAGCCAGGGCATCGACCCGCAGATCGACTTCCACGACATCGACGAGATCCGCCGCACGGTCGAGTACTGCAACGAGCTGCCGGTCCCCGAGCGTCACCCGTACGGCGGCGACCTGGTCTACACGGCCTTCAGCGGCTCGCACCAGGACGCGATCAAGAAGGGCTTCGAGCACATGGCGGTCGACGCGGCCGCGGCCGGCGTCGAGGTCGACGACGCGCCGTGGGCCGTCCCGTACCTGCCGATCGACCCCAAGGACGTCGGCCGGTCGTACGAGGCCGTCATCCGGGTCAACAGCCAGTCGGGCAAGGGCGGCGTCGCCTACATCCTGAAGAACGACCACCAGCTCGACCTGCCGCGACGCCTGCAGATCGAGTTCAGCCAGATCGTGCAGCAGCTCACCGAGGGCGAGGCCGGCGAGATCGAGCCGGCGTCGATCTGGGCGGCGTTCCAGCGGGAGTACCTGCAGCGCGAGGAGCCGTACCGTCTGGAGAGCTTCAGCTCGATCACCGCGACCGACGGCAGCGACCAGCAGGTCGTCGAGCTGCGGGTGCGCGGCGAGGTGCAGGAGTTCAAGGGCGAGGGCAACGGTCCCGTCGCGGCGTTCATCGACGGCATGCGCCAGGCCGGCGCCGACATCCGCCTGCTCGACTACTCCGAGCACGCGCTGTCGTCCGGCGGCGACGCCTTCGCGGCGTCCTACATCGAGTGCGAGGTCGCGGGCGAGACGGTGTGGGGCGTCGGCATCCACGAGAACATCGTGACGGCGTCGCTGCGGGCCGTCGTGTCGGCGGCCAACCGCGCCGTCGCCCAGACGATCCCGGGCTGACGTCCCCCGCCGGGCCTGTCCTCCCGCGCGTGGAGGACAGGCTCAGCGGCGTGCGGTGCGGCGCTGGTCGAGCACGAGCGTGACCAGCGCCAGGGCGGCCAGGACGGCCGCGGCGACCGAGAAGGCGATGCCGGTCGGGTCGAGCCCCCAGTGGTCGGACGCGATGCCGCTGCCGATCACGGGCACCGAGATCGCGACGTAGGCGACGACGAAGAACGCCGACGTCGTCCCGGCGCGCTCGTGCGGCTCGACGCGACCGAGCACCGCGGCGAGCCCCTTGCTGAACGACACGCCCTGCCCGGCTCCGGCGATCAGGGCCGCGAGCAGCATGAGCCACAGGTCCTCGGTGGCCAGCGCCGCCGTGAACAGCAGCATGCCGGCGGCCAGCAGTGCACATCCGCGCGTCACGCCGGTGTCGGTCGGGAGACGGTGCCAGACGACCTGCGCCAGGACCGACGCGCCGAACAGCGCCGCGACGACCGACACCGACACGAGGGCGGGCGGGTCGTCGACGGCTTCCGCGACGAACCGCGGTGACACCGCGGTGAACAGGCCGCACACCGCGAACCCCGCGAACCCGGCGATCCCGGCGCCGACGAACGTCGTGCGGGCCTCGGACGGCACGGTGGGACGCTGCAGGCGGGGCCGGGCACCGGGGGAGACCTCGACGGTCTCGGGCACCTGCGTCAGCAGCACCAGCACGACGACCCCGATCGCGGCGTGCACGACGAACGTCAGGTGCACGGGCCACGGGAGGGCGTCGACCAGGACGGCGGCGACGACGGGTCCGAGCCCGAGCCCGCCGATGTTGGCCGCGGTCGCGACCAGGGGTGCGCGCGAGCGCCAGCGCTCGGGAGCGGCCTCGAGGACGGCGGCGGTCGCCGTCCCGACGTAGATGCCGGCCGAGATGCCCGAGACGGCGCGCGCGAGCAGCAGCACCCAGGTGGCGTCGGCCACCAGGAAGACGACGTCGCTGGCCAGCGACGTGGCGAGGCCCGCCACCAGGAGGGGGCGGCGGCCCAGGGCGTCCGACCACCTCCCGAACGCCAGCAGGGCCACCAGGACGCCCGCCGCGTAGGTCGCGAACACGACCGTCACGGTGGTCAGCGAGAAGCCGAGACGTTGCTGGTAGATGCCGTACATCGGCGTCGGCAGCGTCGTGCCGATCATCGTCACGAGGAAGGCGATCGCGACGACCGCGAAGGCGCGGCCCCCGGTGAGGCGGGGCATGGGGCTCCTCGGCGTCGGTGGTGGGACGTGGGAGGTCAACGCGGACGGCGCCGCGATCCATCCCTGGGCCTCCGCCGAGCCGGCAGGTTGCAGTTTGGTGTACCGGCCAGCCGGTACACAAACGAAACATTCGCGCGATATCCTCCTCGTGACGCCGATCACAGTCGGCGCGTCGAGATGCCGTGGTGCGACCCACCGTGGCGAGGAGGAGTGGCGATGTCACGCATCATCAACCAGGTCGCGGTGTTCGGCCTGGGCAAGGTCGGCGAGCTCGTCGCCGACCTGCTGGGGGAGTCCGGCTTCAAGGTCGTCGGCTACGACGCGGCGTCGCGTCCCGACCTCGGTTTCGAGACCAAGCTGCTGGACGTCCAGGACGCCGAGGGCCTGCGCGAGTCGCTGCGCGGCGTCGACGCCGTCGTGTCGTGCCTGCCGTTCCACCTCAACATCGCCGTCGCGGAGGCCGCGTACGACGCCCGGGTGCACTACTTCGACCTCACCGAGGACGTGCCCACGACCAACCGGGTCATCGAGCTCGCGGCCGACCGCCCCGGTGCCGCGTTCGCGCCCCAGTGCGGCCTCGCGCCCGGTCTGATCGGCATCATCGGTGCCTCGATCGCCCAGACCTTCGACGAGATCCGGTCGATCGAGCTGAAGGTCGGTGCGCTGCCGCAGAACCCGACGGGCCTGCTCGGCTACGCCATCAACTGGTCGCCCGAGGGCGTCGTCAACGAGTACCTCAACGACTGCGAGGTGCTGCGTCAGGGCCACCGCCAGATGGTGCCGGCCATGACCGAGAAGGAGCGCGTGTTCATCGGTGGCATCGAGCTCGAGGCGGCGCTGACGTCCGGCGGGCTCGGCACGATGTGCGAGACGTACGAGGGCTCGGTGCACCGTCTGGACTACAAGACGCTGCGCTACCCCGGCCACTTCGACCAGATGCACTTCCTGTTCGACGAGCTCAACCTGCGCGAGCAGCGCGACCTGGTCGGCCAGATGCTGGTCGACTCCAAGCCGCCGGTCAACGACGACGTCGTCTACATCCACGCCGCCGTCGAGGGGCGCAAGAACGGTCAGCCGTTCCGCGAGAACCACGTGCGCGCATACAAGCCGCTCGACATCTCCGGACGCACGTGGCGGGCGATCTCGTGGACCACGGCGGCCTCGGCCGTCAGCGTCGTCGAGCTCGTGGCCGACGGCACGCTGCCCGCGACGGGCTTCGTCAAGCAGGAGGACATCACGCTCGAGGCGCTGTTCTCGACCCAGGCCGGTCGTCACTTCGCCGAGCAGGGGAAGGTGTGAGCATGAGCGCATCATCGGCGACGAGCGTCGCGAAGCAGGCAGCAGACATCCTCGACCGTCTCGGTGCGGGCGACCCGTTCGTCGCCGACGGCGACCTGGTGTGCCGGTCGCCGATCGACGGCAGCGAGCTGGGGCGACTGCGGTCGCACACCGCCGACGAGGCGTCCGACGTCATCGGTCGCGCCCACGACGCCTTCGGCCGGTGGCGCACCGTCCCGGCGCCGGTGCGCGGGCAGTTCGTCCGCGAGCTCGGCGAGCTGCTGCGCGAGCACAAGGACGACCTCGGCGCCCTGGTAACGATCGAGGCCGGCAAGATCGTGTCGGAGGGCCTCGGCGAGGTGCAGGAGATGATCGACATCTGCGACCTGGCCGTCGGCCTGTCGCGCCAGCTGCACGGGCTCACGATCGCGACCGAGCGTCCCGGCCACCGGATGATGGAGCAGTGGCTGCCGCTGGGCGTCATCGGCGTCATCTCGGCGTTCAACTTCCCGGTCGCGGTGTGGTCGTGGAACGCGGCGCTGGCCTTCGTGGCCGGTGACGCCGTGGTCTGGAAGCCGTCCGAGAAGACGCTGCTGACGGCGCTGGCGTGCCAGGCGCTGGCGGTCGAGGCGGGCCGTCGCGCCGGCGTCCCCGAGGGCCTGTCGGCCGTGCTGGTCGGCGACCGGACGGTCGGCGAGGTCATGGTCGACGACCCGCGCGTGCCGCTGGTGTCGGCGACCGGGTCGACGCGGATGGGCAAGGAGGTCGCCCCCCGGGTGGCCGCCCGCCTCGGACGGACGCTGCTCGAGCTCGGCGGCAACAACGCCGCGATCGTCGCGCCCTCGGCCGATCTCGACCTCGCCGTGCGCGGCATCGTGTTCTCGGCCGTCGGCACGGCGGGCCAGCGGTGCACGTCGCTGCGCCGCATCATCGTCCACGAGTCGATCAAGGACGACCTGGTCGCCCGCCTGAAGGCCGCCTACGAGACGCTGCCGATCGGCTCGCCGCTCGAGTCGTCGACGTTGGTCGGCCCTCTGGTCGACGAGGCGGCGTTCGACGCGTTCGGCGCCGCGATCGAGATCGCCCGTGCCGACGGTGGCGAGCTCGTCACCGGTGGCACGCGCGCCGACGTCGAGGGCGACGGCTTCTACGTCCGCCCGGCGATCGTCGACATGCCGCGGCAGACCGAGATCGTCAGGGCCGAGACGTTCGCGCCGCTGATGTACGTCCTGACGTACTCCGAGCTCGACGAGGCGCTGACGCTGCACAACGAGGTCGCGCAGGGCCTGTCGTCGTCGATCTTCACGCTCGACGTCCGCGAGGCCGAGACCTTCATGTCGGTCGTCGGCTCCGACTGCGGCATCGCCAACGTCAACATCGGCCCGTCCGGCGCCGAGATCGGGGGCGCGTTCGGCGGCGAGAAGGAGACCGGTGGCGGACGCGAGTCGGGCTCGGACGCGTGGCGCGCCTACATGCGCCGCACGACCAACACCGTCAACTACTCGACCGAGCTGCCTCTGGCGCAGGGGGTGGAGTTTGTCTGACGTCGGGGTGGCCGTGTCGCCGACGGCGCTGCGCGCGCGGTTCGCCGCGGCGCTGTCGGAGCTGTACGGCTCCGAGGTGCCGGCCTACACGACGCTGGTCGAGGTCTCGGCCGAGGTCAACGCCGACGTCCTGGCCAGTCGCGACGACGCCGAGCGGTTCGGGTCGATCGGCCGGGTCACGGCCGAGCGGCACGGGGCGATCCGGCTCGGGACGACCGACGAGCTGGCGCAGGTGGCCCGCATCTTCGGGGCGTGCGGCATGTACCCCGTGGGGTTCTACGACCTGCGCGAGGCGACGCCCGCGATCCCCGTCGTGTCGACGGCGTTCCGCCCGACCGCCCGGCCCGAGCTCGACGAGAACCCGTTCCGCGTGTTCACGTCGCTGCTCGTGGTCGACGACCGACGGTTCTTCGACGAGGGGCTCGAGGCCGAGCTGCGGGAGTTCCTCGCGGCCCGGACGCTGTTCCCCGACGAGCTGCTTGAGCTGGCCGACCTCATGGAGGGCGAGCACGAGCTGACGTCCGCCCAGGCCGACCGGTTCCTCGAGCTGGCGACGGCCGCGTTCGCGCTGTCGCCCGAGCCCGTCGACCGTGCCTGGTACGCGCGGCTCGAGGAGGTGTCGAGCGTCGCGGCCGACATCGGCGGCGTCGCGTCGACGCACATCAACCACCTGACGCCGCGGGTGCTCGACATCGACGACCTCTACGCGCGGATGTCCGCGCGGGGCGTCGAGATGATCGACCGTATCCAGGGGCCGCCGCGCGCCGAGGGCGGACGGCCCGACGTCCTGCTGCGGCAGACGTCGTTCCGGGCGCTGGCGGAGCCGCGGACGTTCCGCGAGCCCGACGGCTCGCTGGCGTCCGGTGACCTGCGGGTGCGGTTCGGCGAGGTCGAGGCCAGGGGAGTCGCGCTGACGCCCGCGGGTCGCGACCTGTACGACGCGCAGGGCGTCGACGCGTTCCCGTCCACCGACGTCGATCTCGACGCGGCCGACCTGGCGTACTACGCGCGGGCGGGCGACGGCACGCTGCAGCCGATCGTCTACGAGGACTTCCTGCCGAAGTCGGCGGCGGGCATCTTCGCGTCCAACCTGACGGGCGACGGATCGGTCGACGGCACGCGCGAGGGCACGGCCCGCGACGCGAGCTGGCTGCAGGACGTCCTCGGCCGCACCCTGCACGATCCGTACGACCTCTACGAGGCCGAGCGCGCCGCGACGCGGTGACCTGGCGACCTGTCCTCCCCGGGAGCGGTGACCTGGCGACCTGTCCTCCACCGGGACACGTCGCCAGGTCACCGTCTCGTGGTCAGGTCCAGATGGCGGGGTGCGGGTGGTCCCGGGGCTCGGGAGGGAGACGCTCGGCGACGCCGTCGGCGACCCTGCGTGCGGTCCAGGCCGTCGCCGCCGCGTCGAGGACGTCGTCGACCGCGACGCCCCGCCGGCGCTCGGCGACCACGTCGATGCCGTGCGCGGCCAGCAGCGCGCGGCGCAGCGCCTCGCCCGGGACGGTCGTCTTGCCGTCGACCAGCACGCCGCCGTTCATGGCCGCGAAGCACACCTCGGGGTGCGCCTCGACGACCGGCACACCGGGATCGGACGTCAGCCAGTCGTGCACGTCGCGGATCTTCGGCACGAGGTACCACGTCTGCTTGCTGAGCCCCAGGCCCAGCGCGGCCTTGTTGGCCGCGTTCGCGGCGGGGTAGTCGGCGGCGTCGAGCACCGCCGCGGCCGGGGCGTTGAAGACCGTCGACGCCCGGCCCGGCAGGAGACGGCGGGCGAGCCCCTCGGCGACCCGTGGCACGTCGGCGGGCAGCCCGATCGGGATGTCGATCGCGACCGCCTCGACGGGCCCCGCGGCCTCGACGAGCTCGGCGATCGTCGCCGCGACCAGCACGTCGGTGGAGCCGTCCCACCGCACGCCGACCCAGCCCAGCCTGCACCCGTCGACCCCCAGCACCGCTCCCATCCGTCCGATCCTGCCACTGGAATCTGTCGGCGGCCTGCGGGACGCTGTCGTCATGCCGAAGACCGTCCAGATCACGATCGACTGCTCCGACCCCGCGGTGCTGGCCGCCTTCTGGGCCCAGGCCCTCGACTACGAGGTGCAGGGGCCACCGCCGGGCTTCGACTCCTGGGACGACGCGCTGCAGGCGTTCGGCGTGCCGCCCGACCAGCGCAACTCCCGCTCGGCCATCGTCGCGGACGGCCTGCCGCGGGTGTTCTTCCAGCGGGTGCCGGAGGGCAGGACCGGCAAGAACCGCCTGCACCTCGACGTCCGGGCGGCCCCGGGCCTGGTGGGCGACGAGCGCATGGAGGCGCTCGAGGCCGAGGCCGCACGTCTGGAGGCCATCGGGGCCCGACGCGCCTACCGGGTCGAGCCCGACGGACGCATGGAGCACGGCTTCATCACGATGCACGATCCCGAGGGCAACGAGTTCTGTCTCGACTGAGGCCTGCAGGTGGTCGGCTGTGCGGGCCGACCGTGGCGCGCCGGGTGGCGCAAACGTCCCCGCCGCACGGCACAATGGACGGGTGAGTCTCTACCGCGACACCGGCATCGTGCTGCGGGTCCACAAGCTGGGTGAAGCCGATCGCATCATCACGCTCCTGACCCGGCAGCGCGGCATCGTGCGCGCCGTGGGCAAGGGGGTCCGCAAGACGACGTCGCGCTTCGGCGCGCGGCTCGAGCCGTTCATGCACGTCGACGTGCAGCTCGCCGAGGGGCGCTCGCTCGACATCATCACGCAGGTCGAGACCGTCAACGCCTTCGCCAAGGACCTCGGGCTCGACTACGAGGCCTACACCGCCGGCACCGCGATGCTCGAGACGGCCGAGCGGCTCGTGCAGGAGGACGGCGAGCCCGCCGTCGCCCAGTTCCAGCTGCTGGTCGGCGCCCTGCGCGCGCTGCGCCAGCGCACCATGGCACCGGGCCTGATCCTCGACTCGTACCAGCTGCGGGCCCTGTCGATCGCCGGCTACGCGCCGACGTTCGACGGCTGCGCGCGCTGCGGCGAGGAGGGCCCCCACCGCAACTTCCACGCCGCATCGGGCGGCATGCTGTGCGACGACTGTCGCGTCGCCGGCTCGGCCGCCCCGTCGCCGTTCACCGTCACGCTGCTGGCCGGGCTGCTCAGCGGCGACTGGCCCACCGTCGGCACGGCCGACGAGCGGTCGCGGCGCGAGGCCAGCAGCATCGTCAGCGCCTACCTGTCGTGGCACCTCGAGCGGGGGCTGCGCTCGCTCAGCCACGTCGACCGGTGAGGCGACCGGTGCGCCGCCCGGTGCCGCACGCGTCCGGGGCGACGCCGCCCAGCATCCCGCTGGCGCAGGTGCCGCGGCACGTCGCGATCGTCATGGACGGCAACGGCCGCTGGGCCAAGCAGCGTGGCCTGCCGCGCACGGCGGGTCACGAGATGGGCGAGGCGGCGCTGTTCGACGTCGTGGAGGGCGCGATCGAGATCGGCGTCAAGGCCGTGTCGGCGTACGCGTTCTCGACCGAGAACTGGAAGCGCTCGCCCGACGAGGTCCGCTTCCTGATGGGCTTCAACCGCGACGTCATCCGTCGTCGGCGCGACGAGATGCACGAGCTGGGGGTGCGGGTGCGCTGGGCCGGGCGCCGTCCCCGCCTGTGGCGCAGCGTCATCAAGGAGCTCGAGACCGCCGAGGAGCTGACCCGCGACAACGACGTGCTGACGCTGACGATGTGCGTCAACTACGGCGGGCGCGCCGAGATCGCCGACGCCGCGGCAGCGCTGGCCCGCGACGTCGCCGCGGGGCGGGTCAACCCCGACAAGGTCACCGAGAAGACGTTCGCGCGCTACCTCGACGAGCCCGACATGGAGGACGTCGACCTGTTCTGGCGCACGTCCGGCGAGCAGCGCACCAGCAACTTCCTGCTGTGGCAGTCGGCGTACGCCGAGATGGTGTTCAGCGACATCGCGTGGCCCGACGTCGACCGTCGCGCCCTGTGGGCCGCCGTCGAGGAGTACGCCGCGCGCAACCGTCGCTACGGCAGCGCCTGACCGTTCCCGTCCGCTGGCGCAGCTACGGCAGCGCCTGCACCTCGGGCCACGGCGCGGTGCCCGCGAGGACGTCCTCGATCGTGGCGCGGAAGCCGGGGCAGCGCGTCACGTCGTGCGCCTCGCACTCGAAGGCGTGCAGCGTCATGGCGCGCGACAGCCGCATCTCCTCCATGCGGCGGTCGAGGTCGGTCAGGTGCTCCTGCAGCACGGCGTGGCGCTTGGGCCCGTGGTCGTCGTCGAGCAGGACGGCGATCTGGTCGAGCGTCATGCCGGCGGCCTTGCTGCGCAGGATGACGGCGATGCGCACGAGGTCGTCGTCGCCGTAGCGCCGCCGGTCGGCGCCGTCGCGCTCCGGCCGCAGCAGCCCCTTGTCCTCCCAGTGCCGCAGCACGTGGGTGTCGAGGCCGAACCGGGCCGCCGTGTCGCCGATCGAGCGCAGACTTGACTTCATGTCGACATGAACTCACACGATGAAGGGGTCACGCAACCCACGACCCCAGGAGATCACCATGCACGACGTCATCGTCATCGGCGGCGGACCCGCCGGCCTGCAGTCAGCCCTCACCCTCGGACGCATGCACCGCGACGTGCTGCTGCTCGACTCCGGCGACTACCGCAACGCCACGGTCGACCACGCCCACAACTACGCGACGCACGACGGCATCGCGCCCGCCGAGTTCCGACGCCTCGCCCGGGCCGACCTGGCGGCCTACGCGACGGTCGAGGTGCGCGAGGCGAGGGCCGAGCGCGTCGAGCGCGACGGCGACGGCTTCGCGGTGCACGTCGGGGGGACGACCGTGCGCGCGGCCACCCTCGTGCTCGCCACCGGCGTGAGGGACGCCCTGCCCGACATCCCCGGACTGGCCGAGGCCTGGGGTAAGGAGATCGCGGCCTGCCCGTTCTGCCACGGCCACGAGACGGCGGGGCAGCGGGTCGCCCTCGACCTCGAGGGGCCGCACCTCGACCGGCTCACCGCGATGCTCGGCCGCATCGGAGCCGAACTGGTCGACGTCCACGGTCGGGTGCGCAGCATCGCCCGCGTCGACGGTGGCCTCGACCTGACCCTCGACGACGGCGGGACGCTGCGGGTCGGCGGCATGTTCATCGCGCCGACGTTCAGCCAGTCGGCACCGTTCGCCGAGCAGCTCGGCCTCGAGCTCAACGACTCGGGCTGCGTCCGCGTCGACGCCTTCCAGGCGACCTCGGTGCCCGGCGTGTTCGCCGCCGGCGACGCCGCACACGTGCCGGCGCTGCCCATGCCGATGTCGTCGATCGTCACGTCGCAGGCCGCCGGCATGGTCGCCGGCGCGGCCGCCGTGCAGCACCTGCTCATGCGCGAGGCAGCCCCGGTCGGCTAGGCGTCGAGGGGCCCCGGCCAGGACCGATAGGCTGGGGTCCTATGCGTATCGCCAGGTTTGCCGGGGACGACGATCCTCGTTTCGGAGTCATCGGGGACGACAACGGTGTCCCCACCATCGCCGTGCTGAACGGGGACCCGCTCTACGCGGGCCTCAACCTCAGCGGCCAGAAGATCCCGCTCGCGGACGTCCGGCTGCTCGCGCCGGTCATCCCGCGCAGCAAGGTCGTGTGCGTCGGCAGGAACTACGCCAAGCACGCCGCCGAGCTGGGCAACGACGTGCCCGAGGAGCCGCTGATCTTCCTCAAGCCCAACACCAGCGTCATCGGGCCGGGCGAGCCGATCTTCTACCCCGAGCAGAGCAGCGACGTGCAGTTCGAGGGCGAGCTCGCGGTCGTCATCGGACGCATCTGCCGCGACGTCCCGGCCGACGACGCGAAGAAGGTCATCTTCGGCTACACCGTCGCCAACGACGTCACGGCTCGCGACCTGCAGAAGAAGGACGGCCAGTGGGCCCGCGCGAAGGGCTTCGACACGTTCTGCCCCCTCGGTCCGTGGATCGAGACCGACTTCGACCCGTCCGACGTCCGGGTGTCGACCGAGCTCGGCGGCGAGACCAAGCAGGACGGTCGCACGTCCGACATGGTCTTCACGGTGCCCGACGTCATCGCCTACGTCTCGTCCTTCATGACGCTGCTGCCCGGCGACGTCATCCTCACCGGAACGCCCGACGGCGTCGGCCCCATGCAGGTCGGCGACAGCGTCAGCGTGACGGTCGAGGGCATCGGCACCCTCACGAACCAGGTGGTCTCCCGCAATGACTGACATCTCGACCGACTCCCCGTCCCGTCCCGTGGTGGCGCGCTTCTGCCCGTCCCCGACCGGCAACCCGCACGTCGGCATGGCCCGCACGGCCCTGTTCAGCTGGGCGTTCGCCCGCCATCACGGCGGACGGTTCGTGTTCCGCATCGAGGACACCGACACGTCGCGCGACAACGAGGAGTCGTACGCGCTGCTCGTCGAGGTCATGCACTGGCTCGGCCTCGACTGGGACGAGGGCCCCGAGGTCGGCGGACCGAACGGCCCCTACCGCCAGTCCGAGCGCATGGACGTCTACGCCGACGTGGCCCAGCAGCTGCTCGACGCGGGACACGCCTACAAGGCGTACGACTCCGCCGAGGAGCTCGAGGCCCGCCGCAACGCGGCCCGGGCCGCCGGCAAGCCGAGTGGCTACGACGGCCTGCACCGCGACCTGACGCCCGAGCAGGCCGCCGCGTACGAGGCCGAGGGCCGCGAGCCCGTCATTCGCTTCAAGATGCCGCAGAAGGACTGGACGTTCACCGATCTGGTCCGCGGCGAGATCACGTTCGGCGCCGAGAACGTGCAGGACTTCGTCATCGTCCGCGCCAACGGCCAGCCGCTCTACACGCTGACCAACCCCACCGACGACGCGCTGATGGGCGTCACGCACGTGCTGCGCGGCGAGGACCTGCTGAGCTCGACGCCCCGCCAGATCGCGCTGTACGAGGCGTTCGCCGAGATCGGCATCGGGGGAGGGTTCACGCCCGAGTTCGGACACCTGCCGTTCGTGATGGGCGAGGGCAACCGCAAGCTCTCGAAGCGCGATCCCGAGTCGAACCTGCTCGACTACAAGCCGAAGGGCTTCCTGCCCGAGGGCCTGCTCAACTACATGGCCCTGCTCGGCTGGTCGATCGCGGACGACCGCGACGTCTTCAGCATCCCCGAGATGGTCGAGGCGTTCGAGATCGGCAGCGTCAACGCCAGCCCCGCGCGCTTCGACATCAAGAAGGCCGAGGCGATCAATGGCTCGCACGTGCGCCTGCTGACCGACGCCGACCTGCGCGACCGCCTGGTGCCGTACTTCCAGGACGCCGGGCTGATCGACGAGATGCCGACCGAGACGCAGCTGGGGGTGCTGGCCGCGGCGACGCCGCTGGTGCACGAGCGCATGACGTTGCTCACGGAGGCCGTCGACATGCTCCGCTTCCTGTTCGTCTCGGACGAGGAGTTCTCGGTCGACGAGGCCGACGCGGCCAAGAACCTCGACGAGAAGGGGCTCGAGGTCGTGCGCGCCGCCCGCGACGCGCTCGACGCGATCCCCGGCACCGCCGAGTGGACCACCAGCACGATCGAGGGCGCGCTGCGGCTCACCCTGATCGACGGCATGGGTCTCAAGCCGCGCCTGGCATTCGGGCCCGTTCGCGTCGCCGCGACGGGCAGCCGCATCTCCCCGCCGCTGTTCGAGTCGCTCGAGCTGCTCGGCCACCGCCGGACGATCGCGCGCCTGGACGCCGCGCTGGGGTGACCCGGTTTGGGCTGCGGGCGCCCCGTCGGGTAAAGTCTGACCTCGGTTCGGACAGCGTCCGCAGCCAGTGGGATATGGTGTAATTGGCAACACAGCGGTTTCTGGTACCGCCATTCTAGGTTCGAGTCCTAGTATCCCAGCGACACCCTCCGAACAGCCTGCGAAGGCCTTTTGGTAGGGTTCTCGAGGTCGCAAGACCACCCATGGCCCCGTTGTGTAGCGGCCTAGCACGTCGCCCTCTCAAGGCGGTAGCGCGGGTTCGAATCCCGTCGGGGCTACCATGGACAAGACCCCCTGATCAGCCGAAGCGCTGGCCAGGGGGTCTTCTGTATGTCGGGACGTCCCAGGACCGGCCGTTCCCGTGACGGATCGAGGTCGTTGCCCGATCATTTCCTGCAGCAACGATCTTGAAACGTCCCTGACATCAGGTCGGGGCATCATCAGCCACGATCCGTCGACCCTGGGGTGGGGTTCCAACGCGGGCACGACTCCGAGGGAGGGCGCATGGCGCTCGCATCACGACACCTGGCACGTATCGCATCCCTGGCGCTGGTCGCCGGGACGCTCGTCGTCACGACCGGGACGGGAGCGGCCGTCGCCGCCGACGCGGTCGACGGCGGACTGACGGCGGGGGACAGCCTCTTCCCGAATCAGGGCAACTCCGGCTACGACGCCCTGCACTACGACATCGACCTGTCGGTCGACGTGGCGGTGTCCGGCACCAACAACGCCCCGGCGGCGACGTCGTTCCGCACCGCGCGCACGACCGTCGACGCACGGACGACGGGCGCCCCGCTGTCGTCCTACGCCTTCGACTTCCAGGGCTCGGCCAGCACGCTCGAGGCCAGCACGCTCAACGTCGACTCGGTGACGGTCGACGGCAGGCCCGCGACGTTCACGCGCATCGAGAACACGACGGTCGACGACGCCACGACCGACGTCCACAAGCTCGTCGTGACGCCCGCGACCCCCGTGTCGGGCGACTTCTCGACGGTCGTCACCTACTCCGGCGTCCCGGTGCGCCACACCGACACCGACGGCTCGTACGAGGGCTGGAACAACACGACGGACGGCGCGACGTTCGTCAACCAGCCCGTCGGGTCCATGACGGCCTTCCCGAACAACAACACGCCGCGCGACAAGGCGACCTACACGATCTCGGTCGACGCGCCGAGCAAGCTGGCGACGTCCGCGACGGCCGCGGCGGCCAACCCCGGTCTCAAGGACGCCGCGGTCGTGAGCAACGGCGAGCTCGCGTCCCGCACACCCAGCAAGGACGGCTCCCGCACCACCTGGGTGTGGGAGCAGAAGAAGCCCATGGCCAGCATGGTGAGCCTGATCTCGGTGGGTCGCTACACGATGTACGAGTCGTCGATCACGCTCGCGAGCGGACGGGTGCTGCCGGAGTGGTCGTTCATCGACCCCGCCATCTCGGTGGCCAACCAGCAGACTACCCAGGCGACCCGCGCCCAGCTGACGTCGATCCTGAACTTCCTGGAGACGAAGTACGGCCCCTACCCGGGCAACAGCGTCGGTCTCGTCACCGACGTCGTCCCGTCCGCGATCAACTACGCGCTCGAGACGCAGGACCGGTCGTTCTTCCCCAACAGCGCGGGCCGGTCCACCACGATCCACGAGCTGACGCACCAGTGGTTCGGCGACGGTGTGTCACCGACCGACTGGAACGACATCTGGGTCAGCGAGGGCACCGCGACGTACACGGAGGCGCAGACGGCCTACGAGGGAGCCGGGAGCTCCACCACGAGCACCGAGAGCTCGTACTTCACGTCGTGGAGCAACGCGAGCACCACCAGCTCTCTGTGGGCGGTCCCGACCGCTCGCATGGCGGAGGCGTCCCAGCTGTTCGGCGCGCAGGTCTACACCCGCGGCGCGATGACGCTCGAGGCGCTGCGCACCGCGATCGGCGCGGCCGACTTCGCCACGCTCATGCGCACGTGGCAGGACCGCCACATCGGCACCAGCAAGCGCACCACCGACTTCATCGCGCTCGCCGAGGAGATCTCGGGGCGTGACCTGACGGCCTTCTTCGACGAGTGGATCTACCGCGCGGGCAAGCCGTCCTGGCCGGCGAAGTTCACCCTCGCCCTGGCCGGCCCGACCACCCCGGTCTCGGCGGGCGCTGCGGCCTCGTACACGCTCACCAGCCGCAACACGGGCCGGGTCGCGCAGACCAGCAGCGTCGTGACGGTCGATCTCGCCGACGTGCTCGACGACGCGTCCCTGGGCACCCTGCCCGAGGGCACGAGCGTCGACGGCACGACGCTGACGTGGACGGTCCCGTCGACCGCGGTCGGGGCCACCTCGACCGTCACGATCCCGGTGGCCGTCGCCGACGACGCCACGGGCGCGAGCCTGAAGGCCGCCGCGCGGGCCAGCACGCTGGGCTCGACGTGCGCCGGTTGCACCTCGACCGTCACGGTCGGTGCGCCGCCCGTGTCGCCGTCCGCCGTCCCGACCGTCACGGGTGGGGCGCCGACGGTCGGTCAGCCCCTCACGGCCGCCACGGCGGGGTGGGCCGGAGGCACGACGTTCACCTACCAGTGGCTCGTCGACGGGACGCCCGTCGCCGGCGCCACGACGTCGACCTTCACGCCGAGCGTGACGGCGGTCGGCCTGACCGTCCGCGTGATGGTCACAGGGTCGAAGGGTTCGGCGTCTCCCGTCACGCGCACCAGTGAGGCGACGGCAGCCGTCGCGCGCACGACCCAGACCGGCTCCACGCCCGTCGTCAGCGGCACCCCGAAGATCGGCCGACGGCTCACGCTCGACGTCGGAACCTGGGAGCCGGGGACGTTCTTCACCTACCAGTGGGCGGTCAACGGGGTGAACGTCACCGCGGCCAACGGCGGAACCGGCCCGAGCTTCGTCCCGTCGCTCGCGACCCAGGTGGGCCAGACCGTCACGGTGACGGTCACCGGCACCAAGTCCGGCTACGGCAACGTCGCCAGGACGAGCACCGCCACGGCGCCCGTCGTCGCGGGGGAGTTCGGTGACGTCCCGACGCCGACCCTCTCGGCCGCACCACGGGCGCTCGCGCCGGTCTCGGCCGTTCCGGGCGTCTGGGAGGACAACACGACCTTCGCCTACCAGTGGTCGGTCGAGGGCTCGCCGGTCACCGGCGCCACCGGCGTCACCTTCACCCCGACGCTCGCCCAGGTCGGCGCGCGCCTGACGGTCGCCGTCACCGGCACGAAACCGGGCTACCCGACGGCGGTCACGAAGGTGAGCGAGGCCGTGGCGGTCGCGCCCGCGGCGCAGACGGCGACACCGGTGCCCACGATCAGCGGCACACCCACGGTGGGTGCCGAGCTGACGGCCGACCCGGGCACCTGGGACGACGGCACGACGCTGACGTTCCAGTGGTCCGCCGGCGACGTCGCCGTCGACGGAGCGACGGGCTCGACCTTCACGCCGGGTGCGGCGACGGTCGGCAAGACCGTCACCGTCGCGGTGACCGGCACGCGGGAGGCCTACGCGACGGTCACCCGCACGAGCAAGCCGACGGCGGAGGTGGCGCCGGGTGCGCTGGTGGAGACACCCCGGCCGACCATCAGCGGCACCCCGAAGGTCGGAGTGGCCCTGACCGGCACGCCGGGCGCCTGGGACGCGGGCACGACGCTGACGTACCAGTGGCTCGTCGGTGGATCGGCGGTCGAGGGCGCGATGGAGCTGTCGTTCACCCCGGACGCGTCGGCTGCCGCCAAGATCGTGACCTTCGCGGTCACCGGCAAGCGGGACGGCTACACCTCGGTCACCACGACGAGCGAGCCGACGGTCGAGGTCGCCGCCGGTGACCAGGCCACGACCGTCCCGACCGTGCAGGGTGTCGCGAAGGTCGGCGTGGAGCTGACCGGATCGGCCGGCGAGTGGGCCGCGGACACGACGCTGTCGTACCGCTGGCTCGTCGACGGCGACGCGGTCGAGGGCGCCACGGGCACGACGTTCACCCCGGCGGCAGGGATGGTCGGTGACCGGGTGGCCTTCGAGGTGACGGGTCGCCGTGCCGGCTATGCGACGGCGACCCGGACCAGCGAGCCGACCGGCGCGGTCGTCGAGGGCGATCTCGTCCTGACACCGGTCCCCGCCGTGAGGGGCACGGTGCAGGTGGGCGGCAGCGTCACGGCGGACGCCGGCACGTGGGACGCCGGGACGGCCCTGGCCTACCAGTGGACCCGCGACGGCTCACCCGTCACCGGTGCCACCGGTCCGACGTACTCGCTGACGCCGGCCGACCATCGCGCGGTGCTGGCGGTGACCGTGCGCGGCTCGAAG
This sequence comes from Aeromicrobium sp. CFBP 8757, assembly GCF_014841755.1. Classification (NCBI taxonomy): domain Bacteria; kingdom Bacillati; phylum Actinomycetota; class Actinomycetes; order Propionibacteriales; family Nocardioidaceae; genus Aeromicrobium; species Aeromicrobium sp. CFBP 8757. The sequence continues at coordinate 573,401 of NZ_JACYUM010000001.1, forward strand.
GACGGGTACCGCACGGTCTCGCAGACCAGCGCCGGGCAGCGTGTCGTCGCCGGCGCGCAGGCGCGGTCCCCGCGGCCCTCGGTCAAGGGGACGCGCAAGGTCGGTCGCACCCTGACGGTCCGCAGGGCGTCATACGACGCCGGGGTGAAGCTGTCCTACCGCTGGTACGTCAACGGTCACCGGGTCGGCGGCAACCGGCCGACGCTCCGCCTCGCGAAGGCCTACCGGGGCAAGCGGGTGGTGGTGCGCGTGACGGCCAACAAGCCGGGCTACGTGACCGAGGCGCGGAACAGCAGGAAGACGGCCCGCGTCAGGTAGGCCGCAGCAGGAGCGCCAGGACGGCTCGCGTCAGGTGAGTCGGGTCCGACCCTCCGCGCGCCTCGCTCAGGGCAGCGCGCGGAGGGTCGCGACGGCGTCGGTGCTCGTTGCGAGTGCCGCCACGACGGCCAGGATGCGTCGCGTGTCGTCGTCGCCGACCAGGCGCCGCACCTTGGCCGTCACGTCGGCGGCCGACATCGGGAAGTGGTCGGAGTCGCCGATCGGGTTCGGCACGCCGAGGCCCAGCTCGGTGCCGTCGTGCAGGACGATCGTGACCTCGGCGGCGCGGCGGTGGGGGAGCAGGGCGTCGAGCGCGGGAGCCGCGGACACCTCGACCCGCGTGCTGAGCTCCTGCGCGACCGCGAACGTCGGACCGTCCGGGTCGAGCGTCGTCGCGTCGATCGCCGGGCTGACGACCGCCGCGGCCACGACGAACGGCAGCGAGAACATCGCGGCCAACCGCGAGCCCGGGTCGCGCTGGAACAGCGGGGTGGCGAGCGAGTGCGTGCGCACGACGACCCGCGCGACGTCGTCGCCGTGCAGGCCGTACGAGGCCTTCAGCGCCTGCACCGCGTCGACCGCGGCGTGCGTGTACGAGCACGAGGCGTGCTGCTTGGTGTAGCCCTGCGTCGTCAGCCAGTCCTCGCCGAGCCCGTCGACCAGGCTCGTCGGGTCGAGGGTGCCGATGACGTCGCCGAGCGTGTGCTGGGCGCTGCCGGCGTTGTCGACCAGACCTGCCAGCGCGAGGCGGGCGGCGTCCAGGCCGGCGCGGTTGGCCCCCGCGATCCACAGGTTGCGGCTGAACCCGCCGGTCAGCACGACCTCCCACGGGGCGACCTGCACCAGCGTCGTCGACGCGTCGATCGCGGCGGCGACCTGCTCGGTCGTCGCGTCGAGCAGCAGCGCGGCGGCGCACGCCGCGCCGGTCGCACCCCAGTGGCCGTGGGTGTGCCATCGCGGGTCGCGGGTCGTGGCCCGGCCGAAGCGGGCCGCCACCTCGTAGCCGACCGCGACGGCATCGACCAGCTCGGGCCCGGTCACCGGCCTGGCGGCGATCCGGGCGGCGGCGACGGCGGCGAAGAGGACGTGGGCGGCCGGGTGGCCCGCGGCGTGCTTGTTGCCCTCGTCGAGCTCGAGACAGCAGGCGGCGATCGCGTCCAGGTGCGCCACGGTCTCGGCCGTGCCGGTCACGGACGAGCCGATGGTCGCGTGGGTCCCGCGCTCGGCCTGCCAGGACGCCGCCAGCACCTGCAGCTCGGGGGTCCTGCTGCCGACGAGGGTGACGCCGAGCAGGTCCACCAGCATCGTGGCGACCCGGTCGCGGACCTCGGGCGGCACCCCGTCGCGCCGGCACGTGGTCGCGAGCCGTGCCAGCTCGTCGGTGGCGGCTCGCTGTTCCGCTGGGCGAAACGTGTGTGAGGTGCTCATGAGTGTGGACGCTACGCGGCGCGCCGTGAGCGCGTCAATGATCTGCGCCGAGACGACAGGCGACGAGTCAGAAAGCGGCGCCGACGGGGTTCCCCTCGCCGCATCGGACCATTAGAGTGAGCCGGACAGATGTTCCTCTCAGCGAAACAGGTGTCTTCGTGACTGACCTTCCCATGCCGTTGTCCGGTGTCCGGGTGCTGGACGTGTCCACGATCCTGGCGGGCCCGCTGTGCTGCCAGATCCTCGGCGACTTCGGTGCGGACGTGGTCAAGATCGAGCACCCCGCCGGCGGCGACAACATGCGCGGCCACGGCGCCAGCAAGGACGGCGTCCCGCTGTGGTGGAAGGAGATCAGCCGCAACAAGCGCACCGTCGCTCTCGACCTCAAGGCACCCGGTGGCGCCGAGGTGTTCCGCCGGCTCGCCGCCGAGGCCGACATCGTGGTCGAGAACTTCCGGCCCGGCACGCTCGAGCGCTGGGGCATCGGGCCCGACGTGCTGCTCGCCGACAACCCCGGACTCGTCCTGGCCCGCCTGACGGGCTTCGGCCAGACCGGCCCGTACTCGGCGCGCCCGGGCTTCGGCACGCTGGCCGAGGCGATGAGCGGCTTCGCCGACGCGACGGGCGAGGCCGACGGCCCGCCGACGCTGCCGGCGTTCGGCCTGGCCGACAGCATCTGCGGCATCGCCGCGTCGTCGGCGGTGCTGATGGCGCTGCGCCACCGCGACGCCACCGGCACCGGACAGGTCGTCGACCTCAGCATCCTCGAGCCCATCATGACGGCCGTCGGCCCGGCGCCGACGTACTACCAGCAGCTCGGCGTCGTCGCCCAGCGCCACGGCAACCGCTCGACCAACAACGCGCCCCGCAACACGTACCGCACGGCGGACGGTGCCTGGGTCGCCGTGTCGACCAGCGCGCAGCGGATCGCCGAGCGCGTCCTGACGCTCGTCGGGCACCCCGAGGTCATCGACGAGCCGTGGTTCGCGACGGGTGCCGGTCGCGCCGAGCACGTCGACCTGCTCGACGAGTACGTCGGCGACTGGATCGCGCAGCGCGACCGCACCGAGGTCCTCGACGTCTTCGAGGCGGCCGGTGCCGCGATCGCGCCCGTCTACGACGCCCGTGACATCACCCAAGACCCCCACATCAAGGAGACACAGATGCTGCTCGAGGTCGACGACCCCGATGTCGGTCCGCTGCTGCAGCACAACGTGATGTGGAGGATGAGCGAGAGCCCGGGCGCGATCCGCTTCACGGGCCGTGCCCTCGGCCAGGACACGCACGAGGTGCTCACCGAGTCCGGCTACTCCGCCGACGAGATCGCCGAGCTCACGAGCGCGGGGGTCGTCCGATGACCGACGCGTTCCTCCAGGCCACCCTCGGCGGGGTCGACGTGGTCGACCTCGGGCGCCAGCTGCGCGTCGGCATGCCGCAGTCGCCCAACCACCCGCAGTTCTGGCACACCCTGCCGCGCCGTCACGGCGACATGACCCGCGCCGACGGTGGCAGCGCCGCGAACGACATGATCACGACCGGCACGCACGTCGGCACCCACATCGACGCGCTGGCCCACGTGTCGCACGACGGCAAGATGTTCGGCGGCGTCGACGCGGCGGCCGCGGGCGTCGGCGGCAAGTACGACGAGCTCGGCGTGCACACCATCGCGCCGATGGTCCGGCGCGGCGTGCTGCTCGACATCCCGGCCCTCCTCGGGGTCGACGTCTGCGACGGCGGCTACGAGATCACCGTCGCCGACCTCGAGGCCGCGGCCGAGCGCGAGGGCGTCGAGGTCCGCGAGGGCGACGTCGTCCTCATCCGCAGCGGCTGGGGCAGCCTGTTCTCGCAGGGTGCGCCGTACGTCGGCGGCCCCAGCGGCGTGCCCGGCATCGGCGAGGCCGGTGCCGAGTGGCTGGCCGCGCGGGGCGTGCACGCCGCGGGAGCCGACACGATCGCCTTCGAGCGGCTCGCGCCGGGCGGCGGTCACGCCCTCCTGCCGGCACACCGCGTGCTGCTCGTCGAGAACGGCATCTACATCATCGAGGCCCTCGACCTGGAGGAGCTCGCGGCGAAGCAGCGCCACGAGTTCACCTTCGTGCTGATCCCGCTCAACATCTACGGCGCGACCGGCTCGCCGGTGCGCCCGCTGGCGGTGACGTCGGCATGAGCGAGCTGACCCTGGCCCAGCAGATCGCGGCCTTCGCCGAGGGCACGTCGTACGACGACCTCCCGGCCGACGTCGTCGAGAGCGTCGGCATGCGCGTGCTCGACACGCTCGGCATCGCCGTCGCGGCCGCCGACCTCGACACCAGCCGCGCGGCCCGCTCGTGGGCCCGCGACCAGGCCGGCGGGGGACCGGCGTCGGCGGTCGGCGTCGACGCCCCGCTGCCGGCCAACCTCGCCGCGTTCGTCAACGGCGTGCTGGCGCACTCGCTCGACTACGACGACACCCACCTGCCGTCGGTGCTGCACCCCAGCGCGACCGTGGTCCCCGCGGCCCTCGCCGCGGCGCAGGCGCACGGCGCCGACGGGCGCGAGCTCGTGCGCGGCATCGCGATCGGCCTGGAGGTCTGCGTCCGGCTCGGCATGGCCGGCTACGACGCCGAGAAGAAGAACTCGACGTTCTTCGAGAACGGCCAGCACGCGACGTCGATCTGCGGCGCGATGGGCGGTGCGGTCGCGGCAGCGGTCATCGGCGGTGCCTCGGCCGCGGCGATCACCGACACGATGGGCGTCGCGGCGTCGATGGCGTCGGGCATCATCGAGGCCAACCGCACCGGCGGAACCGTCAAGCGCATCCACTGCGGGTGGGCGGCGCACGCGGCGATCTCGGCCGCGAGCCTCGTCGAGTACGGCATCACCGGGCCCCCGACCGTCCTGGAGGGGCGCTTCGGCTTCTTCCAGTCGTGGCTGCACGGCACGTACGACCCGTCCCAGGTCAGCGACGGCCTCGGCACGACCTGGTCGGTGCCCGGCATCTTCGTCAAGCCCTACCCGGCCAACCACTTCACGCACGCGGCCGTCGACGCGGCGTCCGCGCTGCGGGTCGCCGGCATCGCACCCGGCGACGTCCGCCGGCTGACGCTGGGCGTCCCCGCGCCGAACCTGCGCACGATCGGCGAGCCGATCGACGTCAAGCGGTCACCCGAGACGGGGTACATGGCCCAGTTCAGCGGTCCGTACGCCGTCGCCGTCGGCCTGCTCGGCGGCAGCGGTCTGGGAGCCGGTCTCGACGACTACACCGACGAGCTCGCCCACGACCCGGCGCGGCGCGCCATCATGGCGAAGGTCGACGTCGTGGCCGACGACGAGTGCACCGACATCTTCCCGCACCAGTTCCCGGCGGTGCTGACCGCCGAGCTCGAGGACGGGCGTACCGTCGTCGAGAAGGTGCTGACCACGCGGGGAGGGCCGCAGCGACCGCTGTCGTTCGACGAGATCGCGTCGAAGTTCGCGACCAACGCGGGCCGCAACCTCGACCCCGCCGCCGTCGCCGCGCTGTCCGCGGTGTGCCGCGACCTCGCGGGAGCGTCGACGATGGACGACCTGCTGACACCCCTGACCCTGATCGACCCTGCTCCGAGCAAAGGACTGACCCATGCCTGAATTCGACCTCATCATCACCAACGTCCAGGTCGTGCGCCCGGGCCACGAGGCCCCCGAGCGCCTCGACGTCGCGGTCAAGGACGGACGCTTCGCGGCATTCGAGGCCGACCTCGACGCGAGCCGCGCCGAGACCGTGCTCGACGCCGGCGGCAAGCACCTGTTCCCGGGTGCCGTCGACGTGCACCAGCACTGGGGCATCTACAACGAGCTGGGCGAGGACGCCGCGAGCGAGAGCCAGGCGTCGGCCCAGGGCGGCGTGACCTCGGGCATCACGTACATGCGCACCGGCGCGTACTACCTGAACCGCTCGGGTCCGTACACCGAGATCTTCCCCGAGGTGCTCGCCGCGACCGAGAAGAAGGCCTACATCGACTACGGCTTCCACATCGCGCCGATCCTGGCCCAGCACATCGACGAGATCCCGTACCTCGTCGAGAACGGCGTCCCGTCGTTCAAGGTCTTCATGTTCTACGGCAGCCACGGCCTGCACGGTCGCTCGACCGACCAGGGCTCGTTCCTGATGCTGCCGGAGGACGAGTCGTACGACATCGCGCACTTCGAGTTCGTCATGCGCGGCATCCAGAAGGCCCGCGAGGACGAGCGCTTCGCCGCCGACCGCGACCACATCTCGCTGTCGCTGCACTGCGAGACCGCCGAGATCATGCGGGCGTACACCAAGCTCGTCGAGGCCGACGGCACGCTCGAGGGCCTCGAGGCGTACAGCGCGTCGCGCCCGCCGCACTCCGAGGGCCTCGCGATCACGATCGCGTCGTACCTCGCGCACGAGACCGAGCTGCCCAACATCAACCTGCTGCACCTGACGTCTCGCAAGGCGATCGAGGCCGCGATGATGATGCAGGCCACGTTCCCGCACATCAACTTCCGCCGCGAGGTCACGGTCGGCCACCTGCTGGCCGACTTCCACACCGCGAACCTCGGCGGCAAGGTCAACCCGCCGCTGCGCTCGCGCGAGGACGTCGAGGCGCTGTGGGACCACCTGCTCGCGGGCAACTTCTCGTGGGTCACGTCCGACCACGCGTGCTGCAAGGACGAGACGAAGTTCGGCGAGCCGCGCGACGACGTGTTCGTCGCGAAGTCCGGCTTCGGCGGCACCGAGTACCTGCTGCCCGGCATGATCTCCGAGGGCCGCAAGCGCGGGCTGTCGTACAACGCGATCGCCGAGCTGACCGCCCGCAACCCCGCCGACCGCTTCGGCCTGGCCAACAAGGGCGACCTGCAGGTCGGCTACGACGCCGACTTCAGCCTCGTCGACGACGACGTGCAGTACACGGTGCGGGCGGCCGATTCGGTCTCGACGCAGGAGTACACGCCGTTCGAGGGCTTCGAGCTGACCGCCCGGGTCACCGACACGTACCTGCGCGGCGAGGTCGTCTGGGCCGACGGCGCGATCGTCGGCGAGCCGCGCGGCACGTTCCAGAAGCGCTCGGGCAGCTGACGCCGCACGGCGGGAGCCGACACCGCACGACCTGACGCCGGGCCGGCGCCGCGATCAGCGGCGCCGGCCCATCGTCTCTCGTGCCTCGCGCACGACGGCGGCGTCGATGAGCCGGCCTCGCGCGTCGAGGGTGATGCCGCCCTGCGAGCGCTCGAACTGGTCGAGCACCTCCTGCGCCGCCGACAGGCTCTCGGCCGACGGGCTGGCGACGGTGTTGACGACCCCGACCTGGGCGGGGTGGATCGCGGTCCTCGACCGGAACCCCAGGTCGAGCAGGTGGCGCGTGCTCTCCTCGAACGCCTCGAGGTCGCGGAAGTCGGTCGACGTCGGGGCGACGGGTGCCGAGCGGTCGGCCGCCGCGCAGTGCACGACGACCTGCGTGCGGAACGCGTCGATCGCCGCGGCCGTGCGGGGGGAGCGGGTCATGCGCAGGTCGCCGAGCAGGTCCACCTCGCCGATGCCCAGCGTCGTGAGCCGGGCGTGGGTGGTGAGGGCGGCGAGGTCGCGCAGCGCCTCGGCCGTCTCGACCAGGCCGACGACGTCGAGCCGGGGGGAGACGTGCCGCTCGTCCTCCAGGGTGGCCAGGCGGGGCGCCGCGGCGTCGAGCTGCTCGGTCGAGCACTTGGCGAGGAAGAGCCCGCGCACGCCCGGGCGCACCGCTGCGTCGAGGTCGGCGTCGAGGAACTCGGGGGAGACCCGCACCCAGATCTCCGGCCCGGTGGCGTCCGCCGGACGGGCGTCCAGCCAGGCGGCGAGCCCGCGGCGGGCGGCGTCCTTGGCGGGCACGGGCACGGCGTCCTCGAGGTCGACGACCAGGGCGTCGGCCGGGCCCCCCACGCCCTTGTCGAACAGCTCGGGGCGATTGGCCGGGACGTAGAGGAACGACCGGGGCAGGACGCGTGCGGTGGCGCTCACGAGCGGGCCGGCTGCAGCAGGCGGGTGATGGAGCGCGCTGCGGCGAGCACCTGGGCGACGTGCTCCTGGTGCGACTCGTCGGCGGGCTGGGCGTACCGGGCCGCCGGGCCCGACGAGCTGATCGAGCCCAGGACGTTGCCGCTCGCGTCGAAGAACGGCGCCGCGATCGAGGCGGCCCCGGTGTTGCGCTCGTTGGTGGACGTCGCGTACCCGAGGTCGCGCACCTGCGCGAGGCCGTCGAGGAACTCGTCCGGGTCGACGTCGGGCCGCAGGTCGACGAGCTCGGCCACGACCTCGTCGATGAAGGCCTGGGGGAGGAAGGCCAGGATCGACCGGCTCGACGCGCCGGAGTGCAGGGGGAACTGGGGTCCGATCTCGATGACCATCTTGACCTCCTGCGGGCTCTCGTACTGGTCGAGGTAGATGCGCCGGTTGCCGACCAGCACGGAGAGGGTCGCGGTCTCGCGCGTCTGGTCGCGGAGCCGGCGCAGGGCGGGTGCCGCGAGGCTGCGGACGTCGAGCTGGCTCCACGCCTTGGTGCCGAGCCCGACCGCGGTGGGCCCGAGGGCGTACCGGGCGTCGCCCGGGATGGCCTGCACGAGCGCGCGCGACGCCAGCGACTGCAGGATGCGGTGGACGACGGCCTTGCTCAGGCCGAGGTCGCGGGCGATCTGCGAGACGCCGAGCGGACGGTCCGAGCGTGTGAACGAGACCAGCACGTCGGCGACGCGATCGGCCGACTCGGTGCCGCTGGCGCTCTCCGCCGGAGGACGGGAAGGATGGGTTGACGTCATGATGTTCCTCTCGACGAACGTAGGCGTTCCGCTGAGCGGAACTGTAACATCTTTGTTTCGGTGTGATCTAGATCTAGTAATCGCGGCCTTGTCATGGAATAGTGACGTGAAAGTGGCCGTCGGCTTCTGCGCAGTAGTTCGCTGAGCGGAACACACGCCCTGAAGAGCGTTCCTTTCAGTGGAACACACATCTGGTGCCCCCCGGCACGGAAGGCAGGTCCTGGAATGAAGAAGATCGCGAGCGTGATGACCGCACTGGTCGTCACCGGAGGGTTGGCCGCGTGCGGCAGCTCCGATGGAGGCTCCTCGGACTCGGACACCGTCACCATCGGTTCGATCCACCCCACCTCGGGTCCTCTCGCCGGTGTCGGCGGGCTGATGGACGACGGCGCGAAGCTCGCCGTCGCCGACATCAACGCGGCGGGCGGCATCAAGGCGCTCGACGGCGCCCAGCTCGAGCTCGCCGGCGGTGACAGCCAGGGCAAGGCCGAGGTCGGCCAGAGCGAGGCGCAGCGCCTCATCGGCGACGGCGCGGTCGCGCTGATCGGCACCTACCAGAGCGACGTCACCCAGAACGTCGCGGCGGTCGCCGAGCGCGGACGCGTGCCGTTCGTGATCGACGTCGCGGTCGACGACAAGATCCTCGAGCAGGGCTACAAGTACTCGTTCCGCGTGCAGCCCGACGCCACCAGCATGGGCACGTCCGGCGCCGACTCGCTGGTCAAGATCGGCCAGGACAAGGGCACCCCGATCAAGACGGTCGCCTACCTGCACATCGAGGGCGCCTTCGGCGACAGCGTCTTCGACGCGTTCAAGAAGGAGGCCGAGGCGCAGGGCATCACGACGGTCAAGGAGATCACGTACCCCGGCACCAACTTCTCCGACGCCACGACGCAGGTGCGCGAGGCCGCATCGATCAACCCCGACGTCATCGTGGCCACCGGGTACTTCCCCGACGGCGTCCTGATCGCCAAGGCGGTCTCGGAGCTCGGTCCCGACATCCAGGGCCTGTACGGCATCGCCAACGGAGCCTTCGACGACGGCTCGTTCCCCGCCGCGTCCGGTGCCTCGGGCCAGAACGTGCTGAGCGCCAACTACCACTACGACGCCAACAACGAGCGCGTCACCGACATCCGCACGCGCTTCGAGGCCAAGTACGGCAAGCCCATGGAGACCGCGTCGATCCTGTCGTACCAGGCGGTCGAGGTCATCGCGGCCGGGCTCGAGAAGTCCGGCTCGGACGACCCCGAGAAGCTGCGCGAGGCCATCTCCGGCATCGAGATCGACGACCCGCTGCTGGCCTTCGACGGACCCATCACGTTCGACGAGCGCGGCCAGAACGAGAACGCGACGGTCATCGTCATGCAGGTGCAGGGCGACAACGTCGAGCAGGTCTTCCCGCAGGAGGTCGCGACGAAGGACCTCGTCTTCCCCGCGGCCCCGGCACGATGACCGAAGCGACCACCCGTGGTGACGGGCCGACCCGGGTCGTCCGGGTCGGCACGCACCCCACGACGGTCGTGGCGGTCACCGTCGTCGTCCTGCTCGCCGCGGTCTTCGCGGTGGGCGGGAAGGACAGCGGTCTCGTCACGCAGTCGATCGTCACGGGCCTGCTGCTGGGCGGTGTCTACGCGCTGGTCTCGATCGGCCTGACGCTGATCTTCGGCGTGCTCGGCGTCGTCAACTTCGCGCAGGGCTCGATGCTGACGATGTCGATGTACGTCGTGTACGCGCTCGTCGCCGGCCCGGGCATCCCGGTCTACGTCGCGACGCTGCTCGCGATCCCCGTGATGTTCCTGTTCGGCATGATGGTGCAGCACTTCCTGCTCAACCGTCTGACGTCGACCGGCAGCCACGAGGGCCCGCTGCTCGTGACGCTCGGCATCCAGCTGCTGATCGCCAACGTCCTGCTGATGATCTTCACGGGCCGGCCGAAGTCGGTCGGCACGCCGATCGACGGGTCGTTCGAGGTGTTCGGCGCGATCGCGTCGTACTCGCGCATCATCGCGTTCGTCGGCGCCGTGCTGGTGGGCGTCGCGCTGACGCTGGTGCTGCGACGCACGTCGCTGGGCCTGTCGATCCGCGCCGTCGCCGCCAACGCCCAGGGCGCTGCGCTCGTCGGCGTCAACGTGCGGCGCGTCTACGCGCTGACGTTCGGCATCGGCGCGGCCAGCGTCGCCGTCGCCGGCGGTCTCATGACCCCGTTCACGAGCCTCACCCCGTCGGTCGGCGAGCAGTTCACGATCCTCGCCTTCGTCATCGTGGTGCTCGGAGGCCTCGGCAGCGTGCTCGGCGCGACGATCGGCGGCCTGGTCATCGGCCTGGTCCAGACGGTCGGAGCCCTGTACCTGCCCGGCACCGGATCGCTGATCCTGGTGTTCGCGGTGTTCGTCATGGTGCTGTTCCTGCGCCCCCAAGGTCTGTACGGAGCCAAGTGATGACCGACACCACAGCCCCGCGCCCCACCACGGCGCACGAGCTCCCCGCGGCGGACGACCCGCGGCTCAAGGACACCTGGATGCGGCGCCAGCTCGTCGTGCTGGTCGTCGGCGTCGCGGTGCTCTCGCTGCTGCCGCTGCTCCTCGGCGAGCAGGCCCAGAGCGTCGCGATCCGCACCCTGATCTTCGCGATCATGGCGGTCGGCTGGAACCTGATGAGCGGCTTCGGCGGCATGTTCAGCTTCGGCCACGCCGCGTTCTTCGGCATCGGCGCCTACACCGGCGCGTACCTGCTGGTCGACCACGGCATCTCGCCCTGGATCTCGATGGTCGTGGCGGCCGTGCTGTCGGCGGCCGTGGGCGTCGCGATCGCGTACATGTGCCTGCGCTACAAGCTCGCGGGCTCGTACTTCGCGCTGGCCACGTTCGCGTTCGCGCAGATGTTCCTGCTGATCGTGCAGAACCTCGACGTGCTCAACAAGACCGAGGGGTTCAACGTCGAGATCCTCCCGAGCGACTCGTGGTCGATGCTGCAGTTCCAGCAGGGCAGCCCCCTGTACTTCTGGATCCCGCTGGCCATCCTCGCCGTCGCGGTGCTGATCTCGATCCTCTACGTCCGCTCGCGGGCCGGGCAGTACGCCCAGGCCGTGCGCGACGACGAGGTCGCGGCGTCGTCGCTCGGCATCGACACCATGCGGGCGCGCCTGATCGCCGTCGCCCTGAGCTGCGGCGTCACGGCGGTCGCCGGCGTCTACTACACGCAGTACTACTTCTTCGTCGGGCCCGAGCAGGCGTTCGGGTCGGCGGTGTCGGTCGAGGCCATCATCCCGGCGGTCATCGGCGGCATCGGCACGATCTGGGGCCCCGTCATCGGCGCGGCCGTCGTCGGCCCGCTGTCCGAGCTCGTCGCGACGGTGCTGCGCAACCCGCCCGGCTTCCTGTCGTTCCTGCAGGGAACGTCGGGCCTGGACGTCGCGGTCTACGCGACCCTGCTCATCATCATCGTCATCGTGATGCCCAAGGGCATCTTCGGAACCATCAGGGATCGGTGGCGCTCATGAGCCTGCTCGAGGTAGAGGGACTGACCAAGAAGTACACGGGCCTCACCGCCGTCGACACCGTCGACGTGACGGTGGACGACCGCGAGTTCCTGGGCATCATCGGACCCAACGGCGCCGGCAAGACGACGCTGTTCTCGCTGCTGGCCGGCAGCCAGGAGCCCACGTCGGGCCGCATCGTGTTCGACGGCACCGACATCACGGGCTGGTCGGCCCAGAGGGTCGCGCGCACCGGTCTGGTGCGCACATTCCAGCTCATGCGGCCGTTCGAGTCGATGTCGGTGCTCGAGAACGTGACGATCGCGTCGCTGGGCCGGCGGTCCCGCAAGGACGCCCGCCGGCACGCGCTCGGCGTGCTCGAGCGCGTGCAGCTCGAGCAGTACGCGACCGCGGCGTCGGGCAGCCTGCCGACGGCGGGGCTCAAGCGCCTCGAGCTCGCGCGGGCGCTCGCGATGGAGCCCCGCATGATCCTGCTCGACGAGGTGCTGGCGGGGCTCGTCCCCGCCGAGCGCGCCCCTATGATCGAGCTGCTGCGCGACCTGCACGGCGACGGCCTCACGGTGATGTTCGTCGAGCACATCATGGCCGCCGTCATGGCGCTGTCGGAGCGGCTCGTCGTGATGCACGACGGACGGGTCCTGACCCAGGGCGTCCCCGCCGAGGTCATCGCCGAACCGCAGGTCATCGAGGCCTACCTCGGAGAGGACTACTAGATGCTCGAGCTCAAGAACCTCAGTGCCGGCTACCGCCGCCTGGAGATCCTCCACGAGATCGACCTGCGGGTCGACGAGAAGGAGATCGTCTCGCTGATCGGTGCCAACGGCGCCGGCAAGACCACGACCCTGCGGGCGGTCGCCGGCATCATCAAGGCCACCGGGGGAGAGATCCTGCTCGGTGGGGAGCCGGTGCAGTCGCTGCGTCCCGACGAGATCGTGCGCGCCGGCATGCTGCACGTGGCGCAGGACCGCGCCCTCTTCGGCGACCTCGACGTCATCGAGAACCTCGAGATGGGTGCGTACTCGCAGCCGCGGTCGAGCATCAAGGCGTCGCTCGACGAGGTCTTCGACCTGTTCCCGATCCTCGCGACGAGGCGCTCGCAGCGCGCCAACACGATGTCGGGCGGTCAGCAGCAGATGCTCGCGATCGGCCGCGCGCTCATGGCGCGTCCGACGGTGCTGACGCTCGACGAGCCGTCGGTGGGCCTCGCGCCCAACCTGTCGGCCCAGGTGCTGGCGGCGATCCGGCAGATCCGCGACACCGGTGTGACGGTGCTGATCGTCGAGCAGAACGCGTCGCAGGCGCTGGCGATCTCCGACCGGGCGTACGTCATCGAGAGCGGCGCGATCGTGCTGGAGGGCTCGGGCGCCGAGCTCGCCGACGACCCGCGGGTCCGCGCCGCCTACCTGGGCACCTGATGCCCGAGTTCCTGGTGCACATCGAGATCGTCTGGCCCCCCGGGCGGGACGACGATCAGGAGCGCGAGGAGATCTTCGCCGCCGAGCTCCTGCAGGGCCAGCGGCTGGCGGGTGCGGGACACCTGCGCCGGCTGTGGCGCATCCCGGGCCGGTGGGCCAACTGGAGCCTGTACGACGTCCCGGACGCGACGGTGCTGCACGAGGCGCTGACGTCGCTGCCGCTGCACCCGTGGATGGACATCCAGGTGCACCCGTTGGCCGAGCACCCCAACGATCCGCGCGCGCTCGGCATCGACCCGCCCGCGCCGACGAAGGAGACATCATGAGGATTCTGTCGTTCACGCCCATCGCGGTCGGCGAGCAGGAGCTGGCCCGCCGTCAGGCCCGCTACGACGAGCACAGCCCCGACGGCGTCGAGGTCGTGCTGCGCGACATCGGCACAGGATCAGGCGCCCCGACGGCGCTCGAGACGCCCGAGGACGTCGCGACGTCCGAGCGCGCCGTGCTGGCGGCGTTCGCCGCGGCCGACCCGGAGGGCTTCGACGCGTTCCTGCCCGACTGCGTGCTCGACCCGGGCATCGACGACCAGGACGGCCTGGCCCGTCCGCTGCTCGGCATCGGGCGGCTCACGGCGTCGTTCCTGGCGAGCCAGGGGACCCCCCTGTTCTCGGTGGCCCGCAACCCCGCGATCGCGGCCGAGCTCGACCGTCGCTTCGCGTCGTACGGCCTCACGGCACCCGACACGCGCGTGCTCGACCTGTCGTTCGACGCGATCGCCGACGACCGGGTCTGGAACGAGACGGTGGAGCGCAGCGTCGCCGACCTCGACGGCGGGTTCGTCTTCAACGCGTGCTCGGCGGTCGACGTCGCCCCGAGCGCGGGCGGTGCGGTGCTGGTCGATCCCACGGCCACCGCGCTGCGGCTGATCGGTCTGCGAGCGTCCCTCGACGGGAGCGCCGCGTGAACGCCGAGGGCGGGCCCGACCTGGTCGTCGCGGGTGCGGGCGGTGGCCTGGCCGCGGCCCTGCGCGCCGCGTCGCTGGGCCTCGACGTCCTGGTGGTCGAGACCAACGAGCACTTCGCGGTGGGCAACAACACCGCGATGTCGACGGCCATGATCCCGGGGGCCGGGAGCCGCTGGCAGCGTGACGCGGGCGTCGACGACTCGGCCGAGACGTTCGTCGGCGACATCATGGCCAAGACCCACGACGAGGCGGACTCCGCGCTGGCCACGACGCTGGCCGGCGTCAGCGCCGAGCTCGTGGAGTGGCTCGCCGACGAGGTGGGCATGCCCCTGTCGCTCGTCACCGACTTCGACTATCCGGGCCACAGCCGCACCCGCTGCCACACCGTGCCCGGTCGGTCCGGCCGCTCGATGCTGTCGCACCTCGTCCGTGAGGCGCGCCGCCACCCGCGCATCGACTTCCTCGTCCCCGCGCACCTCGACGACGTGCTGGTGGGGGAGTCGGGCGTGCGCGCGGTCGTCGTCTCGACGCCCGGTGGCGCCGAGGAGATCCCGACCGACGCGGTGCTGCTGGCGACCAACGGCTTCGCGGCGAACCGCGACCTCGTCGCGCAGCACGCCCCCGAGATCGCCGACGCGGTCTACCACGGCAGCGAGGCCTCGACGGGCGACGCGCTCTCGATCGGCACGCGCCTCGGCGGTGCGACGGCCTACCTCGACGCGTACCAGGGGCACGCCGCTCTCGCGATGCCCGCCGCGACGCTGACCGGCTGGGCGACCGTGATGCACGGTGCCTTCCTGGTCGACCGTCACGGCCGGCGCTTCGGCGACGAGACGACCGGCTACTCCGAGTACGCGGCCGCGGTGCTGCAGCACGCGGACGGCCAGGCCTGGATCATCCTCGACGCCCGCATCGACGAGGCGTGCTCGGTGTTCCAGGACTACCTCGACACGCGCGCGTCCGGTGCGGTCAAGTGGGCCGACACGGCGCGTGAGCTCGCCGAGCAGGTCGGCATCGACGCCGACGGGCTGGAGCAGACGCTCGCTCGGACGCAGCGCATGGCCCGCGGCGACGCGCAGGACGAGCTCGGCCGCACGTCGTGGGAGCAGGAGCTCACGGGACGCCTCGCGGCGGTCGCGGTGCGCCCGGCGCTGTTCCACACCCAGGGCGGGCTGCGCGTCGACGAGCACGCCCGCGTCGTCGACGACTCCGCCACGCCGATCGCCGGGCTGTACGCGGCCGGCGGCGCCGCGATGGGCATCTCGGGCCACGGGGCCGGCGGCTACCTCGCCGGCAACGGTCTGCTCCCGGCACTGGGCCTGTCGTACCTGGCCGCCAACCACGTGGCGGCCGGGCGCTGACCACGAGAGACCCGTACCGTCCCGCACAGCACCGCGGCCGGCTCCCCGAGGGGAACCGGCCGCGGTGTCGTTGCAGGGTCGACGTCAGCGGATGCGGACCTTCACCGCCTTGGTCGTGCCGGGTGCCACGAGGCCGTTGCCCGAGAAGGTGGCGCGCAGCTGGTGCGTGCCCTTCTTGAGCTTCAGCGTGACGGTGCGCGACGAGCCGGCCTTGACGTAGATCGTCTTGACCTTGCGGCCCTTGTCGGTCACGACGACCGATCCGCCGGTCGAGACGCCGGGCACCGACAGGGACACGGTGACCCGCGCCTTCTTCGCGACCTTCCACTTCTTGGCCTTCAGCGTCAGCCTCGGGCTCGCCTTCGCCACGGAGATCGCGGCGGGGGCGCTGGTCGACGCCGTGAAGCGCGCCGACGACGGGGTGAACGTCGCGACGACCGACGTGGTGCCGGGCGTCAGGCCCGGGACCGTCAGCGTGGCCTTGCCGCCACTGGTGGCGCCGGAGGCGACGACCGTGCCGCCCGCCGTGAGCTCCACCGTGCCGTCGAGCGAGGCGCCCGACGCGTCGGACGCGGCGACCGTCACCGACGCGGACGCCGGGTAGGTGACCGGCGAGACCGACGTGATCGAGACGCCCGATCCGCCGGGTGCCACGACCGCGTCACCCGTCGGACCCGCCCAGAACAGACCGCGGGCGGCCTGGCTCATCCCGCCCTTGGGGTGGGTGCGGAAGAACACCGAGGTGCCGAACACCATCGACTTGGCACCCGTCGTCGGCTTGACGTACGACACGACCGAGGCCTTGCCGGCCGCCGTCGCGGGGCCGTTCGTCTCGGTGGTGCCACGCCAGTGCCCGGCCAGGAACGGCTTGGCCGCGTACGTCTGCTCGGTCCTGACGCCCTCGCCCAGCCCGGTGAAGGAGAACGCCGGGTAGATGAACGCACTGTCCTGCGCGTACGGCGCGAGCACCGAGCCGGCCGGCGTGTCGACGTCGACGATGCCGTTGCCCGAGCTGTTGCCGTTGACGACGGTCCCGCTCATGAGGCCGGCGGAGACGGCGGCGCCGAACCCCGCGCTGCCGCGGCCCAGGACGGCACCGCCACGTGCGACGAGCTTCTGCACGGCCGTGCGGGCGGGCAGGTAGCTGACGGCGGGGGTCGTGCTGGTCGCAGCGCGGTCGTCGGTGTTGAAGGTCGAGCCGACCCAGAGGACGTCGATCCCGTCGAGCACAGTGGGATCGGCGTTGACCGACGCGGCGGTGACGGCCACGAGGTCGTCGAAGCCCAGCTGCTGCAGCGAGAGCTTGTCGTCCTGCGTGCCGACGTAGCCGATCGTCAGATCGGCCAGCGCCTTGGTGCCGGCATCGTCGAGCGCGTCGAGATCGGCCTTCGTCGCGACGTCGAGGTCGATGTCGAACGTCGACGCGACCTCCTTCGCGGCGTCGTACGACTCGGGACCGACGACGGCCGATCCGTCGGCGAGCATCGAGACCTGCTCGTCGTCCTCGAGCAGGGCGTTGAGCGCCTGGTAGTCGGCGACGCCCGCGACGTCGAACGTCAGGTAGCCGGCCTTCGCCGGCGTCGACACGTTCGACGCGGGCGCCGTGATCGGCGAGACGGTGCCGATCGGGGAGTCCGTCGTCAGGCCGACCTTGTCGACCGTGGCGCCCCACGTGTACGCGTAGCTCCAGGCCGAGATGTCGTACATCGACGGCACCTTGGCCGAGATGTCCTCGCCCAGGTCGAGCAGGGCGTTGGCCAGTCCGCGCAGGGGCTGGTGCATGTCGACGACGTACGAGCCCTTCGGGTAGGTCGTGCCGCCCACCGTCGTGTCGGCGGCCAGCGTGCCCACCTCGACGTCGTGGGTCAGCAGCTGCTGCACCAGGCGGCCGGCGTCGCTCGCGGAGCGCTGGCCGTCGCCCACGGGGATGACGTAGGCCCGGGGCAGGGTGATCTTCTCCTGGTCGTCGGCGACGTCCCAGAGCGAGCGCCACTGGGTCGGGCCCGGGACGCTGCTGACCTTGCTGACCGTGAGGTTGTCCTTCGGCTCACCCGCGACGCCGCGACGGAAGGTCTCGATCTGGTTCTTGATCATGTCCTTGGCGGTGCCGGCGGTGTTCATGTAGTCGACGATGCTCGTCATGGTCTGGTAGGCGACGGCGGAGTTGATGACGGCGTTGGCCGGCGACTGGCGACCTGCCGGCGTCCCGTTGCGACCCTTGGGCAGCTCGACCGTGGCGGCCGCGGCACCGAAGAACGACGCGTACTGCGCCGTGAAGATCGGCGGGAAGTCGTCCCAGCCGTCCGGGGTGTCGCGGTAGGGGATCTTGATGTGCGCCGTGTCGGCCGACGTGTTCTCCGAGACGATCGCGCCCGTCGTGATGTTGCGGTACGTGTTGCCCGGGATCGCGGCGTCGACGACGTCCTTCTCGACCTTGAGCGCCAGCGCGTAGTTGTGCGGCATCACGAGGTCGTACTCGTAGTTCGAGCCGTGCGGCGGTCCGGTGGGCTCCATCTGCAGCACGCTGGTGTAGCCGTGGAAGTCGGCCGCGTAGATCGGCTGGATCGCCTGGGCCTGGCGGATGAACGACTTCGTCTCGGGCGTCGAGTTGGTGATCATGTCGCGGTTGGGGTCGAGCCCCAGGGCCGTGGCACGCGTCGCGTTGGTGCGACCGTCCGGGTTGAGCGACGGCGAGAAGTACAGCCGGTTGTTCTCGAGGATGCTGCGCACCTCGCTGAGGGGCGCCGTCGCGAGGTAGTCGATGTACTTCATCGCCGCGTCGGTGCCCTCCCACTCGTTGCCGTGGATGTTGTTGCTGATCCAGACCGGCGTCTTGTAGTCGCGCAGCAGGGCGGCGTCCTGCGCGGCGGCGACCGGATCGGACTTCATCTCGTTCTTCCAGGCGGTCTGCTGCGCCGTCTCGGCCTCCGACTCGGGTGCGGTCACCGTGACGAGGTACAGGTCGCGTCCCTCGGTCGACTGGCCCACGACCTGCGCCGAGACCCGGTCGCTCTCGGCCATCAGGTCGAGCAGCTTCGGGGCGATCTCGGGGTGCCCGATCAGCTCGGCCGAGTGGGCCGCGTCGTCGGCGTTGTCGCGGTACACCTTGAGGTTGGGCTGGTACGGGTACGACGTCGGCATGCTGATCGGGTCGCCCGCGACGGCCGTCTCGGCGGCGCGCTTGACGACCTGCGCCTTGCTGAGCGGCTCGACCGTCGTGGCGGTCGAGGGACCGCGGCCGGGTGCGGGGGTCGGGGTGGACGTGGTGCCGGACGACGGCTCGACGGCTGTCGCCGCGACGCTGGTGCTCGAGAGCACGCAGGTCGCGGCGAGCGCGAGACCGGTCACGCCGATGAGAGCGCGAGAGTTCCTCACGGATGGGCTCGTTCCTGTGGGGTGCGGACGGGTGCCGCCCGGCGAGGGGGCACCCACGGGTGAGGACAGCCTGCCCTGAAGGTCGCGTGGTTGGCTACGGTTAACAGAGCGTTAATGTGACGATTCGGAGAAGCCCGTCGTCCCGGGCGTCGACGGCCGTGCGGAGATGAGACGGGGTCACACGGTCGAAACATGGCGCGGCGCCGCCGACGACCGCGGCGCCGTTCACCGCTCGTTCACGTGATGGGCCCATGCTGGTGCCGTGACGGCACCGCGGCTCGATGCAGCCACTTCCTCCCTCCTGCGCTCGTCGGCAGCTCCCGGGCCCCGCACCCTGGTCGACATCGTGCGGCAGACGGCCCTCGAGGCGCCCGACGCGCCCGCCCTCGACAACGGCTCGGGCGTGCTGACGTACGTCGAGTTCTGCGAGGCGGCCGACGCCTTCGCCGCCGAGCTGCACGAGTGGGGGGTCGGGCGCGGCGACACGGTGGGGGTCCGGGTCGACTCCGGCACGATCGACCTCTACGTCGCGATCATGGGCATCCTCGTCGCGGGAGCGGCGTACGTGCCGGTCGACGTCGACGACCCCGACTCGCGGGCGCGCACGGTCTTCGAGGAGGCCGACGTCGCCGCGGTGGTCGGCAACGAGCTCGTGATCTCGCCCCGGAGGACCGCAGGCGCCGTGGCGGACGTCGGACCGCCCTCGACGACCGACGACGCGTGGGTCATCTTCACGTCCGGCTCGACCGGCACGCCGAAGGGCGTCGCGGTGACCCACCGCTCGGCCGCCGCCTTCGTCGACGCCGAGGCCGCGCTGTTCCTGCAGGACGCGCCGCTCCGACCGGGCGACCGGGTCATGGCGAGTCTGTCGGTCGCCTTCGACGCCTCGTGCGAGGAGATGTGGCTGGCGTGGCGCCACGGGGCGTGCCTCGTGCCGGCGCCGCGGTCGCTGGTCAAGAGCGGCGGAGACCTCGGGCCCTGGATGATCGCGAACGGCATCACGGTCGTCTCGACGGTCCCGACGCTGGTGTCGCTGTGGCCCGCGGGCGTGCTCGACGACGTCCGGCTCCTCATCGTCGGCGGCGAGGCGTGCCCGCCCGAGATCGGCGACCGCCTCGCCGGACCCGACCGCGAGGTCTGGAACACGTACGGCCCCACCGAGGCGACCGTCGTCGCGTGCGCCGCGCAGCTCGCCGCCCGTGAGCCCGTGCGCATCGGGCTGCCCCTCGCGGGCTGGGACCTCGCGGTCGTCGACGCGCAGGGCGTGCACGTGGCACCGGGCGAGACCGGCGAGCTGATCATCGGCGGCGTCGGGCTCGCGCGCTACCTCGACCCCGCCAAGGACGCCGAGAAGTACGCGCCGATGCCGACGCTGGGGTGGGAGCGGGCCTACCGCAGCGGCGACCTCGTGGTGTTCGATCCCGACGGCCTGGTGTTCGGGGGACGCGCCGACGAGCAGATCAAGATCGGCGGCCGTCGCATCGAGCTCGGCGAGATCGACAACGCGCTGCTCGGGCTGCCGGGAGTCGTCGCGGCGGCCGCCGCGATCCGCACGACCGGTGCGGGCAACAAGATCCTCGTCGGCTACGTCGCGACCGACGAGACCTTCGACCAGCGCGCGTCGCTCGACATCCTGCGCCGGCAGATGCCCGAGGCCCTCGTGCCGCGCCTGGGTCGTCTCGAGTCGATGCCGACCCGCACCTCGGGCAAGATCGACCGCGACGCGCTGCCGTGGCCGCTGCCCGGCGTCGCCGCGTCCGGGGCGGCGGCCGAGCTCGCAGGCACCGCCTCGTGGCTCAAGGACATCTGGCTCGAGCTGCTCGGTGCTGTCGTCACGAGCCCGGCCGACGACTTCTTCGCCCTGGGCGGCGGCAGCCTCAGCGCGGCCCAGCTCGTCGGCCGCCTGCGCGAGCAGTTCCCCGAGGTCACGGTGGCCGACGTGTACGCGCACCCGTCGGTGGCCGAGCTGGCCGGCACGCTCGACGCGATGTCGACGGCGCAGGCGCCTCGCAACGCGTCGGTCCGCCCGGTGCGCCGGTCGACGCAGGTCGCGCAGGTGCTGCTGACGATCCCGCTGCGCACCATCACTGGCCTGCGCTGGCTCACGTGGACAGCCGCCGGCTCGCACGTCGTCGCCGACGTGCTCGGGTGGACGTGGCTGCCCCAGGTGTCGTGGGCGTGGATCGTCGTCGGCGCGCTGCTGCTCGTCACGCCGCCCGGGCGCATGACGCTCGCCGCGCTGGCGGCCCGCCTGCTGCTGCGCGGCGTCGAGCCGGGGACGCACCCGCGCGGCGGCGGCGTGCACCTGCGGCTGTGGC
The DNA here is from genome assembly GCF_014841755.1 of Aeromicrobium sp. CFBP 8757. Lineage (NCBI taxonomy): Bacteria > Bacillati > Actinomycetota > Actinomycetes > Propionibacteriales > Nocardioidaceae > Aeromicrobium > Aeromicrobium sp. CFBP 8757. Next base: position 594,847 of record NZ_JACYUM010000001.1, read on the forward strand.
TGGCCGAGCACGTCGCCGACGAGCTGCGGGCCGGATCGCTCTCGGGGGCGTCGATGCTCGGTCTGTACGCGAGGGCCCTGGGTGCGCGCGTCGCCCGTGACGTCGACCTGCACTCGCTGCCGCCCGTCACAGGCCTGCTGACCGTCGCCACGGGTGCGTCGGTCGAGCCGGAGGTCGACCTGACGGGCCACTGGATCGACGGCGACACGCTGCACGTCGGCGCCGTCGACATCGGGGCCGATGCGCGGATCGGCGTGCGCAGCCTGCTCGGGCCAGGGGCCCGGATCGGGGCGGGTGCCGAGATCGGTGCGGGCTCGGCGGTGTTCGGCGACGTGCCCGACGGCGAGTACTGGTCGGGCGCGCCGGCCCGTCGCATCGGGCCGGCGCGGGGGCCGCAGACCACGACGCGCGCCCCGCGCCACCTGCGCTGGACGGTCGCCTACGGGGTCGCGGCGGTCGTGCTCGCGTGCCTCCCGGTCGTCGCCGTCGTGGTGGGAGGGCTCGCCGTCGTGCCGCTCGTCGCGCCGGCGGACGGCCTGGGCGACGCCGCCGTGCGCCTCGCCCTGGCCTCGCCCGTCGCGGCGGTCGTCGCGTTCGTGACGCTGTCGGTGCTCGTGGTCGTCGTGGTGCGCGTGCAGTCGTTCGGCCTGACCAGCGGCACCCACGCCGTCCACAGCCGTCAGGCCTGGCAGGCGTGGTCGGTGTTCCGCCTCATGGACGACGCCCGCACCTGGCTGTTCCCGCTGTACTCGAGCACCCTCACGCCCATGTGGCTGCGTCTGCTGGGCGCGCGCATCGGCGACGGCGTCGAGGCCTCGACGGTCCTGATGCTGCCGGCGCTCACGTCCGTCAACGACGGCGCCTTCCTCGCCGACGACACGATGCTCGGCATGTACGAGCTGGGTGGCGGGTGGCTGCGGGTCGAGCAGGTCAAGATCGGCCGTCACGCGTTCGTCGGCAACTCCGGCATGACGGCTCCGGGTCGCAAGGTGCCCAAGGGCGGGCTCGTCGCGGTGCTGTCGGCAGCCCCCCAGCGCACCAAGGCCAAGAAGGGCACGTCGTGGCTCGGCAGCCCGCCGCAGAAGCTGCGCCGCACCGCGGGCGACGCCGACCTGTCGCGCACGCACGAGCCCGCCCGGCGCCTGCGCGTCGCGCGGGCCCTCATCGAGCTCGCCCGCGTCGTGCCGCTGGTGGGTGTCGCGCTCGCCGCCCTGGCCGCGGTCGTGGCGCAGCTCGTGGTGGCCGACCGGCTCGGGTGGTGGCAGGCCGCGGTGCTCGCGGGCGTCGTGATGATCGTGGTCGGCGCGGTCGCGGCCCTCGTCACGGCGCTGGCCAAGTGGGTGCTGGTCGGACGCGTCCGGGCGGGGGAGCACCCGCTGTGGAGCTCGTTCGTGTGGCGCAACGAGCTGGCCGACACCTTCGTCGAGCTGCTCGGCGCGCCGTGGATCGCCCGCAGCGCGTCCGGCACGCCCGTGCTCAACCTGTGGCTGCGCACGCTGGGCGCCCGGGTCGGCCGGGGCGTCTGGTGCGAGACGTACTGGCTGCCCGAGGCCGACCTGATCGTGCTGGGCGACGGCACGACCGTCAACAGGGGCTGCGTGGTGCAGACGCACCTGTTCCATGATCGGATACTCAGCATGGACACGGTGACGTTGGAGAAGGGCTCGACCCTCGGACCGCACGGGGTGATCCTGCCCGCGGCGGGTCTGGGCTCGCACGCCACGATCGGACCGATGTCGCTGGTCATGCGCGGCGAGTCGGTGCCCCGCAAGACGCGCTGGATCGGCAACCCCATCGGCCCCTGGGCCGAGGACGACGCCCAGTGAAGTCGCAGGCGGCCTCGGACCACACGATCGACCCGTACGTCCCGGGTCACGGCGACCACTCGTTCGACGTCGACCACTACGCCCTCGAGCTGACGTACACCGTCGACTCCAACAGCCTGGGCGGTCGGGCCGTCATCACCGCCACCGCGATCGACGACCTCGAGCGCTTCGAGCTCGACCTCTACCACCTGCGCGTCTCGAAGGTCACGGTCGACGGCGCGCCGGCCGCCAAGTACACGCACCACAAGAGCCGGCTGGTCGTGCGCCCCAAGACGGCGATCGCGGCCGGCAGCTCGTTCACGGTCGTCGTGGCGTACGCCGGCTCGCCGCGCCCCATGCCGGGGCTCGACGGCGACGCGGGCTGGGAGGAGCTCGCGGACGGCGTCATCGTGGCCTCCCAGCCGCACGGGGCCCCGTCGTGGTTCCCGTGCAACGACCGCCCGTCGAACAAGGCGACGTACGAGATCGAGCTGACGGCCCCGGTCGGCTACGTCGTCGTCGCCAACGGCGTGCTCGAGAGCCAGCGCCGCCGGGCGGGCTCGGTCGTGTGGCGGCACGTCGAGAGCAGCCCCATGACGACGTACCTCGCGACGGTGCAGATCGGCCGCTACGAGTCCGTCGAGGACCCCGGCCCCGTGCCGATCCGCACGGTCTTCCCGGCGGGCACGCGGTCCGAGAGCGTCGCGGCGTTCGAGCGGCAGGGCGAGATGATGGCGCTGTTCGTGCGGCTGTTCGGCGCGTACCCCTTCGCGTCGTACACCGCGGTGATCACCGAGGACGAGCTCGAGATCCCGCTCGAGGCGCAGGGCCTGTCGGTGTTCGGCTCCAACTTCATGACGCGCGACTGGGAGCACCAGCGTCTCGTCGCGCACGAGCTGGCCCACCAGTGGTTCGGCAACAGCGTCACGCTGGCGCACTGGCGCGACATCTGGCTGCACGAGGGCTTCGCGTGCTACGCCGAGTGGCTGTGGTCGGAGGAGTCGGGCGGACCGTCGGCCGACGACCAGGCCGAGGAGCACTGGGAGAAGCTCGACCAGCTGCCGCAGGACCTCGTCCTCGGCGACCCCGGGCCCGACCTGATGTTCGACGACCGTCTCTACAAGCGCGGCGCCCTGCTGCTGCACGCCCTGCGCCTGACGGTCGGCGACGACGACTTCTTCACGCTGCTGCGCACGTGGACGACCCGCTACGCGACGGGCTCGGTCGTGACCGAGGAGTTCGTGGCGGTCGCGGCCGAGCTGTGCGGCGCGGCTGTCGGTCCGCTGTTCGACGCGTGGCTGCGCGGCACGGTGCTGCCGGAGCTGCCTACCGCGTCGTGACGTCGAGGAGCCGGCCCGTCAGCACCGTCACGGCGGCCACGCAACCGGCGGGGGCCGCCAGGTCGACCGTCCGCCGGTCCACGTCGAGAGTGGCCGGGTCGATCGTCAGACCGTGACCGGTCGCCTTGACGAGCGACTCGGCCCGCACCCAGTCGGCGAGCTCGTGGGGGGCGGCGGCCCCGCCCTCCTCGACGTCGACGCCGACGTCGCCGACGTCGGTGACGGCGACCACCGCCCGGCCGCCCGAGCGTGCCAGGCTGACGAACACGCGGGCCGCTCCCGGCTCGCGCACGACCCGCGGCTGGCCGTGCCGGTCGCTGCCGCACGTGCGGCACGCGCGGACGACGCGGACGCCGTCGGTCGTCCCGGTCACGTCGCCCACGAGACGCACGAGCAGCGCGTCGTCGAGCTCCGCCGCAGCCACCCACGTCACGTGCACGAGGGCGCGGGCGTCGTCAGGGGTCACCAGCACGGTGTATCACGGTGCGGCGGACGGTCGGGGGCGTGCGTGTCCGATACCCGCCAGTGCCTGTCGGTGGGGACCGTCATGATGGAGGCATGCACACCGATCACGAGCGCTGCTTCCGGGCGGTCCAGGCCCGCGACGAGCGGTTCGACGGCGTGTTCTACACCGCGGTGTCGACGACCGGCATCTACTGCCGTCCGTCGTGTCCCGCCGTCACGCCCAAGCCCGGCAACGTCACGTTCCACGCGTCGGCCGCCGCGGCGCAGGAGGCCGGTTACCGCGCGTGCCGCCGGTGCCGTCCCGACACGACGCCCGGCTCGCCGGAGTGGGACGTGCGGGCCGACGCGGTCGGTCGCGCGATGCAGCTGATCGGCGACGGCGTCGTCGAGCGCGAGGGGGTCGACGGCCTGGCCGATCGTCTCGGCTACAGCAGCCGGCACGTCACGCGGCTGCTGACCGACGAGCTCGGTGCCGGCCCGCTCGCGATCGCGCGCAGCAACCGCTCGCACGCGGCCCGGGTGCTGATCGAGACGACCGACATGCCGATGTCCGACGTCGCGTTCGCCGCGGGGTTCTCGTCGATCCGCCAGTTCAACGAATCGGTGCGGCAGACGTACGCGCTGACCCCGACGCAGATGCGGGGCCGCCGCCGGACCACGCCCACGGGTCGCATCACGGTGCGCCTGGCCGTGCGGCAGCCGTTCCACGCCGACGCGATGCTCGACTTCCTCGCGGCGCACGTGCTGCCGGGCGTCGAGGCGATCCGCGACTCCACGTACGTCCGGGTGCTGAGGCTCCCGCACGGCCTCGGCGTCATGGCGCTGACCCTGCACGACGACCACGTCGCCTGCGAGCTCGAGCTGGCCGACCTGCGCGACACCGCCGTCGCGATCGGTCGCGCGCGCCGCATGCTCGACCTCGACGCCGACCCGGTGGCGATCGACGGCGTTCTCGGCGCCGACCCCCAGCTGCGCGACCTCGTGGCGTCCGCACCCGGTCTGCGCGTCCCGTCGCACGTCGACGGCTTCGAGGTCGCCGTCCGCACGATCGTCGGGCAGCAGGTCTCCGTCGCCGGTGCCAACACGGTCCTGGGTCGCCAGGTGCCGCTGCGCGGCACGCCCGTCGACTTCGGGCTCGCGACGGCCTTCGGGCTGACGCACGCGTTCCCGACGCCCGAGGCCCTCGCGGGCGCCGATCCCACCGACATGGGCATGCCGCACGCACGCGCCCGCACGATCGTGGGCCTCGCGCACGCCGTCGCCGGCGGCGAGCTCGAGCTCGCCCCGGGTGGTGACCGTGACGCCGTGCGCGCCCAGCTGCTCGCGATGCGCGGCATCGGCCCCTGGACCGCCGACTACGTCGTCATGCGCGCTCTGGCCCACCCCGACGTCCTCCTCACGACCGATCTCGTGCTCCGTCGCGAGCTCGACCGGCGTGGCATCGCCGATGCCGACACCGAGCGGTGGCGCCCATGGCGCTCGTACGCCGGCATGCACCTGTGGCGGGCGACCGCCGCCTTCGAAGGGATCCGACCATGACGACCCGCTGGATCGACTCACCCATCGGCGGCCTGCGCATCCACACCTCCGCGGGCCTGGTCACCGCGATCGGCTTCGGGGCCGACGCGCCGCGCGGCGAGCAGGCGCCCGACGCGTTGCTCGACCGTGCCGAGCAGCAGCTCGGCGAGTACTTCGCGGGGGAGCGGACGCGGTTCGACCTGCCGCTGGCCAGCGACGGCACCGAGTTCCAGAAGAAGGTGTGGTCCGAGCTGCTGCGCATCCCGTACGGCGAGACCGCGAGCTACGGCGAGATCGCGCGACGTCTCGGGTACGAGCCGGGCATCTCGCGTGCCGTGGGCGCCGCCAACGGTGCCAACCCGCTCCCGATCGTCGTCCCGTGCCACCGCGTGATCGGTGCCGACGGATCGCTGACGGGCTACGCGGGCGGCGTCGAGCGCAAGCGGACCCTGCTCGACCTGGAGCGCCCGGGCCTGTTCTGAGATGTCCGTCGCGCACGGTTCACGCAGATCCGCCATGATGCTGCCAGCAGCACACCGGACGGAGGACACGATGGCCGACAGACAGGCGCTCGAGGCGCAGCTCGAGCTCGCGACCACGACGGTCGAGGAGCTCAACGCCCAGGTCACGGCGCTGAGGGCGCGCGTCGAGATGCTGGAGGGCCAGGTCGACACCTGGAAGCGCCGTGCGGCCAAGCACAAGTCGCGGGTCGAGAAGGTCACCCGGCGGGCCGAGCGCGCGATCGCGGACGCGGCCGAGATGGCCAAGAAGCGGTCGGCGGCCAAGAGCGAGAAGAAGCTCCGCCAGGCCATCGCCGATCACGCCGGCGACGACCGACCACGGGCCGAGCCGCTGGCGCTGAAGGACGCCCCCGAGCTGCCCGAGGCGACGTGGACCGTGACCCGCCTGCGCGCCGCCGCCCGCGAGCAGGGGGTGCCCCGCTACTCGCGGATGAGCCGCGACGAGCTGCTCGCCGTGCTGATCTGACCGTTCTGTTCACCTTGGGGTGCGACGATCTGCCCCTGACATCTCACCGGAGGAGCCTCATGGCCGCCAAGAACAAGACCACGTCCGCCCCGAAGATCAAGCCGCCGAAGGCCCCCAAGGCCTCCAAGGCTCCGAAGGAGGCCAAGGCCTCGAAGAAGTCGAGGGCCGCCCAGGACGACACCGAGCTCGTGGCCGCCCGCGCGACGATCAAGACGCTCAAGGCCACGGTCGCGTCCCTCGAGAAGAGCGTCGCGAAGCTCGAGCGGAAGACGTCCGAGCTCAAGGCGGAGGCCAAGAAGCTGCGCGCGACCGCCTCGGCCTCGGTCAAGAAGGCCAAGAAGGCCAAGGACGCCAGCTCGAAGAAGGTCAGGCAGACCGTCGAGTCCGTCGTGCGCCACGACGCCCCGGCGGCGGAGCCCGTTGCCGAGCCCGCGCCGGTCGAGACCGCCGCCCCCGCCGACTCGGCCCTGCCGGCCGAGCCCGCCGAGCCGGCAGCCCCGGCCGCGTCCGAGCGCACCGTCGCGCAGCTGCGGGCCGCCGCGCGCCAGCAGGGCGTCCCGGGCTACTCGCGCATGCGCAAGGACCAGCTGATCGCCGCCCTGGCCTGACCCACCTCCTCTGACGTCATCTCGCGCGTGCGTCTCGTGCCTCGCGCGGGATGACGTCCTGCCTGTGGATGGGGCATTCGACGCGTGCGCCGGTCCGCAGCAGGGTCGGAGCATGACTGACGACGACTCGTGCGTGCCCCCGCCGCCCGACCAGCTGCCGCCCATCCGCGCCATCTCCGATCTCGACCGCCTGTGGCGCTCGCTCAAGGGCCCGTGGGGGTTCTCGCGACCGCAGGTGTGGTGCGTCGTGCTGGGGCCCGTGGGCAAGTGGACGTCGATCCTGCTGAAGATCGACGACTGCCCCGAGCGTCCCGACGTCGAGCAGGTCGCCAAGCTGCTGGGCGTGCTGACGTCGGTGGTGCTCGACAGCGTGCCGGGCGGCTCGGTGGCGCTGCTGTACGCGCGCCCGGGCGGCGACGACCAGCGCGCGGGCGACCGCCTGTGGGCGCGCGAGCTCGACGCGGCCGGGCGTCGCGTGCCCGTCGACGTCTGGCCCGTCTTCCTGGCCACCGACGACCGCGTTCGCATCGTGGCCCCCGATGACCTCGCGGCCTAGCAACCGCTGGACGTCATCCCGAGCGAGGGCTGTGCAAGCCGCTCGGGATGACGTCCGAGCGGGGTCACGACGAGCGACGCAGGCTCTGCGACAGACGCTCGGCCGCGGCGACGACGGCGGGGGCGTGCATGCGTCCCGGCTGACGCGTCAGTCGCTCGAGCGGGCCCGACACCGACACCGCGGCGACGACCTTGCCCGAGGGGGAGCGCACCGGCGCCGACACCGAGCCGACGCCGTTCTCGCGCTCGCCGACGCTCTGCGCCCAGCCGCGGCGACGGACGGCCGACAGCTCGGCGGCCGAGAACGTCGCCTTGAGCAGCCCCTTGTTCATGCGCTCGGGATCCTCCCACGACAGCAGGATCTGGGCGGCCGAGCCGGCCGCCATCGTCAGCTGGCCGCCGACGGGGATCGAGTCGCGCAGTCCGGTCGGACGATCCGCGGCGGCGACGCACACGCGGAAGTCCCCCTGGCGGCGGAACAGCTGCGCCGACTCGCCGGTGATGTCGCGCAACCGGGCCAGCACCGGACCGGCGGCGGCGAGCAGGCGGTCCTCGCCGGCGGCGGCGGCGAGCTCGCCGAGGCGGGGGCCCAGGATGAACCGTCCCTGCATGTCGCGGGCCACCAGCCGGTGGTGCTCGAGGGCCACGGCGAGCCGGTGTGCCGTGGGGCGGGCGAGGCCCGTGCTCGCCACGAGACCCGCGAGGGTCGCCGGTCCGGGCTCGAGCGCCGCGAGCACCATCGCGGCTTTGTCGAGAACGCCGACTCCGCTAGAGTTGTCCATGACTTGATACTGCCGTATCGCATTGTGAGACGCAAGTGCCTGCAATCGCGGCACTGACGACCGGGTCCTGCGGCGCAGGAGAACGAGGAGAGCACCATGGGCAAGACACTTGCCGAGAAGGTCTGGGACGAGCACGTCGTCCGGAGCCACGAGGGTGAGCCCGATCTTCTCTACATCGACCTCCACCTGATCCACGAGGTCACGAGCCCCCAGGCCTTCGACGGCCTGCGGCTGGCCGGACGTCCCGTGCGCCGTCCCGACCTGACGATCGCGACCGAGGACCACAACATCCCGACGACCGATCTCGACAAGCCCATCGCCGACATCGTGTCGCGCACCCAGGTCGAGACGCTGCGCCGCAACTGCGAGGAGTTCGGCGTCCGCCTGCACCCCATGGGCGACATCGACCAGGGCATCGTCCACGTCGTCGGCCCGCAGCTCGGCCTGACCCAGCCCGGCATGACGATCGTGTGCGGCGACTCGCACACCGCGACCCACGGAGCCTTCGGCTCGATCGCGTTCGGCATCGGCACGTCCGAGGTCGAGCACGTGCTCGCGACGCAGTCGCTGTCGCAGGCCCGCCCCAAGATGATGGCCGTCGAGGTCGTCGGCGACCTGCCGGCCGGCTCGACCGCCAAGGACCTGATCCTCGCGCTCATCACGCAGGAGACCACCGGTGGCGGCCAGGGCTACATCGTGGAGTACCGCGGCGACGCGATCCGTGCGCTGTCGATGGAGGCGCGCATGACGATCTGCAACATGTCGATCGAGTGGGGCGCCAAGGCCGGCCTGATCGCTCCCGACCAGGTCACCTACGACTACCTGAAGGGACGTCCGTCGGCCCCGACCGGCGACGACTGGGACGCCGCCGTCGCCCACTGGGACAGCCTCGTCACCGACGACGACGCCGAGTTCGACAAGGTCATCACGATCGACGCCTCGACCATCACGCCGTTCGTCACGTGGGGCACCAACCCGGGCCAGGGCGTTCCGCTGTCGGGCAACGTCCCCGACCCCGCCTCGTTCGAGGACGACAACGAGCGCATCGCCGCCGAGAACGCCCTGACCTACATGGGCCTGACCGCCGGCACGCCGATGAAGGACATCAAGGTCGACACGGTCTTCATCGGCTCGTGCACCAACGGACGCATCGAGGACCTCCGCGTCGCCGCTGCGCTGATGGAGGGCCACACCGTCGCGCCCGACACCCGCATCCTGGTCGTGCCCGGCTCGGTGCGCGTGCGCCTGCAGGCCGAGCAGGAGGGCCTCGACGTGATCTTCAAGGACGCGGGCGCCGAGTGGCGCGGCGCCGGCTGCTCGATGTGCCTCGGCATGAACCCCGACCAGCTGATGGTCGGTGAGCGAGCCGCCTCGACGTCCAACCGCAACTTCGAGGGTCGTCAGGGCAAGGGCGGGCGCACGCACCTCGTCTCGCCCGACGTCGCCGTCGCGACCGGCATCCTCGGCCACCTGGCCGGCCCCGCCGACCTCGCCCAGCTCGAGAAGGCAGGAGCCTGACCATGGAGAAGTTCACGACCCACACCGGTGTCGCCGTCCCGCTGCGTCGCAGCAACGTCGACACCGACCAGATCATCCCCGCGCACTGGCTCAAGAAGGTCACCCGCGACGGCTTCGAGGACGGCCTGTTCGAGGCGTGGCGCAAGGATCCCGAGTTCGTCCTCAACCGTCCGGTCTACGCCGACGCGACGGTGCTCGTCGCGGGTCCCGACTTCGGCACCGGCTCGTCGCGCGAGCACGCCGTGTGGGCGCTGCAGAACTTCGGCTTCAAGGTCGTCGTGTCGCCGCGCTTCGCCGACATCTTCCGGGGCAACTCTGGCAAGTCGGGCCTGCTCGCCGCCCAGGTGGACGACAAGGTCGTCCAGCGGCTGTGGGACCACCTCGACGCCAACCCGGGCGCCACGGTGAGCCTCGACCTCGTGAACCGCACGGTCCGCGCGGGCGACGGCCCCGACGCGATCGAGGACTCGTTCACGATCGACGACTACACGCGGTGGCGCCTGCTCGAGGGGCTCGACGACGTCGGCATCACGCTGAGCCACGCCGACGACATCGAGGCGTACGAGAAGGCCCGCCCGTCGTACAAGCCCGTCACGCTCTGACCGCGTCGCGCTGACGAGGGGGGCCGTCCCCGCCACCACCCCTCGTCAGCGCCAGATGCCGACGCGGGTGACGTCGCGGGTGTCGGGCTCGACCTCGACGAAGACCCGCTGGCCCACCCGCAGGTGCCGGACGTGCTCGGCGAGCGCGGCGGCCGGATAGTCCAGCCGCACGCCGTCGTCGGTGAGCACATGACCTGTCCGGGTCGTCGCGTCGAAGCTCGCCACGGTTCCCTGCATGAGGCCGAGCCTAGTCGCGGCCGGCACGCACTAGGCTCGTCGGCATGCAGCGACGCGACTTCCCGAGAGCCATGCGCCTCATCGTGCTGTTCGTCCGCCCCCTGCTGATGGTGCTGACCAAGCGCGACTGGCAGGGCCAGGAGAAGCTCCCGTCCGGCGGATTCGTGCTGGCGCCGAACCACATCTCGCACCTCGACCCGTTCCTGATCTCGCACTTCATGGTCGACCAGGGCATCTCGCCGCGGTTCCTGGCCAAGGACACGCTCATGACGTTGCCGGTCGGCGGTCGCATCCTGCGCAGCGCCGAGCAGATCCCGGTCTACCGCAGCACCCGGGGCGCCGCCGAGTCGCTGAGGGCGGCGATCGCGGCCGTCGAGGCCGGCAGCGTCGTCACGATCTACCCCGAGGGCACCATCACCCGCGATCCCGCGGCATGGCCCATGAGCGGCCGCACGGGGGCCGTGCGGGTCGCGCTGGCCACGGGACGTCCGCTCGTGCCGGTCATGCAGTGGGGTCCGCAGGACGTCCTGTGGCCGTACAGCAAGAAGCTGCGCCTGTTCCCGCGCAAGACGATCCACGTCCGCGTCGGTGACCCCGTCGACCTGTCGGACCTCGAGGGGCGCGAGCTCACCGAGGAGCTGCTCGACACGGCCACCAACCGGCTCATCGACACCCTGACTGCGATGATGGCCGAGGTGCGCGGCGAGCTGCCGTCGTCGCCGAGGATCGACGTGCACTCGCTGAGCAGGCCCAAGAGCAACTACAAGCCCTGAGGGTCAGGCACCGTGCTCGTCCAACACCGTGCACACGAGGGAATGGGGAGTCGTCAATGGCGCAGATCGCTGTCATGGGAGCCGGGTCGTGGGGAACCGCCTTCGCGCTGGTGCTGGCCGACGCCGGCAACGACGTCCGCATCTGGGGACGACGGCCCGAGCTGTGCGCCGCGATCAACGACACCCACCAGAACGCCGACTACCTGCCGGGGGTCGTGCTGCCCGACGCGATCTCGGCGACGTCCGACGCGGCCGAGGCGCTGGCCGGGGCCGAGGTCGTCGTGCTGGCGGTGCCGTCGCAGCAGCTGCGCGGCAACCTCGACACGTGGGGTGGTGCGATCCCGTCCGACGCCGTCATGGTGAGCCTCATGAAGGGCATCGAGCTCGGCACGCACCTGCGGATGAGCGAGGTCATCGCCGAGATGACCGGTGCCGGCCCCGAGCGCATCGCCGTGGTGTCGGGCCCGAACCTGGCGCGCGAGATCGCCGATCGCGAGCCCGCCGCGAGCGTCGTGGCGTGCACCGACCAGGCCGTCGCCGAGCGGCTGCAGAAGCTGTGCCACTCCGCGGCGTTCCGTCCGTACTCGATGACCGACGTCATCGGGTGCGAGCTGGCGGGCACGGCCAAGAACATCATCGGGCTGGCGGTCGGCGTGTGCGTGGGGCTGGGCTTCGGCGACAACACCAAGGCGTCCGTCATCACCCGTGGACTGGCCGAGACGGCACGCCTCGGCGCTGCGATCGGCGCCGATCCCGTGACGTTCATGGGGCTCGCCGGCATGGGCGACCTCGTGGCGACGTGCTCGTCGCCGCTGTCGCGCAACCGCACGTTCGGCGAGAAGCTCGGCGAGGGCATGAGCGTCGAGGAGGTGACGGCGCAGACGCGCCAGGTCGCCGAGGGCGTCAAGTCGTGCCGCTCGGTCAGCGAGCTCGCCAAGCTGAACGGCGTCGAGATGCCGATCGTCGAGCACGTCGCCGCGCTCGTCGCGGGCGAGATGAGCCCGGACGAGCTCGTGCAGCGCCTGATCTCGCGCACCGCCAAGCCCGAGACCGTCTGACCGGGCCCGGCGCCGTGCCCTGGGTCAGGTGACGGCGGCCAGGACGTTCTGGATGTCGATCCAGAGGTCCTCGACGTCCTCGATGCCGACCGACAGGCGGATGAGGCCCTCGGGCACCGACTCCGGCTCGCCGGGGTGACGACGACGCCGCTCCCACGTCGACTCGACGCCGCCGAGGCTCGTCGCGTACGTGATGATGTCGCTCTGCTCGGTCATCTTCTGCGCCGCGGCCGCGCCGCCGGACACCTCGAACGCGATGATCGTGCCGAAGCCGGGGTAGCGGCTGTAGACGACGTGCCGCGAGTCCGACAGCCGGCGGTGCAGCTCCTTGGCATTGGCCTCGGCACGGTCGAGGCGGACGTGCAGGGTGCGCATGCCGCGCACGGCCAACCAGGTCTCCATCGCGCCCGGGATCGCGCCCAGCACCGTGCGGCGCTTCTCGAGCGCCGCGTGCGCCCGGTCGTCGGCCGTCACGATGGCCCCGAGGATGACGTCGCTGTGCCCGGCCAGCAGCTTGGACGCCGAGTGCACCGAGAAGTCGGCACCGAGCTCGAGCGGCTTCTGGCGCAGGGGAGTGGCGAAGGTGTTGTCGACCGCCACGGCGGCGCCGGCCTGGGTCGCGGCGCGCGCGATCGTCTCGATGTCGGCGATCTGCAGGGCCGGGTTGGTGGGCGACTCGATCCACAGGAGCGCGGCGCCCTGGCAGGCCTCGACGACCTGCGGCGTGTTGTCGATGTCGACGAGCCGCAGCTGCACCTGGCCGCGGCGGTCGCGCTCGACGAGCTGTGCGATCGTGCCGTAGTAGGCGTGGCGCGGCGCGACGACGACCGCACCGATCGGCACGAGGTCGAACAGCGCGGCCGATGCCGCGACGCCGGACGAGAAGGCCAGCGCACGCCCGCCCTCGAGGGCTCCGAGCACCGACTCGAACGACTCCCAGGTGGGATTGCCCTGGCGGGCGTACTCCGAGGAGCCGCCCGGGACGAGGGCGCTGGCCATCGTCATGGGTGCGTTGAGAGGGCCCCCCGGCACGCGGTCAGGACGGCCGGCTCCGACTGCGATGGTCGAGGGCGACAGATCGTGTCCATGCATCCAGCCATTGTGCACCGGGCTCCAACATCCGAGGCGATAGGGTTCTGAGCGATGAGCCCCGCCACCCCCGCCTCCGCCAAGCCCCGCCTCGCCGTCGTCTTCGGTGGCCGTTCGAGCGAGCACGGCGTGTCGTGCCTGACCGCCCGCGAGGTGCTGACGGCCATCGACACCGACCGCTACGACGTCCAGGCCGTCGGCATCACCCGCGACGGCTCGTGGGTCGAGGAGACCGCCGTCTGGGACGACGCCGAGCCCGGCACGCTGCCCTCGGTGCGCGCCGACCTGCCGTCGTTCGCGTGGGAGCGGCTGCGGGAGTTCGACGCGGTCTTCCCGCTGCTCCACGGACCGTGGGGCGAGGACGGCACGCTGCAGGGCATGCTCGAGATGGCCGACGTCCGCTACGTCGGCGCCGGGGTGCTGTCCAGCGCCGTCAGCATGGACAAGCCGTTCACCAAGACGGTCTTCGCGGCGGCCGGCCTGCCGCAGATCCCGTACGTCACGATCCGGCCGTGGGAGTGGACCAACGACCGCTCGCGGGTCGAGGACCGCATCAGGGCCCTCGGGCTGCCGGTGTTCGTCAAGCCGGCCCGTGCCGGGTCGAGCTCGGGCGTCACGATGGTCGACACGTGGGACGGGCTCGACGGCGCCGTCGAGCAGGCCAGGGCGTTCGACCCCAAGGTCATCGTCGAGTCGGCCGCGAAGGGCAAGCGCGAGCTCGAGTGCGCCGTGATCCAGCAGCCCGACGGCACGCCCGTCGCGAGCGTCGTCGGCGAGATCACGGTCGCCGACGACACGGGCCACGACTTCTACGACTTCGAGGCCAAGTACCTCGACGGCACGAGCGCCAACGTCGTCCCGGCCGACATCCCGGTGACGTTGAGCGAGCGCATCCGCACGTACGCCGTGCAGGCCTTCGAGGCCGTGGGCTGCGAGGGTCTGGCCAGGGTCGACTTCTTCGCGACCGACGACGGCCTGGTCATCAACGAGATCAACACGCTGCCGGGCTTCACGCCGTACTCGATGTTCCCGGTGCTGTGGCAGGCCAGCGGCGTCTCGTACCCCGAGCTGGTCGACCGGCTGATCCAGCTCGCCCTGCGTCGCTCCACGGGTCTGCGCTGACCCTGCGGCGGGGCCGAGGGGCCCGCTAGACGCAGGGCTGCACCGACCGGTCGTGCTTCTGGACCGCGGTCGCGACGTCGGCCAGCGCGTCCGAGGCGGGGTCGTACTCCTTCGGCACCTCGACGCTGACGTAGAACGACCGGCCCACCGTCGTGAAGAGGTAGCCGTCGTTGGTCGTCTCGCTGAACCAGTCGACGCCGCTGACGGGGTAGCAGGCCGACGAGCGGGTCAGGGCGGCCGGCTTCTCGACGCCGCAGCGCAGGATGATCGGGGGAGCGCCCCACGCGATCGCGGTGTCGTCCTTGACCAGGATGCTGTCCTGGCCGGCAACCTTCGCGGGGGCGTCGGCGAACAGCGCCTTGCAGTCGACCCGGCTCGCGGGATCGGTGGGATACGCGTCGACCCCGAGGCCGGGGCTGCAGCCGGCCACGACGAGCACGGCGGCGAGCCAGGGACGTCTCATGGGGGTGGGGCCGGCGGGCGGGGGTGGCGGACCGTCAGATGCGGACGACGGGGCAGGTGAGCGTGCGGGTGATGCCCGTGACCGCCTGGATGCGCGAGACGACGAGCGTGCCGAGCTGGTCCATGCTGGGGCCCTCGGCGCGGACGATGACGTCGTACGGTCCCGTGACGTCCTCGGCGAGCGTGACGCCCTCGATGGCCTCGATCGCCTTCGCGACGTCGGCCGCCTTGCCGACCTCGGTCTGGACGAGGATGTAAGCCTGCACGGCCATCTGATGTGCTCCTTCGAGAACTGACGGGACTGTGACACGCTACCGGATCCCGGCGGCGTGCCCGCCCGGGCCTGCGAGAAGATGGACTCATGACTTCTCAGACCTCGGGCGGACCGACGATCGGCGACCTGGGGGAGTTCGGGCTGATCGACCAGGTGCGCGCGCAGATCGGCGACAACCGGCACGTCCTCCTGGGCCCCGGCGACGACGCCGCGCACGTCTCGACCAACGACGGCACGTTCGTGGTGTCGACGGACCTGCTGATCGAGGGACGGCACTTCCGGCGCGACTGGTCGTCGGCCCGCGAGGTCGGCCGCAAGGCGGCGGCCTCGAACCTGTCCGACATCAACGCGATGGGCGGGGTCGCGACCGCGATGACGGTGGGGTTCGGCGCGCCCGCCGACCTGCCCGCCGAGTGGGCCCTCGAGATGGTGCGGGGCTTCGAGATCGAGTGCTCGCACGTCGGGGCGCACATCGTGGGCGGCGACGTGACGGCGTCCGACGCGATCGTGATCGCCGTGACGGCGATGGGCGACGCGGCCCGCCCGGTGCGGCGGTCCGGCGCACTGCCGGGCGACGTCGTCGCGTACGCGGGCGACCTGGGTCTGGCGGCGGCGGGGTTCGCGGCGTTGAGTCGTGGGTTCCGCTCGCCCAAGGCGGCGGTCGAGGCGCACAAGGTGCCCCACCCGCCGTACGCGGCCGGTCCCCAGGCGGCGGGGCTCGGCGCGACGTCGATGACCGACGTCAGCGACGGCCTGCTGGCCGACCTCGGCCACGTCGCCGAGGCCAGTGGCGTCGCGATCGACCTCGACTCGTCGGCGTTCGTGATCCCCGAGGCGGTCGCGACGGTCGGCGAGGCACTGGGCCGCAAGGCCCTCGACTTCGTCCTGACGGGGGGCGACTCGTACGCCCTGGTCGCGACGTTCAGCTCCGAGACCGAGCTGCCGTCGGCGTGGACGCGGGTCGGCCGGGTGTCCGACGGCGCGGGCGTCACGGTCGACGGCAAGACGTACGACGGCCCCGAGGGCCACCAGCACTTCCGCTGAGACCGAGCGAGCGCAGCGAGCGAGCGTCGAAGCGCGCCAAGGAGCGCAGCGACTGTGAGCGCACCGCGGCGAAGCCGCCGGACTGCGAGGCGTGGCGAGCGATCGGGCCCGCTCGGCCCCAGCAGACGCCAGCCCAGGGCCCCCCGGCTCAACCGATCCAGTACCGCCGCTTGGGGACGTCCGCGACGCCCGGCACGACGGACTCGAGCACCCCGCCGTTCTTCTCGATGACCGCCGCGGAGGCGTGGTTGTCGTCGTCGCACGTGACGAGGACCGGCCCGCCGATGCCGTGCTCGCGCAGGAACACCAGCGACTGGCGCAGGATCGCGGTGGCGTGGCCGCGTCCGCGGTGCGCGGGGAGCACCAGGTAGCCGATCTGCCCGCCCAGCGTGCGGAAGAAGTCGTCGAGCTCGAGTCGGATCGTGGCGCGTCCGACGACGGTGCCGTCGACGTCGGCCAGCAGCTCGGCGTGGGCGACGTCGTCGGGCCCGGCGTCCTGTTCACGGGCCCGTACGAGTGCGATGTACTGGTCCCACGGCAGCTCGGGCTCGAAGCGGTACGACCACCTCCCACCATCTGCCGTCATGGTCTCGGCGGCCGCGCGCACCTGCTGCTCGTCGTCGAGCGTGATGCGACGCAGTACGAGCGGCACCCTCAGTCCTGGATCCGCGCGAACGGCCGGTCGGACTCGAGCTCGTACGCGAGCTCGAGCAGCGTCTGCTCGTCGCCGTGCAGGGCCGAGAAGTGCACGCCGACGGGGCGGCCGTCGGACGTCCGGGCGAGGGGCAGCGAGATAGCGGGTCCGCCCGAGGCGTTGTTGAGCGGCGTGAAGGCCGCGTACTGCACGAGCCGGTCGAACAGCACCTCGAACTCGACGGACGGGTTCAGGTGGCCGAGCCGTGGGGTGACGTAGCCGAGCGTGGGCGACACGATGAGGTCGACGTCGGCGAACGCGTCCCGGTACAGCTGCTCGGACTGCTTGAGGGTGCGCAGCGCGCCCGGCGTGCGCCAGGCGTTGCGCACGAAGCGGCGTGCCAGCCCGCGGGTCAGGGGGTCGGTCAGCCGCTTGTCGAAGTCGGGGCTGTGCATCGCCTGCTTGCCGAAGTGGTGGGTGCTGAACGCCAGCAGGGCCCAGTAGTGCTTGAACGCGTGCATGAACCGCACGGCGTCGCCGGGGATCGGCACCTCGACGACGTCGTGGCCCAGGGCCGTGAGCCGGTCGACGGTCGCGAGGGTCGCGGCGCGGCAGTCGTCGTCGGTCGGTGCGCCGGTCACCGAGTCGAGCACGAGCCCGAGGCGCAGGCGTCGGGCCGACGGTCCCTCGACCAGGTCGAGGGGCTTCATGCCCGCGGCCGGCCTGAACCGCTGCGTGCCGGCCAGGAAGTACGCCGTGTCGCGGACCGTCCGCGTGACGACGCCGTTGGAGACCACGTCGACCGGCAGGCTCGCCGACTCGGCGGCCGGGACGACGCGACCCCGGGTCGGCTTGAGGCCGACCAGCCCGCAGGCGGCGGCGGGGATGCGGATCGAGCCGCCGCCGTCGTTGGCG
Organism: Aeromicrobium sp. CFBP 8757; assembly: GCF_014841755.1. Lineage (NCBI taxonomy): Bacteria > Bacillati > Actinomycetota > Actinomycetes > Propionibacteriales > Nocardioidaceae > Aeromicrobium > Aeromicrobium sp. CFBP 8757. Next base: position 612,635 of record NZ_JACYUM010000001.1, read on the forward strand.
TGGGCGATCGTCACGACCCCGGACGCGACGAGGGCGGCCGAGCCGCCCGACGACCCGCCGGCGGAGTGGTCGGTGTGCCAGGGGTTGCGGGTCGGCGGGAGCGTCGCCCACTCGGCCGACGCGTTCCAGCCGAACTCGGGCATCGCGGTCTTGCCGAGCACGCCGAGGCCCGTCGACCGGAGCTGCTCGGTGAACGGGTCGTCGGACGTCGCGGGTCGCGAGCGCACGGCCAGCGACCCCTGGTCGGTGGGCAGCCCGGCGACGCGGGTGTTGTCCTTGACGAACGAGGGGACTCCCGCGAGGACCCCGGACGTCGGCCGGTCGGCGGCGGCGAGGGCGCGGTCGAAGTCGGGCGTCTGGATCGCGTTGAGGACGGGCTCGAGGGCCTCGGCCCGGGCGATGACCGCCTCGGCGGCCTCGCGGGCGCTGATGGTCCCCGCGGCAACGGCAGCGGCGACCCCGACGGAGTCGAGGTCGCCGATGGCGTCGTCGCAGAAGGCGTGGACGCGGGTGGTCATCTCGTTGCTCACGAGAGTGACTCTAAAGTCATATCCCGTCTGGTGACCAGAGCAGGACGTGACCGGTGATGACTAGCGCGAGACCTTGCCGGCCTTGAGGCACGACGTGCAGACGTTGACCCGCTGCGGGGTGCCGTTGACGACGGCGCGCACGCGCTGGATGTTGGGATCGAAACGACGCTTCGTGCGTCGGTGCGAGTGGGAGACGTTGTGGCCGAAACCAGGTCCCTTGGCACACACATCACAGACCGCAGCCATGGCGAACTCCTGAAAGCTTGAGACTTCTCGAGACGGTGCTCGAACGAAAGGGGCGCCCACCGACCGACCGGCCCGTAGACAACCGCTCAAGAATAGCCGACGACCCGACGTCGACGCGAATCAGGCCGTCTGGTCCGTCACGGTGACGGCGGCGACCGATAGCCTCGCCCCATGGGCCTCACCCTCAACGCCGCGGCTTTCCGTGCGTGGACGCAGCTGTGCGCCGCGGCGCTGGCGTCGGCCCGCTCCGAGATCGATGCCCTCAACGTCTTCCCGGTGCCCGACAGCGACACCGGCACCAACGCCTACCTGACGTTCATGTCGGGCGCCGACGCAGCGGAGTCGCAGCCCGTCGACGCGGGCTTCGACCAGCTCGTCAAGGCGTACGTCGACGGCCTGCTGACCGGCGCCAAGGGCAACACCGGCGTGATCCTGTCGCAGCTCGTGCGGGCGTGCTTCCGCGACCTGTCGATCGACCGCGAGGTCAGTGCCGCCGACGTCGCGCAGGCCTTCGTGGCCGCGTCCGACGCCGCCTGGGCCGCGGTGGGTGCCCCGGTCGAGGGCACGATCCTGTCGGTCGCCCAGGCCGCCGCGGTCGGTGCGACCGAGGCCGCCGAGGCGGGGGTCGACGGCCGCACGGTCTTCGCCAAGGCCGCCCGTGCGGCCCGCGAGGCGCTGGCCCGCACCCCCGAGCAGATGGACCTGCTGCGTCGCGCCGGGGTCGTCGACGCCGGTGGACGGGCGCTGGTCGTCGTGCTCGACGCGACCGAGCAGGCGCTCACGGGGCGGGTGCCCGAGCAGGTGCTGGCGCACGTCCCCCAGCCCGCCGCGGTGACGGGCGACGACCTCAGCGCCGACGGCCCGTCGTACGAGGTCATGTACCTCCTCGAGGCCGACGACGACCAGATCCCCGCCCTGCGCTCGGCCCTGATGGGCCTGGGCGACTCGCTCGTCGTGGTCGGCGGCGAACGGCTCTGGAACGTGCACGTGCACGTCGACGACGTCGGCGCCGCGATCGAGGCGGGCATCGCGGCCGGGCGTCCGTACCGCATCGCCGTCACGCACTTCGCCGACCAGATGGCCAAGGGCCCGCGCCAGGGCCGCGTCATCATCGCCGCCACGACGGGGGCCGGGCTCACCGAGCTGTGCCACGAGTCCGGCGCGCAGACGCTCGAGTTCACCCGCGAGCGTCCGCTGACGGTCGCCGAGATGAGCGCGTCGCTGCAGGACGTCGACGCCGGCGAGATCATCGTGCTGCCCAACAACAACCGCTACATCCGCCAGTTCGTCGCTGCCGCGCAGGCCGCCCGGCAGGACGGCGTCCGGGTCGCCGTCATCCCGACGCACGCGCAGGTGCAGGGCCTGGCCGCGCTCGCGGTCCACGACCCCGGCCTGGGCTTCGACGAGGTCGTCGTCGCGATGTCGAGCGCCGCGGCGCACACGCAGCACGGTGCCGTCACGCTGGCCACCGAGCCGGGCATGACGATGGTCGGCCCGGTCGGCCCGGGCGACGTGCTGGGGGCCATCACGGGCGACTTCGCCGTGATCGGCGACGACGTGCTGACGGTCGCGCTCGAGATCATCGACCGCATCCTGTCGCCGGCCGGCGAGATGGTCACGGTCGTGCTGGGCGAGGGGGCCGACCCGGGGCACGGCGACGCGATCACCGCCCGCCTGCGGTCGGTCCGCCCCGACGTCGACGTCGTGGTCTACGACGGCGGCCAGGAGAACTACCCGCTGTTCATCGCGGTCGAGTGATGGCCGACCTCGACACCAGGATCGTCAACGTGCTGGGCGACAAGACCGCCAAGCCGCTGGCCAAGCACTTCGGCATGCACGTCGTCGGCGACCTCCTGCGGCACTACCCGCGGCGCTACGTCGAGCTCGGCAGGGCCAGCAACCTCGCGAGCCTGCAGGTCGGCCAGCACGCGACGGTGCTCGCGACGGTCGTCGAGGCCAAGAACTACTCGTTCGGGCCGGGCGGCCGGCGCACCCGCACCGAGGTCGTCGTCACCGACGACACCGGTGCCCGGCTCTCGCTGACGTTCTTCCAGCAGCGGTGGCTCGCCGAGAAGATGCTGCCCGGGAAGATGTGCCTTTTCTCGGGCGAGGTCGGCGCGTTCAACGGTCGCCTGCAGCTGACCCACCCCGACTACGACCTGTTCGACGCCGAGGGCGACACGGCCTCGTCGCGCCTGTCGCGCGGCGTCCTGCCGATCTACAAGGCCACGGGGTCGGTGCCGACGTGGAAGCTCGAGAGCTTCATCGGCCTGTGCCTCGACGCGCTCGACCCCCTCGACGACCCGCTGCCGGCCGACGTCCGCGCGGCCCGGGGCTTCGGCGACCTGCGGGCCGCTCTCGAGGCCGTCCACCGCCCGCACGGCATGGGCCAGGCCGTCACGGCGCAGAAGCGTCTGAAGTTCGAGGAGGCCTTCGTCGTCCAGACGGTCTTCGCGCAGCGCCGGCACGCCCTCGAGCTCGAGCGCGCCTCGGCCCGCCCGCCCGTCGCGGACGAGCTGCGCGACCGGTTCGAGCAGCAGCTGCCGTTCACGCTGACCGACGGTCAGCGCCACGTCGTCGACGAGATCTCGACCGACCTGTCGCGCACCCGCCCCATGCACCGCCTGCTGCAGGGCGAGGTCGGCTCCGGCAAGACCATCGTGGCGCTGATGTCGATGTTGCAGGTCGTCGACGCCGGAGCCCAGACCGCGCTGCTGGCCCCCACCGAGGTGCTGGCCTCGCAGCACTACCGCGGCATCACCGCGATGCTCGGCGACCTGGCCAAGGGGGGCATGCTGGGCGGCGCCGACGTCGCGACGCGCGTCCGGCTGCTGACCGGCTCGATGGGCGCCAAGGCCCGCAACGCCGCGCTGCTCGACGCGGCATCGGGCGAGGCCGGCATCGTGATCGGCACGCACGCCCTGATCCAGGACCACGTGCAGTTCGCCGAGCTGGGCCTGCTGGTCGTCGACGAGCAGCACCGCTTCGGCGTCGAGCAGCGCGCGGCCCTCGTCGACCGGGCCGAGGTCAAGCCCCACGTGCTGGTCATGACGGCCACGCCGATCCCGCGCACGATCGCGATGACGGTGTTCGGCGACCTCGAGGTCTCGACCCTGCGCGAGCTGCCGGCCGGGCGCCAGCCCATCCAGACGACGGTCGTGCCGGCGCTCGAACGTCCGGCCTGGCTCGAGCGGGGGTGGGAGCGGGTGCGCGAGGAGGTCGCCAAGGGGCGCCAGGCGTACGTCGTGGTGTCCCGCATCGGGGGGCCCGACGACGACGGCACGTCCGAGACCCACTCGCTCGTCGAGCTGCACGAGGAGCTCGTCGGCGGTCAGCTGCACGGCCTGCGGGTCGGCGCGCTGCACGGGCGCATGACCCCCGACGAGAAGGACGCCACGATGGCGGCCTTCGCGGCCGGCGACCTGCAGGTGCTCGTCGCGACGACCGTCGTCGAGGTCGGCGTCGACGTCCCCAACGCCACCGCGATGGTCATCATGGACGCCGACCGCTTCGGCATGTCGCAGCTGCACCAGCTGCGCGGACGGGTCGGCCGTGGCTCCGAGGCGGGCCTGTGCCTGCTCGTGACCTCCAGCGAGGTCGACTCCCCGGCCCGCGAGCGGCTCGACGCCGTCGCGTCCACGACCGACGGCTTCGAGCTGTCGCGGCTCGACGCCGAGCTGCGGCGAGAGGGCGACGTGCTGGGTGCCGCCCAGTCGGGCGTGCGCTCGAGCCTGCGGCTGCTGTCGGTCGTCCGCGACGGCGACGTCATCGACGACGCGCGGGCCGTCGCCGACGCGCTGGTCGCCGCCGACCCAGCCCTCTCCCAGCACCCCACCCTGGCCGCCGCCGTGCACGACCTCGAGCACTCCGAGCAGGCCGACTACCTCGACCGCACGTGACGGAGCGCCCATGACCCGCATCATCGCCGGAGCCCTCGGGGGCCGGCGCATCCAGACGCCCAAGGGCGACGGCACCCGGCCGACGTCCGACCGGGTGCGCGAGGCCCTGTTCTCGTCGTTGGAGTCCGAGCTGGGCGGCTTCGACGGGCTGCGCGTGCTCGACCTGTTCGCGGGCTCCGGCGCGCTGGGGCTCGAGGCGCTGTCGCGCGGCGCCGAGCACGCGACGTTCGTCGAGTCCGACGGGCGGGCCGCCGCCGTCGTGAGGGCCAACGTCCGTGAGCTCGGCCTCGAGCGGGCCGAGGTCCTCAAGACCACCGCCAGCGCCTTCCTCCTCCATCCGCACGACCCGCGGTTCGACCTGGTGTTCGTCGATCCGCCCTACGCGATGGCGACCGACGTCGTGACGGGGCTGGTGCGGTCCCTCGCCGAGTACAGCGCCTCGGAGGCCCTGTTCGTGGTGGAGCGCGCGACGCGCGACCCGTTCGGGTGGCCGGTGGGCGTCGAGGCGCTGCGCAGCAGGAAGTACGGCGAGACCACGCTGTGGCTCGGACGCCCTGCGGTACGGTCGCTGCCATGACGAAGGTCGTGTGCCCCGGCTCGTTCGATCCCGTGACCAACGGTCACCTCGACATCATCGAGAGGTCCGCGCGCCTCTTCGACGAGGTCGTGGTCGCGGTGCTGGTCAACCAGAACAAGCAGGGCCTGTTCTCGATCGACGAGCGCATCGCACTGCTCGACCGGGCCACGGCGCACCTGCCGAACGTCACGACCGACTCGTTCACGGGCCTGCTCGTCGACTTCTGCACGACCCACGAGGTCGACGCGATCGTCAAGGGGCTGCGCGCCGTCACCGACTTCGACTACGAGCTGCAGATGGCGCAGATGAACGGCAGCCTGACCGAGGTCGACACGGTGTTCATCCCGACGTCCCCGGAGTACTCGTTCCTCGCGTCGAGCCTGGTCAAGGAGGTCGCCAAGCACGGCGGCGACGTCTCGGGCCTGATCCCCGCCTTCGTCAACGACGAGCTGACCAAGAAGTACACCTAGCCCTCAGTCGGGCAGGTGGGGGGCCGCGGTCGGGTCGGACGAGCCGAGCTGGACGGCCCGGCGCACCGCGGCACCGCCGAACTTGTTGCGCACGGCGTCGATGACGTCGTCGAGCTCGGCCCCGCTGGTGACGTCGAGCGGCAGCGCCAGCTGCGCCGGCTGGTCGTCGAGCGAGCCCAGCGAGACGCCGATCAGGGTGATGCCCTTCTCCTTGATGACGCCAGCGCGCGACGCCAGCAGGGTGCGCGCGACGTCGAGCACCGTGACGGTGTGGGCCGTGGGGCGCGACAGCGTGTGGGACGACGTCGAGCGGGTGAAGTCGCCGAAGCGCAGGCGGATCGTCACGGTGCTGCCCGTGCGACCGGCCGACCGCATGCGGCGCGTGACCCGGTCGACCAGGCTCAGCAGCATCAGGTCGAGCTCGGCGGGGGAGTGCTCGCCCCGGCCCAGGGCGTGCTGGGCCCCCATCGAGCCGCGGCGCGTCCCGGTCTGCACGGGCCGGGGGTCGCGGTTGTGGGCCAGGGCGTGCAGATGACGTCCGGCACCCGGGCCCAGCAGCGCCACGAGCTCGCTCTCGAACATCTCGGCGACGTCGCCGACCGTCGTGATCCGCGCGTCGCGCAGCTTGCCCGACGTGACCTTGCCGACGCCCCAGAGCCGCTCGACGGGCAGGGCGTGCAGGAACTCGAGCTCGCGGTCGACGGGGACGACCAGCAGGCCCTCGGGCTTGGAGACCGCCGACGCGACCTTGGCGAGGTACTTGGTGCGCGCCACGCCGACCGAGATCGGCAGCCCGACCCGCTCGCGGACGTCGACGCGCAGCTGCGCCGCGATCGTCGACGGCAGGCCGCGGATGCGCCGCAGGCCGCCGACCTCGAGGAACGCCTCGTCGATCGAGATGCCCTCGACGATCGGGGTCGTGTCGTGGAACACCTCGAAGACCGCCCGGCTGGCCTCGGTGTAGGCCGCGAACCGGGCCGGGACGACGACGGCGTCGGGGCACACCTGCAGCGCCTGGCGTCCGCCCATCGCGGTGCGGACGCCGCGTGCCTTCGCCTCGTAGCTGGCGGCCAGGACGACACCGCCGCCCACGATGACCGGACGTCCGCGCAGGGACGGGTCGTCGCGCTGCTCGACCGAGGCGTAGAAGGCGTCGAGGTCGGCGTGCAGCACGGTCCCTTCGGACAGTGCTCCGTCGGTCATGACACCACTGTCGCACCCGCCACCGACACGCGCGCCGAACCGCGGGGCGATTGGCCTCGGCACCGCCCGGCGGGTTACGATTCTCTTCGGCCTGTTCGCAGGTTGATCTTTCGTCGTGCTCTTGGATGGATGAGTGAACGTGCATATCGGACCGCTGGTCTTCGACACCCACGAGATGGGTCGCAAGCCCGGTGCCGAACGCACCTTCACGAGGTCCGTCGAGGCGCCGGCAGAGATGGGTTACGACGTCTACGCCGTGCCCGAGGGCTCCACGATCGAGCTCGAGCTCCGGCTCGAGGCGATCATGGAGGGGATCTTGGCAACGGGAACCTTCTCGGCACGGGCCGTGGGCGAGTGCGTGCGATGCCTGGACCCGATCGACGAAGCTGTCGTGGTGGGATTCCAGGAGCTGTACCTCTACGACGCACCCTCCAGCCAGGAGGAGGCGGACGAGGAGGATCATGTCCTCGAGGACGAGCTGCTCGACCTCGAGCCCGTTCTGCGGGACGCGGTGGTGCTCGCACTGCCGCAGAACCCGTTGTGTGCTCCGGACTGTCCGGGACTGTGCCCCGAGTGTGGGGCGCGACTCGCGGATGACCCAGGGCACACACACGGTGAGGCGATCGACCCGAGATGGGCGTCGTTGAGCCAGCTGGCGGAGCAACCGGTCCCGTCAGCCGACCAGTCAGAGTCGGACACCTCGTCCGACGACAGCAAGGAGTAGATCGTGGCCGTTCCGAAGAGGAAGATGTCGCGCAGCAACACGCGTCACCGTCGTTCGCAGTGGAAGACCACCGCGACGGCGATCGTCGACTGCGCCAACCCCGCGTGCGACTCCAAGGTGCAGCCGCACCACGCGTGCACCAAGTGCGGTCAGTACGGAGCTCGCGGCGAGCGCCGCCAGGTCCTCTGATCCCTGAGACACCGGCAGAGGCTGGGGAGCTGCGGGAGGTCCTGGGAGTCCAGGACCTCGATCCGCAGCTCCTCCAGCATGCCCTGACCCATCGTTCCTTCGCCTACGAGAACGGCGGGGTGCCGAACAACGAGCGCCTCGAGTTCCTGGGCGACTCGGTGCTCGGGCTGGTCGTGACCGACACGCTGTTCACGAACCACCCCGACCTGCCCGAGGGCCAGCTCGCCAAGCTGCGGGCCGCGGTCGTCAGCGCCAAGGCGCTCGCCGAGGTCGCGCGCACGCTGGGCGTCGGCGAGCACGTGCGCCTCGGCCGCGGCGAGGAGTCGACCGGCGGTCGCGACAAGGCCTCGATCCTGTCCGACACCGTCGAGGCCCTGCTGGGCGCGATCTACGTGCAGTTCGGCATCGAGCGGGCCGCCGAGGTCGTCCACCGGGTCTTCGACCCCGTGATCGCGGTCGCCGCCGAGCTCGGCGCCGGCCTCGACTGGAAGACGTCGCTGCAGGAGATCTCGGCCAACAACGGCCTGGGCGTGCCGCACTACGTCCTGGTCGGCACCGGCCCCGACCACGACAAGAGCTTCACCGCCGAGGTCGTCGTCGGCGACCGCACGTACGACGGCGGGCACGGCCGCTCCAAGAAGGAGGCCGAGCAGATGGTCGCCGAGATCGCCTGGCGTCGCATCAGTGCCGGCCTCGAGACCCCCAGCGCCTGACGGTGCCTGAGCTCCCCGAGGTCGAGGTCGTCCGTCTGGGCCTCGTCGACCACGTCGTCGGACGCCGCATCGCCGGCGTCACGGTCCACGACGTCCGCTCGCTGCGGCGGCACCTCGCGGGCCCGGCCGACTTCGTCCACCGCCTCGAGGGGCGGACGGTCGTGGGCGCCGCCCGACGCGGCAAGTACCTGTGGATGCAGCTCGACGAGGGTGACGCCGTGCTGTGCCACCTGGGCATGAGCGGACAGTTCCTCGTCTCGGCGCCGGACGCGCCGCCGCACCGTCACCTGCGCATCACGCTGACGCTCGACGACGAGAACGAGCTGCGATTCGTCGACCAGCGCATCTTCGGCGGCATGGCGTTCAGCGAGGACGGCGCCGAGCTGCCGCCCGAGATCGCCCACATCGCCCGCGACCCGCTCGACCCGCGGTTCGACCCGGCGGAGTTCGCCGCGCGCATCCGCCGGCGCCAGACCGGCGTCAAGCGGGCGATCCTCGACCAGACCCTGATCTCGGGCGTCGGCAACATCTACGCCGACGAGTCGCTGTGGCGCACCCCGCTGCACTACGCCCGCAACACCCGGCACCTGCGCACCCGCGAGATCGAGGCGCTGCTGGGGCACATCGGCGAGGTCATGACCGAGGCGCTGGCCCAGGGCGGCACGTCGTTCGACGCGCTCTACGTCAACGTCAACGGCAACAGCGGCTACTTCGACCGGTCGCTCAAGGCCTACGGGCAGGAGGGGCGGCCGTGCGAGCGGTGCGGCACGCCGATCCGCCGCGACGCCTTCATGAACCGGTCGTCGTTCTGGTGCCCCGTGTGCCAGCCCCGCCCCCGCAACGGCCGGTTCTGACCCCGGTAGCCTTCCGCGCATGACCCTGACGCTGGAACGGATGAGCGCCGAGCGGTTCGTCCTCTGGAACGAGCACCTGGTCGCGAGCTTCGCCCAGGACAAGATCGACGCCGGCAGCTGGCCCGAGGAGGGCGCGCTCGAACGGTCCGCCCGCGAGAACGCCCAGCTGCTGCCGCACGGCGTGGCCACTGCGGGGCACGACCTGTTCGTTGCGCTGGTGGACGGCGACGAGGTCGGGTTCCTGTGGCTGTTCACCGATCCCGCGGCGGTGCCGCCCGAGTCGTTCGTCTACGACATCGAGATCGTGGAGGGACGCCGCGGCGAGGGGCTCGGTCGAGCGCTGCTGGAGGCGGCCGAGGGCTGGTGTGCCGACCACAGCGTCGCGACCCTTCGGCTGCACGTGTTCGGCCACAACGAGACCGCGATCGGCCTGTACGAGTCGTCCGGTTTCGAGACCACCGACATCACCATGGCCAAGCGGATCCGATGACCGACCGCTACGGCGTCGAGGCGTCGGAGCGGTTCGTCGACGAGCCGCCCAAGCGTCCCGGACGCACGCCGTTCGAGCGCGACCGGGGACGCATCGTGCACTCGGCGGCGCTGCGGCGGCTGTCGGCCAAGACGCAGGTGATGGGTCCCGGCTCCGACGACTTCGTCCGCAACCGCCTGACGCACTCGCTCGAGGTGGCCCAGGTGGCGCGTGAGCTCGGCAAGGCGCTCGGCTGCGACCCCGACGTCGTCGACTCCGCCGCGCTGGCGCACGACCTGGGGCACCCGCCGTTCGGCCACAACGGCGAGGTGGCGCTCGACGAGGCGGCACAGGCGTGCGGCGGCTTCGAGGGCAACGCCCAGACGTTGCGGATCCTCAGCCGACTCGAGTCCAAGACGTTCGCGCCGGACGGCCGCAGCGTCGGGCTGAACCTGACGCGGGCGACGCTCTCGGCGTGCGTCAAGTACCCGTGGGCGCGAGGGGACGCGCCGGACGGGTCGGGCAAGTTCGGCGTCTACGCCGACGACATGCCGGTCTTCGCCTGGCTCCGCGATGGTGCACCGGCGTTGCGCCGGCCGGTCGAGGCACAGGTCATGGATCTCGCGGACGACATCGCGTACTCGGTGCACGACGTCGAGGACGGTGTGGTCGGGGGCTGGTTCGGCCTGCGCGACGGCGAGATCGACATCGCCTCGATCCACGACGTCGCCCGCGACTGGTACGACCCGACCGCCCACGACGACCGGCTCGATGCCGCCCTCGACCGCCTGCAGCGCATGCGGGAGTGGCCCACGACGTCCTTCGACGGCAGCCGCGCCGAGCGGGCGGTGCTGAAGAGCCTCACGAGCGCCCTGATCGGACGGTTCGCCAACGCGGCCGAGCGCGCGACCGTCGAGGCGTGGGGCAGGGGACCCCTCACCCGGTTCGAGGCCGACCTCGAGGTGCCGGTGGACACCCTCGACGAGATCACGGTGCTCAAGTCGATCGCGGCCCACTACGTCATGCTCGCCGACGACCGCGCGGGCCTCCTCGGACGTCAGCGCGAGCTGCTGCTGGCCCTCGTCGACGTGCTCGCCGATTCCGACGGACGCGAGCTCGAGGCGGAGTTCGCCGCCGACTTCGCCGCCGCGGTCGACGACGCCGGGCGTCGCCGCGCCGTGATCGACCAGGTCGCGAGCCTCACCGACGTGTCGGCCAGGGTCTGGGCGGCCCGTCTGCTGCCCTGACGGTCGGTGCGCCGGACTACGATCACCTCATGGCCGGGCGCATCAAGGACGAGGACATCCAGCTCGTCCGTGAACGCACCCGCATCGACGAGGTCGTCGAGCAGTACGTGACGCTCAAGAACGCCGGCGGCGGTTCGCGCAAGGGCCTGTGCCCGTTCCACGACGAGAAGTCGCCGTCGTTCAACGTGCGGCCCTCGGTGGGCTCGTACCACTGCTTCGGCTGCGGGGCCGGCGGCGACGTCTTCAAGTTCGTGATGGAGATCGAGGGGCTCAGCTTCGTCGAGACCGTCGAGCGGCTCGCGGCCAAGAGCGGCATCACGCTGCGCTACGAGGACGGCGGCACGCCGGGGCCCCGGCGCGACCCCAACCAGCGCCCGCGGCTCCTGGCCGCGCACCGCGAGGCCGGCGCCTTCTACGCCACCACGTTGCAGTCGTCGCCCGACGCCCAGGCCGGACGCCAGTTCGTCAAGGACCGCGGCTTCGACCAGGCCGCCGCCGAGACCTTCGGCATGGGCTTCGCGCCGCGTGGCGGCGAGCAGCTCGTCGCGCACCTGAAGGGCAAGGGCTTCACCGACGACGAGCTGGTCGTCGGCGGGCTCGCCTCCCGCGGCAGCCGCGGGCTCTACGACCGGTTCCGCGGACGGCTGCTGTGGCCGATCCGCGAGATGACGGGCGAGATCATCGGCTTCGGCGCGCGCCGCATGTTCGACGACGACCGGGTCGAGGCCAAGTACCTCAACACGTCCGAGACCCCCATCTACAAGAAGAGCCAGGTGCTCTACGGGCTCGACCTGGCGCGGCGGTCGATCTCGTCGTCGGGGCAGGCCGTCATCGTCGAGGGGTACACCGATGTCATGGCGTGCCACGAGGCCGGCGTCAAGACCGCGGTCGCGACGTGCGGCACGGCGTTCGGCGAGGACCACGCGCGCGTCATGCGCCGCCTGATGCTCGACGACCAGGCGTTCCACGGCGAGGTCATCTTCACGTTCGACGGCGACGAGGCCGGCCAGCGGGCCGCGATCAAGACGTTCAACGGCGACCAGCAGTTCGTCGCGCAGACGTACGTGGCCGTCGAGCCGCGCGGCATGGACCCGTGCGACCTGCGCCTGGCCGACGGCGACGCGGCGGTGCGCGACCTCGTGGCGTCCCGCATCCCGCTCTACCGGTTCGTGCTCGACAACATGCTGGGCAAGTACGACCTCGACCGGGGCGACCAGCGGGTCGACGCGGTGCGCGAGGCGGTGGGGCTCGCCTCGGCGATCCGCGACCGCTCGAAGGTCGACGAGCTGCTGCGCGAGATCGCGGGCCGCGTCGGCACCGACGTCGACCAGGTGCGCGGCGAGCACCGGCGTCGTGTCGCGATCGCGGCCAAGCAGGCCAAGGACGGGCCCCCGGCGCACGGCGTGCAGGCCGGCACCGCGACGCAGGAGGCCCCGGCGCCGTCCCTGCCGTCGCCCGCGGTGAACTTCGGGCAGCCGCAGTTCGCCGACGAGCGCGAGGCGCTCAAGGCGATCGTGCAGCACCCGCACCTGGTCGCGGTGCACGCCGCCGACCTCGACGACGACGACTTCACGCACCCGATCTCGAAGGTCATCTGGAAGCACGTCGAGGCGATGGCGTGGCCCAGCACGCCCGACGCCAACTGGCTGCCCCGGCTGGCCGACTCGATCGCCGACGACGACGCCAAGCGCATCCTGTCGATCGCCGCGGTCGAGCCCATGCGCGCCCGCGACGGCAACACGGGGGCCGTCGTGACGTCCGTGATCCTGCGCCTGCAGATGCTGACGCTGGGGCGTCGCATCGGTGAGACCAAGTCGAGGCTGCAGCGCACCAACCCGATCGATCAGGCCGACGACTACAACCGGATGTTCGGCGAGCTCATCGGCCTCGAGCAGCAGCTGCGCCAGCTGCGCGACCGGCTGCTCAGCGGCGACGTCCCCAGCTGACCGCGAGTGCCGGGGGAGTGCACAGGCGTCGGGAGGACGGCTGCGCGAGCCTCGCCCCGACAGCAGGCTGGCGGCATGGATCGCTTCGTCCGCACGCTCATGTCGGCCTCACCGCTCGCTGCCGAGGACGAGCTCGCGCTGGCGCGGCGGGCCCGCGACGGCGACGAGCGGGCGCGGCACGAGCTGATCACGTCCGGCCTGCGATCCGTCGCGCTGAGGGCGTGCTCGCTCGGCATCCGCGGCGACGACCTCAGCGATGCGGTGCAGTCGGGCGCCGTGGGCCTGATCCGCGCCGTCGACCGGTTCGACCCCGAGCGTGGCGTCCGGCTCTCGACGTTCGCGTGGCGGTGGATCGGCGCCGAGATGGTGCGCCGGCACCGTCCGGAGGTGCCGCTCGACGATCTCGAGCCAGCATCCGAAGACGACGTGACCCGTGACCCCGACGGGCTCGACGACCTGCTCCGGGACCTGCCCCACGACGGGGCCGCGGTGCTCCGCATGCGCTTCGCCGGCGGGGGTTCCGGGGAGGATCCACTGTCGCGCGAGGCGGTGGGGGAGCGGCTGGGACTGACGATCTCGCAGGTCCGGACGATCGAGGGCAAGGCGATGCGACAACTGCGCCTGGGGCTTGCTAATGTTGTCCACCGTGCTCCTCATCCGTGAGGCGCCGATCCCCCATAGCTCAATTGGCAGAGCATTCGACTGTTAATCGGAGGGTTCTTGGTTCGAGTCCAAGTGGGGGAGCAGGGAGTGCCCCTGACCAGTGCGGACGCGAGTCCGGGCCGGTCAGGGGCACTGCTGTTTTCGACCAAGGTGTGGACTCCGGGACTCTAGGTTCACAGCACCGCGGCGGGCCAGGACTTGTCTCCATCAAGGTCGCGAGCCGACAGGTGGTTGCCGTCATCGATGGATCGCGGTGACCCGCGACGTCCGCGATCTGCGACAGAGGTGCGCCACTCTCGCGATACGTGTTTGGTGCATTCGGCTCCCGACGATCGTGATGACACTCGTCGAGCCACCTGGTGGGTGGGACGCGGGAGAGGCCGGCGTTGGTGGAGTGACTCGATTGCACCCGTGTGTCTGTGTCTCCTCGCAACCTGGAGTCATTTGTCCGACGATGACCGATCGCGCGGCTGGGTGATCGTCGTCCTCTGGGCCTTGACAGTCGTGGTGCTGGTGTCCGGACATGTTCGCCGACTGCGCTGACAGGGCCCCGACGAGTCACCCGGTCTGAGAGGTGCGCCTGCACCCGAAGCAGCGATCAAGCGTGAGCCTTGACATCTGAACTTCAGTTCGTGAATACTTTCTCTCAAGAGGGGAGTACCCCACTCGCGGCACCACCGTCAGTTCGGTCGGCAAGGTCCGGCCCGGTGTGTCGGCCGCCCCTGATGTCGTGGGGCGGCGGGAGAGACCTCCAACGGCCCGCATCGGCGGGCGTGGAGGTAAGCATGGATGTTCCCCTGTGGGCCTGGACAGCGGTCCTGGTCGTGATCTTGGCGATGCTGGCGGTGGACCTCGTCGCGCATCGCACGGCTCATGTCGTCTCCGTCAGGGAGGCGGCCACCTGGTCGGCCATCTGGGTGAGTCTTGGTCTCGCCTTCGGTGGCGTCATCTGGTGGGCCTACGGCGCCCAGCGCGCAGGCGAGTACTACGCCGGCTACCTGATCGAGAAGTCCCTGGCCGTCGACAACGTCTTCGTCTTCGCCCTCATCTTCAGCTACTTCGCCGTCCCCCGGGAGTACCAGCACCGCGTCCTGTTCTACGGAGTGCTCGGCGCCCTCATCTTCAGGGCGATCTTCATCAGCGGCGGCGTGATCCTGATCGAGCAGTTCGCGTGGGTGCTGTACGTGTTCGGCGCCTTCCTGGTCCTCACGGGCTGGCGGATGTTCACGCATCGCAACGAGGAGATGGACCTGACGCGGAACCCCGTGCTGCGTCTCCTCCGTCGATGGGTGCCCACCAGCTCCGAGTACCACGGCCAGAAGTTCTGGGTGAAGAAGGCGGGCACGTGGGTGGCGACGCCGCTGTTCGTCGTCCTGGTGCTGGTCGAGGTCACCGACATCGTCTTCGCCGTGGACTCCATCCCGGCCATCTTCGCGGTCACCCAGGAACCCTTCCTGGTCTACACCAGCAATGCCTTCGCCATCCTCGGTCTCAGGGCGATGTACTTCCTGCTCGCCGACCTCATCCACCGCTTCATCTACCTGAAGGCCGGTCTGGCCGCGATCCTCGTATTCGTCGGCGTCAAGATGCTCCTCCTCGACGTCTGGAAGGTCCCGATCTGGCTCTCGCTCACCGTGATCGCCACCAGCATCAGCGTGGCCGTCGTCCTCAGTCTGCGAGCGACCCGCCACGCACCTGCCCAGCACGGCGACGACGGCGCGGACACCGGCGGGTCGGACGGTGCCGAGGATTCCACGACAGCAGATCGATGACGACCGTCGATCACTCACCGGCCCAACACGTAGTCGACAAGGAAGAGGTTCGCATGATGGATGAGAACATCACGGAGGTCATCGTCTCCGTCCTGGTCATCGGAGCACTGGGGTTCCGGACACTGCCCGTGGCCCGGCGATGGGCGCCGCGGGGAATCGGCCCAGCCATGCTGCCCGTGAACGGTGGCGCGACGCTCTTGCCGTCCGACCCTGCACCTTCCGACGCCCGTCGCGCGCCCCGTCGCGTGCCGATGCCGTCGAGCAGTGCCGTCTCGCGGCGCCGCGTCCGCAGGGCTCGCCGCGGGCACGGGCGGGGGGCGGCACGGATCTGTCAGGTCGTCGGTGGATGCGATCCCTGGACCAGGTCCACGAAGGCTCCCAGGGTGACGCCGGCCTCGAGCTCGTGGCGGAAGCGCTCGGACCGGACGACCTCGTAGTGGTTGCGGCGGCCGACCTTCTCCTTCTCGATGTAGCCCTCGCTCACCAGGTCGCGGACGATGTGCTGCACGGCTCGCTCGGTGATGCCGACCGCGGTCGCCACGTCACGCGTGCGCACGTGAGGGTCCCGGGACAAGCACACCAGGACGTGCCCGTGGTTCGAGAGAAAGGTCCATCCGCCGACGCTCATCCGAAGCAGAGTACGCGGCTCGCAGTTCGCACGAAAGGCTCGGCACCTGTGCCACGGCGTCGGCGGTTGTGGCTCCGGACCGGCGCCCGTGTCACTACCGTGGCGGGATGAGTCTCCTGCCGACGCGCGACGCCTCCGAGGCCAACTGGATCGTCTCGGCCGAGGGACCGTGGTACGTCGTCGGCACCTACGGCCCCCCGGTCTTCGAGACGTACGCGCGAGTGGCACTGCACCGTGACGACGTGACGGCGCACGGGTACTCCCACCACCCGGCCGACGACAAGCGGATCCTGGCAGCGGTGCTGGCGGTCCTCGGCGACCACACGTCCACCCCCGACGCCCTGAACGTCGCCATCTGGGTCGGGTTCGGCCACTCACTTCCGCGCGCCGCCCACTTCGAGATCCCCGCCCGCGAGTTCGCGCTCCTGACCGGCACCGTCGAGGACGCCCTCGACCCGACGTCACTCGACCTCGAGCCGGGAGCGATCGAACTGCCCCAGATGATCTGGCCGCACGACCGCGCGTGGATGGTCTGCTGGGACGTCGACGAGGTGAACAACTTCTCCGTGGGTGGATCGGCTGTCGCCATGGCACGGCTCCAGGCAGCAGACCGGGTCAGTGCCGAGATCGTCCCGTACGGCACGCCCGAGGACGACTGGACCTGGTAGCCCACCACGGTCGCGCCTCCGAGGCTACGGTTACGGCGTGAACCAGCCGGGTCCGACGGCCTCCGTGGCCGCCGTCGTCGTGATGATCGGCGTGACGGAGCCGTGACGCGCAGGGGACAGACCGTGGCGGCGTGCGTCGGCGTGGCACTGGCCGGGACCGTCGCGTGGATCGTCGGGTGGGACCTGTCGTCCCGGTACGGCTACGACACCTACGACAACCTCGTGGGTGGCAGCGGCATCGTGGCGGTCGTCCTCGCCCTGATCGCGCTGCCGCGGTCGGGATGGGCCCGCGTCCCGCTGCTCGCCTCCGTCGTCGTGTCGGCCCTGATGGCGTACGCCCGGTTCGACCCGTCACCCAACGCCGGCGACATCGACGTGACACCGCTCTTCCTCCCGCCGCTGGTCGTCATCTTCGGGGTGACCGCGCTGTTCATGGTGGCCATGAGGGTGTCGCCGGACGGCGCGCGGAACCGGAGGACGTGATGAGGACGACGCGGGTCGAGGTGCGGATCAGGGTGGGGTGGAACAACCTCTTCGAACGATTCCTCGTCACCGGCGACGACCGGGCGGCCGCCCTTCCGCGGGTCTCGCAGCGGCTTCTCGACGACCTCGCGGTGTGGCAGGACCATCTGCTGGAGAACTTCACGCCGGAGGACTCGGTGCGGGCGGGCACCTGGCGCGAGAACACCCGCTGGTGGTTCGTCGCCGAGGCCCGACGCCTCGAGAACGAGTTCCGCCGCCAGCTCGACGGGAGTGCTCACGTCGTGCGCGTGAGCCCCTACCCGGGCAGCATCCCCATCCAGATCTACGCCGACTACAGCGACTGGCCCCTGTGGGGCGTCGGGGGTGGCACCGGTCCGGAGGACTTCCCGACCCTCAGCGACCAGCTCCGGGACGACCTCGTGTCCTGGGCACTGGCCACTGAGGTGGGCAGTCCGTCCGAGCAGGTCGGCACGCAGCTCGTCGCCCGGCTCCGGGCCGAGCTCGGCCACGAGTTCGACGTCACCTTCTAGGCCGGACGGACGCGGGACGAACCCCTGGCCTTCGGCCATGGACGTCTTCGCGGACGCCACCGACTTCCCGTACGTCTCGGCCACGTCCGCCGACGTGTGGGACGTGGAGCGTCGGCTGCCGTCGCTGTTCGCACTCCTTCCGTCCGAGGTCGAGCGCCTGCGGGCGGCGCTCGCTGCGGCGTGCGAGGCGCGGTCGATCGTGTTTACCGCAGGTAGGTGAGGACGGCCTCCACGTCGTGGTCGACGGCGGCGGCATGGGCGCCCACACTGGGGTGATGGACGTCACGGAGTGTGGAGAAGGACCGCGCCTGGCCCGGACGGGCCATCTGCTCTGTGGGCCGACATGGCCCCTCCGGGCGAAGCGCTCGGGGTCTGCCGCCGGCCACTCTCGAGGTGCAGGTTCCGCAGGGGAATCGCACCGTGAGAAGGGAACACCGTCATGCCACTCATCGAGGTCAGTGTCATCAAGGACGTCTTCAGTCCGCAGCAGAAGCGCGAGATCATCTCGAGGCTCACCGACGCGCTCGTCGGCATCGAGGGTGAGAACATCAGGCCCGTCACCTGGTGCGTCGTGCGCGAGGTCCAGAGCGGTGACTGGGGCATCGCGGGCAATGCGCTCACGACGGCCGACGTGCATGCTCTGGCTGCCGGCGCCGGGGTGTGAGGAGCTTCGCCCCTCGAGGCAGCCCGTCGAGCGGTGGCCATGATCGCCCAGGAGCTGGCCACCGCCGAGGCGGCGCTGAGAGCCGGACGGTGGGACGAGGCGGCCCTGGGCTTCGGGGGCCTCATCGACCGGACCGGCGACCCACGCGCTCACGACGGTCTCGCGCAGGCGGCGTGGTGGCTCGATGACGCCGAAACCGCCATGGCTGCCCGGGAGGCCGCCTATCGGGGGTTTCGCGAGCTGGGTGACCAGCGGGCTGCTGCGGTTGTCGCCGCGACGATGGGATACGACTCCATCCTCTTCGGTCACGGCGTGCCCGTCGGACGGGGATGGTTGGCCCGCGCCGCAGATCTTCTGGCGGGACTGGGCGATCTGCCGGAGGCCGGATGGCTCGAGGCCCGCAGCGCGGAGGTCGCGCTCACCGTCGGTTCGGCGGCGCGAGCGGGACTGGAGCACGCGCGTGCGGCCGAGCTGCTGGGTCGGACGACGGGGACGGACGATCTGACGATGGTCGGGCAGGCCCTCGAAGGTTTGGCTCTGGTTCAGCTCGGCGACGTCACTGCCGGCATGGAGCTGCTGGATGCTGCCGCAGGCGCCGCCACGGCCGGCGACGTCGAGGACCTGATGTGGATGGGCAAGATCTGCTGCTGGCTCGTCAGTGCGTGCCAGGACGCGCGCGACCCGGTCCGAGCGGCGACGTGGTGTGCCCGCATCGACGAGATCTGCACTCGTCACGACCTGGCGCCTCTGCTGTCCGTCTGCCGTGTCCAGTACGCCAGCGTGCAGATCGCACGGTGCGAGTGTGTCGCCGCGGACGCGGTACTGACCGGCGTGGTGAGCGGACTGACGCGTTCGGTGCGGGGATCGCGATGGGAGGCCGTGGCCCAGCTGGGGGAGCTGCGCCGCCGGCAAGGTCGGCGGAGAGAGGCTGAGGTGCTCCTCGTCCAGGCCGACTTCCGACCCGACGCGCTCATCAGCCGCTGCCGCCTGCACCTCGACCGGGGCGACGGGGACGGGGCCTGGTCGATGGTGACCGAGCTGTCGCGCGGCGTGTCAGCAGATGGTCGGTTGGCGCGAGCGAGAGTGCTGGCCGTGGTGGTCGAAGCGGCTGTGGCTGTCGGGAGGATCGACGCGGCGACAGCGGCCGAGGTCGAGCTGCGCGGGATCGCGACGGCCATCGGCACCGATGCGCTCCGTGCGGAGTCGGCCGCCGCCCGTGCGCGGCTCGCCGGGGACGACGCCAGTGCGATGGGCGCGTGGCAGGACGCGCTTCGGTACGCGGTGGCGGCAGGGCTTCGGTTCGACGAGGCCGAGTACCGCGTGGCGTACGCCGCCGTCCTGCACGGACAGGGGGACGTCGGTGGCGCGCACGACCACGCGGAGCGGGCTCTCGCCCTGCTCGCACCTCTCGGTACCGGACCGTCCATCGATCGGGCGAGGACCCTTCTCGGGCGTCATGTCGCCGGCGTCCTGTCCGCGCGGGAGACCGAGGTCCTGCGACTGCTCGCCGGGGGGCTGTCCAACGCTGAGATCGCCGCCGAGCTGTTCCTCAGCACGCACACCGTGCACCGGCACGTGGCCAACATCTACAGAGCGCTCGACATCTCGTCGCGCGCTGCTGCTGCCACCTACGCGACGAGGAACGGGATCGTCTGACCGCCGCTCGGCGGCGTCAGCGCGGGGGAGTCGGAAGGGTGCTCCTGTAGTCATGCACCAGCAGCGCGAGGCTCAGCGAGATGAAGGAGTCGGAGTCATCGAGGTCGACCATGAGCATCGACTCGAGCTTGCGCAGGCGTCCGTAGAGGGCCTGCCGGCTGATGCCGACGTCGTGGGCGAGCGCCGTCTTGTTGCCGCGCAGCCCGACGTAGGCCCGCAACAGGTCGAGCAGCTCGTGCTGTTGAGCGGGCGCGAGCGACAGCAGTGGGCCGAGCTCTGACTCCGCGAACGCGAGCAGCCGCTCGTCGTCCTGCAGCTGCGCGACCAGACCCCGGATGCGGACGTCGGTCGACCGGAAGTAGCCGAGGTCGGAGACGGGCATGGCGCGGGCCGCCTGCGCGATGTTGACCGTCGTGCGCATGCGCGAGGCGGCCACCAGCAGCTGCGGCGCGGGCCGGCCTACCCCCATG
Organism: Aeromicrobium sp. CFBP 8757; assembly: GCF_014841755.1. Lineage (NCBI taxonomy): Bacteria > Bacillati > Actinomycetota > Actinomycetes > Propionibacteriales > Nocardioidaceae > Aeromicrobium > Aeromicrobium sp. CFBP 8757. Next base: position 633,236 of record NZ_JACYUM010000001.1, read on the forward strand.
ACGGGCCCGCGCGATCCCGGACGCCCCGGAGCGAGCCGGTCGAGGGCCGCCGCGAGGCGGGTCAGCGTCGCGTCCTCGGGGGTCGTGCGGCCCAACGCGACGATGACGCCGACACCGCCCGGCGTGAACCCGCCGGCGAACCCGTCGACGCGTGCCTCTCGCAGCGCGCGCGACACGGTGTCGAGGTGGGCCCTGGTGCGTCGCTGCCCCGAGATCTTGTCGGAGGCGGTCGTCGGCGCCGACTCGAACATCACGGCGACCGGCAGGTACAGCGCAGCGGCCGGCATGCCGAGGGCGCGGGCCTGGGCGACGCCGTCGTCCTCGTCCTGCAGGCGCCCCTCGGTGAGGTCGAGGAGCAGCGACTCCTGGGCCCGGAACTGCAGGCTCTCGGTGTCGCGCTCGACCAGGCGCGAGATCTGAAGCGCCTGCGCCGCGCGCTGCAGCACCAGGGCTGCACGGGTGGGATCGTCCACCGCCTCGGGGATGACCAGACGTCCCCACGGTGCACCGCGGACACCCACGCGACACGTCACCCAGCGGTCGGCGCCCCACGGCCCCGGCTCGTCGCGGGTCGGGCTGCGTCGTGATCGCTCGTCCCAGTCGACCAGCAGCGACTTCTGCGGACGCCGCTGCGGCGCGAGCGCCAGCACCCGGTGGGTCAGGTCCTCCAGGACGACCGGCAGGTCGATCAGGTCGGCCGCCGCCGAGACGATCGTCTGGGCGTCGGCGATGTCGAGGCTCAGGGCGGTGAACACCTCGTGGGTGCGCTGGGCGAAGGCCAGGCCCTGGTACTGCTCGCCGACGATGAGTCGGTGGACCGCCTCGGTGATCGAGACGAACCGCACCGGTCGCCGCAGGACGACCAGGGGCACCTGCCGCCGCTCCGCCTCGTCGACGACGTCCTGGGGGAGCGTGGCCGCGAGGTCGGCGAGCTCGACGACGAGCCCGCAAGCGCCCGCCACCGACAGCTGCTCGAGGAACCGTGCCGGGTCGGCGGTCGGCCCCACGAGCGGCAGACCCGTGGTCAGGACGACCTCGCTGCCGCCCAGGACGCTCGCGACGTCGTCCACCTCCGTGACGTGGACCCACCGGACGATGCGGTCGAGCGCGTCGCCGCCGGCCAGCACCAACGGATCGCCGTCGGCGACGACGTCCAGGTCGAGGATCGAGCGCAGGGTCAGTGGCACGGCTCGACGGTACCCGCGGGTTCACACATTGTCATGCTGTCAACCAGGATCGAGACGCTGTGTGAATGGCGTCGGGCCTCGAACTCGGCGAGGATGGGGTCATCACCGGACGAGGAGGAGCATGACGCGGCACTCGACGGTCTTCGAGCGCCTCGCGCCGAGCGCGAGCGCCGTCACGGAGTCCCTGCGGTCGACCCGCTCGGCGGTGTTCTGGCTCGAGGACGCACCGCTCGTCAGCCGTCCCCAGCTCGTCGGATCGCACACCGCCGACCTGACGGTCGTCGGCGGCGGCTACACGGGCCTGTGGACCGCGGTCTTGGCCAAGCGCCGCGACCCGTCGGCCCGCGTGGTGCTGCTCGAGGCGCAGACGATCGGCTGGGCGGCATCGGGCCGCAACGGCGGGTTCGCCGAGGCGAGCCTGACCCATGGCGAGGACAACGGTCGCACCCGGTGGCCGGACGAGTACGACACCCTCGAGCGGATGGGTCTGGAGAACCTCGACGCGATCGAGCGCGACGTCGCCGAGCTCGGCATGGACGTCCAGCTCGAGCGCACCGGGACGCTCGAGGTCGCCTACGAGCCCCACCAGGTGCAGTGGCTGCGCGAGGCCGAGCACGGCGAGCTCCTCGAGCGCGACGCCGTGCAGGCCGCGATCGCCAGCCCCGTCTACGCGGCGGGGCTGTGGACCAAGGACCACTGCGCTCTGGTCCACCCCGGGCGCCTGGCCTCGGAGCTCGCACGGGTGGCCACCGACCTCGGCGTCGAGATCTTCGAGCACTCCGCGGTCACGGGCCTGCGGACGCGCGCGGGCGGTGTGGCGGTCGAGACCGGACGCGGCGTGGTGCGCAGCACGCAGGTGGCGCTGGGCACCAACGTCTTCCGTCCGCTGCTGCGTCGCGCACGCCTGTCGACGGTGCCGGTCTACGACTACGTCCTGATGAGCGAGCCGCTGAGCGACGCGCAGATGGCCGACCTCGGCTGGCGCGACCGCCAGGGCGTCAGCGACCTGGCCAACCAGTTCCACTACTCGCGCCTGACGGCCGACAACCGCATCCTCTACGGCGGCTACGACGCGGTCTACCACGCGGGAGGCCGGGTGCGTCCCGAGTACGAGGACCGCGAGGCGTCGTACCGCACCTTGGCGTCCCACTTCCTGACGACGTACCCGCAGCTCGAGGGCCTCGGCTTCAGTCACCGCTGGGGCGGCGCGATCGACACGTCGACCCAGTTCTGCGCCTTCCACGGGCTCGCGCGCCGCGGACGCGTCGCCTACGCCGCGGGCTTCACGGGGCTCGGCGTCGCGGCGACCCGCTTCGCCGCCGAGGTCATGCTCGACCGGCTGGCGGGCGAGAGCACCCCCCGCACGCAGCTCGAGATGGTGCGCAAGAAGCCGCTGCCGTTCCCGCCGGAGCCGTTCGCGAAGATCGGCATCGAGGCCACCAAGTGGTCGCTCGACCGTGCCGACCACCGCGAGGGCCACCGCAACCTGCTGCTGCGCACCCTCGACCGTCTCGGCCTGGGGTTCGACTCGTGACGACCGACCGCGTGCTCACCGACGACGCGCTGGCCACGACGTTGACCGTCGACGGCCTCCACCCGGCCGACGTGGTCGCCGGGACGCCCGTCGCGTCGTCGACCGAGCTGGTGGCGGCCCGGGGCGTCGAGGTCGGCGTCTGGGAGCTGACGGCCGGCACGGTCACCGACACCGAGGTCGACGAGGTGTTCATCGTGCTCACGGGCCGGGGTGAGGTGGCGTTCGCCGACGGCGAGGTCGTCCCGGTCGCCCCGGGGACCGTCGTGCGCCTGCGCGCCGGGGAGCGCACCACCTGGACCATCACCGAGACGCTCCGCAAGATCTACGTCCTGCTGCCCGACACGGAGGATCCGCCCGCATGACCACAGCGCCCATCACGGACGTCGTCCAGAACTACGTCGACGGTGCGCTCGTCGACTCCGCGGCGACCGACTTCATCGAGCTCGTCGACCCGACGACGGGACGTGTCGACGGCCGCTCGCCCGTGTCGACGGCCGACGAGGTCGACGCCGCCTTCCGGGCGGCACAGCGCGCGTCGAGGACGTGGAGGCGCACGACCCCGAAGGCGCGCCAGCTCGCCCTGCTGCAGATCGCCGACGCGGTCGAGGCGGCCCGCGACGAGCTCGTCGCGCTGCAGTCGCGCGACACGGGGCAGATCAAGGCGCACATCGCGACCGAGGAGATCGACCAGGGCGTCGACCAGCTGCGCTTCTTCGCCGGTGCCGCCCGCCTGCTGGAGGGCAAGGCGACGGCCGAGTACGTCGAGGGACTGTCGTCGAGCATCCGTCGTGAGCCGATCGGCGTCGTGGCGCAGGTGACGCCGTGGAACTACCCGTTCGCGATGGCGATCTGGAAGATCGCCCCGGCGCTCGCGGCCGGCAACACGATCGTCCTCAAGCCCAGTGACACGACCCCGCGCTCGACGGTCCGGCTGGCGGAGATCGCCGGTGGGATCCTGCCGGCCGGCGTGCTCAACGTCGTCAACGGCAACGCCGACACCGGACGTCTGCTGGTCGAGCACCCCGTGCCCGGCCTCGTCGCGATCACCGGGTCGGTGCGCGCCGGCATCGAGGTCGCGGTCTCGGCGGCCAGGAACCTCAAGCGCGCGCACCTCGAGCTGGGCGGCAAGGCGCCCGCTGTGGTCTTCGCCGACGCCGACCTGCAGAAGGCCGCCGAGGGCATCGCGGTCGGCGGGTTCTTCAACGCCGGTCAGGACTGCACGGCCGCGACGCGCGTGATCGTCCACGAGAGCGTGCACGACGAGCTGCTGAGCCTGCTCGTCGAGCAGGCGAGGGCCTCGCGCCCCGGCGCGCCGGACGACGACACGGCCGCCTACGGGACGCTGAACAACGCGGGCCACCTCGCCTCCGTCGAGCGGATGGTCGCCGGGCTGGGCGACCACGCCACGATCGAGACCGGTGGCCACCGCGTCGACGGCGACGGCTTCTACTTCGAGCCGACGATCGTGTCCGGCGTCCGGCAGGACGACGAGATCGTCCAGCAGGAGGTGTTCGGCCCCGTCCTGACGGTGCAGGCGTTCAGCACCGACGACGAGGCGACCGATCTGGCCAACGACGTGCCGTACGGCCTGGCCGCGAGCGTGTGGACCAAGGACCACGGTCGCGCGCTGCGGATGACCGCCGACCTCGACTTCGGCTGCGTGTGGGTCAACACGCACATCCCGTTCGTGTCGGAGATGCCGCACGGTGGGTTCGGCGCGTCGGGGTACGGCAAGGACCTGTCGGCGTACGGGCTCGAGGACTACACCCGGGTCAAGCACGTCATGAGCAACGTGGAGGCATGAGCATGAGCACACAGCAGACCAGGTCCGAGGTCGACGTCGTCGTCATCGGGGCCGGCGCCACGGGCCTGTCCGCGGCGCACACCCTGCAGAAGGCCGGGCGATCGGTGGTGGTGCTCGAGGCGCGCGACCGCGTCGGCGGACGCCTGTGGACCGACGAGGTCGACGGCGTCGACCTCGAGCTCGGCGGCCAGTGGGTCTCGCCCGACCAGGAGGAGCTGCTGCGCACGATCGACGAGCTGGGCCTCGAGACGTTCTCGCGCTACCGCGAGGGCGAGTCGGTCTACATCGGCATCACGGGGGAGCGTCGCACGTTCGAGGGCGAGCAGGTCCCGGTGTCGCCCGAGGTCGAGAAGGAGATGACGCGGCTGACCGAGCTGCTCGACTCCCTCGCCGAGCAGATGGATCCCGCCCGTCCGTGGGAGGCGCCGTACGCCGACGAGCTCGACCGCCAGACGTTCGCGGCGTGGCTCGAGGCCGGGTCCGACGAGCCGGAGGCGCGCGACAACATCGCGATGTTCATCGCCCAGGCCATGCTGACCAAGCCCGCGCACAACTTCTCGGCCCTGCAGGCCGTCCACATGGCGGCCAGTGCCGGCAGCTTCACGCACCTCGTCGACTCCGAGTTCATCCTCGACAAGCGCGTCGTCGGCGGTCTGCAGAGCGTCCCCCTGGCCCTGGCCGAGCGTCTCGGCGACGCCGTGCGCCCCGGCCACGACGTCGAGCGCGTCCGGTGGAGCGACGACGGTGTCGAGGTCGTCGCCGGCGACGTGGTCGTGTCGGGCCGCCACCTCGTGCTGGCCGTGCCGCCGACCGTCGTGTCGCGCATCCGGTTCGACCCGCCCCTGCCCACCGAGCAGCGCGAGGCCCACCAGCACCAGTCGTTCGGACAGGTCATCAAGCTGCACATCACGTACCCGACGCCGTTCTGGCGGGACGCGGGACTGTCCGGCACCGTCTTCAGCCCCTACGAGCTGGTGCACGAGGCGTACGACAACACCAACCACGGCGACACCCGCGGGACGCTCGTGGGGTTCGTGTCGGACGAGCGTGCCGACGGGGTGCTGCGGCTCTCGCCGGAGGAGCGGCGCGGCGCGATCCTGGCGTCCCTGGCGGCGTACTACGGCGACCAGGCGCTCGAGCCGTCGTCGTACTTCGAGAGCGACTGGACGTCCGAGGAGCTGGGCCAGGGCGCGTACGCGTCGAGCTTCGACCTCGGCGGCCTGACCCGGTTCGGCGCGCGTCTGCGCGAGCAGGTCGGCCCGATCCAGATCGGCAGCTCCGACGTGGCCGGGCTGGGCTTCCAGCACGTCGACGGAGCCCTGCGGGTCGGCGCCGAGATGGCGCACCACATCATCAACCACTGACCTCCGAGAGGCGAGCCATGAACGTCCGCACCCCCAGCCCCGACCACGACCGTCTGCAGCAGTCCGCCAAGGACCACCTGATCCTGCACTTCTCGAAGCAGGAGATCGACGACCTCATGGTGCTCGACCGGGGCGAGGGGCCGTACGTCTACGACACCCACGGCGCGCAGTACATCGACGCCCTGTCGAGCCTGTTCTGCTCGCAGCTGGGGTACTCCTACGGGGCCGAGATGGCCGAGGCGGCGTCGCAGCAGCTGACGCAGCTGGCGTTCAACACGAGCTGGGGCACGGCGCACCCCGCCACGATCGACCTGGCCGAGAAGGTCAGCAGCCTGGCGCCGGCCGACGACTACCGGGTCTTCTTCACCGGCGGCGGCTCGGAGTCGGTCGAGTCGGCGTGGAAGATGGTGCGCGAGCACTTCATCGCGATCGGCCAGCCGCAGCGCACCAAGGCCATCGCGCGCGATCGCGCCTACCACGGCGTGACGCTCGGGGCGCTGTCGTTCACCGGCGTGCAGCCGTTCAAGGAGGGCTTCGGCACCCCGCCGGTCGCCGTCACGAAGGTGTCGAACACCAACCGGTTCCGTCAGCCCGACGGTCACGACGACGCGGCGTTCTGCGCGCGGCTGCTGGCCGAGGTCGAGGACGCGATCGTGGCGGCCGGCGCCGACGAGGTCGCCCTGATCATCGCCGAGCCGGTGCAGAACGCCGGCGGCTGCTTCACGGCGCCGGCCGGCTACTGGACGGGCCTGCGAGCCATCGCCGACAAGTACGGCGTCCTGCTGATGGCCGACGAGGTCATCACGGGGTTCGGACGCATCGGCGAGTGGTTCGCGTCGTCCCGCGAGGGCGTGGCGCCCGACCTCATCAGCGTCGCGAAGGGTCTGACGTCGGCGTACGCGCCGATGGGTGCGGTCCTGGTCCGCGAGCGTGTCATCGCCCCGCTGGTCGAGCACAAGAAGGTCTTCCGTCACGGCATCACGTTCGGCGGTCACCCCCTCAGTGCGGTCATGGCGGCCAAGAGCATCGAGATCATCGAGCGCGACCAGGTGCTCGAGAACGTCCGCTCGCAGGCGGGTGCGCTGGGCGACCGGGTCAAGACGCTGCTCGACCTGCCGATCGTCGGCGACGTCCGCGGTGCTGGCTTCTTCTGGGCGATGGAGCTGGTCAAGGACGACGACGCCACCCGGTTCGACCAGGCCGAGCGTGACGACCTGCTGCGCGGCTTCCTGCCCAAGCGCCTGCGTCGCGCCGGGCTCATCGCCCGCTGCGACGACCGCGGCGACGCCGTCCTGCAGATCGCCCCGCCGCTGATCAGCGACGGGGCGCTGCTCGACGACATCGTCGGACGCCTGCACGAGGTGCTGACCGACGCCGGCGCGCACATGGGCGTGTGAGGTCCACGAGGCGGACCTAGCGGAGACCGGGCGACGTCCCGGGGAGCTCGCGGCTGTCCACCAACGCACGGGCGACGTCGGTCAGCTTCACGTTCCCGTCCTGCGAGTAGCGCCGCAGGATGGTGAACGCCCGGTCGGCGTCGACGTCGAAGCGCTCCATCAGGACCCCCTGGGCCTGACCCACGATGGTGCGCGAGTCGAGGGCGTTCTGGAGGTTCTCGCGCAGGGTGACGGCGGCGAGCGCGGCCGCCGCGTGGCTCGCGAACAGGCTCGCCACGTGGGCGTCCTGCTCGGTGAACTGCCGCACGTGGTCGCCGTAGAAGTTGATGACGCCGATCCGCTGACCGGCGGCCCGCAGCTCGGCCGAGAGGACGCTGACGAGCCCGAGGTCGACGACGACCGGCCCCCACCGCGGCCAGCGGGTGTCGCGCGCGAGATCGGCGGACATGATCGTCCGTGACGGCATCGCCGGGTCGACGCCGGGCCCCTCCCGCAGCCGCTGCTGCAGACCGTCCGCCTCGAGGACGACGGGTGCCGACGACACGACCGTCTCGAACGTCCGCCGGCGACGCATCATCATGATGCCGGCGAACTGCGTGCCGATCGTGGTGGTGCCGAAGTCGACGATCTGCGCGGCGGTCTGGGCCACGGTGGCGGCTTCGCTGAGGTCGCTCGCCAGTCGAGCGAAGGCTTCGTCCGGTGTCTCTGCCATGGTGGCCCTGACGTTGGGCGCCCGGTTGGACGATCCCTCACTGTAGGCCCCGTCGTGCCCGTCGCGTGCACCCGCGCCCGGCGAACCCTACGGCCGGGGCGTGCGGATGCCGGCGACGACCTCGCCGGCGAGGCGGACGAGGGCGAAGAGCGCCGCGAGACCCACGGCGGTGGCGGCCGGGATCTGCAGCCACAGGGGAGCCGTGTCGCCCCACGAGCCGTCTCCGACCAGGACGCTGCCGACCAGCAGGACGTACCGCACGATCAGCACGAGACCGAAGACGCTGAACGCGAACGATGCCGCGGTTCTGGCTCGGGCCGCCCACGGGGGGAGGGGTGCGTCGGTCACGGGGAGATCCTGTCACCGCAGCGGGGGCTCGTGCCACCATCGCCCCTCAGCGGCACGAGACACCGGGCGGCCGGTAGGTTTGGCGCACCACGGGGAGGTAGCTCAGCCGGTTAGAGCAGGGGACTCATAATCCCTGGGTCGTGGGTTCGAGCCCCACCCTCCCTACCACTGCTTCGCACTCCATCGCCGGTCCCTTGAACAGGCCGGTGGTGCGGGAGCTGACGATGACGTCCTCGGCCAGCAGGAGTCTTCTCGGTGTGCGCATCCAGACACTGTGACGCGGCGCGATCGACGGCGGCGCGCAGTTGGTCGAGAGTTCACCTGCGCGGACGTGATCACGGGTGCGCGGGTCACAGCCATCCGCGCGGATCGTCATCGGTCTCGTCCGACGTCAGGATGAACGTGGCGGTCGGACCGTGCTCGGCGAGGCAGGAGTGCAGCACGCGCTCGTCGACGTGGTCGAAGCACGTGAACGCGGCGAACGTGCTCCCGCTGTGCTCGAACGAGGTCGCGGTGAGCCCGGCGGAGGCGGCGGCGTCCGTGAGCGCGTCCGCGCCGGACGGCGTGTCCACCTTGTAGAGCCACAGGGCGGGCGAGGCGTCTGGTTCGTTGGAGTGAGGATGCGCGGACATCGAAGCCTTCTCGATCGGAGGTGCTGCGCCCGGCGGGAGTGTGCCCACGCGGTGGCGGGCCCGGACGGAAGTGACGTCGTCGGGTCGGACGGGGACCCGGCGGCGCCGCTGGCCAGAAATGTATACGAGGTTTACACCTCAGGCTGAACTTCGCCCACGTCGGGACCTGGTGCACCTGTAGGTTCGAGGACCACCGGACCACCGGACGACCGAAGGGGCACCATGCGCGACGCCGTGATCTTCGACCTCGACGGCACGTTGTGCGACACGACCGAGATCGTGCACCTCATCGAGGGGGACGACAAGGACTTCCCGGCCTTCCATGCCGCGTCCGCCGGCTGCCCGCCGCACGAGGACGTCGTGACGGCGGCCCGCGAGCAGGCCGCCCTGGGGCGCGCCGTCATCGTCGTGACGTCTCGCGAGTTCGTCTGGCGCGACCTCTCGCTCGACTGGCTCGTCGCGCACGACGTGCCGCACGACGCCCTGCACATGCGGATCGTCGGCGACTACCGCAAGGACGTCGTGGTCAAGAGGGAGATCCTGCAGCAGATCACCGACGACGGGTTCACGGTGCTGGAGGCGTGGGACGACCAGCCCGCCGTGATCGACCTGTGGCGCGAGCACGGCATCGACGTGCACCCCGTCGGGTGACTCAGAGGTCGAACGTGCCGCGCTGGGCCTCCGGCACCAGCGCCAGGTACTCGGGGTGGTCGCGGATGACCTTCGGGACGAAGGGACAGTAGGGGAGCACCGTGCCGCCGCGCGCGGCGATCTCGTCGAGCGCCCCCACGATCAGCGTGCTGCCGATGCCCTGACCGCCGAACTCGGGGAACACGCGCGTGTGCGGCAGGGCGTACTCGTCGCCGTCGCGCCGGTAGTCGACGTAGCCGGCGAGGCGTCCGTCGACGGTGATCTCGAAGCGCGTCTCGGCGCTGTTGTCGTGCACGGTGGTGGTCATCCGACACTCCTTGACGGGGTTGAGGTTGTCCGCACTGGCCAACGTACGTCACAATGTCTGCAGGTGCTCTCAAGACGCTGGGGAAGGCGAACTAGGGAGGCACCATGAACATGTCTTTGCCGACGACCCCCACCCGGGGAGTGCTCTTCATTCACTCCTCGGTCTCTGCGCTGTGCCCGCACGTCGAGTGGGCCGTCGCCGGTGTGCTCGGTGGCACGCCCGATCTCGCCTGGGTCGCGCAGCCTGCCGAGCCCGGGACGTACCGGGCCGAGCTGTCGTGGCAGGCTCCCGCCGGCACCTCCGCCAAGCTCGCCTCCGCCCTGCGTGGCTGGGAGCTGCTGCGCTTCGAGGTCACCGAGGAGCCGACGTCGTCCAGCGAGGGCGCTCGCTACTCGTACACGCCGAAGCTCGGCATCTTCCACGCCCTGACGGGCCTGCACGGCGACGTCATGATCCCGGAGGACCGCATCAAGGCGTTCCGGGTCAAGGCCGCCCTGGGCGAGGTCGACCTCGAGACGGCTCTCGACGGCCTGCTGGGCGTCGCGTGGGACGCCGAGCTCGAGCCGTTCCGGCACGCGGGCGACGGTGCCCCGGTGCGGTGGCTGCACCAGGTCATCTGACCCCGGGCCGAGTCAGCCGATCGTGACCGTGATCGACGGCGTCGACTCCCCGGTGGCCTTGTTGGTCACGCGGAACTGACGCTCGCCCGTGCGCGAGGTGTAGAGCTCGGTGCGGAAGATGCCGCCGTCGCGGACCTGCGTCTGGATCGGGAAGTCGTCCCACGCGGCGCCGGAGCCGCCGTCCTTGACCTCGACCTGCAGGTCCTCGCCGTCCGAGCTGCCGGGGAACGCCCCGCTGAGCAGGAAGCGCTCACCGGGGGACACCTGCTCGCTCGACGTGTTGATCGTGGGCTTGGGGTCGGCCGTGGGGCTCGCGGGCGCCGGTGTCGTCTCCTCGGCCGGCTCAGGCGTCGTCGCGGTGGGCGTCGGCGTGCCCCCGATGGGTGGCAGGTCGACCTTGCTGATGCCGGTGGCGCTCACGAGCGCCGCACCGCCGAGGCCCAGCACGCCGCCGATGACCAGGCCGAAGAACACGAACGTCGCGACGTAGCTGGTCTTGCGGGCACGGCTGGCACCCGCGGGCCGGGCCGGGGGCGGGGGCGGGCTCGCGAGAGCCGTCGTGGTGCGGGTCGGACGATCGGCGGCGGACTGGGCGACGACGGCGTCGATCGCGTCCTGCACCGTGACCACGGAGTCGATCGCCGCATCCGACAGGCGGACGCCGAACCGGCGGCCCAGCTCCTCCCCGACCTCGACGATCGTCAGCGAGTCGGTGCCCAGCTCGGCCAGCGCGGCGGACGGGACGACGGCGTCGGCGCGGCAGTCGACGACGCGCACGAGGATGTCGGTCAGCTGCTCGTGGATCGAGGAGGGAGAAGGCACGGGGTCAGTCTAACGACGCCGTGCCGCGCATCACGGCATCCTCGACCGATCCGCCGGACCGGATGGCCCGACCAGCCCTAGACTGGCTCGATGGAGAGCATCGAGGACGTCCAGTACGTCGTGGTGCACGGCTATCGCAGGGCATTTCGCATCGCGGGGTCCGGGCCGGCACTGCTGCTGCTCCACGGTCTGGCCTGCGACTCCTCGACGTGGGTCGACGTCATGCCGGCGCTGGCCGAGCACTACACCGTCATCGCCCCCGACCTGCTCGGGCACGGCGAGTCCGACAAGCCCGATGCCGACTACTCGCTCGGCGGGTACGCCAACGGCATGCGCGACCTCCTGACGGTGCTGGGCATCGACAAGGTCACGGTCGTCGGCCACAGCTTCGGCGGTGGCGTCGCGATGCAGTTCGCGTACCAGTTCCCCGACCGCACCGAGCGGGTCGTGCTGGTGTCGACGGGTGGCCTCGGCAAGGAGGTCACGCCCCTCATCCGCTTCCTGACCGTCCCCGGCAGCGGTCTCGCGCTGGCGGCGGCCACGTTCCGTCCGTGGCGTCCGCTCGTCTCGGGCGCGCTGACGTCGATGTCGCGGCTGCCGATCAGCGCCACGCGCGACCTCGGCGAGGTGGCCCGCATCTACGAGGCGCTGGCCGACCCCGCCCAGCGCACCGCGGTGCAGAGGGTCACGAGCCACGTGCTCAACTGGCGCGGCCAGTACGTCACCATGACCGACCGCAGCTATCTGGCGCGGCTCATGCCGGTGCTCGTGATCTGGGGCCGCGACGACATGGTGATCCCGGCGTCGCACGCCGACTCGGCCCCGACCCAGGTCTCGGACGTCCACGTGTTCGAGGACTCCGGCCACTTCCCGCACCGCGACCATCCCGACGAGTTCTCGCGCATCGTCGTCGAGTTCGTCGAGGCCAACGCCCCGGCCTCGTACCACCGCGGACGGTGGAGGGCGCTGCTGCGCCGAGGAGACCAGTACCAGCTCGAGAGCGTCGTGCCCGAGCCGGTGCCCGTCGCGGCCGCGGAGCCGGCGATCAGCTGACGGGGGTCGGCTCGACCTCGGGGGTGTCCTCGTCGGCCGCGAGTCGTCGGCGCTTCTGCCACCGGGTGTTGCCCGTGGCCCACGCGCCGACCGCCACGGCGATCCAGCCGATCAGCAGGCCGCCGATGTCGTCGGCGATGTAGTGCCAGCCGAGGTACAGGGTCGCCAGGATCGTGAAGCCGAGGTAGATCCACGCGGTGTACCGGATGGCGCGGGCGATGCCGGCGTAGTGCAGGAACAGGGCCAGCGTGAACACGACCGAGACGTGCAGCGACGCGAAGCCGGCGATGCCGAAGATCTTGTCGCCCTGCGGATCCTCCTTGAAGCCGAACGCGCCCCTCAGCAGCGACATCTGCAGCTGCGTGGCGCCGTTCTCCGGAAGGTCGGCGAAGCGCTGGGGCTCGTAGAAGGCGGGGCCGAGCGTCGGCAGGCTGTAGTAGCTGACGACGCCGAGCACCCAGTTGAGGCTCACGGCGGTCGCGTACCAGGCGCCCACCGTGACGTCGCGGTGCAGCACCAGCACCGCCGCGACCGTGATCGGCACGACGGGCAGGTACAGCACGTACAGCACCGCCAGCACCTGCGCGGCGACCGTGGTGCCGAGAACCGAGTGCAGCACCTCGGCCGGGTTGTTGCCGAAGAACAGGACGTGGTCGAGCTGGAGCAGCGCACGGTCGTGGATCGTGTTGGTCAGCTCGGGCAGGTAGCTCTTGAGGTTGCGGTAGCTGACGTAGCAGACGTAGAACGACACCATGCCGGTCGCGGCGTACGCGACGCGCTTGAGCGTCCACTCGTTGCGGACGATCGTGCGGACGCCCGACAGGGTGTTCTTGACGCCGTACCGGTGGATGGCCTGCGGCACGATGCCGACCAGGAACAGCAGGACGCCCAGCAGCGGCAACCGGATGTAGGCCGGCCCGAGGAAGCCCTCGGGATCCTTCAGACCGACGTTCAGGTCGTGCGAGAAGTAGATCGCGGTCGCGCCCACCGCGACGGACAGGCAGAAGGCGAAGGCGTACGGCCAGCGGAGGAACGCACGAGGCCAACGGAGCATGGACGCCATCTTAGGCGCCCATGCCCAACCTCAGCCACGAGGTCTGTCTCAAGCGTCGCCGCCCACCTGCTCGACATCGGCCACGGCGGTCGGGTCGTCGATGCGGAACCGGGTGAAGGCCTCTCGGGCCTTCTCCGGCGGCACCGAGCCGCGCTGGGCCAGCGTCTGCAGCACCGACACGACGATCGACTCGGCGTCGATCTGGAACACGCGACGGGCCGCCGCGCGCGTGTCGGCGAAGCCGAAGCCGTCGGCTCCGAGCGACTGCCACGGACCGGGGACCCAGCGGGCGATCTGGTCGGGGACGGCGCGCATGTAGTCGCTGACGGCGACCGTGACGGCGCTGGAGTCCATGAGCCGCGACGTGATGTACGGCATCTTGCTGTACTCGCCGGGGTTGTTGAGGTTCCACTTCTCCGCCGCGATGGCGTCGCGGGCGAGCTCGTTCCACGACGTGACCGACCAGACGTCGGCGGCGACGCCGTAGTCGTCGGCCAGGATCTGCTGGGCCTTGAGCGCCCACGGCACCGCGACGCCGGACGCCATGATGCGCGCCGGCACGCCCTCGCCGGACGCCTTGCGGTAGATGTAGGCACCCTTCAGCAGGCCCTCGACGTCGACGTCCTCCGGCTCGGCCGGCTGGTTGAACGCCTCGTTGTAGACCGTCAGGTAGAAGATGACGTCCTCGCCGTGCGGGTGCTGGTCGGTCGTGCCGTACATGCGCTCCAGGCCCAGCTTCACGATGTGGCTGATCTCGAAGCTGAACGCCGGGTCGTAGTGCACGACGGCCGGGTTGGTCTGCGCGATCAGCGGCGAGTGGCCGTCGGCGTGCTGGAGGCCCTCACCGGTCAGCGTCGTGCGTCCGGCCGTGGCGCCGATCAGGAAGCCGCGGGCCAGCTGGTCTGCCATCGCCCAGATCGAGTCGGCGGTCCGCTGGAAGCCGAACATCGAGTAGAACATGTAGACCGGGATCATCGGCTCGCCGTGCGTCGAGTACGAGCTGCCCGCCGCGATCGCCGACGCCATCGCGCCGGCCTCGCTGATGCCCTCGTGCAACAGCTGGCCCTGGGCCGACTCCTTGTACGCGAGCAGCAGCTTGCGGTCGACCGACTCGTACGTCTGGCCGGCCGGGTTGTAGATCTTGGCCGACGGGAACATCGAGTCCATGCCGAACGTGCGGTACTCGTCGGGCGCGATCGGGACGATGCGACGTCCGATCTCGGGATCCTTCATGAGGTCGCGGAGCAGGCGGACGAACGCCATCGTCGTGGCGATCTGCTGCTTGCCCGAGCCCTTCTTGAGCTCCTCGTAGACCTTCGGGTCGGGCAGCTTGACGGTCGTCGGGTTGACGATGCGCTTGGGCAGCGAGCCGCCCAGTGCCTCGCGCCGGGCCTTCATGTACTGGATCTCTTCGCTGTCGGGACCCGGGTGGTAGAACGGCGCGATGTCGCTGCCGTCGATCTGCTCGTCGGAGACCGGGATGTTGAGGCGGTCGCGGAAGCCCTTGAGGTCGTCCTTGGTCAGCTTCTTCATCTGGTGCGTCGCGTTGCGTCCGGCGAACGACTCCAGCAGCCAGCCCTTGACGGTGTGCGCCAGGATGACGGTCGGCTGGCCCGTGTGCTTCTGGGCGGCCTCGAAGGCGGCGTAGACCTTGCGGTAGTCGTGACCGCCGCGAGGCAGACGCTCGATGTCGCCGTCGGTGAGGTGCTCGACCATCTTCTGCAGGCGCGGGTCGGGCCCGAAGAAGTTCTCGCGGTTGTAGGCACCGGTCTCGACCGACAGGGTCTGGAACTCGCCGTCGGGGGTGCGGTTCATCTGGTTGACGAGGGTGCCGTCGGTGTCGCGGGCGAGCAGGTCGTCCCACTCGCGTCCCCACACGACCTTGATGACGTTCCAGCCCGCACCACGGAACGTGGACTCGAGCTCCTGGATGATCTTGCCGTTGCCGCGCACCGGTCCGTCGAGCTGCTGCAGGTTGCAGTTGATGACCCAGGTCAGGTTGTCGAGCTCCTCGCGAGCGGCGACGCCGATCGCGCCGAGCGACTCGACCTCGCCCATCTCGCCGTCGCCCAGGAACGTCCAGACGTGCTGCTGGCTGGTGTCCTTGATGCCGCGGTTCTGGAGGTAGCGGTTGAAGCGCGCCTGGTAGATCGAGTTGATGCCGCCGAGGCCCATCGAGACGGTCGGGAACTCCCAGTAGTCCTGCATGAGGCGCGGGTGCGGGTACGACGACAGGCCGTTGCCCTCGCCGTGCGAGTGCTCCTGGCGGAACCGGTCCATCTGCGTCTCGTTCAGTCCGCCCTCGAGGAACGAGCGGGCGTAGATGCCGGGCGCCGCGTGACCCTGGAAGTAGATGTGGTCACCGCCGCCGGGGTGGTCCTTGCCGCGGAAGAAGTGGTTGAAGCCGACCTCGTACAGGCTGGCCGCGGACTGGTACGACGCGATGTGACCGCCGACCCCCAGGCCGGGACGGTTGGCGCGCGACACCATGACGGCGGCGTTCCAGCGGATGTAGGAGCGGATGCGACGCTCGATCGCCTCGTTGCCGGGGAACCACGGCTCGCGCTCGGGAGGGATCGTGTTGATGAAGTCGGTGCTGCGCAGAGCCGGCACGCCGACGTTCTGCTCGCGAGCCCGCTCGAGGAGCTTGAGCATCACGTAACGAGCACGGCTGCGTCCGCGGCTGTCGACCATGTCGTCGAGCGAGGACAGCCACTCGGCCGTCTCGTCGGGGTCGATGTCAGGCAGTTGGGTCGGAAGACCCTCGTGGATGACGGGCGGACGTTCCTGGCCGGATTGCGGCATGTTCACTCCCAGTTGTCTTGTGGACGTGTCCATCATTCCACCTCCGGTTCGCTACTGTGATACCGGCAACCCATGCCGACGAACCTACTTTTGAGTAGGTTTTCGACGAACGCGAGGAGACATACCGGTGGACGCGGGCAAGCTGGGCTTCGGTCCTGACACCGTCATCCAGGAGCTTGGCTGGGATGAGGACGTCGACGAGGAACTTCGGGTCGAGATCGAGCGTCACACCGGCAACGACCTGGTGGACGGCGACTTCGGCGAGGACGTCGAGGGGGTCATCCTGTGGTGGCGCGACGGCGACGGAGATCTGACCGACGCACTCGTCGACTCCCTGACCGACCTGGTCGATGGCGGCAACGTGTGGCTCCTGACGCCGAAGGTGGGCCGCGACAACTACGTCCCGGGCGCCGACGTCGTCGAGGCCGCCGAGGTGGCCGGTCTGTCGGTCACCACGACGTCCGCCGCGACGGCCGACTGGGCCGCCACCCGGCTCACCGCCCACAAGCGCTGAGACCGAGGGCGCGCCGCGCCCGAGCGTCGAAGCGCGCCAGCGCAGCGTGAGCGTGCGCGGCGAAGCCGCCGGACCGCGAGGCGTGGCGAGCGATCGAGCTCGCCGCGCCGCGCCGCTGACGCTCGTGCTGACCTGGGGCTTCGCTCCCTGGGTATCGACGTCGTCCCCCAGGGAGGCCGCCGGCGGCCGACCGTGAGCGGAGCGAGGGGGACTGACGCCAGTGATTCGCCTCAGGCTCGGCCCTCACGCTCGCTTCGCTCCCTGGCGATTCGACGTCGTCCCCCAGGGAGGCCGCCGGCGGCCGACCGTGAGCGGAGCGAGGGGGACTGACGCCCGCGAATCGCCTCAGGCTCGGCCCTCACGCTCGCTTCGCTCCCTGGCGGACTTCAGCGCACTAGGCTCGGTGCATGACTCTTTCCATCGGCGACGCCGCACCCGACTTCACGCTCAAGAACCAGCACGGCGAGGACGTCTCGCTGTCGTCCCTGCGCGGCAAGAACGTCGTGCTCGTGTTCTTCCCGTTCGCGTTCAGCGGCATCTGCACGGGCGAGCTGTGCGAGATCCGCGACAACCTCGAGGCCTTCGAGACCGACGACGCCGAGGTGCTCGCGATCTCGTGCGACCACTTCTTCTCGAACCGGGCATTCGCGGACCGGGACGGCTACACGTTCTCGATCCTGAGCGACTTCTGGCCGCACGGCGACGTGTCGCGCGCGTACGGCTCGTTCAACGAGGACGCCGGCGCGCCGAACCGCGGCGCCTTCGTCATCGACCGCGAGGGGATCCTGCGCTGGCAGGTCGTCAACGGCATCGGTGAGGCCCGCGATCTTGCTGACTATCGGACCGCGCTCGCCGACCTGGCGTGAGCGCCTCGGCTTTCCCTAAATCTTCCTGAATCGGCTGCGGCTGGGCCTGCCGATGCGCTTTGATGAACGTGCTGCGGCTGCCAGGGACCCGAGACCTTGGCAGCCGCAGCCTTTGCGTGTGCCGCCCCGTGCCGGTCGTTGCGGTAGTGTGCCGCTGTCCTGAGGGCGAATAGCTCAGCTGGTTAGAGCTTCCGGTTTACACCCGGACGGTCGGGGGTTCGAGTCCCTCTTCGCCCACCCCTGCCGGGTGCTTGCACGGACGATCGACGTGCGGCTGCGCACACGTCCCGTCGATCGTGCCTACGATCGGCGGGTGCTGCTCGCCGCTCACCCGGACGACGATCCCGGGCACGACGGCTCGTCGTGACGTCGCGGGTGCCCGCGGAATTCGCTGCCGAGTCGCCGGCTCGAGCGACACGGACGGGCCCGGGTGACAGGTCGTTGCTTTCACACCAGCCCCAGGCGTAACTTCGGATCGGCGTCCGCACGGGGTGCCCGTCCTGAGGGGGACCCATGAAGACACCCGCCGTCAGAGCCGCCTCGGCGCTCCTCGCCACCGTCGCGCTCGTGGCCGCCGGGATGATGGCGCCGGCCTCCGCGGCCGGCAGCACCGCGAGGCTCACAGGTGTCGTGTCGCTCGATGGCAGGCCGGTCCCGTTCGCGAAGGTGCAGCTGTTCCGCCTCGTCTACGACACGACGACCGAGGAGCGCGAGGTCTCGTCGCGCCTCAAGACCGACAACACGGACCGGAAGGGCCGGTACGACTTCTCCGGTCTGTCGGCGACGTCCTCGAGCGGCACGTACGCCGTGCTGGTGACCGACCGCTCGAGCGCGGGCGTCAAGACCTATCGGACGGTGGTCGTGAAGACGGGCAGGACCCTCACGAGGAACGTGCGCCTCGCGGCGGCGGCCACGGTGACGGGTTCGGTCAACACGTCGGACGGCCGCTCACCCGCCGGGTTGACGATCACCCTCGACTCGAACCGGGACGATCTCCTCCCGGGGTCCTACGACAAGCTGAAGCCGGTCTTCGACACGGCCGTGCGGGCCGACGGGACCTTCCGTCTCGCCGGGGTTCCTGCCACCGGGTACGACGCGGTGCAGCTCATGGACGGCCGACACGCCGTGCAGTGCTACGACCTCGTCAGCAGCTCCTTGGGCTCCTGCGAGTCGATCCCGTTCCAGCAGAAGAAGATCACGTTGAGGCCCGGCGAGACCCGCGTCCTGCCGACGGTGACCAAGACGACGTTCGCCCCACCCGTGACCAAGGTGGCTGGCACGGTCACCGACACGTCCGGCAGACCGCTGAAGGGCATCGAGGTCAGCGTGCTGGGCGACTCCGTGCGGGAGACGGTCCTGACGCGGTCGAGCGGTCGGTACTCGCTGCGGGGGAGCATCCCCGCCGGCCAGTACACCGTTCGGTACGACGATCCTCGGCGCGTGTGGGCGTCGCAGTACCTCGGCGGTGACACGGACCTGACGGTGCGTCGCCAGGTCGTCGTGACGCCGGGGCAGCCCGCCGCCGGGCTCAACACGCGGCTGAAGTCGGCGACCAAGAACAGGGTCTCGTTCAGGTCGGGCAAGGGATTCATCGAGGTGACGTTCTCCCTGGTGAGACGCGTGTCGGGTGGACGGCCGAGCGGGTCGATGACGATCACGTCGGCGGGCTCGTCGGCGACGGCTCGGGTGAAGAACGGCAAGGTCACCGTCAGGCTGACCGGACTTCCCGGATCGCGGCACGCGGTGACGGCGGTCTACTCCGGGACGTCGAACACCGCGGGATTCACGCGCGGCTTCTCGCCGAGGTGACGGAACGTGTTCCGCCCGGTCTTTCGCGCGGGGTGTCGTTCGGTCATGGTGAGTCTCGCTCCTGACGAACGAGCAGCTGCAGGACCCGGCGCGAACCTGCGTGCCGGCAACAAGAGGGGAGTGTCATGACGTCATCGATCACGAGGAGCGGCGCCGTCGCCGCGGTGGTGGCGGCGATCGCGCTGCTGGCCGGGGGGCTCACGTCGCCGGCGGTCGCCGCGACGAGCAAGGCCACCGTCAAGGGCGTCGTGACGCTCGACGGCAAGCCCGTGTCGTTCGCGCGGGTCCAGCTGTACCGCGACATGGGCGACGACGTCGACGACCCCGAGTACGCGCGGGTCAAGACCGCGAACACCGACAGCAAGGGGCGCTACACGATCTCCGGCGTGTCGCTGGTCAAGCTCTCGTCGGAGTCCGCCGGGTACGCCGTCGTGGTCAGCGACCGCTCCGGCAACATCGTCAGGACGCACCGGTCCGTCCGCCCCAAGGCGGGCAAGGTCGTGACGCGCAACGTCTGGGCGCAGCGCGCCGGGATCATCACCGGCACGGTGACCCGCTCCGACGGCGGCGACCCGCGTGCCCTCGAGGTGACGATCGCCAGCGAGGAGGACGAGGAGACGCGCGACAACTACTTCGTCCCGGAGTTCGCCACGGCCGAGGACGCCACGGTGAAGGCCGACGGCACGTTCACGCTCGGCGGCGTCGCCCCCGGCACGTACAACGCGCTGATCGTCAGGGGAGCGCCGTACGCGGCCCAGTGCTTCTCCCCGGCGACCAACGCGCTCGCCGACTGCGACGACTCGGTCGCCCAGCGCATCGCGGTCGGCGCCGGTGAGCGCCGGCAGGTCCCACCCCTCACCGCGGCCAAGGCGCTGCCGCCGACGACGACCGTCACGGGACAGGTCACCGACACCTCGGGCCGGTCCCTCAAGGGCATCCACGTCAGCATCACCGGTGCAGGCGTCAGCGAGGTCGGCGTGACGCGGTCGAGCGGTCGCTTCACCGTCCGCGAGGTTCTTCCTTCCGGCTCGTACCAGGTGCGGTACGACGACCCCGACGGCGTGTGGGCGTCGCAGTACCTGGGCGGTGGCCCCGACAAGTCCGTGCGTCAGCCGATCACGGTCGTCTCGGGTCAGCCCGTCCGCTCCGTCGACACGAGGCTGAAGTCCGTCGCGAGGGCCAAGATCGCCACCCGGACCGGTGCGGGCACGGCCAAGGTCGCGTTCCGGATCACGCGCAAGGCCTCGGGCAGCGCCCCGAGTGGCACGCTGACGCTCTCGTACGAGGGCATCACGAAGACCGTCAAGGTCACCAAGGGCACGGCGACCGTGACGCTGACGGGCCTTCGCAAGGGTGTGCGCAAGCTCGTCGCCGACTACTCGGGCACCGGCAGCACGGCCGGCTTCTCCAAGACCGTCAGGGTCACGGTGAAGTAGCGCCGCCCGGAAAGCCTGCGGATTCCAGATCGCGCGGCTACCGTGTCTCGATGTGACGTGGGTCACTCAGGGGGAGTCCCCTTCACATCGAGTCGAGGAATGCGTATGCGTCGAACAGTTGCTGCCGGGATCGTCGTGTGCCTGACGGCCGTCGGTGGACCATCCGGGATGGCGTCCGCCGACGAGCCGGCGCAGGCACCGCTGCGCTACGTGGCGTTGGGTGACTCCTACAGCGCCGGAGCCGGTCTGCTGCCTCTCGCCCCTGGTGCCTCCCCGAACTGCGCGCAGTCGACACTCAACTTCCCGCACGTGCTGGCGACAAGGCTCAACGCGAACCTGACGGACGCGTCGTGCAGCGGGGCCGACACCACGGACTACTTCCAGCCGCAGTTCTCCGACGTCGCGCCGCAGCTGGACCGGCTGACGGCCGACACCGATCTGGTGACGATGACGATCGGCGGCAACGACAGCAGCGTGTTCAGCGGTGCGATCCAGAAATGCGTCACGGCTGGCCTGTCCACGCTAGGAACGGGCAGCCCGTGCAAGGACCAGAACGGCGACTCCTTCGAGAACACGGTGCGCAACACGACGTACCCGGCCCTGGTCAAGGCGCTGACGGCGGTGCAGCAGCGCTCGCCGGACGCGCGCGTCATCATCCTCGGCTACCCGTCGATCCTGCCGGCCACCGTCGGTTGCTATGTGAGCGTGCCGGTCGCGACGGGCGACGTCCCCTACCTGCGCAGCCTGCAGAGCACCCTCAACGACGCCGTCCGCAGGGCCGCGTCCGCGACCGGTGCGACGTACGTCGACCTGAACGGACCGTCGGAGGGCCGCGACGCCTGCAAGCCGATCGGGACACGCTGGGTCGAGCCGGTCATCGGCGGCACCAACCCGGTGATCCTGCACCCCAACGCGCAGGGCGAGCAGGCCCTGGCCGATCTGGCCTTCGCGGCGTTCTCGGCTCTGCCCTCGTCGTCGACCCTCTCGGGCCGCATCACGGGCTACTCGGGCAAGGCGGTGAAGGGCGCGAGCGTCCGTGTCACCGCCGTCAACGGGACCGCCAGCCGCTCCGTCGCGACGCGCGCGAACGGCCGGTTCACCCTCGCGGGCATCCCGAAGGGGTCGTACGTGGTGCGGGTCGTCGACCCGAGGAAGGCATGGGCGTCTCGGTACCTCGGAGGTGGCTCGAGCCGGCCGACGGCGCGGGTCGTGACGGTCAAGCGCGGCAAGGACGTCTCCGGGCTCGACGTGAGGCTCAAGGCGGCGGTGCGCGCGACCGTCGCACGCAGGGGCGGCAACGACTCGGTCAAGGTGTCCGTGTCGATCAGGCGAGCCGTGACCAAGACCCGTCCCGGCGGCAAGGTCACCGTCTCGTACGGCAAGCGGGTCAAGACCGTCAAGGTCAGGCAGGGCCGCGCGACACTGAAGCTGTCGCGCATCCCGGCCGGCACCCGCACCGTGACGGTGAAGTACTCCGGGACGGACAGCACGGCCGGCTTCACGCGCACGTACCGCGTCCGCGTGCGGTGACACGATGTCGGGGTGACTTCATCGATGTCCTCTGCTCTCGTGGCACGCCTGCGCGCGGCCGGCAGCGTCTTCGCCGAGGACGAGGCCGACGTGCTGCGGTCGTCCGCCGCCTCGCCGGGCGAGCTCGAGCAGATGACGGCTCGCCGGCTGCGGGGCGAGCCACTCGAGGTCGTGGTCGGGTGGGCCGAGTTCCACGGACGGCGGGTCGTCGTGGACGCGGGAGTGTTCGTGCCACGGGCCCGCTCGGGCGTGCTGGTGGAGCACGGGACCGGGCTGGTCGGCCAGGGGTCCGTGGTGGTCGACCTGTGCTGCGGCACGGGGGCCGTTGGCGTGGCGCTGCACCACGAGGTGCCGGGCATCGAGCTGCACGCAGCGGACGTCGACCCGGCGGCGGTGGCCTGCGCCCGCCGCAACGTCGAGCCGCTCGGCGGCCACCTGCACGGGGGTGACCTCTTCGAGGCGCTGCCGATCGAGCTGCGCCGGCGCGTCGACCTGCTGGTCGTGAACGCGCCGTACGTCCCGACCGACGCGATCGCGTCGATGCCGCCCGAGGCCCGCGACCACGAGCCCCGCACCGCGCTCGACGGTGGCCCCGACGGGATCGCGTTCCACCGACGGCTCGCCGCTGGGGTGGCGGACTGGTGGGCACCGGGTGGCCACCTGCTCGTCGAGACCAGCATGCGGCAGGCGCCACTGACCGCCGAGGCCTTCGAGCGGGCAGGGCTGTCGGCACGAGTCGTTCGGTGCGAGGACGTCGACGGCACGGCGGTGCTGGTGTCGTCCACCGCCTGACGGCCGCCGCGACCGAGGTGTCGTGGGCTCCTGACACGATGCTCGTATGCCTTCTGCGACCAGCACCGCCTCCGACGCCACGACCGCGCTGCGGCGCCTCACCAGCCGCGACGACGCCGTCTTCCACGACGGGCAGCTCGAGGCGATCGAGGCCCTCGTCGACGGCCACCGGCGTGCCCTGGTGGTCCAGCGCACGGGGTGGGGCAAGTCGGCGGTCTACTTCATCTCGACGTTGCTGCTCCGCCAGCGCGGTGCGGGTCCGACGCTGCTGGTCTCGCCCCTGCTCGCGCTGATGCGCGACCAGGTCGCGGCCGCGGCGCGAGCAGGGGTCCGTGCCGTCGCGATCAACTCGGCCAACCCGCACGAGTGGGACGAGACGCGGGCCAAGCTCGCCGCCGACGAGATCGACATCCTGCTGGTCTCTCCGGAGCGGCTCAACAACCCGCGCTTCCGCGACGAGCAGCTGCCCGCGCTGATCGAGCGCATGGGCATGCTCGTGGTCGACGAGGCCCACTGCATCTCCGACTGGGGGCACGACTTCCGCCCCGACTACCGACGGCTCGCCGAGCTGATCGGGCAGCTGCCGTCCGACCTGCCCGTGCTGGCCACGACCGCGACGGCCAACGCCCGCGTCGTCACCGACGTCGCCGAGCAGCTCGGCGCCGCGGGCGAGGTGCTGACCATCAGGGGGTCCCTGGCCCGCACCTCGCTGCGCCTCGGCGTGCTCGAGCTGCCCGGGGCGCGCGACCGGCTCGGCTGGCTGCTCAGCCACCTCGCCGAGCTGCCCGGCAGCGGCATCATCTACGCGCTGACGGTGTCCGCGGCCGAGGACACCGCGCGGCTGCTCCGCGAGGGTGGCCATGCCGTGCGCGCCTACACCGGGCGCACCGACCCCGAGGAGCGCGAGCAGCTCGAGGGCCAGCTCAAGGGCAACGAGCTCAAGGCACTCGTGGCCACCAGCGCACTCGGCATGGGCTTCGACAAGCCCGATCTCGGCTTCGTCATCCACCTCGGCGCACCCTCGTCGCCCGTCGCCTACTACCAGCAGGTCGGACGTGCCGGCCGCGCCACCGACAACGCCGACGTCCTGCTGCTGCCCGGGCGCGAGGACAAGGACATCTGGACGTACTTCGCGACGTCGTCGATGCCGAGCGAGGAGCGGGCGGCGGCCGTCATCGGCGAGCTCGGCGAGGCGCCGCTGTCGACGCCCGCCCTCGAGGCCCGGGTCAACCTGCGCCGCACCCCGCTCGAGCTGCTGCTGAAGGTGCTCGACGTCGACGGTGCGGTGCGTAAGGTGCAGGGCGGCTGGGTCGCGACCGGTCAGCCCTGGGTCTACGACCGCGAGCGCTACGAGCGCATCGCGGCGGCCCGCGACGCCGAGCAGCAGTCGATGCTGACCTACCAGCACGACGCGACGTGTCGCATGGAGATGCTGCAGCGCGACCTCGACGACACCACGGCGGCGTCGTGCGGCCGGTGCGACAACTGCGCGGGCCCGTGGTTCCCGACCGGTGTCGACACCGCCGCGACCCAGGTCGCGTCCGGCACGCTCGACAAGGTCGGCGTCGAGGTCGAGCCACGCGGTCAGTGGCCGACCGGGGCCGAGCGCCTGGGCGTCGAGGCGAAGGGCAAGATCCCGGTCGACGACCGCGCCGAGGCGGGCCGCGCGGTCGCCCGTCTGACCGACCTCGGCTGGGGTGGTGCGCTGCGCGAGCTGTTCGCCGCCGGAGCGCCCGACGGGCCCATCGGCGACGAGCTGCTGGGGGCTTGCGTCCGGGTGCTGAAGGACTGGGGCTGGGCCGAGCGCCCCGCCGCGGTCGTCAGCATCCCGTCGCGGTCCAAGCCGCAGCTCGTCGACTCGATGGCGCGAGGCATCGCGCGCATCGGCCGCCTGACCGATCTCGGGTCCCTCGACCTCGTCGGCGAAGGATCGCGGGGCGGGCCCGGCGGCAACAGCGCCTACCGGCTGGCCGACGTGTGGGGCCAGCTCGCGGTCGGTCCGGCGCTCGCCGACGGGCTCCAGTCACTCGGGGGCAGGCCCGTGCTGCTGATCGACGACCGGGTCGACAGCCGGTGGACGTTGACGGTCGCGGCGCGCGAGCTGCGCCGCCACGGCGCCGGCGCGGTGCTCCCGCTCGTGCTGGCCCAGGTCGGCTGAGGCATTCGTCGGTACGTTGGTCGGCATGGAACACAGATATCTGGGCAACAGCGGTCTCAAGATCTCCGAGATCGCCTACGGCAACTGGCTGACCCACGGCTCGCAGGTCGAGGAGGACGCGGCGACCGCATGCGTCCGGCAGGCGCTCGAGGTCGGCATCACGACCTTCGACACCGCCGACGTCTACGCCAACACCAAGGCGGAGTCGGTGCTCGGTCGCGCCCTGGCCGGCCAGCGGCGCGAGTCGCTCGAGATCCTGACGAAGGTCTACTGGACCACCGGTCCCGGAGGCCCCAACGACTCCGGCCTGTCGCGCAAGCACATCATGGAGTCGATCAACGGATCGCTCACCCGTCTGCAGACCGACTACGTCGACCTCTACCAGGCGCACCGCTTCGACGTGCACACGCCGCTCGAGGAGACGATGCAGGCGTTCGCGGACGTCGTGAGGTCGGGCAAGGCCCTCTACATCGGCGTCTCGGAGTGGACGGCCGAGCAGATCCGCGAGGGGCAGACGCTGGCCCGTGAGCTCGGCTTCTCGCTGATCTCGAGCCAGCCGCAGTACTCGATGCTGTGGCGCGTCATCGAGGACGAGGTCGTGCCGGCCAGCGACGAGCTCGGCCTCGGCCAGATCGTGTGGTCGCCGATCGCGCAGGGCGTGCTGACCGGCAAGTACAAGCCGGGCCAGCCCGTTCCCGAGGGCTCCCGCGCGACCGACGAGTCGGGTGGTTCGCAGAACATCAGCCGGTGGCTGCGCGACGACGTGCTCGAGGCCGTCGCTCGGCTCGAGCCGATCGCCGACCAGGCCGGCATCTCGATGGCCCAGCTCGCGGTGGCGTGGGTGCTGCACCGGCCCAACATCTCCGCGGCGATCATCGGTGCCTCGCGGCCCGAGCAGGTCACCGACAACGCCAAGGCGTCGGGTGTCGCGCTGGGCGACGACGCCATGGCCGCGATCGACGAGGCCCTCGGTGACGTCGTCGTCCGTGACGCCTCGCTGACGGCCGAGCAGACGCCGGCCGCGCGTCCGTCGTGAGCGGCGACGTGACGGTCCTGCGCGACGTCGTGTCGGTGCTCGACGGCCTGTACGACCCGCGGTGGGCCGACGACTGGGACGCCGTCGGCACGGTCGCGGGCGATCCCGACGCGCCGGTCACCAAGGTGCTCCTGGCCGTCGACCCGGTCACCGCGGTGGTCGACGAGGCCGTCGCCTGGGGTGCCGACCTGATGGTCGTCCACCACCCCCTGTGGCTCAAGGGCGTCACGTCGGTGGCGGCCGACTCGCCGAAGGGTCGCGTCGTGCACACCCTGATCAGCCACGGCATCGCGCTGCACACGTGCCACACCAACGCCGACTGCCCACCGCTCGGCGTCTCGGAGTCGATGGCGTTCGCGCTGGGCGTGCAGGACGTCCGCCCGCTCGAGCCCGACGACTCACCCGAGCGCGGCAGCGGCCGCATCGGCACGCTGGCCTCACCGGTCACGCTCGACGAGTTCGCGCGCCGTGTCGCGACGAACCTGCCGTCGCACCACAGCGCCGTGCGCATCGCCGGCGACCCGGACCGGATGGTCGAGACCGTCGCGCTGTGCGGGGGATCGGGCGACTTCCTGCTCGGAGCCGCACAGGCTCAGGGAGCCGACGTCTACGTCACGTCCGACCTGCGGCACCACCCCGTGAGCGAGCACCTCGAGCAGCCCGATCCGTGCGCCGTGATCGACGTGCCGCACTGGTCGGCCGAGTGGACGTGGCTGCCGGTCGCCGCCGACGCGCTGAGGTCGACCCTGCCCGGGCTCGAGGTACGGGTGTCGACGATCGTGACCGATCCGTGGACCGCGAGCCTGCCCGGTACGGTGTGACTGTGAAAGCCGATCCCACCGCCCAGGCCGCGCTCCTCGAGCTCCAGGCCCAGGACGCCCTCCTCGCCCAGCTGCAGCACCGCAAGAACACCCTGCCCGAGCTCGCGGAGATCACCGCGCTGGAGGCCCGTTTCAAGGAGCTCGACGGCCAGCGCATCGAGCACGACACCGCCGTGTCCGACCTGACCCGCGCCCAGAAGAAGGCCGACGCCGAGGTCGAGATGGTCAAGACCCGTCGCACCCGCGACGAGGAGCGCCTCAACTCCGGCGCCGTCAGCAACCCCAAGGACCTCGCGAGCCTGCAGCACGAGCTCGTCGCCCTCGAGCGCCGCATCGGCACCCTCGAGGACGAGGAGCTCGAGATCATGCAGTCGCTCGAGGAGGCGCAGGCGCGGCTGACGAACGTCCAGGGCGATCTCTCGGCCGTCACCGCCGAGCTCGAGCAGAAGGTCGCGGCGCGCGATGCCGCGATCGCCGTGCTCGACGAGCAGGCGTCCGCGGCGCAGGCCGATCGCGCGACGTCCGCCGCCGACGTGCCGGAGGACCTCGTGACGCTCTACGACAAGCTGCGTGGGCAGTACGGCACCGGCGCGGCCGCGCTGCGGGCCCGTCGCTGCGAGGGCTGCCGCCTCGAGATCAACGGGGCCGACCTGCGTGAGCTCGCTGCGCAGCCGGAGGACGA
This sequence comes from Aeromicrobium sp. CFBP 8757, assembly GCF_014841755.1. Classification (NCBI taxonomy): domain Bacteria; kingdom Bacillati; phylum Actinomycetota; class Actinomycetes; order Propionibacteriales; family Nocardioidaceae; genus Aeromicrobium; species Aeromicrobium sp. CFBP 8757. Next base: position 661,170 of record NZ_JACYUM010000001.1, read on the forward strand.
CGTCCTGCGCTGCCCCGAGTGCAGCCGCATCCTGGTGCGCACCGCCGAGTCCGGTCTGTGACCTCGCGGGTCGTCATCGAGGCCGACGGCGGCTCGCGCGGAAACCCGGGTCCTGCGTCGTACGGGGCGCTGCTCCGCGACGCCGGCACGGGCCGGGTCATCGTCGAGCGCGGTGAGACGATCGGCGTCGCGACCAACAACGTCGCCGAGTACGCCGGGCTGATCGCCGGTCTCGAGCTCTACCTCGAGCACGCCGACGGTGCCGAGCTCGAGGTGCGGATGGACTCCAAGCTCGTCGTCGAGCAGATGGCCGGACGGTGGAAGGTCAAGCACCCCAGCATGATCCCGCTGGCGGAGAAGGCCCGCCGGCTCGCTCCCCGCGGCACCACGTGGACGTGGGTGCCGCGCGAGCAGAACAAGGCCGCCGACGCCCTCGCCAATGCCGCGCTCGACAGCCAGCGCGACGGCGGCTCGGGGCTCGTGACGGGGCCGGCCGCGGCAGCCACGCCTGCCGCCACGGCAGCTCCCGCTCCGTCCAAGGGCTGGGGCGGTTCGTCCGGCACGGCCACGACGTTCGTCCTGCTGCGCCACGGCGTCACGGCGGCCACCGAGCGCAAGGCGTTCAGCGGCAGCGGCGGCACGGCCGACCCCGAGCTGACCGAGGCCGGCCGCGAGCAGGCGCGCCGAGCGGCCCGCTGGCTCGCCGACCACGGCTCGATCGACGCCATCGTCGCCTCCCCGATGCGCCGCACGCGTGAGACGGCAGCCGCCGCCGCGGACGTGCTGGGTCTGGACGTCGAGATCGACGAGGGTGTCGTCGAGACGGCCTTCGGCGACTGGGACGGCCACACGTTCGCCGAGATCCAGGAGGGCTGGGGCGACGAGCTCACCGCGTGGCTCGCCGACAGCTCGGTCGCGCCGCCCGGCGGCGAGTCGATGGACGCCGTGCACGAGCGCGTCGCCGACGCGCGCGACCGCCTCGCCGCCCGGTACGCGGGCCGGACCGTGCTGGTCGTGAGCCACGTGACGCCGATCAAGATGCTGGTGCGACTCGCGCTCGACGCCCCGATGGGCGTGATCTACCGGATGGAGCTGTCGCCCGCCTCGATCACGACGGTGTCGTGGTGGCCCGACGGCCCCGCGTCGCTGCGCGGCTTCAACATCGTCCCCTGACGGGCCGGCTCAGCTCGTCGCGACCTCGTCGACCACGACGTCCAGACGCGTGCCGGCCCGCTCGACCGTCCATCCGAGGTCGGCGAGCGTCGCCTGCAGCTCGTCGACGGTCCGCGGCTCGGCCCCGGCCTCGAGCAGGCCGCGGACGATGCGTCCCTTGGTGGCCTTGTTGAAGTGGCTCACGACCTTGCGCTGGCCGTTGTGCTCGTGCAGCACCCGCATCGTCGCGGTGCGCTCGGCGAGCTCGACGGGTGGCTTGCCAAGCGCGGTGTAGGTGCCCGAGCGCAGGTCGACCAGCAGCCCGTCGCCGACGGCCTCGGCCATGACACGGGGCAGGGGAGTGCGCCAGCGTCCGGCGACGGGCCCCAGGCGCGGGAGGCTGACGGTGCCCGACAGCCGGTAGGCGGGGATGAGGTCGCCGGGCCTCACCAGCCCGAACAGCGCGCTCGCGATCGCGAGGGACTCGTCGGCGCGCCGCCGTGCGACGTCGTCGAGGCTGGCGGGGTCGAGGGCGGTGAACAGGACGCCCGTGTAGACGGTGTCGGCGCGTGCCGCCGGCTCGTCGGGAAGGACGGCGTTGACCGCGATCGCGCCGGCCTGCGTGGGACCCAGGCCGAGCACCTCGGCGGCACGCCTCGGGTTGCCCGACGACAGCTTCACGAGACTGCGCAGCAGCTGCTCGCGGACAGGGTTCAGCCGCGCGAACGACAGCGCGTCGAGGTCGAGCGGCGGTCCGTCCTCCGGCCGGGTCTTGCCTTCGGACGGGGGGAGCAGGATCAGCACGCCCCGACCCTATCCGTCACCAGATGACGGACGTCCAGGCCCACAGGACGACGGTGCAGAGAGCGACGAGCACGGGCGTCGTGGCGAACCCGATCGTGTGGAACTCGCGGATCGTGGACACGCTGCGTCCGCCCGACTTGCGCCACAGGATGTTCGCGAGCGAGCCGATCATCGTCAGGTTGGCGCCCACGTTGACCCCCACCAGCAGCGCCAGCACCGGGCCCGGACCGGCGGCCTCGGCGGCCGGCAGGAGCAGCAGCGTCGCCGGCAGGTTGTTGACCAGGTTCGCAGCGATCATCGCGATCAGCGCGACGGCCAGGAGCGACCAGAGGCCCTCGCCGGACGGCAGGGCGTCGGTCAACCGGTCGCCGAGGCTCGTCGATCCGATGTAGCCGACGGAGAAGGCCCACGCCAGGATCACGGCGGCCAGCGGCAGGTTGGCCGCGTCGAGCAGCTCGCGCCACGTCGACAGGCGTCGCACGAGGGCGCGCGTGCTCAGCATCACCGCACCGATCGCGGCCGGGATCCACGGTGTCAGCCCGCTGCCGAGCCCGATCAGCACGAGCACGACGACCGTGACGGGCACGAGTGGAACGGGCTGGACGTCCACGGGCACCGGGGCGGCGTCGCGCAGCTCGCTCCTGAACCACACGCGGAGGACCAGGTACTCGGCGACCACGGCGACGATCCAGACGGGCAGCATCGCCCACGTGAACCCGAGGAACGTCAGGCCCGTCGACCCGAAGGCCAGCAGATTGGTCAGGTTCGAGACCGGCAGCAGCGTCGAGCCGGAGTTGGCGAGCCGTACCGACGCGTAGGCGTACGAACGCCGAGCCGACGCCGCGAGCAGCACGGGCGTCAGCAGCACGACCGTTGCGTCCAGGCTGAGGGTCGCCGTGACGATCGCGGCCGTCGCGACGGCGTAGGCCAGCAGCCGGCGACTCGATCCGCGGGCGCCGCGGGCCACCCGACCGCCGAGTGCTGTGAAGAGGCCTTCGTCCGCGCAGGCCTGCGCCAGCACGGTCATCGCCACGAGGAAGCCGATGATCTCCGCGAGGGATCCGAGGTCGTGCGTCACGCGCAGAACCTACCGGAAGGGCCCACGGTAGGATCGGCGACGCGAATGAGTCGGCCGGGCGGCCGCGGCGTCCCTCGCGGGGCGTCGAGGAAAGTCCGGACTCCACAGAGCGACGGTGGTGGCTAACGGCCACCCACGGCGACGTGCGGGACAGTGCCACAGAAATCAGACCGCCAGCGGCCCGTGCTCCTCGGAGCGCGGGTGCGGGTAAGGGTGAAACGGTGAGGTAAGAGCTCACCAGCGTCCCGGGTGACCGGGACGGCTAGGTAAACCCCACCGGGAGCAAGACCAAGAGGGCCGCGTGACGCTTCGGCGGCGGGTGGCTTGCGCTGACGGGCTGCTCGTCCGATGTCAGCGGGTAGGTTGCACGAGGCGCCCAGCAATGGGCGTCCCAGATGGATGGTCGCCCACGACAGGATCCGGCTTACAGGCCGGCTCATTCGCCCTTCTTCAGCTCCTCGGCCAGCATCACGATGATGCCGCTGGGGCCGCGCACGTACGTGAGCTTGTAGACGTCCCGGTAGGTCGCCACCCCGCGCAGCGGATGACAGCCGTGCCGGGCGGCGATCGCGAGTGCCTCGTCGATGTCGTCGACCGAGAAGGCCACCCGGTGCATGCCGATCTGGTTCGGCTGGGAGGGCTCGGTCTCGATCGCGGCGGGGTGGACGTACTCGAAGAGCTCGATCACCCCGTCGCCGTCGGGTGTCTGCAGCATCGCGATGTTGGCGTGGTTGCCGTCCAGCCCGACGGCGGTGTCGGTCCACTCGCCGCTGACCGTGTCGCGGCCGAGGACGGTCAGGCCGAGGTCGGTGAAGAAGGCGATCGTTGCCTCGAGGTCGCGCACGGCGATCCCGATGTTCTCGAGCTTGATGGGCATGCGCCGCACGCTAGCGGCTCTCGGGCGTTCGTCAAGCGGCGTCGGGTCTGGTGGTCCAGTGCAGGACGCCGTGGCCCTTGTAGGTGTGGTGTCGTCGGCACAGGGGTCCGAGGTTGTCTCCCCTGGTGGGGCCTTCGGGGTATGGGATGCGGTGGTCGATGTCGCATCGTTCGGCCGGGACCATGCAGCCGGGGCCTTGGCAGGTTCCGTACAAGAACCTCAACGCCACGTTGAGAACATCCGGGGCGAATCGGCCGAGATATTCGTGGGCCAGGACGTCGTTGCCGACCGGGTCGGTGATGATGCGGTGCCAGAACACGCTGCCAGATTCGGCCACGTCAGCAATCCACTGGGCGGGGACTCCCCAGGTGCCGTCGGTGGACTCGGCAAAGCCGGGGTTCGCGCCGGCCAGGACGTCCGCACCGATCGTGACGCCGATGTTCGCCTCGACGGCAGCCTCGGTGGCATCGGAGTCGGTGCACCACGCGACCAGCAGGTCGGCCTCACGCTGGGCGACGGTGCGGTCGTCGTCGGGGTCGACACCACGGCGGGCGCCCTTGCGGATCCGGTCGGCGATCGCGGCAAGCTCGTGCGACGGCAGGTACGCGCCCAGGAAACCCATCGAGTCGTCACCGTGCTGGACCGTCACGTGCCGCTTGGTGCGTTCGTCCTCGGCCCGCTCGATCGCCAGATCGGCCTCGACCCGGCGAACGAATCGCTTGAGCCAGGCCCGCAGCTCGGCGACCGTGTGGGTCTGCGCGTACTGCACCACCCGCCGGTCCAGCAGGTCGACCGATTCGGTGCGCTTGAGCTGGCCGATCGTGTGCCCGACCTCGCGCACCCGCACCAAGTCGATGCGACCGTCCAGGAACGCTTCCCACGTCGTGGACGAGTGGTCGCGGACCCGGTCGGCGAACGCCAACCGGTGCACCACCTGCCCCTCCGACAATCCCATCGCCTCACCAATGCTCAACGCGATCGCGCCGCGCTCGACCAACCGACGCATCGGCGACTCCAGCAGCTCGATCCGCGCCATCTCGGCGTCCCTGTACTCCAGCATCGCCACCACCGACCGCGCCTCAGCACGCGCCTGCTCCCGCGCGACATCACCCAGGACGTCGATCGGAGCAGGTGCGAAGGTGGCCATACATCCAACCTAGACGCCACCACCGACACTCAACCGTAGCGAGATGCAGGGTGTGCACGACGCCGGGGCGGCGTGATCGACGTCCCGCTGACGGCTCGGGAACTACAAGGGTGTCGCGATGAGCACGTTGTGGTCGGCGATCCGTGTCGCGATCAGCCGTCGTCCGCCGTCATCGTCGCGGGCGGCAGCCAGTCGGCGCCGAGGAGCTGCGCGACGTCGACGAGGCCTTCGGTGTCGCTGCCCACGGAGTCGGAGGCGGCGGCGATCCGCTCGACCATGACCCGGCCGACCTGTTCCTCGACCGTTCCCTCCGCGTAGGCGATGTGCCACGGCGAGACCTGGTGGTCGCGGTGGGTGCGGCCGGTCACCTGCCGCGCCGCGATGCCCGAGAACCGAGCCTGGTGGAAGATGCCGACCCGCGGCTCGGTGCTCGCCCGACGGCCGTCCGCCAGCAACTCGCCGGCGTGGAGGCTGATCGAGGCGACCGTCGTGAAGACGCACACCGGGGCCTGCCCCGTCTGGAACCGGAGCCGCTCGGCCTCGGCGTCGAAGCGGCCGTCCCCGTAGATCGTCGCCACGTCGATGCCGGAGTCGCGCAATCTGTCGGTGATCGGTTCGGCGGCGGTCGTGACGAACTCGACCGAGCACGCCACCTGGCGCTCGGAGCGCACCTGCTGGGCGATCCAGTCGACCGTCGAGTCGACCCGGATCAACCCGGCCTTCTGCCGGAAGCGCAGCAGGGCGGCCCGCCCCTTCGCGACGCTGCGCCCGCGCCGGGCGATGTCCATCTCGCGGCAGAACTCGCCCCACTCGGCCTCGTAGGCGGCCCGCTCGGACGGGGTGAGCGTCACCGGCATGCCGGAGATCGGCACCGGACCCCACGGTGCCGCGCGGTGCAGGATCGCCGGAGGCTGCTCGTCGGCGAGCCAGCCGCGCACCAGCGCCAGGTCGGTCGCACGCCGGCCGGGATCGGTCGTCCAGGTCGCGCCGTACCGGCCGTGCTCGACCCCCACCCCGTGGCGCTCGAGGGCCGCGACGAACGCCGTGCCGGGCTGCGTCGTCGCGGTCCACTCCCGCATCGGCTCGCCCAACGCCTGCGCGTAGGCGGGGGCGAGGTACGGCAGCTCGAGAGGCGTGTGCCCGGGGGTCGCCGTCGTCGCGATGACGAACGGCGCGCTGTCGTGGGGTCGCGCGTGCCCCGACACCTTCGCCCAGGCCTTCCACCGCTTCGTCGTGGTCCGTCGCAACGCGTGCGCCTCGTCCGCGACGATCACGTCCCACGCGTGGTCGGCGACCTTGTCCAGCCGGTCCCACGTGATCACGACCCACTCGAGACCGCCGTCGCCCAGCGCCGTGATGGTCCGGCACCAGTGACCGATCGTGATGGCAGCGGGCCGGTCGGCCACCACGAGCACCCGTCGGGCGCCGCGCAGGTCGCCCACGGCCGTCGCGCCGAGGACGGCCGAGATCGTCTTGCCGACTCCCGGCTCGTCGGCCAGCAGGAACAGGCGGCCACCCGCGGCGGCGCGCTCGGCGATCGCGTCGGCCGCCTCGAACTGGATCCTCCGCGGCTCCAGGGCGCCGGTCGCCTCGGGGCTCGGGGCCGGGTCGTCGGGGTTCAGGGTGTTCTCGACGAAGCGACCGAGCGTGTGCGCCCCGGGGGAGTAGGGGGCGAGGTGCGGGGGCAGCGACCGCCCGACGAACAGGTGGGTCCTCACCGCCGGATGCCAGGTGGCGCCGTCGACCTGCGTTCCGTAGGGCACGTCGAGCACCCACACGCGCTCGCCCGGACCGGACGGCACCGGGAGCGGCGGCAGCGGCTTCGCGCTGCGGGCCCGCGACGCGCTGCGCCGACGAGAACCGGATCGGCGGGCACTGGACACGCCCGGACGCTACACGGGTGCGAGCGGGCTACGGGTCGTGCGTCCTCGCGGGGTCGAGGACGCGCGCGAGTTTGCCGCTCGCCCAGGATGGGTAGTGTCGATGGCGGCCCCTCCACGAGAGGTGAGGCCATCCCACCAGACGTCCAGCCCAGGAGGCTTCATGAGCGTTCCCACCATCGATCTCAACAACGGTGTCTCGATTCCTCAGCTCGGTTTCGGGGTGTTCCAGATCGATCCCGACGAGACGAAGGACGCGACGCTCCAGGCGCTCGAGGTCGGCTACCGCCACATCGACACGGCCCAGATGTACGGCAACGAGAAGGGCGTCGGCGAGGCGATCGCCGAGTCGGGCATCGCCCGTGACGAGATCTTCGTGACGAGCAAGCTCAACAACGGCTTCCACGCCCACGACGACGCGCTCGAGGCGTTCGACGGCACGATGGACAAGCTCGGCCTCGAGAAGGTCGACCTGTTCCTGATCCACTGGCCGCTGCCGGGCATCGACGTCGACTTCGTCGAGACCTGGAAGGCGCTCGAGGAGATCTACGCAACGGGCCGCGCCCGCTCGATCGGCGTCTCGAACTTCCAGCCCTCGCACATCCGCCGGCTGGTGCAGGAGACGAACGTCGTCCCCGCGGTCAACCAGATCGAGGTGCACCCGTTCCTGACGCAGGACGACGTGCGCGCGGTCAACACCGAGCACGGCATCGCGACCGAGGCCTGGTCGCCCATCGCGAAGGGCATCGTGCTCGACAACCCCGTCATCCAGGGCATCGCGACCGAGCACGGCAAGACGACGGCCCAGGTCGTCCTGCGCTGGCACGTGCAGCGCGGCGACATCGTGTTCCCGAAGTCGGTCACGCGCAGCCGCGTCGAGGAGAACTTCGACATCTTCGACTTCGAGCTGTCCGACTCCGAGGTCGGCTTCATCAGCGCCCTCAACAAGGACGAGCGCACCGGCCCGAACCCGGACGAGTTCAACTACATCCCGTCCTGACGGTCACCACCCCCACCGACGCTGCCCTGACCGCCACCGCGGTCAGGGCAGTGTCAGTATCTCGGCGCCGTCGCGGGTGACCAGGAGGGTGTGCTCGAACTGGGCCGTCCGCGACCTGTCGCGGGTCGTGGCGGTCCAGCCGTCGTCCCACATGTCCCAGTCGGTTCCGCCGAGCGTCAGCATGGGCTCGATCGTGAACGTCATGCCGGGCTGGATCACGGTGTCGGCCGACGGGTCGTCGTAGTGGGGGACGACCAGCCCGTCGTGGAACGCCGGACCCACGCCGTGGCCCGTGAAGTCACGCACGACGCCGTAGCCGAAGCGCTTGGCGTACGTCTCGATGACGCGTCCGATGACGTTGATCTCGCGCCCCGGCTTGACGGCGCGGATCGCGCGCATCGTCGCCTCGCGGGTGCGCTCGACCAGCAGACGCGACTCCTGGTCGACGTCGCCGACGAGGTACGTCTTGTTGGTGTCGCCGTGCACGTCGCCGATGTAGGCCGTGATGTCGATGTTGACGATGTCGCCGTCCTCGAGCGGCCGGTCGTCGGGGATGCCGTGGCAGATGACCTCGTTGACGCTGCTGCACAGCGACTTGGGGTAGCCGCGGTAGCCGAGCGTGGACGGGTAGGCGCCGTTCGAGACCAGGAACTCGTGCCCGACGCGATCGAGCTCGTCGGTCGTGACGCCCGGGGCGATCGCGGCCTCGACGGCGTCGAGCGCCTGCGCGGCGATGCGGCTCGCGACCCGCATCGCCTCGATCGTCCGCTCGTCCCGCACCAGCGGGCCCTTGTAGGGAAGCGGCGCGATCTGGCCGACGTACTCGGGGCGGTCGATCGAGGAGGGCACGGCGCGCTCGGGGGACACCCGGCCGGCGGTCAGCACAGTCACCGGGCGAGTTTAGTGGCAGCGGCCCAGCGCCACCTGGTGCAGGATGGGGCCATGGCAGATCACGCGTTCTACTACTGCACGAAGCACAAGACGGTCGAGGGTGAGGAGGGCTGCCGGGCGGCCGACCGCCTCGGCCCGTACGACTCCGCCGAGGAGGCCTCGCACGCGCTCGAGATCGCCGCCGAGCGCACCAAGTCGTGGGACGACGACCCCGACTGGAACGACGAGGCGCCGAAGGAGCCGTGATCGGCTCGACCCGGCGTCGACGGCGGCGCAGCCGCAGGAGCGGGTTGCAGCTCGAGCGCTCGGGCCCGTGGATCGGCGTCGTCGGCCTGCTGGTGCTGCTGTGGCTCGCCGTCACGACGATGGTCTACGCCCCGTGGTGGGGCGTGGTGCTGCACGTCGTGGCGATCGTGCCGATCGCGGTCTGGACGTCGCGCTGGGCGCGCACCCGGCCGGCGGCGTCCACGTTCGTGCCGCTGGCCGGGCTGCCGGTCCTCGCCGCCGTCACCGCCCTGGGCGTCCGGCTGGGCGGCTGGGGCGCCTGACGGGGTGAGGACCGGCGGGCGTCAGCTCTCGAACGAGTGCTCGGCCGCCGGGAACGACCCGCCCTTGACGTCGGAGACGTACTCCTGGGCAGCGCCGAGCATCACGCCGTGCAGGTCGGCGTACTTCTTGACGAAGCGGGGCACGCGCCCCGTGTTGATGCCGAGCATGTCGGTCCAGACCAGCACCTGGGCGTCGCACTCGACGCCCGCGCCGATGCCGACGGTCGGGATGCGCAGCGCGGCGGTGACCGCTGCGGCAGCGGGAGCCGGCACCATCTCCATCACGATCGCGAAGGCCCCGGCGGCCTCGAGCGCCTTCGCCTCCTCGACGAGCCGGGCTGCACCGTCGCCGCGACCCTGCACGCGGTAGCCGCCCAGGTTGTGCTCGGCCTGCGGCGTGAAGCCGATGTGCGCGCAGACGGGGATGCCGGCGTCGGTCAGCAGCTTGACCTGAGGGGCCATCGCGGTGCCGCCCTCGAGCTTGACGGCGTGCGCGCCCGCCTCCTTCATGAACCGCACGGCCGTGTGGAACGCCTGCTCGGGCGAGGCCTGGTACGAGCCGAACGGCAGGTCGGCCAGCACCAGCGCGTGCTTCGCCGAGCGGGAGACCGCCCGCACCAGCGGGATGAGCTCGTCGACCGTGACGGGCAGCGACGTCTCGTTGCCGAAGACGTTGTTGGACGCCGAGTCGCCGACCAGCAGCACCTCGACCCCCGCCTCGTCGAAGATGCCGGCGGTGAACTGCTCGTACGCCGTGAGCATCGTCCACTTCTCGCCGCGGTCCTTCATCTGCTGCAGCGTGTGGGTGCGGATGCGCTTGCGGGCGGCCGGGGGAGCGGCGGGTCCGCCCCCGTAGGGCGCGGTCTCTTCTGGGGTCGCGTCGACCATGGTGGTTCTCCTGTTCGTCTCACGGCCCCGTGCGGGGTCCATGGATGTCTCCAGCGTGGCACACGCGCGCTGCCGGCACACGGACGCCGAGGTCGTCCCGCCGTGATGTGGACCACGTCACCCGAGGACCTAGGATCGTGCGGTGACCACGAACGAGCTCATCGCCCTCATCAGCATCATCGTCGCCGTCGTCGTCGTGGGTGGAGGCGCCGCCCTCGTCATCACGCGCGGCCGCCGTCAGCTGCCCCCGGCCCCGCCGACGCGCGAGATCGACCAGCCGGACGGGACGACCCCGATCTCGCCCGACCCGGAGGTGCCGGCCGAGCCCGAGCCCGCCGAGGCCGACCACGGCACCGCGGTCGACACGCTCGAGCGTCCCGAGGCGCCGCAGGGCCGCCTGGTCCGCCTGCGCGCCCGCCTGGCGAAGTCGCAGGGCTCCCTGGGCAAGGGCCTGCTGGCCGTTCTCGGACGCTCGACGCTCGACGACGCCGCGTGGGAGGAGATCGAGGACACGCTGCTGGCCGCCGACGTGGGTGTCGGCGCGACCGACGAGCTCGTCGCCAACCTGCGCACCAAGCTGCGGGTCGAGGGCGTCACCGATCCCGAGGTGGCCAAGGCGGCGCTGCGGGCCGAGCTCGTGCGCCTGGTCGACCCGACGCTCGACCGCTCGCTGTCGTCCGCCGGCGCCGACGGCAGGCCCGGCGTGGTGCTCGTCGTGGGCGTCAACGGCACCGGCAAGACCACGACGGTCGGACGCCTGGCGCGGGTGCTGGTCGCCGACGAGAAGACCGTCGTGCTGGGCGCGGCCGACACGTTCCGCGCCGCCGCCGCCGACCAGCTGCAGACGTGGGGCGAGCGGGTCGGCGTCCCGACCGTCCGCGGCCCCGAGGGCGGCGACCCCGCCAGCGTCGGGTTCGAGTCGGTGCAGCGCGGCATCGCCGACGGCGCCGACGTCGTCCTGGTCGACACCGCCGGACGCCTGCACACCAAGTCGGGCCTGATGGACGAGCTGGGCAAGGTCAAGCGCGTCATCGAGAAGCAGGCGCCCGTCACGGAGGTGCTGCTGGTCATCGACGCGACGACGGGCCAGAACGGCCTGACGCAGGCGCGCGTGTTCGGCGAGGTCGTCGACGTCACGGGCATCGTCCTGACCAAGCTCGACGGCACCGCGAAGGGTGGCATCGTCATCGCGGTCCAGCGCGAGCTCGGCGTGCCGGTCAAGTTCGTCGGTCTCGGCGAGGGGGCCGACGACCTCGCGCCGTTCGACGCCGACGAGTTCGTGGACGCCCTGCTGTCCTGACGCCGCCGGGGCCGTCCCGAAACATGCTGTTAACGCAGCAGCGCGTTTCGTGACACGGGCGCAACATCGGGCACCGCAATCGGAAATCCTCCGACATCAGGCTGTGATGCAGCGGGCGGCACCTCGCCCGCGTCCATCACTTCGGAGGTTTCATGGATACCGGCGACACCGCGTGGATCCTGGCCAGCTCGGCCCTCGTCCTGCTCATGACGCCAGGACTGGCGTTCTTCTACGGCGGCATGGTCCGCTCCAAGACCGTCCTCAACATGATGATGATGAGCTTCTCGGCGCTCGCCATCGTCCCCGTCCTGTGGGTGCTGTACGGCTACTCGTTCGCGTTCAGCCCCGGCGGCAACCAGTTCCTCGGCGGCTTCGACCGCCTCGGGCTGCAGAACATCTCCGTCGACACCGCGTACGGCACGATCCCCGAGTACGTCTTCGTCGCCTTCCAGCTGATGTTCGCGATCATCACGCTCGCCCTGATCAGCGGCGCGATCGCCGACCGGGCCAAGTTCACGGCCTGGATCCTGTTCTCGGTCATCTGGATCACGATCGTCTACTTCCCGGTCGCGCACTGGGTCTTCGACTTCGGTGACGACGGCGGCTGGATCGCGACTAAGCTCGAGGCGGTCGACTTCGCCGGCGGCACCGCGGTGCACATCAACGCGGGCGCCGCGGGCCTGGCCCTGGCCCTGGTGCTCGGCAAGCGCGTCGGCTGGCGCCGCGACCCCATGCGTCCGCACAACCTGCCGTTCGTGCTGCTCGGCGCGGGTCTGCTGTGGTTCGGCTGGTTCGGCTTCAACGCCGGCTCGGCCGTCGGAGCCAACGGCCTCGCGGGTCTCGCGTTCGTCAACACCGCCGTCGCCACCGGCGCGGCGATCATCGGCTGGCTCGCGGTCGAGTTCTTCCGCGACAAGAAGGGCACGAGCCTCGGAGCCGCGTCGGGTGCCGTCGCCGGCCTCGTCGCGATCACCCCGGCCGCCGGTGCGCTGTCGCCGTTCGGCTCGATCTTCCTGGGCCTGGTCGCCGGCGTCCTGTGCGCCCTCGCGGTCGGCCTGAAGTACAAGCTCGGCTACGACGACTCGCTCGACGTCGTCGGTGTCCACCTCGTGGGCGGTCTCGTCGGCACCCTGCTGATCGGTCTGCTCGCCGTCGGCGACGGTCTGTTCTACGGTGGCAGCCTCAGCCTGCTGGGCAAGCAGTTCGTCGCGGCGTTCGTCGTGCTGGCCTACTCGTTCGTCCTCACGTACGCGATCGGTAAGTTGATCGACGTCACGATCGGCTTCCGCGTCTCCGAGGAGGACGAGGTGACCGGCATCGATCAGGTCGAGCACCTGGAGACGGCGTACGACTACGGAAGCAGCAGCGGCGGGTCCAACCTCTTGAAGGAGCTCTGAGCATGAAGCTTGTCACCGCGGTCATCAAGCCGCACAAGTGGGAAGAAGTCCGCGAGGCACTCGCCGCGGCCGGTGTCGCCGGCATGACGGTCACCGAGGCCAGCGGGTACGGACAGCAGAAGGGGCACACCGAGGTCTACCGCGGTGCCGAGTACGACGTCTCGCTGGTGCCCAAGATCCGCCTCGAGGTCGTCGTCGACGACGCCGACGTCGAGAGCGTCGTCGCCACGATCACGTCGTCGGCGCAGACCGGCAAGATCGGCGACGGCAAGGTCTGGGTCGTCCCGGTCGACTCGGTCGTGCGCGTGCGCACGGGCGAGACCGACGAGGCAGCCCTCTGACCCGCTGCACCTCCACCGCTGGGCCCGACGCGTGCACGCGTCGGGCCCAGCGGTGCGTGCGGGGTGACTAGCCTGTGGCCGTGACGGATCACCGCGAGCTCGCCCAGCGTCGGGCCGACCGGGCGCTGGACGCCGACCGCCGGCTGCGGCAGCTGTTCGCCGACGCGGCACCGTCCCACGGCGGCGACCCCCGCGAGGGATCGGGCCTGGCCCTCGTCGCGGTCGGCGGCTACGGGCGGTCCGAGCTGTCGCCGTTCAGCGACCTCGACGTCGTCCTGCTGCACGACCCGTCCGTCGACGAGGCGCTCGTGCGCGAGGTCGCCGAGGCCGTCTGGTACCCGCTGTGGAACGACGGCGTGGCGCTCGACCACTCGGTGCGCGACACGATCCAGATGCGCGAGGCCGCCGCGACCGACCACCGGGCGGCCATGGGGATGCTCGACGCCCGCGCCGTCGCGGGCGATGCGGGGCTCGTCCTGACCCTGCGGTCGCAGGTGCTCGCCGACTGGCGTCGCGACGCACGCACCCGCGTCGCGGAGGTCCGCGAGGCGCGCACGACCCGCATCGACCGGGCGGGGTGGCTGGCGCACGCCGCGGTGCCCGACCTCAAGGAGTCGGGCGGCGGCCTGCGCGACAGCGTCACGCTGCGCGCGCTCGTCGCGACGTGGCTGATCGACGTCCCGCACGGCGAGTCCGAGATGCTGCGGGGCGCGCTGCTCGACGTCCGCGACGCGCTGCACGAGACGGTCGGGCGTCGCGTCGAGCGGCTGGACGCCGAGGTCGTCCCCGACGTCGCGCGCCTGCTCGGCATGGAGCCCGTCGAGCTCGACCTGCACACGCGCCAGGTCGGGCGGCGCATCGCGCACCTCGCGTCGCTGGCGTGGCGCAAGGTCGACGACGCCCTCGAGCCCATCACCCGCAAGGGCGCGTTCACGTCCAGGGGGCCGCTCGTGGTCGCGCTCGACGACGGGGTGGGGGTGCTCGACCGCGAGGTCATCGTGACCAAGGACGCCGATCCCGGCACCGACCCCGAGCTCGCCCTGCGGGCCGCAGCCGCGGCGGCACGGCAGGGGCTGCCGATCAGCCCGGGCTCGGCCCGGCGGCTCGCGACCGCGATGGGCGAGCTGCCCGAGCCCTGGCCGGCCTCGACCACGCGGCACCTCGTCGACCTGCTGACCGCGGGTCCGGGCCTCCTGCCGGTGTGGGACGAGCTCGACTTCGCCGGCGTCGTGGACCGTCTGCTGCCCGAGTGGGCGGCGATCCGCCTGCGCGGCTCGTCGTCGCCGGTGCACCGGTTCACGGTCGACCGGCACAGCCTCGAGACGTGCGTCATCGCCGCGGGGCTCAAGCGCGACGTCGCACGCCCCGACCTGCTGGCGGTCGCCGCCCTGCTCCACGACATCGGCAAGGGCGTGGCGGGCGACCACTCCGAGGTGGGCGAGCCCATGGCCGTCCGCATCGCGACCCGGTGGGGCTTCGGCGACGACGACGCGCGGACGATCGGGCGTCTGGTGCGCTGGCACCTGCTGCTGCCCACGATCGCGACGCGGCGCGACATCGAGGACCCGTCGACCGCGGCGAACGTCGCCGAGATCGTCGGCACGGAGGACTTCCTCGACCTGCTGAGCGCCCTGACGGCGTCCGACGCGCGGGCCACCAGCCCGACGGCGTGGTCGGGCTGGCGGCAGGGTCTGATCGAGGGACTGGTCGGCAAGGTGCGCCGGGTGCTCGACGACTCGGTCGTCACCCCGGACGCGACGACGTACGAGGGGTGGCCCGCGCACGTCCCGATCCCCGACCACGGCACCACCGGCCCGTCCGACTTCACCCTCACGGTCGAGTCGCACCGCGGCGGGTCGCTGCTGACGATCGTGACGGCGAACCGGGCCGGCGTCATGGCCGATCTCGCCGGCGGGCTGGCGCTGGCCGGCCTGGCCGTGCGGTCGGCCCGCACCGTGACGCTGGGCGACGCCGCGGTGACGCTGTGGGAGGTGTCGCGGGCCGACGTCGACGCGGGCCGCCTGACCGAGCGGCTGCGGCCTGCGATGGCCGGCGAGCTCGATCTGGCCGGGCGTCTCGAGCTGTCGTCGATCCCCGATGCGCCCGACGCGCGCGTGCGGCTGCTGGGACGCGTCACCGAGACGGCCGCCGCGATCGAGGTGCGGGCGCTCGACCGGCGCGGACTGGTGTGGACGGTGTGCGACCAGATCGCCTCGTCGGGCCTGTCGATCCGGTCGGCGCACATGTCGACGTACGGCGACGAGGTGCGCGACGTCTTCTACGTCGTCGACGCCGACGGGCACCGCCCGGACGACGCGACGTCCGCCTCGCTGCGCGACGCCATCGCGTCCGCCCTCGCCTAGCCCCCATCCGCCGACGAGTCACGTACGCCCGGCGGCGAGTCACGTACGCCGAGCAGCGCAGCGGCGGGAGTGACTCGCGGACGGGCGGGAGTGACTCCTCGCCGGGCGTACGCGACTCCTCGGCGGGCTCGGTTAGAGTTGGGACGATCTCGTTTCTTCCACCAGAGGACGTCGCAGCCCCATGTTCGACACCCTGCAAGGCCGCCTGCAGTCCGCGTTCAAGAACCTGCGCGGCAAGGGCCGGCTCTCCGAGGCCGACATCGACACCGTCGCCCGCGAGATCAGGGTCGCCCTGCTCGACGCCGACGTCGCGGTGTCGGTCGTCCGCGAGTTCATCGCGCGGGTCAAGGAGCGCGCCCTCGGCGCCGAGGTCAGCCAGTCGCTCAACCCGGCCCAGCAGGTCATCAAGATCGTCAACGACGAGCTGATCGAGATCCTTGGCGGCGAGACGCGGCGCATCCGCTACGCCAAGAACGGTCCGACCGTCATCATGCTGGCGGGCCTCCAGGGCGCCGGGAAGACGACGCTCGCGGGCAAGCTCGGCCTGTGGCTCAAGGAGCAGGGCAAGTCGCCGATGCTCGTCGCGGCCGACCTGCAGCGGCCCAACGCCGTCACGCAGCTGCAGGTCGTCGGTGAGCGCGCGGGCGTCACGGTGTTCGCGCCCGAGCCCGGCAACGGCGTGGGCGATCCCGTCCAGGTCGCCACGGCGGGTCTGGCCGAGGCCCGACGCACGCTCCACGACGTCGTGGTCGTCGACACCGCCGGACGTCTGGGCATCGACGCCGACCTGATGCAGCAGGCCGCCGACATCCGCGCCGCCGTCGACCCCGACGAGGTGCTGTTCGTCATCGACGCGATGATCGGCCAGGACGCCGTCGTCACGGCGGAGGCGTTCCTCGAGGGCGTCGACTTCACCGGCGTCGTCCTGACCAAGCTCGACGGCGACGCCCGCGGTGGCGCCGCCCTGTCGGTGCGCTCCATCACGGGCCGCCCGATCATGTTCGCGTCGACGGGCGAGAAGCTCACCGACTTCGACGCCTTCCACCCCGACCGCATGGCGGGCCGCATCCTCGACATGGGCGACGTGCTGACCCTGATCGAGCAGGCCGAGAAGGCCTTCGACGCCGAGCAGGCCGCGAAGGACGCCGAGAAGCTCATGGGGGGCTCGTTCACCCTCGACGACTTCCTCAAGCAGATGGAGGCCATCTCGAAGATGGGCTCCATGACCAAGATCATGGGTCTGCTGCCGGGCATGGGCCAGTACAAGGAGCAGATCGAGAACTTCGACGACCGCGAGGTCGACAAGATCAAGGCGATCATCCTGTCGATGACGCCGGCCGAGCGCGAGAACCCCAAGATCATCGACGGATCGCGCCGCGCACGCATCTCGAAGGGCTCGGGCACGCAGGTCAAGGACGTCAACGGCCTGGTCGACCGGTTCTTCGACGCACGCAAGATGATGCAGCAGATGGCCAAGGGCGGCGGGATGCCGGGCATGCCCGGCATGCCCGGTGCCGGCAAGCGGGCCGGCGCCAAGCAGAAGCCCCAGCAGAAGAAGAAGGGCAAGCGCGTGTCGGGCAACCCGGCCAAGCGTGCGGCAGCCGCGACGGGTGCGGCACCCGCCAAGGACGGCGCGAACGCCTTCGGCTTCCCCGCACAGGGCGACCAGCCGTTCGAGCTGCCCAAGGAGCTCAAGGACCTGATGTAGGGCGGCGCCTCGCCAGCACGCGCAGTCGCCACCACGTGACGGCGACGCCGGCGAGGCAGACGACGGCCGCGGCGGTGTCCTGGACGATCTCGCGGCCCGCGGTCACCCCGTCGTCGTACGGCTCGACCAGGAATGGCATCACGACGCCCACGAGCACCGAGCCGATCGCGAGCGCCGTCACGTGGTCGTCGGTCCAGCGCGGGCTCGTCGACCACCTGCCCACCACCGCGACGACGCCGGCCGCCACGACGACCCCCACCGCGAGCGCGGCGCCGGACTCCCCGGGCAGGTACAGCAAGTACGCCGCGAAGCCGATGGCCGCGACGGCGACGGTGGACGGCACCCGGACGTCCGTCACGTCGCGCCTGCGCCACAGCACGCCGCCCGCCACGAGGAGCGCCGCCGCGACGACCGCGGCGACCGTCTGCACGGGTGCCGCCTGGAACCCGTGCCCCTCCTCGTCCTTGACGCCGAGGTGGTTGACGACGCTCGCGAGCACGTAGACGGTCGCCACGACCGGCAGCCCGCGCCGTCCGAGCCACGGCCTGCGCCGCGACGGCGCGCGCGTCCACGCCTCGGCCAGGGCGATCGGCGTCGCGATGCTCGCGACGACGTGACCGCTCACGAACGCGAAGAGGAAGTAGAGGCTGACGTCGAGCCCGGCGACGTGCACCGGATGCTGGAAGTCGAAGCGTCCGTAGGCGGGGTTGAACAGCGACTGGTCGACGACGCCCGCCTGCACGACGCCGAACGCCGCGGCGAGCATCAGCATCGACGGCCACCCGCCCCCGGCGCGCCGCGCGACCTCGCGGACCAGCAGCGCCGCGCTGCCGTAGAGGGGGGCGAGGAACAGCAGCACCAGCGGCAGCTCGGTCACGGCGATGCCGCCCCACGCCATCTCAGCGAACCACGGTGCGGCCACGAGCACACCCAGCACCGGGAGCCACCGCGTCCGCCTCGTCATGGCTCCGACGCTAGGCGGGACGGCACCCGGGCGGCATCGACCGATCGGTTACAGGCCGTGCCGAAAGTTGTACCCCCGTCGCGCCGCCCGAGCATCGGGCATACGGTCGGTGCATGGGAGCAACACCGCTGGTCGTCGTCATGGGCATCTCGGGAGTCGGCAAGTCGTCGGTGGGGCACGACCTCGCCGACCGGTTCGGCGTCGAGTACGCCGACGGTGACGACTTCCACTCCGAGGCCAACATCGCCAAGATGTCGGCCGGCACGCCGCTGACCGACGAGGACCGGTGGCCGTGGCTCGAGAAGATCGGCCAGTGGCTGGCCGAGCACGGCGCCGACGGGGGAGTCATCAGCTGCTCGGCCCTGCGCCGCGTCTACCGCGACGTCCTGACCGACGCCGCGCCCCGCACGATGTTCCTGCACCTGACCGGCGACCACGACCTCATCCGGTCGCGCATGGAGGGTCGCGACCACTTCATGCCGCTGTCGCTGCTGGAGTCGCAGGAGCAGACGCTCGAGGCCCTGCAGGACGACGAGCGTGGCTGGGCCTTCGACATCACCCCGCCGCCCGACGAGATCGTCGACGAGTTCGTCGCCAAGGCCGGGCTCACGCAGGAGGACGCGTCATGATCGAGTCACTCGTCGCAGCGGCCGGCGATCCCGTCAAGGCGGTCGCGGGCACCGGCCAGCTCATCACGGCCGCGATCGTCGGCATCGCCGTCCTGGTCGTCGCGATCACGGTGTTCAAGCTGCACCCGTTCCTCGCGTTGATCCTCGGGTCGCTGACGGTCGGGGCCATCGCCGGGCGCGACATGCTCGCCGTCGTCGACAGCTTCAGCAGCGGGGTGGGCGACACGGTCGCCGGCGTCGGCGTGCTGATCGCCCTCGGCGCGATGTTCGGCAAGCTGCTGGCCGACTCGGGCGGGGCCGACCAGATCGTCGACACCATCGTGGGACGGTCGAGCCCGCGGATGCTGCCGTGGTCGATGGCCGCGATCGGAGCCATCATCGGTCTGCCGATGTTCTTCGAGATCGGCCTCGTCCTGCTGATGCCGGTCATCTTCCTCGTCGCCAAGCGCGCCGAGCGGTCGATCATCTCGCTCGGCATCCCGGCCCTCGCGGGCCTGTCGGCGATGCACGGGTTCGTGCCGCCCCACCCCGGACCGCTCGCGGCGATCGCGGCCGTCGACGCCAACCTCGGCCTGACCCTGGGTCTCGGCATCATCGTCGCGATCCCGACCATCGTCGTCGCCGGACCGGTGTTCGCGCGCTTCGCCGACCGGTGGGTCCCGGTCCCGGCAGGTGACCTCTACGACGCGTCGCCCGAGAAGCGCGAGCGCCGGCCCAGCTTCGCCGTGACCCTCGCGACGGTGCTGCTGCCGGTCGTCCTGATGATGGGCAAGGCCTTCGGCGACATCCTGGTCGACGACGGCACGACGCTGCGCAGCGTCCTCGACTTCATCGGCGAGCCCTTCGTGGCGCTGCTGATCGCGGTCATCGTCGCGATCTTCACGTTCGGCATCTCGACCGGGATGACCAAGGAGGACGTCTCGGACGTCCTCGGCAGCTCGCTGCCCCCGATCGCGGGCATCATCCTGATCGTCGGCGCGGGCGGCGGGTTCAAGCAGACCCTCGTCGACACCGGCATCGCGGAGGTCGTGGCCGACTTCGTCCGCGACAGCGGCGTGCCGGTGCTGATCATCGCCTGGCTGGTCGCGGTGGTCATCCGTGTCGCCACGGGCTCGGCCACGGTCGCCACGATCACGGCGGCCGGCATCATGGCACCCATCGCCGCCGACCTGGCGGGCCCGGAGGTGTCGCTGCTGGTGCTCGCGATCGGTGCGGGATCGGTGTTCTTCTCGCACGTCAACGACGCGGGGTTCTGGCTCGTCAAGGAGTACTTCGGGCTGACGGTCGGCCAGACGCTGAAGAGCTGGTCGATCATGGAGACCGTGCTGTCGGTGATGGGGCTCATCGTCGTGCTGGGCCTCGACGTCGTCGTCTGACGTCTACGCCGAGAGCGAACCACCTCGATCGTCGTGGGGTCCCGTCGGTGCACGGGGCTAGCCTGAGGTCATGCTGATCCCGCTCCTGCGGACGTATCTTGCTCCGTACAAGCGGCCCATCGCGATCGTCCTGTTCTTCCAGCTCGTGCAGACGCTGGCCAACCTCTACCTGCCGGGCCTCAACGCCGACATCATCGACCGCGGCGTCGTGGTCGGCGACACGGGATTCATCGTCCGCACGGGGCTCGAGATGCTGGGCATCACGGTGCTGCAGGTCGTGTGCACGATCGTCGCGGTCTACTACGGCGCACGCACCGCGATGGCGCTGGGCCGCGACCTGCGGGCCGGCGTGTTCGGCAAGGTCGAGACGTTCGCCGCCCGCGAGATGACCGAGCTGGGCGCGCCGACCCTCATCACCCGGTCGACCAACGACGTCCAGCAGGTGCAGCTCATCGTGTTCATGGCGCTGACGCTCCTCGTCACCGCGCCGATCATGTGCTTCGGCGGCATCGCGATGGCCCTGCGGCAGGACGTCGAGCTGTCGGGCCTGCTGCTGCTGGTCATCCCGGCGCTGGTCGTCAGCATCGCCCTGGTCATCCGCCAGATGCGCCCGCTGTTCCGGCTCATGCAGGTCAGGATCGACACGATCAACGGCGTCATGCGCGAGCAGATCATGGGCATCCGCGTCATCCGCGCCTTCGTCAAGGAGGACTACGAGGCCGAGCGGTTCGGCGACGCCAACCGCGACAACATGGAGGTCGCGATCGCGGTCGGCCGGCTCATGGCCATGATGTTCCCGATCGTCATGCTCATCATGAACGTCTCGGTCGTGCTGGCGACGTGGTTCGGCGGCTACCGCATCAGCAGCGGCGACCTCGAGGTCGGCACGCTGACCGCGTTCCAGAACTACCTGGTGCAGATCCTGATGTCGGTCATGATGGCGACGTTCATGCTGATGCTGTGGCCGCGTGCCGAGGTGTCGGCCGAGCGCATCACCGAGGTGCTCGAGACCGAGCCGAGCGTCCGGGCGCCCGACGACGCCCCGCACGTCACCCTGACGGAGGGACGCATCGACGTCCGCGGCGCCTCGTTCGCGTTCCCGGGGGCCGAGCACGACGTCCTGCACGACGTCGACCTGATCGCCCGACCCGGTGAGACGACCGCGATCATCGGCTCGACCGGCAGCGGCAAGTCGACGCTGCTGGGCCTCGTGCCGCGCCTGTTCGACGCCACGGGCGGCTCGGTCGAGATCGACGGCCACGACGTCCGGTCCCTGCACCCGGAGGACGTCTGGGCCGCGATCGGGCTGGTGCCCCAGCGCCCGTTCCTGTTCTCGGGCACCATCGGGTCCAACCTGCGCTACGGCCGCCCCGACGCCACCGACGACGAGGTGTGGCAGGCGCTCGAGATCGCCCAGGCGCGCGACTTCGTCGAGAAGATGCCCGAGCGGCTCGACGCCCCGATCGCCCAGGGCGGCTCCAACGTCTCGGGCGGCCAGCGGCAGCGGCTCGCGATCGCCCGCGCGATCATCAAGCGTCCGCCGATCTACCTGTTCGACGACTCGTTCTCGGCGCTCGACTACGGCACCGACGCGGCCCTGCGCGCCGCGCTGCGCCCGGTCACGGCGGCCTCGGCCGTCGTGATCGTCGCGCAGCGCGTCTCGACGATCCGCTCGGCCGACCGCATCGTCGTGCTCGACGAGGGACGCGTCGTCGGCACCGGCACGCACGCCGAGCTGATGGACGACTGCGACGTCTACCGCGAGATCGTCCTGTCGCAGCTGACCCTCGAGGAGGCGACAGCATGAGCGAACGGAGTGAGCTCGTCATGATGCAGGGATCATGCGCTCGGCTGCGTACCGTGCCTCTCCCGACGGAGGCGAGCGCATGAGCGGGGCTCGGCCGGGTGGACCGGCGTTGGCCGGCATGGGCATGGGCCCGCAGCGCGCCCGCGACTTCAAGGGCACGTTGCGGCGGCTGGCCGATCGCCTGCTGCGCGAGCGGTCGCTGGTGTGGGGCCTGGTGCTGTTCGGCACCCTGGCCACGTCGCTGTCGGTCGTCGGCCCCAAGGTGCTGGGTCACGCGACCGACATCGTCTTCACGGGCTACCTGTCCGACCAGTTCCCCGACGGCGCCACCAAGGCCGAGGTCGTCGCGCGGCTGCGTGCCGAGGGCAACGACCAGCTGGCGTCGCTCGTCGGCTCGGTCGACCTGCAGCCCGGGTCGGGCATCGACTTCACGAGCCTGTCGTGGGTGCTGGGCGGCGTGCTGGTGCTGTACGTCATGGCCTCGCTGCTGCAGTGGTTCCAGGGACGCCTGACGACGATCGTCGTCCAGCACACCGTCGCCGACCTGCGCGGCGACGTCGAGGCCAAGCTCAACCGCATGCCGCTGGCGTACTTCGACCGCACCGAGCGCGGCGAGGTGCTGTCGCGCACGACCAACGACATCGACAACATCGCGCAGTCGTTCCAGCAGACCATGAGCCAGCTGCTGACGTCGGTGCTGATGGTCGTCGGCACCCTGACGATGATGATCGTGATCTCGCCGCTGCTGGCGCTCGTCGCGGTCGTGACGATCCCGCTCGCGTTCGTCATCACCAAGGCCGTCACGAAGCGCTCCCAGCCCGAGTTCGTCAAGCAGTGGACGAGCACGGGCCGGCTCAACGGCCACATCGAGGAGGTCTTCACGGGCCACGACGTCGTCAAGGTCTTCGGCCGCCAGAAGGAGGCGCGCGAGGAGTTCGACCAGCGCAACGACGCGGTGTTCGGTGCCTCGTTCAAGGCGCAGTTCATCTCGGGCGTCGTGCAGCCCGTCATGATGTTCGTCGCCAACATCAACTACGTGCTGGTCGCGGTGATCGGCGGGCTGCGGGTCGCGTCCGGCTCGCTCAGCATCGGCGACGTGCAGGCGTTCATCCAGTACTCGCGCCAGTTCACGCAACCCCTGACGCAGGTCGCCGCGATGATCCAGGTGCTGCAGTCGGGCGTCGCCTCGGCCGAGCGGGTCTTCGCCCTGCTCGACGAGGACGAGGAACGGCCCGACGAGGTCGACGCGCCGTTCCCCGATCCTGTGCGGGGGCGCGTCGTGTTCGAGGACGTCTCGTTCTCGTACTCGCCCGACGAGCCGCTGATCGACCACCTCGACCTGGTCGCCGAGCCGGGCCAGACCGTCGCGATCGTCGGGCCGACCGGCGCGGGCAAGACCACGCTGACCAATCTCGTGCTGCGGTTCTACGACCTGACGTCCGGACGCATCACCCTCGACGGCGTCGACATCGCCCGCATGGACCGCGGCCCGCTGCGCCAGAACTTCGGCGTCGTGCTGCAGGACACCTGGCTGTTCAACGGCACGATCCGCGAGAACATCGCCTACGGCGCCGACGACGCCACCGAGGAGCAGGTGCTCGCGGCGTCCGAGGCGGCCTTCGTCGACCACTTCGTCCGCACGCTGCCCGACGGCTACGACACCGTGATCGACGACGAGGGCACCAACGTCAGCGCGGGCCAGCGCCAGCTGCTGACGATCGCGCGGGCGTTCCTGGCCGATCCGTCGATCCTCGTCCTCGACGAGGCCACGAGCTCGGTCGACACCCGCACCGAGTCGCTCGTGCAGGGCGCGATGGAGCAGCTGCGGGCCGGCCGGACGTCGTTCGTCATCGCTCACCGGCTCTCGACGATCCGCGACGCCGACCACATCGTCGTCATGGAGGACGGTCACATCGTCGAGCAGGGCACGCACGACTCGCTGCGCGCGGCCGGGGGAGCGTACGAACGGCTCTACTCGGCGCAGTTCACGGCGCCGGCCTGACGGCGGTCAGGCGATGAAGGCCGTGACGCGGTCCTTCGGACGTCCGATGATCGCCCGGTCGCCGCGCACCAGCACGGGACGCTGCATGAGTCGCGGGTGCTCGACGAGCAGGTCGGCCACCGCATCGGGCGTCGTGACGTCGGCGGGATCGATCCCGAGGCCCGCGAAGAACGAGTCCTTGCGCACCAGGTCGGCGGGCGGGTCATCCAGCCGGCCGATCAGCTCGAGCAGCGCCGGGCGGTCGAGCGGGGTCTTGAGGTACCGGACGACATCGGCCTCGACGCCGGCGGCGACGACCTCGTCGACCGCGTGACGCGACGTGGAGCAGCCGGTGTGGTGGTAGATCACGAGATCGGACATGACCCGATCGTAGGTCGG
Organism: Aeromicrobium sp. CFBP 8757; assembly: GCF_014841755.1. Classification (NCBI taxonomy): domain Bacteria; kingdom Bacillati; phylum Actinomycetota; class Actinomycetes; order Propionibacteriales; family Nocardioidaceae; genus Aeromicrobium; species Aeromicrobium sp. CFBP 8757. The sequence goes on from NZ_JACYUM010000001.1 coordinate 685,700, forward strand.
GGACGGACCGAATTGGAGCGCGGGCACCGGGTCTGGCAGAATGACCCCTTGCGTCCGGTTCGCACGGAGACCCTCTCATCTTCGCGCCGTCCGGCTCACCGATCTCGTCGGCCGTGTCCCCATGCGGCACCGACTGGCTCACCCACATACACACATCTGAGGAGACACCACACTCGTGGCAGTCAAGATTCGCCTGAAGCGTATGGGCAAGATTCGCACCCCGTTCTACCGCGTCGTCGTGGCCGACTCGCGCACCAAGCGCGACGGCCGTGTCATCGAGGAGATCGGCACGTACAACCCCAAGGCCGAGCCCTCGATCATCACGATCGACGGCGAGCGCGCGCAGTACTGGCTCGGCGTCGGCGCACAGCCGTCCGAGGCCGTCGCCGCCCTGCTGAAGATCACCGGCGACATCGGTGGCAACAACACCATGAAGTTCGCCGAGGAGAAGCGCAGCAAGGAAGACATCTTCCAGGACGCGCTGAAGGAGCTCCACGCCGAGCCCAAGGCCGACGCCGTCACCAAGAAGGCCGCCGCCAAGAAGGCCGAGCCGAAGGCTGACGAGGCCAAGGCCGACGAGCCTGCCGCTGAGGAGCCGAAGGCCGACGAGGCCAAGGCCGACGAGCCCAAGGCCGACGACGCCAAGGCCGACGAGGCCAAGGCCTGATCGTGGCGGCCCCCCTCATCGAGGTCATCGAGCACCTCGTCTCCGGCATCGTCGACCACCCCGACGATGTCGTCGTCCGCACCAAGCAGACGCGTGGAGGCGAGCTGTTCGAGGTCCGGGTCAACCCGGACGACCTCGGCAAGGTCATCGGCCGTCAGGGCCGCACGGCCACGGCCATCCGCAAGGTCGCGGGCGCGATCGCCGGTCACGGCGGCGCGCGCATCGACTTCGTGGACGTCGATCGTCGTAGCTAGATCATCGACATGTTGGTCGTCATCGGCCGCATCGGCCGCGCCCACGGCATCCGTGGAGAGCTGAACGTCGACATCCGAACGGACGAGCCCGACCGGCGATTCGCCCCGGGCTCGTCCGTCGTCTGTGCCGGACGCACGCTGACCGTGAAGACCGCCCGCCACCACGGCGGACGTCTCGTCGTCTCCTTCGTCGAGGTCGCCGACCGCACGGCCGCCGAGAAGCTCCACGGCACGGTCCTCGAGGCGCTCGTCGACCCCGCCGACACCCCCGACGACCCCGACGAGTTCTACGACCACCAGCTGGTCGGGCTCGAGGTCCGCAGCACCGGCCCTGACGCCGACGATCGTGTCGTCGGCACCGTCACGGGTCTGGTCCACCTGCCGTACCAGGACACCCTGACCGTCGACGTCGACGGTCGCGAGGTGTTCATCCCGTTCGTCACCGAGCTCGTGCCGGTCGTCGACGTCGCGGGCGGCTTCGTGACCGTCAAGGACGTCGAGGGTCTGCTCGACCCGACGCAGGCCGAGAACGCCGCGTCCGACCTCTCCGGCGACTGAACCATGCGCATCGACGTCGTCTCGATCTTCCCCGCCTACCTCGACGCGCTCCAGCTGTCGCTGGCCGGCAAGGCGCAGAGCTCGGGCCTGCTGCAGATCCGCACCCACGACCTGCGCACCTTCACGAGCGATCGTCACCACACCGTCGACGACACCCCGTACGGCGGGGGAGCGGGCATGGTCATGAAGCCCCAGCCGTGGGGTGACGCCCTCGACGAGATGGCCACCGACGAGACCGTCGTGGTCGTGCCGACGCCGTCCGGCACGCCGTTCACCCAGCGGATCGCCGAGCGGCTGAGCGGCGAGCAGCACCTGCTGTTCGCCTGCGGCCGCTACGAGGGCATCGACCAGCGGGTCATCGACGAGGCCGGTGAGCGCTGGCGGGTCGAGGAGATCTCGCTCGGCGACTTCGTCCTCAACGGCGGAGAGGTCGCGGCGCTGGCCATCATCGAGTCGGTCGTGCGGCTGATCCCGGGGTTCATGGGCAATCCCGCCTCGCTCGTCGAGGAGTCGCACGGCGAGGACGGCCTGCTCGAGTACCCCGTGTACACCAAGCCGTCGTCGTGGAGGGGGCGCGACGTCCCCGACGTCCTGCTGTCGGGCAACCACGGCGCGATCGCGGCCTGGCGCCACGAGCAGGCCCTCGAGCGCACCCGTCGCCGACGTCCCGACCTGCTCGCCTGACCCCGGCCGCCGTGCGTGGGACGCCCCACCTGCCTGCGGTACGAGGAATTAACACGGGCGCCGCTGCCGTAACACGCCCGTCATCCTCAGGCAAGCCTCAGAAAACCTCTCACCGACACAGTGACACTGCACTGAGCGCAGCAGCGTCGCTGTCCGCTCGGCCGGCTCGCCCCCCACGAGAGGTATTTCGCATGGATCTGTCTTCTGCCTGGTTGCTGCTCACCGCAGCCCTGGTGCTCTTCATGACGCCCGGACTGGCGTTCTTCTACGGAGGCCTCGTCAAGGCCTCGAGCGTGGTGTCGATGATGATGCTGAGCTTCGGCGCGATGGGACTCGTCGCCGTCCTCTGGGTCCTCTACGGCTTCAACATGGCCTTCGTCGACGGCAGCAGCGGAGACTGGATCCCCGAGGTCGTCGGCAACGCGTTCTCCGACTTCGGCATGGCCGACGCGGCGCAGGCCGCGTTCGCGGGCGAGGGTGAGCTGACGCTCGCCGGCGTGATCTTCGGTGGCACGTTCGCGATCATCACCGTCGCGCTGATCTCGGGCGCGATCGCCGACCGCGCCCGCTTCTTCCCGTGGATGGTCTTCGCCGGACTCTTCGCGACGCTGGTCTACTTCCCGGTCGCCGCCTCGGTGTTCTCGTTCGTCACCGACGACGAGGGCGTCCCGACGTTCACGGGCTGGGTCGGCCAGCTCGGCGGCCACCTGGGCCTCGACGTCGGCACGATCGACTACGCCGGTGGCACCGCGGTCCACATCAACGCCGGCGCCGCGGCGCTCGCGCTCGCGATCGTCCTGGGCAAGCGGGTCAACTTCAGCCGCGAGCTCCAAAAGCCCCACAACGTCCCGCTCGTGCTGATCGGCGCGGCGATCCTGTGGTTCGGCTGGTTCGGCTTCAACGGCGGCGCCGCCCTGGCGACCGGCACGGCCGGCACCAACGGGTCCGCGGGCCTGATCTTCGTCAACACGCTGGTGGCCCCGGCCGCCGCGCTGCTGGGCTGGATCCTGGTCGAGCACTTCAAGAACGGCAAGGCCACCGCGGTCGGCGCCGCGTCGGGCATCGTCGCCGGCCTCGTCGCGATCACGCCGGCGTGCGCCAACCTGTCGCCGCACTGGTCGATCGTGCTGGGTCTGCTCGCCGGTGGCGTCTGCGCCATCGCGATCGAGTTCAAGTACAAGCTCGGCTTCGACGACTCGCTCGACGTCGTGGGCATCCACCTCGTCGGCGGTGTCATCGGCACGCTCTACCTGGGCTTCTTCGCGATCGGCACGGGCCTGTTCACCGGCGGCGGCAACCTCGACCAGTTCATCGTGCAGCTGATCCCGGCCGCCGCGGTCGGCGCCTACTCGTTCGTCGTCGCCTTCATCCTGGGCACGATCATCGACAAGACGATCGGCTTCCGCATCCAGGAGGACGAGGAGGCCGCCGGCATCGACTCGGTGCTGCACGGCGAGACGGGCTACGCGCTCAACTGACGCCCGCACCTCCGCACGACCCGACGCGCCCACCGGTACGCCCGGTGGGCGCGTCGTCGCGTGCCGGCCCGAGCCGACGGGCGGGAGGCGATTGGCTCCGGACGGGCGCCCTGTGGCAACATTGACCCTTGGCGCCGGACGGATCTGCCACAGGGGAGCCGTCGATCATCGCCAACTCATCCTTTTGATCCAACCCATCCGTGGGTGACCTGTGGCACCAGCGAGGAGCACAACCATGACCAACCTCATCGACCAGGTCGCCAGCGCGTCGCTGCGCACCGATCTGCCGGCCTTCCGCCCGGGCGACACGCTCGAGGTCCACGTGAAGGTCATCGAGGGCAGCCGCTCGCGCATCCAGGTCTTCAAGGGCGTCTGCATCAAGGTCCAGGGCTCCGGCGTCGGCCGTACCTTCACGGTCCGCAAGGTCAGCTTCGGCGTCGGCGTCGAGCGCACCTTCCCGCTGCACACCCCCGTGATCGACCACATCGATGTCGCGATCCGCGGCGACGTGCGTCGCGCCAAGCTGTACTACCTGCGCAACCTGCGCGGCAAGGCAGCCAAGATCAAGGAGAAGCGCGACGTCTGAGTCGCGCCACCCCATGACCGACCGGTCCCTGGAGCCCTCGCCGTCCGCGGCGGGGGCTCCTGCCGTTCCCGCACCCCTCGACTGGACGCTGCGACCCGCCAGCCCCGACGACGCCCTGTGGATGGCCGAGCTGCGCGCCGTCGTGATGCGGCCCGACCTCGAGCGCCTCGGCCGCTACGACAGCCATCGGGTGCGGCGACGGTTCCTCGACGCCTACGAGGCCCGTCACACGCAGGTCGTGCTGGTCGGGGGTGAACCGGTCGGCCTGTTCGCGGTGCGGCCCGAGCCGGGCGAACGGTGGTTCGAGCACCTGTACCTGCGGTCCGACGTGCAGGGGCGTGGCCTCGGCGGGCAGCTGATGGCGCACGTGCTGCGGCGCGACGACGACGCACGTCCGTTCCGCCTCGACGTCCTGCAGGGGAGCGCGGCGCGGCGCCTCTACGAGCGGCACGGCTTCGTGGTCGAGCGCGAGGACGCCGTCGACGTCTGGATGGTCCGGCACTGAGGCGTCGGGCCGCGTCCACCGTCGACGGCTACGATCGGCGGGTGCCCACGACGAAGCGACGCCTGCCGATCTGGCAGGAGACGATCCTGCTGGTGGTCGTGGCGGTCGTCATGGCCGTCGTGGTCAAGACGTTCTTCGTGCAGGCCTTCTACATCCCGTCGGGCTCGATGGAGCCGACCATGATGATCGACGACAAGATCCTCGTGCAGAAGGTCTCCTACTGGGCCGGCGACGTGCACCGCGGCGACGTCGTCGTGTTCGACGACCCGGGTGGCTGGCTGCCGGTCTCCGACAGCGCGCGCCCCGGCAACGCCGCCCAGGAGGCGCTCGAGCGGATCGGGCTGTTCCCGAGCGGCGGCCACCTGATCAAGCGGGTCATCGGCGTGGGGGGCGACCACGTCGTGTGCTGCTCGAAGGGGCGGCTCACGGTCAACGACGAGCCGATCGACGAGCCGTACCTGCTCGACGAGACGGCGACGGCCGACACCCCCTTCGACGTCACGATCCCCGCCGGCCGCCTGTGGGTCATGGGCGACAACCGGGGCAACTCCGAGGCGTCGCCGCAGCACCTCGGCGACCCGGGAGGTGGCTTCATCCGCGAGTCCGCGGTCGTCGGCAAGGCGTGGCTGCGGCTGTGGCCGCTGGGCCGCGCAGGCTTCGTCGACGGGACGTCGGCGTTCGACGACGTCCCCGCTCCCTGAGCCCGCGAACACGTTCCAGACGTCCGTCGGCCTGTTGAGGTCTGGGGCTAGGCTCTCCGGGTGACTGACACGAAGAAGCGACAGCTCCCGGTCTGGCAGGAGTCGATCCTTCTGGTCCTCACCGCCATGGTGATGGCCGTCGTCGTCAAGACGTTCTTCCTGCAGGCGTTCTACATCCCGTCGGAGTCGATGGAGCCGACGATGCTGGTCGACGACAAGATCCTCGTGCAGAAGGTCTCCTACTGGGGCGGCGACGTGAAGCGCGGCGACGTCGTCGTGTTCGACGACCCGGGGGGCTGGCTCGGTCCCGACGAGTCCCAGCGCGCCAGCAACCCCGTGCAGAGCGTGCTCGAGAAGGTCGGCCTGTTCCCGACCGGGGGCCACCTGATCAAGCGGGTCATCGGCGTCGGCGGCGACACCGTCGAGTGCTGCACGGACGGCAAGCTGACCGTCAACGGGGTCAAGCTCGACGAGCCCTACCTGCTCGACGAGACCGCGACGAAGGACCAGACCTTCGAGGTCAAGGTCCGCAAGGGCTACCTGTGGGTCATGGGCGACAACCGCGGCAACTCGTCCGACTCTCGCGCGCACCAGGCCGATCCGGGCGGCGGGCAGGTGTCGGAGAACGCCGTCGTCGGCAAGGCGTGGGTGCGGGTGTGGCCGCTCGGACGCGCGGGATTCATCAAGAAGCCGTCGACCTTCGACGAGGTCAACGGCAGGTGACCCGCACGACCGGCGGCGCCGTCACCGGCACGAGACGCCCGTCCGTGCCGACCCTGCGCATCGAGCGGCAGATGCTGCGGTCCGGCCTGTCCGCGGTCGCCGGGTGCGACGAGGTGGGCCGGGGCGCGCTCAGCGGGCCCGCGACCGTCGCGATGGTCGTGGTGACCGCCGACAGCAAGCCGGCCCCGTTCGGGGTGCGCGACAGCAAGCTGCTGACGCCGCAGGCCCGTCAGGCGCTGGTGCCACGCATCCGGCGATGGGCCGCGGCGTCGGGGGTTGGCCACGCCAGCCCCGCCGAGATCGACCAGCTCGGCATCATCGCTGCGCTGAGGCTCGCGGGCCACCGGGCGCTCGCCGGGCTGCCCGTGATGCCCGACACCGTGCTGCTGGACGGCAACCACGACTACCTGAGGTTCCCGGACCCCGAGCAGCTCGAGGGCGCCGTGCCCGCGCCGAGGGTGCTGTCCGAGGTGCCCCCGGTGGTCACGATGATCAGGGCCGACCTGAGGTGCGCGGCGGTGGCGGCTGCCAGCGTCCTGGCCAAGACGGCGCGCGACGCGATCATGACGGAGCTGGCCGCCGACCACCCGCACTACGGCTGGGACGAGAACAAGGGGTACGCCAGCTCCCACCACGTCGCGGCCCTCCGCGCCCACGGCCCGAGCGAGCAGCACCGTCGCAGCTGGCGGCTGCCCGGGTGCGACGACCGACCGGCGGACGCCGACGTACCCGTGCGCCCGTGACCGGAGTGTCAGCGCGGCCGCACGCCATCTGTCTGTAGCCTTGCGCCATGAGTTCGGAAGACCTGGAGCGGTACGAGTCGGAGATGGAGCTCGCGCTCTACCGCGAGTACCGCGACGTCGTGTCGATCTTCAAGTACGTCGTCGAGACCGACCGGCGGTTCTACCTGTGCAACGCGGTCGACGTGAAGGTGCGCTCCGAGACGGGCGACGCCTACTTCGAGGTCTCGATGAACGACGCCTGGGTGTGGGACATCTACCGCCCGGCCCGCTTCGCCAAGAACGTCAAGGTGCTGACCTTCAAGGACGTCAACGTCGAGGAGCTGCAGGACTCCGACGTCAAGGTGCCCGAGAGCGCCTGACGCTCGCGCAGGCTTCCGTCCACAGCTGACCGGGGTCGCGCGCGGCGTCCACAGGACGTCCGCGGGGCCTGTCGCACGTCGCGGGCGGCGACGACGCTGGACGCATGACGTATCAGCGCAGCAAGTCCGTCGGCCAGTACGGCGAGCGGGTCGCGGCCGATCATCTCCGCGGGCTCGGGATGGTCGTGCTGGCGACCAACTGGACGTGCCGGTTCGGCGAGATCGACATCGTGGCCCGTGACGGCTCGACCCTCGTGATCTGCGAGGTCAAGACCCGCACGTCCCACGAGCACGGCGGTCCGTTCGAGGCCGTCACGGGGCAGAAGGCCGCGAGGCTCCGCCGGCTCGCGACGCACTGGCTCGAGGTGCACGACGTCTCGCCGCCCAGCGTCCGCATCGACGTCGTCTCGGTCGTGGTGCCGCCGAAGGGCGGCCCGATCGTCGAGCGCATCGCGGGGGTGGCCTGATGGCCGCCGCGACCCACTCGGTGACCCTCGACGGTCTGTCGGGTCGGGCGATCGAGGTCGAGGCCGACATCGGGGGAGGCCTGCCGCAGACCGTGCTGGTCGGCCTCGTCGACACGATGGTCACCGAGGCGCGCGACCGGTGCCGGTCGGCGGTGTCCAACTCCGGCACGACGTGGCCCGACCAGCGGGTCACGATCAACCTGGCGCCGTCGACGCTGCCCAAGAGCGGCTCGCACTACGACCTCGCGATCGCGCTGGCGGTGTTCGCGGCCAAGTCGCTGATCCCGGCCGATCAGCTGACCGGCTCTGCCTTCCTCGGCGAGCTGGCCCTCGACGGCCGGCTGCGGGCGATCCGCGGCGTGCTGCCGGCGACGATGGCCGCCGCCGAGGCGGGCTTCGACCGCGTGTTCGTGCCGGAGGTCAACGTCCCCGAGGCCGAGCTCGTCCAGGGCATCGCGGTGGTCGGGGTGCGGTCGCTGCGGCAGACCGTCGCGCTGCTGACGGGGCAGGAGCAGCCCGACGACCCGCCCGTCCCGCCGCTCGACGACACCCCGTCGATCTCGTGGACGTCCGGCGACCGGCTGGCGCACCTCGACCTCGCCGACATCTCCGGGCAGGACGACTCGCGCATGGCGCTGCTGGTCGCGGCAGCAGGAGGGCACCACCTGCTCATGACCGGGCCGCCCGGCATCGGCAAGACCATGCTGGCCCAGCGGTTGCCGGGCCTGCTGCCCGACCTGACGCACGAGCAGTCGCTGGCGGTCAGCGCGGTGCACTCGGTCGCGGGCGTCCTGCCGAGCGACGCCCCGCTGCTGACGCGACCGCCGTTCCTCGACCCGCACCACACCGCCAGCGCCGTCTCGATCGTCGGCGGGGGCAGCCGGGCCATCAGGCCGGGGGCACTGAGCCTGGCCCACCACGGGGTGCTGTTCCTCGACGAGGCGCCCGAGTTCGCGTCCAACGTGCTCGAGGCCCTGCGGCAGCCGCTCGAGAGCGGCCACGTCGTGGTGTCGCGGGCGGCGATGACGGCTGCCTTCCCGGCCCGGTTCCAGCTCGTCCTCGCCGCGAACCCGTGCCCGTGCGGGCTGGGCTCGTCGGCGGGCGACCAGTGCCGGTGCACGCCGCTGATGCGACGACGCTACGCCGACCGACTGTCGGGCCCGATCCGCGACCGCGTCGACATCCACCGGGTGCTGACCTCGATGTCGCGCCCCGAGATGGCGTCCGCCATGACGGGAGCGCGGTCGACGTCCGATCTCGCAGCGACGGTCGCGGTGGCCCGCGAGCGTCAGGCCCGTCGCCTCGACGGCACGGCCTGGCGGCTCAACAGCGAGGTGCCCGGCGTCGATCTGCGCAAGCGGTGGCCCGTGCGCGACGAGGGTCGCGTGCTCGTCGACCAGCAGCTGCGCACGCTCAAGCTCAACGCCCGCTCGGCCGACCGCATCCTGCGGCTCGCGTGGACGATCGCCGATCTCGTCGGCCACGACGTCCCGGGCGCCGACGACGTCGAGGCGGCGCTGTCGCTGCGGCGCGGCACGGCCCTGGGCGGGGCGATGCGCGACCTGGTGCAGACCGCGTGACGCGCCTCGACCGCATGGCGCTGAGCCTGGTCGTCGAACCGGGCGACCCGCGGCTCACGACGCTGCTGGCCGAGCACGAACCGGGACGGGTCCTGGCGGCCGTCCGGGGTGACCGGACGCTGCCGGGCGCCCGCGTGCCCGATGCGTGGCGCGAGCGCGCCGGCGACCTCGACCTCGCCCTCGAGACGACCCGGGCGCGGGCCGCGGCCTCCGGGCTCCGGTGGGTGTGCCCGGGCGACCGCGGGTGGCCCGAGCGCCTGGGCGACCTCGACCACGTCGAGCCCCTGCACGGCTCGGGTGGCTCACCGCTGGGGCTGTGGCTGCGGGGGAGGGGCGAGCTCGACGCGACGACCGAGCGCTCGGTGGCGGTGGTCGGCGCCCGTGACTGCACGACGTACGGGGCCGAGTGCGCGTCCGACCTCGGCGCCGACCTGGCCGACGGCGGGTGGACCGTGGTCAGCGGCGCGGCCTACGGCATCGACGGCTGCGCCCACCGCGGGGCGCTGGCGATGGACCGGCCGACGGTCGCCGTGCTGGCCTGCGGTGCCGACGTCGACTACCCGCGCTCGCACGCGACACTGCTCGGACGCATCGCCGAGGACGGTCTGGTGGTCAGCGAGCAGGCGCCGGGCCAGACGCCGATCAGGAGCCGCTTCCTGTCGCGCAACCGCATCATCGCGGCGCTCAGCATCGGCACCGTGGTGGTCGAGGCGGCCGTGCGCAGCGGATCGCTCAACACGCTTCACTGGGCCGACCAGCTCGGACGCGTCACGATGGCGCTGCCGGGCCCCGTCACGTCCACGGCATCGGGTGGCGCGCACGCCGCGGTGCGCGAGGGCCGGGCGGTGCTGGTCACGAGTGGCGCGGACGTCGTCGAGGAGGTGGGCGGCCTCGGGGCCGACGAGTCGGCCGAGGTCGTCCCGCAGACCGAGTTCGACCTGTTGCCGCCCACGGCCCGGTCCACGCTCGACGGTCTCGACTGGCGCGAGCCGCTCTCGGCGGCCGCCGTCGCGGCGCGGGTGCGTCTGACGGAGGGGCAGGTGAGGATCTCGCTCGCCGACCTCGAGGGCCGTGGGCTGGTGCGGCGAGAGGGCACCGGCTGGCTGCTGGAGCGACGCGCCGACGTCGACCGACGCGCGTGACGCCCTGCCGGCGTCCGCGTGGGCCACACTGGGACGGATGACTGCCGAGACCCGCGACGAGCTGACCGAGGCGTGGTCCGCCGTGCTCGCGGCGTACGAGCAGCACCTGACGGCCGAGCGCGACCTGTCGGCCCACTCGGTGCGGGCGTACCTGACCGATGTCGAGAGCCTCGCGTCGCACGCCGGACGGCTGGGGGTCGGCGATCCGGCCGATCTCACGATCCGCGTGCTGCGCAGCTGGCTCGCCCATCTCAAGACGATGGGCAAGGCGCGCACGACGCTGGCCCGTCGCTCGACCGCGGCGCGCGTGTTCACGACGTGGCTCGTGCGCACGGGCCGGTCGACGAGCGATGCCGGGGCGCTGCTGGTCAACCCCACCGCGCACCGCGAGCTGCCCGTCGCCCTGAGCCAGACCGAGGTGCGCGCCCTGATCGACGCGACGACCGCGGCACTCGTCGACGACGGGGCCAGGGGGCTGCGCGACCTGGCGGTGCTCGAGCTGCTGTACGCCACCGGCATCCGCGTGGGCGAGCTCGTCGGCCTCGACGTCGACGACCTCGACCGCGAGCGGCGCGTCGTGCGGGTGTTCGGCAAGGGACGCAAGGAACGATCGGTGCCGTACGGACTGCCGGCGTCTGACGCGATCGAGCTCTACCTGCAGCGGGGACGGCCCCAGCTGACGGTCGAGGGCAGCGGAGCCGCGATCTTCCTGGGCTCCCGCGGCGGGCGGATCGACCAGCGCGCCGTCCGGCGCATCGTCCACGAGCGCATCGCCGCGGTCGACGGGGCACCCGACCTCGGGCCCCACGGGCTGCGTCACACCGCCGCGACGCACCTGCTGGAGGGCGGCGCCGACCTGCGCAGCGTGCAGGAGATCCTCGGGCACGCCTCGCTCGGGACGACGCAGATCTACACGCACGTCAGCACCGAGCGGCTACGCCGAGCGTTCACCCAGGCGCACCCACGGGCCTAGTCGGCCGTCCGTCAGAGCCGCGACATGGGGTCGACGGGCGTGCCGGCGTCGATGACCATGAAGTGCAGGTGGCAGCCGGTCGACATCCCCGTCGTGCCGGACCGCCCGATCACGTCGCCGACCGCGACGGTGCTGCCGACAGGCACGGCCGCCACGGACAGGTGGGCGTACGAGGTCTCGAGGGCGGGCCCGTGCCGCAGGGTGACGCGCAGACCGTAGGCTCCCGCGTCGCCGCTCGACTCGACCGTCCCGCGGGCCGCGGAGTGCACCGGGGTGCCGCACGGCACGCCGAAGTCGGTGCCGTCGTGCAGCTTGCGCACGCCGGTGACGGGGTGCACCCGCATGCCGAAGGGCGACGTGACGGGCCCGCCGACCGGACGCCTGAACGTCCCGTCCGCTCCGGGGGGCGGGGCAGGCGGCGTGCCGTCGGGGCTGATCAGGCGGAAGCGTGCGTGGGCGAGCAGGTCGAGCGGGTCGCGGTAGTCGGACCCGGCCCGACGGCCGAGGTGCAGGCACGCGCCGGGGCAGTGGCTGTGCTCGCCGAGCAGCGTCCCGATGACCTGGCGGGCCGCGACGGCGTCGCCGACCCGCACCCTCGCGGCGACGGGCTGGTAGGTCGAGCGCTCGGCACCGTGGTCGATCGTCACGACCGGCACGCCACCGACCCGGCCGGCGAACGTCACCCGGCCGGGCGCCACGGCCCGCACCGGGTCGCCGACCGCCCCCGCGAGGTCGACGCCGCGGTGGCCGGCCCCGTACCGGTCGGCCGGCGGGTCGAAGCGCTCACCGACCGAGTGCCGGTCGAGCGGCCACGACCACGGCTCGGACGAGGCGACGGCCGGCAGGGGCAGCAGACCCACGACCACGGCCGCGACGGAGATGGAGACGGCGGTGGCGGTGGTGGTGGTGGTGAGACGACGGTGCATGGGATCCATGCAACGACGGCGCGCGGGACGGCCACAGCGGCACGCGTCGCGCTGGGGACGCGCAGGAGAAGCGATCCGGCGCTGTGGATTTCGTCGCGGACGGGGGAGTGCCCTAGACTGGTGGCACTCACCTCCGCGGAGGTGAAATTCGCGCGCCTGTCTCCGTATGACGCGAGAGCTGAATGCGGAAGATGCCCTGGTCTGCCGGCACGGTCGGCAGTTGGACACCTCATGCGGCAGGCGCCAGGTCACCGCCAACCGGCGGTGAGTCAACCAGGAACCGGCACACGTGTGCCACAAGGAGATACGACCATGGCCGTCGTCACCATGCGCCAGCTGCTCGAGAGCGGCGTCCACTTCGGGCACCAGACCCGTCGCTGGAACCCCAAGATGAAGCGATTCATCTTCACCGAGCGCAACGGCATCTACATCATCGACCTGCAGCAGTCGCTGGCCTACATCGACGCCGGGTACGAGTTCGTCAAGAACACCGTCGCCCGCGGCGGCACGATCCTGTTCATCGGCACCAAGCGCCAGGCGCAGGAGCCGATCGAGGAGCAGGCCAAGCGCGTCGGCATGCCCTACGTCAACCAGCGGTGGCTCGGCGGCATGCTCACCAACTTCCAGACGATGCACCAGCGGCTCCAGCGCATGAAGGAGCTCGAGGAGATCGACTTCGACGACGTCGCGGGATCCAACCGCACGAAGAAGGAGCTCCTCGGCATGAGCCGCGAGTACGCGAAGCTGTCGCGCACCCTCGGCGGAATCCGCGACATGGGCCGCACGCCGGCCGCCGCGTGGATCGTCGACACGAAGAAGGAGCACCTCGCGGTCGACGAGTGCCGCAAGCTCGGCATCCCGATCATCGCGATCCTCGACACCAACTGCGATCCCGACGACGTCGACTTCCCGATCCCGGGCAACGACGACGCGATCCGCTCGGTCGGCCTGCTGACCCGGGTCATCGCCGACGCCGTCGCCGAGGGCCTCATCGCCCGCGGTGGCGCCAAGACGGGCGAGGAGCAGCCCGGTGCCGAGCTCGGTGCCGAGGAGCCCCTGGCCGACTGGGAGCGCGAGCTGCTGGAGAAGAAGGACGCCGAGGCCGCTGCCGCGCCCACGACGACCGACGCCCCCGCCGCCGAGGCCCCGGCCGCCGACGACGCGAAGAAGGACGACGCCGCTCCGGCTGCGGAGCCGGCTGCCGCCGCTCCCGCCGCCGAGTGATTCCGTCCACGACTACCTGAGAAGCGAGAACATCACCATGGCCATCACAGCCACAGACGTCAAGAAGCTCCGCGACGCCACCGGCGCCGGCATGATGGACGCCAAGAAGGCGCTCACCGAGGCTGACGGCGACTTCGACAAGGCGATCGAGGTGCTCCGCATCTCGGGCGCCGCCAAGGCCGCCAAGCGCGGAGCCGAGCGCGAGGCCACCTCCGGTCTCGTCGCCAACTTCGGCAGCGCGATCGTCGAGCTCAACTCCGAGACCGACTTCGTCGCCAAGAACGACCAGTTCATCGCCCTGGCGGAGAAGCTGGCCGAGAAGGCCGACGAGACCCGTCCGGCCGACTCGGCGGCCTTCGCCGCGACGCCGTTCGAGGACGGCAAGACCGTCGGCGAGGCCGTCGCCGACATGGCGGTCCTGATCGGCGAGAAGATCGAGCTCGGCCGCGTCGCCAGCTTCGACGGACAGGTCGCGACCTACATGCACCGTCGCGCCAGCGACCTGCCGCCGGCCGTCGGCGTGCTCGTCGAGTTCGAGGGCGAGGCGGGCCACGACGCGGCGCGCAGCGTCGCGATGCAGATCGCGGCCATGCGCCCCCGCTACCTGACGCGTGACGACGTCCCCGCCGACATCGTCGCCAAGGAGCGCGAGATCGCCGAGGCGACGTCGCGCGAGGAGGGCAAGCCCGAGCAGGCGATCGCCAAGATCACCGAGGGACGCCTCAACGGCTTCTTCAAGGACACGGTGCTCCTTGAGCAGCCGTCCGTGCAGGACAACAAGAAGACCGTCAAGGCTCTGCTCGATGAGGCCGGCGTGACGCTCAAGCGTTTCGCGCACATCGAGATCGGCGCCTGACACCCGCACGACCCGTTCAACCGCTGACCGACGAGAGGCCGGAACCGTGACCACTGCCGAGCATGTCGACGTTCCGGCCTCTTCCGGTGGGCGCCCGCTGCGCAGAGTGCTGCTGAAGCTCTCGGGCGAGGTGTTCGGCGGCGGCAAGATCGGCATCGACCCCGATGTCGTCAACGGCATCGCCAAGCAGATCGCCGCGGCGGTCTCCGACGGCGTCGAGGTCGCGATCGTCGTCGGTGGTGGCAACTTCTTCCGCGGCGCCGAGCTCAGCCAGCGCGGGATGGAGCGCTCGCGTGCCGACTACATCGGCATGCTGGGCACCGTCATGAACAGCCTGGCGCTGCAGGACTTCTGCGAGAAGCAGGGCGTCGACACCCGGGTGCAGTCGGCCATCACGATGGGCCAGGTCGCCGAGCCGTACATCCCCCGCAAGGCGATCCGGCACCTCGAGAAGGGCCGCGTCGTCATCTTCGGCGCCGGGGCCGGCATGCCGTACTTCTCGACCGACACCGTCTCGGCGCAGCGTGCGCTCGAGATCAAGGCCGACGCCGTGCTGATGTCCAAGTCCGGTGTCGACGGCGTCTACTCCGCCGACCCGCGCACCGATCCGTCGGCCCGCAAGTACGACGAGCTGACGTTCGACGACGCGCTGCGCATGGGCCTCAAGGTCGTCGACGCGGCCGCCTTCGCGCTCTGCATGGAGAACGACCTCCCGATGATCGTGTTCGGCATGGAGGGCGAGGGAAACATCGCCCGCGTGCTGCGCGGTGAGAAGATCGGAACACTCGTGCACGCCGCATCGGCCGTTGGCACGCCAGAATCACTGTGAAAGAACTACCCGGATGGGACGACTATCGTGATTGACCAGACCCTGCGTGACGCCGACAGCAAGATGGGCAAGGCCGTCGAGCACACCCGCGAGGAGTTCGCCGCGATCCGCACCGGTCGCGCGCACCCCGCGATGTTCGCCCAGATCACGGCCGAGTACTACGGGCAGCCGACGCCGCTCAACCAGCTCGCGGGCTTCCAGGTCCCCGAGCCGCGCACCGTCATCATCCAGCCGTACGACGTGGGCGCCAAGCCCGCGATCGAGAAGGCGATCCGCGAGTCCGACCTCGGCGTCAACCCCAGCGACGACGGCAAGGTGCTGCGCGTGACGCTGCCCGAGCTGACCGAGGACCGCCGCAAGGAGTACATCAAGCTCGCCAAGTCCAAGGCCGAGGACGGACGCATCGCGGTCCGTGGCGTGCGCCGCAACGCCAAGCAGGCGATGGACAAGGCCGAGAAGGACTCCGAGATCAGCAAGGACGACAACACCGGCGCCGAGAAGCGGCTCGACGGGCTGACCAAGAAGCACGTCGAGATCATCGACGAGCTGCTCAAGAACAAAGAGGCAGAGCTCCTTGAGGTCTGAGTCTCCCCACGAGGAGACTCCGCCCGACGTCTCCCCGGACGACCTGACGCCCGACGGAGAGGTCATCCCGGCCGTCGCGCTGAAGACGAGCCGCGCCGGACGCAACCTGCCGGCGTCGATCGCGGTCGGCGTCGCGCTGGTCGCGATGGTCGTGCTGTCGCTGTTCGTCGTCAAGGAGGCGTTCATCGCCGTCGTGGCGGTCGCGCTCGCGATCGGCCTGTTCGAGCTCGCCCGCGCGTTCGGCACGGCGCGGATCGCGCTGCCCGTGCTGCCGGTCGCCACGGGCGGCACGCTGATGCTGATCGGCGCGTACTTCGGCAGCATGGAGACCGCGTCGATCGCGATGGCGCTGACGGTGCTCGGCACGATGGTCTGGCGGCTCAGCGACGGCGCCGAGGGATTCGTCCGCGACGTCACGTCGGGCGTGTTCTGCCTGTCGTACCTGTACCTGATGGGCACGTTCGTCCTGCTGATGCTCAAGGAGGACGACGGGGCGTGGCGCATCGTCGCGTTCATCGTCGCCACGATCGCGTCCGACATCGGCGGCTACGTCGCGGGCGTGCTGTTCGGCCGCCACCCCATGGCCCCGACGATCAGCCCGAAGAAGTCGTGGGAGGGCTTCGCGGGGTCGTTGCTGTTCGGCATCGGCACCGGCATCGCGACCGTGACCTACGCGCTCGACGGCGACTGGTGGGTCGGCATCGTGCTCGGCGTCGCAGGTGTCGTGTTCGCGACCCTCGGCGACCTGTCGGAGTCGCTGATCAAGCGCGACCTCGGCATCAAGGACATGGGCGACCTGCTGCCCGGCCACGGCGGTCTCATGGACCGGCTCGACTCGCTCATCGCGGTCGCCCCCGTCTGCTGGCTCATCCTGTTCACGCTCGTCCCCGTCACCTGACGCCCGCGAGTCGCTCCCGCCCACCGACGAGTCACCTACGTGACTCGTCGGTGGGCGTACGTGACTCGTCAGCGGGCGTACGTGACTCGTCGGCGGGCGGGGTCGGGGCGGTGACGAGGACGCGGCCGCGACCGGGCAGTCTTGGGGCATGTCGATCAAGGTCGCTCTCGAGCACCGGACCACCTACTCGTTCGACCGACCCGTGGGGCTCGGCCCGCACGTCGTGCGGCTGCGACCGGCCCCGCACAGCCGGACGCCGATCGAGGCCTACTCGCTGACCGTCAGCCCCGCGAACCACTTCGTCAACTGGCAGCAGGACCCGTTCGGCAACTGGCTGGCGCGCCTGGTCTTCCCCGAGAAGGTCTCGACGCTCGACATCACCGTCGGTCTGGTGGCCGACATGGTCGTGGTGAACCCCTTCGACTTCTTCATCGAGGAGTACGCCGAGACGTTCCCGTTCGCGTACGAGCCGTCGCTCGCCGCCGATCTGGCGCCGTACCTGCGTCCGGTCGGCGAGGGCGACACCGAGACGCCGGGGCC
Source organism: Aeromicrobium sp. CFBP 8757 (assembly GCF_014841755.1). Taxonomy (NCBI): domain Bacteria; kingdom Bacillati; phylum Actinomycetota; class Actinomycetes; order Propionibacteriales; family Nocardioidaceae; genus Aeromicrobium; species Aeromicrobium sp. CFBP 8757. The sequence continues at coordinate 702,978 of NZ_JACYUM010000001.1, forward strand.
CCTCGTGACGGCGTTCCGCGACCGGCTCCCGCCCGTGCCCGAGGGCGGCATCGCGATGGTGCCCTTCCTGGTGCAGGTCAACGCCGCGGTGCACGCCGCCGTCGCGTACTCGGTGCGCATGGAGGCCGGCGTGCAGAGCCCCGACGAGACGCTCGAGCGCGGCATCGGCTCGTGCCGCGACAGCTCGTGGCTGCTGGTCTCGCTGCTGCGCCAGCACGGCCTCGCCGCCCGCTTCGTGTCGGGATACCTCGTGCAGCTCGCCTCCGACACCGTCGCGATCGACGGCCCCAGCGGGCCCGGCGAGGACTTCACCGACCTGCACGCGTGGGCCGAGGTCTTCGTCCCCGGCGCGGGCTGGATCGGCCTCGACCCGACGTCGTCCCTGTTCGCCGGCGAGGGCCACATCCCGCTCTCGGCGACGCCCCACCCGTCGTCGGCGGCGCCGATCTCGGGCGTGCTGACCGAGCGCGCCGACGTCGACTTCTCGTTCCACAACACGGTGCGACGCGTCCACGAGGACCCGCGGGTCACCAAGCCGTACACCGACGCCCAGTGGCAGCGCATCGACGCGCTCGGCGAGGGCGTCGACCTGCGCCTGCAGGCCGGTGACGTCCGCCTGACCCAGGGCGGCGAGCCGACGTTCGTCGGGCTCGACGAGGTCACGTCGCCGCAGTGGAACACCCAGGCCGACGGCCCCGAGAAGCGTCTGAAGGCCAGCGAGCTCGCCGAGCGGCTGCGCGAGGTCTACGCCGTCGGCGGGCTCGTGCACCGCGGCGACGGCAAGTGGTACCCCGGCGAGGAGCTGCCCCGCTGGCAGATCTCGCTGCAGTGGCGCGAGGACGGCGAGACGCTGTGGTCGTCGCCGTCGCTGCTCGCCGACCCGTGGGACGAGGCCGGAGCCGATCCCGAGGCGCCCGCGCGGGCCGAGGAGCTCGCGCGCGAGGTCACGGCGCTGCTCGGGCTGCCGGACGGTCAGCTGCGCCCCGCCTTCGAGGACCCCCTGACCGAGCTCGTGCACGAGCTGCGGCAGCCGGACGGCGACCGCCCGGGGCTCGATCCCGAGCGCGCCGACGCGTCGCTCGCGTCGTCGCTCGACGCCGAGGTCGTCGACCCGACAGGCTGGGTGCTGCCGCTCGTGACGGGCGAACAGTGGGTCAGCCCCGACTGGTCGCTGCGGCGCGGACGCATCGTGCTGCTGCCCGGCACGTCGGCGGTGGGCCTGCGGCTGCCGCTGAGCGCGATCTCGTGGGTCGACCCGCGGGCGTCCGGTGACCCGTCGTACGTCGAGGCCGGCCCCCGGCTCGACCCGAGCGTGCCGTCGGTGGCGGTCGTCGACCCCGCCGAGCAGCCCACGACGGCCCTGACGATCGAGGCCCGTCACGGTCACGTGCACGTGTTCCTGCCGCCGACCGAGCGGCTCGACGACTACGCCGACCTGCTGCGCGTCGTCGACCTCGCCGCGACCCGGCTCGGGCAGCGGCTCGTGATCGAGGGCTACGGCCCGCCCCCGGACGCCCGCCTGACGCAGCTCGTCGTCGCGAGCGATCCCGGCGTGATCGAGGTCAACGTGCAGCCGACCGCGTCGTGGTCCGAGCTGCGCGACCTGACGACGTCGCTGTACGACATCGCCCGTCACGCCCGCCTGACGACCGAGAAGTTCGACCTCGACGGCGTCCACACCGGCACGGGCGGTGGCAACCACATCACGCTCGGCGGGCACGAGCCGGCCGCGTCGCCGCTGCTGCGCCGGCCCGACCTGCTGGTCAGCCTCATGACGTACTGGCAGCGCCACCCGTCGCTGTCGTACCTGTTCTCGGGACGCTTCATCGGCCCGACGAGCCAGGCGCCACGCTTCGACGAGGGACGTCCCGAGTCGCTGTACGAGGTCGAGATCGCGTTCCAGGAGATCGACCGGCTGACGGCCGAGACCGACGAGCCGCGGCCGTGGCTCGTCGACCGCGCGCTGCGCCACCTGCTGACCGACCTGACCGGCAACACGCACCGCGCCGAGTTCTGCGTCGACAAGATGTACAGCCCCGACTCCTCGCGCGGACGCCTGGGGCTGCTCGAGCTGCGCGGCTTCGAGATGCCGCCCCACGCCCGGATGGCGATGGTGCAGTCGCTGCTCGTCCGCTCGCTCGTCGCGATGTTCTGGGAGAAGCCGTACCGCGCGCCGCTCGTGCGCTGGGGCACGGCGCTGCACGAGGACTTCCTGCTGCCGCAGGGCGCGATCGACGACATCGGCGCCGTCGTGGCCGACCTGCGCGAGCACGGCATCGACTTCGAGGCGTCGTGGCTCGACCCGTTCACCGAGTTCCGGTTCCCGCGCATCGGGCTGGCCCGAGTGGGCGGCGGCATCGAGCTCGAGCTGCGGGGGGCCATCGAGCCGTGGCACGTGCTCGGCGAGGAGGCGACGTCCGGAGGGATGGCCCGCTACGTCGACTCGTCGGTCGAGCGGATGCAGGTCACGGTGCGGGGGGTTCTGCCGCACGAGCACCTCGTGACGTGCCAAGGTGTTCCCGTGCCTCTGACACCGACGGGCGTGGCCGGCGAGTACTACGCCGGCGTGCGCTACCGCGCGTGGCAGCCGCCGTCGGCGCTGCACCCCTCGATCGAGGCGCACGCACCGCTGCGCTTCGACGTCGTCGACCGCGCCTCGGCCACCTCGGTGGGCGGGGCGACGTACCACGTCGTGCACCCCGGGGGACGCGCCCACGAGCGTCCGCCGATCAACGCCCGAGAGGCCGAGGCCCGCCGGTCGAGCCGGTTCGAGCCGTTCGGCCACACGCCCGGAGCGCTCGACGTGGCGGCGATGATCGAGGCCGGGCGTCGCGCCGCGAGCGACGAGTACCCGCACACGCTCGACCTGCGCCGCACCGTGCCGCCGGGCAGCGCGCCGAGGCGGGGGACGGCCGGACGGTGACGGCGCTGCGCGACTACTCGGCGGCGGTCACGCAGCCGACGCTCGGGGGCGACCCGCCCCGCTACGACGAGGTCGTGGCCCCCGACGGTGCCCTGCGCCCCGGCTGGCGCCGGCTGGCCGAGGGGGCCGTCCAGCTGACCGAGGACGACCTGCGGCGGGTCGGCGGCGACATCGAGCGCTTCCTGGCCAACGACGGCGTCACGTACACGCCTGCCGACCAGGACCCCGGGCCGTGGCGGCTCGACCCCGTCCCGCTGGTCGTGGACGCCGCCGAGTGGTCGCCCCTCGAGGTCGGCCTCGCGCAGCGCACCGAGCTGCTCAACGCGATCCTCGTCGACCTCTACGGACCCCAGAGGCTGCTGTCGTCGGGCGTGCTGCCGCCGGCGGTCGTGTTCGCCCACCAGGGGTTCCTGCGGGTGTCGGCGCGGGCCTCGGCCGTCGACCCGCACCCCCTGCTGCTGGCGGCGGCCGACCTCGGTCGCGCGGCGTCGGGGGAGTGGCAGGTGCTGGCCGACCGCGCCCAGGCGCCGTCCGGCATCGGCTACGCGATGGAGAACCGGCGCGTCATCTCGCGGGTCATGCCCGAGCTCTACCGGCAGGCCGGGCTGCACCGCATGGCACCGTTCTTCCAGGCCCTGCGGGCGACGCTGATCGGTTCGGCGCCCGGCAGCTCACCCAATCCGCGCGTCGTCGTGCTGTCGCCCGGCACGCTGTCGGAGACCGCCTACGACCAGGCGTTCGTGGCCTCGAGCCTGGGCTTCCCGCTCGTCGAGGGCAGCGACCTCGTGATGCGCGAGGGCGCGGTCTGGATGCGGGTGTTCGGACGTCTCGAGCGCGTCGACGTCATCCTGCGACGGGTCGACGCGGAGTGGAGCGACTCGCTCGAGCTGCGCAAGGGGTCGCAGCTGGGGGTCGCGGGACTCTCCGAGGCGGTGCGGCGCGGCACGGTGCGCGTCGTCAACGGTCTCGGCGCCGGGGTGCTCGAGAACCCCGGCCTGCTGCCGTACATGTCGGCGATGTGCGAGCTGCTGCTCGACGAGCCGCTGCGGCTGCCGTCGGTCCAGACGTACTGGGCCGGTGACCCGCGCTCGGCCCGGTACGTGCTCGACCACCTCGACGGCCTGGTCGTGCGCACGATCGACCAGGGGTCGGGCCCCGGCCTGGAGCACCACGGCCCCGACCGGTTGCGCGAGCTGATCGTCGCCGAGCCGCACCGCTACGTCGGCCAGGAGCTGCTGCCGCTGTCGCAGTCGCCGACGCTCGACGCCCGCGGCGTCCACCCGCAGGCGGTGACGCTGCGGACGTTCACGCTGCGGTACGGCTCGACGTACCGGCCGCTGGTCGGGGGTCTCGCGAGCGTCAGCGACGACGACCGCGTCCCGTCCAGCAAGGACGTGTGGGTGCTGAAGGAGCGTCCCGAGGACCCCGACCAAGGGCTCGTCGACGTCCTGCCGCTGACCAACGTGCGGGCACCCGCCGCGATGGTCCCGCGCGTGCTGGAGGACATGTTCTGGTTCGGCCGGTACGCCGAGCGCGCCGAGGACATGCTGCGCCTCGTGCTCACCGCGCACGCCAGCGCGGAGGACTACCGCTCCCGTCCGCACACCGCCGGCGGGGCGAGCCTGGCGGTGCTGATGTCGGCCGTCGCACGGCTCAGCGGATCGCGCCACACCGCCGACCAGCTCGACGACAACTTCCGGTCGCTGCTGCTCGACGCGCACCGACCCGGCTCGGTCGCGCAGTCGATCGGGGCGTTGCGCGACGCCGCGCAGAGCGTCCGCGACCAGCTCTCGCCCGACACGTGGCAGGCGTTCAGCTGGACCGAGCGGGCCTCGGCGCACCTCTCGACCTACCACTACAGCCACCAGGTGGCCGAGAGCGCGGGACAGATGCTGACCGGCATCCTGTCGCTGCAGGGCGTCACGGCCAACATGATGCGCGACCCCGGGTGGCGGATGATCGGCACGGGTCGCGCGATCGAGCGCGGGCTGCAGCTGTGCCACCTGCTGGCCGCGACGACGACCGTGCGGCGTGGGATCGACGTCGACCGCGACGTCAACACCGCGGTGCTGTCGGCGGCCGAGAGCGCCGTGACGCACCGCCGCCGCTACCGCGGCTACGTGCGGCTGCCGGGGGTCCTGGAGCTGCTGCTCGCCGACGCCGAGAACCCGCGGTCGCTGGCGGCCGGCATCGAGGAGATGCGCCAGCACCTCGCCGCGATGCCCGAGTCGACGGGCTCGACCCGCCCCGAACGGCTGCTCGACGACCTCGCCGACGAGCTCGACCGCGCCGACGTCGCGTCGCTGGCGGTCGTCGAGGGCGAGAACCGTCCCGATCTCGAGCGCTTCCTGACCAGCTGCATCGGCCAGCTCACGCGGCTCGCCGACGCCGTCGGCGACGTCCACTTCGCCGGTGCGCCCGTCCCGCGCGCGTTTGGCTTCGCGACGGTGACCGAGTGACCGGCGTCGAGCCGGAGGCGGGCCGGCGGTACCGGGTCTCGCACCGCACGACGTACTCGTACGACGACGACGTCAGCGACAGCCTCGGCATCGCCTACCTGGTCCCGCGCGAGCTGCCGTGGCAGACGGTGGGGCGCAGCGAGCTGACGATCACCCCCACGCCGCTCGACCAGACCGCCGACGTCGACTACTACGGCAACACCGCGACGTACTTCCAGGTCACCGAGCCCCACCGCGTGCTCGACGTCCTCGCCGTCACCGAGGTCGAGGCGCGGGCCGAGCGGCACTCCGCCGAGGCGCTGGCCGTCCCGTGGGAGGACGCACGCCCCGCGTACCGTCCCGACGTCCCGGACGCGTGGCAGGCCCAGGACCTCGCGCTGCCGTCGTCGCTGGCCGACCAGACGGACGAGGCCCGCGCCTACGCGGCGCAGTCGCTGACGCCGGGGCGCCCGGTCGGCGAGGCCGTCGTCGAGGTCATGCGGCGCATCCACGCGGACTTCGCGTACGACAAGACCGCCACGACGGTGACCACGACGGTCGACGACATCTTCGAGAAGAGGGCGGGGGTCTGCCAGGACTTCGCGCACCTGACGCTGGCCTGCCTGCGCTCGCACGGTCTGGCCGTCCGGTACGTCAGCGGCTACCTCGCGACGACACCGCCGCCCGGCAAGGAGCGGATCGTCGGCGCCGACGCGACGCACGCGTGGGCGGCCGTCTGGATCCCCGGCGACGGCTGGCTCGCGGTCGACCCGACCAACGACCAGCTCGTCAACGACCGCTACGTGACGGTCGCATGGGGTCGCGACTACGCCGACGTCCCGCCCGTCAAGGGCGTCATCTTCACCGAGGCGAAGAGCTCGACCCTGCGCGTCGAGGTCGACGTGGCGCCCGTCACGGACTGACCGGCCCGCAGCGGTCGCCATCGCGCGAGATCCTGACAGACTTGACCGGTGAAGGCCTTCTCCTGCCGTGTGTGCGGCAACTCCCTGTACTTCGAGAACTCCAAGTGCGTCTCGTGCAAGAGCAACCTCGGGTTCTCCCGCGGCGAGAGGGCCATCGTCCCCGTCGACGCGAAGGGTCAGTACATCGACGCCGACGGCGACATCTGGCACGTCTGCAAGAACCTCAACCTGTCGGGGTGCACCTGGCTGACGGAGTTCCCGGGTGGCTTCTGCTTCAGCTGCGGCCTGACGCGCACGCGTCCGAGCGACGCCGACGCCGTGGGCCTGCGCGAGTTCAAGGTCGCCGAGGAGGCCAAGCGGCGGCTCGTCGTCGAGCTCGACACGCTCGGGTTCCCGATCGTCACCCGGGCCGAGGATCCCGACAACGGGCTCGCGTTCGACCTGCTGTCGAGCGTGTCCGAGGACGTCACGACGGGCCACGACAGCGGCATCATCACGCTCGACCTCGCCGAGAGCGACGACGCCCACCGCGAGAAGGTGCGGGTCAACCTCGACGAGCCGTACCGGACGATGCTCGGTCACTTCCGTCACGAGATCGGCCACTACATCGAGTGGCAGCACGTGCGCGGCGACAACATCCAGAAGGCGCGCGAGCTCTTCGGCAACGAGGAGGAGAGCTACGCCGACGCGATCGAGCGGCACTACTCCGAGGGCCCGCCGGCAGGCTGGGAGAAGAACTTCATCAGCATGTACGCCACGATGCACCCGTTCGAGGACTTCGCCGAGACGTTCGCGCACTACATGCACATCTGCGACACGATCGAGACGGCGTCGGCCTTCGGGCTCGCGACCGTCGCGTCGCCGCAGGACTTCACGTCGTTCCGCGACCTGGTCGTGGGCGTGTGGATCCCGTTGAGCGTCGCGCTCAACCAGATCAACCGCAGCATGGGCAAGGGTGCGCTGTACCCGTTCGTGATCCCGTCGCCGGTGCTCGCGAAGCTGCAGTTCGTCGCCGACCTGCCCCGCGGCTGACCTCGACCCACGCCGGCTCCGCGAGTGGTGCGGGTCGGACGATTCGGGGGAACGTGGCCCCGAATGAGAGACTGGTGGACGTGTCTTCCGTCAACCCCAACCCGTTGCCGCTCGTCTTCGAGCAGAAGCGCGGACGCGTCAAGCCCCCGCGCCACCTCGCCGACCTGAGCGCCGACGAGCGCACCGCCGCCGCCGAGGCGATGGGGGAGCCGGCGTACCGCGTCAAGCAGGTCGCCCAGCACTATTACGGACGGCTCGAGCGCGACCCGTCCGCGATGACCGACCTGCCGGCCGCGAGCCGCGACCGCATCGTCGAGCACCTCCTGCCGACGCTGCTCAACCCGGTCCGCACGATGGAGGCCGACAAGGGCACGACGGTCAAGAGCCTCTGGAAGCTGTTCGACGGGGCCCTCGTCGAGTCGGTCCTGATGCGCTACACCGACCGCGCCACGATCTGCGTCTCGAGCCAGGCCGGCTGCGGCATGGCATGCCCGTTCTGCGCCACCGGACAGGGCGGTCTCGAGCGCAACATGAGCACCGCCGAGATCGTCGACCAGGTCGTCGACGCGGCCGGGCGCATGGCCCGCGGCGAGGTCGCGGGTGGCCCGGGGCGACTGTCGAACGTCGTGTTCATGGGCATGGGCGAGCCGATGGCCAACTACAAGGCCGTCATCGGCGCCGTCCGACGCATGGTGGCTCCCGCGCCCGACGGCCTCGGCATGTCGGCCCGCAACATCACGGTCAGCACCGTCGGCCTCGTGCCGCGCATGAAGCAGCTCGCCGACGAGGGCATCCCGGTCACGCTGGCGCTGTCGCTGCACGCCCCCGACGACGAGCTGCGCAACGAGCTCGTGCCGATCAACACCCGGTGGTCGGTCGCCGAGGCCGTCGAGGCCGCGTGGGAGTACGCGCAGAAGACCAAGCGCCGCGTCTCGATCGAGTACGCCATGATCAAGGACATCAACGACCAGGCGTGGCGCGCCGATCTGCTCGGCGACGTCCTGCAGTCGTACGGCGACTGGGGCTGGGTGCACGTCAACCTGATCCCGCTCAACCCGACGCCGGGCTCGATGTGGACCGCGTCGCGTCCCGAGGACGAGCGCGAGTTCGTCCGTCGCCTGATCGCCAAGGGCATCCCGACGACGGTCCGCGACACCCGCGGCAGCGACATCGACGGCGCCTGCGGCCAGCTGGCCGCCGCCGAGTAGCGACTAGCTCGTCGCCGAGAGCAGGGCGACGACGAGCACGGTGTCGATCACGGCCATCGTGGCCCGGTCGCTCCGGGCGCTGCGGATGACGGTCATGGTGATCGCGACGCCGCCGAAGGCGAGCGCGAAGCCGAGCAGGCCATGGAAGACCAGGAGCGACAGCACCGGGAGCACCCCGAGCGCCTGCAGCAACCTCGGGGTGGGCGGTCCCGTCGTGTGCTCGCCGTCACCGACGACCAGGACGGGGTGGGCGCGGAAGGCGCCGCCCTTGACCTTCGCCTCGACGGGACCTGCCGTGCCGGGGAGCGTCACCTGTTGCGCAGGAAGCCGCGCTGCCTGACGCGCTGTCCGTCCACGGAGAACGTCTATCCGGTCCAGAACGCGTAGGTCGTCGAGATCTCCCCGCTGACACCGGGGATGGTCATGGGGGCGAACGTCATGCGTCGGATCCTCGCAGATGCGGTGGGTTGGCGTGGCGCGCGTCGTCGACCACTGCGATCGTGGACGACATGCCGAACCGCCCCCGCGTCGTCGCGACCGACCTCGACGGAACGCTGCTGCGCACCGACGGATCGCTGTCGGACCGCACGCGGCGGGCGATCGAGACCGCCGCGGACGCCGGCGTCCCGACGCTGTTCGTGACGGCCCGCCCGCCACGGTGGCTCGACGAGCTGGCCGACGTCGTCGGCGGTCACGGCGTCGCGATCTGCGGCAACGGCGCCTTCGTCTACGACCTGGTCGAGCGCCGGGTGACCGCGTCGCGGGGCCACGACCCCGCGGAGATGGATCGGGTCGTCGCCGACCTACGGCAGGCGGTGCCCGGCGTGATGTTCGCCGTCGAGCGCGCCGACGGCATGGGCCGCGAGGACGCCTACACGTACGCGCAGGAGCACGGCGAGAACGGGCACGCGGTCGGCGATCTGTCGGCCATCTCGTCCACGCCCGTCGGCAAGCTGCTGGCACGCTCGCCGGGGCTCGACCCCGACGAGTTCCTGCGGCTGGTCGAGTCGGTCGTCGGCACCCGCGTCGAGCTCGGCTTCTCGGGCGCCGTCGGGCTCGCCGAGATGACCGCGCCGGGCGTCACGAAGGCGAGCGGCCTGGCGACGTGGTGCGAGGGGCAGGGCATCGACGCCGCCGACGTGTGGGCGTGCGGCGACATGCCCAACGACCTGCCGATGCTGCGGTGGGCTGGTCGTGCGCACGCCGTCGCGAACGCCCATGCCGACGTGCTCGAGGTCGCCGACGTCGTCCTCGCGTCCAACGACGACGACGGGGTCGCGGCCCTGCTCGAGTCGCTCGCCTGACGGACCCGCCTCAGGCCAGGGGGTCGCGCAGCAGCAGCTCGGTGTTGCGGTCGGCGACGGCGCCCTCCTGGGCGGACGCGCGCTGCTGCGGGTCGTTGGCCGACAGCTCACGTGCCAGCGCCGCCAGGTGCACCGAGTCGGCCAGCGTCCCGCCGTGCGACGCGGGCCCGGCGTGGTCGAGCATCGTGGTGAAGATCGACAGCGTGCCGTCGCGGTTGTCGGCGAGCTCGACCAGCCTCGACTGCTGCGGGAAGTCGACGTGGGACGCGGTGTTGATCTCCCAGAAGCCGCTCGTGCCGTCGGCGCTGCGGTGCGCCGTCACCTGGTTGCGGTGCGTGTGCCCGTTGACCCACGCGATGACGGTGCGGCTCGCGAGCAGCGTCGCGACGACGGCGTCGCCCAGCACCCGCGGGTTCAGGTCGAGGCCCGTCACGACGAGCGGGTTGGTCATCGTCGCGGACGTGTGGTGGCTGAAGACGATGACGTACCGGTCGGTCGACGACGCCAGCAGCGCGGTGAGCCACTCGTGCTGCGGCCGGTCGATCGAGCCGTCGGCGTAGCCGTTGGGGTTGACGGTGTCGAGCACGACACAGCGCACCGGGCCGCTGTCGAAGCTGTAGTAGGCGGTCTTCCTCTGCCGGTTGGTCGCGGTGAAGCCGTGGCCGACGGGGGAGCCCGAGGTCTTGAAGTGCTCCTCGACGACCTGTCCGCGGGTCAGCGTGCGGCGCTGGGCGTCGGCGCTGACGAGCGTCGCGGACGTCAGCGACACGGCGCCGAGCAGCGCGCCGGCGTTCGCCGTGGCGAGGCTCGAGACGACGTCGGCCTGCGACAGCCCGGGCGGCAGCGCCGTCGCCTTCAGGGGGCCGGTCGCGAGCACCGACAGCGGCAGGGAGTGCGGGAAGTTGCCCTGCACGAGCCCGTCGTGGTTGCCGAACACCGAGTACCACGGGATGTCGAGACCCTGCGGCTCGAACGACCGCCGGGACGCGTCGAGCAGGCCCGGCACGCGCGGGAAGCCGTACCGCGACGTGTACACGTCCTCGGCGCCGCCGGGCCTCCGCGGTCCCTCGGGGTGCCAGTAGTGCGCGTCCCAGACCTTGGTGTCGGCGACCCCCTCGTAGGCCGTGCGGCTGCCCGAGTCGGGCGTGATGCGCTCGCCGTCGAGCACGTCGATGTTCCAGCGCACCTCGTTGTACTGGCAGTTGTCGGAGTTGTCGCCGGTCTGGATCGCGAAGGCCAGGCCCTGGCCCGTCACGGGTCCGCGACCGACGCGGTTCACCGCGCGCACCATCGAGTCGGCGATCTGCGGCGTCAGCATCTCCTGGGGGCGGTAGCTCGACGAGAGCAGCCCGCCGAGCGTCGGGGCTCCGCCGTACGAGTCGTCGAGGCGGTCGACGTACTCGACGCGTGCGGGCGACTGGGCGTCGATGATGTGGACGTCCGTGAGGTGCGCGAAGCCCAGCACGGCGGTGCGGGTCGTCTCGCGTCCTGCGCCGGGTGCGACGCCCAGGTCGTCGCGGACGGTGTGCGCCTCGCCGGCCGCTGCGACGACGGGCGTGTAGCCGCCCTGTCCCGCGGCACCGCGGCGGTAGCAGCTGTCGAGCGTCGTGTGCTGCGGTGCGACCACGCCGGGCGCGGCCCATCCGGTGCCGGGGCGTACGCCGACGGCGACGGCGCCTCCCACGACGGCTCCGGTGCGGATCAGGGCGCGGCGAGAGATCGTCATGCCCCTGTAACGAGTGTCACAGCGGCAGGGTTACCGTCCGGTGGCGTGTCCGCCCGTGCGTGGGGGCGATAGCGTGAGGACGACCCCCCGAGGAGGACCATGATCGCCACGTCCCGCGACGCCAGCGGCTCCGGCCACGTCGTCGTGATCGAGCTGCAGCGCGAACAGCGGCGCAACGCCCTCGATCTCGAGCTGTGCCACGCCATCCGTGCCGCCGTCGACGCGGCGGTCGACGAGGGGGCGCGCGCCATCGTCGTGACGGGCCGGGGGTCGGCGTTCTGCTCGGGTGCCGACCTGGGCGGCGTCTACGGTCCCGACTTCCTCGAGGCGCTGTACGGCATGCTGCACCACCTGACGCGTGTCCCGGTGCCGCTGGTCGCCGCGGTGAACGGGCCCGCGATCGGCGCCGGCACGCAGCTCGCGATGGCGTGCGACCTGCGGGTCGCCGACGAGACGGCGTCGTTCGCGGTGCCGACGGCGCGCAACGGCCTGGCGGTCGATGCGTGGACGATCCGCACCCTGGGCGATCTCGCCGGTGTGGGCCGGGCGAGGCGGTTGATGCTGGCGGCGGAGTCGCTGGGACGTGATGAGGCCCTGGCGTGCGGCCTGGCCGATCGTGCGGGCACGGTCGACGACGCGATCGCGTGGGCGCACGAGATCGCCGCCTTCGCGCCGCTGACACTGGCGCACAACAAGCTCGTCCTGAACGGGACGACCGCCGACGACGCCGCGATCGAGAAGAGCTTCGCCGACGTGTGGGCCAGCGACGACGTGCAGGAGGCCGCCCTGGCCCGCTCCGAGCGCCGCGCGCCGGTCTTCAGGGGGCGTTGATGACGAGCCTGGTGTTCCGCCTCCTCGACCACCACGTGATCTCCGGGCTGGCCGACGACCTCGCGGTCGCCGACGACCGGGGGACGGTGTCGTACGCCCAGCTGCTGCACGAGTCGGCGTGCATCGCCGCCGGGCTGCACCACATGGGTGTCGACGCCGGCACGGCGATCGTCCTGGACGGTCTGCACGGACGCGACCTGGTCACCGCGGTGGCGGCGTGTGCGCGGATCGGGGCGGTGCCGGCCGTCTCGGGGGACTTCCGCCTGGTGGGGAGCCCTCCGGTGCTGCACGCGCCGGGCACGGAGGTCACCTGGGACGTGCTCGACAAGGCCGGTCGCACCGAACCGCACACGGCCCCCGACCGCGACGCAGAAGACTACGAACAAACCCTCCGCGCCGCCTACCCCGACATCATCGAGACCCTCGAATCAGGCGGAACGGTCCAGGCGCACTGAACCCAGCGTCCCGACCACGGGTCGAGCGAGCGCAGCGAGCGAAGACTGGCGTCCGGGCGAAGCCCGGCAGCCGCGAGGAACGAGCGGCTGGGCGGGAGCCGCGAGGGACGAGCGGCTACCGCACGCCCCAGGCGTACGTCTGCTTCTCGAGCCGCAGGTAGACGAAGGTCTCGGTCGCGACGACGCGGTCGAGGGCGCCGATCTGGGCCGAGACGATGTCGAGGAGCTCGTCGTCGCTCTCGGCGACGATCTCGGCGAGGATGTCGAAGCGTCCGGTCGTGATGACGATGTAGTCGAGCTGGTGCATCGTGGCGAGCTCGGCGGCGACCTCGCGGATGTTGCCGTTGACCTTGATGCCGATCATGGCCTGCCGGGCGAAGCCCATCTGCAGGGGGTCGGTGACGGCGACGACCTGCATGACGCCGCTGTCGATGAGCTTCTGCACGCGGTGGCGGACGGCGGCCTCGGACAGTCCGACGTCCTTGGCGATCGCCGAGTACGACAGCCGGCCGTCGTCCTGGAGCAGCTCGATGATGCGCTTGGCGGTGTCGTCGAGGCTCTGCCCTCGCGCGGCCACGGGCTTGCGGTCGGTCATGACGGACATTGTGCCGTACAGGCCGCCGATGAACAGGTCAGCGTGCCGATGGCAACGGTTTCGTGAGCGAAACACACTCTTAACAGCGGAATCCCTTGTGCTGGGGCCGCGATGTTGCGAGTATTCGTGAACACGACGAAGTGAGGGTGGCGCATGGCGGGTGTCGACCGGCGGACGGTGCTGAAGGGTCTCGGTGGAGTGGCGGGCCTGGGGGTCAGCGGATTCCTGCTGACCCGGTTCGACACGCCCGACCAGAAGCAGGATCCCACCCAGCGCATGGCCAAGGACGTCTCGGCCTCCGACCGGTCGCTGGTGTTCAGCAACTGGCCCGAGTACATCGACGAGGACGACGGCGACTACGTCTCGACGCTGACGCAGTTCGAGAAGGAGACCGGCATCTCGGTGCGGTACACCGCCGACGTCAACGACAACAACGAGTTCTTCGCCAAGGTCAAGAACCAGCTCGGCTCGGGCACGTCGTCCAAGCGCGACCTGTTCGCGCTGACGGACTGGATGGCGGCCCGCATGATCCAGGTGGGGTGGATCCAGAAGCTCGACGCGGCCAAGGTCCCCAACCTGCACGCCAACATCATCGACTCGCTCAAGTCGCCCGAGTGGGACCCGGGTCGTGACTACTCGGCACCGTGGCAGAGCGGTCTGACCGGGATCGCCTACAACAAGTCCAAGGTCGGCGAGATCAAGTCGTTCCAGGAGCTCCTGACCCGCAAGGACCTCAAGGGCCGGATCTCCCTGCTGACCGAGATGCGCGACACGATGGGCTTCCTGGTCATGATCGGCGGGGGAGACCCCGAGAACTTCACCGACGCCGAGTGGCAGGACGCCGTCGAGCTGCTGAAGAAGACGCGCCGCGACGGCCAGGTGCGCTCGTTCTCGGGCAACGAGTACGTCCAGGACCTCGCGTCCGGCAACATCCTGGCGTGCGAGGCGTGGTCGGGCGACATCGCGAACTCCGGTGACGAGAACCTCGTCTGGATCCCGCCGGAGGAGGGGATCATGATCTGGGCCGACAACATGCTCGTGCCCAACCTCGCGACCCACCAGGACAACGCCGAGACGTGGATCAACTACTACTACGAGCCCGAGGTCGCCGCGAAGCTCGCCGCGTACAACAGCTACATCTGTCCCGTGAAGGGCGCCCAGGAGGCGATGCAGGACGTCGACCCGGAGCAGGTCGAGAACGAGCTGATCTTCCCGACAGAGGCGACCCTGTCGAAGACCCACCGATTCATGGCGCTCGACGAGGCCACGATGCGAACCTACGAAGGGGACTACGCCGATGTCACAGGTGCATGAGGCCGCGCCGCGCGCCGCAGGAGGGCCCGACGGCTCGCGAGACCTGAAGCTGTCGCAGCTGACCAAGGAGTACTCGACCTTCACGGCCGTGAAGTCGCTCGACCTGGTGGTGCCGCAAGGGCAGTTCTTCGCCCTGCTCGGCCCGTCCGGCTGCGGCAAGACCACGACGTTGCGCATGGTCGCCGGGCTCGACACGCCGACGTCGGGCACGATCCACCTCGGCGACACCGAGATCACGTACGAGAAGCCGTACCGGCGTCCGGTCAACACGGTGTTCCAGAACTACGCGCTGTTCCCGCACCTCAACATCGCCGACAACGTCGCGTTCGGCCTGAAGCGACGCGGCGTCAAGGACGTCAAGCAGCAGGTCGCCGACATGCTCGAGCTGGTCGAGCTGACGTCGCAGGCGCACAAGAAGCCGACGCAGATGTCAGGCGGTCAGCAGCAGCGCGTCGCGCTGGCGCGGGCGCTGATCAACAAGCCCGAGGTGCTGCTGCTCGACGAGCCGCTGGGCGCGCTCGACCTGAAGCTGCGTCGTGGCATGCAGCTCGAGCTCAAGCGCATCCAGACCGAGGTGGGCCTGACGTTCGTGCACGTCACGCACGACCAGGAGGAGGCCATGACGATGGCCGACACGATCGCGGTCATGAACCAGGGCGTCATCGAGCAGATGGGGGCGCCGAGCGAGCTGTACGAGAACCCCCGCACGACGTTCGTCGCCAACTTCCTGGGCCAGTCCAACCTGATCGCCGGCGAGATCGAGGGTCGCGAGGGCGACCACGTGACGGTGCGGGTGCAGGGCGCCCTCGCCTCGGTGCCGGGCGACCGCGCGCACTCCGACTCCGGCAAGGGCTGGCTCGGCATCCGTCCCGAGAAGGTGCTGATCGCCGAGGCCGGCCACCCGATCGACGCGCCCGGCGACGTCATCACGGGCGGCTACGTCACCGACGTCAGCTTCGTCGGCGTCAGCACGCAGTACTCCGTCATGATGCCGTGGGGGCAGGAGCTCACGGTGTTCGAGCAGAACACCGGCGCCCGGTCGATGCTCCCGGTCGGCACCAAGGTCGACGTGTCGTGGCGGCCCGAGTTCGCGTTCCTGCTCGACGCGAGCCAGGACGCCAAGGCCGGGATCGAGGACGACTAGTGGCGACCCTGGACGAGGTGGCCGCCCCCCAGCGCCGCACCAAGCGCAAGCTCACCGGCTACTGGCTGATCCTGCCCGGCGCGATCTGGCTGCTGGTGTTCTTCGTCGTCCCGTTCTACTCGCTCGTGGCCTCGAGCCTGTTCGACCCCGACGGGTCGGTGCTGACGGGCTACGAGATGACGTGGCACGTCGGCAACTACTGGGACGCGTTCGACCAGTACAAGGGCCAGCTCGGCCGCTCGCTGCTGTACGCCGGCATCGCGACGGCCCTGTGCCTGGTGATCGGCTACGTCCTGGCCTATGCGATCGCGTTCAAGGCCGGGCGCTGGAAGAACCTGATGCTGGTGCTGGTCATCGCCCCGTTCTTCACCAGCTTCCTGCTGCGCACCCTGTCGTGGAAGCTGATCCTGGCCGACGACGGCTGGGTCGTGGGCGTCGCGCAGGCGATCCACCTGACCGACCTGCTGAACCTCGTGGGCCTGACGACGACCGACGACCGTCTGCTCGCGACGCCGTTCGCGGTCATCGCGGGTCTGACGTACAACTTCCTGCCGTTCATGGTGCTGCCGCTCTACGCGAGCCTCGAGAAGGTCGACGTGCGCCTGATCGAGGCGGCCGGTGACCTCTACGCGTCGCCCATGCGGGGCTTCTTCAAGGTCACGTTCCCGCTGTCGCTGCCCGGCGTCGTGGCCGGCACGCTGCTGACGTTCATCCCGGCGGCCGGCGACTACGTCAACGCGCAGCTGCTCGGCAGCACCAACACCAAGATGATCGGCAACTCGATCCAGAGCCTGTTCACGACGCAGCTCGACTACGCCACGGCCGGCGCGCTGTCGGTCATCCTCATGGTCATCATCGTGGCCGCCGTCATGGCCTACGTCCGCACCGCAGGAACGGAGGAGCTCGTATGACCCGCGCGCGCCGCTGGATCGGCGAGCACCTCGTCCTCGGACTCGGGATGCTCGTCCTGGCCTACACGTTCGTGCCGATCGCGATCGTCGTGCTGATGAGCTTCAACGACAGCAGCCAGTCGCGCAACGTGTACAAGTTCCAGCAGTTCACGTGGGACAACTGGTTGCACCCGGGCGGCTGGGCGGACGGCATGGCCGACTCGGTGTGGCTGAGCATCCGCATCGCCCTGCTGGCGACGCTCGTGGCGACGTTCCTCGGCACGCTGGCGGCCTTCGCGCTCGTCCGGCACCGCTTCGCCGGTCGGTCGGCCGCGAACCTGATCATCTTCCTGCCGATGGCCTCGCCCGAGATCGTGATGGGGTCGTCGCTGCTGGCGCTGTTCGTGTCGACCAGCATCATCCCGCTGGGGTTCTGGACGATCCTGATCGCGCACATCATGTTCTGCCTGTCGTTCGTGATCGTGACGGTCAAGGCCAGGTTGAGCGGCCTGAACGACAACCTCGAGCAGGCCGCGATGGACCTGTACGCGACGGAGGCCCAGACGTTCTGGCGGGTGACGTTCCCGCTCGTCCTGCCCGGCATCATCGGTGCGGCGCTGCTGAGCTTCTCGCTGTCGTTCGACGACTTCATCATCACGAACCTCAACTCCGGCCAGGAGGTGACGTTCCCGATGTTCGTCTACGGCGCGAACCAGCGCGGCGTCCCGATGGAGGTCAACGTGATCGGCACCGCGATGTTCGTCATCTCGATCGCCTTCGTCCTCGGCAACGAGATCGTCCGCCGGCGCCAGGAGAAGGCCCTCGCCCGCTGACGGGTCGGTCTACCACGGGACCGTGGTAAAAACTGTCCGCCCGGGGGNGACCCTGGGCCTCGGTGAGGACGCTGCGCAGGATCTGCTCGATCTCGTCGAAGTGCGACTGGTCGGCGATCAGCGGCGGCGCGAGCTGGATGACCGGGTCGCCGCGGTCGTCGGCGCGGCAGTACAGGCCGTTGTCGAACAGCGCCCGCGACAGGAACCCGCGCAGCAACTTCTCGGACTCGACGTCGTCGAAGGTCTCCTTGGTCGCCTTGTCCTTGACGAGCTCGATGCCATAGAAGTATCCGTCGCCGCGGACGTCGCCGACCAGGTCGAGGTCGAGCAGCTTCTCGAGCGTCGAGCGGAACGCCCCCTCGTTGCGCAGCACGTGCCCGTTGAGGTCCTCGCGCTCGAAGATGTCGAGGTTGGCCATCGCGACGGCTGCCGAGACGGGGTGGCCGCCGAACGTGTAGCCGTGCGCGAACGACGCGTTGCCCTTCAGGAACGGCTCCATCAGCCGGTCGGACGCGATCATGGCGCCCAGCGGCGAGTACCCGGACGTGAGCCCCTTGGCGCACGTGATGATGTCGGGCTGGTAGCCGAACTTGGTCGCGCCGAACATCTCGCCGAGTCGTCCGAACGCGCAGATGACCTCGTCGGAGACCAGCAGGACGTCGTGCTCGTCGCAGATTTCGCGGACGCGCTCGAAGTACCCGGGCGGGGGCGGGAAGCATCCGCCCGAGTTCTGGACGGGCTCGAGGAAGACCGCCGCGACGGTGTCGGCGCCCTCGGCGAGGATCGCGTCCTCGATGCGGTTCGCGGCCCAGCGCCCGAACGCCAGCTGCTGCTCCTTCTCGTCGGAGAAGCCGCCGAGCGACTCGTCGGGGGCGCGGTAGAAGTTGGTGTTGGGGACGTGCGACGTCGACGGCACGAGCGGCTCGAACATCGACTTCATCGCCGGGATGCCGGTGATCGACAGGGCTCCGTGCGGCGTCCCGTGGTACGCGACCTGACGGCTGACGACCTTGGTCTTGGTGGGCTTGCCGGTCAGCTTGAAGTACTGCTTGGCCAGCTTCCACGCGGTCTCGACGGCCTCGCCGCCGCCGGTCGTGAAGAACACGCGGTTGAGGTCGCCCGGCGCGTATGCGGCGATGCGCTCGGCCAGACGGATCGCGTGGGGGTGCGCGAACGTCCACAGGGGGAAGAACGCGAGCTCCTTGGCCTGCTTGGCGGCGGCCTCGGCGAGCTCCTCGCGACCGTGACCCGCCTGGACGACGAACAGACCGGCCAGGCCGTCGAGGTACTTGCGACCCTGGGCGTCCCAGATGTGCATGCCGTCGCCCTTGACGATGATCGGGATGTCGTGGGTGTCGTCGTAGCTTCCGTGACGCGAGAAGTGCATCCACAGGTGCCGCTTGCCGGCCTCCTGCAGGTGGTCGTGGTCGTCGATGCTCATGGCTCCATTGTCAGGGGCGCAATGCGCTGAAGACAAGGGATTTCGTGGTGTCATCCAATGTTTACTTCGGAATCCGTTGTTCAGTCGCGGTGACTGCGCTTGGATGGGAGGCTCACGGGGACGTGCGAGGAGGGGTGGGATGGAGCGCTGCGACACCGTCGTGGTCGGTGCCGGGGTCGCGGGCCTGACGGCGGCCCGCCTGCTGGCGCGTGCGGGCCGACGTGTCGTGGTGCTCGAGGCGCGCGATCGCACCGGTGGACGGCTGTGGACCGATCGGACGGGCGGCTCGGTCACCGACCTCGGTGCGTCGTGGATCCATGGCGTCACCGACAGCCCGGTCTCTGCGGCGGCGCACGCCTTCGGCATGCGCCCGACCGAGTTGACGGTGGGCGGATACCAGCCCGACAGCCGTCCGATCGCGTACTACGGGACGGACGGCCAACGGCTGTCGGACGCCGCGACGAGACGCTTCGTCGACGACGTCCACGCCGTCGACGCCCTGCTGCCCGAGGTGGTCGCGGGGTCGGCGCCGGACGCGTCGTACGCCGACGTCACCGAGCAGGTGCTCGCCGCGACGGGCTGGGACGCCGAGCGCGCCGAGCGCGTGCGCGAGTACCTGCGCCACCGCTCGGAGGAGCAGTACGGCGTGTGGATCGACGACCTCGCCGCCCATGGCCTCGACGACGACCAGATCGACGGCGACGAGGTCGTGTTCGCCGACGGGTACGACCGGATGACCGAGCACCTGGCGGCCGGCCTCGACGTCCGCCTCGAGCACGTCGTGTCACGCATCGAGTGGGGCGACGACGGTGTGACCGTCAGCGGCGCGTTCGGCGCGGTGGCGGCCGGGACCGCCGTGGTCACGGTGCCGGTGGGCGTGCTGCGCGGCGACGACCTCACGATCGAGCCGGCGCTGCCGGAGCCCGTCGCCGGTGCGCTCGGCCGCCTCGCGATGAACGCCTTCGAGAAGATCGTGCTGCGGTTCCCGACGGCGTTCTGGGACGACGACGTCTACGCGATCCGCCAGCAGGGGCCGCAGGGGCGGTGGTGGCACTCCTGGTACGACCTGACCCGGCTGCACGGCACGCCGACGCTCCTGACGTTCGCCGCCGGTCCCGCGGCCCGCGAGACGCTCGACTGGGACGAGGCGGACGTCGTCGAGTCGGTGCTGGTGCAGCTGCGGCGCCTCTTCGGCGACCGGGTCGAGCGGCCGACGTCCGTCCACGTCACGCGCTGGCAGGACGACCCGTTCGCGCGCGGGTCGTACGCGTACATGACGGTCGGCTCGACGACGTCCGACCACGACGACCTCGCGACGCCCGTGGGCGGCGTGCTGCACGTGGCGGGGGAGGCGACGTGGACCGACGACCCGGCGACCGTCACGGCCGCCCTGTGCTCGGGCCACCGCGCCGCGGTCGCCGTGCTGGGGCGCGACGTGCCGATCGAGGACGCCTGGGCGTCGCTGCCGGTCTGACTCAGGCGGGCACGTGGTCGATGCCAGCGGCGCGGCACACGTACGTCCACACGGTGCGTCGGGCCTCGGGATCGTCGGCCTTGCCGGGCAGGAAGTACGTCGAGCGGGGTCGGCGGTCGCTCCAGAAGCGTCCGCTGGTGCGGGTCGCGGCCGGCGACGCCGTGAGCCACACGATCGTGTCGGCTCCCTGCTCGGCGGTCCGCAGGATCGGTCCGATGACCTTGGCGAACCGCGGCATCGACTCCGTGACGCCCGGGGTGTCGGCCCAGCCGGGGTGCATGCTGTGCACCACGATGCCGTCGGCGGCGTACCGCTTGGCCATCAGCTCGGTCATCGTGACCTGGATGCGCTTGGTGCGGGCGTAGGCGCGGATGCCCTCGTAGCGTCCGCGGCGGTACTCGATGTCGTCGCCGATCGAGGCGTCGAGGGGGGCCGAGTACATGCCGCCGGACGACACGATGACCACGCGCGGGGACTCCGCGGCCGCGAGGGTCTCGCGCAACAGCTCGGTCAGCAGGAGGGGGCCGATCGCGTGCGTCGAGAGGGCCAGCTCGTGGCCCTGGTCGGTCTCGGTGCGCTCGGGCGGCATGACGCCGGCGTCGTGGACGATCGCGTGCAGGGCACCGACGTCCTTCGTCAGCGCGGCGGCGTAGGCGCGGACGGAGTCGAGGTCGCTGATGTCGCAGACCTCCTCGACGAGCTGTGCGTCGGGGACGTCGTCGCGGATCAGGTCGGCGGAGTCGCGCAGGCGGTCGGCGTTGCGACCCACGAGGTGCACGACGGCGCCCAGGCGGGCGATGCCGGTCGCGGCGGCGCGTCCGAGGCCGCTGCTGCCACCGGTCACGACGACGTGGCGACCCACGAGCGACTGGGGTTCGGGGTCGTCGGCCCACCAGCGACGGCGCAGCGCCGGGCCGATCGCCGAGTAGCCGCCGATGAGGGACTTGTCGAGGACGGTGTCGACGACGGACGTCAGGGGAGAGGCCATGCCCCCACGGTAGGCGGGGACGACAACAGATGCATCGTCACCGGTATGTGGCCGTGATGCATCAGGTTTCGTCGGCTAGAGCAGGCCCGCCTCGTGCATCGCGATCGCGACCTGGACGCGGTTGGTCGCGCCGAGCTTGGTGAACAGGTGCGAGATGTGCGCCTTGACGGTCGCGACGCTCATGTGCAGCGAGACGGCGATCTCGGCGTTCGACGCGCCGCGGCCGATCGCCACCGCGACCTCGCGCTCGCGGTCGGTCAGGCACGCGACGCGCTCGAGGGCCTGCCCCACGCGCACGTCGGGCACGGCATCGGTCACCTGACGGATCAGCTGCTCGGTGATCGCGGGCGACAGCATCGGCTCGCCGGCGACGACCCGTGCGACGGCGTCGACGATGTCGGCCGGTGGGGTGTCCTTCAGCAGGAAGCCGTTGGCGCCCGCCGCGAGCGCCCGGACGACGTACTCGTCGGCGTCGAAGGTCGTCAGCACGATGACCTTCGGCGCGTTGGGCAGCGCGACGAGCGCGGCGGTCGCGGCGATGCCGTCCATGACCGGCATGCGGATGTCCATCAGCACGAGGTCGATGCCGCCGGCCCGCACGCGGCGCACCGCCTCCTGGCCGTCCGAGGCCTCGCCGACGACGTCGATCGTCGAGGAGCCGCCCAGGATCATCGCCAGCCCGGCCCGCACGAGCGCGTCGTCGTCAGCGAGCAGCACCTGGATCGGCGCGTCCGTGTCCGGCCCCGCCCCCGCGCCCGTCACGTCGGCCACGGCAGCCACGTCTCGAGCACGAACTCGGCACCGGGGGAGACCTCGTGCGTCAGGGTGCCGCCCGCGAGCTCGGCCCGTTCGGCCAGCCCCGCGAGCCCGAGCCCCGACCGGGGGGCCGACGCGACCGGCTCGCCGACGCGCAACGGGTTGCGGACCTCGATCGTCAGGCCGTCGGCGGGACCGCCCGTGAGCGTCACCGACACCAGCGTGTCGGCGGCGTGCTTGCGGGCGTTCGTCAGCCCCTCCTGGACGACCCGGTACGCCGTGCGACCGAGGGCGTCGGGGACGTCGGCCAGGTCGACCCCGACCCACAGGTCGACGCGCGTGCCCGAGGCGCGCGCCTCGTCGACCAGCGCCCGCAGGTCGCTCGCCGACGGCTGCGGCCGCTCCGGGGCCGAGTCGCCGGGGCCGTTGCGCAGCACGCCCAGCACCTCGCGCAGCTCGACCATCGCGCGGTGGGAGTTGTCCTGGATGATCCCGGCCGTCGTGCGCACCTCGTCGCGGCTGAGGTCGTCGCGGTACGCCAGCGCACCCGCGTGCATCGTGACGAGCGAGATGCGGTGGGCCAGGACGTCGTGCATCTCGCGGGCGATGCGCGAGCGCTCGGCGGTGCGCGCCTGCGCGACGCGCGAGGCCTGCTCGACCTCGGCGGTCTCGGCGCGCTCGCGCAGCGTCGCGATGAGCTCGCGACGCGACCCGATGAACATGCCCCACGCGACCGTGGCGGCGACGACCACCGCGACGAACGGGATCGTGAACGCGAAGTCCTGCGTGCTGACGGGGTTCATGCGCTCGAGCGCGAGCCCGGCCACCAGGCCGAGCGCCGCGACGGGGATGACCTCGCGCCACCGGCGCCGGGTCGCGAGGGAGACCAGGGCCAGCGTCGCGGGCCCGCCCGCCGACCACGAGACGACCGTGACGGCGTTGACGACCACGGCGACCGCGAGCGGGTGCCGGCGCCGCCAGGCCAGCAGGACGAGGGAGAACACGCCCAGGCCCAGGTCGGTCCAGAACCACCAGCGCCGGTGGTCCCACTGCCACGGGGCGATCTCGAACCAGGAGACCGCCGAGATCGCGATGACGAGGACGTACCGCCACGCATGGTTCCACCAGCGCAGGGGCGGCTGGTACGTCACGAAGGGCACCACCCAAGGCTAGGGGCGCCGCGTTCCGTCCACAGCAGCAGAAGGTCTGCGACGTCTCATACTTTCGGCTAGCGCGACATGGTCCCCGGGTGGATGACTCCGGGCTCCCGGTGCCCCAGAGTGGAGGCATGATCACAGTTGACCGTCTCACCAAGACCTACGGTGCGTACCGCGCCGTCGACGACGTGTCGTTCACGTGCCGCCCCGGAGCCGTCACCGGCTTCCTCGGCCCGAACGGTGCCGGCAAGTCGACGACGATGCGCATCATCGCCGGCCTCACGCCCGCCACGTCCGGCACCGCGCACGTCAGCGGTGTCAACTACCTCGACGTCCCCAACCCCGGCACGCAGATCGGCGTCCTGCTCGATGCCTCGGCCCAGCACGCGGGCCGCACCGGCCGCGAGATCCTGATGCTGAGCGCACTGACGATGGGTCTGCCCACGTCGCGCGTCGACCAGATGCTCGAGCTCGTCAGCCTGACGCCCTCGGAGTCCAAGCGCCGCGTCAAGAACTACTCGCTCGGCATGCGCCAGCGCCTCGGCATCGCCAACGCCCTGATGGGCGATCCCAAGATCCTGATGCTCGACGAGCCCGCCAACGGCCTCGACCCCGCCGGCATCCACTGGATGCGCAGCCTGCTGCGCGACTACGCCAACCGCGGCGGCACGGTGCTGCTGTCGTCGCACCTGCTGCACGAGATCGAGGTCATCGCCGACGAGATCATCGTCATCGGCCAGGGCAAGATCGTGGCCGAGGGCACCAAGGCCGAGCTGCTGCAGACCGCCGGCACGTTCGTCAAGGCGGGCGACGCGTCGGCCCTGGCCAACGCCCTCACCGCGGCCGGCATCTCGTCCGGTCCGTCCGGCGACGGCGGCCTGCGCACCGAGACCGACCCCGCGACGGTCGGCAAGGCCGCAGCGGCCGCCGGCGTCGCGCTCGTCGAGCTGCGCCCCGCCGACGGCGCCGGCCTGGAGGAGATGTTCCTCCAGCTGACGTCGACCACCCAGCGCGAAGGAGCCACCTCATGAGCACGGACACCGCACCCGTCACGATCGACACGAGCCGTCCCGGCGTCCCCCTGGGCCGTCTCGTCAAGGTCGAGCTCCGCAAGATGTTCAACACCCGGTCGGGCTTCTGGCTGATGATGAGCATCGCGATCGTCGCCCTGCTCGCGACGATCGGCTGCATCCTGTTCGTGCCGGACGACCAGCTCGAGTACTCGGTGTTCGCCGGGGCGATCGGGTTCCCGATGGCGCTGCTGCTGCCGGTCATCGCGATCCTGTCGGTCACGGGCGAGTGGAGCCAGCGCACGGGCCTGATCACGTTCACGCTGGTGCCGCACCGCGGCAGCGTCATCGCGGCCAAGGCGATCGCGGCCGTCATCGTGGGTGTCGTCGGCATGTCGGTCGCGCTGCTGATCGGCGTCGTCGGCAACCTCGCGGCGGCCGCGATCAACGGCATCGACGTGGTCTGGAACTTCGGCGCGTCCGACGTCATCGGCCTGCTGGTCGCGAACGTCCTGGGCCTGCTCGTCGGCTTCATGCTCGGCGTCCTGATCCGCAACACGCCCGGCGCGATCGTCGGGTACGTCGTGTACTCGTTCCTGCTGCCGGTGATCTTCCAGCTGCTGGCGAGCCTGCAGGAGTGGTTCGACGACCTGCGCCCGTGGGTCGACTTCAACTTCTCGCAGGCGCCGCTGCTCGACGGCAACGGACCCTCCGGCGAGGAGTGGGCCCAGCTGGGCACCTCGGGCCTGATCTGGCTCATCATCCCGATGAGCGTGGGCGTCTGGGCGGTGCTCCGCTCCGAGGTCAAGTAGACCCCGGCGACACAGACCTCCGGGGCGCGAGGCGGCGACAGGACATCTCCGCCGGGCGTCACGGACAACCGGCCCGGCCGGTGACGGTGGCGGCGTGCTCACGAGCACGTCGCCACTCGTCGTTGCCGGACGGTCGCACGCCGGCCGGGTGCCACAATAGCCCCATGCGCACGCGTGTGGCCGTCCTCGGCTCGACCGGATCGATCGGCACCCAGGCCCTCGAGGTCGTCGCCGCCAACCCCGACCGGTTCGAGGTCGTGGCGCTCGCGGCGGGCGGGGCCAACCCGCGGCTGCTCGCCGAGCAGGCGATCGCCTTCGACGTCCCGCTGGTGGGGGTCGCCCGCGCCAGCGCCGCCGAGGACGTCCAGCTGGCGCTGTACGCCGAGGCGCAGCGCAACGGCTACGCCCACGGCGACCACCGCGTGCCGCGCCTGCTGGCGGGCCCCGACGCGGCCAGCCAGATCGCGCGCTCGCCGTGCGACGTCGTGCTCAACGGCATGACGGGTGCCGTCGGCCTGCTGCCCACGCTCGCGGCGCTCGAGACCGGCACGACGCTCGCGCTGGCCAACAAGGAGTCGCTCATCATCGGCGGATCGCTCGTGATCGACGCCGCCGCCCCGGGGCAGCTCGTCCCGGTCGACTCCGAGCACTCGGCGCTGGCGCAGGCGATGCGCGGCGAGAGCCCCGACGATGTCCGCCGCCTGGTCGTCACCGCCAGCGGTGGGCCGTTCCGCGGACGCACGCGGGCCGAGCTGGCCGACGTCACGCCCGAGCAGGCCATGGCCCACCCGACGTGGGACATGGGCCCCGTCATCACGATCAACTCCGCGACCCTCGTCAACAAGGGCCTCGAGGTCATCGAGGCGCACCTGTTGTTCGGCATCGGCTTCGACCGCATCGAGGTCGTGGTGCACCCGCCGTCGATCGTCCACTCGATGGTCGAGTTCGTCGACGGCGCCACGATGCTGCAGGCGTCGCCGCCCGACATGAAGCTGCCGATCGCGCTGGGGCTGTCGTGGCCCGACCGCGTCCCGGACGCCGCGGCCGGCTGCGACTGGTCCAGCCCCGCGACGTGGGAGTTCTTCCCCCTCGACGAGGAGGCCTTCCCGGCCGTCTCCCTTGCTCGTCGAGCCGGCGGGTTCGGCCGCACGGGCCCGGCGGTCTTCAACGCCGCCAACGAGGTGTGCGTCGAGGCGTTCGTCGACGGACGGTTGGACTTCCTCGGCATAGTGGACACGGTGGGCGCCGTCCTCGACGAGCACGTCTCCGACCCGGACGCCGCCCGCCAGGAGATGAGCCTCGACGGCGTGCTGGGCGCCGACGCGTGGGCCCGCGAGCGGGCCGGAGAACTGGTGGGACAGAGATGATGAACGCACTGATCTACACCCTCGGTGTGGTCGTGTTCGTGATCGGCGTGGTGCTGTCGATCGCGCTGCACGAGATGGGCCACATGTACCCGGCCAAGAAGTTCGGGATCAAGGTCACGCAGTTCTTCGTCGGCTTCGGCAACACGGTGTGGTCGACCAAGCGGGGCGAGACCGAGTACGGCTTCAAGAGCATCCCGCTCGGCGGCTACGTCAAGCTCGTCGGCATGCTGCCGCCCGCCAAGGACGCCGATCCGCACGAGGTGCGCACGACCAACACGGGCCTGTTCACGCAGCTGATCTCCGACGCCCGCAACGCCGAGTACGAGCACGTCGAGGACCAGGACCTCGACCGGCTGTTCTACCGCAGGCCGTGGTGGCAGAAGCTCATCGTGATGGCCGGCGGGCCCATGGTGAACATCGTGATCGCGGTGTTCCTGTTCGCGGTCGTGTTCATGGGCTTCGGGGCCATGACGCCCACGACGACGGTCCAGGCCGTCTCCGACTGCGCCATCACCGACGCCGAGGCCGGTCGCACGTGCACGTCGTCCGATCCCGAGACGCCCGCGAGCAAGGCCGGCCTCGAGGCCGGCGACCGCATCACGGCCTTCAACGGCAGGCCCATCGACGACTGGGACGAGCTGTCCCAGATCATCCGCGCCAACGGCTCGCGCGAGGCGACGATCGACTACGTCCGCGACGGGCGCACGCTGAGCGCGACGGTCGCGACGTCGGTGCTGGCCCGCGCCGACCTCGACGACCCCACCAAGACCGTCGAGGTCGGCTTCCTGGGCGTCCAGCCGACCCAGGAGATGCAGCGCCAGGGGCCCGTCTACGTCGCGCAGGTGATGGGCGACTACGTCGAGGGCACCGCGAAGGCGATCTGGCACCTGCCCGTCCGCATGGTCGACGTCACGAAGGCCGCCTTCGGCGCCGACCGCGATCCCGAGGGGCCCATCAGCGTCGTCGGCGCGAGCCGCGTCGCGGGGGAGTCGTTCACGATCGACGACCCGACGTGGGCCGAGCGGGCCCAGCGCGTGCTGGTGCTCCTCGCGGGCCTCAACCTGTTCCTCGCGATGTTCAACTTCATCCCGCTGCTGCCGCTCGACGGCGGTCACATCGCCGGCGCCCTGTGGGAGGCCGTGCGGCGGGGCGTCGCGAAGCTGCGCGGAGCCCCCGATCCGGGCTACGTCGACGTCGCCAAGATGCTGCCCGTCGCGTACGCCATGGGGGCGCTCCTTATGCTGATGAGTGTGATCCTGATCTACGCAGACATCGTCAACCCGGTATCGCTCTCATGACCGAGCGCCAGCGAGGGAATCATCAGGTGCGCATGACGACGCCGTCGTACGGTGCTCTTCCCAGGACGGTGGAGTCATGACAGATCTCGGTCTGCCCGCCATGCCGCCGCCGGTGCTCGCGCCGCGCCGCAAGACCCGCAAGATCAAGGTCGGCTCGGTCGACGTCGGTGGTGACGCCCCGGTGTCGGTGCAGTCGATGACGACGACCCTGACCTCCGACGTCAACACGACGCTGCAGCAGATCGCCGAGCTCACCGCCGCGGGCTGCGACATCGTCCGTGTCGCGTGCCCGAGCCAGGACGACGCCGACGCGCTGCCCGAGATCGCCCGGCACTCCAACATCCCGGTCATCGCCGACATCCACTTCCAGCCCAAGTACGTGTTCGCCGCGATCGACGCCGGCTGCGCCGCCGTCCGCGTCAACCCGGGCAACATCCGCAAGTTCGACGACCAGGTCGGCGCGATCGCGCGCGCGGCCAAGGACGCCGGCACGTCGATCCGCATCGGCGTCAACGCCGGCTCGCTCGACAAGCGCATCTTCGACAAGTACGGCTCCGCGACGCCCGAGGCACTCGTCGAGTCCGCGGTCTGGGAGGCGTCGCTGTTCGAGGAGCACGACTTCCACGACTTCAAGATCTCGGTCAAGCACAACGACCCCGTCATCATGGTGCGGGCGTACGAGCTGCTGTCCGAGGCCGGCGACTGGCCGCTGCACCTCGGCGTCACCGAGGCCGGCCCCGCCTTCCAGGGCACGATCAAGAGCTCCGTCGCGTTCGGCTCGCTGCTCAGCAAGGGCATCGGCGACACGATCCGCGTCTCGCTGTCGGCGCCTCCCGTCGAGGAGGTCAAGGTCGGCATCCAGATCCTGCAGTCGCTCAACCTGCGTCCCCGCAAGCTCGAGATCGTGTCGTGCCCGTCGTGCGGACGCGCGCAGGTCGACGTCTACACGCTGGCCGAGCAGGTCACGGCGGGCCTCGAGGGCATGGAGGTGCCGCTGCGCGTCGCCGTCATGGGCTGCGTCGTCAACGGCCCCGGCGAGGCGCGCGAGGCCGACCTCGGCGTCGCGTCCGGCAACGGCAAGGGTCAGATCTTCGTCAAGGGCGAGGTCATCAAGACCGTCC
The DNA here is from genome assembly GCF_014841755.1 of Aeromicrobium sp. CFBP 8757. Classification (NCBI taxonomy): domain Bacteria; kingdom Bacillati; phylum Actinomycetota; class Actinomycetes; order Propionibacteriales; family Nocardioidaceae; genus Aeromicrobium; species Aeromicrobium sp. CFBP 8757. The sequence continues at coordinate 732,018 of NZ_JACYUM010000001.1, forward strand.
CCGAGGCCAAGATCGTCGAGACCCTGATCGAGGAGGCCCTGCGCCTCGCCGAGGACATGGAGCCCGTCGAGGGCGGCTCGGCCTCGGTCTCGATCAGCTGAGCGCCGGCCACGCCCCGGACGGACTCGGCAGCGTCGGCGCCACCGGCGCGCCGTAGGCTGTCAGGACCGCGCCGGGACAGGGGAGGAAGAGTGCTGAAGACCACGCCGCACCTCCGTGCCCTGACCCCCGACGACCTGCCCGAGCTGCACGGGCTGCTCGATCGCGACCCCCTGGTCAACCTGTTCGTGCGCAACCGGGTCGACGCGACCCGGCTGCAGGCCCGCTGGCTGGGCGGCCAGGTGTGGGGCTACTTCGAGGACGACGTGCTGGTGTCGGCCTGCCACGCGGGCGCCAACGTCGTCCCGGTGCAGGCGACCCGCAAGGCGCTCGCGGCCTTCGCCGAGCGGGTGCTGGCCGACAACGTCCGCCCCTCCTCGATCGTGGGCCTGCGCGACGCCGTCCTGCCGTTCTGGGAGATGCTCGAGCCCCGCTGGGGCCCCGCGCGGTCGCCGCGGCTGTCGCAGCCGTTCATGACCCTGCGGCGCGACAGCCGGGTCGCCCCCGACCCGCGGGTGCGTCCCGTCCTGATCGACGAGTTCGACGTGCTCTACCCCGCGAGCGTCGCGATGTTCACCGAGGAGGTCGGCGTCGACCCCGAGGTCGGCAACCGGACGGGCTACCGGGCCCGTGTCGCCCAGCTCATCTCGCAGGGGTGGTCGTTCGCGATCATCGAGGACGGCCGGGTGCTGTTCAAGACCGAGGTCGGGGCCGCGACGACCGAAGCGTGCCAGCTGCAGGGCGTCTACGTCCACCCCGAGCTGCGCGGGCGCGGGCTGGCCGTCCCCGCCATGGCCGCGGTCGTGCAGCAGGTGCGGCGCACCGTGGCGCCGGTCGTCACGCTGTACGTCAACGACCACAACACAGCGGCGCGGCGCACGTACGAGCGGGTCGGCTTCGAGCACACCGCGACGTTCGCGTCCGTCCTGCTCTGAGCCCGCGCACCGGGCCCGGGGCTAGGGTGCGTGCATGACTCGCGACATCACCATCATGGGCGGCGCCTTCATCGGCATGGGCCTCCTGCACTTCGTCAGGCCCGCCCCGTTCGAGAACATCGTCCCGAAGGCGCTGCCCCGCAAGAAGGATCTCGTGTACGCGTCGGGCGTCGTCGAGATCGCGGCCGGCGCGATGATGCTGCACCCGCGCACGCGTCGCCTGGGCGGACTCGGCGCCGTGGGCCTGCTCGCCGGCGTGTTCCCCGCGAACCTGCAGATGACGGCCGACGCGCTGCGCAGCTCTCGGGCCCCCGGCTACTACAAGGTCGGCACGGTCCTGCGCCTCCCGCTGCAGGCGCCGATGATCCGCATCGCGCTGAAGGCCGCCCGCGCCTGACGTCCGCCGCGAGGGGGGCCGATAGGCTCGCGGCATGCGCATGACCAAGCTCTTCCTCCGCACGCTCCGCGACGACCCCGCCGATGCCGAGGTGCCGAGCCACAAGCTCCTGGTGCGCGCCGGCTACGTCCGTCGCGTCGCCCCCGGCATCTACTCGTGGCTGCCGCTGGGCCTGAAGGTGCTGGCCAAGGTCGAGCGGATCATCCGCGAGGAGATGGGCGAGATCGGCTCCCAGGAGGTGCGGTTCCCCGCGCTGCTCCCGCGCGAGCCCTACGAGGCGTCGAACCGCTGGACGGAGTACGGCCCCAACCTCTTCCGGCTCAAGGACCGTCGCGGCAACGACATGCTGCTCGGGCCCACGCACGAGGAGATGTTCGCGCTGCTGGTCAAGGACCTCTACTCGTCCTACAAGGACCTGCCGCTGAGCCTGTTCCAGATCCAGACCAAGTACCGCGACGAGGCACGCCCCCGCGCCGGCATCCTGCGCGGTCGCGAGTTCATCATGAAGGACTCGTACTCGTTCGACGTCGACGACGCGGGCCTCGAGGCGTCCTACCAGGCGCACCGCGCGGCGTACGTGCGCATCTTCGACCGGCTCGGCTTCGAGTACGTCATCGTGCACGCCGACTCGGGCGCGATGGGCGGGTCGGCCAGCGAGGAGTTCCTCGCCGTCTCCGAGACGGGGGAGGACACGTTCGTCCGCTCGCCGGGCGGCTACGCCGCGAACGTCGAGGCGGTCACGACGATCGCGCCCGATCCCGTCCCGTTCGACGGCCTGCCGGCCGCGCACGCCGAGCAGACCCCCGACACCCCCACCATCGCGACGCTCGTGACGCACCTCGACGAGGCGTTCCCGCGTGACGACCGGCCGTGGCAGGCGTCCGACACGCTCAAGAACGTGCTGGTCGTCCTGCGCCACCCCGACGGCACGCGCGAGCCGCTCGCGATCGGGGTGCCCGGTGACCGCGAGGTCGACGCCAAGCGTCTCGAGGCCGCGGTGTCGCCGGCCGAGGTCGAGCCGTTCGACGAGAAGGACTTCGCGGCCCACCCCGCGCTCGTGAAGGGGTACATCGGCCCCGGTGTGCTCGGCGCCGAGAGCGAGTCCGGCATCCGCTACCTGACCGATCCGCGGGTCGTCGACGGCACCCGGTGGGTCACGGGCGCCAACGAGCAGGGCTCGCACGTCATCGACCTGGTCGCCGGCCGCGACTTCACCTCCGACGGCACGATCGAGGCCGCCGAGGTGCGCGCCGGTGACCCCGCGCCCGACGGCTCCGGCCCGCTCGAGCTCGCCCGCGGCATCGAGATGGGACACATCTTCCAGCTCGGCCGCAAGTACGCCGAGGTGCTCGACCTGAAGGTGCTCGACGAGAACGGCAAGCTCGTCACGGTCACGATGGGCTCGTACGGCGTCGGCGTGTCCCGCGCCGTCGCCGCCGTGGCCGAGTACGCGCACGACGACGCGGGCCTGGTGTGGCCCAAGGAGCTCGCACCGTTCGACGTCCACCTGATCGTCGCCGGCAAGGACGAGTCGGTCGTCGCGGGCGCCGAGCAGGTCTACGCCGATCTCGTGGGCGAGGGCTTCGACGTGCTGTTCGACGACCGTCCCGGCAAGGTCTCGCTGGGCGTCAAGTTCAAGGACGCCGAGCTCGTGGGCGTCCCGACGATCGTGGTCGTCGGTAAGGGCTTCGTCGACGGCGTCGTCGAGGTCAAGGACCGTGCGTCGGGCGAGCGTCAGGACGTCGCCCTGGGCGATCTCGTGGCGGCGCTGCGCGCCTGACCCGGGTCAGGGCAGGCCGGGGAATGCCGTCGGGGCAGCACCCCAGGTCTGCGCCGCCAGGGCGGACGTCCGCAGGGCCGTGACGGCCAGCTCGCGGACGTCGCCCTCGGCCGTCCCGGCCAGGGTCAGCACGGCCGCGCACACGCGGTCCTCGAGCGACCGGGCCGCCGCGCGCGCCTCGTCGACGGTCGTGAGGGGCCCGACGGTGTAGCCGAGGGCCGCCGAGACGGGCTCGACGCCGCGGGCACGCAGGCGGACCACCAGGTCGTCGCGGACGTCGCGGTGCGCCTCGAACGACGTCGTCGCGCGGTCGCGCAGCGCGTCGAGGCGGGCCCCCACGACGGGGTAGAGCCAGACGGCCTCGTGCTCGAGCGCGAGCCAGGCCTGCAGCGCCTCGGTCGGCGTCATCGCAGGCCCCTCACGGCCCGCACGCCCTGCGCGTGACCGGCCGACATCGACGCGAGCACCCGCACCAGCGCCGGCGACCCCGCGGCGAGGGCGTCGCGTCGACGATCGGTGCGGGCCGCGTCGAGCGCCGTCGCCAGGGCGTCGACGGCGGCCGCGACGTCGGCCGGGGGAGCGGGGGACGCAGGAGCCGTGGCCCCGCCCAGCGCGGCCAGCTGCTCGCGCACGATCGCGGCCACGGGGTCCAACGCCAGCCCGGGGTGCGCGGCAGCCGTCGATTCGACGGTCGCCAGCAGGGCCGCCGTCGCCGTCGCCGCGCGCCGCAGGATGCGGGTGTCGCCCGGATCGGGCTCGGGCCTCGGGTCGAGGCCGACCGCGTCGGCGACGTCGTCCAGACGCCCCGTGGCCTCGGCCGCGACCAGCAGCCCGCCGGCACCCACCACGGCGACACCCGTGCCGATCAGCACGCGGCGAGTCATCACCCCGGCAGGCTATCCGACGCCCGGGAGGCCCCCGCACGTCGCGACGTCCGGAGCACCCTCCGGCACCCGATAGGGTGGAGCGACGCATCACGGCCGGAGGACATCACCCGGCCGACAACCGAAGACGGAGGACGCACCATGACGGACAGTCTGGAGACCCTCGTCGAGAGCACCGTGACGTCGCTGGGGCTCGACCTCGAAGCCCTCGACCTCACCCCCGCCGGCAACAAGCGCGTCCTGCGCATCGCGGTCGACCGCGACGGCGGGGTCGGCATCGACCACATCACCGACGCGACCCGCGCCCTGTCCGAGGTGCTCGACTCCTCGGACGTCATGGGCGAGCAGCCCTACACGCTCGAGGTCACCTCGCGGGGCGTCGACCGTCCGCTCACGCTGCCGCGCCACTGGCGTCGCAACGAGGGCCGCCTGGTCCGCCTGCGGCTGGCCGGCGACGACGTCGTGGACGAGACCTCGGTCGACGGACGCATCGGTGCCAGCGACGACACCGGCGTCGAGATCGTCGGACGCTCGACGACCCGCTACGCCTACACCGACATCACCTCAGCGCTCGTGCAGGTCGAGCTCAACCGGAAGGACGCCTGATGGACATCGACATGGCCGCCCTGCGCGCCCTCGAGCGCGAGAAGGAGATCCCCTTCGCGGCGATCTGCGAGGCGATCGAGACCGCGCTGCTCTCGGCGTACCACAAGACCGGCGTCGCCAAGCAGCACGCGCGCGTCGAGCTCGACCGCACGTCCGGCCACGTGACGGTCTGGGCCAAGGAGCGCATCGAGGTGCCGCCGGCCCCCGAGCCGGCCGAGGGCGAGGAGCCCGCACCGCGCCCCGAGCCGTCGTTCACGCCCGAGTTCGACGACACGCCGGACGACTTCGGCCGGTTCGCGGCGACGATCGCCCGCCAGCTCATCATGCAGAAGATCCGCGACGCCGAGGACGAGTCGAAGTACGGCGAGTTCTCCGGCAAGGTCGGCGACATCGTGTCGGGCGTCATCCAGCAGGGGCGCAACCCGCAGGACGTCATGCTCGACCTGGGTCGCGTCGAGGCCGTCCTGACCGGCACCGAGCGCGTCCCGGAGGAGAAGTACGCCCACGGCGAGCGCCTCAAGGCCTACGTGTACGAGGTCGAGAAGGGGCTGCGGGGGCCGCGCGTCAAGGTCTCGCGCACCCACCCCAACCTCGTCAAGCTGCTGTTCGCGCTCGAGGTGCCCGAGATCGCCGACGGCTCTGTCGAGATCTTCGCGATCGCCCGCGAGGCCGGCCACCGCACCAAGATCGCGGTGCGCGCCAACGTCGCCGGCGTCAACGCCAAGGGCTCCTGCATCGGCCCGATGGGCCAGCGCGTGCGCAACGTCATGCACGAGCTGCACGGCGAGAAGATCGACATCGTCGACTTCAGCGACGACCCGGCCGAGTTCATCGGCCACGCGCTGTCGCCGTCGCAGGTCCGCAGCGTCACGATCGTCGACGAGTCGACCCGGTCGGCGCGGGTCGTCGTCCCCGACTTCCAGCTGTCGCTCGCGATCGGCAAGGAGGGGCAGAACGCCCGGCTCGCCGCCAAGCTGACGGGGTGGCGCATCGACATCCGCTCCGACACCGAGGCGCCGCGCGCCGAGGCCGACTGACCGATGGCGCAACCGTCAGCCCAAACGGGTAGACTGGGTGAGGTCGTCCGGACGTGCATCGGTTGCAGGCAGCGTTCGGACAAGACCGATCTGGTGCGAGTCGTCGCAGTTCAGGGGCCCACGACAGTCGTCGTGACTCCCGATCCGCGCGGCACGCTGCCGGGACGAGGGGCGCACCTGCACCCCACGGCCCGGTGCCTGGATCTGGCGACGCGCCGCAAGGCGTTCGGTCGGGCCCTTCGAGTCGAGGGGCCGCTCGACCTGGACGCCCTGAGATCCGTCGTGGCCGATCCGGACACCACCGCATGACCACGAGGAGCGCAACAGCGTTCCCTGACCGAAATCGGAGCACTCGCTCATGTCACACATGAATGGCCTCGGCCGATGAGTACTGCGCGATGAGTACTGCGCAATGAGCACGTTCGTCAACTAGTGGTCTGATCCTCCTTCGGGGTCGGACCCCCCTGAAGGAGAAAAGTGGCTGTCAGAGTCCACGAGCTCGCACGCGAGTTCGGCGTCGAGAGCAAGGTCGTCCTGTCCACCCTGAAAGACATGGGTGAGTACGTGAAGTCGGCCTCCTCGACCGTAGAAGCCCCCGTCGTCCGACGCCTCAACGAGGAGCACGGCGACGCCCTGCGCGCGCAGGGCGCCAAGAAGTCCGGCGGCAAGAAGGCCGCCGCACCCCAGCCGTCCGCCCAGGCCGCCGCAGCCCCCGCTGCTCCGGCCGCCGACGCCGCCCCGGCGCCCGCGGCACCCCCCGCCGCGGCCACACCCGCCCCGGCGGCGCCCGCGCGCACCCCCGGGCCGGTCCCGGGACCGCGCAAGGTCGTCCCCGACCCCGAGCCGGCGCCCGTCAAGGAGACCCCGGCGCCTGCCGCCGAGGCTCCTGCCGCGGCGACGCCCGCGGCCCCGGCCGCCAAGGCGACCCCCGGCCCCACGCCCGGACCCCGTCCGGCCGCGCCGGGTGGTGCCCGTCCCGGCAACAACCCGTTCTCGTCGACGCAGGGCATGCAGCGCAACACGCCGCGTCCGCCCGCCGCTCGTGAGGGCGGCGGCACCGGCGCCGCACCCACCCCGGGTGCCGGTGGCGGCGGCATGCCGCGTCCGAACCCGGCCATGATGCCGCGCCAGTCGGGCCTCCCGGGCCCGTCGGCCGGTCGCGGCGGCCCCGGAGGTCGTCCCGGCGGCGCTCCCGGTCGTCCCGGCGGCGGTGCTCCCGGTCGTCCCGGTGGCGGTGGCGGCGGCTTCGCCGGTCGTCCCGGCGGCGGTGGCGGAGCCCCCGGTCGTCCCGGTGGCGGCGGCTTCAGCGGTCCTCCCCGCACGGGTGGTCCCGCGGGTCGCAACACCCGTGGTGGCACGCAGGGCGCGTTCGGTCGCGCCGGCGGCCCCGTGCGTCGTGGACGCAAGAGCAAGCGCGCGAAGCGTCAGGAATTCGACCAGATGCAGGCGCCCGCGATCGGCGGTGTCCGCGTCCGCAAGGGCAACGGCGAGACCGTCCGCCTGACGCGCGGCTCGTCGCTGGCCGACTTCGCCGACAAGATCGGCGCGGACTCCGCATCGCTGGTCGAGGTGCTGTTCCACCTCGGCGAGGTCGTCACGGCCACGCAGTCGGCCAACGACGAGACGCTGCTGCTGCTCGGCGAGGAGCTCAACTACACCGTCGAGGTCATCTCGCCCGAGGACGAGGACCGCGAGCTGCTCGAGTCGTTCGACATCGAGTTCGGCGAGGACGAGGGCAGCGAGGACGACCTCATCGCCCGTCCGCCCGTCGTCACGGTCATGGGTCACGTCGACCACGGAAAGACCAAGCTCCTCGACGCGCTGCGCAGCAGCAACGTCGTCGACAAGGAGGCCGGCGGCATCACCCAGACGATCGGCGCCTACCAGGTCTCGACCGAGGTCGACGGCACCGAGCGTCGCATCACCCTGATCGACACCCCCGGTCACGAGGCGTTCACCGCCATGCGTGCCCGTGGTGCCCAGGCGACCGACATCGCGATCCTCGTGGTCGCGGCCGACGACGGCGTCATGCCGCAGACGGTCGAGGCGCTCAACCACGCCAAGGCCGCCGGCGTCCCGATCGTCGTCGCGGTCAACAAGGTCGACAAGCCCGACGCCGACCCGACCAAGGCACGCGGCCAGCTCACCGAGTACGGCCTGGTGCCCGAGGAGTACGGCGGCGACACGATGTTCGTCGACGTCTCGGCCAAGGCCGGCCTCGGCCTGGACGACCTCCTCGAGGCCATCGTCCTGACCGCCGACGCGTCGCTCGACCTGCGGGCCAACCCCACGCAGAACGCCGAGGGTCTCGTCATCGAGGCGCACCTCGACCGTGGTCGCGGCCCTGTCGCGACGGTGCTGGTGCACCGCGGAACCCTCAAGGTCGGCGACTCGATCGTCGCCGGACCGGCCTTCGGCCGTGTCCGCGCGATGCTCGACGAGCACGGCAACAACATCGAGGAGGCGACCCCGTCGCGTCCCGCCCTGGTGCTCGGCCTCACCGCCGTGCCCGGTGCCGGTGACAACTTCATGGTCGTGTCCGACGACCGGCTGGCGCGTCAGATCGCCGAGAAGCGCGAGGCGCGCGAGCGCAACGCCCTCCTGGCCCAGCGCACCGGCCGCCGCACCCTCGAGGACTTCATGTCGTCGATGGAGAAGGGCGAGACCGACGAGCTGCTGCTCATCCTGAAGGGCGACGGATCGGGCTCGGTCGAGGCGCTCGAGGACGCACTGGCCCAGATCGACGTCGGCGACGAGGTCGCGCTGCGGGTCATCGACCGCGGTGTCGGTGCGATCACCGAGACCAACGTCATGCTGGCCGCGGCGTCCAACGCCGTGATCATCGGCTTCAACGTCCGCCCGCAGGGCAAGGCGACGGAGCTGGCCGACCGCGAGGGTGTCGAGATCAAGTACTACTCGGTCATCTACAACGCGATCGAGGAGATCGAGGCGTCCCTCAAGGGTCTGCTCAAGCCGGAGTTCGAGGAGGCGCAGCTCGGTACCGCCGAGATCCGCGACATCTTCCGCTCCAGCAAGATCGGCAACATCGCCGGTTGCATGGTCACCAGCGGCACGATCAAGCGCAATGCGAAGGCCCGACTGCTCCGCGACGGCTCCGTCGTCTCGGACAACCTCGACTTCAGCAGCCTGCGTCGTGAGAAGGACGATGTGTCCGAGGTGCGTGAAGGCTTCGAGTGCGGTCTCGTGCTCCGTGGCTACAACGACATCAAGATCGGCGACATCGTCGAGACGTTCGAGCTGCGCGAGAAGCCTCGCGCGTAGTCAGCACCGCCCAGGACGTCATACCGGGCGTGGCCCCCGTGCCACGCCCGGTATGACGTCCGACTGATTCCGGGAGAGAAAGAACATGGCAGGACCCCGCAACGCCAAGGTCGGCGACCGCATCAAGGTCATCGTGGCCCAGATGCTCGAGCGTCGCGTCAAGGACCCCCGACTGGGCTTCGTGACGATCACGGACGTCCGCATGACCGGCGACGGTCAGCAGGCGTCGGTGTTCTACACCGTGATGGGCGACGAGCGCCAGCGCGACGACACCGCCGCGGCCCTGCGCAGCGCCACGGGCCTCATCCGGTCCGAGGTCGGCAAGCAGCTCGGCACGCGCATCACCCCCTCGATCACGTTCTTCCTCGACTCGGTCCCCGAGACCGCCAAGGAGATCGAGGAGCTCCTCGCGAAGGTCAAGGCCTCCGACGACGAGGTGCTCTCGCGCACCGCCGGGGCGCAGTACGCCGGCGAGGCCGATCCGTACAAGAAGCCCGCCGCCGACACCGACGAGGACGACGACGAGTGACGGGTGTCGGATCGGGCCTGGTCATCGTCGACAAGCCGGCGGGCTGGACGTCGCACGACGTCGTCGGTCGCATGCGCCGTCTGGCGCAGACCAAGAAGGTCGGCCACGCGGGCACGCTCGACCCCATGGCCACGGGCGTGCTCGTGCTCGGCGTCAACCGGGCCACGCGCCTGCTGGGCTACCTGACGCACGCCGACAAGGAGTACGTCGCCACGATCCGCCTCGGTCAGTCGACCGTCACCGACGACGCCGAGGGCGAGCTGACGGCGTCGACGTCGGCGGCCCACCTCGACGAGCAGGCCGTCCGCGCGGTGCTGCCGGCGTACACCGGCGACATCCAGCAGGTGCCGTCGTCGGTCTCGGCGATCAAGGTCGACGGCGTGCGCTCGTACGCCAAGGTGCGGGCCGGCGAGGAGGTCGCGCTCAAGGCGCGGCCCGTCACGGTGTCGACGTTCGCCCTCGACGCCGTCCGGGCCGAGGGCGACGTGCTGGACGTCGACGTTCGCGTCGTCTGCTCCAGCGGCACCTACATCCGTGCCCTGGCCCGCGACGTCGGCGACGACCTCGGCGTCGGGGGACACCTGACGATGCTGCGTCGCACCCGTGTCGGCGGGTTCCCGCTGCGGCTGGCCCGCACGCTCGAGGAGCTCGAGAACGAGCTGCACGTCATCGGCCTCGACGACGTCGCACGCGCGAGCTTCGACTCGTACGACCTGCCGGAGCGCGAGGCCAACGACGTCCGGTACGGACGCGCGCTGACCGGCATCGACCTCGGCGCGCCGCGTGCGGTCGCGATGTTCGACCCCGCAGGTGAGTTCCTGGCGCTGTACGAGCAGCGGGGCGGTGTGGCCAAGCCCGTCGCGGTGTTCGTCTAGGGTCGACCCATGTCACTGCGAGACTCGACCCGCCGCCTCGTCCGCCAGGGTCTGCTCGCGGTGCTGACCGCCCAGGTGGCGGCCGTCGCGTCGCTGATGGGGGCCGATCGCGTCCGGCGGCTCCTGCGCGGTCGCAAGATCCCCGAGCTCGAGCCCTCTCAGCCCGTGTCGCACCGCATCGGCGACGGCAGCACCGCGACGACGTACACGTACGGCGAGGTGCTGTTCGACGACATGCTCGCCGCGATCGAGGGCGCGTCCCGACGCATCCTGCTCGAGACGTACATCCTCAAGGGCGACGAGATGGGTCGGCGCTTCAAGCGGGCGCTGATCGACGCCGCCGAGCGCGGCGTCGAGGTCTACGTCGTGTACGACCAGTTCGCCAACCTCGTGGTCAAGCCGAGCTTCCTGACGTTCCCCGAGCCCGTGCAGGTGCTGCGGTACCCGCTGATCTCGTCGTGGAAGCTGCTGAGTCCCCGGCACCTCGGCCGTGACCACCGCAAGATCCTGGTCGTCGACGACGCCGTCGCGTACGTCGGCGGCTACAACATCGGCTCGACGTACGCGACGGAGTGGCGCGACACGCACCTGCGGATCGAGGGGCCCGCGGTGTGGGACCTCGACAACGCGTTCGTCGACTTCTGGAACACCCACCCGCGTCGGACGACCGACCGTCTGCCGCAGATGCCGGCGGCCAGCTGGCGTCCCGAGATCCGCGCGCACCGCAACGTGCCGCGCCAGCTGATGTACCCGATCCGCGGCATGTACCTCGAGGCGATCGACCGCGCGCACGTCAGCATCAGCATCACGGCGGCCTACTTCATCCCCGACAGCGACATCCTCGACGCGCTGCTCGACGCCCGACGTCGCGGGGTGCAGGTGCGGATCATCGTGCCGAAGGTCTCCAACCACGTCGTGACCGACTGGCTGTCGCGCGGCTTCTACGGACAGCTGCTGCGGGCCGGCGTCGAGATCCACCGCTACACCGATCACATGGTGCACGCCAAGACCGCGACCATCGACGGCGAGTGGACGACGATCGGCACCGCCAACATCGACCGCCTGAGCCTGCTCGGCAACTACGAGATCAACCTCGAGATCCTCGACCGGGGCCTGGCCGAGGGCATGGAGAAGGTCTTCGCCGACGACTGCGCCAAGTGCGAGCGGCTGAGCCTCGACGAGTGGATGGAGCGGCCGATCCTGGCGCGCGTCTACGAGGCCATCCTCAAACCCCTGGGCCCGCTGCTCTGACGTCCCGCGCATGAGAGGCGTCTCATGCGCGGCTCACGCGGGCCTCACCACCCGCGGCGAGTCTTGCTCTGTCAGCACACCGACAGAGGAGACACCATGAACACCTTCATCCGCACCGGCATCGTCACGGTCGCCGCCACGGTGGGGCTCGGCACCGCCGGCTTCGCCGTAGCCACCGCCAGCACCTCGTCCGACACGCCGGAACCCGTCGTCAAGCGGGAGGACACCTCGACGTCCTGGACGCAGTCGACCGACCTCGACGACGACGTGCGCGACGACGTCGACGAGGACTCGCCGACCGTCGACACGGCCGGCACCATCGCGACGAGGAACACGACGGTCACGAAGGACACGGCCCCGACCCAGGACCAGCCGACCCAGAACACCGTCAAGACGGTCAAGACCGCGCCGACGAAGAACACCGCGCCGACCGCGAACACCGCCGGCTGATGTCCGACACCTGGGGCCTGGCCGGGGGCGACGCGATCGCCCCCGGCCTGACGGCCGTCCGGTCGGTCGGCGGCGGAGACGTGTTCGAGGCGTGGTCGGCCTTCGACGAGCGGCTGCACGCGCCGGTCGTGATCAAGATCGTGCGTCCGGGCCACGTCGACGTCGAGAGCTCGCGGGCCGGCCTGCTGCGCGAGGTCGAGATGCTGTCGCGGCTGAACCACCCCGGCGTCGTCCGGCTCTTCGCCTACGACGACGAGGGGCCCCGCCCGTACCTCGTGCTCGAGAACGTCGACGGCCCGAACCTGTCGTCGCTGGTCTCGCGGCACGGTCACCTGCCGCTGCACCAGCTGCTGCCGCTGGGTCTCGAGCTCGCCTCGGCGCTGCACTACCTGCGGCACGAGGGCGTGTGCCACCTCGACGTCAAGCCCAGCAACGTCATCATGGGCGCTCCCGCGAAGCTCATCGACCTCAGCGTCGCGATGGACGTCGCCGACGCCCGGGATCTCGACCACCCCGTGGGCAGCGACGAGTACATGGCGCCCGAGCAGTGCGAGCCGGGGGAGCGGGGTGCCGTCGACCACGCGAGCGACGTGTGGGGGTTCGGCGCGACGATGTTCCGCGCGGCCGCCGGCCACCGTGCCTTCGACCGCGAGCCCCGCTGGCAGCAGCTGACGCACGGGCCCGCCGCGCTGCCGCACTTCGTCCCGCACGAGCTCGGCGACCTGATCACGTCCTGCCTGGCCCCCGCACCGACCGACCGGCCCCTGCCGTCCGAGATCGCCCTCGCGATCGAGCCGATGATGGACCGCCTGCCCACGGCCCGGCTCTCGGGCTTCAAGATCTCCCTCTGAATCGTCCGGCCCAGCCGGCGCTGCGGAGCAGGCGGGTGAGCTGGTCGGCGACCCGCGCCTGCTCGTGACGGGTCGAGTACGACGTGAACGCGACGAGTCGCGGGCCGGTGATGACGACCTCGTTGGCCCGGTCGAGGTCGTCGCTCCACTGCTGGACGTCGACGTGCGGGACGCCGTGCACCTGGGCGGCGACGTCCCACTCGTCCCAGCCCGCGTCGAGGTAGTAGTGGCCGTCAGGTGCCTCCACCCGGCGCTGCCGAGAGGGCGCGGGCAGTCCTGCAGTGCGCCAGATCTCGTCGAGGTCGCGCTCGGGCAGCGACGCGATGCCGCCCCCGGCGTCGAGGATCGACTCACGGATCAGGGCCCTGCGACGGATCGGCCCGCGACGACTGAGCGCGTCGCGCATCGTCCGCTCTGCCAAGAGGCCTTGCTGGAACGCCGCAAGGACGATCGCGACGGTGTGCCGGTCGGTGGTCGTCCACGCGGCGGCGTCGACGACGCTGCGTGCCGGTCGGGTGCGGCGCGGCTCGAGCAGCGGGTGGACGTCGAGGTCGCTCAGCTCTGTGCTCCAGTGCGGTCGCAGACCGGGGTCGTTCTTCGGCGGTCGCCTCGCCCCCTCGGGTTGGACGACATCGGTGTGCCGGGCGTCGAATCCCTCGAACCCGTGCTGCCGCAGCGCCGACAGCCCCGCGAGCGCGGCCCCTGGCGCACAGACGTGCAGACGGACGAGGTCGAGCTCGTGCGGCGTCAGCGGGGCGTTGTGGTCGACGACCACGCCACGGGCAGGACGCTGCCAGCGCCCGACGGCGATGGCGTGGCGAACGGTGGGACGTCCGTGCTGGGCGACGGCGGTAGCGGTCCTCATGACGGTCACGGCTCGATCGTGCTGCCGGGCGTACGCGCCGGCCACCACATGCTTGCACCCTGTGGACCGTCGTGTCCTCACACCACGCTGTGGACACGACGGACCCTGAGACAAGAGGGTCGCCCTGGCGACCCGAATGCCTCAGGCTTCGTCACGGCTGACGGACGTCGAGACGTTTGGGGCGTTCTGGCGACCCGAATGTCTCAAGATCCGTCCACGCCCCGGGCGAGGGTCAGTCGACGCGGTAGCCGAGGCCGCGGACGGTCGTGACGAGCTCGGCGCCGAGCTTGCGGCGCAGGTAGCCCACGTAGACGTCGACGACGTTCGAGCCCGGGTCGAAGTCGTATCCCCACACCTGCGACAGCAGCTGCTCGCGCGACAGCACGAGCCCGCGGTTGCGCAGCAGCACCTCGGCCAGGGCCAGCTCGCGCGCCGACAGGTCGACCTCGCGTTCTCCGACGAAGGCGCGTCGACGGCGCAGGTCCAGGCGCACCGGCCCGACGACGAGCTCGTCGTCCGGCGGCGCCTCGCCCGGCGAGCGCAGCCGCAGCCGCACGCGGGCCAGCAGCTCGCCGAAGCGGAACGGCTTCGACATGTAGTCGGCGGCACCGCCCTCCAGCGCCGCGATCGTGTCGGTGACCGAGTCGCGCGCCGTCAGCACGATGACCGGCAGGGCGGGTCGCTCGGCCGTCACGCGCTCGAGGATCGTGAACCCGTCCATGCCCGGCAACCCGATGTCGAGCACCATCAGGTCGAACTCGCCGGTCAGCGCGTAGTCGAGCCCCGTCACGCCGTCCGAGACGACCGTGGGGGTGAAGCCCTCGGCCTTCAGGCCCTTGGCCACGAACGACGAGATGCGGTCCTCGTCCTCGACGATGAGGATGCGGTTCACTGGGCGGCTCCTGTCGGGATGCGGATGCGGAACGTGGCGCCGGGCGACGTGGCGCGGTCGGACGTGGCGTCGAGGACGACGTCGCCGTGATGGGCCTCGGCGATCGCGCTGACGATCGACAGCCCGAGGCCGAACCCGTCGTCGGAGTCGTCGCCGCGCGAGAACCGGTCGAAGATGTCGACCGCGATCGCGGGGTCGACCCCCGTGCCGGTGTCGCGGACCCACAGCTCGACGCGTCCCTCGTGCAGTCGCGAGCCGATGCCGATCTCGTCGCCGGGCGACGTGTGGCGGGCCGCATTGGCCGACAGCTGCAGCAGCGCCTGGGTGATGCGTTGGCCGTCGAGCGGCACGGACGTGCGGGCGACGGCGTCGAGCACCCACCGGCGGTCGGCGAGGGCCCGCGCGCGGTCGATCGCGCCGTGGGTCAGCGACTCGACGTCGGTGGCGTGCGGGCGGACGAAGTCGGGCCGGCGTGCCTTGGCCAGCATCAGCAGGTCGTCGACCAGCCGGGCCATGCGGTCGATCTCGTCGAGCAGCAGCTCACGGGTCGCCGCGACGTCGTCGGGGTCGTCGAGGTCGAGCACCTCGAGGTGGCCGCGCAGCACCGTCAGCGGGGTGCGCAGCTCGTGCCCCGCGTCGTCCAGGAGCTGTCGCTGCGTCACGAAGGACGACTCGAGGCGGTCGAGCATGTCGTTGAACGTGCGCTGGAGGTCGGAGAGGTCGTCGTGGCCCGTGACCTCGAGCCGTCCGCCGAGGTCGCCGTCGCTGATGCCCTGGGCCGTCTCGCGCAGCCGGCGCACCGGACGCAGCAGGCGGCCGGCGCTCCACGAGGCGAGCCCCGCGATCAGCACGACCGACAGCGCCGCCAGCAGCGCGTACGTCGTCATGAGCTCGTGCAGGTCGTCGCGGCTGCCGCCGACGTCGTGGACGACCACGAACGCGGCGCGCTGGGAACCGGCGGTCACGGGGAGCACGGCGACGCGGTACTCACGACCCGCCAGGTCGAGCGTGCGTGACCCGCCGGACGTCGACAGGTCGGCCACCAGGGCGGGGAACTCGGACGACTGCTGCAGCGTGGGGTTCGGGTCGCCCTGGTAGGTCGGCGTGCCGACGCTGGGGAACGCGAACAGCTGCTCGTTCGCATCGGGCAGGTTGCGCTCGAGGAAGACCTCGAGGAGCCGGTCGGCGGACGCGAACGGCTCGCGCGTCTGCGGGTCGACCTCGTTCTGCTGCAGGGCCCGGAACTCGCCGAGCTCCTGGCTCAGGCTCGACTCGATGGAGCGGTCGATGCGCCTCGACTCGATCGCGTAGAGCGTGAGGCCGACGGCCACGAGCGCGAGCGTCGTCAGCAGCGCGATCGTCCCGGTGAGGCGCTGCCGCACCGACAGGCGCGAGAGGGGTGAGGTCACGGACATCGAGGTCAGTCGTCAGTCGTCGTCATCGAGGTCGTCGCGGTCGTCCGGGTCGTCGTCATCGTCGTCGTAGTCTCGCGGAGACGGCACCGTGCGGTCGAACCGGTCGTCGTCGTCATCGTCGTCGTCCGCGGGCACCGGTGCCGGCGCCGGGGCGGGCGACGACCCCGGGGACGGGTCGGGCGCCGGGGTGGCGGTCGGCGTGATGACGACGGGCGTCGTGTCCTGCGGCTCGGGGTCGGCCCCGGCCGCGATCCGGCCGACGACGACGATCGCGAGCGCGACCGCGACGACCGCGATCACGATCGTGACGACACGGCGTGGCTCGAGCATGTGCCCAGCCTGCCCGACGCGGTCCCGCGGATCGATGAGGAGGCGATGAGAGACTTCTTAGGTTCGGCCCGCCACGGCACGGCCGCCGTCGTGTGGCACAGTTTTCCCGTGACGATCTGGCGCGACTTCCCCGGGGCATCGACCGTCGCACGCGTCGAGCCCGCCGCCGTGACGGTCGGCAACTTCGACGGCGTCCACCGCGGCCACCAGCACGTCATCGAGCGCACGCGCGAGCTCTCGCGGGGTCTGCCGGTCATCGCCGTGACCTTCGAGCCGCACCCGCTGGCCGTCGTCGCCCCCGACCACGCGCCCAAGCGGCTCGCGACCACCGAGCGCCGCGTCGAGCTGCTGCACGCTGCCGGGGCCGACGAGATCCGCATCCTCGACTTCACCCGCGCGATGGCGGCGTGGACGCCGCAGGAGTTCGTCGACCGCGTGCTGCGCGACGAGCTGCGCGCCTCGCTCGTCGCGGTCGGCGAGAACTTCCGCTTCGGCCACCGCGCCCAGGGCGACACGACGTTCCTGCGCCGGGCGGGGGAGCAGGCCGGCTTCACGGTCGACGCCCTCGACCTCGACGGCGGCACCGAGCCGTACTCGTCGACGCTGGTGCGGGCGCACGTCGCCGCGGGCCGGATGCGCGAGGCGGCCGACGTCCTGGGCCGTCCGCACGAGGTCTCCGGCATCGTCCGCAAGGGCGACCAGCGCGGACGCGACCTGGGGTATCCCACGGCCAACGTGCCGGTCGACGAGGCGTACGCCGTGCCGCCCGACGGGGTGTATGCCGGATGGCTGGTGCGCGACGGTGGCACCGGCGAGCGGCTGCCGGCCGCGATCTCGGTCGGCACCAACCCGACGTTCGACGGCGTCGAGCGGCGGGTCGAGTCGTACGTCCTCGACCGCACCGACCTCGACCTGTACGGCGAGGCGATCCGCGTCGAGTTCGTCGACCTGCTGCGCGGCATGGAGAAGTTCGACGGCATCGACGACCTGATCGTGCAGATGGCCGACGACGTCGTGCGCACCCGCTCGGCCCTCGGCCTGTAGCCGCCCCGGGGCGACGGGGGTCAGCGGACCGCCGCGGCCACCAGGTCGGCCACGGCCGTCATGCCGCGGGCGGTGGGGTGGAACACGATGCCGTCGCCGGCCTTCGGTGACGCGCCGTTGGTCCAGGCCTCGTCGCCGGCGCACGCGTCGTGACCCTCGGACGGCCCCCGCAGCGACACGTAGTCGACGCCTGCCTGCTCGGCGGCCCTCGCCAGCGCGGCGTCGAGCGCGGTCTCGGCCGTGACGACCGAGGTGACGTCGCCGGCGACGATGCCGGCGGCCTCGCACGTCCCGGTGGACGGCATGATGCGCGGGTAGCCCACCAGGACGACCCGGGCGCCGGGCGCGGTCGTGCCGGCCTTCCGGAGCAGGGCCACGAGGTCGCCGGTCGTCCGCTCGAGGATCGCCGGCGCCTCGTCGTCGACGTAGGAGCTGCACTGCTGGACGCTGACGGTGCACGCCTGGATCAGCGACAGGAAGAGCCCGCCGTCGTTGCCGCCGGCGCTGACGGTCACGAGGCCGGCGTCGGCCGGGACGGTGCCGGAGCCGAGCGTCGTCGACAGGTCGGCCGTCGTCGCCCCCGAGCAGCTGAGGTCGGTCAGGGTCAGGTCGAGCGAGGCGGCCAGGCGCGTGGGCCAGTTGGCCGACGACCGGCCGCACAGCCCGGCGTTGGCCTGGTCGGGCGCGATGCCGGGGCCGGCGGTGTAGGAGTCGCCCAGCGCGACGTACGTCGAGGCGTCGGTCGACGAGGGCGCCGAGGGCGCCGGGGCGGTGGGGGAGGACGACGCGGGGCTCGGCCCGGCGGCATCGGACGACCCGCCCGCGCTGCACCCCGCCACGAGGACGAGGAGTGCGGACAGCGCCGTGACGGCGGAGCCGATCGTGCCGAGCCGTCGCGGCGGTGTGTGCATGCAGCGAGGCTAGCGACCGCTGCCACGCGGCGCGGACGTGCCGTGCGGCGATTGGCCCTGGGAACACCGCCGCTGATAGTCTGGTCGCTGCCGTGTGATCGGCCACGGATCGATAGTGCCCCGGTGGATGTGCCCGGGCGCGCCGTGCAACGGAACCTCAAGGAGAAACGTGTCGAAGAAGACTGCTGCGCCCACAGTTGCGGGCGTCGCCAAGGAAGACATCATCAAGCAGTACGCGCTCAGCGACGGCGACACCGGATCCCCCGAGGTCCAGATCGCCCTGCTCACCGCGCGCATCGCGCACCTGACGGGTCACCTGCAGGAGCACAAGCACGACCACCACAGCCGTCGTGGCCTGCTGCTCCTGGTCGGACAGCGTCGCCGCCTGCTCAACTACCTGCAGAACAACGACATCGAGCGCTACCGCGGGCTCATCGAGCGTCTCGGTCTGCGCCGCTAGCACCCCCGGAGGCGGTCACTTCTTCGAAGTGGCCGCCTCTTGCACAACTCCACAGCTCCACCCGCACCACCCCGAAACACTCCAGACGAGAGCCGCGGCACGCGCGCTCGGTCCTCGGTAGTGGCCGTCGGGACGCTCGCAGCACGTGGGCTCCCCGCAGGCCTCGATCGAAGACCGGCATGGTTCACCGCCGTTCGGCGCTCGTCCCAACAGGCAGGCTCCCGCCTGCGGAAGGGACTTCCATGTCCGAACTCCACTCCGTCGAGACAGTCATCGACAACGGTGCCTTCGGCACCCGCAGCATCCGCTTCGAGACGGGCGTCCTCGCCCAGCAGGCCGCCGGCTCGGTGTCGGCGTTCCTCGACGACGACACGATGCTGCTGTCGGCCACCACGGCCGGCAAGCACCCCAAGGACCACTTCGACTTCTTCCCCCTGACGATCGACGTCGAGGAGCGGATGTACGCCGCGGGGCGCATCCCGGGCTCGTTCTTCCGTCGCGAGGGCCGTCCCTCCGAGGACGCGATCCTGACGTGCCGCCTGATCGACCGCCCGCTGCGCCCGACCTTCAAGAAGGGTCTGCGCAACGAGGTCCAGGTCGTCATCACGGTCCTGGCGCTCAACCCCGACACCCCGTACGACGTCCTCGCGATCAACGCGGCGTCGGCGTCCACCCAGATCTCGGGCCTGCCGTTCACCGGCCCGGTCGGCGCCACGCGCGTCGCCCTGATCGACGGCCAGTGGGTCGGCTTCCCGACGCACAGCCAGCTCGAGAACGCGGTGTTCGACATGGTCGTCGCCGGCCGCATCACCGCCGACGGCGACGTCGCGATCATGATGGTCGAGGCCGAGAGCACCGAGGTCACGTGGGACCTGGTCCAGAGCGGTGTCCAGGCGCCGACCGAGGAGATCGTCGCCGGTGGCCTCGAGGCCGCCAAGGCGTTCATCAAGCAGCTGTGCGAGGCGCAGATCGAGCTCGCGTCGACCGCCGCCAAGCCGGTCCGCGACTTCCCGATCTTCCTCGACTACGAGGACGACGCGTTCGAGGCCGTCGAGGCCATCGCGAAGGCCCCGCTCGCCGAGGCCGCGACGATCCTGCACAAGGCCGAGCGCGAGGACCGCGAGGCCGAGATCAAGGCCGACGTCATCGACCAGCTCGGCGAGAAGTTCGCCGGACGCGAGAAGGAGCTCGGCGCCGCCGTCCGCTCCGTCCTCAAGTCGGTCATCCGCGAGCGCGTCCTGCGCGACAAGGTCCGCATCGACGGCCGTGGGCTCGAGGACATCCGTGCCCTCAGCGCCGAGGTCGGCATCGTCCCCCGCGTGCACGGCTCGGCGCTGTTCCAGCGCGGCGAGACCCAGATCATGGGCATCACGACGCTCAACATGCTGGGCCTGGAGCAGAAGCTCGACACCCTCTCGCCCGAGACGTCGCGCCGCTACATGCACAACTACAACTTCCCGCCCTACTCGACCGGTGAGACCGGCCGGGTCGGTTCGCCGAAGCGTCGCGAGATCGGTCACGGCGCCCTCGCGGGCCGTGCGCTGCTGCCCGTGCTGCCGACGCGCGAGGAGTTCCCCTACGCGATCCGTCAGGTCTCCGAGGCGCTGAGCTCGAACGGCTCGACGTCGATGGGCTCGGTCTGCGCGTCGACGCTGGGCCTGCTCAACGCGGGTGTCCCGCTGCGCGCGCCGGTCGCCGGCATCGCGATGGGCCTGATCTCCGGTGAGGTCGACGGCCAGCAGACGTTCGTGACGCTGACCGACATCCTCGGAGCCGAGGACGCCTTCGGCGACATGGACTTCAAGGTCGCCGGAACGCGCGAGTTCGTCACGGCCCTGCAGCTCGACACCAAGCTCGACGGCATCCCCGCCGACGTGCTGGCCGGTGCCCTGCAGCAGGCCTACGGCGCCCGCGTCGCGATCCTCGACGTCATGGCCGAGGCCATCGACGAGCCCGACGAGATGAGCCCCTACGCGCCGCGGATCATCACGATCAAGATCCCCGTCGACAAGATCGGCGAGGTCATCGGCCCCAAGGGCAAGATCATCAACCAGATCCAGGACGAGACGGGCGCCAACATCTCGCTCGAGGACGACGGCACGGTCTACGTCGGTGCCGAGAACGGCGAGGCGGCCGAGGCCGCGCGCGACGCGATCAACGCGATCGCCAACCCGACGATGCCCGAGGTCGGCGAGCGCTACCTCGGCACCGTCGTCAAGACGGTCGACTTCGGCGCGTTCGTGTCGCTGGCGCCGGGCCGTGACGGGCTGCTGCACATCAGCAAGCTGCGCGACCTCAACGGTGGCCAGCGCGTCAACAACGTCGAGGACGTCGTCAAGGTCGGCCAGAAGATCCAGGTCGAGATCGCCGAGCTCGGCGATCGCGGCAAGCTCTCGCTGATTCCGGTCATCGAGAAGTCGGACGAGCCCGAGGCCGCCGCGGCCGAGGNGCGCATGACGACGCCCCCCGACGAGCTCGACGCCGCCGACCCGCTGGCACCCTTCCGCGACCGCTTCGTGATCGACGACGACCTCGTCGCCTACCTCGACGGCAACTCGCTGGGACGCCTGCCGCGGGCGACGCTCGACCGGCTGGCCGCGTTCGTGCGCGAGGAGTGGGGCGGGCGGCTGATCCGCGGGTGGTCCGAGGGGTGGGTCGACCTGCCGGTCGAGGTCGGCGACGAGCTCGGCGCGGCCCTCCTCGGCGCCGCCGCGGGCCAGACCGTCGTGGCCGACTCGACGTCGGTGTGCATCTACAAGCTGCTGCACGCCGCGGTCGGCCTGCGTCCGGGGCGCGACCAGATCGTGATCGACGCGACGAACTTCCCGACCGACCGCTACCTCGTCGAGTCCGTCGCCTCGGCACGCGGCATGGAGGTGCGGTGGCTCGAGCCCGACCTCGTCGAGAACGTCACGGCCGACGTGCTCGCGGCGGCGCTCGACGACCGCACCGCCGTGGTGCTGCTCAGCCACGTCGACTACCGGTCCGGCACGCTACTCGACCTGCCGGGGCTGACGCGGCAGGTGCACGAGGCCGGGGCGGTCGTGATCTGGGACCTCTGCCACTCGGCGGGCGCCGTGCCGATCGACCTGGACGCCGCCGAGGTCGACCTCGCCGTCGGCTGCACCTACAAGTACGTCAACGCCGGCCCGGGCGCGCCGGCGTACGTCTACGTCGCGCAGCGGCACCTGACCGACGCTGCCCAGCCCATCGCGGGGTGGTGGAGCGCCGCCGACCTGTTCGCGATGTCCGACACCTACGAGCCGTCGGCCTCGGTGCGCCGGATGCTCAGCGGCACGCCGCCGGTCGCCGGCATCCTCGCCGTGCAGGAGGGGGTGCGGCTGATCGCCGAGGCGGGGGTCGACGCCGTCCGCACGAAGTCCGAGCAGCTGACGGCGTACGCCGTCGAGCTCGTCGACGAGCTGGGGCTCGAGGTCGTGACGCCGCGCGACCCGGCGCGCCGGGGGAGCCACGTGACGGTGCGCCACCCCGACGCCCGCGCCGTGACGGAGCGCCTCGTCGAGCGAGGCGTCGTGCCCGACTTCCGCGAGCCCGACCTCATCCGCCTGGGCCTGTCGCCGCTGACGACGTCGTACGCCGAGGTCGCCGCGGCGGCGCGCATCCTGGGCGAGGTGACCGCGCCGATAGGCTGAGCGGCATGACACGGGTCGCAGTGCTGGGCGCCAAGGGGCGCATGGGGTCGGAGTCGGTGCGGGCCATCGGTGCCGCCGACGGGCTCGAGGTCGTCGCCGAGATCGACCAGGGCGATCCGCTCGACCTCATCACGTCCTCGGGCGCCGACGTCGCGCTCGACTTCACGCAGCCAGCGGCCGCGCTCGACAACGTCACGTGGTGCGTCGAGCACGGCGTGCACGTCGTCGTCGGGACCTCCGGCTTCGACGACGAGCGCATCGCGGTGGTGCGCTCGTTGCTGGGTGACGCGCCGACGACCGGTGTCCTGATCGTCCCGAACTTCTCGATCGGCGCGATCCTGATGATGCGGTTCGCCGAGACGGCGGCGCCGTTCTTCGAGTCGATCGAGGTCATCGAGATGCACCACCCCGACAAGATCGACGCGCCCTCCGGCACGGCCGTGCGCACCGCCGAGGTCATGGCGGCGGCCCGGGCGGCGGCCGGCTCCGCGGCGCTGCCCGACGCGACGACGTCCGACCCCGACGGGGCCAGGGGCGCGCGGGTCTCCGGCATCCCGGTGCACGCGGTGCGCGCCCGCGGGTTCGTCGCGTCGCAGGAGGTGCTGTTCGGCGGCGTCGGCGAGACGTTCTCGATCCGGCACGACTCGCACGACCGCGGCTCGTTCATGCCGGGCGTCGTGGCCGCGGTGGCCGGCGTCGCGGAGCGTCCGGGCGTGACGGTGGGTCTCGACGCCGTCCTCGGCCTCTGACCCCTCGGTCAGAGCTGGCGGACGAGCGCGGCGACCAGCGCCGCCGCGACGACCATCGGCAGGAACGGCACCCGCAGGGCCAGCAGCAGGGCCGCGACGCCCAGGGCCAGCAGGCGCGCGTCGACCTGCACCGACGCCCCGTCGGCGAGCACCTGCACCGCGATCAGCGCCCCGAGCAGCCCGGCGGGGATCAGCTCGACGGCCCGGACGGTCAGCGGGTGCTGCAGCACGGTCGGCGGCACCGACAGCCCGGCGTACTTCAGCGCGAAGCACCCGACCACCATGATCGCGATGCCCGCCCAGACGGTCGTCACGCGGTCGCCCTCGGCCGCCACAGCAGCCCGAGCAGCACCGCGACGCCACCCCCGAGGACGATCGGCAGCCCCGCGCTCGTGACGGGCACGAGCCCGAGCGCGACCGCGGCACCCACGAACGCCACGAGGCGTCCGGTCCACGACGACAGGCGGGGCCACAGCAGCCCGAGGAACGCGGCCCCCACCGCCGCGTCGAGCCCGTACGTGCGGGGGTCGCCGATCGCGTCGCCGGCGAGGGCACCCGCGAACGTCGTGGCGTTCCAGAGCACGAAGATCGAGATGCCGGTCCAGTAGAAGCCCAGCCGCGCCTGCCGCCGGGTCTCGCGCGTCACGCCCATCGCGGTCGACTCGTCGATCACGAAGTGCGCCGAGGCGAGTCGTGCACGCGGGTCGAGGTCGAGCCGCGGGGCCATGCTGACGCCGTAGAACAAGTTGCGGCTGCCCAGCAGCACCGCGGTCAGCGCGCCCGTCAGCGGGTTGCCGCCCGACGCCACGATGCCGACGAACGCGAACTGCGACGCCCCCGTGAACACCAGCAGCGAGATCAGGCACGTCTGCAGCACCGACAGCCCCGACGCCGTCGAGATCGCCCCGAACGAGACGCCGTACGCACCCGTCGCGAGGCCGACGCCGAGGGAGTCGACGACGATGCTGCGATCGGTCGTCATGCCAGGCTGGTGTGCAGCCGCACCTGCTTGATCGTCGCCCCGGTCGCGGAGCCGAGCTCGCGGTGGGCACCGTCGGCCGCCCATCCCGACTCGGTCACGAAGGCCCGCAGCGCGTCGTCGGCGGCATTGACCCACCACACCGCGCGGGTGAACCGGTCGGCAGCCAGCGTGTCCATCGCGGCCTGCAGCAGGCGTGAGCCGTGCCCGGCCCGCTGGTGCCCGGCGTCGACGACGAACTCGCCGACCTCGCCGTCGGCCACGCGGTCGCTGTCGGGGTCGAACGAGGGGTGCACCAGCGCGAACCCTCGGACGTCCGCGCGCTCGAGCGCCACCAGCACGCGCAGGCGGGCGTCCTGCGGCGTCGTGATGGTCGAGACCCATCGCTCGGTCAGCGCGGCCGGGTCGAGCGCGTCGAGCTCGGCCGCGGGGATCAGGTGCGCATAGCTCGTGCGCCAGGACGCGAGCTGCACGCGCACGATCGCGGCGGCGTCGTCGGGCCACGCCAGGCGGGCGCTGACGTCGGCGGTGGGGCCGCTCACGACGTCGGCCGATCGGCCGGACGCTCGATGACGACGGTTCCGCCGTGGCTCGCGGCCGTCTCGACCAGGCGGATCGAGGCGAGGAGCGGGTGGTCCTCGAGCACCTTCGCGCCGTTGGCGAGGGCGCGGGTGACGGCGACCTCGCCGCGGGCGCGTTCGAGACTGATCTGCGCCTGCTGGCGCGCCGTGACGAGCTCCTCGGCGGCCCGCCGGATCTCGGCCGGCACGATCACGTCGCGCACCGCGAAGTCGGTGACGGCGTAGCCGGTGGCGGTCGCGGCGGCCGCGACCGCCGGCGGCACGGCCTCGACGACGATGCCGGCCAGCACCTGCTCGAGCGTGTGCTGGCGCACCGTGTCGCGCAGCCATGCCTTCACCGCGTCGTAGACGACCGCGTGGGGGTCGACGGCGTGCTCGACGTGCGCGACCGGGTCGACGACCGCGACGAGCGCGCTCGCGCCGACCTTGACGCTGATGCCGTCGGCGGTGGGGATCTCCTGGGGGCGCACCTCGAAGACCTGCACCCGCGTGTCGACCCGTGTGAACGTGTGGCCCGTCGTCCAGAACCGGTGCCGGCCCGGCTCGAGGACGTCGACGAGCGCGCCGTGCCGGTGGTGGACGACTCGTTCGTGCGTCATGACCGTGACCATGGGGGACTCTCCTCGATCGGGTCCGGCCGCAGGTCGGTCACGTCCGGCGGGCGGGGGACCCGAAGTCCCGCAGAGCCCGGCACACGCTGCCCCGAGGGGCCGACCGACCCACGACCGGTTGCATGTTCCATTCCACAGATGGTTCCTCGGGGGTACGACGCGTGGACGGTCCGGCTATCGCCGTGGGCCCACTGATCCCCGAGGGCATCAGTCTGTCACGGCGGACGGTCGACGTCCGGCCCGGTCAGACCTCGAGGAAGCTCTCGACCAGGCGCGACTCGGCGCCCTGCGAGTCGAGCATCGCCGCGGACAGCGACGTGTTGCGCGGGCTCGGCCACACCTCCCACGTCAGGACGAGCATGCCCGGGAAGCCCGCGACGACGATCGGCCAGCCGCCGTGGTCGGTCACGAACGAGACGACGACCGCGACCAGCAGGGGCGTCTCGGCGTAGATCAGCTTGCGGACCGTCTGGGCCGCGAAGATGCCGACGGCCTCGCGCTGCGTGTCGGCGGGATCGCCGGCAGCGGGCAGCGGCGAGGCGCTGAGCCACACCCGCTCGGCGAGGAAGGCGCCGGCGGCGACGAGGGCGAGCAGGACGACGGTCAGCCAGATCGGCGGGAACGGCTGGTCGGTCGCACCGAGCATGAAGAACAGGAGCACCAGGAACACGCCGGTGAGGACGATCTGGAGGAGGGCGAAGCTGCGGACCTCCCGCGGGGTCGCGTCGTACTCAACACTCGGCATGGACCGAGTTTGGCATACCGTCGGCACGCTCCCGGATTGATAGGGTGACGACATGCGGGCCTACCTCGATCTCGTCCAGCGCATCCTCGACGAAGGGGTCGCCAAGGGCGATCGCACCGGCACCGGCACGCGCAGCGTCTTCGGCCACCAGATGCGGTTCGACCTGTCACAGGGCTTTCCGCTCGTGACGACCAAGAAGGTGCACGTCCGGTCGGTCGTCGCCGAGCTGCTGTGGTTCATCAAGGGCGACACCAACACGGCCTACCTGCGCGAGCACGGCGTCACGATCTGGGACGAGTGGGCCGACGGCAACGGCAACCTCGGGCCCGTCTACGGCTACCAGTGGCGCACGTGGCCGACGCCCGACGGCGAGCACGTCGACCAGCTGGCCCGGGTCATCGACGACATCAGGGCCAATCCCGACTCGCGGCGCCACGTCGTCAGCGCGTGGAACGTCGCCGACCTTGACGCGATGGCGCTCATGCCGTGCCACGCGTTCTTCCAGTTCTACGTCGCCGACGGCAAGCTGTCGTGCCAGATGTACCAGCGGTCGGCCGACGTCTTCCTCGGCGTGCCGTTCAACATCGCCTCCTACGCGCTGCTGACGCACATGGTCGCGCAGGTCACGGGGCTCGAGGTCGGCGACTTCGTCCACACGCTCGGCGACGCCCACCTCTACGTCAACCACCTCGACCAGGCGCGCGAGCAGCTGACCCGCGAGCCGCGCGCCCTGCCCGAGCTGTGGCTCGACCCGGCGATCACGTCGATCGACGACTTCACGCTCGACTCGATCAAGGTCACCGGCTACGACCCGCACCCGGCGATCAAGGCCCCCATCGCGGTATGAGCGTCACGATCGTCGTCGCGATCGGCGACAACGGCGTCATCGGCCGCGACGGCGCGCTGCCGTGGCCGCCGACGGGCGACCTGTCGCACTTCAAGGCGCTGACGATGGGCCACCCGATGGTCATGGGGCGGGCGACGTTCGAGTCGATCGGACGTCCGCTGCCGGGGCGCACCTCGATCGTCCTGACCCGCGACGCCGGGTGGTCGGCCGACGGCGTCGAGGTGGCGCACGACCTGGAGTCCGCGCTCGCCACGGCGGCGACGCTGGACGACGAGGTGTTCCTGATCGGCGGGGCCCAGGTCTACGCCGGGGCGCTCGCGGCCGGCGCGGTCGACCGGATGGTCGTCACCCGGGTGCACCAGTCGCCGGACGGTGACGCCTGGTTCCCGGACGTCGACTGGTCGCGCTGGCCCGAGACGTCCCGCGAGGCCCACGACGGATTCGACATCGTCACCCACGACCGCGCCTGAGCGGTGTCGTGCGACGCTGCACCTGCGAGTCCCGACACCAGCCCGCTCAGCCCGTGCGCTCGGTCGGGGCGTCGCTGACAGGGGTCTGGGTCGTCAGACGCGCGGCGCGCTCGTCGGCGTCGTCGTCGCCCGAGTAGAGACCGCTCGGCTCGACCGTGCTGCCGCGGCGGGGCGGGACCCGCTCGACGGTCTCGACGCGGTGGCGGGGGAGGCCGCCCTCGTTCGACGACTGCAGCCAGTCGATCATCCGCTCGCGCACGTGGCAGCGCAGGTCGAACAGCGTGGGGGCGTCGCGGGCCGTCACGAGGATGCGGACGTGGACGAACCCGCCGACCGCGTCGGTCACCTGCAGCACCTTGACGCGTCCGTCCCACAGGTCGGTGAGCGGCAGGATGCGGTCGAGCTCGGCGCGCATCCCGTCGGGACTGACCCGCCAGTCGAGGTCGAACTCGACCGCGCCCAGCAGCTCGGAGTGGTTGCGCGTCCAGTTCTGGAACGGGGTCGTCGTGAAGTACGTCGACGGCAGCACCATGCGGCGGTCGTCCCACAGCCGCACCACCACGTAGCTCAGCGTGATCTCCTCGACCCAGCCCCACTCGCCCTCGACGATCACGGCGTCGTCGTACCGGATCGAGTCGCTGAACGCGATCTGGATGCCGGCGATGACGTTGCCGAGCGTCGACTGCGCCGCGAGGGCCGCCACGATGCTGATGACGCCGGCCGAGGCCAGCACGCTCGCGCCGATCGCCCCGGCCCCCGGGAAGCTCAGCAGGATCGCCCCGATGGCCAGCACGACCACGACCATCAGGGTCAGCCGGCGGATGACCAGCACCTGGGTGCGGGCGCGGCGGGCGTTGCGGTTGTCGGCGACGTCGATGCGGTAGCGCCGCAGGCTGAGGTCCTCGACGAACAATGCGATCGAGGCCACGAGCCATGCGACCGCGACGATCGTCGCGATGCGGCACACCAGGTTCAGCGGCTCCCACGCCTCGTTGGTCGGCCCGCCGGGCAGCGTCGACCTGATCGACACCCACACCGCGACGACGAGCAGCAGCGCCCGCACGTGCAGGCGGGCGGAGTGGTGCAGCGCCGCGGCCGACGACGACCGTCGCGCCGCCAGCCGGATCAGCAGCGCCAGCACGCCCAGCAGCACCGCCGCGACGGCGACCGCGCCGCCCAGGGTCAGCAGGAAGTCGGTCCAGGAATCGGTCATCCGTCCACTCTGGCAACCGGGGCCCGTCGGACAAACCTCTGAGGACGTGAGTCGAGTCACCGCCCCCCTCGTTCGCCAGGGAGCGGAGCTGGGGGTACCTCCCGCGAGCGCAGCGAGTGGGGGCCCGTGAGGGCGGAGCCCGAGGCGAACCACCCGATCGGGCTCGCGTATGTCGCCTCGCTTCGCTCACGGGCCCCCTACTCGCAGAGCTCGTGGGGGGACCCCCAGGCCGCAGGCGGCCTCCCTGGCGACCGGGGTGGTGGCGACCGGGCGGGCGCCCTACAGCAGGATGCCGAGCTGTCGGCTCTGCGCGACGAGGTGGCCGTCCTCGTCCCACAGCTCGCAGTCCTCCTCGTGGAAGCCGTTGACGACGTGACGCGTCGACAGCCTCGTCGCGATCCACCCCGGGCGCGGCAGGCGGTGCAGGTGCACCGTGAGCTGCACGGTCATGGACTGCTGGTGCCCCTCGCCGAGCTCGAGCACGGGGGGAGCGAACGAGTCGCACAGCAGCGCGAGCGCCGGGAAGTCGATCTCGCGGCCGCCCTGCAGGCGCTGCCACAGGTCGATCGTCGGGTCGCCGCTGGGTGCGCCGGCCGCCCAGCCGGGCATCGACGCGAGCCGGTAGTCGACGCGGCCGAACAGGCCGTCGGCCGGCATGCCGTGGTCGAGCGGGTCGGCGCAGCGGTCGGGTGCCGGGAGGGCGGGGGGCGCGCCGAGCTCGGACGACGGTCCGTCGCCGCGCGGCCCGAAGCTCGCGGTCATCGTGGCGACCTGCCGCTCGCCCTGCCACAGCGAGGCGCTGCCGGTCTGCACGCGACGCCCCATGCGCACCGTGGCGGTGCGCAGCTCGGCCGGCCCGGCGACGGGCGGCGACACGTACGTGACGGCCGCGACCATCGGGTCGTCGGCGCCCATCTCGTCGCGCAGGCCGCGCAGCATCGTCGCGAGGATGTAGCCGCCGTTGGGCGTGCCGAGGGGCGTGTGCCAGCGATCGGTCAGCTCGACGTCGCGCACGCCGTCGCCGCGCGGGACCGACGTCGTGTCGACGTCGTAGATGTCTGGGGCCATGCCGCCATCCTGCCGGTAGCGGGGGACAGGTCGCCAAGCGGTAGCCTCGTGGGTATGACGTCGCCCCTCGCTTCCGACGCCGCGCCCTTCGGGCGCGTGCTGACGGCCATGGTCACGCCGTTCACCCGCGAGGGCGAGCTCGACCTGGACGCGGCCCAGAAGGTGGCCTCCTACCTGGTCGACCAGGGCAACGACGGTCTCGTCGTCAGCGGCACGACGGGCGAGTCGCCCACCACGACGGTGGCCGAGGACGGACGTCTGCTGGCGGCCGTGCTCGAGGCCGTCGGCGACCGCGCCACCGTCATCGGCGGGGTCGGCACCAACGACACGCGTCACTCCGTCGAGCTGGCCCAGCAGGCCAAGAAGCTCGGCGCCCACGGCCTGCTGATCGTCACGCCGTACTACAGCAAGCCCCCGCAGGCGGGTCTGCTCGCGCACTTCACCGACGTCGCGCGGGCCGGCGACGACACTCCCGTGATGCTCTACGACATCCCGGGCCGCAGCAGCATCACGATCGCCGACGAGACCTACCTCGCGATGGCCGACGACCCCCTGATCGTCGCGATGAAGGACGCCACGGGCGATCTCGACCGCGGCGTGTGGCTCATGAACGAGACCGGCATCGCCATCTACTCCGGCGACGACCCGGCCAATCTCGCCTGGCTCGCCCTCGGTGCCGCCGGCATCGTCAGCGTCGTCAGCCACGCCGCCAGCCGCCAATACGCCGACATGGTCGCCGCGGTCGACGCCGGCGACCTGCCGGCCGCTCGCGCGATCAACATCAGACTTCAGCCCGCCGTCCGGGCGTTGATGAACCACACGCAAGGTGCGATCACGGCCAAGGCTGCCCTGCAGCTGCTCGGCGTGCTCGACCACCGCACGATGCGTGCCCCCCTGCTGGCCGCGACCGAGGAAGAGGTCGCGATCGTTCGCGACGGTCTCGTCGCTGCCGGCCTCCTCCAGCACCACTGACTCGAAAGCTGAACATCCCGATGAGCCACATGCACCTGGAGCTCAATGCTCCGCCCGCACTGCCCGAAGGCGGTCTCCGCGTCATCCCCCTGGGAGGACTCGGCGAGATCGGCCGCAACATGACGTCGTTCGAGTACGGCGGCAAGATCGTCATCGTCGACTGCGGCGTCCTCTTCCCGGAGGAGACCCAGCCCGGCGTCGACCTGATCCTGCCCGACTTCGGACCCATCCGTGACCGGCTCAAGGACGTCGTCGGCATCGTGCTGACGCATGGTCACGAGGACCACATCGGTGGCGTGCCGTACCTGCTGCGCGAGCGCGGCAACATCCCCGTCATCGGCTCCAAGCTGACGCTGGCGTTCCTCGACCCCAAGCTCAAGGAGCACAAGCTCAAGGACGCCCCCAAGTACGAGGTCTCCGAGGGCGACATCATGGACCTCGGGCCGTTCGAGCTCGAGTTCGTCGCGGTCAACCACTCGATCCCCGACGCCCTGGCAGTCGCGATCAAGACCCCCGCCGGCGTCGCGCTGCACACCGGCGACTTCAAGATGGACCAGCTGCCGCTCGACGGCCGCATCACCGACCTGCGGGCGTTCGCCCGCCTCGGCGAGGAGGGGGTCGACCTCTTCCTGACCGACTCGACCAACGCCGAGGTGCCGGGCTTCACGACGTCCGAGCGCAACATCACGCCGGCGATCGACGCGGTCTTCCAGAACAGCACGGGCCGCATCATCGTCGCGTCGTTCGCCTCGCACATCCACCGCGTCCAGCAGGTCATCGACGCCGCCGCCAAGCACGGTCGCAAGGTCGCGTACGTCGGACGCTCGATGGTCCGCAACATGCAGATCGCCCGCGAGCTCGGCTACCTGCACGTCCCCGACGGCGTCGTGGTCGACAAGATCGACGCGGCCCCGCCGAACAAGATGGTGCTGATGTCGACCGGCTCGCAGGGCGAGCCGATGGCGGCGCTGTCGCGCATGGCCAACAACAGCCACCAGCAGGTCAGCCTCGAGCCCGGCGACACCGTGCTGATGGCGTCGTCGCTGATCCCCGGCAACGAGAACGCGATCTACCGCGTCATCGACGGCCTCACCAAGCTCGGCGCCAACGTCGTCCACAAGGGCAACGCGCTGGTGCACGTGTCAGGCCACGCCTCCGCCGGCGAGCTGCTCTACTGCTACAACATCGTGCAGCCCACGAACGTGCTGCCGGTGCACGGCGAGATCCGCCACCTGCACGCCAACGCCAAGCTCGCGACCAAGACGGGCGTCCCCAACGTCCTGCTGGCCGAGGACGGCTACGTCATCGACCTGGTCGACGGCCACGCGTCCATCACGGGCGCGGTCGACGTCGGCTACGTGTACGTCGACGGCTCGTCGGTCGGCGACCTGACCGACTCCGAGCTCAAGGACCGTCGCGTGCTGGCCGAGGAGGGCTTCGTCTCGGTCGTCGTCGTGATCGACTCGGCCACCGGCAAGATCCTGACCGGCCCCGAGATCCACGCCCGTGGCATCGCCGAGGACGACTCGGCGTTCGACGAGATCGTGCCGAAGATCGTCGCGGCCCTCGAGGAGGCGCTGTCGGACGGCACGCGCGACAACCGCCAGCTGCAGCAGGTCATCCGCCGCGTGCTGGGCTCGTTCGTCGGACGTCGCCTGCGTCGCCGCCCGATGATCCTGCCCGTCGTCGTCGAGGCGTAGGTCACCGGTCCGCCGGTCAGGCCCCTCATGGACACCGTCCCCCGCGCGTACGACGCGATCGTGCTCGCGGGGGGCCGCTCGGCCCGCATGGGCGACGTCGACAAGCTGCAGGTCGTGGTCGACGGGGCGACGCTGCTGACGCACGCGCTGGCGGCGGTGGCCGACGCCCGCCGCGTCGTCGTGGTGGCGCCCGACGGCACCGCGGGGCTGCCGGCCGGCGTCGACCGTGTGCAGGAGGAGCCGCCGTTCTCGGGCCCGGCCGCCGCGATGGGGGCGGGCCTCACGGCCCTGCGGCGCCACGCCGACGCCGCCGACCACGTGGTCGTGGTCGCGGCCGACGTCCCGCGCATCGGCGACGTCGTCGACGCGCTGCTGGCGGGGCTCGCGGCCCACCCCGGACGCGACGGCGTCGTGGCGTCGGGGGTCGACGGACGCCGCCAGCCCCTGCTGGCGGCCCACCGCGTCGCACCGTTGCGCGCCGCGCTCGATGCGCACGCGCCGCTCGCGCACCTGTCGGCGACCCGCGTGACGAGCGGTCTCGACCTGGCCGAGATCGACCTGGCCGAGGTCGCCGACGACGTCGACACCCCCGACGACCTGCACCGACTCGTCCGCCGGGCGGGTCGGGGCGACCACGACGAAGGAGACCACGATGGATGAGTCCGCCCTCGCCGCTTGGGCCGCGGGCCTCGCGGCCGACCTCGGTGTCGAGCAGGTGCTCGACGTCGACGCCGTCCTCGACCTGGCGTCCGACGCGGCCCACGGCGTCGTGCGGCCCGCCGCACCCCTGACGACCTACCTCGTCGGCGTCGCGATCGGCCGCGCCGGGGGAGACCCGGCCCGGGTCGCCGAGGTGCTCGAGCACGTCCGCGTCGCGATCGAGGCGTGGGACGCGCCCGATCCCTGATCCAGACGCGCGCCAGGTCGTCACCCCGACGGTTCTCACAGTGGCGCCCCCGCGACCGTGCGCGAACTGTTACGCGTCGCTGACGTCGTGACACGTCCGGTCGAAACACGCGCTCCCTAGGTTCGGTCGCACGAGATCCGGCACGCCGCCGGGTCGCCGACCTCCGGAGCGTCCCATGACCAGCACCGTCACCAGCCCTCCCGACCAGCAGTCGGCCCCGCCTCCCGCGACGCGACGCCGCACCAGTCGCTGGATCGACGAGTGGGACCCGGAGGACCCCGCCCAGTGGCAGGCCGGGGGCCACCGGGTCGCCCGCCGCAACCTCGTCTGGTCGGTGTTCGGCGAGCACCTCGGCTTCTCGGTCTGGCTGCTGTGGAGCGCGGCCGCGGCGCTGCTGGCCAAGGTGGGCTTCGCGTTCTCGCCGCTGCAGCTGTTCTGGCTCATCGCGGTGCCGAACCTCGTCGGCTCGCTGCTGCGCCTGCCCTACACGTTCGCGGTCCCGAAGTTCGGCGGGCGCAACTTCGCGGTGTTCAGCGCCCTGATGCTCGTGGTGCCGACGCTGCTGTTCGCGTACTTCGTGCAGCGGCCCGAGACGCCCTACTGGGTCTTCGTCGGCATCGCGGCGACCGCCGGCGTCGGCGGCGGCAACTTCGCGTCGTCGATGGCCAGCATCAACTTCTTCTTCCCGGCACGGCTCAAGGGCACGGCGCTGGGCCTCAACGCCGCGGGCGGCAACCTCGGCGTCGCGGTGATCCAGTTCTTCCTGCCGATCATCGTGGGCGGAGCAGGCGCGTTCGGCCTGGTGAAGGCCAGCGAGAGCGGCATCGTGCTGGAGCGGGTCGGCTACCTCTACGCGGCGCTGGCCGTCGTCGCGGCCCTGACCGCGTACTTCTTCATGAACAACCTGTCGGCGGCGTACTCGAGGCCGCGCGAGCAGCTCGCGGTCGTCCGCTACCGGCACACCTGGGTCATGTCGTTCCTGTACATCGGCACGTTCGGCTCGTTCATCGGCTACTCCGCCGCCATGCCGCTGCTGATCAAGATCAACTTCTTCAACCAGCCGGTCCCCACGATCCCCGGCATCGGCATCAACTTCGCGTTCTACGGCTTCCTCGGGGCACTCGTAGGCTCGCTGATGCGTCCGCTGGGCGGCTGGATGGCCGACCGGCTCGGCGGGGCGCGCGTCACCCTGCTCGCGTTCGTCGGGATGATCGTCGGCACCGTGCTCGTCATGGTGTCGCTCGCGGCGCTCGACCCGGTGCCGAAGGCTCCTGCCGGCGCCCCCGCGCCCGATCCGGCGACGTTCCAGTACTCCGACGCGGTCCGCGCGGCCGTCGACCACAACTCCGGCGTCTTCCCGTGGTTCCTGGCCGCGTTCCTGCTGGTGTTCGCGGCGACGGGCATCGGCAACGGCTCGACGTACCGCATGATCCCGCTGATCTGGAAGGCGTACGCGACGCAGGCCGGTCCCGACGGGTCGGCCGAGCGCGTGGCGGCCGAGCGTCGCACCACCAAGGAGGCCTCCGCCGTCATCGGCATCGCCGGGGCGATCGGGGCCCTCGGCGGCTTCCTGATCCCGATCACGTTCAGCGCCCCGTGGATCTCGGACCCCGTGGACGCCGTCAAGAGCGCCTTCGTGGTGTTCACGGTCTTCTACGTCGTGTGCCTCGCGGTCACCTGGGTGTTCTACCTGCGGCCGCGCTCGGTCATGGCGAAGGCGGGGGTCTAGCACCGCATGACCGACACCCACTGCCCCTACTGCGCCCTGCAGTGCGCCCAGGTCGTGACGGCCGGCGACCCCGTGTCGGTCGCGGCCCGGGCGTTCCCGACCAACGTCGGCGGCATGTGCCAGAAGGGGTGGACGAGCGCCGACGTGCTGCGGGTGCCCGACCGCATCACGTCGCCGCTGCGACGGGTCGCCGACGGCGGCTTCGAGGAGGTGAGCTGGGAGGTCGCGCTCGACGAGATCGCGGCCCGCGTGCGGGCGATCAGCGAGCAGGACGGATCCGACGCGATCGCGGTGTTCGGCGGCGGCGGGCTGACCAACGAGAAGGCCTACCAGCTCGGCAAGTTCGCGCGGCTGGCGCTGCGCACCCGCCACATCGACTACAACGGACGCTTCTGCATGTCGTCGGCGGCGGCCGCCGCCAACCGCTCGCTCGGCATCGACCGCGGCCTGCCGTTCCCGCTGACCGACGTCGCCGACGCGGACGTCGTGGTGCTGTTCGGCAGCAACCTCGCCGACACCATGCCGCCCGCCGTCCAGCACCTCGGGCCGGTGCGGGAGCGGGGAGGGCTCGTCGTGGTCGACCCGCGCCGCAGCGCCACGGCGCGGCTGACCGACGACGGCGCCGGCGAGCACGTGCAGCTCGTCCCGGGCACCGACCTCGTGCTGGCGCTCGGCCTGCTGCACGTCGTGCTGGCCGAGGGCCTCGCCGACGACGCGTACCTCGCCGCCCGGGTCGACGGGGTCGAGGACGTCCGGCGCAGCGTCGCGGAGTGGTGGCCCGAGCGCGTCGCCGCGACGACCGGGGTGCCGGAGACCCAGCTGCGTCGCATCGCCCGCACGCTGGCGCACGCGAGCCCCCACCGCGGCGGGCGGGGCGCCTTCCTCCTGACCGGACGCGGCTCCGAGCAGCACGCCGACGGCACCGACACCGTCACGGCGGTCATCAACCTGGCGCTGGCCCTGGGCCTCGTCGGCGCCGAGCGAGGCGGCTACGGCGCCATCACGGGTCAGGGCAACGGCCAGGGCGGGCGCGAGCACGGCCAGAAGGCCGACCAGCTGCCCGGGTACCGCATGATCGCCGACCCGGCGGCACGCGAGCACGTCGCGACGGTGTGGGGCGTCGACCCCGACGTGATCCCCGGACCGGGCGTCCCCGCCGTCGAGCTGCTGACGAGCCTGGGGCAGACCGGCGGCCCCCGGGCGCTGTTCGTGCACGGCAGCAACCTCCTGGTCAGCGCGCCCGACGCGGACGTCGTCCGTCGTCGCGTCGAGGCGCTCGACCTGGTCGTGGTGTGCGACTTCGTGCCGTCCGAGACCGCGATGCTGGCCGACTACGTCCTGCCGGTCACGCAGTGGGCCGAGGAGGAGGGCACGATGACGGGTCTCGAGGGACGTGTGCTGCGTCGTCGCCGGGCCGTCGCACCCCCGCCCGGCGTCCGGTCCGAGCTCGAGGTGTTCGCCGAGCTCGCCGCCCGGCTCGACGCACCCCGCACGTGGTCGACCGACCCGCGCGAGGTCTACGACGAGCTGCGGCGCGCGAGCGCGGGCGGCCGGGCCGACTACGCCGGCATCTCGTACGACCGCCTCGACGCGGGGGAGGCGCTCTACTGGCCGTGTCCCGACGAGCAGCACCCCGGCACCCCACGACTGTTCGCCGACGCGTTCCCGACCCCGTCGGGCCGCGCGCGGATGGTGGCGGTGCGGGCCGTCGGCCCCGACGAGCCGTTGCGCGCCGAGGCGCCCGTGTGGCTCGTGACCGGCCGCGTGCTGCAGCACTACCAGTCGGGCGCCCAGACGCGCCGTGTCGCGCGGCTCAACGACTCGATGCCGTGCGCGTACGTCGAGATCAACCCCGTGCTGGCGTCACGGCTCGGGCTGGAGGGCGTCGAGGACGTCCGGATCACCTCGAAGCGCGGCACGATGGTCGCGCAGGCCCGCATCAGCGCCGACATCCGGCCCGACACGGTCTTCGTGCCGTTCCACTTCGCCGGCGACGGCATGGTCAACGCCGTGACGAACGCGGCCACCGACCCGGTCTCCGGCATGCCCGAGTTCAAGGTCTGCGCCGTGCAGGTCGCGAGGGCCGGCGCGTGAGCGGCACGCGGGTCGTCGTGGTCGGCGCCGGCATGGTCGGCAACCGGTTCGCCGACGAGCTGGGCCGTCTCGCGCCGCACGTCGAGGTCGACGTGCTGGGCGACGAGTCGTACGAGCCGTACAACCGCGTCATGCTGACCGAGCTGGTGGCCGGTCGGATCGACCTGGCGGGCCTGACGCTCCCGACCCCCGACAGCGGGCGCGTGCGGGTGCGAGCGGGGGTGCGGGCGCTCGGGATCGACCGGGCGCGACGCACCGTCGTGACCGCCGACGGCGACTTCGACTACGACGTGCTGGTGCTCGCGACAGGGGCGCGCGCCCGTGTCGTGGACGTCGCGGGGCTGCGCGACGGGCTGCCGCGGGGCGTGCACGTGGTGCGCCGGCTCGACGACGCGCGCGACATCACCGCCGCCGCGCTCAACGCGTCCCACGCCGTCGTCGTCGGCGCGGGTCCGCTGGGCCTCGAGACGGCGTGCGCCCTGCGCCACCGCGGCGTCGGCGTCGCGCTCGTCGCCTCGTCGGCCGGCGTGCTGGGACGCGACCTCGACCCCGAGATCGCCCGGGTCGTCGCCGACCACACCGTGACGCTCGGCATCGACGTCGTGACGGGCGCGGCCCTCGCCTCGGTCGGGGTGCGGGAGGGGCGCGTCGACGCCGTGCGCCTCGACGACGGACGCGGCCTGCCGGCCGAGCTGGTCGTGCTGGCCTGCGGATCGGCCCCCGACACGGCGCTGGCCGCCGAGGCCGGCCTCGAGACGAACGTGGGCGTCGTCGTCGACGACGGCCTGCGCACCAGCGACCCGTCCGTGTTCGCGATCGGCGACTGCGCCGAGACGCCTGCCGGCGTCAGCGGCCTCGTCGCGCCCGGGTGGGACCAGGCCCGTGCGCTCGCCCGGAGCATCGCCCGCGGCGAGGAGGTCGGCCTTCCTCCGATCGCGGGGTCCGCGATGCGTCTGAAGGCCGTCGGCATGAGCGTCGTGACGATGGGCGTGCGGTCGTCGACGGCCGGTCCCGACGACCGGGTGGTCTCGCTGTCGGACCGGCGGGCGCACCGGCACGTCGAGCTCGTGACGCGCGGCGACACCCTCGTCGGCGTGACGTGCGTCGGCTCGCCCGACCTCGCGTCGTACCTGTCGACGCAGTTCGACCGCCCCGGCATGCTGCCGGCCGACCCGATGCAGCTGCTGATGGGTGCCTCGACGTCCGGGGCCGCCGAGAGCTCCTCGCCGACCACGATGCCGGCGGCGACGACGGTGTGCCGGTGCAACGGCGTCACGAAGGGCGACCTCGTGCGCGCCTGGGACGCCGGAGCGACGTCGCTCGCGTCGCTGGCGGGCGCGACGCTCGCGACGACGGGCTGCGGCGGCTGCACGCAGCTCGTCTGCGGCATCGTCGACTGGTTGCGGACGACCGATCCCGCACCCGTCTCACACGGGTCCGACGAGGTCCGTGAGACAAACGTTCCGACGAGGTAACACGCGCATCGCCGTCATGACACACGCCGTTCCTACCGTCGGGACATGACGATCGATCAGCACGCCTCGCGAGGCGCCAAGCAGAAGCTCGCCGTCGTCGGAGCGGGCATGGTCGCCCACCGGCTCGTCGAGGCCCTCGTCGAGCGCGGGGCCGACCGGACGTGGGACATCGAGGTGTTCGGCGACGAGACGCGTCCGCCGTACGACCGCGTCGCCCTGACGTCGTTCTTCTCCGACCGCGACCCCGAGGACCTCCTGCTGGGCGACGGCAGCCTGTGGCGCCGTCCCGGCGTGCGCCTGTACCGCGGCTCGGTCGTCAGCCGCATCGACCGCGAGGCCAAGCAGCTGCACGCCCGCGGCACGACGTTCGACTACGACCGGCTCGTGCTGGCCACGGGCTCGTACGCCACGGTGCCACCCGTCGACGGCGCCGACCTGCCGGGCTGCTTCGTGTACCGGACGGTCGACGACGTCGCCGAGCTGCGGCAGTGGGTGCTCGACCGGGAGGCCGCCCTCGGCCGCAAGGTCAGGGGAGCCGTCGTCGGCGGGGGCCTGCTGGGTCTCGAGGCGGCCGGAGCCCTGACGGCGCTCGGCGCCGACACGACGGTCGTCGAGTTCGCCGAGTGGCTCATGCCGCTGCAGGTCGATCGAGCCGGTGGCGGCGCGCTGCGCCGCATCATCGAGCAGCTGGGCGTCTCGGTGCGCACCTCGACGGCGACCTCCAGGCTCAAGGCGGGCCGTGACGGCAAGGTGGCACGCATGCAGTTCGCCGACGGCGAGCGGATCGCCGCCGACGTCGTCGTGTTCGCGACCGGCGTGCGGCCGCGCGACGAGCTGGCCCGGTCGAGCGGGCTCGAGGTGGGGGAGCGGGGCGGCGTGGTGGCCGATCCCGGCTGCCTGACGAGCGACGACTCGATCTTCGCGATCGGCGAGGTCGCGCAGATCGCCGGACGCGTGTGGGGGCTGGTCGGCCCGGGCTACACGATGGCCGAGGTCGTCGCCGACCGCCTGCTCGGCGGTACCGCGACGTTCGACGGAGCCGACCTCTCGACCAAGCTCAAGCTGCTGGGCGTCGACGTCGCGAGCTTCGGCGACGCGTTCGCGGCGACCAGCGGCAGCCTCGAGGTCGTCTACGCCGACCCGACGGCGGGCGTCTACAAGAAGCTCGTCATGAGCGACGACGCGCAGACGCTGCTGGGCGGCATGCTGGTCGGCGACGCCGGCGCGTACACGAACCTGCGGCCCATGGTGGGTCGCGCGCTGGGCAGCGACCCGACGGGTTGGCTCCTGCCCGAGGGCGCGGCGGCGCCGGTGGCGGGCGCGGCGCTGCCCGACGACGTCACCGTCTGCTCGTGCAACAACGTCACGGCCGGTCAGGTCCGCTGCGCCGTCACCAAGCACGGCTGCACCGACCTGACCGGCGTCAAGGCCTGCACCAAGGCCGGCACGAGCTGCGGGTCGTGCGTGTCGCTGGTCAAGAAGCTCGTCGACGTCCAGCTCGCCGAAGCCGGCATCGAGGTCAGTAACGCCTTGTGCGAGCACTTCGCGGTCAGCCGTGCCCAGCTGTTCGACATCGTCCGGGTCAGCGAGATCTCGACGTTCAGCGAGCTCGTCGCCCAGCACGGCACGGGCCAGGGCTGCGACATCTGCCGTCCCGTCGCGGCCTCGATCCTGTCGACCCTGCGCCACGGGCACGTGCTCGACGGCGAGAACGCGGCGCTGCAGGACACCAACGACCACGTCATGGCGAACCTGCAGAAGGACGGCACGTACTCGGTGGTCCCGCGCATCCCCGGCGGCGAGGTGACGCCGGAGGGACTCGTCGCGATCGGGCAGGTCGCAGTCGACTACGGCCTGTACACCAAGATCACGGGCGGTCAGCGCATCGACCTGTTCGGCGCGCGCATCGAGCAGCTGCCCGCGATCTGGAAGCGGCTCGTCGACGCGGGGTTCGAGTCGGGCCAGGCGTACGGCAAGTCGTTGCGCACCGTGAAGTCGTGCGTCGGTCAGTCGTGGTGCCGCTACGGGGTGCAGGACTCCACGACGCTCGCGATCGACCTCGAGCTGCGCTACCGCGGGCTGCGGTCGCCGCACAAGATCAAGCTGGGCGTCTCGGGCTGCGCGCGCGAGTGCGCCGAGGCCCGCGGCAAGGACGTCGGCGTCATCGCGACCGACCGGGGCTGGAACATGTACGTCGGCGGCAACGGGGGGTTCACGCCCCGGCACGCCCAGCTGTTCGCCGAGGACCTGACGACCGACGAGCTGGTCCGGGCCATCGACCGCTTCCTGATGTACTACGTGCGCACCGCCGACCGGCTGCAGCGCACCGCGCCGTGGCTCGAGTCGGTCGAGGGGGGCATCGACGCGGTCCGCGCCGTGGTGCTCGACGACATCCTCGGCATCGGCGCCGACCTCGACGCCGCGATGGCCTCGCACGTCGACGACTACGAGGACGAGTGGGCCGCGACGCTCGCCGACGAGCAGAAGCTGCAGCGGTTCGCGTCGTTCGTGAACGCCCCCGACACGCCGGATCCCGACCTCGCCTATGTTGAGGAGCGCGGCCAGCGACGTCCGGCCGACGAGACGGAGCGTGCCGTGCTGATCGCCGGCGCGAGCATCCCGGTGCGGACCACGACGGAGGTGACGGCATGACGACCACGGCGACCACGACGACGACGGGCTGGACGCGGATCTGCCGGCTCGACGCGCTCGTGCCCGACCGGGGCGCCGCGGCGCTCGTCGACGGCCGCCAGGTCGCGGTGTTCCGGCTCGGCGGGTCCGGCGACGTCCACGCCGTCGACCACCACGACCCGTTCAGCGGCGCCAACGTCATGGCCCGAGGGCTCGTCGGCAGCCGCGGGGGAGTCCCGACGGTCGCGTCGCCGATGCACAAGCAGACGTTCGACCTCGCGACGGGGCACTGCCTCGACGACGCGTCGGTTTCCCTGCGCTCGTGGCCCGTGCGGGTCGTCGACGGCTGGGTCGAGATCGGGAGCGGGACGGCGTGACGGCTCTCGGGCCGGTGCTCGCCGGCACCCGGGTCCTCGTGACGGCACAGCGCCGGGCGTCCGACCTGTCGCTGGCCCTCGGCCGCCGGGGAGCCGAGGTCACGGTGGCGGCGTCGCTCGGCGTCGAGTCGCACATCGACGAGGACACCCTGCTGGCCCAGACCCGCCAGATGATCGCGACGGGCACCGACGTCGTCGTCGTGACGACGGGCATCGGGTTCCGCGGCTGGCTCGACACCGCCGAGGCCGCGGGCATCGGCCACGAGCTGGTCGAGGCGCTGCAGGGCGTGCGCCTCGTGGCCCGAGGGCCCAAGGCGCGCGGTGCCCTG
Source organism: Aeromicrobium sp. CFBP 8757 (assembly GCF_014841755.1). Taxonomy (NCBI): domain Bacteria; kingdom Bacillati; phylum Actinomycetota; class Actinomycetes; order Propionibacteriales; family Nocardioidaceae; genus Aeromicrobium; species Aeromicrobium sp. CFBP 8757. The sequence goes on from NZ_JACYUM010000001.1 coordinate 774,041, forward strand.
CAGGCCGCGGGCCTGACCCCCGACTGGGTCGCGGAGTCCGAGACCTCGGCCGAGATCGCCGACTTCCTGGTCGCCGAGGGCGTCGACGGCCTGTCGATCGCGGTGCAGCACCACGGGGCCGGCGACGACGGGCTCGAGAAGCGGCTCGCGGCGGCGGGCGGACGTCCGTTCGGCCTGGTCGTCTATCGGTGGGGCCCGCCGCCCGACCCGGCCGCGGTCGAGCGGTCGGTCCGCGACGCGGCGGCCGGAACCTACGACTCGGTCGTGTTCACGTCCGCGCCGGGTGCCTCGGCGTGGTTGTCGGCGGTGCGCGCGAGCGGGGTCGAGGACGACCTCAAGCGTCTCGAGCAGGAGCGACGCCTCGTGCTCGCCGCCGTCGGGCACGTCACGGCCGATCCGTTGAGGAGTGCCGGGTTCGACCCGCTGCTGCCCGAGCGCGCGCGGCTCGGTGCGCTCGTGCGCCTGCTCGTGATGCACCTCGGCGACGCCTCGGTGGGGGTGGCCACGGCGTCCGGCGCCCTGCGGGTGCGGGCGACCGCCGCGACGCTCGACCACGTCGTGCTGCCGGTGTCGCCCAGCGGCATGGCGATCCTGCGGCTGCTGGCCTGCGAGCCGGGTGTCGTCCGCTCGCGCGAGGAGCTCCTGGCCGTCCTGCCGGGCGAGTCGGACGACCCGCACTCGGCCGAGGTCGCCGTCGCACGGCTGCGCGAGGCCGCCGGACGTCCGCTCGTCCAGACCGTCGTCAAGCGCGGCTACCGCCTCGCCGTCAGCGAGGAGGTCACGCCATGACGACCATCGCCCTGGTGGCCACGAGCCACGGGACCGACGTCGCGGCGGCCCAGAGCGCGATCACGGCGCTCGTCGACGCGGTGGGCGAGGCGGCGCCGCACCTCGACGTGCGCGAGGCGTTCGTCGACGTCCAGCTGCCGCGCGTCGACACGGCCCTCGACCTCGTCGACGGCCTGGCGGTCGTCGTCCCGCTCCTGCTCGCGCCCGGCTTCCACGTGCGCGTCGACATCAACGGTGCGGCCCGGCGCGAGTGGGTCGTCGCGGCGGGCACGCTCGGCGCCGACGACCGCCTGACGGACGTCATGCTGCGTCGCCTGGCGCAGGTCGGGGCCACGCGCGACGACGTCGTCCTGCTCGGCTCGGCCGGCTCGACCGACGCCGACGCCCTGCGCAGCATCGACCAGGCGGCCGAGAAGCTCGCCGCCGCCTGGGGCGCCCCGGTGGCGGTCGGCCACGTCGGCGGCTCGGGCACGCCCATGGCCGACGTCGTCCGCGCGGCCACCCGCGAACGGCCCGGGCGGAGGGTCGTCATCGTCTCGTACCTCATGGCGCCGGGCTTCTTCCAGGGCCGCATGCAACGGTGCGGGGCCGACCTGGTGACGGGGCCCCTGCTCGACGGGGGGCCGGTGGCCGACGAGCTCGTCTCGCTCGTCCTCGACCGGTTCGCCGAGGCGGCCGAGGGCCTCGACTGGTCGGCCGGCGGACCGCCACGCGCGTCCGCGGGCCCAGTTGTAACCAAATCCGGCACCTGAGTTAACGACCTCGAAACAGCGCTCGGTGAGGCTGGAGGTGCTGGTGGGGAGACACCGGTCCGACGGTCGAGGGGGTGCACATGCTGGTCGATGTGACCCCGACGGCCGCGGCCCGATCGGACGCCGTTCACGCAACGGCGCCGCACCTCGGGCGACCGGTCGCCACCAGCGGGGTGCGAGCTGCCGGCGGAACCAACGGGGGTGTTCCGTCGGCAGCTGCGCATCCGTGCGGCACGGTGACCACCGCGGACGTCTCGGGTTCCGCGGTCGGCCGGCTGCGGGGGAGCGTGTGAATCGCCGACTCGTCCTGTGCGCCCACGGCTCGCAGGATCCCCGCGGGCGCTCGGCGCTCGCGGGGCTCGTCAACGCCGTGCGGCGCGAGGCGAGCGACCTCGACGTCGTCGACGCGTTCGTCGACGTCCAGGAGCCCGGCATCGCCGAGGTGATCGGCGAGACCGCGGGCCCGCGCGCCGTCGTGCCGCTGATGCTGGCCTACGACCGTCCCGTCGGGGTCACGATCGTCCAGGCCTCGCACCTCGATCCCGCGGTCGCCGTGACGGCACCGCTCGGACCGGACTGGGTGCTCGCCGAGGTCGGCGTGCGACGGCTCTTCGAGGCCGGTGCCCGCTCGGACGACACGATCGTCCTCGCGGCCGACCTCGCGACCGACGCCCGCGCGATCTCCGACGTCGGCAAGGCCGCGCGGCTGCTCAGCGCCGTCTGGGGCGGGCGGGTGCACGTCGGGACGCTGGGGGGCCCCGACACGCCCCTGGCCGATGCGGTCGACGTGGCCAGGGCGTACGGGCGACGCGTCGTGGTGTCGAGCTACGTCCTCACGCGCGGTGCCGCCCACGACCGCATGGTCGACGCGGGAGCCGACGTCGTCACCGCCCCGCTGCTCGACGCGGGCCCGGCCGATCCGCGCCTGGTCTCGCTCGTGCTGGCCCGGGCGCGCTCGCGGGGCGGCTGGACGTCCGCCGATCCCGCGCCGCGCAGCCGACTCGCCAGCTCCTGAGCCCGGGAGCGTCCAGCGGCCGGCTGGAACCCGTTCCGCGTGCCTGCGGCGCAACCTTCGACCTGTGCTTTACCCTTTGGACCATGGCGACCCGAACGACTTCCCCGCCGCGCAAGCGGCCGTCCGGCAGCCAGGCCCGCAAGAAGCCGACCACGAGCAAGCGCAAGCCGCAGGCCCGCAAGCCTGCCGCCCGCAAGCCCGCGGCCAAGACCGGGCCTGGTCCCTTTGCCGTTGTCCTCACCGCGCTCCTGCGCGCCTCGACCGCCCTGTGGCTCGGCCTGGCCGGCATGGTCGGTGCCGTCGCGCGCAGCATCGGGCACGGCGCGCGCGACCTCGATCCCGAGCAGCGGCGTGACGGCATCGGCTTCGCCCTGCTCGCCCTCGGCATCGTCGCGGCGGGCTCGGTGTGGTCCGACATGCCCGGCGCGATCGGCAACGTCGTGCGCGACGTCACCGGCAGCGCCGTGGGCCTGCTGGCCTGGGCCGTCCCGATCCTGCTGATCGTCGTCGCGTGGCGCACCCTGCGCCACCCCGACCGCAACGGCCCCGTCGGCCGTCAGGTCATCGGGTGGGGAGCCATGAGCGGAGGCATCCTCGGTCTCGTCCACATCGCCCACGGCGTGCCGCGTCCGAGCGACCCCGACCCCGACGCGATGCGCGAGGCCGGTGGAGCCATCGGCTTCCTGTTCTCCGCGATCCCGATGGACCTGCTCAAGAGCGGCTACGTCGTCTCGCCGATCCTCGTGCTGGTCGTGGCCTTCGGCGTGCTGGTGGTCACCAACACCCCCGTCTACGCCGTGCCCGACCGCCTGCGCGAGCTGCGCGACCTCGCCGTGGGGCGCAAGGCCGACGCCGAGGAGTCCGAGCCGGCCGCCGAGCCCGCCAAGCGTCGTCACCCGCGCACGACGCCCGACGAGCCCTACGACAACCCGCTGGTCGACGGCCCGGACGACGTGCGGGCCGAGCCCGCGCCCGCCCGCGTCTTCGAGCCCGAGCCGGTCGCTCCATTCGTGCCCGACCTCGACGCCTACGACGACGAGCCGGAGCCCGAGGCCGAGGTCGAGCTGCCCCCCATGGAACCGATCCCGGCGCGTGCCGAGCAGCTGGCCCTGTCGGGCGACGTCGTCTACTCCCTGCCCGACAGCACGATGCTGCGCGAGGGCTCGCCGCACAAGGCGCGCTCCAAGGCGTCCGACGACGTCGTCGCGCGCCTCACCGAGGTGCTCGAGCAGTTCCAGATCGACGCCGCCGTGACGGGCTACACGCGCGGCCCGACCGTCACCCGCTACGAGGTCGAGCTCGGCCCCGCGGTCAAGGTCGAGAAGGTCACGGCGCTGAGCAAGAACATCGCGTACGCCGTGGCGTCCAACGAGGTGCGGATCCTCAGCCCGATCCCCGGCAAGTCGGCGATCGGCGTCGAGATCCCCAACGTCGACAAGGAGATGGTCTCGCTCGGCGACGTCCTGCGCTCCGCCAAGGCCCGCAGCGACCACCACCCCATGGTCATCGGCCTCGGCAAGGACGTCGAGGGCGGCTACGTCGTGGCCAACCTCGCCAAGATGCCCCACCTGCTGGTCGCCGGCGCGACGGGCTCGGGCAAGTCGAGCTTCGTCAACTCGATGATCTCGTCGATCCTGATGCGCTCGACCCCCGAGGAGGTGCGCATGATCATGGTCGACCCGAAGCGGGTCGAGCTGACGGCGTACGAGGGCGTCCCGCACCTGATCACGCCGATCATCACCAACCCCAAGAAGGCTGCCGAGGCGCTGCAGTGGGTCGTGCGCGAGATGGACATGCGCTACGACGACCTCGCGAACTTCGGCTACCGCCACATCGACGACTTCAACAAGGCCGTGCGCGCCGGCAAGGTGCAGCTGCCGCCGATGAGCGAGCGCGTGCTGGCGCCGTACCCGTACCTGCTGGTCGTGGTCGACGAGCTCGCCGACCTCATGATGGTCGCTCCACGCGACGTCGAGGACTCGATCGTCCGCATCACGCAGCTCGCGCGAGCCGCCGGCATTCACCTGATCCTCGCGACGCAGCGGCCGTCCGTCGACGTCGTGACGGGCCTGATCAAGGCCAACGTCCCGAGCCGTCTGGCGTTCGCGACGTCGTCGCTGGCCGACAGCCGCGTCATCCTCGACCAGCCGGGTGCCGAGAAGCTCGTCGGACAGGGCGACGGACTGTTCCTGCCGATGGGCCAGAACAAGGCGATGCGCATGCAGGGTGCGTGGGTCACCGAGGCCGAGATCCAGACGATCGTCGAGCACTGCAAGACGCAGCTGCAGCCGACGTACCGCGAGGACGTCACCGCCGTCGCGGCCACCAAGCGCGAGATCGACGACGACATCGGCGACGACATGGACCTCGTGCTGCAGGCCATCGAGCTGTGCGTCACGACCCAGTTCGGCTCGACCTCGATGCTGCAGCGCAAGCTGCGCGTCGGCTTCGCGAAGGCCGGACGCCTCATGGACATCCTGGAGAGCCGCGGCATCGTCGGCCCGAGCGAGGGCTCGAAGGCACGTGACGTGCTGATCAAGCCCGACGAGCTCGAGCAGTGCCTCGCGACGATCCAGGTCGGCTGATGATCGACGACGCGTTCGAGATCCGCCGCCGCACCGGGCTGTACCTGTTGCTGGTGCTCCTGTGCCTGGCGCTGGCGGCGGGCTTCGGATGGGTCGCGTACGACCGCCAGCAGCCGCTCCTCGCGGTGCCTGCCGTCGTGCTGGTGCTGGTCGCGGGCACCCACGCCCGCGGTCTGCGCGACGCCCGCACGCCCCTGTTCGTCGCGGACGACCACGGCGTGCGCCTGCGCTCCGACCACGGCTGGGTCGGTCTGCTGTGGAGCGAGCTCGGCGAGATCAAGGTCGAGGCCCGCGAGGGCGTGCGCCACGACCCCCGGATCAAGGTCGTGAGCACCGACGGGCTGCGCTTCTACACCTCGCCGCTGGGCCTCGCCACGAACGTCTCGCCGGGCGAGGCGGAGATCCAGTTGGCGCGCCGCCGTGAGGCTGCCGCATACTGAGGAGTCGTTCCAGCCGCGCCGAGGAGAGGTACTCATGGACGGGGCAACCCAGCCGAGCAACCTGAACATCGCGAACGCCCTGACGCTCGTGCGGATCGTGGGCGTGCCGTTCTTCGGATGGCTGCTGCTGACGCACGACGGCGAGTCGATCGGATTCCGCGTCGCCGCGTGGGTCGCGTTCGCACTGCTGATGATCACCGACCGCATCGACGGCGACCTGGCCCGCAAGTACGACCTGGTCACCGACTTCGGCAAGCTCGCCGACCCGATCGCCGACAAGGCGCTGACCGGCATGGCGTTCGTCGGCCTGTCGATCATCTTCTCCGACGAGTCGTACGGATGGCTGTTCTGGACCATCACGATCGTGGTGCTGGTGCGCGAGTGGGGCATCACCGTCATGCGGTTCTTCATCAAGAAGTACGGCGTGATGCCCGCGAGCCAGGGCGGCAAGATCAAGACGGCGCTGCAGGCGCTCGCGATCGGCGGGTTCGTCCTGCCGTTCGAGATCTGGAACAACCCGCTGACCGACCTGCTGCTGTTCGTCTCGTGGGTCGCCATGGCGGCGGCGGTCGCCGTCACGGTCGTGACGGGCGTCATGTACGTCCGCGACGCCCGGGTCATCCGCCGCGAGGCCAAGGCCGCCGCGCACCCATGACGACGGCCGGCGACGCGGTCGAGGCGCTCCGCGCCGCGGGTGCCACGGTCGCGACGGCCGAGTCGCTGACGGGCGGGCTCGTCTGCGCGACGCTGGTCGGCGTTCCCGGGGCGTCCGACGTGGTCCGCGGGGGAGTCGCCGCGTACGCGGCCGACGTCAAGACGTCCGCGCTGGGCGTGCCGGCCGCGCTGATCGCCGAGCGCGGCACGGTCGACGCCGACGTGGCGGCCGCGATGGCCGCCGGAGTCCGCGACCGGCTGGGCGCGACGTACGGCGTCTCGACGACCGGGGTGGCCGGTCCGGGCCCCGCCGAGGGCAAGCCCGCCGGCACCGTGCACGTCGCCGTGGCCGGTCCCGCGGGCGTCCGGACGCGGCTCCTCGAGCTGGCGGGCGACCGGGCCGAGATCCGCGCGGGGACGGTCGATGCGCTGCTGTCGTGGCTGGTCGCTACGCTGGGGGAAGAATCTCGGCACGTCCGGGGTTGAGCACTACATGGCAGCGATGGACGGAGGCGCCCGATGACCGCGATGCGACAGCTCGTCGGTGAGGTGCTCCGCGCGCGCCGGATCGCCCAGGGCCTGACCCTGCGCGACGTCTCGGGCAAGGCCCGGGTGTCGCTGGGCTACATCTCCGAGGTCGAGCGCGGCCAGAAGGAGGCGAGCTCCGAGCTGCTGGCGGCCCTCGCCGGTGCGCTCGACGTCCCCCTCTCCAAGGTCCTGCTCGACGTCAGCGCGATGCTCGAGCTCGAGGAGGCGTCGGTCGACCAGATCGCCAGCATCTCCTCGATCGCCCCCGACGTCTCGGTCTCGGCTGCCTGAGGGCCCGCCGCGCCCCGTCCCCTCGGGTGGGCGCGAGACGCGACGGTCGGCCTGCCGGCCGGCTCAGTCGTGGTGCGTCGCGTTGGCGTCGATCACCGCCCGCAGCCAGGCCGCCAGACCGGGTGCCAGCTCCTCGTACGGGCGGGCGTACCGCTCGTCGTCGGTGTAGAGCGACGCGACCTGCCGGTGCATCGCGTGGTCGGCGTCGTAGTACGTCCGCAGGCTCGCTAGGTGCTCCTCGGCGAGCCGGTCGGCCTCGTCGCTGCCGGGCGCCACACCCGCCGCGAACGCAGCGGCCAGGCGGGCGTTGAAGGCGTCGGTGTCGGCCTTGATGCGGCGCCAGTCGTCCGGCGTGAACGCCGCCGTGCGCTCCTGCGACTGGCGCCACGCCTCGGTGTCTCCCCACCGCTGCTCGGCCTCGACCTCGTACGCGGGGTCGTAGTCGGCGCCGAAGATCTCCAGCTTCTGCTCGGCCGTGAGCTCGTTCCCGTTCATGTGTGCACTCATCTCCTTCTCCAGGGCTGCGACCATCACCCGGATGCGCGCCAGACGGTCCGTCAGCAGACCGTGCTGTCGCCGCAGCTGCCCGACGTGATCGTCCGACTCGTCGAGCAGCGTCGCGATGGTCTCGAGGTCGAAGTCCAGGTCGCGGTAGTACAGGATGCGCGTCAGGCGGTCCAGGTCGTCCCGCGTGTACAGCCGGTAGCCGGCCGACGTCCGCGCACTCGGCGCGAGCAGCCCGACCGACTCGTAGTGGTGCAGCGTGCGCACCGTGGTGCCCGACAGCCGCGCCACGTCGCCGATCAGGTACTCGTGATCGGTCCTGTGCATGACACTCCCTGGTCTCGGTCCTCGGGCCGACGGGGTGTCGGCCACGGTCGACGGTGCCGCCTCACGCTACGTCAGGGTCAAGTCCGTCGGGACCGGCCCGGCATACTGGTTCGGTGAGGCACAGCGAGTTCTGGGACCTGATGGACCGGCACCTCGGTCGCGGATACGCGCGGGTGTGGGCCGACAGCCACGTCATGAGCGTCCTGGGCGGGCGCACCGCGGTCGAGGCGCTCGACGCCGGTGAGGACCCGAAGGTCGTCTGGCGCGCCGTGCACGCGACGCAGGGCCTGCCCGCCTCCGACCGCTGACCCCCGGGCCCGCGAGTGGTGCGCCGTGGACTTTTCGGGACGGCGTGTCCGACCGGATCGCACCGCTCGAGGACGCGAATGCACCACTCGGCGTGTCGGCGATTCGTCGAACACCTGTTCGTATAGGCTCGTGCACAGGTTGGACGCGAGAAGGACGGCATCCACAGACGGGTCGACGAGGCCCACTTCTGTCTGAGGGTCCTTCTAGCGTCGTCGATGACCGGCCACCCACCAGCAGAAACGGATCCACCATGGCTCAGCCCAACAGCTCCATCGCCACGAGCAAGGACAAAGGCAAGTCCCTCGAGAACGCGATGGCCCAGATCGACCGCGCCCACGGCAAGGGTGCCGTCATGCGACTGGGCGACCAGGCCCGCGCCCCGATCGAGGTCATCCCGACGGGCGCCACGACGCTCGACATCGCGCTCGGCATCGGCGGTCTGCCGCGTGGCCGCGTCGTCGAGATCTACGGTCCGGAGTCCTCCGGAAAGACGACCGTGGCCCTGCACGCGGTGGCCAACGCCCAGCGCGCCGGCGGCGTCGCGGCGTTCATCGACGCCGAGCACGCCCTCGACCCCGACTACGCCCGCAAGCTCGGCGTCGACACCGACGCCCTGCTGATCTCGCAGCCCGACAGCGGCGAGCAGGCGCTCGAGATCGCCGACATGCTGATCCGCTCCGGCGCCCTCGACATCATCGTGATCGACTCGGTCGCGGCGCTCGTGCCCCGCGCCGAGATCGACGGCGAGATGGGCGACAGCCACGTCGGCCTGCAGGCCCGCCTCATGAGCCAGGCGCTGCGCAAGATGACCGGTGCCATCAACGGCTCGGGCACGACCGCGATCTTCATCAACCAGCTGCGCGAGAAGATCGGCGTCATGTTCGGCTCGCCCGAGACCACGACGGGCGGAAAGGCGCTCAAGTTCTACGCCTCGGTCCGCCTCGACGTGCGCCGCATCGAGACGCTCAAGGACGGCACCGACATGGTCGGCAACCGCACCCGCGTCAAGGTCGTCAAGAACAAGCTCGCCCCGCCGTTCAAGCAGGCCGAGTTCGACATCATGTACGGCCAGGGCATCAGCCGCGAGGGCAGCCTGATCGACGTCGGTGTCGACATCGGCTTGGTCCGCAAGGCCGGTGCCTGGTACACCTACGACGGCGACCAGCTCGGCCAGGGCAAGGAGAAGTCGCGGCAGTTCCTCAAGGACAACCCCGACCTCGCCGAAGAGCTCGAGAAGCGGATCATGGAGGCCAAGGGCATCGGCCCGCAGGCCGACAAGCCGGCGCTCGAGGTCGCGCCCGAGCCCGATCTGCCCGCCACCGAGTTCTGATCTGGCGGTCCTGATCCATGGCGCGCACGCCCGTCGACGAGATGACCCCCGAGGAGCTGGCCGGCTTCGCCAAGGAGGTCGTCATCCGCAAGCTCAGCGAGCGTGCGCACAGCCGCAGCGACCTCGCTCAGGCACTTGCCAAGAAGCAGGTGCCTGAGGGGGTCGTCGAGGCGACGCTGGCCAAGTTCGAGGTGGCCGGCCTGATCGACGACGAGGAGTTCGCCCGCTCGTGGGTGCAGGCGCGGCAGCGCGGCAAGGGGCTCAGCGCGCGCGCCCTGGCCAACGAGCTGCGCACCAAGGGCGTCGACGACGAGATCTCCAAGGAGGTCATCGGCGAGCTCGACCCCGCCGACGAGCTCGCGGCGGCCCATCGTCTGGTCCGCACCAAGCTGCGGTCGATGAGCCGGTTCGACGACACGACCAAGACCCGCCGGCTCGTCGGCATGCTGGCGCGCAAGGGGTACCCCTCGCAGCTCGCGTTCCAGGTCGTCCGTGACGAGCTCGGTGCCGAGATCGAGCCGCTCGAGAGCATGTGAGATCTCCTGGCGCTGCTCACAGCGAGTCGCGGGTGCGATCGATCGCGGTGGCCTCGGCGTCGAAGAACGTCAGGCCCCACTCGGCCACCCGCGCGGCGTAGGCGACCGACTCCCGGTCGCCCAGCATCGCGCGCACGGCTTCGAGCTCCTGACGTCGCTCCGACAGTGCCTGCTCGTAGCGGTCGAGCATGTCCCTGACCGCGTCGGTGCCCATCATCGCGCCGAGCATCAGGCGCAGGGCGACGGGATGCTTGAGCACCGGGAAGTCGTCCGTCGGGTCCCGCAGCCACGCGTCGAGTGCCTCCCGCCCGGCGGGCGTGATGCGAAAGCGCCGGGTCGTCCGACGGCCGTCGACGTCCTCGTCGACGCTGACGCAGGAGTGCGACCTCAGTCGCTCGAGCTCGGTGTAGATCTGGCTCATGGCCGGCGAGACCCAGTAGAAGCGCAGGGTGAAGTCGGCACGTTGCTTGAGCTCGTAGCCGGTGAGCCCGTCCTGGTTCTCGCTGTCGATGACCAGGAGGCTCAGCAGGGCGTACGACGTCATTGACAGAGGGGAAGCCACGGTCCTAGCGTACTGTTCCTAATCGGAATATCGGAGGCGATGGCCGTGAGCGACGCGATCCTGCTGGCCGGCACGCGCAAGGGCCTGTTCATCGGCCGCTCGGACGAACGACGCGAGCAGTGGAGCTGGGACGCCCCGGTGTTCCCGATGGAGGAGGTCTACTCCGTCGCGATCGACGAGCGCGGGCCCGTCCCACGGCTCCTGGCGGGGTCGACGAGCATGCACTACGGCCCCCAGGTCGTGCGCTCCGACGACCTGGGGCGCACCTGGGACCGGTCGCACGCCGGCACTGTTCGCTTCCCCGAGGGGCTCGGCGCCTCGGTCGAGCGGGTCTGGCAGCTGGCCCCGTCGCCTGCCGACGGCGACGTCGTGTGGGCCGGCACCCAGCCGTCGGCGCTGTTCCGTTCGGGCGACCGGGGCGAGACGTTCGCGCTCGTGCGCAGCCTCTGGGACCACCCTCACCGGCCCGAGTGGGGCGAGGGCTTCGGCGGCCAGGCGATCCACACGATCGTGCCGCACCCCACCGACCCGGACGTCGTGACGATCGCGATGTCCACCGGCGGCGTGTACCGGTCGAGCGACGGTGGAGCGACCTGGGCGCCGCACAACCGGGGCATCACGACGGAGTTCCTGCCGGGGGAGGCCCCGGAGTTCGGTCAGTGCGTCCACAAGGTCGCGGTCGACGCCGCCGATCCCGACCGCCTGTACGCGCAGAACCACGGCGGCGTGTTCCGGTCCGACGACGCCGGCCGCAGCTGGACGTCGATCAGCGCCGGGCTGCCCGCCGACTTCGGGTTCCCGATCGTGGCGCACCCCCGCCGCGGCGGCACGGTCTACGTCTACCCGCTCGTCGGCGGTGACGAACGGTTCCCGCCGCAGGGGCACCCGGCCGTGTGGCGCTCGCAGGACGCGGGCGAGACGTGGCACGAGCTGGCCTCGGGGCTGCCGGCCGAGGCGTGGACCGCGGTGCTGCGCGACGGCTTCGGCACCGACCGCGGCGAGCCGGTCGGCCTGCACGTCGGCACACGGCACGGCGCGATCTGGTCGAGCAACGACGAGGGCGAGAGCTGGCGGGAGATCCGCACCAACCTGCCGGACGTCCTGTGCGTTCGCGCGGCAGTGGTCTGACGGCCGGAGTTACTCGCCGGTAGCATGGCGGCATGTCCTCGACTCTCGCGCTGTACAAGAAGGTCACCGCCCTGCCGCAGGGCAAGCGACTCTTCTCCGTCCTCTACGGGCAGAAGGCCCCGTACTTCGCCTCGATCCACATGACGGTCGAGGACATGAAGCCCCACCTCGGACGGGTCGTGATCCCCAAGCGACGGTCGGTGCAGAACCACATCGGCACGGTCCACGCGATCGCGGCGTGCAACGGGCTCGAGGCCGCGATGGGTCTGCTGGCCGAGGCCACGTGCCCGCCCGACATGCGCTGGCTGCCCAAGGGCATGGACGTGCAGTATCTCGCGAAGTCGACGACGTCGCTGACGTGCACCGCGGAGACCACCGAGGCCGACTGGGCGGGTGCTCCCGACGTCCCCGTGACGGTCAAGGCCGTCACGAAGGACGGAACCGTGACGGTCGCGGGCACGATCCACCTGTGGGTCGTGCCGAGGAAGTAGTCGCCGGTCGGCGTCAGCGGGTCGGGTCGAGCAGCACCTTGGCCTGCGACGTCCGGCCCGAGTCGAGCTCGTCCATCATGGCGGCCAGCCCGTCGAGTCCGATCGTGTCGGTGTGCAGCGAGTCGACCTGCACCGATCCGCCGGCGATCGAGCGCATCGCGCCGACGAAGTCGTCGTGCGTGTAGGCCAGCGAGCCGATGACGGTGAGCTCGCGCACCTGCCAGTCGCCGTAGCTGACGGTCGAGTCGGTCATCGGGAAGCCGAGCAGCGACAGCGTCCCGCCGCGGCGCACCATCTCCGACGAGGGCTGCAGCAGTGCGGCCGCTCCCGTGCACTCGTAGAGGACGTCGGCGCCGAGCCCGCTCGTGACGTCCTCGATCCACGTCGTCGCGGTGTCGCCGGGCGCGACGACGTCGGTGAAGCCGAGGGCGGTGGCCGCGGCCCGGCGCTCCTCGTTGGGCTCGATGACGAGCAGTCGTCCGGCGCCGGCGTGGCGGGCGTGCTGGGCGGCGAGCAGCCCGATGGGCCCGGCTCCCTGCACGACGACGACGGCACCGAGGGGCTGGCGGGTGCGGCGGACGGCGTGGAACGTCACGGCCGTGGGCTCGACGATCGCGGCCTGGACGTCGGTGAGTCCGTCGAGGACAGGCATGACGCGACGTGCCGACACGACGAGCGACGCCGCGAAGCCGCCGTGGGCGGGGGAGTCGGGGGTGACGCCGTTGGCCTCGGCGAACGCGGTGTCGCAGTGGTCGGCGTGACCGGCCAGACACATCGCGCACGTGCCGCACGCCGGTCCGACGCAGGCGATGACGCGCTGGCCGACGGCGACCGACGTGACGTCCGCCGCGGCGCGCGCGATCGTCCCGGTCCACTCGTGCCCGAACGTCGCGGGCGGGATCTGACCGCCCGACGTGTAGTTGTGGGTGTCGGTCGCGCAGATGCCGCACAGCGTGATGGTGACCTCGACCTGCCCCGGTGCGAGCTCCTCGGGGGGCGTCTCGCGGTCGAGGACGAGTGAGCTGGGCGCGTCGATGCGGGCGTAGGTGGTCATGCCTCCACCGGACCCAGTGGTTGAATTTCGAACTACATGAGCGGTGGTCACGATGTGTGCGCCCCCCGGGTGACGCCCCTCGGGGCTGGCAGGATGTGCGCCATGTCCGTCCTGACCGCGCAGCGCCCGCCCGCGGTCGAAGACCGCCGCGAGCGCCGGGCGATCGGCTGGCTCACGCTGGGCCTGCTGCTCGGACCGATCGGCCTGACGGTCGGGTGGTACCACGTGCTCACGGCACCGCGGTGGTCGTGGCGCGACAAGCTCGTGGCGGCCCTCCTGCCGTTGCCGCTCGCCGGCGCGCGGCTGGCGATGCGAGCAGAGCTCGACGTGCCCAAGTGCCGCCAGTCGGCCGACGGATCCGTGGCGTGCACCGACCCACCGCTGTCGACGATCCTCGGGTGGGTCGTCCCCATCGTGATGCTGGTCGTGCTGGCGGTGATGATCCGGCACCTGAGGCGGTCGGCGCGACGGCTCGAGACGCACCCGGTGACGTCCGCAGCGGCGGCACTGGCGCTGGCCATCGTGACGGCGTGGTGCGCGCCCGTCGTCGTCGACACCGTCGAGGACACCTGGTCCCACCGTCAGCAGGACGCGGTGCTCGACGCGGCGGCGGACGCCGACCGGGCGGGGGAGGCATACACCGTGATCGGCGAGGACGCGCAGAGCGACTGGACGTCCGACGTCGCGCGCCCCGACGAGCGCGAGGCCGAACGGCTGGTCGGCGCCGGCAACCGCCGCTTCGACCGGCTGTTCGAGGAGCTCGCGGACGAGACCGACGAGGACGGCGAGTCGAGCATCTCCGCCGCCGGTCGCCGCAGGTGCCACGTCTTCCCGGTCGTGCCCAGCGGGGATGCAGGCGACGTCCAGGACGTGACGGCCCTCGTGCGGCTCTGCTACGGCGCGGTCGAGGGATCGGCGTCCCTGACGCTCGACGCCCCGCGGTGATCCGATGCGTGGAACCTGAATTCGGTGCGACGTCCAGCCGATCGCTGACCGGCTGAACGCCGACGGTGTGTCGACGGCTAGAAGAGGAGTAAGTGGCATCCGTCTGCGGTTGCTCCCGTTGTCAGGAGTCACTCACTCGATACCCGCGCCTCGGTCTACAGTTCCCGCATGACGACGAGCGGGAGCGAGGCTCGCGCAGTCGAGCTGTTGCGTGACGAAGTCGCTCTCTGGCTGACGACACAGGTCGGCCCGGCCGACGTCATCGCAGCGGCCTGTGAAGTGATCGTGGCTGGAGCGGACAGCCCAGCCGTCGTCGACCTTGCGGGTCGTTCCCCGCGGGAATCTTCGTGGATCATCGCAGAAGCCACGGTGGCTGCACTCGACGAACTACATCTCCCGCCTCTACCTCCGGACTCAGAAGCCGCTCTGGTTGCCGCTTCGTTGGCGATGTGTCGGCGATTCCTCCGCGGCCAGGTGTCCGCAAGAGAACTCGCGCGATGGGCACATCGAACCGTTGGTCACGAAGGTCCCGCAGCCGTGCAAGGGCTGGTGATCCTCGACGACGACTACGACGATGCTGAGCACGTCGGCGTAGGAGCCGAGGCTGAGGTCGACGCCGCCGTGGAACGAGAAGTGACGTTGCTCATGCGTTCGTGAGGACGCCCCGTCTCGTTCCCATCGATGCCCGCGCGACACTCGATCAACCGATGGTCAGGGCGTTTGGCGTCCCGCCACCTGCGCGAGCGCCCGCCGCACTTCGTCGGCCGAGAGCGACTCCGTCGATACCTCGACGGTCGTCGCTTCTACGTAGATCGTGACGTCGATCGTTCCGATGCAAAAACATCTCCGTGCGTAGAGGTAGAAGTCGTCTACCTGCCCGTGGGGCACGGTGCCGTCACTCCGGTATCGAGGCATCTCCTGAGACGATTCCCAGGCGATCACAAATGCGTCTGCGAATCGCAGAAAGACTCGTGCATTCGCGATGGTCCGAGCCGATGACGTCAGCGAGGGGAGGTCGTCTCCGGCGAACACGAACGTGACGGTGATCGCGGGTGGCGCTCCTACCTCGTACTGCAAGCTCTCGAAGTAGCCCTCACGGAGACTCACACGATGACCGTCGGCTGTCTTGAACTCGCAGAGATCGGGTCCAGAGTCTGCGAATCCCTCGAACTGAGCGGGTCGGGGATCTCGGCCTGCGGTGACGCGGTCAGAGTCACTGCCAGCCAATGGGTCGTACCGCCGAAGCCAATTCATCATCGTCCTGTCGTCCGCAGGGCGTCTCCACGCGAACCGACCAACATATCGAAGGGCAGTGCTGATAATCAAGACCGGCGGACGTGGCATGCCCGCGACCGCGAAGGGTGTCGGTGTCGATCGGCCCCGCGGTGACGTTGATGCATCGTCGCCGGCATGCGGTCGCGATGCATCAGGATCGGTCGCCGGCGGAGCCACGTACGATTGACCAGTCATGACCAAGACCTATGAAGTGCGCACCTACGGCTGCCAGATGAACGTCCACGACTCCGAGCGGCTGGGCGGGCTGCTGGAGACGGACGGCTACGTCCGCGCCGAGGACGGCACGACGCCCGACCTCGTCGTGTTCAACACGTGCGCCGTGCGCGAGAACGCCGACAACAAGCTGTACGGCAACCTCGGCCACATCGCGTCGGTCAAGCAGAAGAACCCCGGCATGCAGATCGCCGTGGGGGGCTGCCTGGCGCAGAAGGACCGCGACACCATCACGAAGAAGGCGCCCTACGTCGACGTCGTCTTCGGCACCCACAACATCGGTTCGCTGCCGGTGCTGCTCGAGCGGGCCCGCATCGCCGAGGAGTCGCAGGTCGAGATCCTCGAGTCGCTCGAGGTGTTCCCGTCGACGCTGCCGACCAAGCGCGACTCGGTCTTCGCCGCCTGGGTCTCGATCAGCGTCGGCTGCAACAACACGTGCACGTTCTGCATCGTCCCGGCGCTGCGCGGCAAGGAGAAGGACCGCCGGCCCGGCGACGTCCTCGCCGAGATCCAGGCACTGGTCGCCGACGGCGTCGTCGAGGTGACGCTGCTGGGCCAGAACGTCAACGCGTACGGCGTCGAGTTCGGCGACCGCCAGGCCTTCGCGAAGCTGCTGCGTGCGTGCGGCGAGATCGAGGGGCTCGAGCGCGTGCGGTTCACGAGCCCCCACCCCAAGGACTTCACCGACGACGTCATCGCCGCGATGGCCGAGACCCCCAACGTCATGCCGCAGCTGCACATGCCGCTGCAGTCGGGCAGCGACCGCGTGCTCAAGGCGATGCGCCGCTCGTACCGCCAGGACAAGTTCCTCGGCATCATCGACCGCGTCCGCGAGGCCATGCCCGACGCCGCCATCACGACCGACATCATCGTGGGCTTCCCCGGCGAGACCGAGGAGGACTTCGCCGAGACGATCGACGTCGTCCGCGCGGCCCGGTTCACCAGCGCGTTCACGTTCCAGTACTCCCAGCGGCCCGGCACGCCCGCCGCCGACCTGCCCGACCAGCTGCCGAAGGACGTCGTGCAGGAGCGCTACCTGCGCCTGACCGCCGTCGTCGACGAGGTCGCGACCGCCGAGGCGAGGAAGCAGGAGGGTCGCGTCGTCGAGCTGCTCGTCGCCGACCACGAGGGCAAGAAGGACGGCGCCAACCGCCGCCTGAGCGGGCGCGCCCGGGACAACCGCCTGGTCCACTTCGTGCCCGGCGACCACGACGTCCGCCCCGGCGACATGGTCGAGGTGCGCATCACCCACGCCGCCCCGCACCACCTGGTCAGCGACGACGCCCCGCTGTCGTACCGCCGCACGCCAGCCGGCGACGCGTGGGAGTCGCGCCAGGGACGCACCGAGGTGCGGTCGGTCGGGCTCGGCATGCCGTCGCTCGGCGTGCCGGCACCCCTGCCGATCGTCGAGTCGCCCTGCGCGGTCTGACCCCCGCCCGAGGACCGTCCGGACGGTACAGGGTGTCATCACCGGCGTAGCGAATTCGACACCCGAGTTCTGTTGCACTTCGAAACCGTCCGTGTGATGTTGAACTCGGTCGACACAAGGTCGACCCGTCCCAACGGGGGGAACATGCACAAGAAGTTCACAGGCGTGCTGGCGGCCACCGCCGTCGCCGCGGTCACGCTCAGCGGGCCCGCCGTCTCGAGCGCGCAGGCCGAGTCGGCGTCCGACAGCGGCGTGACGATCGCCAAGTCGTCCATCAAGTGGGGCACGTGCACCAGCGCGCGTCTGCAGCAGGCCGGCGCCCAGTGCGCCAAGGTCGCGGTCCCGCTCGACTGGAGCAAGCCGCGCGGCAAGAAGATCAAGATCGCGATCTCGCGCAAGAAGCACACCGTCAAGGCCAGCAAGTACCAGGGCGTCATGCTGGTCAACCCCGGCGGACCGGGCGGCTCGGGCCTCTCGCTGTCGCTGCTGCAGGGCGCCGTGCCCGAGTACAAGGGCCAGGACGTCGGAGGCGCCTACGACTGGATCGGATTCGACCCGCGCGGTGTCGGCGAGAGCGAGCCCGCCGTCAGCTGCGACCCGAGCTGGGCCGGCTACAACCGTCCGCGCTACGAGCCCACCAGCGCCACCCCGTACCGCACGTACACCAAGAGGGACCCGTGGCCGGCGATCACCAACGCCTACACGAACGCCTGCAAGGCCAACAACAGCAAGGGCATCCTGCGTCACCTGACGACCAAGGACGTCGCCAAGGACATGAACCTGATCCGCCAGCGCCTCGGCGCGTCGAAGATCAACTACTACGGGTTCTCGTACGGCACGTACCTCGGCCAGGTCTTCGCGTCGATGTTCCCCAAGCAGGTGCGCCGCATGGTCTTCGACGGCACCGTCGACCCGCGCGGCGTCTGGTACGAGGCCAACCTGAGCCAGGACACGGCCTTCGACCGCAACATCAACATCTGGTTCAAGTGGGTCGCCAAGCACGACAGCACCTACCACCTGGGCAAGACCGGGGCGGCCGTCCGCAACCTGTACTACGCGACCCGCAACCGTCTGTACGCCAACCCCGTGACGGCGCCCGGCGGCGTCCACGGCACGAGCGACAAGCTCGGTGGCAGCGAGTGGACCGACGCGTTCCTCTACGCCGGCTACTACGAGTCGACGTGGACCGACCTGGCCAACACGTTCTCGTCGTTCGTCAACAACAACGACGTCGCGGCGCTCGAGGCGTCCTACCTCGACGCGTCGGGCTTCGGTGACGACAACGGCTACGCGGTCTACCTCGGCGTCCAGTGCACCGACACGTCGTGGCCGAAGAGCTGGAAGAAGTGGCGCGCCGACAACCAGCGCATCGCCCGCAAGGACCCGTTCCTGACGTGGTCGAACGCCTGGTACAACGAGTCGTGCCGCCACTGGCCCGCCCCGTCGCGCACGCCGAAGAAGATCGACGGGTCGAAGGTCAAGAGCGTCCTGATGCTCAACGAGACCCTCGACGCCGCCACGCCGTACGCGGGCAGCCTGCAGGTGCGCAAGCTGTTCCCGAACGCCAGCCTCGTCGCGACGAAGGGGGGCACGACGCACTCCAACTCGCTCAACGGCTACGCGTGCGTCGACAACAAGATCGCCCGCTACCTGTACGACGGCAAGCTGCCGAAGCGGGCGAAGGGCAACCGGGCCGACGCCTACTGCAAGGCGATCCCGCAGCCGCGGCCCGAGCCCGTCACGGGCTCGACGCAGCTGCAGGCGCAGTCGCAGAAGAAGCTGACGGTGCTGGAGCAGGTCAGGCTCGAGCAGCAGAAGATCGCGGCCCCGCGCTGACCGCACGGTCCGCACGCACCGGGTCCGCCTGACCAGGACGGCCCGCTCCCCGCTCGAGCGGGGGGCGGGCCGTCCAACGTGCGGGTGACACCCGCAGGTGCTGGAATGAGCCGATGAATCGGGGCGGTGCGGGCATGAGGGCTGTTCTCGGCGTGATGACGTCCGTCGTCGTCACCCTGACCCTGGTCGTGGGAGTGGCGCCGGCGCCGGCGTCGGCACAGACCGCCCAGGCCCCTGTCGCGGGGACCACCGAGACGACGCTGACGGCCCCCGCCCAGGTCACGCTCCGGCGTCCCGTCACGATCGGCGCCACGGTCGTCGCCGCGGGCGCGCCGGTGACCGAGGGCTCGGTGCGGTTCGAGCGGCCGTCGCCGGCGGGCTGGGTCGGCATCGGCGAGGGGGTCGTCGACGCGCGGGGGACGGCCGCCGTGCAGGTCGTCCTCGACGCCGACCCCGGTGCCCTGAGGGCCGTCTACACCGGATCGGGAGCGTTCGAGCCGTCGACGTCCGCCGCCGTGCCCGTGCAGGGCGTGCCGCAGGCCGCGTCCGTCGTGCTGCGCGCCCCGCGGTCCGTGGTCGACGAGCGGACGCTCGACGTGTCGGCCGCCGTCACGACCCCCGACGGGCCGGTGCCGGGGGCCGCGGTGTCGTTCCAGGTGTACCGCTCGAAGGCGTGGCGGACGTACGGGGTCGTCTCTACCGACGCGAACGGTGTCGCGCGCACCGGATCGCGTCCGCGCCTCACGTACCGCTACCGCGCCGTCGTGGCCGCCGGGAGCTGGTACACCGGGGCCCGGACGGCGACCGCGACGGTCAGGAACGTCCCGCCCGGCACCGTCGTCAAGCTCCCGCGCAAGGCACCCCGACCCACCCGGCTCCCCGCCCAGCCGCGAGCGTCCGGCGACGGTGCGAACGCATCGGTCTCGCGCATCGGCGACGCGACGTGGCGGAGCATGAAGGGACGCTCGTGGCGAGCCGGCTGCCCGGTCGGGCGCGCGTCGCTGCGCCTCGTGCGCGTCAACTACTGGGGCTTCGACGGCTACCGGCACCGCGGCGAGATCGTCGTGCACTCGTCGATCGCCGGCAAGACCGCCCGTGCCTTCTCCGACCTCTACCGTAACCGCGTGCCGATTCGGTCGATGTACCGCGTCGACCGGTTCGGCTACTCCTCGCGCGTCAAGGGCGCCGACGACCACGCGTCGATGCGGGCCGACAACACGAGCGGGTTCAACTGCCGCAGCGTCATCGGACGGCCGAGCATCCGGTCACCCCACGCCCTCGGCCGCGCGATCGACATCAACCCCTTCGAGAACCCCTACCGCTACCGCTGGGGCAGGTGGGCGCCCAACTCGTGGTGGAAGGACAGGGCGGCCGGGACGTACGCGTGGACCAAGCGCTCGCACCTCGTGCCGACCATCATGCGGCGCAACGGTTTCCGCTGGACGTACGGCGCGATCGACGGGCAGCACTTCGACGGGTGAGCGGGTCGGCGGATGATGGACGCATGACCGACGTCAAGGACCATCTGCACGCCCGCCTGCGCGTCGTCCGAGCCGCCGTGCTGGCCGCGGTCGACGGGGTCGGCGAGCACGACCTGCGGCGTCCGCTCACGCCGACCGGCACCAACCTGATCGGTCTGGTCAAGCACCTGGTGGGGGTCGAGCACGTCTACCTGGGGGAGTCGTTCGGACGTCCGGCGCCCGACGTGCTGCCGTGGGTCGAGGACGGCTCGGTGTGGGACGGTGCCGACATGTGGGCGACCGCCGACGAGTCGAGCGCGCACATCGTCGACCTGTACCGGCGGGCGTGCGCCCACGGCGACGAGACGATCGCCGGCCTCGACGTCGACAGCCCCGGTCGCGTGCCGCACTGGCCGGACGACAAGGCCGACACGACCCTGGGCTTCCTGCTGGTGTGGATCGTCTCCGAGACGGCGCAGCACGCGGGTCACGCCGAGATCGTCCGTGAGCTCGTCGACGGTCGCCCGGCCCCTGCCACGTCGGCCGGCGGCACCGACTGGCCGACGTACGTCGAGCACGTCCGGGCCGCCGCCGACGCGCACCGCTAGACCTGCAGCGTCGGGTGCAGCCGCGCCACGGTGACGGTCTGCCGCCGTCGTGCGGCGATCACCGTCACCCCCAGCGCGAGCGCCGTGAACAGCCCCAGCACCAGGAAGTCGCGCACGACGCCGTCGCTGCCACCGGCGAGCGCCGCCCTCAGGCCGTGCACCGTGTACGTCATCGGCAGCAGGTCGTGCAGCACGTTGAAGAACGGCGGCGCGGTCTCGATGGGATACGTCCCGCCGGCCGAGGTGAGCTGCAGGCTGACGAACACGAGGGCCGCGAACCGTCCGGCCCCGCCGAACAGCGCCACGAACATCTGGTTGATCGCCGTGAAGACCGCACCGGTCGCGAGCGCGATGCCGACGAGCAGCGGCTCGTCGGCCGGCTGGACGCCCAGCACGCCCTGCAGCACTACGAGCAGCAGGACGACCTGCACGACCGACACCGCGAGCCCGGGTGCGTAGCCCGCCAGGGCCACCCGGACGCTGCCGGTGGTCGAGGCGATCGCCCGGGCCGAGAGCGGCCGAAGCAGCAGGTAGATCGCCATCGCGCCGACCCACAGCGCCAACGAGACGAAGTACGGGGCGAGGGCCGCGCCGTAGTTCTCGACGGGGTTGACGCGGTCGGCCGCGTCCTCGATCGGGGTCGCGGCGGTCTTGGCGAGCTGGTCGCGCTCCGACGTCGAGTAGTCGGGCACCTTGTCGCTGCCGTCGCTGAGGCCGTTGCTGAGCTCGAGCGCGCCGGCCGAGAGCCGGTCGGCACCGTCGACGAGCTGGTCGCCCCCGTCGGCGAGCTTCCGGCTGCCGTCGGCCAGCTGGTCGGCGCCTCCCACGAGACGTCCGGCGCCGGCGGCCGCGGCGACGGCCCCCTCGCGCAGCTGAGACGTGCCGTCGGTCAGCCGGTCGGCACCGTCGGACGCCTGGCCGATGGCCCCGACGAGTGCCGGGACGTTGCGGGCCAGCTCGGCGTTGCCGTCGGCGACCTGCGCGGCCCCGTCGGCGAGCTGCCTGGTCTGCTGGCCCGCGCTGGTGGCCTGGCCGCGGACGTCGCGGACGAAGGTCTTGAGGTCGCCGGCGCGTCCGGCGGCGTCCTCGATCGCGCCGCAGTCGACCCCGGCCGGCGCACCGTCGGCCCGGCACTGGTCGGCCAACGTGCGCAACGTCGTGGCGAGCCGGTCGATGTCGGCGTCAGCGGTGCCCGTGGCGTCGAGGATGCCCTGGGTGAAGGCCTGAACCGTCCGGTCGACCTGGGCCGTGCCGTCGGCGACCTGGCGTGAGCCGTCGGCCAGTCGCCGGGTGTCGCGCGGGAGGGTCGACGTGCTCGACTCGAGCTGCGTGAGGCCGCCCGCGAGCTTCTTCGCGCCCGAGTCGAGCTCGGTGGCGCCGTCGGCGAGCTTGCGGTTGCCGTCGGCCAGGGTGCCCGCCCCGTCGGCGAGCGTGCCGGCCCCGTCGGCCAGGGTCGTCGCGCCGTCGGCCAGGTCGGAGGCCCCGGACGACAGGCGGTCGGCCCCGTCGGCCAGGTCGGAGGCCCCGTCGGCGGCGTCGGACAGCGAGGTCTTGATGTCGGAGAAGCTCAGGTAGACGTTGTCGAGGTACGTCTCGGTGACCTGCGCGTTGAGCGCGCCCTTCGCGGCCTGCAGGATCGTCTTCGCGATCGTCCCGTTGATGTAGTTGACGGCGTCGTTGGTCTGCAGGTCGAGCTGGCCCTGCACCGCGGCCGTGGGATCGCCACTGGTCGACGTCGCCGCCGCCGACAGGTTCTCGGGGATCGTCAGGACGGCCTTGTAGTCGCCGTCGGCGAGCCCGCGCTGGGCGTCCTTCGCGTCGGTCAGCACCCAGTCGTAGTTGTCGTCGGCGTCGTTGCTGACGAGGTTGCCGGCCAGCTGGCGGCCGACCGCGACAGGCTGCGCGGCCCCGTCGGTGCCGGTGACCTCGACCATCTGGTCGTGGTTGACGACGGCCGCGCGCACGTGGTCGAGGCGGCCGGTCGGGTCGAGGTTCGCCCAGACGTACATCGCGCCGTAGAACAGCGGCACGAGCATCACGGCGACGACCGCGGCGCGCGTCAGCCGGCTGCGCCGGAAGCGTGCGAGCTCGAACCAGGGGAGGGTGGGGGACGGGATCATGGCAGCATCAGCTCGTGGAGGGTGCGGTGGGTGTCGAGCTCCAGGCGGTGGAGCCGGCCGGCCGGGACGCGGTCGGAGGGTGACGGGGCCGACGACGCGGCCTGGACGCTCGCGACGAGGGTGACGTCGCGATCGGCGAGCAGGATCGCGAGCGCCGACCACAGCAGCTCGACGTGCTCGGCGGCCCGCAGGTCGTCGGCGTCGTCGACCACCACGACGCGCGGGTCGTCGGTCAGGGCGAGGACGACGCCGAGCAGCTTGCGCTCGAGCCGCGTCAGCGTCGACACCAGCGCATCGCCGTCGACGGGCTCGAACGGGATGCCTGCCTCGTCGTGGGCGCGGGCGAGGGCCGCGTTGAGGTCGCCGACGATGGGTGCGACGCGGCGACGGCTGACCCACAGGCCGAACGACCGGATCGACAGCCGCTCGGCGACGTGCTGCTCGACGCTCAGGTTGTCCTCGAGGTCGTTGATGCCCGGCAGCTCGGCCAGGGCGACCGAGTGCCGGACGGCACGGGCCTCCTGCGGCAGCAGGTGCCCCATGACCCGCAGGCGTCCGGTGTCGAAGGCCATGCGTCCGGCCACCGTCAGCAGCAGGGCCGTCTTGCCGGCACCGCTCGGGCCGTGGACGACCAGCCAGTCCCCGGTCCCGACCTCGAACGAGACGTCGTTCAGCACGGGGCCGTCGGGTCCGTCGGTCGTGACGGACGCCGCGGTGATCGCGGCCGTCGACCCGCGGCGCGGCCACGTCTCGAGCTCGACCCGGCGGTGCAGGCCCTCGCCCTCGACGTCGACGTGCGGCAGGCGCCGGCCGAGCCACCCGGGCAGGGCCCACGCGCGGTCGCCGAACAGCTGCATGACGGCCGGCGCGAAGAGCATGCGGATGAGGAAGGCGTCGACGAACACGCCGACCGCCAGCGCGAACGCGATGGGCTTGATGTTCGGATCGCCCTCGGGCACGAAGGCCGCGAACACCGCGAGCATGATGACGGCCGCGGCCGTGACGACGCGCGAGCTGCCGACGAACCCGTCCGCGATCGCGCGGTGGGCGTCGCCCGTGCGGGTGTACTCCTCCTTCATCCGCGCCATCAGGAAGACCTCGTAGTCCATCGAGAGGCCGAACAGCACGGCCATCAGGATGATCGGCAGGAAGCTGATCAGCGGACCGGTCTGGTCGAGGTGCACGAGGTCCATCAGCCAGCCCCACTGGAAGACCGCGACGACCGCGCCGAACGACGCCCCCGTCGAGAGCAGGAAGCCGAGGGTCGCCTTGAGCGGCACCACGAGCGACCGGAACACGATCATCAGCAGCAGCACCGACAGGCCGACCACGACGACGCCGAACGGCACCAGGGCCTCCTGCAGGCGGTCCGAGACGTCGATGCCCCCGGCGGTCAGGCCCGTCACGGCGACGGGCACGCCGTACTCGTCGGTCCACTGCGGCGCGCGGTCGCGGATCTCGCGCACCAGGTCGGCGGTGCGGACGTCGGTCGGTCCGGTCGCCGGGACGACCTGCACGATGCCGGTGTCGGCGGTGCGGTTGGGCGTGGCCAGCCCGATCGCGGCGACGCCGTCCATGCCGCGCAGGTCGTCGGCGATGCCGTTGACGACACCGACGGGATCGGTCGACGAGATGATGTCGATGCTGACGAGCAGGGTGCCGTTGTAGCCCGGCCCGAAGTTGTCGTCGACGAGGTCGTAGGCGGTGCGCTGCGTGCTGCCGAGCGGGGCGGTGCCGTTGTCGGGGAGCGCGAGCTGCAGGTCCTTGGCCGGCACGGCCATGACGGCGAGCCCCACGACGACCAGCACGATCGCGATGAGGGGGAAGCGGGTCGTGACGCTGACCCAGCGACGCGAGAAGACACCCGGAGGGGCGTCCCGACGGGGCGTGAGACGGTCACCCGCGCGGCCGAGCAGGGCCGGCAGTACCGTGAGCGCGACGGCGACGGCGATCACGACCGACAGCGCGGCGACGGCGCCCATCACGGTCAGGAAGGGGATGCGCGCGATCGACAGGCCCAGCAGGGCGATGACGACGGTGACGCCCGCGAACACGACCGCCGACCCGGCGGTGGCGACCGACCTGGCGGACGCCTCCTCGGGCTCGAGGCCCTCGGCGAGCAGCTCGCGATGGCGCGACACGATGAACAGGGCGTAGTCGATCCCGACGGCCAGGCCGATCATGAGCGCCAGCAGGGGAGCGGTCGCCGAGATCGTGACGAAGCCGGTCAGCGCGATCGTGATCGCGATCGTCACGAGCACGCCGAGCAGGGCGGTCACGATCGGCATCACCGCGGCACGCAACGACCGGAACATCAGGAACAGCACGATGAACGCGACGACGACGCCCACGACCTCCGTGATCGACAGCTGGGGGCCGGTGCTCGTGAACACGTCGCCGCCGAAGGCCATCGTGTAGCCCGCGGCCTTCAACGCGTCACCGGTCGCGACGAGCTGCTCGCGGTCGGCGGGGGTGACGGCGGTCAGCTCGCGGTCGAACTGCACCTGCACCTGCAGCGCGCGCCGATCGGCCGAGATGCCGACCGCGCTGCCGTCCGCGTAGGGGGAGACCACGTCGCTGACGCCGTCGACCTTCTTCATCCCGGCGACGGCGTCGGTCACGAGCCGCTTGGTCTCGCCGTCGTCGACGGTGCTGCCGCGGTCGGCGACGACCACGAGGTAGGCCGACGTCCCGCTGAGCTCGGGGAACGTGCGGCCGAGCGAGTCGATGGCCTCCTGCGACTCGGTGCCGGGGATGTCGAACGAGTTCTTGGTGCCGCCGCCGAGGCCCGCCGCGGCGACGCCCGCGACCAGCAGCACGAGGATCCAGGCGGCGATGACGCGACGCGGGTGACGGAAGGCCCACCGGCCCAGCGAGTACAGGGAGTTCGACACGGCACCGACGATACGTTTGTGTATTGGATGCGTCAATGTATCGAGTACGCTGTGTGCGTCACACGGATGAACGGGGATCACCATGACGACATCGGACGCCCGTCCCGCGGTGCGCCGACGCTCGGCCACGCGCGAGCGTCTGCTCGAGGCGACGCGGGAGGTGCTGGCCCGCGAGGGCATCCAGGGCGCGTCGGTCGAGCACATCTGCGAGCAGGCCGGCTTCACCCGCGGCGCGTTCTACTCCAACTTCTCGAGCAAGGACGTCCTGCTGCTGGCGCTGTTCCGGCGCGAGCGCGACCTGATGTTCGAGAGCCTGCGGGCCGCGACGGCACCGGAGTCCTACGAGGGCCTCGAGCCCACCGAGGCCATCGCCGTGATCATCGACCGCTTCCTCGGGCTGCAGTCGGTCGACCGCGCCGGCTTCCTGGTGCACCTCGAGTTCTCGATCCGCGGCATCCGCGGCGGCGAGGTCGGCGACGAGTTCAACGACTCGTGGCGCGAGATCAAGGACGAGCTCGTGTCGCTCATGACCACGATCGTCGCGTCGCTCGGGCGCGAGTTCACGGTCGACCCGCGCCACGCCGCGACGGTGCTCACCGGCACGTACGACGAGGCCGTGCGCGAGGCCATCACCGAGGGGCACGAGCTCGACGCCGAGCTGCTGCAGACGACCCTGCCGATGCTGCTATTGGCTGCGACGCGGCCGCTCGACGCGGCGCCCGCCGACGTCAGTGCAGGAGCTTGAGCCCGGCGACCGCGGCGACGATCACCAGGATCAGCAGCACCTTGACGACCGACGCGGACTCCTCGCCGGAGATCATCGCGTACGCGACGGTCAGCGAGGCGCCGATGCCGACCCACACGGCGTACGACGTGCCGACGGGCAGCTCGCGCATCGCGTAGGCCAGGCCGGTCATGCTCAGCACCACCGAGACGGCGAACACCAGCGAGGGGACGAGGCGGGTGAAGCCGTCGGAGAGGCCGAGGGCCGTGGCCCACACGGCTTCGAGGACGCCGGAGACGGCGAGGACGATCCAGGACATGTCATGCTCCCTGGCGCCGTCTTGTCGCTGTCCGGGTACGGCACCGCTCGTCCGGGAGCCCGTCGGGGCTCTGTCCCCAGTTTCTCACACCATCCGGCGGAGGTGGATTCGCAACCTTCTCAGCGCCGGGACGGTTGCGGATCCACCTCCTGCCGGTGGGACGATGGGGGCATGGCCATTCGGATCGCCCAGGACGCCCACGCCGACCAGGTGCTGACCGACAGCCCGTTCGCCGTGCTGGCCGGCATGATGCTCGACCAGCAACGCTCTTAGCCACTTTCAGCTGTCGGGGGCCCCTCGTCGAGAATCTCCCCCAGGAGGGGGGCATTCTTTCGGCTTTCTCCTGAAGAGTGTCCTCGCGGCGTGCCTGGCTCTGGCGCCTCCCTGAGCGACGAGGCCGTTCCTCGAGCTGGCCTTTCCCTGGGTCGAGACCCTTCGGGATCCGATGACACGTACGTGTCTTCCTGTGGCCGAGCGAAGTCCGTGAGACCGTCAACGTCTTACGACTCCCGACCGGCCGATTGGTGCCAGACTCTTCGGCATGTCAGAACGAGGGCAGGACCCAGTCGATAGGGATCCGCTAGGCCTGCGCCCGCAGGCGATCATCTTCTTCGCGTTTGTGCCCGTGATGCTTGTGGCTCTCGCCGTCGGCGGAGGCTCTTGGTACCACTACCTCCTGTTCCTCGCGGCTGTCGCAGTCATCTGGGCGATTGTGTTTCGATTCGCGCCGTGGTGGTTTGACTGGGTTCGCGGGAGCAGCGACTGAGCGCGCTCTGTAGGTAGGGTCGATGCGTGATGCGCGAGGAGACCTGGCGAGCGGCCAGAGCAGGTCAACTGCTCGTCGTTGGTGTGGGTGTCGGTCTGATCTGTTTGGGCATCGTGAACCACCAGTGGGCTTACGCAGGCCTCGGATTGTCGCTCGTCGCCTTCGCCGCTGTTCTCAGGTGGTTGTGGAACAAGGTGCCGACTGCGACTGGCGACGACATTGAACGCATGAGCTGACGTTCACGTCAACGCACCCAGCAGCGGCCGCAGTTCGCCGCGTGCGATGTCGCATTGAAGCCGCAAGGGCAGCACCGTGCGGGCACTCCTATGAAGGCATGGTGCGTGTCTGCACCGGTTCGCGCCGTGGATCCGTGCCGGTCTGCACGATCTGTGTCGAGGGCGGTGCAGGCTCGCACGAGATGCGTCGGGACGGGTGGGACGATGGGGGCATGGCCATTCGGATCGCCCAGGACGCCCACGCCGACCAGGTGCTGACGGACAGCCCGTTCGCCTTGCTGGTCGGCATGATGCTCGACCAACAGTTCCCGATGGAGCGGGCGTTCGCGGGCCCGGCGAAGGTGCTCGAGCGCTTCGGCTCGCTCGACCCGGCGGCCATCGCGGACGCCGATCCCGAGGGGTTCGCCGATCTGTGCGCCACCCCGCCGGCGATCCACCGCTACGGCCGCTCGATGGCCGCGCGGATGCAGGAGCTGGCACGGGTCGTCGTCGACGAGTACGACGGCGACGCGTCCCGCATCTGGTCGGACGCCCGGAGCGGCGAGACCCTGTTCAAGCGGCTCAAGGCGCTGCCGGGCTTCGGCGACCAGAAGGCCAAGATCTTCGCGGCGCTGCTCGCCAAGCAGCTCGACGTCAAGCCACGCGGCTGGACGACCGTGACGGGCGACTACGGGCGCAAGGGCTTCCGGTCGGTCGCCGACGTCGTCGACCCCGAGTCGCTCGCCAAGGTGCGCGAGTTCAAGCAGGCCGCGAAGCAGAAGGCGAAGGCGGCCGGCGAGAAGAAGAAGCCCTCAGCCTGACAGCGCGTCGGCGTCGGGCGAGCCGATCGTGGGCGGCACCTCGCACGCGGCGTCGCCGAGCCACACGCCGGCCATGCGCTCGGTGACGGGGTCGCCGTCGCCGTCCACGGGCACCACCAGCGACGCATTGGGCTCGCGCAGCAGTCGCCGGGCGAGACGCTCGCGGGCGCCGACGAGGCTCTCCCAGTCGTCCAGCCACTGGTCGGACGGACGATCGCGCGCGATCGCCGCGGCGGCCTCGGTCCTGATCGCGTCGACCATGAGCCGGATGGCTCGGTCCTGGTCGCGAATCGTCTCGGACTGCTGCTGGGCGGTGCCGTAGACGGGGAGCATGTCGACGGTCGACGTCATGAGCGAGCACTCGACCGCGATCGTCGTGAGGAGCTCGTCGTCGTCGATGACGCCCGGCAGGTCGCCCGAGCCGAGCCGCGCCACCACGACGACGAGCCCGCCGGCCACGACCAGGCCCGTCAGGGTCGCCAGCACCGCGACCCACACCCAGCGGGCGGACGAGGGTGGCGGAGGGAACTCCCACGTGTTGCGGGCCGGGGGATACGCGGCCCCTCCCGTGGCATCGAGCACGGTGTCATCGTGCCACGCCGGGTAGCGTTCCACCCGTGATCGTCGCCGCTGCCGTCTGCCCGCACCCGCCGCTCCTGGTGCCGGAGATCGCGCCGGGCACCGACGCCGAGCTCGGTGGGCTGCGCGCCGCGTGCCGGGCGGCCGTCGCGGGCCTGGTCGCGTCCGGCGCCGGGCGCATCCTCGTCATCGGTGCGGGCGGCCTGGCCCACGACGTCGACGAGCACGCGGGCGGCTCGCTCGCCGGCTTCGGTGTCGACGTGCGCGCCGGGGGAGACGACCTCGTGCTGCCGCCGAGCCTGACGATCGGGGCCTGGCTGCTCGACGCCGCCGGGTGGTCCGGCCCGCGCACGTACTCGACGGGGGCACCCGACACGTCCGGCGACGTCGCGCTGCTCGTGATGGCAGACGGGTCGAACGGCCGCTCCGAGAAGGCGCCGGGCTTCCTCGACGAGAGGGCCGAGCCGTTCGACGCCGCGATCGCGCGGGCGCTCGCGGACGGCGACCCGGCGGCGCTGGTCGCGCTCGACGCCGATCTCGGTGCCGCTCTCGGCTCGACCGGCGTCCCGGCCCTGCAGAACCTCGGCCACGCGGTCGGTGCGACGACGAAGGGCGCCACCGTCGCAGCACGCGTGCTGTTCGACGGGGCGCCCCTGGGCGTCGGCTACGTCGTGGCCGAGTGGCTGCCGACCGGACGGACGGCGTAGCCGCTACGGCTTCTTGCGGCTCTCGTCGGCGAGCTTGTCGGCCGCGTCCTTGGCCTTGAGCGCGGCGTTGTCGATCTTGTCGTCGTACTTGCCCTTGGTGGCCTTGCTCGCCATGCCGGCGGCCTTCTGGATGCCCTGGTCGATCTGGGAGTTCTTGCTGGCCGCGAGATCGGCGGCCTTCTCCTTGAGCTCAGGAGCCTTCTTCTTCAGGTTGTCGAGGAAACCCATGGCTTCCCTCCTCGCGTGTCGCGTCGGGGTTCGGTCACCGGGGCGTGACCGCCACCGGATTCCCTCCAGCCTACTGGGATGATGGGCGGCATGTCCGTGCGAGAAACCGTCGTGGCCGTCGTCGGTCCCACCGCATCGGGCAAGTCGTCCCTGGCCGTCCGCATCGCCCAGCGGCTCGGTGACGCCGAGGTCGTCAACGTCGACTCGATGCAGCTCTACCGGCACATGGACATCGGCACCGCCAAGCCCACCGCGGCCGAGCGCGCGGTCGTCCCGCACCACCTGTTCGACGTGCTGGACGTCGCCGACACCGCGAGCGTGGCGGAGTTCCAGCAGCAGGCGCGGGCGGTCGTCGGCGACTGCCACGCCCGCGGTGTCGTCCCGGTGCTGGTCGGCGGCTCCGCCCTCTACGTGCGCGCCGTGCTCGACCGGCTCGACTTCCCGGGCACCGACCCCGCCGTGAGGCAGCGCTGGGCCGACGAGCTCGAGCGCCGCGGCAGCCGGGCGATGCACGACGAGCTGGCCCGGCGCGACCCGGTGGCGGCCGCGCAGATCCAGCCGACCAACGACCGGCGCATCGTCCGGGCGCTCGAGGTCGGCGAGCTGACGGGGCGGCCGTTCGTCGCGACGATGCCGCCGCTGGAGTCGATCTACCCCGGTCTGACGATGCTGGGCCTCGACGTGCCCCGCGACGTCCTCGAGGTCCGCCTCGCCGACCGCGTCGACCAGATGTGGGCCGATGGGTTCGTCGACGAGGTCAGGAGCCTGCTCGAGCACGGCATCGAGGACAGCCTGACGGCGTCGCGGGCCCTGGGCTACCAGCAGATCCTGGCGTTCCTGCGCGGTGAGCTCACCGAGGACGAGGCGCGGGCCGACACCGTCACGGGCACCCGCAAGTTCGCCCGGCGGCAGGACCGTCTGTTCCGCAAGGACCCCCGCATCCACTGGCTGCCCCACGACGCCGAGGACCTGCTCGAGCGAGCCATGGCCACCGTCCTGTCGCAGTAGACTGGAGGAATGACCTTCGCATGGCTCAAGGGGCACGGCACCGAGAACGACTTCGTGCTGCTCCCCGACCATGACGGCTCGGTCCACGGCGACCTCGACGGTGGTTTCGTCGCCGCCCTGTGCGACCGGCGTCGCGGCATCGGCGCCGACGGCGTGCTCCGGGTCATCCGCACGTCCGCGCTGAGTGGCATCGAACCCGGCATCGCGTCGGCCGGCGAGTGGTTCATGGACTACCGCAACGCCGACGGCTCGATCAGCGAGATGTGCGGCAACGGCACCCGGGTGTTCGCCCTGCACCTCGTGCAGGAGGGGCTCGCCGATCCGTCCGCCCCGTTCGTGATCGGCACCCGCGACGGCGACAAGACGATGTCGTTCGACGGCGACCAGATCAGCGTCGACATGGGCGTGCCCCAGGTGCGTGACGTCTCGAAGGTCTCGGCGGCCGGAAATACGTGGGAGGCGCAGGACGTTCGTACAGGTAATCCCCACGCCGTGGCCTTCGTCGACCGGCTGGACGACGTCGGCCCGCTGCTGATTGAGCCCGGCTTCGACCAGGTGGTCTACCCCGACGGCGTCAACATCGAGTTCGTCGTCCGCGAGGGCGAGCGGCACGTCGCGATGCGCGTGCACGAGCGCGGTGCGGGGGAGACGCGTTCGTGCGGCACCGGCGCCTGCGCCGTGGCCGTGGCCACCGCGGTGGCCGACCGGGCCGACCGACCCGTCACCTACCGGGTCGACGTCCCGGGCGGCACGCTGCACGTGACCTGGGACGCCGACGACCACATCACCCTGACCGGACCCGCCGAGATCGTCGCGCGGGGCACCATGGATTGGACTGCATGACCGAACCGACGACAGGCCCCACCACCACGAGCCAGCCCCAGGGCACCGAGGGGCTCGACCTCGAGGAACGCCACTCGCTGCGCCGTGTGGTCAACCTGCGCACCGAGCTCGAGGACATCACCGAGGTCGAGTACCGCCAGCTGCGCCTCGAGCGCGTCGTCCTGGTGGGCGTCTGGACCGAGGGCACCGTCGAGGACGCCGAGAACTCGATGGCTGAGCTCAAGCTGCTGGCCGAGACCGCCGGTTCCGAGGTGCTCGACGCCCTGATCCAGCGACGGCAGAAGCCCGATCCGTCGACGTACATCGGCTCGGGCAAGGTCGAGGACCTCCGCGCCACGGTCGAGGCCACGGGCGCCGACACGATCATCTGCGACGGCGCCCTGGCGCCCAGCCAGCTGCGCAACCTCGAGGACAAGTGCAAGGTCAAGGTCGTCGACCGCACGGCCCTGATCCTCGACATCTTCGCGCAGCACGCCAAGAGCAAGGAGGGCAAGGCGCAGGTCGAGCTCGCCCAGCTGCAGTACCAGACCCAGCGCCTGCGCGGCTGGGGCGGCAACCTGTCGCGCCAGGCCGGTGGACAGGCCGCGGGCGGCGAGGGCATCGGTGGACGCGGACCGGGCGAGACCAAGCTCGAGACCGACCGCCGGCGCATCCAGATGAAGATGACCAAGCTGCGTCGCGAGCTCAAGGAGCTCGGCAAGGCCCGCGAGACCAAGAAGGGCAACCGGCAGCGCCACGAGATCCCGTCGGTGTCGATCGCGGGCTACACCAACGCCGGCAAGTCGAGCCTGCTGAACCGGCTCACCGACGCCGGCGTGCTCGTCGAGAACGCGCTGTTCGCGACGCTCGACCCGACCACGCGGCGCACGCAGACGTCTGACGGCCGCGTGTACACGCTGTCCGACACCGTCGGCCTGGTGCGCAACCTGCCGCACCAGCTCGTCGAGGCGTTCCGGTCGACGCTCGAGGAGATCGCCGAGTCCGACCTGATCCTGCACGTCGTCGACGGCTCCGATCCCGACCCGGAGGGCCAGATCGCCGCGGTGCGCCAGGTCATCCTCGAGGCCGGTGCGGCCGAGGTGCCCGAGATCATCGTGATCAACAAGGCCGATGCGGCCGACCCGCTGGTCGTCAAGCAGCTGCTGGTGCGCGAGCCGCACGCCGTCGTCGTCAGCGCCCGCACGGGCGAGGGCATCGACGAGCTGCTCAGCGCGATCGAGGCCGATCTGCCGCAGCCCGCGAGCCACGTCGACGTCCTGCTGCCCTACGCGCGCGGCGACCTGCTCAACCAGATCCACGTGCAGGGCGAGATCGAGTCGCTCGACCACGAGGCCGACGGCACGCACGTCGTCGCGCGGGTCAACGGCGCGCTGGCCAACGAGCTCGAGCCCTTCGCCGTCCAGGTCTGACGGCCGCAGATCTTCTGTCGACACCGACCCATCCACGGACGGGTCGGTGTCGAACCGTGGGCAATCCGTGTTACCCACCTCACAGAAGGTCCATTCCCATGCGTCTTGGCATCAAGGTCACCCCCGCGTTCGTCGTCGCCTCCCTTGCCCTCGTGGTCGTCGCCTCCGGCGGCACGGCCTACGCGGCCACCAAGATCGGCTCCGCCGAGATCCGCGACAACTCCATCCGCGGCGTCGACATCCGCAGCAACGAGGTGCGCAGCTCCGACGTCAAGGACGGCGCGCTGCAGCCGCGCGACTTCGCGCCGGGCACCCTGACGTCGGGCTCCAAGGGCGACAAGGGCGACACGGGCGATGCCGGCGTCGGCCGCTGGCTGCTGGTCGACGCGAGCGGCGCGATCGTCGCCCAGTCGGGCGGCTTCAGCATCGCCTCGGCGTACGACCAGCCCGGCGCGCCGGCCGGTGCGGTCGGCAACGTGTACATCGACGCCAACGAGGACCTCAGCGACAACGGCATCGCCGTGACGGTCGCGCTGCAGAACGCGACCGACCAGAACGCCGACACCATCACGAACGGCCGGAGCCTCAACCCCGACGCCAACCCCGAGTTCTCCGGCGAGATCACGTCGACGATGTGCGGCATCGCGGGCGTCGTGACCTGCGCGCCCACCGGGACCAACGACCGGACGCACCTGGTCGTCAGCCCGCGTCTGAGCGACGGTCAGGTGACGACGTCCACGAACCGCAAGCGGTTCTACGTGACGATCTCGGGCGACTCGACCGACCTGACGTCCGACATCCCCGCGGTGGCGCTGCCGGCGAACGCCCCGCAGGGCTGATGCCCTCGCCCGTCCCTTGTGGACGGGCCGCTCCCGTCGAAGGCACCCCCGGATAACCTTCGGGGGTGCCTTCGATCCGTGACGTCCTCCACGCCGCGGTCGAGGCGGTCGGCGGTGACGACCGCCCCGGCCAGATCGAGATGGCCGAGGCCGTCGAGCACGCACTCGACTCCGGCGAGCACCTGCTGGTGCAGGCCGGCACCGGTACCGGCAAGTCGCTCGGCTACCTCGTGCCGAGCCTGCTGCACGGCAAGCGCGTCGTCGTCGCGACGGCCACGCTCAACCTGCAGCACCAGCTCGTCGAGCGCGACATCCCCGCGCTGAAGGACGCCGCCCGCAAGACCCTCGAGAAGGTCCCGCACCACGCGGTCGTCAAGGGGCGCGGCAACTACGCGTGCCTGCACCGTGTCCGCGAGGGCGCCCCCGACGACCAGGGCACGCTCGTCGAGATCCCCGACGGCTCGCTGGGCGCTGAGGTGCTCGAGCTGCGCGAGTGGGCCGAGGAGCAGGCGAAGGGCGGTCACACCGGCGACCGCGACTCCGCTCCGTCCCACAACGACCGCGCCTGGCGCCAGGTCAGCGTCAACCACCGCGAGTGCCTGGGTGCGTCCCGCTGCGCGCACGCGCTCGAGTGCTTCGCCGAGCTGGCCCGCGAGGACGCCCAGACGGCACAGGTCATCGTCACGAACCACGCGCTGCTGGCGATCGACGCGATCGACGGGGTGCCGATGCTGCCCGAGTACGACGCGGTCGTGGTCGACGAGGCGCACGAGCTCGCGGCGCGCGTGACGCAGGCGTCGACCGACGAGCTCGACCCCGTCATCGTCGAGCGGGCCGCCCGTCGGGCCCGGGCGCGCATCAGCTCGGGCGAGGGCGACGACCTCACCGACGCCTCCGACGCGCTGGCCGACATCCTGGCCCGCACCGAGGCCGGCCGCATCGACGAGCTGCCGCAACCGCTGCACGCCGTCCTGTCGCTGGTCCGCGACAGTGCCCGGTCGTGCCTGTCGGCCTTCCCCAAGGAAGACAAGAGCGAGCCCGACGCAGCGTTGCAGCAGGCCCGCGGCATGGTCGACGACGTCCGCAAGATCGCCGAGCGCATGGCCGCCAAGATCGAGACCGACGTGCTCTGGACGAGCGACAACCGCGGCAACAAGCAGCTGCACATCGCGCCGATCGACGTGTCGGGGGCGCTGCGCGACAAGCTCTTCGCCGACAAGACCGTCGTCCTGACCAGCGCGACCCTCAAGCTCGGTGGCGGCTTCGAGCCCGTTGCCCGCTCGCTGGGCCTGTGGGGCGACGACCCGCCGTGGACGTCCCTCGACGTCGGCTCGCCGTTCGACTACGGCAAGCAGGGCATGCTCTACGTCGCCAGGCACCTGCCCGCGCCGGGCCGTGACGGTCTCGAGGAGGCGCAGCTCGCCGAGATCACCGATCTGATCGAGGCGGCCGGCGGACGCACGCTGGGCCTGTTCTCGTCGCGCCGCGGTGCCGAGAAGGCCGCCGAGGAGGTGCGGGAGCGTCTGCCCGACCTCGACATCTGGTGCCAGGGTGACGCGCAGCTGCCCGAGCTGGCCCGCCGGTTCGCCGAGTCGCCCAGCAGCTGCCTGTTCGGCACGCTGAGCCTGTGGCAGGGCGTCGACCTGCCGGGCGACACGTGCCAGCTCGTCATCATCGACCGCATCCCCTTCCCGCGGCCCGACGACCCCCTCATGAGTGCCCGTCAGCGTCTCGTCGAGAAGCGCGGCGGCAACGGGTTCATGGCGGTCGCCGCCCAGCACGCCGCGCTGCTGCTGGCGCAGGGCACGGGGCGGCTGATCCGTCGCACGACCGACCGCGGCGTCGTCGCGATCCTCGACCCTCGCGTCGTGACGGCACGCTACGGCTCGTTCCTGACCGCGTCGATGCCCGACATGTGGCGCACGACCGATCGCGCGACGGCGCTGTCGGCGCTGCGGCGGCTCGACGAGTCCGCCCGCGGGCGCAGCGGCTCGTGACGGTCTGACAGGCTGGGACGCATGAGTGTCCTCGTCACCGGCGGAGCCGGCTACATCGGTTCGCACGTCGTCCGCGCCTTCGTGCAGGCGGGGCTCGAGTGCGTCGTGGTCGACGACCTGTCGAGCGGGCACCGGGCGTTCGTCCCGTCCGACGTGACGTTCGTCGACGCGACGATCCTCGACGCCGAGGTCGTCGCCAAGGCGATGGTCGAGCACGAAGTCCAGGCCGTCGTGCACCTCGCCGGCTTCAAGTACGCCGGTGTCTCGGTGCAGCGTCCGCTCCACACGTACGAGCAGAACGTGCAGGGCACCGTTGCGCTGCTGCAGGCGATGGGCGAGGCGGGCGTCGACAAGATCGTCTTCTCGTCGAGTGCCGCGGTCTACGGCACGCCCGACGTCGACCTCGTCACCGAGCAGACCCCCACGTCGCCGGAGTCGCCGTACGGCGAGACCAAGCTGATCGGCGAGTGGCTGCTGCGTGACGCCGCGCGGGCGTTCGGCGTGCACCACACGTCGCTGCGCTACTTCAACGTCGTCGGGTCGGCCGTCCCCGAGCTGTACGACACGAGCCCGCACAACCTGTTCCCGCTGGTCATCGAGGCGTTGCTCGAGGGGCGCACACCTCGCGTCAACGGCGCCGACTACCCGACGGCCGACGGCACGTGCGAGCGCGACTACATCCACGTCGCCGATCTCGCCGACGCGCACGTCGTCGCGGCGCGCACGCTGCTCGACGGCGGCACGCTCGAGCCGGTCTACAACCTCGGCAGCGGCGACGGCGTCTCGGTGCGCCAGATCATGACGGCCGTGGCCGAGGCGACGGGCATCGCCTTCGAGCCCGAGGTGGGCGAGCGGCGCGCGGGCGACCCGGCCCGCATCGTCGCCTCGGGCGAGCTCGCCGCCCGCGACCTCGGCTGGACCATGCGCCACTCGATCGACGACATGGTGCGCAGCGCCTGGCAGGCGCGTAGGTCGAACGAACGCAGCGAGTGACGTCGTAGCGCTCGTGGACGACCTGTACGCCCCACCGTCCGTCGGCTAGGGACGGACGGTGAGGCGGTCCGACGGGCTCAGACGCGGCGGATGACCGCCGTGACCTTGCCCAGGATCGTGGCGTGGGTGCCGTCGATGGGGGAGTAGTCGTCATTGTGCGGGAGCAGCCACACCTGACCGTTCTTGCGCTGGAACGTCTTGACCGTGGCCTCGCCGTCGAGCATCGCGGCGACGATCTCGCCGTTCTCGGCATCGGGCTGCTGGCGGATGACGACGTAGTCACCGCTGCAGATCGCGGCGTCGATCATCGAGTCGCCGGAGACCTCGAGCATGAACAACGTGCCGTCGCCGACCAGCGACTTGGGCATCGGGAAGATCTCCTCGACGCGCTGCTCGGCCAGGATCGGCCCGCCCGCGGCGATGCGGCCCACCATCGGGATGTTGACGGCCGACGGTGCCGCGTCGTTGATGCCGGTCTCGTCGAAGCCCTCGGCCTCGGGCGCCGCGCTCATCGAGCGCCGGGCCGCCATGACGTCGGGCAGGAAGATCTCGAGCGCGCGGGGACGGTTGGGATCGCGCTTGACGTAGCCCAGCGCCTCGAGCGCGCGCAGCTGGTGCGCGACCGACGACGTGCTCGTCAGACCGACCGCCGCGCCGATCTCGCGCATGCTGGGCGGGTAGCCGCGCTTCTCGATCTCGTCGCGCAGGAACTCCAGCACCTTGCGCTGCCGGGCGGTCAGCCCGGAGGAGTCGGCGGGTCCGTCGGGGAGCTCGGTGACGTCGGCGGTGCGCTCATCGGTCATGGGCTGACAGTAGCCCGGACGAGGGGGTCAGTTCAAACATATGTTCGATGGCGTGTCGCGGGCGTGTCGCCTACCGTGACGCGGTGCCCCAGACGCTCGTGAGCCCCGACCAGCCCCTTTCCGCCGTCGTGACGGGAGCCGCCCGCGGCATCGGCCGCGCGATCGCCGCCGAGCTCGTGGGCCGCGGGTACCTCGTCGTCGTGACCGACCTGGACGCGTCCGCCGCCGCGGCGACTGTCGCCGAGATCGGTGCCCACTCGGGCGCGGCCCTCGACGTGACCGATCCGGCGGCGAACCGCGCCGTGGCGGCCCGGGCGCGCGAGATCGCACCGCTGGGCGCGTGGGTGTGCAACGCGGGCGTCGCCTTCGACGGAGACCTGGGCGACCTCACGGACGGGCAGGTGCGTCTCAGCGTCGAGGTCAACGTGCTCGGGGTGGCGTGGGGAGCGCGGGCGGCCACCGACGCCTTCCGCGAGCAGGCGGCGATCGGTGTGACCGGCGGCGAGATCGGCATCGTCGCGTCGTTGAGCGCCCACGCACCCGTGCCGAACCTGAGCGTCTACGCCGCGACGAAGGCCGCCGTGCTGTCGCTGGCCACCTCGATCGCGTCCGAGCTGAGGCGCGACGGCATCCGCGTGCACGCGGTGTGCCCCGACGGCGTGTCGACCGCGATGCTCGAGGGCTTCGACGCGAGCGGCAGCACCCGCGAGATCCTGGCGGCAGGCGTGCTGCTGACCCCCGAGACGGTCGCGCGCGAGCTCGTCGCGATGTTCGGGACCGGCCGCGTGTACCGGACCCTGCCGGTGTGGCGCGGTGTGGTGGCCCGCTCGGCGTCGCTGGCCCCGACGCTCGCGATGCGGGTCGACCCCCTCATGCGCCGCCTGGGCGCCCGCCGGCTCCGCCGGGCCGGGCTGCGCTGACGCGCCCGGTCAGCGCCGGGCGGTCTTCTTCGCGAACGGGTTGCGCAGGCGCTTGAAGACGGGTGTCGGGCGGTCGTCGCGCGCCTGCTCCTCGAGGTCCTCGTCGTCGGCGGCGGCGTCGACGACCTCGACGTGCACCTCGTCGCCGTCGGCCTCGGCGCCCCGCAGGTCGGCGATCTCGGCGTCCTCCGCGACGGTGTCGGCCGTGACGATCTGCTCGCGGACCGCCTCGACCGTCGCGCCGAACAGGATCGCGTACATGCCGATCCAGAGCCACAGCAGCAGCACCACGACGCCCGCGAGGGCGCCGTACGTTTTGCCGTAGCTGCCGAAGTTGTCGACGTAGGTCGAGAACCCGACCGAGACCACGAGCCACAGCCCGCTCGCGACCAGCACGCCCTTGGTCAGCAGGTGAGGGGCCTCCGAGCGGTCGGGCGCGACGCGGAACAGCACGCCCATCGCGACGACCAGGGCTCCCAGCAGGACGACCCAGCGGCCGAGCTCGAGCAGGACGCGGGTGCCCGGCACGATGTCGATCGCGTCGAAGACGGCGGGTGCGGCCGCGACCAGGCCGACCACGACGATCAGGAACACGAGCGCGCCGGCGGTCAGCGCCAGGGCGACGAGCTTCTTCTGGAGGAAGTTGCGCTGGTCGCGGATGCCGTACATCGCGTTGATCGCCGTGACCAGGTTGCCGACGCCGCCTGACGCGCTGTAGACCGCCAGCGTCACCGCGAGCAGCAGGCCGACGCCGAGGGAGCCGTTGTCGGTCGACACCAATGAGTCGAGCTGGCCCGTCACCAGCGAGGCGGCATCGGCGGGCAGGGCGTCGGCGAGCTCGGCCGACTGGCGCTGGACGGTCTCGGGCGAGGCGACGAGGCCGTAGGTGAGCACGCCGGCGATCAGGGCGGGGAACAGTGACAGGAAGGTGTAGAACGCGACACCCGCTGCCAGGAGGGGCGCTTGCTGGGCCGACGCCTGCTTCCAGGCCGTGACGATCATGCGGGGGGCGGGCATGGCACGACGGTAGTGCGCGCGGGCGACAGGTGCCTCCTCGGTGGCTGCGCGCCGGTGACGTGGAACACGTGTTCGAATTCTTTTGCTTGAAATTGCAGGGATTTCGGTGTGGTTCTCGAAATTCTGTTCGAGTGATGCTTCCTTTTGTCCGACCCGGCCCCTATCGTCGTACATGTGTTCGATCGAACGCCTGTTCGCACCATCGAATGACATCGAGAACGGCGATCGGTCGGCACACCACACGTCACGCACCCGTCTCACTTCCCCCATGGAGGCACTCATGAGCACCATCACCTTCGGCCAGGCCCCGCAGCTCGTCCGCGCACCGCGCGTCGCCAGCGCCCCCAGCGCCCCCAGCGCCGCCGTGCGGCTGACCCGCCGCGGCAAGATCGCGGTCCTGACCCTCGCGATCGTCGCGATCGGCATCCTGGCCGTCGTGCTCGGCCCCTCGTCCACCGCGACCGACCAGGTCGGCACGCCCGAGCAGACCACGACGGTGGCGGTCATGCCCGGGCACACGCTGTGGCAGATCGCCGCGGCGGCCAACCCCGACGGCGACATCCGGGCGACGGTCGACGACATCATCGAGCTCAACTCGCTCCCCAGCGCCTCCGCCCTGCAGATGGGGTCGGAGATCGCGGTGCCGGTCTACGACAAGTAGCCGCTCCGCCGCATCGAGAGATGCACACGACGCGACCCGGTGAGGCCACAAGGGAAGGTGGCCCCGCCGGGTCTCGT
This sequence comes from Aeromicrobium sp. CFBP 8757, assembly GCF_014841755.1. Lineage (NCBI taxonomy): Bacteria > Bacillati > Actinomycetota > Actinomycetes > Propionibacteriales > Nocardioidaceae > Aeromicrobium > Aeromicrobium sp. CFBP 8757. The sequence continues at coordinate 815,063 of NZ_JACYUM010000001.1, forward strand.
CGCGTCCGGCGAGGCTCGTTGACCGCAGTCGGTGCACCTGTTTGACTGCACGCGCGCCCGGCCGATCATCTGGGGCGAGAACCTGACACCAACGGGGAGGTACCAGGTGAGGCTCATCGAGGTTCCAGGTCGCCGCGCCGCAGCCGGCGTCGCTGCCGTGGCCTGCGTCGCGGGTCTGCTGGCGGCGTGCACGTCGGGGGGTCCCGATCCTCGCGACACCGCCGAGGCGCTGGCGAAGGGGCTCAGCCGTTCCGACGTCTCGAAGGTCCCGCTGACGGCGGGTGGCCCGACCTCGCAGGCCGATCTCGAGCGCATCGTCGCGAGCATGGACGGCGCGCCGGCCAAGGTCACGGTCGACGACGTCTCCGAGGACGACGACACCGCCACCGCGACGCTGAAGACGACGTGGGACCTGCAGGGCAGACCGTGGAGCTACACGACGACGGCGACGCTGTCGCTGGTCGACGAGGCGTGGAAGGTCGAGTGGAAGCCGTCGATCGTCGCCCCCGACCTGACGGTCGACGACCGCCTGCGCGTCCGCACGACCGCCGCCGACCGCGGCGACATCCTCGGCGCCGGCGACCAGCCGCTCGTGACCGAACGTGCCGTCCTGCGGATCGGTCTCGACAAGACCAAGGTCGACGCGGCGCAGGTCGACGCCTCCGCCCGCGCGCTGGCAGCTCTCGTCGACATCGACGCCGGCGAGTACGCGACGCGTGCGGCCGCGGCCGGGGCGCAAGCGTTCGTCCCCGCCCTGGTGGTGCGTGCCGACGCGACCGATGCGCCGCGCCAGCAGGACGTCGACGCGATCGCCGGTGCCGTCGCGATCGACGACACCCTGCCGCTCGCACCGACCCGCAGCTTCGGGCAGCCGATGCTCGGCGCCGTGGGCGAGGCGACCGCCGAGATCGTCGAGAAGTCCCAGGGCGCGGTGCAGGCCGGCGACACCGTCGGGCTGTCCGGGCTGGCGCTGCGCTACGACCGGCAGCTGCGAGGCACCCCGGGCGTACGGGTCGAGTCGGTCTCGTCGGTCGAGGGCACCGAGCCCGTCGAGCTCTTCTCGGGCGAGGCCGTGGCCGGCAAGCCGCTGCGCACGACGATCGACATCGGGCTGCAGGGCGAGGCCGACGCGATCCTATCGGACGTCGGCCCGGCCAGCGCGATCGTGGCGGTGCGTCCCTCGACGGGCGAGATCGTCGCGCTCTCGAGCGGCCCGGGCGGCGACGGCGCCGACACGGCTGCCGGTGGACGGTTCCCGCCCGGGTCGACGTTCAAGCTCGTGACGGCACTGGCCCTGCTGCGCTCGGGGCTCACGCCGTCGACCGAGGTGCCGTGCACCGAGTCGATCACGGTCGACGGTCGGCGGTTCACCAACTACTCCGACTACCCGAGCAGTGCGGTCGGCGACATCGCGCTGCGCACGGCGATCGCCAACTCGTGCAACACCGCGATGATCGCCGAGCGCGACAAGGCGCCGCAGGCCGATCTGGCCGGTGCCGCCGCGGCGCTCGGCCTCGGCCCCGACGTCGATCTGGGCTATCCCGCCTTCCTCGGCTCGGTGCCCGACACGGCCGAGGGCACCGAGCGGGCGGCGTCGATGATCGGTCAGGGACGCATCGAGGCCTCGCCGCTCGCGATGGCCACCGTCGCGGCGTCCATCGCGAAGGGTGAGCGGGTCACGCCGACCCTGCTGGCCGACACGCCCTCCAAGCCCGCGTCGGCGGCGTCGGCGCCGCTGACGTCGTCCGAGGCGGCCCAGCTGCAGGAGCTGTTCCGCGGCGTCGTCACAGACGGCAGCGGGCGCTTCCTGGCCGATGTGCCCGGAGGCCCCGTGTCGGCCAAGACCGGCACCGCCGAGTACGGCGACGACACGCCCCCGCGCACCCACGCCTGGATGATCGCGACGCAGGGCGACCTCGCCGTGGCGGTGTTCGTCGCCGACGGCGAGTCGGGCTCGCAGACCGCCGGGCCGCTGCTGGAGGAGTTCCTGCGGAGCGCCTCGTGACGGTCGGGCTGACGCCCACCTCGTCTCTGACGTCCCCGGCGGAGGACACCGTGCGGAGGCGGGGGGTCCCCGCACTCGCGCTGGCGCCGCTCGCGGCACTCGTGTGGTGGGGCGCCGGCTTCCTGCCGTGGATCGTCGACCTCTTCGGTCGAGACATCCTGAGCACGAACGGCTTCTCGCCCGCGGCCCTGCCGCTGCTGTCGGGCAGCAGTGCAGGCGGCCTGGTCGTGAGCGCAGGCGTGGGCGGCGTCCTGGCGGGCCTGGTCGTCACGCTCCGGCGCGGTCGCAGGGTGCCCGCCGTCCTGTCGGTCGTGGCGGGCACGGTCGTCGCGCTGGTCGTCGCGATCGTGCAGGCGCGGGCAGCGCTGGGCGACGGCTCCGGCGCGGCCGGTCCGGTCGACGTCCGCGTGCTCGACGGGCTCGCGGCACTCGTGGTCGTCGTGACGGTGGTCGGACTGGCCGTCGGTCTCGGGGCGCTGCTGGGGCGTCCCGGGCTCGGCGTCGCGCTGGCCGCGGTCGCCGGACTCGCGCCGATGTGGGCGTACGCGCTGGCCGTCGCGGTGACGAGCGAGGTCATGACGTCCACGCACGCCGACGCGGTCACCCGGTGGCTCGGAGCAGCCGTGCTGGTCGTCGCGCTCGTCGTCATCGGCGTCGCGCCGGTCGTCCGCGTGATCTGGTGGGTGCCGGCGCTCGTCCTGGCGTGGATCGCGGCGCCGACCGCCACTGCAGCGCTCTACCTGGGCACGTCGGTGTCGCGCGGGCCGCGCTCGGCCGACGCCGTCCGCGAGTACGTCTCGGCGTCGTGGCAGGTGTGGCGGCAGTCGGCCGAGCCCCAGCAGCGCCCGCTGGCCCCCTGGGTCACCGCGATCGTCCTCGCCCTCGTGGTCTCGGCGCTCGTCGCGCTGCGCACGCGGGCGCGCCCCGAGTGCCCGGCGCCCGACACCGAGGTCGTCAGGCGTGACCCGCCACCGTCCGACGGCCCCGCCTGGCCGTAGCGGCACGCCCCTGCGTTCGTCGCGGTAGGCGACAATGGGCGCATGCGGATTCACGTGGTCGCCGACGCGGCCGACAACGACGGCGGCTACGTCACCGAGCGTCTCGCCGAGCACGGGGCGGAGCTCGTCGAGGTCGACCGTGACGCCCTCCCGGCCTTCGACGCGCTGGGCGCGTCCGACCTGGTGCTGCTGCTGGGCTCCGACAAGTCGGCGCACGACGAGCGGTGGACCGACGCCGTGACGTCCGAGATCCGGCTGATCCGCGGTGCCCTCGCGGCGGGCACCCCCGTCATGGGCATCTGCTACGGCGTCCAGGTCATGGCCCGGGCGCTGGGCGGGACGTCGTGGAGGTCCGACCGGCCCGAGCTCGGGTGGCAGCGGGTCGACACGATTGACCCGCTGCTGTGCCCCGAGGGTCCGTGGGGCCAGATGCACAAGGACGTCTTCTCGCCCGGTCCGACGTCGCGCGTCATCGGCACGTCGTGGCGGGGACCGCAGTGCATCGTCGACGACGCCTGGGGCGCCCGGGCGATCGGCTGGCAGTTCCACCCCGAGGTCACCCCCGAGACGTACGAGCGCTGGGTCGCCGAGGGCTACTACGGCGACACGGGGGAGGACCCCAAGGACCTCGTCCGGCAGGCCCGCGCGAACGCCCCGCGGGCCCGCAACCTCGCCCACACGCTGACCGACAGCGCGCTGCGCTACCTGGGCGTCACCGCCGCGAGCAGCGCGACGTGACCGACCCCCAGCGTGCCGCGGGCTGACGCGGTCGTGACGTCGTCCGAGCCGCGCCGAGGCAGGGGCCACGTGACCCGGGTTCTTGCGGTCGTCCTGCTGCTGGGCCTGGTGACCCTCGCGGCCACCGACACGGCGCGACGCGGCGGCACCGACGGGCGCGTCGTGCCGTACTCGGCGGCCGACGTCGTCAACCCGATGCGGGGTCAGTTCGACAACATCCTCACGGGCCTGTTCCCGCAGTCGAACGACGCGCAGGACGGCCTGCCGGCCTGGCCCGGCACCCGTGACGCCGCGATCCGGGTCACGTGGCGATCACTGCAGCCGGTCGATCCCACGACGCTGCCGGACGACGCCCCGGACGACGAGCGCTACGACTTCTCCCAGATCGACCGTGCGCTCGAGCAGAACGGCGAGCGCGGCATGCGGCTGGGCCTGCGCATCACGACCTACGACTCGTGCTGCGACCCGTCGCCGCCGGGCGGCGTCAACCTCGCCGTGCCCGACTGGCTCGCCGCGACAGACGGGGCCGTCGAGCGGTACGAGCGCGACGGCGTCACGCAGGTCATCCCGGCGTGGAACAGCCCGGCCTACCTCGACCGCTTCGACCAGCTGCTGGGTGCGCTGGGGCGACGGTACGACGGCGACGAGCGCCTCGCGGTCTTCGAGATGTCGGGCTACGGCGACTTCGGCGAGAACGTGCTGCCGGTGCTGCGCGACGAGCTCGGACGTCCGGGGCCGTCGGGCGACGAGAGCGAGGCGGCCCTCGGCTACTACAGCCAGTACGAGGACCAGTTCATCACCGCCGGCTCGGCGACGCGGCTGGTCGCGGCGAACCTGCGGGCGTTCCCGCGTACGCAGATGGTCACGGCACCGGGCAACGCGTTCATCGTCAAGCAGCTGATGCGCGACAGCGCGGCGCTCGACGGCGTCGTGCACCCCGTCGGCGTCCGGTCCGACTGCCTGGGGGTCTTCGACACGCTGCCGACGTGGGCGACCGACGAGTCGTCCGAGTACGTCCGCCGGGGCGACCCGATCGTCGAGGTGCTCGCCCGGCGGCTGGTCGAGGCACCGGTGCTGACCGAGTGGTGCCAGCTGCCCGAGGGCGAGTCGTCCGCCGACTACTACCGCAGGGGTCTCGCGTCGGTCGTCGAGCGGCACGTCTCCATGACGTCCAGCAGCGGTTTCCCCGACCAGCTCGCCGACCGTCCGATGGACCGTGGCGACCACGAGCTGTGGCGACGGGCCAACGTCTACGCGGGCTACCGGTACGACGCGGCGGCCACGGTCGTCGCCGACGGGGGAGCCGTGCGCGCCGACGTCACGTGGACCAACCGCGGTGTCACGTCGACGCACGAGCGGTGGGACGTCACGTACCAGCTGCGGGACGGGTCGGGGCGCGTCGTCGCGACGACCGCGTCCGACCTCGACCTGCGCGACGTCGACACGTCGCAGAAGGGGGCCTCGTCCGTCCCGACGCCGGCGACCGCCCGCGACACCGCACGGTTCGACGTGCCGGACGCAGCCGGCCGGTACACCGTCACGGCACGCGTCGCGTGGGGCGAGCACAAGCCCGGTGCGACCACGACGTTCGAGGCCGGGCCGATGCGGTTGGCGATGACCGGTGGCGACGACGGGACGTACGAGATCGGCTCGGTCACGGTCCGGTGAGCGACGGGCCGGGCCGACGCGTCACTATGGACGCATGAAGCGTCCGAGCGGTTACGAGTGGGTCGTGCGCGACAAGGAGGTCGTGATCTCGCACCACGGCGCCGAGGCGTCGGTGCTGCGCGGCGAGCGGGCTCACCAGTTCGTCCGCGAGGTCGAGCGCGGCGACCCGCAGCTGCTGATGGCGCGCATCGTCGGCGGCACCTACAAGGCGCCCGACGAGCGCCGCACGGGCCCCAAGCCGAGGCCCCGCGGACGGCGCTGAACCACGACTCATGCATACACTCTGCATGTAGTGCCCGGTAAAGTGCATGCATGACTGGTCTGGTGCAGATCCGCAACGTCCCCGACGACACCCGTCGCGCGCTCAAGGCCCGCGCGGCCTCGCTGGGCGTGTCGCTGAACGACCTGCTGCTCGGGCTGCTGGTCGAGGAGGCGTCGCGTCCGACTGTCGCGGAAGTGCTCGCCCGCTCGAGAGCGCACAGCGAGATGTCGGCTGTGTCGTCGGTCGATGCCGTCCGCGCCGGCCGCGAATCCCGGTGACGATCGTCGTCGACTGCTCGATCGTGCTCGACGCGCTGGTCGCGCGGGACGGCGTGGCAGCGAGTGAGCTTCTCTCCCGTCACCGTCTGACGGCACCGCACCTGCTCGACGTCGAGATCGTCTCGGCTGTGCGCGGGCTGGTGCTGGGTCGCCACCTGGGCGCTCATCGGGGCCGAGACGTCCTCGACCGCTACGAGGACCTGCCGGTCACGCGGTGGGCCACCGCGGACGACCTGCGGCGTCGGGCGTTCGAGCTGCGCGACAACTTCTCGGCGTACGACGCGGCCTACGTCGTCCTGGCCGAAGCCCTCGACTGCCCCCTCGCCACGCGCGACCTGCGGCTGGCGCGCGCCGCCGAGCGCCTCGTCGACGTCCTGGTCGCCTGACACCCCCGGCACAGCACGAAGCCCCGACCCAGCGCATGGATCGGGGCTTCGAGATGAGGGACGGACGTCAGTCGGTGACGTCCGCGTTGTCGTGCGCGGCCTGGGCGGCCTTCTTCTCCGAGCTCGCGCCGTCGGTCGACAGCTTGCCGCCGGTGCTCTCGAGGTGGGCGCGGATGAACCAGTGGAACAGCTCGAGCTGACGCTGCTGGCCGATGATCATGTCCTCGGTGACGGGGTCGAGGTCGGACGTCGCCTCCTGCGCGTTGCGGTGGTCCTTCAGCAGGTTGACGTAGACCTCGTCGAGCGCCCCGAGGTGCTCGTTGGTCGTGGCGCGACCGAGGGAGTAGTCCTCCCACGAGCGGCCGTTGACGATGGCGCCGGGGGTGCCCAGCGGGGACACGCCCAGCGTCGCGATGCGCTCGGCGGTCTCGTCGACCATCGCGATGACCTCGTCGACGTGCGGGTCGATCATCTCGTGGACGGCGATGAAGTGCGGTCCGACGACGTTCCAGTGAACGTGCTTGAGGGTCAGGTGCAGGTCGTTCAGGGCGTTGAGACGCTCCTGGAGGATGCCCGCGAGCTTCTCGCCCTCTTTGGTGGTCAGGCCGGGAATGGTGAATTTCGGTGAAGTAGCCATGGCAGACGAGTACCCCTTCCCGGCGGCTTCATGCGTGTCGGGCAAAAGTCGCTTCGGCGGGTCGGAACCGCTAGCGTCATGGGCTGCCGCCGCGCGCACACCTGCGCATCCGCGTCGGCTTCACCACCAAGGGAGGAACCCCATGGGCATCATCGGATTCATCATCGTCGGTCTCATCGCAGGCTTCGTCGCCCGCGCGCTCGTTCCGGGCAAGGACGACCTCGGCATCATCGGCACCATCATCCTCGGCATCGTGGGCTCGTTCATCGGTGGCTTCCTCGGATCGCTGATCCAGGACGGCCCCGCCGACATCACTGCCTCCGGCATCATCGGCTCGATCATCGGTGCGATCATCGCGCTGCTCGTCTGGCGCAAGGTCGGCGGACGCTCGCGCGTCTGAGCCGCCCCGACGGACCTCCCCGCCGCCCCCTCCCGCCGCGTGCGGGAGGGGGCGGTGCTGCGTGCGGAGGGTCGCCGTAGATTTGACCCATGGCCTTGATCGTCTGTCCTCTGTGTGTCCGCGAGGACGACGTCCACCTCGTCCGCACCCTCGAGGACGGACGCAAGGAGGCCCGCTGCGACGACTGCGACTTCGCGTTCGTCTACGGCGCGCCGGTCGAGGCCAAGAAGGTCGCGGCACCCCGCCGCCGGACGTCGACGCCCCGCGCAGCGGCCCCGTCGGTCGTCCCGATCGCGGCGGTGGCCAAGCGGTTCCCGACCGTCGACGACGTCGAGCTCGTCGACCGTCAGCGCGCCGAGCTGCTGAAGCAGCAGTACCTCGCGACGGTGCCGTACGAGCCCGGTCCGCTGGTCGGCCAGCACTGGACCAAGTACCGCTGGGTGTTCTCGGCCGACGGCCTCGAGAAGGTCGCGATCGCCGACCTCAGGTACTTCGCCGACTCGCCGATCGGCGGCTCGACGGGCGACCCGACGGCCTTCGACAAGGCGTGGGTGCTGCTCGGCGAGTTCGAGGCGGCGCGGCGCATCCGGGCCGTCACCAACCACCTGCTGCGCGGTCCCGGAGAGCTCGAGGACCGGCTGACGGCGCTGGTCGACGGATCGTTCGCCCAGTCGATGCCGGCGTGGGACGAGGCGCTGCTGACCAAGACCCTGGCCGTCGCCGACCCGTACCGCTTCGTCCCCGTCATGACGTACGCCGACAAGAAGGCGCTCGCGCAGTCGGTCTACGGCATCGAGCTGCCGATCGTCGACGAGACGTCGCTGACGATCGGCCGGCTCGCGGTGTGGAGCAACGACCTGCTGGTCTCCCTGGCGGGCGACGGGTTCGACGACCTGCACCACGTCGCGACGTTCCTGCGGTGGGCCGCGACGCAGGGGTAGCCCGGCGGTCTAGGCCGGATCGGTCTCGACGACGTCGGCCGCGAAGCGGTCGGTCAGGATGCGCGACGAGCGCAGGGTCTCGACCGGCACCGCGGGGCTCCACAGCCAGCCCTGGGCGAGCCCGCAGCCGCGGACGCGCAGGGCGTCCAGGTGGGCCTGCGTCTCGACGCCCTCGGCGACGACCTTGAGGCCGAGCGAGCGGCCGAGCTCGATCAGCGAGCGGACGATCGCGAGGGAGTGGGCGTCCTCGGGGATGTCGGTGATGAAGCCGCGGTCGATCTTCAGGACGCTGATGGGCAGGTCGCGCAGGTAGGCCATCGAGCTGTAGCCGGTGCCGAAGTCGTCCAGGGCGATGTCGAAGCCGTGGTTGCGCAGGCGCTGCAGGATCGCGATCGCGAGGTTCTGATCGGTCATGATCGCGCTCTCGGTGATCTCGAGCATCACGGTGCTGGGCTCGAGACCGGCCGCGGCGACGGAGTCGACGATGTAGTCGGCCAGGCTCTCGTCCGACAGGCTCTGGCCCGACAGGTTGATCGCGACGTACATGTCGTCGGGCATCGTGAGGTCGGCGCGGAGCTCGCTGACGTCGCGCAGGGCCCGGCGGATGGCCCACCGGTCGACGTCGGTCGAGCTGGCGCTGAGCTCGGCGAGGGCCACGAACCGCTCGGGCCGGATCTCGCCGAGCGTGGGATGGTGCCAGCGGGCCAGGGCCTCGACGCCGACGACCTCGCCGGTGCTGACGTCGATGACGGGCTGGTAGTGCATGTCGAGGGCGTCGTTCTCGAGGGCGGCCAGCAGCTCGCCGCTGACGACGTGCCGCTCCTCGGTCTGGGCGGCGAGCTCGGAGTCGAAGACGCGCACGCGTCCGCGACCCCCGGTCTTGGCGGCGTACATCGCGGAGTCGGCGAAGCGCACCAGGTGCTCGCTGGACTCGGCCGGCGACAGCGCGACGCCGATCGTCGCGCCGACGCGGATCGTGTGGTGGCCGACGTGGTACGAGCCCGACAGCTCCTTGAGGATCGTGGACGCCGCGTAGCGCGCGACCTGCTCGTCGACGTCGTGCATCACGACGATGAACTCGTCGCCGCCGAAGCGGGCGACCACGTCGTCCCCGTCGGTGCTGGCGAGCAGCCGCGCGGCGACCTCGACCAGCACGTCGTCGCCGGCGCTGTGGCCGCGTCCGTCGTTGACGTCCTTGAAGTGGTCGAGGTCGATGAACAGCACGGCCACGCGGGACGTCGACCTGAGGTCGATCGTGTCGAGGTGGTCCATCAGCGTCTTGCGGTTCGACAGGCCGGTGAGCGAGTCGTGCTGCGCGGCGTGGCGCAGCTCGTCGACGGCGCGCAGGCTGTCGGTGATGTCGGAGATCATGGCGAGCGACCCCTGGCGGACCCCGTCGACGTCCGGCATGGGCGAGGCCGCGACGTGCAGGCGCCGGGGCGAGCCGTCGGGGTGGTCGAACGTCACCTGGAAGCGCTCGGAGCCGCGGTCCTGGCGGGTGTGGACGCGGTCCTCGACGAGGTCGCGGTGCTCGCCGCGCAGCAGCGCGAACACGGGTGTGCCGAGGACGGCGTCGACGTCGAGGCCGAGCATCGCCCCGATGCGGACGTTGGCGTAGGTGATGAGGCCGTCGGGCGAGATGACGAGCATGCCCTCCTCGGCCGTCTCGGCCATCGCGCGGTAGCGGGCCTCCGACGTGCTGAGCGCCTTCTGGGCGGCGACCTCGGCCGTGACGTCGCGGACCGTCGACACGATGCCACCGACCTCGGTGTCGAGCAGGTTGGTCGACGTCTGCTCGATCCACCGCCACGCGTCGTCGGCGTCGCGGACGCGGAAGCGCCACGTGTGCGACTCGGTGTGCGTCAGCACGCGTTGCCACTGCGCCGCGGAGTCGGGGAAGTCGTCGGGGTGGATCGCCTGCACCTGCTCGTGGATCGGCTGGTCGTAGCGCTGGCCGAACATGCGAAGACCCGGGGGAGAGGCGTAGATCGTGCTGCCGGCGGCGTCGTGCATCACGACGAAGTCGCGCGAGCGGTCGGCGACGACGTCGAAGAACTGCTGCAGCTGCATGCGGGCCCGCTCGCTGTCCTGCAGAGGCCGCTGGTCGTGCAGCACGGCGGCGCACCCGCTCGGCTCGCCGTCGGCGTCGCGCAGCACCGTGATGTCGGCGCGCACGGCGATGGGGCTGCCGTCGTCGGCGCGCAGCACGCGGTCGCGCTGCAGCGTCTCGACGCCCTCGAGGCGTGCGGTCTCGATCGAGCCGAGCTCGGGCGCGACGTCGTCGGCGTGCATGATCCAGCTCATCGGCCGGCCGATCAGCTCGTTGCGGCTGCGGCCCACCAGGGTGCAGAAGGCGTCGTTGACGGCGACGAACGTCTCGTCGGGGGAGTGCATCGTCTGCGGCAGGCGCGACTGCTCGAATCGTGCCCTGAACCGGGCCTCCTCGCGGCGCTGCTGCAGCTGCACGAGCTTCTGCTCGGTGATGTCGGTCGAGTTGCCGACGACGGCCCGCACGTCGGGGTCGTCGCGCAGGTCGCTGACCACGATGCGACTCCACGAGACCGTGCGGTCGGCGTGGACGAGCCGCACCTCGAGGGTCTCCTGCGCGCTGCGCCGCGTCGCGACGGCCTGCCAGGCGGCCTGGGCCGCGGGACGGTCGTCGGGGTGGACGAACTGCAGGCCGAGCACCCCGACGACGTCGTCGATCTCCCAGCCGAGCCGTCGGGGGAGCGCGGACGTCACGGACGTCAGGGTGCCGTCGTCCTGGATCGTGAAGACGATGTCGGCCGCGTTGCGCACCAGCGACTGCCAGCGGCGCTGCTCCGACGCCAGGTCGCGCTCCTCGTGCACCCGGTCGGTCTCGTCGATGACGGCGACGACGATCTCGTGGCCGACCGCCGTCGCGACGAGCTGCACGTAGAGCTCGTCGACGTCGTCGGACCGCAGGGCCACCTGCGCCTGGCCGGTGTCGCCCTCGGCGGCGGCCGCGACGCACTCGGCGATGTTCTCGGCGTCGGCCCGCGTGGCCCCGAACGTCTCGAGCCGGTGCCCGATGAGGTCGGCCGGGCACAGGCCCATCAGCACGACGAGACCCGCGTCGGCACGCAGGATCGTGCCGTCCTGCGCGCTGACGGTCACGGTGGTCGCCAGATGAGGGGAGTGCATCGTGCTGCGTCTCCGGTCTGTCGGCCTGTGGTCGGTCCCTCATCGTAGGACCGAGGCGGTCCGTTGTGGGGCAGTTCCGCAACGGATGGTCGCGCGGCGCGTCGGGACCTTGGTCATCATGGCGACCGCGGCGGTTTCGACGGCTCCCTTCGGCGTCCCGGGAGCCCCCGGACACGCGTGTCGGCCGTGACGGGTGTGACTCGCACTACCCCTGACCTGCGCTTTCGTTGCGGCCCCGGCACATACCCCAGGAATGTCGGACGTGTCTGCGAAGGTCGTTGCACCGATCGTGCTCGACGCGTATGGTTACCACTACATCTAGTACTTACACCCATGTAGTTCTCCACATGTGGGTCCACAGGATGTCGCGGTCAGTGCACAGGTTTCGGCCCGAGTGCACAGCCTGATCCACAGATTCGTCCCCAGGCCCGTATGTCGGGTCCACGTCCCAGCCGCCCCGGAAGGAGCACCCTCATGCACTGTCCGTTCTGCAAGAACACCGACACGAAGGTGCTCGACAGCCGTGTGGCCGACGAGGGGGGCGCCATCCGGCGTCGTCGGGTGTGCGCCCAGTGCGAGAAGCGGTTCACGACGATCGAGCAGATGCAGCTCATGATCGCCAAGCGGTCCGGTGCCACCGAGCCGTTCATCCGCGACAAGGCCGTCGCGGGCGTCGCCAAGGCGTGCAAGGGGCGTCCGGTCTCGGCCGACGACCTGGCGCGTCTGGGCCAGCAGGTCGAGGACGCACTGCGTGACCGCGGTGCGGCCGAGATCCCGGCGCACGAGGTCGGCATGGCCATCCTCGAGCCGCTCAAGGCGCTCGACGAGGTCGCCTACCTGCGGTTCGCCAGCGTCTACAAGGCGTTCGAGTGCGCCGACGACTTCGCCGCCGAGATCGCGACCCTCATGGTCGCGGCCGCCGACGGCGAGCTGGCCGAAGAGGCGCGCAGCAACAGCCCCAAGCACGGCGGCTGAGGCACCACCAGAACTTCCCAGCAGTACCCGCACGTCCAGCACCACCCCGTACGAACTTCACACACGTATGCACGGCAACCACACAGGAGCAGCACGATGACAGAGACGGTCAGCGGATCCACCGGATCCCCGCGCAAGTCCAGCGCCAAGGCCAAGGCGGGTGCCGGTCTGACGATCGAGCGCGTCTACACGACCGAGGGCGTGCACCCGTACGACGCCGTCACGTGGGAGCGTCGCGACGTCGTCCAGACCAACTGGAAGACCGGCGAGACCGTCTTCGAGCAGCGCGGCGTCGAGTACCCCGACTTCTGGAGCGTCAACGCCTCCACGATCGTGACGACCAAGTACTTCCGCGGCGCCGTCGGCTCGCCCGAGCGTGAGCAGAGCCTCAAGCAGCTGCTCGACCGCGTCGTCCTGACGTACACGCAGGCCGGCCGCGACAACGGCTACTTCACGACCGAGGAGCAGGCCACGATCTTCGAGCACGAGCTGACGCACATGCTCCTGCACCAGGTCTTCAGCTTCAACAGCCCCGTGTGGTTCAACGTCGGCACGTCCAGCCCGCAGCAGGTCAGCGCCTGCTTCATCCTGGCCGTCGACGACTCGATGGACTCGATCCTCAACTGGTACAAGGAGGAGGGCCTGATCTTCAAGGGCGGCTCCGGTGCCGGTCTGAACCTCTCGCGCATCCGCTCGTCCAAGGAGCTGCTCCGCTCCTCGGGCGGCACCGCGTCCGGTCCCGTCTCGTTCATGCGCGGCGCCGACGCGTCCGCCGGCACCATCAAGTCGGGCGGCGCCACGCGTCGTGCGGCCAAGATGGTCGTCCTCGACGTCGACCACCCCGACATCGCCGAGTTCGTCGAGACCAAGGCCAAGGAAGAAGACAAGATCCGCGTCCTGCGCGACGCCGGCTACGACATGGACCTCGGCGGCGCCGACATCACGTCGGTGCAGTACCAGAACGCCAACAACTCCATCCGCGTCAACGACGAGTTCATGCGCGCGGTCGAGAACGGCACCGAGTTCGGTCTGCGTGCCCGCACCAACGGCGAGATCATCGAGACCGTCGACGCGCAGAAGCTGTGGCAGGACATCGCCCAGGCCGCGTGGGCGTGCGCCGATCCCGGCATCCAGTACGACGGCACGATCAACGACTGGCACACCTCGCCCGAGGCCGGACGCATCACGGCGTCCAACCCGTGCTCGGAGTACATGCACCTCGACAACTCGAGCTGCAACCTCGCGTCGCTGAACCTGCTGAAGTTCCTCAAGGACGACGGCTCGTTCGACACCCAGACGTTCGTCAAGGCCGTCGAGTTCATCATCACCGCGATGGACATCAGCATCTGCTTCGCCGACTTCCCGACCGAGGCCATCGGCGACACCACGCGCGCCTACCGTCAGCTCGGCATCGGCTTCGCCAACCTCGGCGCGCTGCTCATGGCGTCCGGCCTGGCCTACGACTCCGACGGCGGCCGCGCGCTGGCCGGCTCGATCACGTCGCTGATGACCGGCACGTCCTACCGCCGCTCGGCCGAGATCGCCGGCGTCGTCGGACCGTACGACGGCTTCGCGCAGAACTCCTCGGCGCACGAGCGCGTCATGCGCAAGCACCAGGCCGCCAACGACGAGATCCGCACGCTGCACTCGATGGACATCGACGTGCACCGTGAGGCCGCCAAGCAGTGGGCCGACAACCTCAAGATCGGTGCCAAGAACGGCTGGCGCAACAGCCAGGCGTCGGTCCTGGCGCCCACCGGCACGATCGGCTTCATGATGGACTGCGACACGACGGGCATCGAGCCCGACTTCTCGCTGGTCAAGTTCAAGAAGCTCGTCGGCGGCGGCTCGATGCAGATCGTCAACCAGACGATCCCCGCGGCGCTGCAGAAGCTCAAGTACAACGTCGAGACCATCGAGGCCATCGTCGAGTACATCGCCGAGAACGGTCACGTCGTCGACGCGCCCGGCCTCAAGACCGAGCACTACGAGATCTTCGACACCGCCATGGGCAAGCGCTCCATCAAGCCGATGGGTCACGTCAACATGATGGCCGCCTGCCAGCCGTTCCTGTCGGGTGCCATCTCCAAGACGGTCAACCTGCCCGAGACGGCCACGGTCGAGGAGATCAAGGACGTCTACTTCCAGGGCTGGAAGCTCGGCCTGAAGGCGCTCGCGGTCTACCGCGACAACTGCAAGGTCGGCCAGCCCCTGTCGGACGGCAAGGAGGCCAAGTCGTCCGGTTCGGTCGAGGTCAAGGAGGTCGTGCGCGAGGTCATCGTCGAGAAGCCGATCCGTCGTCGTCTCCCGAAGTCGCGCCAGGCCATCACGACGTCGTTCTCCGTGGGCGGCGCCGAGGGCTACATGACCTCGGGTGCGCACGAGGACGGCTCGCTGGGCGAGATCTTCATGAAGCTGGGCAAGCAGGGCTCGACCCTGGCCGGCATGATGGACGCCTTCTCGATCGCGATCAGCATCTCGCTGCAGTACGGCGTGCCGCTGGAGACGTTCGTCAGCAAGTTCACGAACATGAAGTTCGAGCCGGCCGGTCTGACCGACGACCCGGACGTCCGCATGAGCCAGTCGATCATGGACTACACGTTCCGTCGCCTGGCCCTGGACTACCTGGACTTCGACACCCGTTCGGCTCTGGGCATCCACTCGGCCGACGAGCGTCAGCGCTACCTCGACACCGGTTCGCACCAGGTGCCCGACAACGCCGGCACCACGGCCGCCGAGCTCGTCGACGAAGCTCCCTCGCCCGCGCCCACCTCGCTCGCCAGCGAGGGAGCGCCAGCGACCGAGCGTGAGGGCGGAGCCCGAGGCGAGACCAACCTCGACGTCTCGGTCTCGGGCGACAGCCACGAGGCAGCCGCCTCGAAGCCCGCCCCGGCCACCGCCCACACGAGCGCCGAGCTCTTCGAGCAGATCACCGGATCCGCCGTCGACTCCCCGCTCTGCATGACCTGCGGAACCAAGATGCGTCCCGCCGGCTCCTGCCACGTGTGCGAGGGCTGCGGCAGCACCAGCGGCTGCAGCTGATCAAAGTAGTGAGCGTCGACGAGCCCCGACCAGCTTGGTCGGGGCTTGTTGTCGTTCGAGAATTTAAGCAAGAGATTTCTAGTTCCATCGAGCTATCGAAGGCGGCTTAGTCCGAGGTGTTTGTGACCTAGTGTTGGTTCAATGTGCGACGCCCAATCTGATAGCGACGTGGATCTGCGCAGCAAGACGGAAGGATTTGCAAACTTGAACAGCGGTAAGCACGTTTGTGACTTCGCGCTGAGTAACCTCCGCACTACTGCGAGCCACACCATTGGCCTCCCACACCTAGGTGAACTGCTACGAGCGGTGCCTGCGGATGCCCCTCATGAGCACTACCGGGAGGCGGTCGTGGCTGACAACTTGCTAGGTCGACCTACACAAGTCGGTCGCCAGCGCTCGCTCCGTCACCTGCGCGAGCTGTACTTGCTTGACCCATCGCAGCCCGAGTTCGCTGCGCTGCGACGACTTTGGGAGATTGATTCGGATGCCCAGCATCTGATCGCGGGCATCCTCGCGTTCACCCGAGACGGCATCTTCCGGGCGTCTTTCGCAGCGGTCAGGCAGACACCGCCTGGCGGAATCGTCACATCGGACGACCTCACCAAGGCTGTCGCCGCCGTCTACGGCGGTGACCTGTCTGAGTCCACACTCGGCAAGACTGGGCGCAACACTGGCGCCTCTTGGACCCAGACGGGGCACCTCGTGGGTCGTACGAAGAAGGTCCGCCAGTCAATCGAGGCGTTCCCGGCAGCAGTCGCCTATGCCGCCTACCTCGGACATCGGGCCGGAAAGCGCGGAGCAGGGGTCCTCGACACGCCGTGGGCGACGGTGCTCGACCTGCCAGTCGGGGCACGGGTGGATGCTCTTCGGCGAGCCCACACCCAAGGGCTCCTCGATCTGCTCGTTGCAGGCAATGTGGTCGACGTCAGCTTCCCGATGCTCGAAGAGGTAAGTCGATGAGCCGGGTCTCTGACCTGGTTGACGCCTACGCGGCCGACCTCAAGTTGTCGTGGAATGCGCGACTGTCCGGTGGCGAGCGCGTGCGGATGCTCGTCTACCCGCCCGAGATGGAGCGCACGGTGCGAGCGGCGCTTCCGAAGATGGAGTTGGTCACCGGGCAGTCTGGGCACGGTTGGTCGGTCATCGACGTCACCGACGAGTTCGGAACTTGGGTTGCCGGTCACCGTCATGCAGAGGCGTTCTTCGAGGAGCCCAGCGAACTCACCCCGGCCATTGCTGAGAGATTCAAGGTCGAGCTCGTGGCGAGACTCCGCGAGCAGCTCGCTGCCGCACCGGAGAACGATGTGGTCGCCATCGTCGGCATCGGGTCGGTCTTTCCCTTCCTCAGCGCGGCGGGTGTCATCAAGTCAATTGACGAAGTAGTGACTGGTCGGCTCCTGGTCCTCTTCCCCGGAGCGCACGACCCCGACAACCATTCGTTCCGACTCCTCGACGCTCGGGATGGGTTCGACTACCGCGCTCGTGTCATCGACCCGCAGAAGGAAATCGCGTGACCATCAATAACGAACTGTTCACACGTCCGCCGTTGGGTTTTGAGATCCCGAACGATGGCGTAACGAAGGTCGACCGGCCCGACGATTCGAAGCGCTGGAAGGTTCTGGAGTACGAGCTGACGAGCTTCGTCTGTGAAGGCGAGTATGAGCACGGCCTGGAGCGAATTCTGAGCTCCTACGTGAGTCACCGCGGCAGCACGACTCAGCCGGCGGTGTGGGTGTCCGGGTTCTACGGCAGTGGCAAGTCCCATCTGGTTCGAGTACTTCAGCATCTGTGGGCCAACACTTCGCTGCCGTCCGGCGCATCGGCACGGGGCTTGGTCAATCTGCCGTCGGATGTGTCCGAGAAGCTCACGGAACTCAGCACGATAGCCAAGCGCGATGGAGCCGAACCATGGTCGGCTGCCGGCGAACTCGAAGGGAAGCTCTCTCTCAATGCAGCTTTTCTCGGGTTCGTCTTTGGCGCAGCGGGGCTGCCGGCCCAGGTCGAGCCGGCGCAGGTCGCGCTTTGGCTTGCGGGGAAAGGTGAGCTGGATGCCGTTCGCGCGCACGTCCATGCGGCAGGTGCTGACTTCATCGACGAACTCAGCGAGTACAACCTCAGCACCCATCTAGCCAACGCCATACTCGCTGTCGATCCGGGCTTCGCCGCAAGCGCCGCCGACGTCAGGAAGGCATTGCGCAGTCAGTTCCCGACAGACGCGCAAGAGCTGTCGACCTCAAGGACCGTCTCGCTACTCCAGAAGGTTCTTGAGTTCGTCGGTGGTGGCGTTGTTCCTCCGGCCCTCATCGTGCTCGATGAAGTGCAGCAGTACATCAACGGTGACGGCGCGCGAGCTCTGGAAGTGCAGAGCCTTGCCAAGGCCGTCTCCGCTGAACTCGACGGGCGGGTGCTCCTGATTGGAACAGGGCAGCAAGAACTCACAGCAGATGCGACCCTCCAGAAGATCCAGGACCGTTTCACCGTCCGTGTCGTATTGAAGAATCAGGACGTCGATGCAGTTGTCCGACGGGTCCTACTGAACAAGGAGCCCGGGCAGCGCTCCTCCCTCCAAAGCACGCTCGATCGGGTCTCGGGGGAAATCTCTCGACAGCTAGCCGGAAGCAAGATCCAACACACGGCGCAGGACGATGCTGACCTCGTAGAGGACTATCCACTGCTCCCCAGCCGCCGACGGTTCTGGGAGAGCGTCTTGCGCCAGGCCGACGCTGGGCGAGCTGGTCAACTGCGCTCGCAGTTGCGCATCGTGCACGACGCCAACCGGCTCGTCGCAAATCAAGTGGTCGGAAGCGTGGTCGGTGCCGACTACCTCTACGCGGCGAAGCATGAAGACTTGAACGGCGCTGGGCTGTTGCTTAAGGAGACACAGCGGCTCATTCACGATGAGGGCCAGAACGAGCCGTTGCGCGGTCGGGTGCTCGGCCTGATCCACCTCATCAGCCTTCTCCCGACGACTCCTCCTGGCGACGTGGGCGTGCGGGCGAATGTTGACCACCTCGTTGACCTGTTGGTCGAGGACCTTGTCAACGATGGACCAGCGCTCCGACAAGAGGTGCCCACGGTGCTGGCAGCCCTGTCTGACGAGGGTGTCCTCCAGCAAGACGGTGACGAGTACCGACTTCAGACCGTCGCAGGGCGCGCCTGGGACGAAGCGTATCGCCGTCACTCCGCACAGCTCACCGACAGCGAGATCGGTACGGAACGTGACACTCGCCTTTACGCCGAGGTCGCAAAGGCCCTGCCGGCGTCGGTCCCGCAGGGTAAGGCCAAGGTGGCGCGAAAACTGACGCTGCACATTGATGGTGCCGCGCCGATGGTGTCCGACACCATCCCTGTGTGGCTCCGCTTGGAGTGGGATGACGGGACAACGGCTAAGCAGTTCGACGAACTTGCCAAGGGGCTCGGCCCCGACTCACCCGTAGTCTTGGTCCACCTCCCGCGGGCTCAGGTGCAGGCATTCGCCGAAGCCTTGCGAAACGAGATCGCCACACGACGTACGCTCGATCAGCAGGGCATCCCGCAGGACGACGAAGGCAAACTGGCCCGCCGAGCGATGGAAACTCGACTGTCACGGGCGCAGGCACAGGTGAGCGACCACATCCGCGACATCGTGTCCAAGGCGAGCGTCCAACTTGGCGGTGGGTCGTCGCCGACAGGGACCGCGCTGCGAGATCGGATCGAGAATGGTGCTCAGTCGGCAGCGACACGACTGTTCAGCAAGTTTGGCGATGCCGACGACGCTCGGTGGAGTCAGGTCATCGACCGCATCAAGAAGGGTTCGGGAGCCGACGCTCTCAAGCAGGTTGGGTACGAGGCGGACCCGGAGCAGCATCCGGTGGTCAAGGAAGTTCTGGGCCGCATCAGCGGCGCGGGCACTCCCGCGAGCGACGTCGAGAAGGCTGTTCTCTCGGCGCCGTTCGGGTGGCCGCGTGACGCGCTCATGGGCGCCATCGGCGTGTTGCTCGATAACGGCGTGGTGCGCGCAACCATCAACGGTTCGGACGCCTCAACGGACAAGGTCCTGTCGCAGACCCGCCTCGGCACCGTCCACCTGCGACGTGAGTCGACCGTTTTGAAGGCAGTGGAGAAGATTGCCGCACGGAGCCTTCTGAACAAACTCGGCGTCACAGTCGACAACGACTCGCTGGTCCCGGGAGCAGAGCAGGCTGTCATTGCCCTCGCGCAGCGGGCTGCAGCCATTGGAGGCTTGGCTCCGCTTCCCAATGTCCCGCTCCCGGCTGGAGTCGAACAGGTCAAGACAGCGTCCGGCAACGATCGTGTCCACGCGCTCCTTGCTGCGAAGGATGAGCTGACGGACCTCTCTGACCGCTTGGGCGCGTTGGAGAAGCGTCGGCAGCCCAGGATCGAGGCGCTGTCCACTGCTCGTTCCTTGGCGAATGCCGCCGTCGCGCTTGACAGTGCCGCGGAAGCACGCACCCGGCTCGAAGCATTCGAGAACACCCGTGAACTTCTCTCGGACAACGACCAAATCAGCCCGATCGTGGCCGACCTTGCGGGTGCGGTGCGTGAAGCTGTCACCACTGCCGCTGACACCTTGGAGACGACACGTAAGGCCGCCGTAGACGGTTTGGCGACCCAGGGGGCTTGGTCAGCCCTCGATGTTGACAAGCAGGCGCAGCTCCTCGGCGAAGCCCAACTGTCACCCGAACCTAAGCCGACGCTCAACGACGCTGACGCCGTAGTAAAGGCAGTCCAAGCACGACCGCTCTCGTCGTGGAGTGCGGAGGTTGACGCTGTGCCGGCCCGTGAGGCGAAGGCACTCGAAGCGGCAGTTCGCTTGACGGCGCCGAAGGCGGGAACCGTCACGGTACCCACGGCGACTATCAGCAGCGGCGAGGATGTAGAGGCGTACCTGGACGCACTTCGAATGACGCTGACTCAGGCCCTAACAGAACACGACACTGTGGTGGTGAAGGGCTGATGTCCGCCGTTCTCAACTCCGACCAGCGCCGCCATCTCGACGCTGCTATCCAGCGAGCGCGGACGGCTGCTGAGCAGGCGGCAACCGATGTTCTCCGTGCGCTCGCGGTCGCCGAGCCGAGCCGAGCCGCCTACCTCAGCGACACCGACAACGCCCTGCGTCTGGCCTTGCGCGAGAAGGCCCGACAACTCGGTGACAACACCGCATCCATCGGCGCTGATCTCACCAACCTGATGCGTGAGGTCGCCTACGAACAGTGGCACCGTCTCCTGTTTGCCCGGTTCCTCGAGGTGAATGGGCTTTTGCGGCACCCCGAGTTTCGGGACACCTCGCTGACCCTCGATGACTGCACGGATCTCGCTGATGATTTGGATGAGCCCGACGGATGGTCCGTCGCCGCCCGCTTCGCAGCTGAGATCCTGCCGGGTGTCTTCCGGCTCGACGATCCGGCTGTTCAGGTCCGCTTCGCGACGGAGCACCGTCTCGAACTGGAGCGAATTCTCCTTAGCCTGTCGTCTGAAGTGTTTGAGACCGAGGACGCACTTGGCTGGGTGTACCAGTTCTGGCAGACGGCCGAGAAGAAGCGTGTCAACGAGTCGGGGGTGAAGATCGGCGGATCCGACTTGTCGCCGGTCACCCAGTTGTTCACTGAGAACTATATGGTCCGCTTCCTGCTGGAGAACTCACTTGGCGCATGGTGGGCCGCCCGTCACCCCGACTCGCCACTTGTCGACAACTGGAAGTACCTGCGACGCCTCGATGACGGCACGCCGGCCGCAGGCACGTTTGACGAGTGGCCGGCAACCACGGCCGAGGTCACGGTCATGGACCCGTGCTGTGGCTCCGGGCACTTCCTCGTCGCCATGCTCGGGATGCTTTGGCGGATGCGCGCCGAGGAGGAGGGTCTCTCGCCGGCGGAGGCGCAGGACGCCGTGTTGCGGGACAACCTGTATGGCCTTGAACTCGATCCCCGATGCACGCAGATCGCGACCTTCAATGTGGCGCTTGAAGCGTGGAAGCAGGGTGGGTTCCGAGACTTGCCAGCGCCGCAGGTTGCTTGCTCGGGTGTCCCGGTTCGGGGGGCGAGGGGTGGCTGGGAGGCGCTCGCAGGAAACGACGAAGAACTTCGGAAGGTGATGTCGCGCCTTCACAGCTTGTTTCGAGCTGCCGACTCCCTCGGGTCGCTTATTGACCCACGGCCCACTATCGATCGCGACGGTGGTCTCTTCGGCCGCGATCTCAGCATCGGGGTCGCGTGGGATGAGACGCGGACGCTCTTGACCGATGCAATGGAACGCGAGCATCGAGTCGATGCCGTTCTCGGACAGGCCGCTGATGACGTGTTGCACGCCGCGGGTCTGCTGGGACGGGACTACGTACTCGTTGCGACGAACCCCCCCTTCCTTTCTTCAAGCCGGCAGGCGGAGAGTCTGAAGGAGTATGCGAAGGACACTGACGCATCTGCGAGCGGCAACTTGGCTTACACGATGTGGCGACGTTGGAGCGGGTCGAGCCGGGCTTTCGTCGTTCCTCAGAACTGGCGGTTCCAAGTTTCGTACGTGACGCTGCGCAAGGAGATGCTTGGGGAGGATCAGCGCCACTTGGTCGGGGCACTTGGCGTCAAAGGCTTTACGACAAGCATGTGGGACTTCCACACCGACTTGGTCGTCTCAAGTGCCAGTTCTATGCGGACGGTTGCGGCAGTTGATGCCTCGGGCGGCAGCACGCCTACGGAAGTCGCTTCGTTGCTCATGGATGAGCGGCTTGCGGAAGCGACGGCCGACAGTCAGATCACCAACCCTGATCATCGCATCACGCTTACGTCCATCGAAAGATCGGCACTGCTCTCGGCAGTCGCTACCTCCTCGCAAGGAGTGACGACAGGCGACAACCCGCAGTTCATCCGCAAGATGTGGGAGGTACAGCTTCCGCACCCGGAGTTTCGGCCGATTCAAAGCTCAGTCAGCGGGACGGAGCCGTTCGCCGGTCGAGACCAGATCATCTGGTGGCAGGAGCAGGGCGCCGTCTTGATGGCCAATCCTCAAGCGCGAATCCAGGGAAGTGCCTCCTGGGGGAAGCGCGGCGTCGCGGTCTCTCAAATGGGTGACCTGCCAGTGACGCTCTACACGGGCGAGATCTTCGACATGAATACGGCGATCGTCGTTCCAAACGATCGATCCGATCTGCCGGCATTGTGGGCCTACCTCTCTAGCGCCGAGTATTCGCAGGACGTTCGGGGCGTGGACTCAAAGCTCAATGTGACAAACGCAACGCTGGTGAAGGTGGCGTTTGACCGCGAACGTTGGGGAGGGACTGCGGACCAGGCGGGGCCGTTGCCGAATCCCTATTCGCCGGACCCAACTCAGTGGTTGTTCAAGGGTGATGTAAACGCCGCGACACTGCCTCTTCAGGTGGCGATCGGCCGGCTACTCGGCTATATGTGGCCCGAGCAGAGTGCCGACGAACTTGACCGCTTTGTCGATGCCGACGGCATTGCCGCCCTACAGTCGCTGCCAAACGAGCCTGACCTCGCCACTCGATTGCGCGAACTGCTTGCCGTTGCCTACGGCGACAAGTGGTCAAGCACCCTGGAGCGCACCCTCGTCACCGAGGCAGGCGGCAAGAACGGACGGTTGGAAGACTGGCTACGCGACACATTTTTCACGCAGCACGTCAAGGTCTTCGATAACCGTCCGTTCCTCTGGCACATCTGGGATGGCCGTAAGGATGGATTCTCGGCGATCGTGAACTACCACCGCCTTAACTATAAGACGCTAGAGAAACTGACTTTCACGTCCTTGGGTGCGTGGATCGAACGCCAGCGACACGAGACCGCCGCGGGCAGAGCTGGCGCGGACGCGCGTCTCGCTGCAGCTGAGACCTTGCAGGAGAACCTCATGCTGATTCTCGATGGCGCGCCGCCGTACGACGTCTACGTTCGGTGGAAGGAGCTTCACGAACAGCCGATCGGTTGGAATTCGGACCTGTGTGACGGCGTTCGCCTCAACATCCGACCGTTCGTGACAGCCGGTATTCTTCGAACCAAGGTCAACGTCCACTGGAAGAAGGACCGCGGCAAGAACGCTGACGGCTCTGAGCGGCACAACGATCTGCACCCCACGCTGGAAGAACGCCGAGATGCGCGGCGACTTGCAGGGGGGACGGCATGAGTACGGTGCGCGCTGTTGTTTCGCACGCCTTGCGCGAGGCGGCGAAGTACAACGCAGACGCGAGCACGCCGCCTGCGGCGATCTTCTGGCCTGATCCTGACGGTGTCTGGGAGCCGGTGATCCACCTGCTCCAGGAGGCTGTTCCGATCCTGGTCCTTGGCGAGTACGACGCCGAGAAGGCTCAGGGGCCGGCCATCTGGATTCGTTCCGTTCTCGCGGCACCGGAGTCGGTTGAACTCCCTTCGCATCTTGCTGAGCGCAACGACCGGAACCCGTGGGTGGTCTACCTCCCTGGACACGGGCGGAGCGCGCTATCTGACGTGACCAGCCTCGATCCGTCTGTGTCACCGCTCGTAGAGGTTGCTCTTCGATCGAACTGGTGGCCATCAGCTCACAGTCACGCGCCGTGGAATCTGCACTCGTTCCTTAGCTCGAGGGACGGGGCTGGCCTCGACATCGCGAGCGACTCCAAGACCAGGGCGGCACTGACGAGCGTGCTCGATCAACTCCTTTCCGAGGACGTTGAAGAGCTGCGCCGTATGGGGCGGCTGGATGCTTCGCGCCTGCACTCTCTCGTAATGACGGACAGCGTGCGGGCACTGTTGGAGTGGATCGACGACCCGGATGGCGTGAAGCAGGAGTTTCAAGGTGCGCAGTGGGACGCCTTCGTCGCGGCATGCCGATCCACTTACGGGTTCGACCCAGCCAAGGACGGCCAGCTTGGTGCAGCAAAGCGGCTCGGCTCCCGTGAGGGTGCATGGAGCGACGTGTGGTCGCGGTTTGCGGACAACCCGCGCCGCTACCCGAGTATCCCGACTTCTCTAGACAAGGCCCGCCCAGAAGTCGACTTGTTTGGCGGTACCGATCCGCACCCTGACTCGTGGCCGTCGTGGAATCAGGAGCAGGAAGATCTTCTCCGCAGTACGTTTGCGGGACTGGAGGCCAAAGGGAACCTCGCCGAGACTCGCTCAGCCGTCAAGGAAATCGCAGCCGAGCATCTACGGCGAGATGAGACCGTCTGGGGTGAACTCGGTCTGGCTCCTGTCGCCCGCGCAGTCGGCTACATCGCTGAGCTTGCGGATCTCGCCTCAACCCCAGCACCTGCGGGTGACCTGAATACCCAGGCGACTTGGTACGCCACCGAAGGCTACAAGGTCGACGATCTCGCGCTTCGGGCCATTGCGGCGGCGACCAGCGCCGCCGACCGCGACGCGGTGTGCAAGGCCCTCAAGTTGGTCTACGACCCGTGGATGGAGGACACCGCCCGAACCTTTCAATCCGCCGCGGTTGCTGGCTATAAGGGCGAGACCGGGCTCGACGTCCCGGCCGGGACGTGTGTGGTGTTCGTCGATGCGTTGCGGTTCGATCTCGGACAGCGGCTTGCCAAGCGGTTGGCGTCGTTGGAGGTCTCTGTCTCGCCACGGCTTGCGGCATTCCCCACGGTGACTCCGACTGGTCAGCCCGCTGTGGCTCCGGTCCCTGTCAGTTTCCATGCCGGCCAGGCGTTCGACGCAGCCGACGGGCAGGGCCGGTCAGTAAAGGGGCCCGTTTTCCGCGCCGCACTGGCTGACGCGGGCGTGCAGTACCTGGATTGGAAGGCTGGCGAGACGGGTGACGTGAACAAGGTCGGTTGGACGCAGACGAACACCATTGACGCGCTGGGGCACGACCACGATCACGCACTTGCCGACATGCTCGACCAGCAACTTGACCTTGTCGGAGAGCGGATCCGAGCGCTTCTGGGTGCCGGGTGGCGCCGCGTGGTCGTCGTCACGGACCACGGCTTCGTCATGCCCGCGGGGCCTGCACAAAAGGTCGAGCTGCCACTGGCCATCACCGAAGGAGATGCAGCACGTAAGCCTCGGGTCGCACGCCTGAAGGCTGGGGCGGCGCGCCCGGATTTCCCGATCGTTGACTGGACGTGGGGCGGCCCAGTCCAGATCGAGATGGTCAGCGCTCCAGGAGCTGCAGCTTTCGAGGCGGGCACGATCTACGAGCACGGTGGGCTGAGCCACCAAGAATGCGTCATTCCCGTTCTCAAAATTGCTGCGAGCGCGGGGGACGCGAGTCCTGCACAGATCACCGGCATCCGCTGGACAGGCCAGCGGTGCCGGATTGATTTCGAGCCCGCCGAGGCTGACCTGGTTGCCGAGGTTCGTGTCGCCCCGGCTGACGCCGCAACTGCGGTCGGCGGTCCCAAGTCGCCTTCTGAACCGGGTGAGATCAAGGTTCTCGTCGATGAGGAGGAAGCTGTGGAGGGGACAAGTGCCTTCGTCGTCCTGCTCTCGGCTGACGGCCTAGTCCTCACTCAACGCCAAACGACAGTGGGTGGAGCCGCATGACCGAAACGATCACGCTCGATGAGGTTGACGAACTCGCCGCTTCAGCATTTGAAGGTTACGTCGTGCGCAAGGACCTCGCCCAGCAGTTCAAGGGCGCCTACCCGGTACCGACCTACGTCGGCGAGTTTCTCATCGGGCGCTACTGTGCCACCACGGACCCAGAGGAGATCGAAGAAGGTCTTCAAGTCGTTCGTCGTTTGCTCTCGGACCGAACCGTGCGAGCGGGCGAAGAGGAACTCTTCAAATCCCGTGCCCGCGAACGCATGACGATTAAGCTCATCGACCTGGTGAAAGCGCGCCTCGACGCCAAGTCAAACTCTTATATTGCCGAGTTGCCGAGTCTCGGGCTCAAGGATGTTCGCATCGACGATGCTGTGGTCCGCGACAACGAGCGCATGCTTACCGGAGGTTTCTACGCTGAGGTCGAGCTTTACTACGACGCAGTGATCGCCGACGAGAACAATGGCAAACCGTTCGCTATCGGCTCCCTGAAGCCGATCCAACTCTCGACCCGCGACTCACTGGAGCGACTGGCCGAGGGGCGTTCCCGGTTCACGACTAAGCAGTGGAAGCACCTGCTGTTGCGGTCTGTGGGGTTTGAGCCTGAGCGACTCACAGAACGTCAACAAGACGTGCTCCTGCTACGCATGGTTCCGTTCGTGCAACGCAACTTCAACATGGTTGAGCTCGGTCCCCGCGGCACCGGTAAGTCGCACCTGTATCAGCAGGTCTCTCCGTACGCGCATCTGATCTCAGGCGGCAAAGCGACCGTCGCGCGCATGTTCGTCAACAACGCAACGGGACAACGTGGACTCGTCGCGCAGTACGACGTCGTCTGCTTCGATGAAGTCTCCGGCGTCTCCTTCGATCAGAAGGACGGCGTCAACATCATGAAGGGCTACATGGAGTCCGGGGAGTTCTCCCGTGGCCGCGAGTCCATCCGTGCAGACGGCTCGATCGTGCTCGTAGGCAACTTCGACGTCGACGTGGCACATCAGCAGAGGATCGGCCACCTGTTGTCGCCCCTCCCTCCGGAGATGCGCGACGACACGGCCTTCATGGACCGAATCCACGCTTACCTGCCCGGCTGGGACGTCCCGAAGCTCAACCCGAATTACTTCACCCACCACTTCGGTCTCGTCAGCGACTTCCTCTCCGAGTGCTGGTCGCATCTGCGTTCGCAGTCACGACTCGCCTCAATCCAAGGGAAGGTTAATTACTCCGACGCGCTGTCCGGGCGTGATCTCTCGGCGGTCAACAAGACAGTCGATGGTCTGCTCAAGTTGCTGTACCCGGACGCCGAGGCCGCGATCTCCGAAGATGATCTGGAATGGGCTGTCCGCAATGCGTTGGAGTGCCGACGCCGCGTGAAGGAGCAGCAGCGGCGGATCGGCGCAGCGGAGTTCCGCAACACCCAGTTCGGCTACCGGATTGGGGAGGGCGTCGAGCAGTTCGTATCCACCCCAGAACTTGCGAGCCCCGACTCCATCGGACTCGACCCACTCCCGCCAGGACAGGTATGGGCAATCGCCGAGGGCGGTGGCGAAGTTGGCCCCGGCCTATATCGGATTGAGTCCGCTGACACGCCTGGCGCTGGCGCGCGAGGGCTCCTCAATCAGGCGGCGCCCGCGCCGCTTCGGGAGAGCTTCAAAGTCGCTGAACAGAACCTTGTCGCCCAGGGGCGGTTGTTAGTCGGCGACCGCGACCCGCGCGAGCACAACCTCACTGCGCAGGTGCGGGCTCTCGATGCAGCGAAGACCGGTGCCGGTCTTGGCCTCCCGATCCTGCTCGCCCTAGCCTCAGCGATGCTCCAACGCTCGGTCCGAGGTGGACTGATCGCAGTCGGGAACCTGTCCCTCGGCGGCGGGGTGGAGACCGTCCTGAACGCGGCTGTGCTCGCGGAGCACGCGATGGAGAAGGGCGCGTCGACGCTGTTGCTACCCGTTTCGGCTCGCCGGCAACTGCTCGACGTCAGCGACGAGGTAGCCACGAAGGTCTCGTTCCTGTTTTACAACGACGCTCAGGATGCCCTCGTCAAGGCGCTCGACGAATGAGTATCGAGCGACCCAGATGACGGTGGTCACGAAGCGGGTATACGACAGCTCTCATGCCGCTCAGGCCCGCCGGTGACTATCTAGGGGCGTGAATGCTCCCTCGGCACGACGGGTCCTCGTTCACATGTCTGGCCTGCTCGTTGTGGGAGGCAGACAGTCCGTTGAGGGGAGTCGTGCACAACTGAATGCCTAGGTTTTCCGATGAGCGCCGGGCGTCGGTTATTGCCCAAGCACTCCCAGCGCCAGCGTGTGGTGTTCCACATAGCCCGGCGGTGGTTCGCCGCTTCTGACCGACGTGGCTCCTGCTAATGCGTGCTGCGTGACCGTCGACGACAGCAACATGAGGTATCGACTGGATACGGCGGATAGCGTCTGCGATCGTGGCCTCTGGCAGGTACTTCACGGATGGACCGTAACTGTCCGCGACGGCTGCTGGCTCGATAGGCCTGTAGAGGAGTCTGCTTTTCTCAAGCTTCCTCCAAGCAGCAGAGCAGCTCTTGAGGGCACAAGTTCGAGTTCTGCCTGCTGAGCTCAACGAATGCGGAAAGTCCCGCCTCCGAATGCCGGGGGTGGCTCGCCAAAAATCTGGTTGGCTTGCTTCACCATGAGCCGCGCCGTGATGTGATTCGCGCCGGCTCCGATTGCCGCGCCAAACCCGAGCGGTGCCTGCTTGCCTAGGACAATCACGCCCTGCTTCGCGCCGTACTTGGTAACGAACCTCGGGCCGAGGACCTTGTTGATCGAGTTGATCGAAGACATGGGAATTTGCTCCACCATCTTCCTTGCCCAGTGTCGGCCAGTGCGCTGAGCCATCTTCGGAATCCCCGCGGCGACGGAATCTCCGACCATGATGGATAGAACTAGCGCCTGCTTGCGCTCCACATCGTTCAATTTGAGGTCATAGATGTGCGAGCGCGCCAAGATGTAGAGCACGGTCGCTTCGGTGAAAAACGCAGCGTCCGCTATGGCAGCGGGCACCCCCGGTCCTGGGACAACTGCTGCTGCTCCCGCTGCGGCCCCGGTTGACGTGACTGAGCTGAGGTAGATCGTGTTCAGTCGTTTGAGGATTTCGCCTGGCGGCTCATCGGGGTGGCGCCGTTTCAGGTTCTCCACCTGCTTGGCAGCAATCGGCCCCTGTACCAGCAGGGCTTTGTCGAATGCGCGGCGGACGATTTCACCTGCTGGGTTGGTCATGATCACCATCCTTCGTGTAGGTCGTAGCTGATGAAGTGGAGTCGATCGCGCTGCACGGCAGGTCGTCGTCTCGCATGGCGACTTGGATGAACGAGCCAAGTTCTTCGAGTCCGATTGGGCTCGTGGGGAGGAAGTCGGTGAGTTGGGAAGACCGCACGATATAGGCCGCCCACTGACCGCGCGATACCGCCACGTTGAGTCGATTGCGGTTGAGCAAGAATTCCATCCCGCGAGGGACGTCGTCGGCGCCAGAAGCGGTCATCGACACGATCACAACGGGTGCCTCCTGACCTTGGAACTTGTCGACGGTGCCGACCCTGGTGTCGCCGAAGCCGGCGGCGGCGAGCTCGCGACGCAGGAGTGCGCCCTGGGCGTTGTATGGAGCCACGACCAGGACATCTCCCGGCGTCATGACGATCGGCTCGGCGTCCGCTGACGACTTCCACGTCCGTGACTGCAGCGAGCGGACGAGATCGACCACGGCCGTCGCCTCCTCGGTCGACTGCACGTCGTTGCCGATGTGATCGATCGCGATTGTGTGGACACCGGGCTCAACGTCGCTGAGCTCGCGGGCGTCTGTGACAGGGACTTCTGAGTGAAGCCGACCGCCGTAGGCCAGTCGAGACACCGGTGCGGTGAGGGCTGAGTGCATCCGCCACGTGCGTTCGAGGAAGAACCCGCGATCGGGCGGCATCGTCTCGTGGCCGTCCGCGATCCACTCGAGTGCCGAAACATCAACCGGCTCCGGGTGCGTGCCCTGACTGACCTGCGGCAGCTGCTGTGGGTCGCCGAGCAGCAGCATGCGCTGCGCGGCAGTCGAGACGGCGAGTGTGTTGGCCAACGAGAACTGACCGGCCTCGTCGACGACGATGAGATCGAGCTGCTCGTACCCAACGGCCTTGCGGCTGGAGAAGGTCCAGGCGGTTCCTCCGACGAGGCACCCGTCGGAGTGCGACTCGATGAAAGCGAGGAGCTTGTCGCCGTTGAAGTCGGACCAGGCCGATCCCTGCGGGCTTCGCGGCTTCGCCATCAAAGTCGGGGACAGGCCAGCGTCGATTGCTCCACGGAAGAAGTTCTCGACGACAGCGTGCGACTGGGCGACGACGCCGACGCGCCAGCCAGCCTCGACGAGGTGGGTGATGACCCGAGAGCCGACGTAGGTCTTGCCCGTGCCGGGCGGTCCCTGCACGGCGAGGTAGGAGTGATCGAGGGTGAGGACAGCGTCGCGGATCGCGTCTTCCGTGGCTTCGGCGGAGCCGAGATCACCGGTCGTGAGTCGGGGCGGGACGCGCCGCAGGACATCGAGGCCGGCCGACGTCGGCCAAACGGGGAGTTCGCCAGCCACCCTGCGCGCGAGATCGAGGATCGTATCCTCGATGCCGGCCGTGCCGATCGGCGACGGGACACAGAGCCCGATCGGCAGCTCGTTCCACGCCTCGAAGCCCTTCGGGACGCGCTCGCGGACGATCAGCACGTCCAGCCCGTCCGTGGTCGTGTCGACCTCCTCGATGACAGCACCACCGCCCACACAGCGGCCACCATCTTCGGGAGCGGTGAAGCCTTCGGGGATGTCGTCGTAGATGCCCTTGACCCCGGTGCCGGTCGTGAGATTGGACGCCGTCTCGAGCCGTCCGACCAGACGCAGGGTTCTACTGAGAGCCTTGCGGCCGACCTGTTCCCACTCGCCGACCACCTCGACGCGGGAGGCGTGGAAGCAGTCGCGCGGCTCCGGCCACTCACCGGGCCAGCTGGTGAGCCGATCGTAGAAAGCCCACCAGAACGGCTTGTGCTCGCGGCGGTGATATCCGACGGCGGCGGCCAACATCGCTGCAGCCTGCTCGTCCGGGGTGCGGCTGCCCAGTTCGCCGGCCTGGGCCAACAGCGCGTCCATGACGGGCGAGATCTCGTCGATCGAGTCCACTTCGACGTCCGAGGAGAGGGAGTCGTCAGGTGCGGGTGCGGGTGGGCCATCGGACTGACCGTCGTCGTCGATCTGCTCGAGCAGCCAGTCTCGCAACAGCCACGTAGAGAGGCAGTCGTACCGGTTGTAGTCGGCGATGCCGCGAAGCGTCTCTGCTGCGGCAGCAGGGTCGTCGAGCAGCTGGTCGGTGTACTTCTGGTACTCGACGATCGAGTCGGCGGCGTTGTCGAGCCCCGTGCGCAGCTCGTCGCCCATGTAGAGCGGCTCCAGCTTCTTGATGCTGTACGAACGCGTTCCGGCCCGGATGCCCTGTCGAACGGTCTGATAGAGGTCGACGAAGACGCCGCCTCGCAGCATGTCGTCCAGGACGTCCTCGTGCGTGCCATGACGGCCAACGAGTCGCTTGAGCGCGGTCACCTCATAGGGCGCGTAGTGGTAGACGTGCATGTCCGGCGATGCGGCCCGCCGAGCAGCGACCCACTCGAGGAAGGCGACGAGAGCCGCGCGCTCCTGCTGCCGGTCATGCGCCCACCACGCGGTGAACTCGCCGCTGCCGACCGGCTCGATCACACCGAACAGGTACTCCAGTCCCCAGTCGGTCGCGGTCGCGGTCGCGTCCGACCACAGAGGATCGCCCTCGAAGTCGAAGAACACGTCGGCCGGCGACGGCGCCGGAAGGCGGCGGATGGCGCGGCTGTCCCCGATCACGCTCGAAGCGGGCACCTCTCGGCCTGCGACGGTCTGCGGTGGTGCGATCTGCATGGCTGCCTGGTCACGCAGCGCACCGAGCGTGGTCGGGTTCATCCCGTCGACGGGGGACGTCGACTCGGCGAGCTGGTGGATCGTCTCGATGCCTGCTGTGCGCAGCTTGGCCCGCTGGGTCTTGCGCATGCCGGCGACGAGCAGCAGATCGTGGTGCTCCTCGACCTCTGCGGCGCAGGCGTCGCACGAGCCGCAGAACGAGTAGCGCGGATCGTTCCACTCGACAGACCCCACCTCGGCGATGTGTTCGGCCAGCATCCGTTCGAGCTTGGCGCGGCGCTCGAGGTAGACCGGGATGATCTCGGTGAGGTCCTGCTCGAAGACCGTCCCGTCTCCCAGCACCAGCTTTCCGACGGGGGAGCGGGGGATGCTCTCGAGGTCGAGCTGATGCGCGTAGGCGGCGATCTGCAGGAGCGCCGAGACCTTCGCATGCCGAGCCAGCTTCGTGTCGTGCACCTCGTAGCGGCCCTCATCGTCCTTCACGATGAAGTCGGCAAGACCACCGAAGCCTCCGTCGAAGAACGCCGCCTGGAACACCACGTCCACGCCGTCGCGCAGGTGCTCGATGGTCTGTGCGTGGGCCGCAGCGAGGGTGTCGCGGTTGTAGGGGCGGAGGTCAGGCATCTGCACGACGCCGGACCGATGACGGTCGATCAGCCGCTGCAGCTCGCGGGCCTCGTGCGCGAGACCGAGCGTGGATGTGCGCTCGAGCATCGCGTCACGTGTGACGTCCCCTCGGTCGATGCGACCGAGCTTGACGTCGACACCGCGCATCCAGCCGAACTCGCACGACGCAGAACTTGTCAGGTCGGACGGGCTGAGGACGAACGTGCCGTCCTCCTTCGAGATCATCACCATCAGTCGTCCTGCTCATCGTCTGCTCGGCGGACCGTCACCAGGCCGGATCCAGCCTGGACGAGCTTGTCCATACGGGCCTCAGCCCTTCGCCCCCAGACATTTGCGGCGAGCACCCATGTGCTGCCGTCCTCATGGATGGGGGAGTCGACGAACCAGAGCTTGCGCTTGTCGCCGTCGAGATCCAGCTGGGACGACATCGCATCCCATAGGGCATCTCCGGTCAGTTCACCGTCCACACGGACGAACGTCGCCCGGCTCAGAAGGCCCTGAAGGTTCGCGCACGACAGTTCCTCGCTCAGGGCTCGGACCAGCGCCAGCACCGCGTGGCGCTTCGGCAGGGGGGCCGATTCGCCGTCGGGCGTGGTGACGATGAATTTGCCGGCGCTGTCCTCCGCCACCTCCTCCTGAACGTCACGCGGACGCTCCTGCCGTTCGATGTCAGCCGTCGTCAGCAAAGCAGCAGTCCTCAACGCCTCCGTCAGATCGACAGAACCCGACGCGGCCATCAAGGCAGGCTTCATCGACACCCGCCAACCGTTCACGTGGTCGGCCCACCGAGCGATCAGTTTGATCTGCTCGACAGGAACCATCGCGGCACGCACGATGCTGTAGTCCGCCTCCGCGAACTGCACGAACACGGCCTGCTCGAAGTCCCAGGAGCGGAACACGGACGTTTCCAGCTGTCCGGGCTTCACCTTCGGCGAGACGGTGCGGGCCTTCACCTGGACCCGTGTCGCGTCCTCCATGGTGATGTCGAACGACTTCTCGGCCGGTGGCGCGAGGACGCCTCCCAGAGCGCGATGAGCCAGCCATTCGGCATAGTCGCCGGCGGGCGGGTTGTTGGTGCGAAGCACGTCGCGGGCTCGCAGCTCCTTGAGCGCCGTCGCGAACTGCGCGAAGAGCTCTGCGTTCGTGCGCTGCTGAGGATCGGTCATGAGGTGCTCCAATGGAAGTGGGGTGGGGTGTTCATGCCTGACCGCTTCACAACTGCTCGTTGAGCTGTTGGATGAGGTGATCGAACCTCGCGGAGACGGCAGCCCGATTCGCGCGTTGCGCCTTGGACGATCCCGATCGCAGCGCCAACCGAGACTTGAGGACGGTCACTTCAGCCAGGTTGGTACGCGCGATCTCGCGCTGCTCGATGGGCAAGCGTTCGTTGTTCGCCAGCTCCTCGAATGTCACTTCAGCGAGCTCCATCTTCGACTTCAATCGTTCAGCAGCACTGAGGCTTCCGAGGCCCCTCAACATCTGTGCGGCTTGCTGCTGATTCTTGGGCTTGGCCAACCATGCGGCGAGAGCGGGACCAGCGAGCTTCCCCAACTTCGGCGCCATGGTCGTCACGACCTTGAGCAATGCCTGGATCATGCAGATGTCCTCTGTTTGTGCGAACCGTAGTCATGCGAACGTCCAAGTAGCGCCACGGTCACAGTAGGTCCTTGTCGGTGCAATGAGCGGACGCGAAACGGGCGGCGCGGCGGAGTTCGGCCGACGTCAGGCCGATCTCGGTGACAGGAGAGATAAGCACGGACGGAAGGGTCGTGGCAGAGACGAAATCGGCTACCTCGACCTCGGCGATGTCGTCGTCGGTCCAGATGAACGGTCGCTTCTCGTCGGCGATTGACTTCGCCACGATCTCCGCCTTCCACCACTGCTCGCTGTCGTACATGTCGTAGGCGAAGAACTCGTCGAGACCGACGGCGGGTGCGAACGAGGTGCGGGCGTCCTGGCCCCAGGTCGTCAGCCAGCGGACCTCTGCCAGGCCACCGCGGTGGGCCAGGTTGATGAATGCGACGACCTCGGCGGAGCAGTGGATCGGCCACGTCGTGCCGGCGGTCGTCGCGTCGGTGCGGACGAGGTGCGGCGGCAGGTCGAGACCGGCGGCGTTGACGACACCGTCGATGTCGAGGAACCAGATGGGCGTCGTCACGCGTCCTCCTCGACGACGAGCTGACCGTCCACGTCGTTCATGCCCTCACAGGTGATGATGACGCCGAGGTCGACGTCGTCGAGCAACGTGGCGACGGCCTGTGCGATCGGCTCCACGGCGGGCTCGACGAGCGCGAACGATTCATCGAGGTACAGGTCGCGCCGCAGCTCGATCATCAGCCCGTGCACGTTCTCGGCCGACCTGTAGTGCGTGAGCGGGATGTAGCAGCCGGCGAAGGGCGTGTTGAAGTCCGTCTCGAACGAGCTGAACGCTGCACGAGCAGTGTCGACGAGGGCATCGGGGGTGTGGAAGTCGTCGGTGCCGAGGCAGACCTCCGGACGAGGCCCGTCGTGCAGCTCGTACGGCAACGGCTCGAGCGGGTACGAGTGCAGGTCGACGATGATCACCTGGCCTGCGGCGCGGAGCCGCTCGTCGACCAGCCGTGTGAGGGCCTCGGCGTAAGGCTCGAAGTACTTCTCGAGCAGGGTCGGGTCGGCGGCCGCGTCGTCGTCGCGCAACCCCGCACCGGTCGACGTCCGCGTGTAGATGGCGCCCATGCCGACGGCGTTCATCTCCTCGGTCTCGTCCGGGAATCGCTCCGGGTCGACGACGAGCCGTGACGTCTCGTTGACGAAGATCCACGGACGCAGGTGGGTGAGGTCGGCCGACCGCTCGGCGATGACGTCGGTGAACGCGTCCGTCATGGCGTCGAGCTCGCGCTCGAGGGCGTCGTCGTCGAGCAGGATGTCGCCGCGCACGTCCGGCGGGATGACCCGCGACGCGTGCGGCACGTGCAGGACGACGCGCGAACCCGGATCCCCCTGGATGACCCGGTACGTGCGGTCCGCCTGCTGCAGCAGTGCCTCGAGGTCGTTGGCGACATCGATGATCTTGGCCATCGTCGTCGGGAACTCGATCTCGGTGCCGAACCGGTCGACGATGACGGTGAATGCCTCGTCGCTCTCGTCCGCGATGGTGACGACGCGTCCGTCGGTGACGTCGGATGCCGCCTCCTCGATCATCCAGGCGACGTCGTCGAGCGAGTCGGTTCCAAAGGCGTCGAGCAGTTCGTCGAGGTCGGTGATGGGGGAGTCGGTCATGACGCTCCGCCCCGACGACGGTCGCGGGAGCGCATCGTGACCGCGAGGTTGGCCGACATCGACTTGCTGAGGAACTGCAGGCCGTCGGCCGTCGGTTCGTCCAGCCGTTCGAGTGCCTGCTCGATCAGGATCCTGTCCTTCTCGAACTCAGGACGCCGTTCGCGCGGGATCGCTGCCCAGTGCCGCTTGATGCTGCGGAGCGCTCGCTGGTAGCGACGGCGGGCGGCTTCGAGATCGCCGACCTGCACTGCCTCGGTGGCACGGCGCTTGTGCCGCTGCACGCCCTGGAAGACGACCTCGGCGGTGACCTCGCGATCAACAACGGCGGGACGGTCGCCCGGGCCGGCCACCCGCGCCCACACGGTGTGCGACACCGAGTAGTCCTGCAGGTCGTCGGCGAGCACGTATGTGACCCGCACTGTGGCGACCTTGCGGCGTCCGGGCTTGGGCGCCTGCTTCGGGTCGAACTGCAGGACGACGCTGCGCGTCTGATCCTGGACGAAGCCGCCGAGGTCGATCTGCACTCGGTCCGCGACCGACCGCTGGTTGAGGTCGCCAAGCACCCGGACGTCCTTGACGCCGTTGCCCGTCGTGACGGTGACCCGGACGGAGAGGAAGCGCTGCGCGAGCAGCTCACCGCACTCCGCCGCGATCGCCTCGACGGCGTCGCCGACCTCGGCGGCGAAGTAGGTGTTGCCCGACCCACGGCGCGCCACCGACTCCAGCAGCACCTCGTCGTATCCGAGCCCGAGGCCGAGCACCGACGTCGTGATGCGCTCGTCGACGAACTGGCCGACGCGCCGTCCGATGACGTCGGCGTCGGTGACGCCGTGGTTGGCGTGACCGTCGCTCACCAGCAGCACGCGGACGCCGTCGGTCGCCTCGAGCCGGCGAGCTTCTTTCAGGCCACGGACGAGTCCGGCGGCGAGGTCGGTCGATCCGCCGGCCCGGACGTTTCGGACCTCCCACTTGAGCCGGGCGGGGTCGACGACCGGGCCGGCGGGGATGACGACGTCGACGGCGTTGTCGAATGTGACGAGTCCGAACGTGTCAGTGGGCTTGAGGCGGTCGATCACGTCGCAGAGCGACTGCTTGGCGTGGTCGAGCGGTGCGCCGGACATCGAACCGCTGCGGTCGAGGACGACCACGAGGTTCGTGGCGACCGCCCGCTCGCTGCGGGGTAGCGGCGGCGCGGTGACCTCCACCAGCAGCGACGCGCGGTCGCTGGTGCTGAGGTCGCGGGACATCCAAATGTAACGGTCCCGGTCGAGACGAGTGTTGAGTTCCATTCTCGGCTCCTTTCGTCTAGGATTGTGCTTGCAGCATAATGCAATGAGCATAGATTATGCAAGGAGCAATTCATGAACTCGCTTCCGCCCTTCGCGCGAGTGATCAAGGAGCAGCGCGACCGGCTGGGACTCTCGAGGTCGCAGCTGGCCGAGGCGTCCGAGCTGTCGTACCCCTACATCTCGCAGCTGGAGACGGGGCTGCGCAAGCCATCGCGCAATGCCGCGCGCGCGATCGCGTCCGCGCTGAACATCAGCGTCGAGGACCTCGAGCGAACGATCCCGGGCGACCCGTCCGACAAGTCAGAAGTACAGCGGGCAGAGCGATTTTCGGACGACCTGTTAAGTGGTCGGGGGAGCGCGAAGGTCGCACGTCTGTCCGTCGCTTCCATCACCGACTCGCTCTCCGCGGCAGATGCGCCCGACAACCGCGACGACCTGATCGGCGACATCATCGACCTCTTGGAAGAGTTCGACTCGTCCGAACGGCTCGACGTCCTGGCCGAGGTCCAGAAGCGCGCGATGCAGCGCATGATGGAGCAGCGAGACCGCTGATCGCCGGTGGGGTTCGATGCTGCCTGCATAATACTGTCGGCTCGTGCATCTAGCGTCCGTGAGTGCGGCCGAGCTCGGTCCGAACCGCGAAGCGCCGGACGGCTTCCGGACATCTGCACCACTTCACTGACAGGATCTGCGACATGTCGACTCCCATGCTCTGGCCCGATGCCCCGAAGTTCGCGAGTGGCGCCGAGCAGCGCGTCTGGACGGCACTGCACGAGCAGCTCGGCGAGAACGACCTGCTCATCGCCAACCAGCGGTTCACCGATCACCAGCGTGACTACGAGCTCGACATCGCGGTCGTCTTCGACGGTCTGGGGGTCGTCGTGCTGGAGGTCAAGGGCGGCAAGGTGTGGGTCGAGGACGGGAAGTGGTTCCAAGAGCTGCCCGGCGGCGTCAAGCGGCGCGACCCGGTCGAGCAGGCCATGACGGCCAAGCACGTGCTCAAGAAGTGGGTGGAGGAGTCGATGGCATGGGCGGGCAAGCGTCCGATCCTATGGGCTCACGGCATCGTGCTGCCGAACGTCCGGCTTGACCCCGGGTTCGACATGCCCGACTGTCACCGGTGGATGGTGGTGGACCGCGACGACATGTCGGACATCGTCAGCCGGTTGCGCAACATCCTGACGTTGCAGGACAAGGACGTCCGCGCGTGCGACGGCCTCGACATCGTCGCGATCCACGAAGCCCTGCAGGGACGGTTCCTGCCCCAGCGCGTCGCGGCGAGCCAGCCGTCCGACGACGTCGCCGATCGTGTCGCTGAGCACGACGACGTCATCGAGAGGCTCAGCCTCGAGCAGTCGCGGATCCTCGACTTCATCCAGGCCGTCGACCAGGTCGAGATCCGTGGGGGAGCGGGCAGCGGCAAGACGTGGCTGGCCGTCGAGCAGGCGCGCCGGCTCACCCGCGAGGGCAAGCGGGTCGCCCTGATGAGCTACTCCCGGGGACTTTCGGTGTGGATGAAGCGACGGCTCAGCACCTTCGGGCACAAGGACCAGCCTGCCTACGTCGGCACCTTCCACGGGCTCGGACTCGAGTGGGGAGCGACTCCCGGCAGCGACAACGACTCGGACTTCTGGGAGAACCGCCTTCCCCAGCAGATGCTCCAGCTCGTGCGTCAGCGTGAGTGGCACGAACACTTCGACGCGATCGTCATCGATGAGGCGCAGGACTTCGCCGACTCGTGGTGGCCCGTCGTCCTCGAGGCGCTCAAGTACGAGGACAGCGGCCTGTACGTGTTCACCGATGAGGGGCAGCGCATCTTCCAGCGGTTCGGGGACTCACCGGCCGGGCTGGTGCCGCTGATCCTCGACCGCAACCTGCGCAACACGAAGCAGATCTCTCAGACCTTTTCGCCCATGGCGCCGAACCGACTACGTGTCAGCCAGCACGACGGCGAGGACGTCCGCTTCGTCGAGTGCGCTCACGACGAGGCGCTCGATCGTGCGGACGACCTAGTCGACCAGCTGATTGAGGAAGGTTGGGAGCCGTCCGACATCGCCGTGCTCGCCACGGGGCCCCGTCACCCCGAGCAGAAGGCGCGACAAGAGGCCGGTTGGGAGCACTACTGGGACTCGTTCTGGGACAAGGACCAGGTTTTCTACGGTCACGTGTCCGGCTTCAAGGGTCTCGAGCGGCCGGCCGTGATCCTTGCCGTCAACGAAGGACCTGACCGCGACCGGGCGAAGGAGCGGTTGTACGTCGGCCTCTCACGCGCACGCGACCTGCTGGTCGTCTGCGGCGATCCGGCCCACATCGAGAAGCAAGGCGGCACTGCCGTGCTGAAGCGACTGAAAGGAACGACATGACAACGTCGATCGATCACAACCGGACGCTTGCTTGTCGCATCAGGGGCATCGTCGCTGATCATGGAGCGGACCTCGTGTCCGAGTACTACGCGAACGGACGCTTCGCAGGTAACTTGTTCGACGGGCTCGGAGAGAACCCGGTAGGCAGGTTCACCAGCGACGATCTCCTTGCCGCTTCCCTGCTGGACGTGCGGTTCGAGCCTAGAGCGGTCCGCGGACTGGTATCCGACAATGCAGCGGACACCGCGCTGGCCGCCATCCCGGCCGACGTCGCCATCTGGGACGGTATTGCACTCGGAGCAGAATCAGATTCGATGAAGCTATGGCAGAGCCTGCGGGAGCTTGACGGGATTGGCCCCACCAGGGCCAGCAAGTTGATGGCTCGCAAACGCCCGCATCTCTACCCGATCCTCGATTCCGTCGTTCGCCGTGGGCTCGGCCTCGTCAACCAGAACGCCTGGCTGGGACTGCAGGAGGCGCTTGCTGATGGTGACCTCCGCGCGGACATCGACGGGCTCTGGACCGGATCCTCGGACGAACGGCCTTCGACGCTTCGGTTGCTGGACGTCGCTGTGTGGATGCGTCATTCGGGATCTCGAAATGCCAAGCAGGCTCGAGAGGCTGTCGGAGTCGCTGAGGCAGATGTCGCATGACTGATGACGTCCAGCTTGTCAGTGATGGTGATGGTCTGGCGATCATCGGCGAAGCTGACGCGATCGAAAGGTTCATCGCCGCTGAGAGGCTTGAGTCGAAGACAGTGGCGCTGCCCGGGCTCGGGTCTCTGCTCGGTGCAGGAGCTGACGCCGCTCAGGCTGGATCAGCCCTGTCGGCGAACTCGGGCCGTTGGATGAAGCTGACCGAGGAGTCGGCGCAACTCATCGAGAAGCACGGGTTGAGGGAGACGTCCAAGGGCGTCAAGACCGGTGTGGTCAACGGGCAGAAGAAGGGCCAGGTGGGCGGCTTTGTCGAGTTCGTCAAGACGCCTCGATCGCTGTTGACCAATCCGGCTGCCCTCGCCGGCGTCGCCGGCATCATGGCGCAGGCCGCGATGCAGCAGAGCATGAGCGAGATCACCAGCTACCTCGAGCGGATCGACGAGAAGGTCGACGACGTTCTTCGTGGCCAGAAGGACGCGGTCCTGGCGGACATGGTCGGAGCAGATCTCGTACTCCGAGAGGCTCTGACCATCCGCGAGCACGGCGGGCGCGTCAACGAAGTCACGTGGTCGAAGGCTCAGGGAACTGCATCCACGATCGCTCGCACTCAGGCATACGCGCTTCGCCAGCTCGAGACCATCGCCGAGCAGCTTGAGCGCGAGGGCAAGGTGGGCGATCTGGCCGAGTCGTCGAAGCTCGCACGGGCCAAGACTCGTGAGTGGCTCGCGATCCTCGCTCGTTGCTTCCAATTGCACGACGCCATGGCGGTACTTGAACTCGATCGCGTTCTGGACGCCGCTCCAGCTGACCTGGACGGACATCGGCTCGGCCTGAGAGCCGCACGCAGCGAGCGGATGGACGCGATGTCGCTCGTTGCTGGGCGATTGGTCGCGCGGATGGATGACGCAGCGGGCACGGCGAACACCAAGGTCTTGCGGCATCCGGCCAAGTCGCCCTCCATCGTCATTGCTCGCAACGACATCTCGGGCGCCGTGGACGACTTCTACGAGGTACTGGGAACCGATTCGCATTGGGACGAGATACGTGCCAAACGGTGGTCCACTGCCGCTGCAGAGGTAGGTGCACGGGCACTCGAAGTGGGGGCTGGCGGAGTCGACGGTGCGAACAAGTTCAGAGCCGGGACGGTCAGCCGCGGTAGGTCCGTCAAGGGACGG
Organism: Aeromicrobium sp. CFBP 8757; assembly: GCF_014841755.1. Taxonomy (NCBI): domain Bacteria; kingdom Bacillati; phylum Actinomycetota; class Actinomycetes; order Propionibacteriales; family Nocardioidaceae; genus Aeromicrobium; species Aeromicrobium sp. CFBP 8757. The sequence continues at coordinate 856,326 of NZ_JACYUM010000001.1, forward strand.
CTGGCGAATCGCATGGAAGATCGTCCGCGGCGCCGCCGAAAGGATGATCAAGAGGGCTGACGCCACGGGCGAGCGATCACCGGCATAGCCGACATCACCCGCCGAGTCGCCAGGCGCAGGACCCCGAACCCCAGTCCGCCGTCCCCGAGTACTGCTACCAGGACGGCGTTCCGGCCGCGTTCTCCTCGTTCACGGCCAGGCACTCCACGTCCTCGTCAACGCCTTGAGGTCGTCGGTCAATCCGCCGCCCGTAGCCGTGCAGCTCGAGTAGAGGATCGGCCCTTCGAGAATGTCGTCAGCGACCTTCTCCTTCGCGTCCTTCGTCACCTCGTCCTGCAGGGCCTCGACGAGATCCGCCCCGGCCGGCCGTCTGCTGGTCGGGCGTGCTGCTTGACCAGCAGTCCGGCCGCTCCGGCACCGACCAAGACCGCGATCGTGGCTGCTAAGACGGTCCTGCGCGTGAGGCGGCGCGACCGACGCGCGAACGAGGTGCCGCAGGAGGGGCAGAAGTGGCCTGCGACGAGCGTCTCGGTGCTGCACCGGCCGCACGTCCGCGTCGGGCGGTCAAGATCCTCAGTCATCGTAGCGCTCAGAACGAGTCGTTGATCGTGATGTGGTCGCACGACGTCGGCAGGTCGTCCGCGCTGATGCACGAGAGTGTCGTCGTCTGGCCGACGGCCACCGGCTCGGTCGTGCAGTCGGTCAGCGCGAGCACCTCGGTGCCCTTCATGAGCTTGATGTCGACCAGTGCCGAGCCCTTCTCGTCGCGATTGTTCGTGACTTTCAGCTGGGCGATCTCGACGCTGCCGAGTCCGTCCTTGCCGAGCGTCCAACCCGCCGAATAGTCGAACCCCGACACCGAGAAGGCCTTGCCCTCGACGATCGTGAGCGGGTTGGCCGGTCCGCCCGGCTTGTTGTCCTTGGTCTCCGCCTTCTCGATCGACTTGCCGACCTCGTTCGCAGCGCCACCGACCAGTGCCAGGCAGCCGCCGATAAGAAGCACTCCGACGGCGATGACGCTCAGCAGCACGTTGCGAACGGTGTGCTTCTTCTTGACAGGTGCCGGCTGGACGCGCGCCCCCTGCTGCGTCTGCTCAGTCCAAGCACCCCCGTCCCACCAGCGCATGGCGCCGGACGAGTCGGGGTAGAAGCCGGGCGGCGTGCTGCCGCTTGGGGTCGTGTCGTTCATTAGGTCTCCCTCGATGTGGAGCGGCCAGCCGCCACCCTCCGAGCCAGCATCGATGCGTCATCGGCCCGTCAGCCAGCGATCTGCGGCGACGTGGTCACAGCGAGCCACGGACCTGTTCAGTTCGAGCAGCGTCCGCAGGCTGCGATCGTGAGTTCGCGTCGTGTGGACATGCCGCCCCGTTCGCTGATGGGCGTCGGCGCGCGGCGCACCGAGCGACCTCGGTGACGCCAGCCGGTCTGGCCCTGCCGCGCACTGGACGGCCCAACTACGACTCCCGGTCGGCGAACGGCAGATCCGATCGTTCGAGAATCCTCAGCAGCTCGACGAACATCGGCTTGCAGCGAGCCGGTACCCACACCGGTTCGAAGACCAGCGCGCTACGAGGCCGGAAGACCAAGGACGCGACCAGACCGAGCCGGTCGTACCCGAACGACACGATCTCGCGATCGTCGCGGCTGGCCATGGCGACGAGCAAGCTACGGACTTCGTGACGTGAGTGTTGTGCCAGGGCGGCTTCGCTTCGAGCTTCATTCATCGCTTCGTCAGTGGCGCCGAAGTCGCGCTGCATCTCGACATGTTCCGACAGCATCAGCGCGCGCACGTGACACCAGTGTCGATGAGCTCGCGCCTGGAACGAGTAGACGGACTCGTAGCCGTGATCATCGCTCACGGCACGACGATGACGCCTGCATGTGACAGTTTCCGGTTCGTGGGCGGCTGGACGAAGCGAAGGCCACGTCCAGAGCGGTTCGTCCGCCGGACTGCGTCGCAGCGAATCTGCGGTGACGGTTTCACCGAGGACGAGTCAGCGGTCCACTCGCTCGCGTCCGATCTGTTCGCGGCCCCAAGCGAGTGCTGGAGCGTACAGGTGATTCGCCCTGTCGATGACGTGTCGAGTGTTGGCCATCGCGTTGTCGTCCATGCGGTCGTACGTCTCGTGAATGACGGCTTCAGCAATGGCCCTCGCTCTCCCAAGTGACATCGGTTTCGACCCACCGACGGTCTCCAGCGCGTTCAGTCCGCCATAGTCCGCCTTCAAGTCCGCAAAGTCGTTCGTCACGCCCACGAATGCGACATCACCTCCCGGCTCGCGACCGACGTACGCGACGTAGGCCCTGTCCCCGCCGTCGAGCGTCGCACCGAGCTTGGACATGTCGTCCCCGAACAACTTGTCCCGTAGTTCGTCGTCGATGCCGGAGAGGTTCAAGTGCCTGAGCGCATTCCAGATCACCGGAGCAGCAATTCCCGCAGCCTTTGCCAGGTCCACCGCCTTGGAGGCCGCCTTGAGCTTGCCCCCGCCCGACATGGTGTCGGCGACGGACAGAGCCTTCTTGAGTACCAAGGAGGCGGTGCCCACATGAGCGCGCCAGCCGCTCTCGTCGTAGGTCAATGGTGCCGACCCACGGTCTCGCTCCTCCATGTCTGAGAACGCGTCGTCATCGGGGTTCTTCGTCAGCGGGTCGGATCCGAAGTTGAGCTCGTCCTCGTCAGGCAGCCCGTCGCCGTCCGTGTCCTTTGACCAAGGGTCCGTGCCGAGGAAGTACTCGTCGGCGTCGCCGACGCCGTCACCCTCGGAGTCCTTCGATGAAGGGTCCGAGATGCCACGATAAATCGGGCCCGCCGCGTTCGTCGTGATCTGTGCACCGGCTTCCTCCCCGTCGGTCAGACCGTCGCCGTCGCTGTCGGCGACGTGAGGGTCTGACACGTACGTGGTCCCGGAGGCCGTCGCGAAACCTGCCAGCTCGACCTTCGTCAAGAGTCCGTCGTGGTCGGTGTCCGCGTCGAGGTCGGTAGCGGAAGCTTCGGCCCCTGTGGCCCATGCGTAAGCGGAATGGACCTGACGGGCGCCCAGCGTCAGGCTCGCTGAGATCACCACGGCGACTACAAGGGCCGTCAGCAACCAGCGTGTTGTACGGCGGGAGGTCATGGAGGCCGACGTCTGGGCGTCCGGTGATGGGAGCGTCACATGAATGGACACTAGGTTGCTTGACGGCGAGTCATGAGCGTTTTGCGAAACGCGTCGTGTTGACGAGGCCAAATGCGCAGACAAGTCGAAGGCAGCTCTAGCGGCGAGTGTCGAGGACGAGTCTCATGACCTATGGAGCCTCGCTAGCGAGGCGAGGTATTGCCGTGTCATGAAGGTCTGCACGAGCCGCGGCACTGGTCCACCCGCGCGGACTAGCCAGCCGGACGGTTTCGAGAACGCGGTGATGGTCGCGGTGACGTCCTGTGTGTGCGGGTCGATCTCGACGACGAACCGTTCCTCGCCGCACTCCGGGTGCTTCGCGAGCGTGCCGTAGGTGAACCCCTGACGATCCGGCTCGTCCATGACTGACACGACTCGGCACTCGAACCGGAGGAGGAGCCACCGGAACGCGACATCGTTGCCTGCTGTGGCCGCGTCGGGCCCCGACAGTTTCCGTACGCCAGCTCGCTCGTGCATCTGCCACGACAGCAATGCCGCAGAGGCGGACTCGAACGCGCCGCGTCCGCTCCCGATCACCCGGGACGCACGCACGTGGTGGTAGCCGTCCGGGAGCTCGCCGGACGTAGCTCCCACCTCGTGGTACGTCAGCTCAGACATCTGCACCTCCGTTGCGTGCCGGCAGTCGATCTTTGCACGGCTCACACCACACGCAGGACGCCCCATGCGCCCCCAGAATGGCGCTAGGTTGTCTCGCACCGTCCCTATGCCCCTGGAGCACTCCCATGAACATGCAAGAAGCCGTTCAAAGCGTCCTGTCGCAGTACGCCAACTTCAACGGCCGCGCTCGCCGGTCGGAGTACTGGTTCTTCACCCTCGCGCTTTTCATCGCGTCGATCGTCGCCGGCATCATCGACGCGATCCTCGGCGCCATGATCCTGCAGTGGGTCCTCATCATCGCCACCATCGTCCCGAGCTTGTCGGTCGGCGCTCGTCGACTGCACGACACCGACAAGTCGGGGTGGCTGCAGCTCATCGGCATCATCCCGATCGTCGGATGGATCGTGCTGATCGTCTTCTTCGCGACCGACAGCGGCCCCGACAACAAGTACGGCCCCAACCCCAAGCAGGCCGGCGCGGGTTCGTACGACCCGTACGGAACGCCGCCGCCCGCGGTCTGATCGCACGAGCTGAAGCACGAGGCCGGCCCCGGTGGGGTCGGCCTCGTGTCATGTCGGGAAGGTCCAGCCGACACGGAGATCCGGTCGCCTGTCACGACGCGGGTGGCATGGGACACCACGACGTCGGGATGAGATCGGGCGGCTGGCGGGTTGTCACTCAGTAGGCGGCGTCAGTCGGCGCTGTCTACGCGATGAAGGGTGTTCCATGTCTGTGCCGGTCTCCATCCTCGACCTCGCCACCGTCGGCAAGAACCAGACGATCGCCGAGTCCTTGGCAGGCAGCGTGGTCTTGGCGCAGACGGCGGAACGACTGGGCTACCAGCGGGTCTGGTACGCCGAGCACCACAACATGGCGTCCATCGCCTCGTCCGCGACGTCGGTGCTGATCGCCCACGTGGCAGCCCACACCAGCACCATCCGTCTCGGCTCCGGGGGAGTGATGCTGCCGAACCACTCGCCGCTCACGATCGCCGAGCAGTTCGGCACGTTGGAGACCCTCCACCCCGGCCGGATCGACCTCGGCCTGGGTCGCGCGCCGGGCAGCGACCAGAACACGATGCACGCACTGCGCCGCAACGCCGCGTCGTCCGACAGCTTCCCCGAGGACGTCCTCGAGCTGCAGGCGTATCTGCACGGTCAGTCGCGCATCCCGGGCGTTTCCGCCTACCCGGGCGCCGGCACGGACGTCCCGCTCTACATCCTCGGCTCGTCGCTGTACGGCGCAGGACTGGCTGCGGCTCTCGGCCTGCCCTACGCCTTCGCGTCGCACTTCGCGCCGGCCGCCCTGCACGACGCGATCGCGCTGTACCGCAGCGAGTTCAAGCCGTCCGAGCAGCTCGACAAGCCCCACCTGATGGCTGCTTACAACGTCTTCGCCGCCGACGACCAGGCCTCCGCCGAGCGCCAGCAGCTTGAGGTCGCGCGCAGCCGTGTGGCACTGCTCGTGCGCCCCGGCACCAAGTACACCGACGAGCAGGCCGACGAGGTGCTCGCGTCACCGCAGGGCCAGCACCTGCGCGAGATGATGACGTACAGCGCCGCCGGCACGCCCGACATCGTGGTCAAGCACGTCGAGCAGTTCGTGGACGAGACCGGCATCGACGAGCTGATCGTCACCCACCAGGGCTCGACCGTCGACCAGCGGCTGCGCTCGGCCGAGCTGTTCGCCGAGAGCTACGTGGCCTGAGCTTCGCCGGTCGAGTCGGAGTTCGCGCCCGGGCAGTCGGGGTTCGGGCAGACGTCGACGGCCAGGGTCGGGGTCGGAGCGCCCTCGTCGAAGTCGTTGGTCACCCGCGAGTCGACGACCTCGGACTTGAGCTCGGTGCCGCAGAGAGGGCAATTGGTCGGCCAGTCCACCGGGACGTCAACGTCAGAAGTCATGTGACCACGCTACGCGTCCCAGCGCCGACCGCGAGGCGGCGAGGGCGGCGCCACGTCGCGGACGAGACAGCCTGAGCCCGTCCGCCGTTAGTCTGCGGCCATGGATGACGACGCGGCAGTCGCGGCACTGCAGGCCCTGGTGCGGATCCCCACCGTCAGCGATCGCGACCCCGCGAACGTCGACGTGGCCGCGTTCGACGAGGCGCTGGACGAGCTCGAGCGGCGGTTCCCGCTCGTCCACCAACACCTCGAGCTGACGCGCGTCGACACGCACGGCCTGCTGTTCCGCTGGATCGGCAGGAGCGACGCCAAGCCGGTCGTGATGATGGCGCACCTGGACGTCGTCCCGGTCGAGGGGCAGTGGCAGTACCCGGCGTTCAGCGGCAAGGTCGTCGACGGCACGATCTGGGGCCGCGGCACGCTGGACGACAAGGGCAGCCTCGTCGGCATCTGCGCCGCGGTCGAGTGTCTACTCGTCGAGGGGTTCGTGCCCGCGCAGGACGTCTGGCTGTCGTTCGGCTGCAACGAGGAGGTCTCCGGCACGTCTGCCGTCCTCGCGGTCGAGGCGCTGAGGGCCAAGGGAGTGCAGCCATGGTTCGTCATCGACGAGGGTGGCGCGATCGCGAGCGAGGCGTTCCCGGGCGTCGCCGCACCGATCGGCGTCATCGGCGTCACCGAGAAGGGGGTGACGTCGGTCGAGCTGCGGGTCGAGGGACGCGGCGGGCACGCGTCCACACCCGCGAAGCTGGGGCCCACGGCCCGCATCGCCCGCGCGATCACCCGCCTCGACAACTCGCCCATGCCCGCCAGCGTCCCCGCCCCGACCGTCGAGCTGTTCCGCCGCATGGGCGCACACGCGCCACTCGCACTGCGTCCGATCATGCAGAACGCCGGCCGCGCCAAGCCGCTGCTGACCCGCGCGCTCGTCCTCGCCGGCGCCGAGCCCGCCGCGATGACCCGCACGACCTTCGCCATCACGACGCTCTCGGGCGCGCCCGCGCTCAACGTCATCGCCGCCACCGCGAAGGCCGGCGTCAACATCCGCATCATGGTCGGCGACACCGTGGCCGGCGTGCTCGAGCACGTCCGCAAGGCCGTCAACGACGACCAGGTGCACATCGACGTCGTCGAGCAGAACGAGCCCAGCCCCATCTCGCCGATGGACGAGGCGTTCGAGCTGATCGAGGGCACGATCACCGAGATCTTCCCGGACGCCGTCCCGTCGCCGTACGTCATGATGGCCGCCACCGACTCGCGCTTCTTCACCGCGATCTGCCCGCGGGTCTACCGCTTCGCGCCGTTCCGCATGACGAAGGCGCAGCGCGAGTCGATCCACTCCTTCGACGAGCACCTGGGCGTGGACGCCTTCCTGGACGGCGTCCGCTGGTACCGCCGACTGATCGAGAGGCTCCCCGCATGACGACATCGACCGGTAGGGCCGCCGCGCAAGGGCTGGGCGCAGTCGTCGGCTTCCTCGTCGCCGTCGAGATCGCCAGCGGCGTGCTGCAGGGCTACTACACGCCGATCTACCCGCAGATCGCCGAGCACCTCGACATCTCCGAGGGAGACATCAACTGGTTCGAGGCGGCACAGCTGATCGTCTCGGCGCTCGCGATCCCGCTGCTGGCGCGCCTCGGCGACCTCATCGGTCACAAGAAGGTGCTGGTGCTGGCCACCGCCGTCACGGCACTCGGCTCGTGGATCACGGTCGTCGCGCCGTCCTTCACGACGTTCCTGATCGGCTGGGCGCTGCAGGGTGCCGCGATCATCTGGCTGCCGCTCGAGATCGCGATCATCCACCGCCGCACCCGCGACTCCGGACGTCAGGGGCTGCTGACCCGTCGCGGTGCCGCGGTGCTCGTCGGCGCGCTCGAGCTGGCCGTCATCATCGGCGCCCTGACCAGCGGCGCGATCGTCGAGAGCCTCGACATGAACGTCGTCCTCGCGGTGCCGGCGGTCGTCGTGACGGTCGTGCTGGTGGCGGTGTGGTTCGGCATCGAGGACGCGCCGGGGGAGTCGTCCGGTGGCATCGACTGGACGGGCCTGGCCCTCGTGACGCTCGCGCTCGGCCTGGTCATGGCCGGTCTGGTGCTGGTGCGTCTGGACGGAGCGGGAAGCGTCCGCGCGTGGATCGTGATGCTGCTCGGCGTGCTCGTGCTGGTGCCGTTCGTGCGTCACGAGCGGTCGGTCGCCGACCCCATCGTGGACGTCGACCTGCTCGCGAGCCCGAGCCAGTGGCCGATCCAGCTGACGGCGTTCCTGTTCGGCATCCCGGTGCTGGGAGGTCAGATCCCCTTGTCAACCTTCGCCCAGGCCGATCCGGACGTCCGCGGGTACGGCCTCGGCGCCGACTCGGGCTTCGTCTCGACGCTCATCGGCGTCTACGTCATCACCCTCGCGATCGGAGCGTTCACGCTGCCGGTGACGACGCGGCTGTTCGGCGTCCGGCGCACGCTGATCATCGCGTGCCTGTTCGTCGCCGCCGGCTATGCGCTGTGGCTGCCGTTCCACGACACGACGCTGCAGGCGATCATCAACATGGCGATCGCGGGGCTCGGCTCGGGCGCTCTGGTCGCATCCCTGCCGGCAGCCGCCGCGGCCGCGGCGCCACCGGAGCGGACGGGCATCGCGACCGGCATGACCAACGGCACCAAGGTCATCGGCGGGGCCATCGCGTCCTCGATCTTCGCGATCGCGCTGGCGTCCACCGGGTCGATCGACAAGCTCGGCGAGGAGGCGGCCAACGCGCCGCTCTCGGGCTACCTGGTGGTGTGGAGCGTCTGCTCGGGCGCCGCGCTGCTGGCTGCGATCGCCCTCACGCTGGCGCCCAAGGTGGCGTTCGCCCGCCAGGACGACGTGGCTGCGCCGACGGCGTGACAGGTGCTGGCTCGTACGTCAAGCGTCGCCCTCAAGGGCGACCCACTCGTCGCGCGCCAGGTCGTAGCCGTCGAGTGGCATGCCCAGCGCGCGACGTACGCGGTAGCGACCGTTGAGGGCGCGCATGTCCACGTCCTCGACGTCGTCGGGGTGGACGTCGAGCAGCGGGAGCGTGAACCATCGCAGGGCCTGTCGCAGGCGTCCGGCCTCCTCCAGCGTGCTGGCGATCCACTCGCACTCCACGCCGCCGATCAGTCCTGAGCGCACCCGCACGAGCATCTCGGCGAGCAGCGCGTCGGCCCGGTCGTCCTCGCCGGCCTCCAGCTCTGACATGAGCAGCCCGCAGCGAGGGTCGAGCTCGGTCGGTCCGCCGTCCTCGATCGCGGCCAGGCTCGCCTCGCGTGCCCCGGCGAAGTCGCCGACGAGGTGGAGCTCGCCGGCCAGCGCGGTCAGGAACTCCGCGCGTCCGTCCTCGCCGTGCTCGAAGTCCTCGAGGCGTCGGCGCAGGACTGCGACGCGCTTGGCGGGTGTCCCGGCGGTCCCGATGTGGGCGAGCTCGGCGTCGACGTCCTTCATGTCCATGGGGCCAATCGTCGCAGTCGGCATGCTCCCCGGACCCACCCCGTCATGGGAGTCGTTGTCGCGTTGACATAGCGATATGCGCATATAAGGATGTCTGCATGAGTGACAGCCGGGACATCCTCGCGGAGTACAGCAGCGTGAGCGACGTCTTCGGTGCGTTGTCGTCGCCGGTCAGAGCCGCCATCGTGCACCGCCTGACCGACGGCGAGCAGACCGTCAGCTCTCTCGTCGACGCCCTCGGCCTGTCCCAGCCGCTCGTCTCGCAGCACCTCCGGGTGCTGCGCAGCGCGCGACTGGTCGCGACCGAGCGGCACGGCCGGGAGATCGCCTACTCGCTGGCGGACGACCACGTCGCTCACGTCTTCCTCGACGCCTTCCACCACACCCAGGAGAACCACGATGACGATCACTGACCACCGCGAGGCCGAGAGCCACGCCCACACCCACGGACCGGCCTGCGGACACGAGGCCGTCGTCCACGAGGACCACGTCGACTACCTGCACGACGGTCATGTCCACCACGAGCACGAGGGCCACTACGACGAGTGCACCGTGTGCTCGTGCGCCAACTGCTCCGACAGCTGCGCCAAGTGCGAGTGCTCCGACTGCACCTGCGCGACGTGCAACCACAACGTCTGCTCGTGCAGCAACTGCGGCGGCGACACGTGCGGCAACTGCGTCTGCTCCGACTGCTCCTGCGCGACCTGCAAGCACGCCGCCTGAGCGAACGACCTGCTGCGACACCGGTGCCCCCGTCACGTCGTGACGGGGGCACCGGTGCGTCTCAGACGTGTCCGATCGCGAACGCCGTGAGGAAGCCGATCGTCGCGAGCAGCCCGGCGTAGAGATGGGTCTTCTCGAACGCCTCTGGGATCATCGTGTCGGCCACCATCGTGAGGATGGCTCCGGCGGCGACGGCCGTGATCGCCGCGATCGTCTCGTCAGCCGCCCCCTCGAGCAGCAGGCTGCCGACCATCGCCGCGATGCCGGAGGCCACCGCGATGCCGACCCAGACGCCGAAGACGTAGCGCGCGCTGCGGCCGTTGCGCTTCATGCCGGCCGCGCTCGAGAGGCCCTCGGGCAGGTTGGAGATGAAGATCGCGGCGAGCACGGGCACGCCGACGCCACCACCGCCGAGCAGCGAGACGCCGAGCACGACGGACTCGGGGATGCCGTCGAGCAGGGCTCCGACCGCGATGGCCGCGCCACTGCCGGCCTGCTCGTCCTCGGACGGCTGCTGCTCCTGCGATCGCTTGCGGTGCTGCGCCCCGCGGCGGGCCAGGAAGACGTTGGCCGCGACGTAGACGATCGCCCCGCCCAGCGCGCCGAGCAGCGTCGGCAGCAGCCCGCCGGTCGTCTCGGCCTCGTCGATCAGGTCGAACGACAGCGCCGAGATCAGCACGCCCGAGCCGAACGCCATGACGGACGCGACGACGGCCCGCGGCACCTTGACGAACCAGGCGATGAGCGCGCCGATGACGAGGGCGCCGCCCGCGAGCAGACCCCACGCGCCGGCTTCGAGCCAGATGGGCATGTGACCTCCGAGGGTGGGTGAGCGGGCGGTGACGCCCCGACTGGGTTACCCGATCGTTGTGCCCTCACTCAGGTGATGGAGCGATGGCGCGAGATCGCTGCAGCATTGATATCATCAGCCGTAGGTTTGATATCACACGTGGAGGTCGTCATGGCGGCGGTGACGGTACGAGGGATCCCTGACGAGGTGCACCGTGCCCTGAAGGGGCAGGCGGTCGCACATGGACGCAGTACGGAGGCCGAGATCCGCGAGATCCTGAGACGTGCGGTGTCCGGTCCCGAAGACGCTCGCATGGGAGATCGACTCTCGGCGATCGGCGAGCGGCACGGCGGGCTGGATCTCGACGTCGTCCGTGACGACTCACCTCCGGAGCCGGCCGAGTTCTCGTGATCGTCCTCGACACCAACGTCATCTCAGAGGCGCTTCGCCGCGACCCCGACGCTGTCGTGCTCGACTGGCTCAATCGGCAGGTCGCGTCGACGTTGCACGTGTCGACCGTGACGGTCGCAGAACTTCTGCTCGGTGTGGAGCTGCTGGACCCGGGGCGACGCAAGGACGCTCTGCGTGCGGCGGTCTCAGAGGCAATCGGTCTGTTCGACGGCCGAGTTCTGCCGTTCGACGGTCCCGCGGCGGCCGTGTTCGCCGAACGCATGGCGGTCGCGCGCTCGCAAGGGCGGGCGGTGTCGCTGGCCGACGGCCAGATCGCCGCGACGGCCATGAGCCGCGGATTCGAGGTGGCCACGCGCGACACGGGCCCGTTCGTCGCAGTGGGAGCCGATGTCGTCGACCCGTGGACGGTCGACTGACCCACCCCGCATACCCTCGTCGCCAGCGACCCGGGCGGGGTCGCGGACGACGGGAGCACGGCATGGCGGAGCAGACGAGGACGACGGCCGGACCCGGCCGTGACCGGCAGAACGCGATCTACCGCGCCGGAGTCGTCGGCACGAAGCCACTGGTGCCGACGTCGTTCGCCGACCTCGAGCGCGCCGCGCACCGGGTGGCGTCCGCGAAGGGCTGGGCGTACGTCGCGGGAGGAGCCGGCGAGGGTCGCACGATGCGCAACAACCGCGCCGCCTTCGACCGCTGGGCCATCGTGCCGCGCATGGCGCACGGGGGAGCGACCCGCAACCTGTCGGTCGACGTGCTCGGGACGAGGCTCCCGTCGCCGCTCCTGCTCGCGCCCGTCGGCGCCGGCCAGCTGATCGACCCGGACGCCGACCTGCACACCGCCAGAGCCGCGGCCAGCACGGGCGTCCCGTACGTCTTCACCAACCAGGGCGGCACGCCGATGGAGGAGGCCGCCGCCGAGATGGGCTCGACACCTCACTGGGTGCAGCTCTACTGGAGCACCGACGAGGACCTCGTCGACAGCCTCATCAGGCGCGCCGAGGCCAGTGGCGCCAAAGCGCTCGTCGTCACGCTCGACACGACGACGCTCGGCTGGCGTCCGCAGGATCTGACGCTCGGCTCGCTGCCGTTCGCGCAGGGCCTCGGCATCGGCCAGTACACGTCCGACCCGCGCTTCCGCGACATCGTCGCCCAGCGGGTGGCGGCGGCGAAGGCGGCGGGTGCGGCGTCGGACGTCAAGGTCACGCTGCAGGCCATCCGGTCGCTGATCTCGATCACGAGGAACCACCCCGGACGCTTCCTCGACAACCTCCGCTCGCCGATGCCGCGGGCGTCCGTCGAGACGTTCCTCGACATCTACTCCAACCCCGGCCTGAGCTGGGACCACATCGCCACCCTGCGCGACCGCACCCGGCTGCCCGTCGTGCTGAAGGGGATCCTGCACCCGGACGACGCCCGGCGGGCCTTCGACCTCGGCGTCGACGGCATCGTCGTCTCCAACCACGGCGGACGCCAGGTCGACGGCTCGATCGCGTCGCTGGACGCGCTCATCGCCGTCCGCGAGGCCGTCGGACCCGAGCCGACCGTGCTGCTCGACAGCGGCATCCGCACGGGCGCCGACGTGTTCGTGGCGCTGGCGCACGGTGCGGACGCGTGCCTGCTCGGCCGCCCCTACATGTACGGCATGGCGATCGCGGGGCAGCAGGGCGTCGAGGAGGTCATCGCCAACGTCGTCGCCGAGCTCGACCTGACGATGGCGCTGACGGGCGCCACGGACGTCACCAACGTCCCGCGCGACGTCGTGGTGCCGAATCCGTCGTGGACGGGCGCCTAGTCAGTCGGGATCCGTCGATGTAGTCACATGTGACAGTCTTTCTGAGAATCTGGTACGCCCGTACGACTCGAGACCTACTGTCGCGACATGAAGATCCGCAGCGCCATCGTCGCGTTCGTCCTGTCGACCTCCGCCATCTCGGGCGCGGGTGTCGCGATCACCGCCGAGTCGGCCTCCGCCGCCACCTGCACCAAGACCTCGACCGGCAAGTGCATCAAGGGCGGCCAGTTCTGCCCCAAGGCCAAGTACAAGAAGACCGGCATCGACGCCAAGGGCCGCAAGTACGTCTGCAAGGGCGACAAGAACCACCCGCACTGGATGAAGTAGATCGACTCAGAACCAAGCGTCCCGCTGGGGGTTCGGGTCCGGGTGGCACGGCGTGAGCCGGTCGGCGGGCAGCCAGCGCTGCACGACCGGCGCACCGTCCTGCGTCTCGTCGACGAACACGACGAGTGCCGTCCACGTCCGTCCGTCGCGTTTCCAGTCGACGACGAACCCCTGCCACGGGCGGGCGTAGCGGTGGTCGGTCCGCCGCACGAGGACGTGGCGGGTGGGCTCGTACGGGGGCCAGGCGTCGCGCCTCGTCCGGTTCATCCCCACTCGCACAGACTAGAACATGTGTTCGATCACGTGTGATGATGATGCATCGCCGCCCGTATGCGGTCGCGATGCATCAGGTGCGGCCCCCGCGACGCGCTGCCAAAGGTCAGCGGGACGCGACGGACCCCTGCACGCCCGACATGACGGCGAGCTTGAACTTGGTCTCGTCCTCGGTGCCCGGGGTCGCCGAGAGGATGACGATCTTGAGCTCGGCGTCGCCGTCGGTCAGCACGTCGCAGACGACCATGAGCGGCCCGACCGCGGGATGCTCGACGATCTTGCGTCCCTCCCGGTGCGCGCCCACCTCGCCGGCAGCCCACAGCTCGGCGAACCGCTCGTTGCCGGCGGTGAGCCGGGCGATCAGGTCGGCGAGACGTCGGTTGCGCGGGAAGCGTCCGGTCGCGCGGCGCAGGTCGGACACGACGGCGGCGGGCACGGTGTCGTCCGTGAACGACACGATCGGCCACTGCGCCAGCCGCGGCGCGCCACCGTCGACGGGGAACGTGTCGAGAGCGAAGTTGCGCTGCGCCGGCGGGGTCGCGGACGGGTCGCCGACGAGTGCCGCCCACCCGCGGTTCCACTGGATCATCTGCCAGTCGGCCGCGAAGACCGCCGTCGCGGAGTCGTCGTTGCGGTGCAGGATGCGCTGGATGCCCGGCGGGATGTGCTCGGAGATCTCACCGCCGCCGGGGGGAGCGAGGCCCGCCAGCAGGTGCAGGTGGTCGCGCTCGTCGACGGTCAGCTGCAGCGCCCGGGCCAGTGCCGCGACGACCTGCGCAGACGGCGTGCTCGCGCGTCCCTGCTCGAGACGCACGACGTAGTCGACCGAGACGCCGGCGAGCTCGGCCAGCTCCTCGCGGCGCAGCCCCTGCGTCCGGCGCCCGTGCCGCATCGGCAGCCCGGCGGTGGCGGGGGAGAGCCGGTCGCGCCACGCCCGCAGCGTCGCTCCGAACGTGGTCTGGTCGAGGGTCATGCGTCCAGTGTCGCCTGTCGTCGGACGTCGTGACTGGTACTGCTCGTCCTACCGTCGAGCCATCCCTGTTGCCGCAGGCACGGACGGCGCACGCTGGACCCATGACCATCACCTTCATCACCGGAGCCAACAAGGGTCTCGGCCTCGAGACCGCCCGCCGCCTCGCCGAGCACGGACACACCGTGCTCGTGGGGGCCCGCGACGAACAGGCGGGACGCGCCGCAGCCGACTCGGTCGGCGGTCGGTTCGTGCAGATCGACGTCACGGACGACGAGTCGGTGGCCCGCGCGGCCGCCGACGTCCAGCAGCACGAGGGCGCGCTCGACGTCCTCGTCAACAACGCCGGCGTTGCTGGCACGATGGGCGAGCCCGCCGACCTCACGGCCGACGACGTGCTGGGCGTGCTGGACGTCAACGTGCTCGGCGTCGTCCGCACCACCCGGGCGTTCCTGCCCCTGCTGCAGGCCTCGGCCGACCCGGTCGTCGTCAACGTCAGCAGCGGCATGGGGTCGCTCGAGCTGACGCACGACCCGTCGCGGGCCGAGTCGCACGCGATCGCGCCCGCCTACACCGCGTCGAAGGCCGCGCTGACGATGCTGACCACCCAGCACGCCAAGGTCTGGCCCGACATCCGCATCAATGCCGCCGACCCCGGCTACACGGCCACCGACCTGAACGCCCACAGCGGCCCGCAGACCGTCACCGAGGGGACGGACGCCGTCGTGCAGCTCGCCACCGAGGGCCCCGGCCACGGTTCAGGCCGACTCGTCGACCGGCACGGCGAGACCACCTGGGGGTAGCCGCTCGACGTTGTGCACAGCCGCGAGTGCGCGGCGAGAACCCTGTCAGACCTCTTCTCTAGGTTGGAGAAAAGGCCGCAACGACAGGAGTTTCTGGTGCTGGACGACCGGCAGACGATCGAGCAGGTGGTGATGCGCCGACAGGCGATCGCAGCGCTCGAGGCTGCTGAGGCGCACGACCTGCTCGCCGTCGTCGACCGGGCGTGCGCCACGGGCGAGGCCAGCGGCGGCGCCGCGCAGGGACGTCGTCGCGTCGACGCCGCCGTGCACGAGCTGTCGCTGGCGATGGCCCTGCCCGTCCCCACGGTCGAGCGTCGCGTGGCCCGGGCCCGGCGGCTCAGGGCGACCATGCCGCAGGTCTGGCAGGCCTGGCTCGACGGCCGCATCAGCACCGCCGACGTGACGGCCGTCGACCGCGCGGCGTGCCGGCTGGTCCACCAGCAGTCGGTCGCAGAGCTCGACGACGTCGCCGTCGACCGGGTCGAGCGGCTGACCCCCGGTCAGGCGGCCAGGTGGCTCGACCGGTGGGTGGAACGGTCCGAGCCGGCCGAGTCGGCGAGGCGTCACGCGATCGCGCACCGCGACCGCAAGGTCGCGCTCCGCCCCCTCGGCGACGGGATGACCCGGCTGACGGCCGACCTCACCGCCGGTGACGCGACGGCCATCATGCAGAAGCTCTCGGGGTGCGCGCACCAGCTGCCCGCCGACGACGGCCGCACGATCGACCAGGCCCGTGCCGACCTGCTCGCCGACACCCTCCTCGGCCGCCGAGGCGGTGGCCTCGGTTACCGGGCCGTCATCGGCGTCACCGTGCCGCTGTCGTCGCTGATGGGGTTCAGCGACGCGCCCGGCGAGCTGACCGACCGCTCCGCGACCATCCCGGCGCACATCGTGCGCGCAGCCACCACCGATCCCCACAGCCTGCTGTACCGGCTGGTCACCGACGACGTCGGCAACCTGCTGACGGTCTCGTGGCTGGGACGTTTCGCTCCCGAGCGGCTCAGGCAGGTGCTGGAGTTCCGCGACGGCACGAGCGTGTTCCCGACCAGCTCGGTGCCGGCCCGCCTGTGCGACACCGACCACAGCGAACCGTGGCCCGCCGAGACGTCCGCCGCCAACACCGGCCCCCTCAACCGACGTGCCCACAACCTCAAGACCGAGGGCCACCTGAGGGTGCGACAACCCGCGCCCGGGATGTTCGAGTGGACCACCAGCACCGGGCACACCTACACGAGCACACCCGAGCCCCTGCCGATCGCCGGTTGGGACGCCGAGAGCCCTGTCGACACCCGGAGGACGGATGGACGAGAACACCTGGCTGGGGTGGGACGACCCCCGCCGCCTGCTGCGCGAGCTGGTGTCGGCAGCGCCGACTAGCCTCGAAAACGTGACACCGACGATCGCCTCCCTCACCGACACCGAGCTGCGTCGAGCCTTCGACTCCGGCTCGCTGTCGCGGGGCAAGCTCTACGCGCACGCCGGGCGGGTCAGCGTCAGCAGCGTCGACCCCGACGGCGACGCCGCGAGCGGCGAGGTGCGCGGCACCGACCCGCAGGTCTACTCCACGACGGTGCAGCTGCGCGAGACCAAGGCCGGCGGCACCCACGTCGTCGCGACCTGCAGCTGCCCCGTCGGCTACGGCTGCAAGCACGCCGTCGCGCTGATCATCGCGGTCCGCAGCTCGATCGAGACCGAGCCGGACGAGCCGGTCGACGCCCGGAAGGCCTCGATGGACGCGGCGATCGCCTCGGTCGACGCCTACGCCCGCAAGGTCGCCCGGCCGTCCGAGCCGCAGTGGCGCTCGGCCCTCGCCCCGCTGGTCGGCGCGCCGGGCCGTGGGCGCACCGACTGGGCCCTGCGCATCGACCTCGCACCGTCCTACTACCGCGGCGAGGCGCTACTCTCGGCCCGGCCGCTGAAGCGCGGCGCCAAGGGCACATGGATCAAGACCGGCGCCACGTGGCCCGACGTCGAGGCCACGACCCGCGGCTTCAGCGGGGGGCACCCGCAGGTCGACGCCCTGGCCGAGCTGCAGGTCGCGGTGCGCAGCCACTACTCGCACGTCCGTCGCTCCGACGGCACGATCGACCTCGGCGGTCTGACGCGCGACGCGTGGCGGGTGTTCGACCTGATGGCCGACGCCGGCGTGACGCTGCTGGGTCCCGGCAACGCCGAGGTCACGGTCGTCCGCGATCCCGTCGTGGTCAGCGTCGACATCGCGCCGGTCGGCGAGGCGGGCGACCTGTCGGTCACGGCGAGCCTGTCGCACGCCAACGTCGACGACGCACAGGCCGACGACCGCGTCCTGCTGATCGGGCAGCCCGCCCACGGCATCGCCGCGTGGGACCACGACAGCCCCCGTCGGCTCTGGCTCGCGCCGTTCGCCGAGCCGCTCGACCAGCCGCTGCGCATGCTGGTGCAGAACCAGCAGGGCGTGCAGATCCCCGCCCGCGACGCCGACGAGTTCCTGCGCGACTTCTACCCGCGCATGGAGCGGACGCTCGGCTCGGTGCGGGTCGACCCCCGCATCGAGGTGCCCGAGATCGTCCCACCGCGCCTGTCGATGAAGGTCACGCACGACGGGCTGTCGGCCGCCGTCGAGTGGGGCTTCGTCTACGAGGTCGACGGCCGGACCCTGCGGGCTGCCTGGGGGTCCGGCCTCGAGCCGTTCCGCGACCGGGCCGCCGAGCAGGACCTCGTCAACGACTTCGTGCCCCCACCCGGGCTGCCCGTCGTGACCGACAGGACCGGCCGGGTCAAGGTCGTGCCCAGGGCCACGGTCGACGGCTACCCGGCCGCGGTGCTCAGCGAGGACGTCGTGCCGGCCCTCGAGGCGGCCGGGGTCGAGGTGCAGACCGTCGGCGACCGGCCGAACTACCGGCTCGCCGGCACGGCGCCCGTCGTGCACATCTCGCTCGAGGACGGCAAGGACCCTCGCAGCGACTGGTACGACCTCGCGGTCACCGTGACGATCGAGGGCGAGCGCGTGCACTTCGGTCCGCTGTTCGCGGCGCTCGCGGCGGGGGAGTCGCACGTCGTGCTGCTGAGCGGCACCTACCTCTCGATCGACCGTCCCGAGCTCGTGCAGCTGCGCGAGCTCATCCAGGAGGCGCGCGAGCTCACCGACAAGCACGCCGACGGCGACCAGCTGCGCGTCAGCCGGTTCCAGGCCGGGCTGTGGGACGAGCTCGTCGCGCTCGGCACGATCGACCGCCAGGCCAGCTCGTGGAAGGAGTCGATCAGCGCCATCCGCTCGCTCGACGAGGTGCCGGTCCCCGAGCTGCCCGCGGGCCTCGACGCCGACCTGCGTCCGTACCAGCGTGACGGGTACGCCTGGCTCAGCTTCCTCGCCGACCACTCGCTCGGCGGCATCCTGGCCGACGACATGGGCCTGGGCAAGACCGTCCAGGCGCTCGCGATGATCGTCCGCCAGGTGGAGCGCGGAAGCGGGCCGTTCCTCGTGGTCGCGCCCACCAGCGTCGTCGGCAACTGGGCGCGCGAGGCTCAGCGCTTCGCACCCGGCCTGAAGGTCGCGACGATCCAGGGCACCCGCTCGCGACGCCGCACCGAGCTCGCCGACGAGGTGGCGGGCGCCGACCTCGTCGTCACCTCGTACGCGCTGTTCCGCCTCGAGAACGACGCCTACCGCGAGCAGACGTGGGCCGGCCTGCTCCTCGACGAGGCGCAGTTCGTCAAGAACCACCAGGGCAAGACCTACCAGTGCGCGCGCCGGCTCGACGCCCCCTTCAAGCTCGCCATCACCGGCACGCCGCTGGAGAACTCGCTCATGGACCTGTGGTCGATGCTGTCGATCGTGGCGCCCGGCCTCTATCCCGACCCGCAGCGCTTCGCCGCGAGCTACCAGAAGCCGATCGAGACGGGACACGGCAACGACAAGCTCGCGCTGCTGCTCAAACGCGTCCGCCCCCTCATGCGCCGGCGCACCAAGGAGGAGGTCGCCTCCGACCTGCCGCCCAAGACCGAGCAGGTGCTCGAGGTCGCGATGAGCCCCCGGCACGCCCGCATCTACCAGACCCACCTGCAGCGCGAGCGCCAGAAGGTCATGGGACTGCTGGCCGACGACGCGTCCGACCACCGGTTCGAGGTGCTGGCGTCGCTGACCAAGCTGCGCCTGCTGAGCCTCGACCCCGCGCTGGTCGACGAGGAGCACGACGGTGTCGGCTCGGCCAAGATCGACGTCCTGCTCGAGCATCTGCACGAGGTCACCGCCGAGGGCCACCGAGTGTTGGTCTTCAGCCAGTTCACGAGCTACCTCGCGCGCGTGCGGGCGCGGCTCGACGAGGACGGCATCGCCTACTCCTACCTCGACGGCCGCACCAGCAACCGCCAGGCCGCGGTCGACTCGTTCACGTCCGGGCAGACCTCGGTGTTCCTCATCAGCCTCAAGGCCGGCGGCGTGGGGCTCAACCTGGTCGAGGCCGACTACGTCTACGTGCTCGACCCGTGGTGGAACCCGGCGGCCGAGGCGCAGGCCGTCGACCGGGCGCACCGCATCGGGCAGACGCGTCCGGTCATGGTCTACCGGCTGGTGTCGGCCGAGACGATCGAGCAGAAGGTCATGGAGCTCAAGGCCCGCAAGTCCGCGCTCTTCGACGCAGTCATGGACGACGGCGCCGCGCTGTCGGGCGCGTTGACGTCCGACGACATCCGCGGCCTGCTCGGCGCCTGAACCGCCGAAGGTCGTTGCGGGGGTCAACTGTTCACCCGGCGGGCGTCCGGCGTTGTCTGTGCGGTCGGCCGCTGCCGACAGGGTCACACCATCCCCTGACCTGAGAAAAGGACTAGAACCGATGGTGCGTAGAACAACCATGGTCGCCGCCGCGAGTGCCCTGGCGCTCGGCGGTCTCGCGATCGGCAGCGCTGTGCAGGCTGTCTCGCCCGGCTTCACCGACGACCGGTCGGCGAAGCTCTCGTCCGCGATCGACCCCGCCAAGCCCCGCAACGTGATCCTGCTGATCGGCGACGGCACCGACGACTCCATCATCACGGCGGCCCGCAACTACGAGCTGGGCGCGAAGGGACGCTTCGCCCTCGACGAGCTGCCGTTCACCGGCGCCATGACGACGTTCGGCCTCAAGACGGGCCCGAACCCCGACGACTACCCGATCAACTACGTCTCCGACTCGGCCCCCACGGCCAGCGGCTGGTCGACCGGCAAGAAGACCGTCGACAGCCGCATCTCGCAGGGGCCGAGCGTCTCCGACACGACGCCCGGCACCGACTACGAGACCGTCCTGGAGAAGTACAAGAAGGAGGGCAAGCGCACCGGCAACGTCTCGACCGCCGAGATCACCGACGCGACGCCTGCCGCCGCCGCCTCGCACATCAACCTGCGCGCGTGCCAGGGTCCGACGGACATGGCCAACTGCACGGCCGCCAAGAAGTCCAACGGCGGCAAGGGCTCGATCGCCGAGCAGCTCGTCGACAACAAGATCGACGTGCTGCTGGGCGGCGGCAAGAGCCGTTACCTGCAGGCCACCGACGCCGGCCCGACCGCGCTGGCGTACGCCCAGAGCGCCCAGAAGTACCAGCTCGTCGAGAACAAGAGCGCCCTCGCGGGCGTCACGACGCTCGACAACGGCCCGATCCTCGGTCTGTTCACGACCGGCAACATGACGCCCCGCTACCAGGCGCTCACGGCCACGCCCGCCGGTGCCGGTGGGCCCGACACCACGTGCCAGACCGCCGACCGGGGCACGCAGCCCACGCTGGCCGACATGACCGACAAGGCCATCAACCTGCTCGACAACGACAAGGGCTTCTTCCTGCAGGTCGAGAGCGCGATGGTCGACAAGCAGGAGCACTCGTCCGACATCTGTGGCGCGATCGGTGACGTCCTCGAGCTCGACAACGCGCTCAAGGTCGCCCAGGCCTACCAGGCCAAGCACCCCGACACGCTGATCATCGTCACGGGCGACCACGCCCACTCGACGCAGATCGTCGGAAACGGGGGCTCCACCACCAGCGCGACGGGCGCGACGGGCGGCAAGGCGACCGCGACGGTCAAGACGGCCGACGGCGACCCGATGACGGTCGCGTACTCGACGGCCGCCCCGGGCAGCTCGCAGTCGCACACCGGCAGCCAGATCCGCGTCGCGGCCTCCGGACCGCAGGCGGCCAACGTCACCGGCACGATCGACCAGACCGATCTGTTCGCGACGATGCTGGGCCGCACGCCCAGCAAGATCTCGACGCCCGCCACGCCCCCGACCCCGTCGGCCCCGGCCGCCCGTCCGGCCGTCGCGGCGGTCGCCGACAAGAAGATCTCGGCCAAGGCGCTGAAGACCAAGGGTCTGCGCGTCTCGACCAGCGCCTCGGCCGCGACCTCGGTCAAGATCACGCTGCTGAAGGGCAGCAAGGTGCTCGCGACCAAGCGCCTCGGTGCGGCAGGCGGCACGACGTACCTGCGCACGAGGAGCAGCGTCAAGGGCGCCGTGAAGATCGTCGTCACGGCGACCGGCCCCGGCGGCACGGCCAGCAAGACCAGGTCCAGCACCGTCACGCGCTGACCTGTCGATCGACCCGCGGGTGCGTCCGGTTCGCCGGGCGCACCCGTTCGTCGTCGGTGGACCTGCGAAGGCGTGCGGGATGCGTCAGACTCGTCGCATGAGCCTCTTCAGCCACCCCATCAAGAAGCTGACCCTCGCTGCCGTGTTCGGCATCGGCTACACGCTCGGTGCCAAGGCCGGCCGTGAGCGGTACGAGCAGATCAAGAACACTGCGCAGCAGGTCAAGGACGACCCGCGGGTGCAGGACGCCGCCGCCAAGGCCGAGGGCGTCGTGCGCGACGCCGCGCAGCAGGTCAAGGAGGACCCGCGCGTGCAGGACGTCGTCCAGCGCGCCGAGAGCCTGATCGGCGACGCCGCCGACGCCGTCAAGGACGACGACCTGGTCGACAAGGCCAAGGACGTCGCCTCGGACGCCAAGGACAAGGCCCAGGACGTCGCCGCCGACGTCAAGCACAAGGCCGACGACGTGGCCTCGGACGTCAAGGACGCGGCCGACGACGGCACCCTCGCCGACAAGGCCAAGGACCTCGCGAGCGACGTGAAGGACAAGGCCGACGAGGCCGCGACGAAGGCCAAGCACGTCGCTGACGACGCGAAGGACGCCGCGAAGGACAAGGCCGACGACGCGGCCCAGATCGCCGACGACAACACGCCGACCAACGACGAGAAGATCGACGCCCTGCTCGACGACCAGCACGTCGTCTCCGAGGAGCGTCTGGCGTACAGCACCGGCCCCGACATCGAGGAGTCGATCGACGACCTGGCCCCGAACGGCGACAAGGACCGGATCTGACGTGCGCGCGGTCGTCTTCACCCAGTACGGAGCACCTCTCGAGATCGCCGAGCTCGACGAGCCGAAGGTCGGGCCCGACTGGGTGAAGGTCTCCGTGCGCGCGACGTCGGTCAACCCGGTCGACTGGAAGATCGCCGCCGGCGGCCTCGACGCCGTGCTCGACGTGCACCTGCCGGCCGTGCCGGGCTGGGACGTGTCGGGCGTCGTCGAGGAGGTCGGACCGTCCGTCACGAACCTCGCGGTGGGTGACGAGGTGTTCGGCTACGTCCGCAAGGACGCCGTTCAGGGGGGCACGTACGCCGAGAAGGTCGCCGCGCCCATCCGCACCGTCACCAAGAAGCCCGCCACGGCGACGTTCGAGCAGGCGGCCGCGATCCCGCTGGCCGGCCTGACGGCGTTCCAGGCGCTGGTGCACCACCTCGACGTGAAGGCCGACGACATCGTCCTCGTGCACGGGGCGTCGGGCGGTGTGGGGTCGTTCGCGGTGCAGATCGCCAGGTCGTTGGGCGCCCGCGTCATCGGCACGGCGTCCGAGGGCAACCACGACTACCTGCGCGGGCTGGGCGCCGAGCCCGTCACCTACGGCGAGGGACTCGTCGACCGTGTCCGCGAGCTGGCTCCCGACGGCGTGACCGCGGTGCTCGACCTCAGCGGGTCCGACCTCGACACCACCCCGCAGGTGCTGGCCGGGGGCGACCACGGGCGCGTGGCCTCGATCGTCGACGGCGAGACCGTCAAGCAGCTGGGCGGCCACTACGTGTTCGTGCGTCCCGACGCCGACGACCTCGACGAGCTGGCGAGCCTGTTCGACGACGGCACGCTGACGGTCGAGATCGCCGCTACGTTCCCGCTGGACGAGGCGCAGAAGGCGTGGGAGCTCAACCAGGACGGTCACACCCGCGGCAAGATCGTCATCACGGTCTGATCGACCGGACAGGGGCGGGCAAGCACTGCGGTGCAGGCCCGCCCATTGACGTGTGACCTGTCTCACTGAGAAGGTAACCCCGGGTTACACCGAGGGGGACTCATGCGCATCCGACACGTCATCACCGGCGCCATCGCCGCGGCACTCACGAGCGTCACGCTCACAACGGCTCCGGCGACGGCCGCCGACGGCGACTTCTACACGCCGCCGTCCGACGTCACCGGTCAGCCCGGCGACGTCATCCGGTCCGAGCCGTCGGTGTTCTACCTCGACCCCCTGAAGGCCATCAAGGCCGACGCGCGCGTGCAGCGGCTCATGTACGTCAGCACCACCGCCCGCGGTCGGAAGGACGCCGTCACCGGCACCATGATCACGCCGCGCACTCCATGGGTGGGCAAGGGCGAGCGCCCGCTGATCTCGTTCGCGGTCGGCACCCAGGGCATGGCCGACACGTGCGCCCCGAGCCGGCAGCTGGCGGCCGGCTCCGAGTACGAGGGCCTGTTCATCAAGGGGCTGCTGCTGCGGGGCTACGCCGTCGTCGTCACCGACTACGAGGGGCTCGGCACGCCGGGCACCCACGCGTACGTCAACAGCACGGCGCTGGGACGCAACGTGCTGGACGCCGCCCGAGCCGCCACCCGCTTGAGCACCGACCGGGTCAGCGCGACCGCGCCGGTCTTCATCGCGGGCTACTCCGAGGGCGGCAACGCGTCGGCGGGAGCGCTCGAGCAGCACCGGGCCTACGCGCCGGACGTCAACGTCACGGCCGGCTACGCCGGCGCCGTGCCCGCCGACCTCACGAAGGTCGCCCCCAACCTCGACGGCTCGCTCTACGCGGCCTTCCTGCTCTACTCGGTCACGGCGCTCGATGCGACCTACCCCGAGCTCGGCATCCCGTCGCTGCTCAACGCCGCCGGCAAGGCGGCCCTCGCACGGGCCGACACGACGTGCACGTTCGACGGCGTCGCGGCATTCCCCTCCGCACGCTCGTCGACCCTCACGGCGGACGGGTCGTCGATCTCGAGCTTCCTGTCGCGTCCCGACATCGCCGCGACGCTCGAGTCGCTGCGGCTCGGCAAGGGCAGGCCGGACGTCCCGGTGCTCGTGGCCCACACGACGCTCGACGACGTCGTGCCGTACGCGCAGGGCCGTGACTTCGCGCGCTCGTGGTGCCGCAACGGCGCGAAGGTCAGCTTCCAGCCGAGCCTCGCACCGACGCACGTCGGCGGCGCGGTGTCGTCGTTCCCGAAGGCCTTCGCCTTCTTCGAGGCGCGGGTCGCGGGCCTGCCGGCCGTGTCGAACTGCGGACTGTTCTAGGCGCTGACACGATGGCGTCCATGAACGACGCCCGTCGACGCGACCGCCTGATCACCTCGCCCCTGGGCATCCTCGCGGCGGGTCTCCTGCTGCTGTCCGTCGCCCTCAACTCGTTCGTCGGGGGAGGGCCCGACTGGTTCACGGTCGACGGCGAGCCCCTCTACCGGTCCGACCTGCGCACGATCGGGCTGAGCACGGACGAGGGGACGATGCCCTCGCTGGCCGCGCCGTTCGTCGACGTCTTCCCGGGGGCCGTCGCCTTCTCGGTCTGGTTCCTCGCCCTGGCCGCGTGGCCGGTGCGCCTGTGGGCGCGGATCGCCATGGCGACGGTGCTGGTGCTCACGGCGGTGCTCATCGTCATGCAGGCGCGGGACGAGGCGCCGGGCGCCGGGGCGTCGACGACCGACGCCTACCTCGTGATCGGCACGGGTCTGGTGCTGGCAGCGGTCCTGGCCGGCACCGCCACGGGGATGCTGACCCGTTCGCGGTGGGTGCGGTGCGCCGCCGGCGCGGTCGTCGTCCTGGTGCTGGCCGCAGCGACGACAGCGGGCCTCGTGCAGCTGCTCGGGGCGCGCGACGGGCTGGCCCTGACGATCGAGCCGATCGGCTTCGTGCTCGCGCTGCTGGCCGCCGCGGCGTCGCTGGTCGTGATGGCCGTCGCGACCCGGCGGCACGACCGCGTCATGCGTGCGGACGCCGACGGGGCCGATCAGGCCTGAGCCGCGTTGACCTCGTGCCACACGTCGTGCGCCTCGTCGTAGGCGTCGACCGGAAGCTCGAGCGCGCGGCGGACGCGCCACCGTCCGTCGAGGCACAGCGGTGGCATGAGGTCGAGGTCGCCGGGCTGGATGTCGCGCAGGGGGATCGTGAACCAGCGCAGCGCCGCGCGCAGCCGTCCGGCGTCCTCCAGCGACTCCGCGATCCACTCGTAGTCGCCGATCACGAGTCGCTCGGCACGGCTCAGGACGATCAGCTCGGCCAGCAGATCGTCGACCTCGGCGTCGTCACCGCGGGCCAGGGCGACGGCCAGCAGACCGGCTCGCGGCTCGAGCACCGTCCGTCCGCCGTCGTCGATCGCCGCCCGGTACGCGGCCTCGGCGTCGTCGAGGCGTCCGTCGTCGACGAGGTCGTCGGCCCGGCAGGTCAGCACCTCGGCGCGGCCCTCCTGGCCCGGCGCAAACGTCGCGAGCAGTCGCTCGTACGCCGCGAGGCGGGCCGGACGCCCGGGGGTCGCGCTGATCTCGTCGATGGTCTCGCCCAGCTCGTCCCAGTCCATGCGTCGATCCTCTCAGCCGTCGTGGCGCAGCGAGGCGAGGTGCCCCCGGACGTCGTCGAGCACCCGCGACGGGAACTCCGCCGTGCGACGGCAGCGCTCCACGAGCAGGACGATCTTGTTCATCCGCGGCCCGGCCTCGAGGCCACGGGCCGTCAGCGCGGGCCGCAGCACGTTGCGGTCGAAGGCGCCGTCGCTGTGCTCCTCGGTGCCGCGCCACCGGGCGAAGGCCTGCTTCAGGTCGCCGTGCGCCACGACGCCGTTGTCGGGCGACAGGGCCACGGCGATCGCGCCGATCAGCCAGATGTCGTCGTGCTGCAGCGAGTCGACGCCGAGCTGGACCGTGCCCGACCCGCCGGGGAGGTCCGGCAGGTCGAACGTCACGAGCGCCGAGAACGTCAGGTCGGGGAAGCGCAGCTCGATGCGGGTGCCGCTGTCGATCAGCGAGATCTTCTGGCCGGGCGCCGGCGTGGTGGAGCCGCCCTGCGGTGTCGTCAGCTCGACGATCGCACCGTTGTCGCGCTGGCCACGGTGGACGACCGGCTGTGCGGCCGTCGCCGTGACGACGAGGGCGGGGTCGCTGACGTAGGGCAGACGCACGAACACGTACGCCGAGCCGTCGATCGTCTCGGCCACGACGGGCTGCCGCTCGGGCAGGTTCATGCGGCGCGCCAGGATGAACGTCGCGCCCTGGTCGAGGGTCGTCTCACCGGAGGTGTCGTCGCCGGCGGACCACGCGATGTGCAGCACCGGTACTCCCTCGGACGTCGTGGAACATGTTCCGTCGTGGCTCGACGCCAGGTGCGCCGAACCCTGACGATGATGCCATGGGCACCCTCTCGTCTCTCACGATGAACCTCCTGATCCTCGTCGTCTTCGTGGCGGTCGTGTGGATCGCGCTGCGCGTGGCCCAGAGCATCTTCGGCACCGCCACCAAGAAGGCCGCCGCGACCGAGGTCGCCGCGAAGCTCGTGTCGTACCCGACGGGCTCGTCGGCGGTGCTGCGCCGACGGTTCGTCCGGGCCCTCACGGGGCAGCACGTCATCATGCCCAGCGGTGAGCGCCTCGCCTTCGGCGAGCTGGTGGTGCGGGTCGCACCCGAGGACCTGCACCGCCTCGAGCCCGACGGTGACCTCGACCGTCTCGGCGAGGACGGTGCTCGGCTGTACGTCGACCACGCCGAGCGCGCCGGCTGGGGCGTGCCCGCGAACGTCCAGGTGACGGTCGAGGTCGACCCGGGCCTGCGATCGGGCTGGGTGCCGCCGGCCCGGGGGAGCGGCCGCGCCGAGGCCGCCCGCCGTCCGGCGGAGCGGCAGCCGCAGCCCATGTCGGTGGGGTGGGACGTCGTCGCCGACACCGCCGCCACCCGTGCACCGCGCGAGGCGACCCCGCCGCGTGCCGTGCCTCACCCGTCGACGATCGACCCCGACGCGACGATGAACTTCCCGGCGTTGGTGCCCGACCTGGTCGACAGCTCGCCGACCATGAACGTGGCGGGTCTGCTGCGCCTCGAGCGCAACGGCCAGTCGGTCGCGATCGGCCCGGACGGCGCGGTGCTCGGACGTCTGGCCGAGAGCCCCGTGACGTTCGCCGAGCCCGAGGTCTCGCACCGGCACGCGGCGATCCGCCGCAGCGGCATGCAGTGGCAGATCAAGGACCTCGGCAGCACCAACGGAACGACGGTCGACGGCCACCGCATCGACGGCGACGACTGGACCACGCTCCACGGCGGCGCCGTCGTCAAGCTCGCCGGGGTCACCGTCGTGGCGGCGTTCGACACGGCCGGGACGGTGCATCTGCAGGGGATCACCAGTCGCTAGGGAGAATGGACCCGGACGCCGTACCGTCGAGGTGTCCCGATCGTCGAGCCGGAGCAGGAGGAAGCGCATGACGCCCGACCCCCTGGCGACCCAGCCGGTCATGCAGCCGGCCACCGGCCCCGCGACGGTCCCCGTCGAGCAGCGGTTCGAGCTGCTCGGACGGATCGGGGCCGGCAACCACGGGGTGGTGTTCCGGGCCCGGGACAGTCAGCTGCACCGCGAGGTCGCGATCAAGCGGTTCTCGCACTTCCTGGCCGACGACCCGCGCGCGATGCGGCGCATCACCCGCGAGGTCGCGACGCTGGCTCGCGTGTCGCACCCGCACGTCGTGACGGTGCACGACCTGGTGCACATGGCCGACGGCGACGGCGAGATCACCCCGCACCTCGTGATGGAGCTCGTCGAGGGCACGTCGCTGAAGGACCTGCTGTCGCTGCGCGGGCCGAGCCTGCGGTCGGTCATCGTCGTGCGCGGCGTGCTCGAGGGGCTCGCCGCGTGCCACCAGGCCGGCATCCTGCACCTCGACATCAAGCCGGCGAACGTGCTGGTGACCAACGACGGAGCCGTCAAGATCGTCGACTTCGGCATCGCGCGGGCGGCGTCCGACGCCACCGCGACGGTCGCCGGCACCCCGCACTACATGGCGCCCGAGCAGTTCGACGGTCGCGCCGACGAGCGCAGCGACATCTACTCGGTCGGGTGCCTGCTGTACGAGTGCCTGACGGGCAGGCCGCCCTTCGAGGGGACGATGGCCGCCCAGCTGCTGGCGCACCGCAACCACCCGCGTCCCGACCCGAGGGCGCTCAACCCCGACGTCCCCGCCGGGCTGGCCGCCGTGGTCGCGAAGGCCATGGCGGTCGAGCCCGCGGAGCGCTGCCAGACGGTGCACGAGATGCACGCCGCGCTGGCCGACGTCGGGGGAGAGCCTGACGTCATGGCACGCCCGGTGGTGCCGGGCACCGAGGTGCACCGCGAGCCGTCGTTCCCCCGTCCGCTGTCGGTCGACTCGACCGGTCACGCGCCCCACGCGCAGCGCGAGCCGGCGGCCGACCTGGTCACCCGGGTCAGCAAGCTGCAGACGTTCGCGACGGGCCTGGCGCTCAGCGCGTTCGTCGTCGCGCTGGTGCCGGGGCTGGTGTGGCTGACGACCTCGTTCGTGCCGTTCGACTACCGGCCGCCCGCGATGCAGGACTCCGACGCCGCGGCGTGGTGGATGCTGGCGGTCATCATCGCGACGGTGCTGCTGCTCCTGCGGCGGGGCACGTTCTTCGGCCTGGTCAACGGGCCGCCCGTCGGTCAGCCGCGCGCGGAGCGCCTCGTCGACGCCGACATGCGGCGCGGTCTGCGGCGGGCCGCCGGCGCCGCGTTGCGCGGATCGCTGCCGATGCTGTTCCCGCTGTACGTCACGCTCGTGGCCGCGGTCGCCGCTGCCGGCGGCATCGAGTGGCCCGACGACGTCTTCGACGCCTGGGGCGTCTGCTGGCTGCTGATGCCGCTGGCGTGCGTCTTCCTCGGCCTGCAGAGCGTCACGAAGCTGCGTCCGCGCTTCGGTGCGGTGCTGAAGTCGACGACGTATGCCATTGGCGCGGCGGGCGCGGCCGCCCTGTTCGTCGCCTATCCGCTGGTCTCCTGACGCTCGCGGACGTGCGGTCGCGCCGGTACGGCCCTAGCGTCGAGGCATGACGCCGAGCTACAGCCAGATCATGTCCGCAGCGACCGCCGGGTACGCGGTGTTCGCGCTCGCCAAGCCGCGCCACCTCGGCACCGCGCTGACCAAGAGCCCGCTCAAGCAGCCCGAGTACGACCTGGTGGCCCGCATGTTCGGCCCCCGCGACCTCGCGCTCAGCGCGCTGGCGCTGCTCGCGCCGTCGCCGCTGGCCCGCGACCACGCGATGATCGCCCGCGTCGTGCTCGACCTCTCCGACGCGGCCCTGCTGACCCCCGAGGCGCGCACCAGGACCGCCAAGGCCAAGGTGCTGGGCGCGACCCTGACGTGGGCGAGTCTCAACGTGGCCGCGATCGTCGCCGACCGCAAGGACCGCTGACCCCGCGACCCCGCGTCACGAGCGGCGCGTCGTGCGCTCGACGATCATCGCCGCCACGAAGGCGCCGAGGGTGCCGAGCAGCTCGTCGCTGAGGGTGTCCTCGTAGGCGCCGTCGAGCTCGGTGCCGCGGCGGATGAACGTGTACCACTCGCCGAGCTCCCAGCCGATCGCGAGGATCGCGCCGAGGCCCGTGATCGCGACGACCAGCAGCCACCTCGGACGCACGTCGGCGCGGGCGAGCAGCAGGCCGCAGCCCCACAGCAGCAGGAGCCAGTTCGCGAAGTGGTTGACGTTGTCCCACGCGTCGATCGAGTCGTAGAGATCGAGGGTGTTGCCCGTGACGTCGACCAGGAACGGCGCCATCACCAGCGCGAACGCGCCCCACGGCAGCGTCGAGGCGTCGCGCGTCCGCCACCACCAGACGGCCGGCAGGAGGAGCATCAGCAGGGGGTAGACCGCGAGGCGGTAGCCGAAGCCCTTGCCGTCGTACTGCTCGAGACCCGCGAAGGCCCCGACCGCCAGCTGCGCGACGGTCAGCGCGAGGACGACGACCGCGACGAGCAGCGCCCGACGCTGCCGCACGACTAGCGTCCGAGCAGCGCGAGCGCGCCCGCGGCCCACCACGAGCCGGCGTTGGGTCCGCCGTTGCAGGGGCCGTCCGACTCGCCGGGGTGCTTGACCCACACGTAGGCGTCGAGGTTGCCCTGGCGCACCATGCGCGGCTTGCTGCCCACACGGGCGCCGACCGGGTTGCAGAAGTCGCCGGCCGCGGTGGCGGCACCGTTGCGCGCGGTCTCGACGACGAACTTCTTGCCCCGGACGCCCTGGGCGGTGAGCTGCGCGACGACCTCGTTGCCGTACGCGACCTCGTCGGCGGTGCTGCGGAAGTTGGCGACGTTGGTCGAGAAGCCGCGGGCCGACGTGATGCCGGACGCCCGCAACCGCTCGGCCATGACCGCCGGTGCCGTCCAGCTGGAGTGGCCGGCATCGATGTAGACCCACACGCCGGCCCGCTTGAGCTTCGCGGTGGCGTAGCGCAGCAGACCCGTCCGGTCGCCCTGCGCGTCGCACTGGCCGAGCATCGCGAGGGCGTCGGGCTCGAGCACCGCGATCGCCTTGGTGCCCTTGAGGCCGGCGGCGAGCCGGCTCACCCAGCGGCGATAGGTCGGGGCGTCGAACGACCCGGCCGAGTGCTGGCCGCAGTCGCGGGCCGGGATCGCGTACACCGCGACGACGGGGGTGCGCTTCTTCTTGACGGCCCGCTGGGCGTACGAGCGGACGGCCTTCTTGACCTTCGAGACCGGCAGGTGGTCGGTCGCCCAGTAGGCCTGCGGCGTCCGCGCGAGCGTCGAGAAGCGCCGGTCTCGTTTGGCGGCGACCGCCGCGGACGACGCCGAGTCGGCGTAGAACGCGCGGGTCAGCCGGGGGTCGGACTTCGCCGAGGCGGGGGACGGCACGGACGCGAGGGCGACGACGCAGGCGACGAGCAGCGTCAGCGCGCGGGGGACGGCCGTGCGGCCGCGAGCGGGGGGTCGGAGCACCGGCCAAGACTACGGGCTCGCGGGGTCAGGCGGGGCCGGTTCCGGAGGGGTGGGAAGGGCTCGTGAACCGTCGGTGAACTCTGCCGGAGTGGACGTCGATCCCGCGGGACGACCGGGCGGGGCGTCGTACGCTGATGTCGATGATCGGCTCGTTCCTCACCCAGCTCATCGCGATCCTCGCGACCGTCACCGCGACGGCGCAGGCCGAGACGACGATCGACGCCGACCACTACGCCAACCAGACGCCCTACGGCAACGCCGCCAGCTCGGCGATCCGGCAGGCCCCCGACGGCTACCGGCTCACGTTCGTCGAGACCGTCGGCCGTCACGGAGCGCGCACCCTCACGAGCTCGGCGCGCGAGCGACGGTCGCTCGCGATCTGGACCCGCGCGAAGAAGGCCGGGCAGGTCACGGACACGGGCGAGGGATTCGCCGCCGACGTCGCGGCGTTCCAGAAGCCCGAGCAGCGCATCGGCTACGGCAACCTCAGCGAGATCGGCGCCGTCGAGTGGCAGGGCATCGGCCGCCGCACCGCGACGGTGTACCGGGACCTGCTCGCCGGTGCCGCCGCCACGGGCGACGGCGTCGTGTTCAAGACGTCACCGGTGCAGCGGACGGTCGAGAGCGCCGATGCCATGCGCGAGGGCCTCGACTCCGTCGTGCCGGGTCTGGACGTCGGCGAGTACGTCACGGACGCGCCGCGCCTGCTGATCGGCAACGGCGCCTCGCCGTCCGGCAACCGCGTGACGGAGCGGGCCATGACCCGCCCCGACGTCGTGGCCGCGGCGACCGACCTGCTCGAGGTCATGTACGCGCCCGGGTTCGTCGCCACGATCGACGACCCCGTCGCCGCGGCCCTCGACGTCTACCTGCTCTACTCGACCGCCCCGGGGCTGGCGGCCGAGACGTCCGTGACGTTCGCGCCGTACGTCCCGCTCGACGACGCGGCCGTGCTGGGGTCGGCCGTCGACGCCGAGAACTTCTACCAGTTCGGGCCGGGCGTCGAGGGCGAGGACAGCTCGTACGCCGCGGCCCGTCCGCTGCTGGACGACTTCCTGTGGTCGCTCGAGGAGCGCCTGGCGGGTGGGTCGACCGCCGCGGTGTTCCGGCTGGCGCACGGCGAGACGACGATGCCGTTCGCGGCGCTGCTGGGGCTGCCCGGCAGCGACGTCCAGGTGCCCGCCGACCGGACGTTCTCGTACGCCGACAACCCGTGGCGCGGCTACGTCGCCGGACGCCTGGGCGGCACCATCGAGTGGGCCGCCTACCAGGACGACGGCGGGCGGGCCCTGGTGACGGTGCGGCACAACGAGCAGCCCGTCCGGCTCACGAGCCGGTGCCGCGAGACGGTGCCGTACTTCTACCGTCCGGCCGAGCTCGAGCGCTGCCTCGCCTGAGCGTCGCGTTCCCGGGGCGACCGAGGCATAGGGTGGGCCGCATGCGATCCCGCCTCACGGCCCCCGCCTCCGTCCTCGTCACTGCCACGGCCCTCGTGGCGGTGACGCTGCCGCTGTCGTCGGCCCGAGCCGCCGACGGCCCGACCGGCGCCTACGCCAACCAGCAGCCGTACGGTGACCCCGCGTCCACCCAGGTCGTCGCCCCGCCGGCCGGCTTCGACCTGTTCTTCGTCGAGAACGTCGGACGCCACGGGGCCCGCTCGCTGACCAGCAGCGGCGCCGAGAAGCGCGCGCTCGCGGTCTGGAAGGGTGCAGCGCGTCGAGGCGACCTGACGACCCGCGGCCGGACGCTCGACGACCGCATCCGCACCTTCCAGCGGGCCGAGAAGAAGCTCGGCTACGGCAACCTCAGCTCGGTCGGCAAGCAGGAGTGGCGGGGCATCGGACGTCGGACGGCCACGAGCTACGCGGGCTTCCTGAGCGCCTCGGCCGCCAGGGGCGAGAAGGTCGCGATGCAGACCAGCCCCGTGTACCGCACCAAGCAGAGCGCCGTCTCGTTGCGGCAGGGCCTCGAGTCGGTCGTGCCGGGCCTGCGGACGTCCGCGCGCACCGTCAACCGCGACCTGCTGATCGAGGAGGGCTCGACGAGCAAGGGGCGGGCCGCGATCGCGAAGGCGCAGCGGCGGTCGTCGGTCAAGGCCGCGGCGCGGCAGGTGCTGCTGCGCGCGTACCGACCGTCGTACGTCAAGCGTCTGGCCGACCCGGTGGGCGCGGCCCTCGACCTGCACCTGCTGTACTCGACGGCCGCCGGCATGGCCGGCGACACCCGCGTGACGTTCGCGGAGTTCGTGCCGCTGTCGGCGGCCCGGCGGCTCGCCGAGGCGACCGACGCGCGCACGTTCTACCGCTTCGGTCCGGGGGTGTCGGGCCAGAGCACGACGTACCGCCAGGCGCGGCCCGTGCTCGACGACTTCTTCGCCGCGCTCGACCGGCGCGTCGCCGGGGGCGACACCGCCGCGGTGTTCCGGCTCGCGCACGGCGAGGTCACGATGCCCTTCGCGGCGCTGATCAAGGCGCCCGGAAGCCAGCAGCAGGCGTCGCGCGCGTTCTCGTACGGCAGCAACCCGTGGCGTGGGTCGGTCGCGGGGCGCCTCGCCGGCAACATCGAGTGGGCGGCGTACCGCAACGCCGGCGGCGAGGTGCTGGTGACCATGCGCGTGAACGAGCAGCCCGTGCAGTTCAACGCCTCGTGCACGCCGTCGGCGTCGAGCCCGTACTTCTACCGCCTCGACCAGCTGAGGACATGCCTCACCTGAGCCGGGCGGCGGGCAGGTTCTAGTGCTTCAGGCGGACGAGATCGGCCAGCGCGGCGTCCGACAGCTCGGTCAGCGCGCCCTCGCCGCCGTTGACGACGGCGTCGGCGAGTGAGCGCTTCGAGCGGATGAGCTCGGCGATCGACTCCTCGATCGTCCCCTCGCTGATGAGCCGGTGCACGTGGACGTTCTTGGTCTGGCCGATGCGGTGCGCGCGGTCGGTCGCCTGGTCCTCGACGGCGGGGTTCCACCAGCGGTCGTAGTGGATGACGTGATCGGCCCGCGTCAGGTTGAGACCCACGCCGGCAGCCTTCAGCGACAGGACGAACACCGGCACCTCGCCGCCCTGGAACTGCCGCACCATCTTCTCGCGCCCGCGCACCGTCGTGCCGCCGTGCAGGAACTGGTTGGCGATCTTCTTCTCGTCGAGCCGGCGCGTCAGCAGGCGTCCCATCTGGGCGTACTGGGTGAAGACGAGCGTCGCGCCCTCCTCGGACACGATCTCGTCGACGAGGTCGTCGAACACGCCGAGCTTGCCCGAGCGCCCGACGAGCTTGGTCTCGGGCTCGCGCAGGAACTGGGCGGGGTGGTTGCAGATCTGCTTGAGCTGGGTCAGCAGCTTGACCACGAGCCCGCGACGCTGGATGCCCTGCGCCTGCTCGATCTGCGCCATGGTGCTGCGCACGACGGCCTCGTACAGCCCGACCTGCTCACGGGTCAGGTTGATGCGGTGGTCGGTCTCGATCTTCGGCGGCAGCTCGGGGGCGATGCCGGGATCGGACTTGCGCCGACGCAGCACGAACGGCCGGATGAGGTGCGACAGCCCGGTGGCCTTCTCGGGGTCGCGCCGCGACTCGATGTCGCGCGACCAGGTGCGACGGAACTGCTCATACGTGCCGAGCAGGCCCGGCGTCGTCCAGTCGAGGATCGCCCACAGCTCGGAGAGGTTGTTCTCGACCGGCGTGCCGGTCAGGGCCAGACGTGCGACGGCAGGGACGTCGCGCAGCGCCTTGGCCGTGCGGGCGTGCGGGTTCTTGATGTTCTGCGCCTCGTCGGCCACGACGAGGCCCCAGCCGGGCTCGTGCTCGGACAGCTCGATGACGTCGGCGCGCATCGTGGCGTACGTCGTGACGAGGAAGCCCTCCTTGACGTCCTCGAGCGAGCGGCCCGGGCCGTGATAGCGGCGCACGGGCACGTCGGGGGCGAAGCGCTGGATCTCGCGCTCCCAGTTGCCGAGCACCGAGGCGGGGCACACGACGAGCGTCGGCGCGGTGGTGTCGACGGCACGCTGCAGGTGCAGCGCGATCAGCATGACGGTCTTGCCCAGGCCCATGTCGTCGGCGAGGATGCCGCCGAGCCCCAGGTCGACGAGCTGGGTCATCCAGCGCAGGCCCTGCAGCTGGTAGTCGCGCAGGTGGCCGTCGAGGTCGCCGGGCTGGACGGCCGGGGCGATGTCGCGGTCCTGGACGGCCAGGCGTCGTCGGACGTCCTCGAGCCAGCCGACCGTGTCGACCTCGGTGCGTCGTCCGTCGATCTCGAGCTCGCCGGTGACGGCGGCCCGCAGCGCCTCGATCGCCGAGATGTCGTGGGTGCGCTGGTCGAGGACACGGTGCAGGCGCGCCTTGTCGACGAACACCCACCGGTCGCGCAACCTGAGCAGGCCGGTCTGCGACTGGGCGAGCTGGTCGAGCTCGGCGGCCGACAGCACGTCGTCGCCGAGGGCGACCTGCCAGTCGAAGCTGAACAGCTGGCCGTGGGTGAAGGCCGACGGGCGGTCGGAGCCGGGGGTCTCGCGCCGGCTGACGACGGCCGTCGTCGACAGCTCGCGCACGAGCTCGGGCGGCCAGCGCACCTCGATGCGGTTCGCCATGAGCGTCGGGGCGAGGCTGCGGTCGCCGAGACGGGCGAGCGCGTCGGGGCCGACCGTCACCGCGCCGCGCGCGTGCGGGTCGCGCAGGGTCTCGGCGGGCGACCACCACACCTCGATGCGACGCAGCATCGCCGCGGTGGGCTCCTTGGCGTCCTGCGCCATGGGGTGCGACGAGCCGTTGAACAGGTCGCCGGCGTCGAAGGCGCCCCACGAGCCGGCGCGCGGGTGCACCCGCAGCCGGACGACCGCGGCCTGGTCGGGCGTCGGCTCCTCGAGGAACGTGACGATCAGCGACCATGAGAACGTCGTCTCGCGGGTGCGCTGCGGCGCGGCCTTGGGCGAGACGTACGCCTGGCGCTGCGGTGTGGACGCGGCCTCGGGAGCGTCGACCTCGAGGGCCCGCAGGAACGCGGAGATGGCGGCCTGGCCGGCACCCGCGTTGGGGCCGATCGCGGCGCCCGCGTTCTGCAGCTGGTTGAGCTCGGTCGCGTCGGGGGAGCCGAGCGCACCCCGCGCCATGATGCGCAGCGCGAGGATCGCGGGCGTCGCCCACGCGCGCACCGACTTGTCGGCCGACATGACGCGGATGCCCTGGCTGAGGGCGCCGATCGCCTCGTTGGCGGTCGCGGTCTCGTCCCCGTCGGGGGTGTGGAAGACGAAGCGCGACTCCGCGGGCGTGGCACCCGCCACGAACTCCACCGGATGGCGCAGCAGGAGGCGCAGATCCGTCGCAGCAGGCATCCCTCCATTCTCGCGCACGGCTCCAAGGAGCACTCGTCGAGGTCGGGTGGTGAGCATCACGGCGGCGGACGAGATGCCGTCCGGCCGCGCCCGGTGCACGCTGGACGGGTGCCTCCCGAGTCCAAGACCTGCGCCGCGTGCGGCCGCACGATCGAGTGGCGCAAGAAGTGGGCACGCGACTGGGACGACGTCACGTACTGCAGCCAGGCCTGTCGACGGCGCGGGGTGACGTCGCAGGACGTCGACCTCGAGCGTCGCGTGCTCGAGATGCTGGCGAGCCGTGCGCGCACGTCGACGATCTGCCCGTCGGACGTCGCCCGGGCCGTCGCGCCCGACGACTGGCGCCCGTTGATGGAGCCCGTGCGGCGCGCCGCGCGGCGCCTCGTCGACCGCGGCGAGGTCGAGATCACGCAGAAGGGCTCGGTCGTCGACCCGTCCACCGCCAAGGGCCCGATCCGCATCCGGCTCCCGCGCTGAGCGGCCGGGCCGGTCCCGTCTGGCAGGCTGGACGCGTGAAGGTGCGCGCTGGGCTGGTCGTCGCGACGCTCGCGACGGCGACGGCCTGCTCGGGGCCGGTCGACGAGCCGGCGACGCCCGCCACGATGGCCGCCCCGACGTCATCGCCTGCCCCCGCCACGCCGGCCACGACGACGCCGTCACCCGCGGAGCCCGCGATCTTCCCCGGCCGCACGTGGCAGCGGGCCGACGAGGGCGACTGGTCCGACCTCGACGCAGAGCTGCGGCGCGACGGGTCGACGTGCGTCGCGGTCGTCAAGGACGGTCGTCTGGTGCACGACGCCTACTTCAACGGCGGTGGCGAGCGGATCGGCGGGCGGATCTACTCGATCACCAAGTCGCTGACGGCCCTGCTGGCCGGCCAGCAGGTCGACGACGGCGACCTCGACCTGGACGCTCCGGCGGCCCAGCAGGTCGAGCGCTGGCGGTCAGCCGGCACCGGCGCCGCGGACGTCACGGTGCGCAGCCTGCTGTCGATGACCTCGGGTCGCCGTTGGAGCGAGGCCGCCGGCCGGCAGATGATCCGTGCCACGACCGACCAGACCGGCTTCGCCGTGGCCGCCGCGCAGGAGCGGCCGCCGGGGGAGCGGTGGGTGTACGACAACGCCGCGGCGCAGACGCTCGAGGACGTCCTCGACGACGCGGCCCCGGACGGTGACGTCGCCGCGATGGCGGACGACCGCCTGCTGGGCCCGCTCGGCATGCGCGACACCGTGTGGGGGCGCGACGGCGCCGGCAACGCGCTGACCTACTCGGGCGCGACGTCGACGTGCCTCGACCTCGCCCGCGTGGGCCACCTGATGCTCAACGAGGGCCGGTGGGACGGCCGCCAGCTGGTGTCGTCCGACCTCGTCCGCCAGATCACGACGCCGTCGTCGGCCGACAACGCCGCGTACGGGCTGCTGTGGTGGACCAACGCGACGGGTCGGGTGGTCGAGATCAGGCGGCAGGCGGGCTTCGCGGTCGACCGCGAGCCCTACGAGGGTCGGATCGCCCCGAACGTCCCGGCCGACGCGTTCTGGGCCCTGGGCTACGGCAACCAGTACGTCGCGGTCGTGCCGAGCGAGGGCGTCGTCGCGGTGCGTCTCGGTGCCCGTCCGGCCTCGCCCGACCGGGTCACGTTCGACGGTCTCACCGCGGGCGTGCTGGACGCCCTCGACTGACGCTTGTGTCCGACCCGCCTGCTTGAGTCGGGGCATGGACCACGACGAGCCGGGCTGGCCGCTGATCGACGACTTCTTCCGCGCCGAGGCCGAGGGGCGCTCGACCGCCACCGCACGCCGCTACGACCGGGTGCGGTCGCGTCTCTACGACTTCCTCGACACGGCTGACATGACGCTCGGGCTGGGCAGCCACCCCGCCGTCCTGCTCGAGTCCGAGCGACAGTTCCACCAGACGGGCGCGTTCTGGACGCTCTTCGGCGTCGACGAGCTCGCGTGCTGCCTGCCCAGCTTCGTCCACGAGACGTGGTTGCCCGCGTCGAACGGCGAGGCGCGCACGCAGATCAGCCTGGTGGGGCGGCTGCTCCCGCGGCTCGGCTCGTCGTGCGGCCGGTTCGAGGCCGAGGCCGCCGTCGCCCGCGCACGCCGTGAGCTCGCAGAACGTCCCGCGGGCGAGACGGGGTCGCCGCGGATGCCCGACCGGTTTCGCCGTCAGGAGGGACCGCGATGGTGATATGATTGAACCATCAACTAGTCAAGGGATGCGTCATGGCCACCTACTCGATCTCCGACCTCGACAACCGCCTGGCGCCCAGCGCGCTCATGCCGGTCATGTTCGTGGGCCACGGCAACCCGATGCACGCGATCTCCGACAACGCGTACACGCGCACGTGGACGCACCTGGGCACCGAGCTGCCGCCGGCCCAGGCGATCGTCGTGGTCAGTGCGCACTGGCTGACGCCCGGGGCGACGCACATCACCGACGCCCCGCGCAACCCGATCATCTACGACTTCGGCGGCTTCCCCGACGAGCTCTCGCGCGTCCGGTACGACACGGTCGGTGACACCGACGTCGCGCGGCTGCTGGCCCGTCAGCTCGTCGAGTACGAGGCCGCGCTCGACCAGCAGTGGGGCCTCGACCACGGCACCTGGAGCGTCCTGAAGTTCATCGCACCCGCGCCCGAGGTGCCGGTGCTGCAGATCAGCATCGACTACTCGATGCCCCTGCCGCAGCTGTACGAGCTCTACGGACGTCTGCGGGCGATGCGCCGCCGCGGCGTGCTGTTCATCGGCAGCGGCAACATCGTCCACGCGCTGGGCCGGGCCCGGTGGGACGGCGGCGCCGCGTGGGACTGGGCCGAGCAGTTCGACGCCGACACCGCCATGGCCCTGCGCGAGCGGCAGATCGGCAAGTTGCTCGACCCGTACGGCACGTGGGCCGAGGCGCGCATCGCCGTGCCGACCGACGACCACTACCGTCCGATGGTCGCGGCGCTGAGCCTGCTCGAGGACGGCGAGGACATCCGCTTCTTCAACGACTCGATCGACATGGGCTCGATCGGCATGCGGTCGTTCGTCTCGGTCTGACGAGGGCCGCTCGAGGGGCGACGGCCGGGTTGGTCGGGGTCGAGACAATGGCGACGTGACTCGTTCCTTCACCTCGGTCGTCCTGGCCGTCGCCGTGCCCGCCGCGATCATCGTCCTGGTGATCGTCGCGGGGCTGGTCACGACGGGCACGGGCTCGCGCAGCGCCGGGCCCCCTGCCGCCGAGGTGCCGCCCGTCGCCGCGACCCCGACGCCCGAGCAGCTGCGCCAGGTGTCGCGGTCGACCGGCATCCCGCGGCGGGCCCTGACCGCCTACGTCGCTGCGGCGCAGACCGTCGAGCGCGACGACACCACGTGTCGCATCGCGTGGAACACCCTGGCGGGCATCGGCTCGTCCGAGAGCAGCCACGGCGCGTTCGGGGGTGCGCGCCTCGACGCCGAGGGCGTCGCCCGTCCGCTCATCATCGGCGTGCCGCTCGACGGCAGCGGAGGCAACCGGGCGATCCGCGACACCGACGGCGGACGCCTCGACGGCGACACCCGGTGGGACCGGGCCGTCGGGCCGATGCAGTTCATCCCGACCACGTGGAGCACCTGGGGGGCCGACGGCGACGGCGACGGCCGCGTCGACCCGCACGACATCGACGACGCCGCGCTCGCCGCGGCCCGCTACCTGTGCCGGGCCGGCACCGACCTCAGCAGCTCGGCGGGCTGGTCGCGCGCCGTGCTGACCTACAACAACAGCGGCGAGTACGCCCGCAAGGTCGCCCGGACGGCCACGGAGTACGCCGAGGCCACCTGAGCGTCCGGGCGCCGACCCGCTCGTGTGAGGCTGGTGTCGTGCACGACCACGCCTACTCGGACCCCGACCGCGCCGCGGTCCACCGCGTCATCGCCCAGCGCCGCGACATGCGGCACTTCATCGGCGGTGTCGTCGACGACGACGTCCTGGTGCGCCTGCTGACCGCGGCGCACCACGCTCCCAGCGTCGGGCTGATGCAGCCGTGGCGGTTCATCCGCGTCACCGACCCCGGGCTGCGGGTCGCGATCCACGGCCTCGTCGAGGTCGAGCGCGAGCGCACCGCCGAGGCGCTGGGGGAGCGGTCGGACGAGTTCATGCGGCTGAAGGTCGAGGGCGTGCTCGAGTGCGCCGAGCTGCTGGTCGTC
Organism: Aeromicrobium sp. CFBP 8757; assembly: GCF_014841755.1. NCBI lineage: Bacteria > Bacillati > Actinomycetota > Actinomycetes > Propionibacteriales > Nocardioidaceae > Aeromicrobium > Aeromicrobium sp. CFBP 8757. The sequence continues at coordinate 897,285 of NZ_JACYUM010000001.1, forward strand.
GCGCTGGGCGACGACCGCGAACGGCACGTGTTCGGACGACGCACCATGCCGCAGATGGACCTCGCCTCGGCAGCCTGCGCGATCCAGAACCTGTGGCTCGCCGCCCGGGCCGAGGGGCTCGGCATGGGCTGGGTGTCGCTGTTCGAGCCGGACGACCTGCGACGGCTGCTGGGCATGCCCGCGGGCAGCGAGCCCGTCGCGGTGCTGTGCCTCGGCCCGGTCGAGGAGTTCTACGACCGCCCGATGCTCGAGGAGACCGGGTGGGTCGTGGCCCGCCCGCTGACCGACCTGGTGTCGGTCAACGGGTGGGCCTAGGGCGTCACTCGGGCTGGAGGGCTCCGGCCGCCTCGGCGGCCTCCTGCTCGGCGACCTGTCGCTTGACGTCGTCCATGTCGAGGTCGCGCACGGCCTGGATGACCTGCTCGAGGCCCGCGGCGGGCAGCGCGCCCGGCTGCGAGAACACCAGCACGCCGTCGCGGAACGCCATCAGGGTCGGGATCGAGGAGATCTGGGCGGCGGCGGCGAGCTGCTGCTGGTCCTCGGTGTCGATCTTGCCGAAGACGACGTCCTGGTGCTTCTCGCTCGCGGCCTCGAAGACCGGGGCGAACTGCCGGCACGGGCCGCACCACGACGCCCACCAGTCGACGAGCGTGATGCCCTCGGCTCCGATGACGTCGTCGATGGATTCCTGGGTCAGGGTGACGGTGCTCATGATTGCCTCTCGTCCGAAGATCTGTACCGGGGTGTCAACGGTCGCCGGGGCGTGGACATTCCCGGTGGAGAAAGTCCGCGGATCTCCGTCATGGGCGCCGGGATGCGGGCTCTCCACGTCTGTGGGAATGAACTCAGACGGTCGGGACGTCTCGACGCGGGGACGGAGCGGGTCGTGAAGTACGACAGGCCGGTGTGGCAGATCATGCACGAGTGTGCCGACGCCATGCCCGACGTCTTCCGCTACGACGACGTGCGCGGCTGGTTCGCCGAGAGCTATCCCGACGTCAACGAGGCGACGATCCGCGCCCACCTGATCGGCATGACCGAGGGGGGCCGTGCCAAGCACGTGCAGTTCGCCGCGCGCTCGCCGATCTTCCGCCGCGTCGCCCGTGGCGAGTACTCGCCGATCCCGCTGCCCGAGCGCGGCGAGGACCCCGACGCCGCGTACCCGTCGCCGAGCCGCATCAAGATGTCCGGCACCGGACACCACCCGGTCCCCGACGCCCCCGTCCCTGACGCACCGGCCCCCGAGGCGGAGGTCGACGACGCGCCGTCGACCCCGGCCGGCCCGGCCGCGAGCACCTTCGACGACGAGCCGCCGACACCCGACGTCATCCTGCTGGGCAGCATCGGCGACCGGGTCAACGTGCCGGCCCCCGCCAAGGAGGTCTACCGCGAGGTGTCCTTCCAGCTCAGCCGCCTCGACGCCGAGCTGAGCGGCTCGGAGTGGTTCGTGCTGTCCGCCGAGCACGGTCTCCTCGCGCCCAACGAGTGGATGTCGCCCGACTCGCGCACGATGGCCGACATGGACCCGGCCTACCGGGTCGTCTGGGCGTCGTGGGTCGTGGCGCGACTGCAGTCGCTCGTCGGGTCGCTCGACGGACTGATCGTGCGGGTCGATGCCCCCGATGCCTTCGTCGGTCCGCTGTTCGCCGGTCTGCAGGACGCCGGCGCGGCGGTGTCATCGGGCTCGCCCGCCGCCGCCGGGGAGGTCGTGGTCGACGACGAGATCGACGCGGAGCCGGCCGCCGAGGCGCAGACGCCGGACGAGGATCTCGAGGACGTCGACGTCGAGGCCGTCGTCGACGACGTCGTGGTCGAGCAGGACGACCGGGTGCTGGCGACGGTGTCGGGGATCGGACGCCGAGCCATCATCACGCAGCACCTGGGCGACCCGCGCAACGCGGTGCCCGCGGCCGAGCTGGGCACGCTGCCGCAGGTGCCGGGCCTCTACGGCTGGCTCGTCGACCCGATCGGCGCCCGCGTCCTGAACCGGTGCCTGCGTCTGCCGGTCCGGCCCGGGCTGGTGTTCGTCGGCGAGGTCGGCGGGTCCACGTGGCACGCGCTCGTCGATCCCGTGCTCAACCTGCGCGACCACCTCGACCGGGTGCAGCTCAACGGTCGCACCCGTGCCTCGACGTTCCGCATGACGCTCGCGACGGTGCTGGGCGACCACCTCGGCATGACGTCGATCGAGGACCCGCAGCTGACCGAGTGGATGCTCGAGCACCTCTCGATCACGACGTGGGGCGTCGACGACGGCAACGGGCTGCGCGAGCTGGCGCGCGTCGTGATCGACGAGCTCGACCCACCGCTGAACGTCGACCACCTCGCCTCGACCGAGTACCGCGCACGCCTGCAGCAGATGCGCGGCGAGCTGGCCTGAACTGGTACGTCCGCACCTGTTCGGACGATCGCCGACGTAACTCCCGGTTGCGGTCCAGACTGGATGACGCACCCCCTGCGAGGGAGGGAGTCCCGGTCGGTCCGCCGAGCGCGAGGGTGCCACGGAGGCCTGACGGCGTCGCCCGGCACGAGGCGGGCGACGCCTCAGGCCGTCCTCCTCGGACGGCGAGGGTTGGCCGCCGCGGGCATGATCGGTCCATGGACCGTCGAGTCGTCGAACGTCGCACCTTCCTGTCGAGCCTGGCCGTGATCGGCGCCGCGGCGCTGGTCGGCTGCAGCCGGGGTGGCGGGGATGGTCCGGCACCCGGGCCGACGGCTGCGGGCACGGCCTCGTCGCCGACGACGCCCTCGCCGTCCCCGGTGCCCAGCGCCCCGCCGACGGCCGGCACGCCGACCGTCGCCGGCACCGTCGCGACAGGCCTCAACGTGCCGTGGGGCATCGCCTTCCTCTCCACCGGGGACGCCCTGGTCTCGCAGCGTGACGAGGGCACGATCGTGCGCATCGCGACCGACGGCGCCGTCACCGAGCTGGGCGCGGTGCCGGGATCGGTGGGTCGACCCGGCGGCGAGGGAGGCCTGCTCGGGCTGGCCGTCGCGCCCGGCGACGACGGGACGGTGTTCGCGTACGTCACGACCAGCACGGACGACCGCGTCGTCCGCATGAGCCTGCGGGGGGATCGGCTCGGCTCGCCCGACGAGATCCTGACGGGCATCCCGGTCGGGTCACGGCACCACGGCGGACGCCTGCTGTTCGACGCGTCCGGATCGCTGTTCGTCTCGACCGGCGACGCCGGCGACGGGCGTCTCGCGCAGGACCGCGACTCGCTGGCGGGCAAGGTCCTGCGCATCGACACCGACGGCGCGGCCCATCCCGACAACCCCTTCGACAACCGGACGTGGTCGTACGGCCACCGCAACATCGAGGGCCTCGCGCTCGACGCCGACGGCCGTCTGTGGGCGGCCGAGTTCGGCGACAAGTCCGCCGACGAGCTGAACCTGATCCGGCGGGGCGGCAACTACGGTTGGCCGGGTGTCGAGGGCACCGGGGGAGGCGGCGACCTGGTCGACCCCCTCGTCACGTGGGCCCCCGACGACGCCTCGCCGGCCGGCATCGCGATCACGGGGTCGACCGCGTTCATCGGCGCCCTGCAGGGCGAGTGCCTCTTCGCGGTCCCGCTGGACGGCGAGACCGCGGGCGAGCCGGTCGCGCACCTCGCGGGCGAGCACGGCCGCATCCGCAGCGTCGCGCTGGCGCCCGACGGTGCGCTGTGGGTCACGACCAGCAACACCGACGGCCGCGGCGATCCGTCGTCCGGCGACGACCGCATCCTGCGCGTCACGGTCTGAGGAGGTCGCGAAGACTACCCGCGGGTAAGGCTTTCCCGCGACGCAAACATGAGGATAACCTCATGAAAGGCGTCGGTGCCTCGTCGCCGACCATCGTCCGCGACACCGGGAGACCGCCATGGAAGAGACCGCCTTCGACGTCGACTCGCGTCAGCTCGCCGAGACCTCGCGTCGCTTCCCGGCCACCCGGTTGGCGCCGGTCGCCCCGCGCCCCGTCGGCGACGTGAGCTACCTGAGCGCCCCGCACGGCGCCGAGTTCGCCCGCCACGCCTGGGACGAGGCCGGACGCCCCTGAGCCCGCGCTCTCCCTCGAGCGCACACGAGGAAGCCCCCGGAGCACTGGGCTCCGGGGGCTTCGTCGTGCTCACCGGTACGGCCGGCGGGCGGTGGCGTCAGAGGGGACGGATGTTCGCCGCCTGCAGGCCCTTCTGGCCCTGCTCGACGTCGAACTCGACCTTCTGGTTCTCGTTCAGCGAGCGGTAGCCGCTCGTCTGGATGGCGGAGAAGTGCGCGAACACGTCCTCGCTGCCGTCGTCAGGGGCGATGAATCCGAAGCCCTTGTCAGCGTTGAACCACTTGACGGTTCCTGTTGCCATTGTCCTACTCCTCTTGGCGAGATGCCGCCCACGACCGTCGCGAGCGGCTGTCGCGACGTACATCCAACCTTCGAGAAGAACTAGACACCCGAGAAACTCGTACCCGAGAGAAGTGTTCATTCATTCAAACGGCCCAACGTCGTGCAACTGGCCAAAGCCTAGGGCACCGATCTGCGTTTGTGGGGGGTGCCGAACGCGCTGAATGAAAATTCTGGGTGAACGCGGGATCTACCGACGGCTGCCGAACACCTGCGCGACGTAGATCTCGCCGTCGTCGGACCGCGCCACCCCGACGCCGATCCACCGCATGCGCGGCGCCCGCATGTTGGCCGCGTGACCGGGCGACGCGGCCCAGGCGGCGACCGCCTTGCGACCCGTGGAGTAGTTCCACGCGATGTTCTCGGACGCCGCCCCGAGCTTGCACGAGCGCATCATCTTCTCGAGGCGGCCCTTGCGGTGCTTCAGGGTGTCGTGGTCGGCCATCCAGCGGGCCTGGCCGTTGGCGAACCGGTCGAGGCACCGGCGGAGCTTGACGGTCCTGAGGTCCTCGTGGGTGCGGAACGCGTTGGTGGCCGCCACGACCTGCTTCTCGTACGTCTTGGCGCTGACGGCCGAGGCCGGTGCGATCGCGACGAGCGAGAGGAGGGCGACGAGGGCGGTGACACGGGCGATCGTGGGAGCGATACGGGGCATGGGACGAGCGTAGGTCATCGACGGCCGTCAGCGTCTAGTCACAAAGAACTAGACGCCTATAGTCCGTCCGGGCCAAAGTCAAGACTGCCGTTCTTCCTGAAAGTTGCCTAAGTTGGCGTGATCGCGCCGGGCGCGCCCCACGAGGGTGTGCCCGGCACCGACCGGGGCAACCGTCCCGACGCGTCGACACCGACACCAGCGAAGTTCAACTAGGGGGAACAGTGAAGCGTGTGATCCCAGGCCTCGTCGGCCTCACACTCGCAGCCTCACTCGGTCTGGCATACGCCTCTCCGAGCTCGGCGGCACCCGCACCACCGACCAACGCCACGGACCAGCCGACCAAGGTCGGCAAGGACGAGCTGCCGAACCCGCTCGAGCAGAAGCGTCGCGCCCTGCGTGAGGCGGGCCTGACGTCGGTGCTCAACGGAGACGCGACCGCGGTCCAGAAGAACGGCGCCTCGGTCGTCAAGGTCGGCAAGGGCTACAGCCCGGCCGATGCGGCGGCGCTGGCCAACAAGCGGGCCTCCAAGACCCAGAAGAAGGCCATCCAGAACAAGAAGCAGAAGGACCAGTACGTCGAGCTCGAGCAGGAGCGCGCCGACAAGATCTTCGTGATCCTGGCGGAGTTCGGCGACCAGCGTCACCCCGACTTCCCCGACCAGGACACCGACCCGTCGGTGCCCGGTCCCACGACCTTCAACGGTCCGCTGCGCAACCAGATCCCCGAGCCCGATCGCACCAAGGACAACTCGACGATCTGGCAGAAGGACTACGACCGCCAGCACTACCAGGACCTCTACTTCGGCACCGGCAAGGGCAAGGAGTCGGTCAAGACGTACTACGAGACGCAGTCGTCGGGCCGCTACACCGTCGACGGCCAGGTGCAGGACTGGGTCAAGGTGCCCTACAACGAGGCCCGCTACGGCCGTGACGAGTCGTACCGCACCGTCTGGAACCTGATCCAGGACTCGCTGACCGCCTGGGTCGCCGACCAGAAGAAGGCCGGCCAGACCGATGCCCAGATCAAGGCCACGATCGCGTCGTACGACAAGTACGACCGCTACGACTTCGACGGCGACGGCGACTTCAACGAGCCCGACGGCTACATCGACCACTTCCAGATCGTCCACGCCGGCGGCGACGAGGCCGACGGCGACCCGCAGCAGGGTGAGGACGCGATCTGGTCGCACCGCTGGTACGCCTTCGGCACCGACGCCGGTCTGACCGGTCCGTCGCAGAACAAGCTCGGCGGCACCCAGGTCGGCGACACCGGCGTGTGGGTCGGCGACTACACGGCCCAGCCCGAGAACGGTGGCCTGTCGGTCTTCGTCCACGAGTACGGCCACGACCTCGGCCTGCCCGACGACTACGACACCAGCGGTGGCGGCGACAACAGCAGCGAGTACTGGACGCTGATGGCCCAGAGCCGGCTCAACGCCAAGGGCGAGGCGCTCGGCACCCGTCCGGGCGACCTCGGGGCCTGGAACAAGCTGCAGCTCGGCTGGCTCGACTACGAGGCCATCGCGACGAAGCAGAAGAAGACGCTCGAGCTCGGCCCGCAGGAGTACAACTCCAAGAAGGCGCAGGCCGCGGTGGTGGTGCTGCCCAAGAAGGAGGTCAGCAAGGACAACGGCGCTCCCGCCTCGGGCACGAAGCAGTTCTTCTCCGGCTCCGGCGACGACCTGAGCAACACCATGACCACCGACGTCGACCTGACCGGCAAGACCGGTGGGGTGCTGACGGCGAAGGTCCGGTACGCGATCGAGGCGGGCTACGACTACGCGTACGTCCAGGCCTCGACCGACGGCGGATCGTCGTGGACGTCCCTCGACGGGACGATCGGCGGCACCGCGATCGCCGACGACGCCTCGGGCAACCCGGCGATCGACGGTGAGCAGGCCACGTGGGCCGATCTCAACGTGCCGCTCGGCGCGTACGACGGCCAGAAGATCAAGCTGCGGTTCCTCTACAAGACCGACGGCGGCGTGGCCGAGGCCGGACTGTTCGTCGACGACCTCGCGGTCACGGCCGGTGGCCAGACGCTGCTGACCGACGGCGCCGAGGCCGGTGGCCCCGCGTGGACGTACGACGGCTTCTCGATCGTCGGGTCGACCTCGACGGAGCTGTTCGACAACTACTACATCGCGGGGCACCGGTCGTACGTCTCGTACGACAAGTACCTGCAGACGGGTCCGTACAACTTCGGCTTCCTGAACACCAAGCCGGACTACGCCGAGCACTACTCCTACGGCCACGGTCTGCTGATCTCCTACTGGGACACCTCCCAGCAGGACAACAACACCAACGTGCACCCGGGAACCGGACGCAACCTGATCATCGACGCCAACCCGTCGCCGATCACGAACATCGCGACGGGAGCCCCCTGGCGGGCCCGCGTCCAGATGTACGACGCGCCCTTCTCGCTGCACAAGGCCGACTCGTTCACCCTGCACACCGACGGCAAGCCCAGCTACATCCGTGGCCAGGCCGCCAAGCCGCTGTTCGACGACACCAAGAAGTACTGGTTCAAGGAGCTGCCGAACCACGGCGTCAAGCTCCCGGCCGCCGGTGTCAAGATCCGTGTCCAGAAGGAGAACGGCACGTCGATGAAGGTCAGGTTCAACTGACCCTCCCATGATCGGCCGGGCGTCCATCAGCGGGTGGACGCCCGGCCCACCGTCAGAGGCGGCACGTACCGGGGGGTGCGTGCCGCCTCTCGTCGTGCCGGGTGTCAGTGCCGCGCGTTGACGACCTCGTCGATCGCGCCGGAGGCTCCGCCGAACTCGTCGGCGACCTCGCCCCGCACGTCGTCGACGTCCTCGGCGTGGTGCCCGTCCTCATCGAGCCCGGCGTCGGCGGCCGCCAGCAGGCGGTGGCCGCTGGCGAGGACCACGATCGCGACGAGCACGGTGCCCGAGGCCAGGGCGAACGGCACGTGCACGTTGAGGTGCTCGACGAGCTTGCCCGCGGCGAAGGGTGCCAGTCCGCCGCCGATGAAGCGCACGAAGCCGTAGGCGGCGGAGGCGACGGGACGCTCGACCGGCGAGACGATCATGACGGCCTGGGTCATCAGGGTGTTGTTGATGCCGATGAAGATGCCGGCCGCGATGACCGCGCCGATCATGAGCGTCTGGTTGGTCGGGCTGATGGCCATGACGCCCAGGTCGACCGCGAACAGCAGCAGCGAGCCGTACAGCGACGCCGCGGTGCCGAAGCGACGCTGCAGCCACGGCGCGCCGAGCACCGAGAAGAACGCGACCAGGATGCCCCAGCAGAAGAACACCCAGCCCAGCGCCGTGATCGACAGGTCCATCGGGAAGGGGGCGTAGCCGAGCATCGTGAAGAAGCCCCAGTTGTAGAGCAGGGCCGTGATGCTCATGGTCAGCAGCCCGCGGTGGGTCAGGGCCTTGAGCGGCGCGCTGAGCGCCGTCCGGTGCTCGGGCTTGGGGGTGGCCGGCAGGAGGAAGAACGTCGCGACCAGGGCGATCGCCATGAGGGCCGCCACGCCGAAGAACGGTCCGCGCCAGCTGATGTTGCCCAGCACGCTGCCGACGAGCGGACCCGCCGCGATGCCGAGGCCCAGGGCCGCCTCGTACAGGATGATCGCGCCGGCGAAGCCGCCGCGCGCGCTCGAGACGATCGCCGCCAGCGACGTCGCGATGAACAGTGCGTTGCCCAGACCCCAGCCGGCGCGGAAGGCGACGATGCCCGAGATCGTGTCGGTCGACCCGGCGAGCGCTGCGAAGATCACGATGATCAGCAGGCCCGTGAGCAGCGTGCGCTTGGCGCCGAGGCGACTCGAGACCCAGTTGGTCGCGAGCATCGCGACGGCGGTGACGACCAGGTAGCTCGTGAACAGCAGCGTCACCTGGCTCTCGGTCGCGTCGAGCTGGGTCTTGAGCGCCGGCAGGATCGGGTCGACGAGCCCGATGCCCATGAACGAGATGACGCAGGCGAACGCCACGGCGTAGACGGCCTTGGGCTGGTTGAACAGGGAGGTGCCGGTGTGACCGGCGGTCGTGTCAGACATGTGACTCCATGAGGTGGACGAGGGCGGGAGCGGCCGCGGCCAGCAGGGCGCGGTCGTACGACGACAGCAGGCCGAGGCGCGCGGAGATCGCGTCCTCGTGGCCCTGTCGTCGTGCGGCGAGCTCGTGCGAGCCCGCCGGGGTGATCGTGATGAGCGCGGCACGCCCGTCGACGGGATCAGCCCCGCGCGAGACGAGTCCGGCGGCCTCGAGCCGCTGGACGAGGCCGGTCATCGCCGGCTGCGACACCGACTCGTGCGTCGCGAGCGTCGTGATGCGCTGGGGGCCGCCCCGTTCGAGGACGGACAGCGTCGCGGCGGCCGTACGACTCAGCGAGTCCTGCGGGGCGTCGCGCACCAGCGAGAGCGCGAACTCGCGGAGCACGGGTGCCAGCTCGACGAGGTGTGGTTGCAACATGCAACCAACTGTATCAGGACCTTATGCATCTGGCAGGGTCTCGTGCGTCACGTCCACGCGCCGGTGCGCACCCGGAACGACGCCGCTCCGGTGGCGAGCACGACCAGGGCGACCACCGCCGTCGTCCACGGCAGGAGCGCGGCCAGGACGACGCACCCGGCCAGGCCGGTGCCCGCGACGGCGCGCGACGCCGGCGAGGAGGGGACCGTGAGCGCGGCGCAGTTGGCGATCGCGTAGTAGACCAGCACGCAGAACGACGAGAACGCCACGCTCGTCGCCAGGTCGCCGAGCAGCACGGTGGTGGCGACGACGACCGCGACCGCGATCTCGGCGGCACGGGGGACCCGGTGCCGCGGGTCGACCGCCGCGAGACGCCGGGGCAGGTGCCCGTCGCGGGCCATCGCCAGCACGGTCCGCGAGACGCCGAGCACGAGCGACAGCAGGGCGCCGGCCGCGGCCAGTGCGGCCGCCCCGACCACGACCGGCACGGCGTCGCCGTGGCCCGCGGCCCGCAGACCCGTGACGAACGGACGGGAGGACGCCGCCAGGCGATCGGTGCCCAGCACGTGCAGCAGGGCGACGGCGCAGACCGCGTAGACCGCCACGACCAGCACGACGGCGACCGCGATGGCCCGCGGGATCGTCCGGGCGGGGTCGCGCACCTCCTCGCCGAGGGTCGCGAGCCGCGCGTAGCCCGCGAAGGCGAAGAACAGCAGCCCGGCCGCCTGCAGCACGCCCCGCGCGTCGGTGCCGACCTCGGCGGGTCGCGCGACGGCCCCGGGCGCGCCGAGCATCAGCACGCCCGACGTCAGCACGACCGCGAGCACCAGGCCGACGATCGCGATGCCGGCCACCGCGGACTTCTCGACGCCGCGCAGGTTCACGAGCGTGACGAGCACGACGACCGCCAGCGCGACGGGGCGCTGGTGCTCGGGCCAGGCGTACGTGCCGACCGCGAGCGCCATGACGGCGCACGACGAGATCTTGCCGGTCACGAACGCCCACCCGGCCAGGTGCCCCCAGCCCGGCCCGAGCCGCTCGCGCCCGTAGACGTAGGTGCCGCCCGACACGGGGTGCAGCCGCGCCAGCCGCGCCGTGGAGTGCGCGTTGCACCCGGCGACGAGTGCGGCGATCGCCAGGGCGAGCAGGACCGCGTCACCGGCGGCCGCGACCGCCGGACCCAGCACGACGAACAGCCCCGAGCCGATCATGGCGCTCGCGCCGACCGCGACCGCCCCGGTCGGACCGAGGCGACGGTCGAGACGACCGGGGGAGCCGGTCATCGTCAGAGGTCGTAGTCGACCACGAGGGGCGCGTGGTCGGACCAGCGCTCGGCCCAGCTCTCGGCCCGGTCGACCGTGGCCGACGTGGCCGTCGCGGCCAGCTCGGGCGTCGCGATCTGGTAGTCGATGCGCCAGCCGGTGTCGGTGTCGAAGGCCTGGCCGCGCATCGACCACCACGTGTAGGGGCCCGGCACGTCGCCGGCGAGGGCGCGGTGGACGTCGACCCAGCCGAGCTCGCCGAAGAAGCGGTCGAAGTAGGCGCGCTCCTCGGGCAGGAAGCCGGCCTTCTTCTGGTTGCCCTTCCAGTTCTTGATGTCGAGGTGGGTGTGGCCGACGTTGAGGTCGCCCGTGACCACCGCGTGGTGGCCGCTCGCCCGGATCTCGGCCAGTCGCATCGCCATCTGCTCGAGGAAGCGGTACTTCTCCTCCTGGCGCGGGGTGCCGGCCTCGCCGGAGTGGACGTAGGCCGACACGGCGGTCAGGGTCGAGCCGTCGGGCAGCGCGATGTCGGACTCGATCCAGCGGCCCGCGTCGTCGAAGAACTCGTCGCCGTTGCCGATGCGGTGGGCGGTCGGTGCGGTGCGACTCAGCACCGCGACCCCCGCGCGTCCCTTGGCGGCGGCCTCGGCGTGCACGACGTGGTAGCCGGAGCCATCGAGGATGTCGTGGACGATCGCGTCGGGGGCCCGCACCTCCTGCAGCGTGACGACGTCGGCGCCGCGGTCGGCCAGCCACTCGCTGAGCCCGGACGACTGGCCGCGGGTCTTGTTGTGGGCGGCACGGATGCCGTTGACGTTGACGGTGGCGATTCTGAGCACGTGCCTCACCCTAACCGGGCGCGCCGACGCTCACGCGGTGGCGGCCACCAGCGCGGTCACGACCGCGAGCAGCGCGGGGACTCCTTGGATCGAGGCGGCGCGCAGGTTCGACAGGCCCGTCGAGAGCAGCACCAGGGCTGCGGCGAGCATGCTGCCGCACGCGAACACGATGAGCGTCCACCCGATGGAGTCGTGGGTGTCGGAGACGGCGACCACGACGATGCCGACGAACGTGCCGACCGCCAGGAAGAGGTTGTAGAAGCCCTGGTTGTAGGCCAGCGGTGCCGTGGTGTCGGCATCGGCCTGCGAGGCCACGCCGAACGTCCGCCACGTGCTCGGCTCGCGCCAGCGCAGCGACTCCAGCGTGAAGATGAAGACGTGCAGGAGGCCGGCGGCGGCGGCCAGGACGAGGGCGATCACGGTCATGCGGGGAGCCTAGCGTGGGTACAGGCCGTCGCATACCACAGCGTGCGGGGTGCGAAAGCCCCGCCAACACGGGGCGAAACGATTGTTCTGGAGCGCTCGCGACCACTAGGTTCGAGTCGTTCACACTCATCGTTGGGAGAAAAACACCATGGCCACCGACTTCACGTCAATTGGCAAGTACGACCAGGGCGCCCTGATCTCTGGTGGGCTCGCCTTGATCCTGTCCTTCATCCCGAGCTACTACACCGCGTCCTACGACGGACCGGGCGGGATCAGCGTCTCAGACGGCACCAACGCCTGGACCAGCTACGCGACGCTCGGCGTCCTGCTCATCATCGCCGCGACCGCGGTCGTCGCGGTGAAGGCGTTCGCACGCGAGAACCTGCCCGCCGGCGTCCCGTGGAACCTCGTCGCGGCTGCGCTGGCCGGCGTCGGCACGCTGCTCGTGATCCTGCGGGCGATCTTCGACAACGCGCCCAACTTCCCGGGCGTCTCGTCGGGTCCCGGCTGGTCGGGCTACCTGCTCTTCCTCGCCGGCATCGCGCTGACGGTCTTCACGGTGCTCTCGTTCCGCGCGTCGGGCGAGAAGCTGCCGCAGGCCAACAAGAACAACAACAACGGCGGCACGACGCCGCCGGCGGCTCCGCCCGCTGCCTGATCGGCACCACCTCGGACGTCATCCCCCACGAGCGCCTCGGCGCTCGTGGGGGATGACGTCCTTGTCGTCTCAGGACGAGAAGGGCGGACGGTCGTCGAGCCGCACCGACTGCCGCCCGGCCCAGCGCCAGAGGCGTGCCGTCAGGTCGCGGTCCTCGTCGGTCACGAGGTTGCCCATGACCCGCAGGGCGAACGTCATCAGCGTGTGCGAGCGCATGCCGACGGGGCCGGCCGTCGGCAGCAGGCGCGGGACGGTGATGAGCCCCGCCAGGCGCCGGGCGATCGAGAACGCCTCGCCGTAGCGGCTCGTCAGCAGCTGGGGCCACGCCTCGGCCAGGTCGGTGCGCGAGCGCATCAGCTCGGCGGCCTCGCGACCGGTCTCCATGCCGTAGTCGATGCCCTCGCCGTTCAGGGGGTTGACGCACCCGGCGGCGTCGCCGACGACGACCCAGTTGGGCCCGGCGACCCCCGAGACGGCACCGCCCATCGGCAGCAGCGCGCTCGTGGGGGCGCGCAGCTCGCTCGTGAGGTCCCACTCCTGGCGGCGCAGCGTCGCGTAGTACTCCATCAGCGGACGGATCTGGATCTCGGCCGGTCGCTTCGCGGTGGCCAGCGCCCCGACGCCGAGGTTCACCTCGCCGTTGCCGAGCGGGAAGATCCACCCGTAGCCGGGCAGCAGCTCGCCGCCCTCGCCGCGCAGCTCGAGGTGCGACGAGATCCACGGGTCGTCGCTGCGGCCGGACTTCACGTACGACCGTCCGGCCACTCCGTAGGCGGTCTCGCGGTGCCACTCGCGGCCCAGCACGCGGCCGAGGGGCGACCGGACGCCGTCGGCGACGATCAGCCGCTCGCACGTGACGGTGTGCGGCGTGCGGTCCTTGCCGACGTGGAACACGACGCCCGTCACGCGTCCGGCCGGGTCGCGGACCGCGTCGACGGCGCGCGCACCCTCGAAGGCGGTCGCCCCGGCCTCGGTGGCCACGCGGAAGATGCGGTCGTCCAGCTCGGTGCGGGGGACGGCCGAACCGTGGTCGGGCAGCGAACCCCCGGGCCACGGCAGCAGCAGCTCCTGGCCGAAGCCGGCCGCACGGAGCCCGCGGTTGGTGCCGTGGCTCCGCACCCAGTCGCCGAGGCCGAGCAGGTCGAGCTCGGCGATGGCGCGCGGCGTGAGCCCGTCGCCGCACGTCTTGTCGCGCGGGAAGGTCGCGGCGTCGGCCAGCACGGTGTCGAGGCCGAGGCGGGACGTCCAGGCGGCGGCCGCCGAGCCGGCGGGTCCGGCACCGACGACCAGGACGTCGGTGTGGACGGGGAGCTGCGTCATGCCCTCATTCTCCCACCGATCGGCCGGTGAGAGGATGTGGGCCATGAGCTCCCGGACGACCTCGCCGCGCCCCGACGCCGAGATCCACTACGCGTCGCGCGGCTCGTCCTACTTCGACGTGATCCTCGCGGTGTTCTGCGTCGTGCTGGTCGTGTCGAACATCGTCGCCACGAAGGGGATCGAGTTCGGCTCGTGGGACTGGTCGATCGGGTCGATCCAGGTCTCGCCGGTCATCACCGATGGCGGCGCGTTCCTGTTCCCGCTCGCCTACATCCTCGGCGACGTGATCTCGGAGGTCTACGGGTTCCGGGCGGCCCGGCGGGCGATCCTGACGGGCTTCGCGATGGCGATCCTCGCGGCCGTGACGTTCTACGTCGTCGAGCAGGCGCCCGCCGCGGGCTTCTACGCCAACCAGGCCGCCTACGAGGCGGTGCTGGGCTTCGTGCCGCAGATCGTGCTGGCGAGCCTGTGCGGCTACGTCGTCGGACAGCTGCTCAACTCGTTCGTGCTCGTGCAGATGAAGCAGCGCATGGCCGAGCGCGGTCTGTGGGCCCGACTGATCGGCTCGACCGGTGTCGGCGAGGCCGCCGACACGCTCATCTTCTGCGCCATCGCGGCCTCGGCCATCGGCATCACGACGATGGGCCAGTTCTGGAACTACGCCGTGATCGGCTTCGTCTACAAGGTCGGCGTCGAGGTCGTCGTCAGCCCGCTCACGGTCGGCGTCATCGGCCTGCTCAAGCGGCGCGAGTCGTCCTACTTCGCGTAGAACCTCGCGAGGAAGTCGGCCTTGAAGTCCGCGAACGTGCCGGCCTCGAGGTGGGCGCGCATGTCGTCGACCAGGCGCACCGTGAACCGCTCGTTGTGGATCGTGCAGAGCGTCGCGGCGACGTACTCCTTGGTCTTGAACAGGTGGTGCAGGTACGCCTTGGTGTAGTGCGCGCACGTGTAGCAGTCGCAGTCGGCGTCGATCGGGCCGAAGTCGCGCCGTGACGCCGCCACCAGCAGGTTGTAGCGACCCGTCATGGCGTACACCCGCGACGAGCGGGCCACGCGCGACGGCGAGACGCAGTCGAACGTGTCGCAGCCGTTCTCGACCGCGGTGAACAGGTCGTCCGGCTCGCTGATGCCGAGCAGGTGGCGTGGCTTGTCGACCTCGAGCTCCTCGGCGACCCACCGCACGATCGTGCCGAGGTTGTCCTTCTCGATCGCGCCGCCGATGCCGTACCCGTCGAACCCCGCGCCGTCGACCTCGAGCGAGACGAGCCCGCGGGCGGCCTGGCGCCGCAGGTCCTCGTGCTGGGCGCCCTGCACGACCCCGAACAGCGCCTGGGCCGGCTTGTCGGCGCGCTCGGCCGACAGGCGGCGGTGCTCGACGAGGCACCGCTGCGCCCACGCCTGGGTGCGCGCCAGCGACTCGACCTGGTAGCCGTACGAGTTCATCAGGGTCGTCAGCTCGTCGAAGGCGAACAGTATGTCGGCGCCGAGCTGGTGCTGGATCTGCATCGACACCTCGGGGGTGAAGCGGTGCTTCGAGCCGTCGAGGTGCGACGTGAACGTGACGCCGTCGTCGTCGACGTGCGCGAGCCGGTTCTTGCCCTCGGCGATGACGTCGTCGGCCTCGACGCCCGTCGACGCCATCGACAGGGTCTTCTGGAAGCCGGCGCCCAGCGACAGCACCTGGAAGCCGCCCGAGTCGGTGAACGTCGGCCCGGGCCAGTTCATGAACGTGCCCAGCCCACCGGCCTCGTCGACGATGTCGGGACCGGGCTGCAGGTACAGGTGGTAGGCGTTGGCGAGCAGGGCCTGGGCGCCGAGCTCGGCCATCTGCTCGGGCAGGACGGCCTTGACCGTCGCGCGCGTGCCGACCGGGACGAAGGCCGGGGTGCGGATCTGTCCGTGCGGTGTCGAGATCGTGCCGGTGCGTCCGAGGGCGCCGGGCAGCTCGTGGCCGAGGGTGAACATCTGGCCCCCATTAGACCAGAGCGGCGATCAGGGCACGCCGACGAGCCGGACCGCCCCGGCCAGTGAGGCGCCGGTCAGCACGACGAACACGATGTTCCAGACGGGGGCGGGCAGGAACGTCAGGCGCGCCAGCACGTCGGCGTCGGTCGTCCGGGTGCGCGCCCGGCGGCGGTGCGACCACAGGTCGACCGTCGTGCGGGGTGCCGCGATCAGCAGGAACCACGCGAAGGTCAGGGCGGCGAGGTCCTGGACGTCGGCGGGTGCCCGCCAGATCAGCAGCGCGACGGCGGCGCCCACGACCACGACGACGACCAGCCCGAACCAGTTGCGGATGAAGGCCAGCATCAGCGCCATCGTCGTCAGGCCGGCGTAGAGCGCCCAGGGGGTGTGCCCGCCCTCGACGAGCACGATCGACAGCAGGCCCAGCACGGCCGGTGCGAGGTAGCCGGCCGCAGCCGTGGCGATCATGCCGGGGCCGCGCGGCTTGCCGCTCGAGACCGTCAGGCCGGACGTGTCGGTGTGCAGGCGGATGCCGTTGAGCCGTCGTCCCGTCAGCACCGCGACGAGCGCGTGCCCCGCCTCGTGGACGAGCGTCACGAGATGGCGCGTGACGGACCACGCGGGCGGCAGGACGACGAGCAGCAGTGCTGCCGTCGCCGCCACCCACGTGGGGTCGAACGACTCGAGCGCGGGCGGGATCAGCCGGCCTGACGGTCGACGAGCTCGACGCGCGTCGCATCGTGCGGGGAGGCGCCCATCGCGGCGGCCAGGCGGTGGTGCACGGCGCCCTCGCGGTGCCGGCTCTGCCGGTCGAGCGACAGCCCGAGCGCGGTCTGCGCCCACGCGCTGGTCGGCTCGAGGTCGACCAGGCGGCGGAACGCCTGCTCGGCGGGCACCAGCTGCGCGGCCGCGAAGTGAGCGCGACCCAGGAGCTCCCACCCGGCGGCGTTGGACGGCTCGGCGTCGACGACCTTGCGCAGGACGCGGACGGCGTCGCGCGGGTGGCGGTCGGCGACGAGCTCCTCGCCGGTGCGGAAGGCGTCGAAGACGTCCATCGACTCGATCATGGCGTCCGAGATGCTGGGGGTGAAGCGGATCGTCATGGGTGGTGCGCTCCTCTCGGGGTGGGTGCCCACCTCAACAGCGGGGCCGGCGCGGTCATTCCGCGGGCCTCGTGGGGGTCGCGGTCGGCGTCGGCGTCGCCGTGGGCGTGCTGGCGGTCGGCGTCGGGGTGGGCGCCGGCGTGGTGGCGCTCGGGGCCGGCGTCGTGGCCGCCGGGGCGGGTGTGGTGGCCGAGGGAGCGGGCGTCGTGGTGGAGGCGGTCGGCTCCGGGGTGGGGCTGTCGTCGGGTGCGGGGTCGTCGCCCTTCGAGTCGTTCGACCCGCCCAAGGGGTTGCCGATGCGCGCGTTGTCGCCACGGACGCCGTACGACTCGCCCGTCACGAGCTCGTACGTGCCCATGGCTCCCAGCGAGATCGCCAGCACGATCGCGGTCGTCGCTCCGATGGTCTTCCAGTGCAGGCGGCGGGGTGCGTCGCCGTCCGCGTCGTCGACGACCTGAGCGCCCGTGACGGGGGAGCCCTCGGCCTCCTCGACCTTCTCGAAGGCCTCGCCGATGTCGCCGTCGTCGACGGGCGCCTGGACGATCGTCCCGCTCGCGGTCTGCACGATCAACGTCTTGCCCTTGTCGAGCGTCCGGCCGTAGAACGCCGAGCTGATCGTGACGACCGAGCTGCCGAGCGCCGCGCCGATCAGGGTGCCGGCGACGCCGAGGCTCGACGCGATCCAGGCCGCCGTCACGGCGGCGAGCGCGCTGACGGTCACCTGGAGCCAGGAGACCTCTGACAGGAAGCCGGGACGGGACATGGCGTCCAGACTAGGAGGTGCGACCGAACGTCTCGACCGTCAGCGCGTCGACCTCGTCGAGCCAGTCGGCGCGTTGCTGCGGTGTCGCGTCCGTGACGGGGCGCAGGACGCGCCGGGTGACCTCCGGACCACCGAGGTACGGAGCGACGCACCGGCCCCAGATCGAGGCGAGCGGGTCGCCGTAGAGCGTGGCCTCGCGCTCGTCGGTCGTGTCGGACGTGTTGACGACGAACAGCTGCTGCACCGGCGCCAGCGGCTCGGGGTGCCCCGTCGCCTCGGCGAGCCGGTAGGCGACGCCCGGCACGACGACCCGGTTGATCCAGCCGGTCAGGATCGCGGGCGGCATGCCCCACCAGTTGGGGTGGACGACCACGAGCCCCTCGGCCTGGCGCAGCTCCTCGCGGTGCCGGGCGATCAGGGGGTCGTCCTCGCGGGCGAGCGTCGACTCGATCGCCGGTCCGCTGGTGTGCGACTCGAGCGCCGGCATGATGGGGTCGAACAGCTCGGCGTACAGGTCGTGCGACCGCACCTCGTGGCCCAGGTCGAGCAGTCGCTCGCCGATGCGCTCGGCGATGGCGTGGCAGTAGCTGTCGACCCGCGGGTGGGCCAGCAGCAGCACGAGGTGACTCATGGATCGATAGTGCCAGTGGTCGGGGGCAGCCGCGCGTGAACCCGGTCAGCCCTGCCGGGACGTCCGGATGGTGCTCCAGCCGCCCTCGGTGCGATCGACGAACAGCTGCGCCGGGATCGACTCCTTCATGGCCTCGACGTGGCTGATGAGGCCGATCGTGCGGCCTCCCTCGCGCAAGTTGTCGAGGGTGGTCATGGTCGTCTCGAGGGTGTCGGCGTCGAGCGAGCCGAAGCCCTCGTCGATGAACAGGGTGTCGAGGCGGATGCCGCCGGCCCGGTTGGTGAGCACCTCGGCGAGCCCCAGCGCGAGGGCGAGGGAGGCCTGGAACTTCTCGCCGCCCGACAGCGACTGCGGTGGTCGCGTCTCGCCGGTGTAGGCGTCGAGCACGTCGAGCGCCAGACCCGACTGGGCACCTCGCCCGGCGAGGGCGTCGGAGTGGAGGAACTCGTAGCGGCCGCCGGTCATCTCGATGAGTCGCGAGTTCGCCGCGCGGACGATCTCCTCGAGCTCGGCGGCCAGGGCGAACGTCTCGAGCGCCATCTTCATGGTGTTGGGCGTCTGGCCGCGCACGGTGCTGGCGAGACGGTGCACGACCGCGTGCTCGTCGCGCAGGCCGCCGGCGGCGGCCAGCGCCTCGCGGATCTGCGTCGCCAGACGGTCGACCGTCGCGAGTCTCTGGCGGGCGGTGGACTCGGCGGCGACCGCCTGCTTGTCGGCGGCGTCGGCGGCGGCGAGGACGGCACGCGGGCCCTCGAGATCGACGGGCTCGTCGGGAAGGTCGTGCAGGTCGGCCGACGCGAGGGTCGTGGCGACCGCCCGCGCCTCGCCGTCGTGGTCGGCGAGGCGGGTCTCGAGGTCGGACTGCTCGCGCGACGAGAGGCGGGCGGCCTCGGCGGTCGCCGCGTCGTCGAACTCGTGCTCGACGAGGGCGGCGGCCAGCAGCTGGTGGGCGGCCTCGATGTGCTCGGCCGACTCGGCGAGCGCCGCGGTCGACTCGATCAGGGCGCGACCGGCGCGCACGTGCGCCGTGACGGCGGCGAGGCGCTCGGCCACCGAGTCGTGGTCGCCGCGAGCGGCGGTCAGCGAGCGGACGGCCTCGTCGCGGCTGCGTGTCGCCGCCGCCTCTTCGGCGACGAGCGTCGCGCGACGCTGCTGGGCGGAGCTGATCTGCTCGGTCAGCGCGTCGACGTCGGCCGTCAGCTGCTCGAGCGACTGCTGCGCCAGGTGGAGCTCGGCGACGGCCTCGGTGGCGTCGTGGGCGGCGAGCTCGGCGTCGGCGACCAGGGCCGTGAGCGTCTCGGACGTCTCGTCGCCGGCGGCCTCGCGCTCGGTGGTCAGACGGTTGACGAGCTCCTTGAGGTCGCCGTCGGCGGCGAAGGAGGCGCGCATCGCCACCTCGAAGTCGGCCTCGGCCCGGTCGACGTCGCCCTCGTCGACGTGGTCGGCGGCGAGCGCGGCCGGGGACGGGTGGGACGTCGACCCGCACACGGGGCAGTGCTCGTCCGGCTCGAGACCCTGCGCCAGCACCCCGGCGAACCCGGCGCGCTGCTGGGCGCGCACCTCGTCACGCCGCGCGGACGCCCGGGTGACCTCGCGCCCGGCGTCGAGACGACGTCGCTCGGCCTGCTCGATCCGGACGGTGGTGCGGTCGGCGGACCGTGCGGCCTCGAGTCGTCCGCGCAGGGCGGTCAGCGTCTGCTCCGCCGCGACGATGCCGCCGGCGCGCTGCTCGAGGGCCGGCATCGACGTCCGCACCTCGTCGCGGCGGGCGCGCAGCGCCGCGCGGGCCTCGGTCTGCTCGGCCACCTGCTCGTCGAAGGACGCCAGCGCCGTCGAGGCGTCGAGCACCGCCTGCTGCAGGTCGTCGAGCGCCTTCTCGCGCTCGGCGCTCTCGCGCAGGGACCCCAGCAGCTCGGACCACTGCTGCACCGACGCCGAGAGGGCGTCGGCGTCGGTCGGCTCATTGGGCAGCAGGGCCCGGAACCGCTCGTCGGCGGTGCGGTGCCGCTGCTCGGCGTCCTGCTCGGCGCGTAGGGCGTCGCGGGCCGCCTCGATGCGGTGCCACACGTGGGCCGCGCGTCGTGCCTCGGCCAGCCGGATGCGGGCCTCGTCGATCTCGGGGCGGACGAGCTCGAGGTCGGCCTGGCGTCGCAGCACGTCCGCACGGCGGTCCTGGCGGCCTCGCAGCGTGCGCGCCTCGTCGTGGGTCGTGCGGGCGGTCTCGAGCGCTGCCTCGGTGACCCGACGCTGCGCCACGGCGTCGTCGACGGTCTCGGCGTGCCGGGCGACGACGTCGTCGACCCACTCGCCGACCCCCTCGCCCGTGACGGGGTCGACGGTGTCGGGCAGCTCGTGCTGCGTCTCGCCGGCCAGCGAGGTGGTGTGGGTCCCGATCGCCGCCGACGAGACGGCGAGGCGCTCGCCCAGCGTGCGCGCCCTCTCGTCGAGCGCCTCGCTGTAGTCGGAGAAGCGGCGGGTGTCGAACAGCATGCGCAGCAGCTCGCGCCGCTTGTCGCTGGTGGCGACCAGGAACTCCTGGAACTGCCCCTGCGCCAGCAGGATGACCTGCAGGAACTGCTTGGCCGTCAGGCGCACGATCTCCTCGATGCGCACCTCGGCGTTGCCGGTCTTGGACTCGACGACCTCCCAGTCGTCGCCGTCCTGCCGGGCCAGCTCGAACGTCGGCGGGGCCGTGGTCGTGCCGGAGCCGCGCTGCTTGGGGCGCAGGTGCGCGGGGCTGCGGGTCACCCGGAACCGGCCGTCGGCGGTGCTGAGCTCGACGACCACGCGGCACGGATCGGTCGGGCCGATGTGGTCGCTGCGCACCTTCTCGCCGGCGCCACCCTCGTAGCGGGGGACGCTGCCGAACAGGGCATACGTCACGGCGTCGAGGATCGAGGTCTTGCCCGCCCCCGTGCGGCCCGTGATGAGGAAGATGCCGTCGTCGTCGAAGGCGTCGAAGTCGACCGTCTCGGTGCCCCGGTACGGGCCGAACCCCGTCATGGTGACCTGGTGGATCTTCACGCCGACGACCTCGCCTCGTGCTCGGCGATGACGTCGCGCACCAGGTCGACCTCGGGCTCGGTCGAGCCCTCGCCGTTGCGCACCTTGGTCAGGAAGGTGTCGACGAGCTCGTCGTCGGACTTGCCGCGCACCAGCTCGGCGTAGCTGCGGCCACCGTCGTCGTGGACGCGGCTCGGCCTGAACTCGAGGTGCGCGCAGTGCGGGAACCTCGACTGCAGCCGCCGCATGGCGTCCATCGGTCGCGTGCGGTCGGTCAGGACCGCGCTGACCCAGTGGTCGGTGACGCCGTCGAGCGATCCGTCGGACAGGAGGTCGTCGATCGTGCCCGTGACGACCGTCAGCGGGCGGGGAACGGGCAGGTCGACCCACGTGACGTCGGCGAGCCCCGCGGCGTCGAGGTCGACGAGCCAGCCGCCGCGCGGCTTGCCCGCCTCGGAGAACGAGTAGTGCAGGGGCGCACCGCTGTAGCGGACGTGGGGCGACAGGTGGGCGCGACCGTGGATGTGCCCCAGCGCGGCGTAGTCGACGCCGTCGAGGACCGGCACCGGCACCTTGTCGACGCCGCCGACCGTCGTGCCGACGATGTCGCGCTCGGAGTCGCACGACTCGCCCTCGACGCCCTGCACGAAGGTGTGGGCCAGCACGACGGAGCGCCCACCGCGCTCGGCCAGGTCGGCGCGCACGAGCTGCATCGCGCGGGTGAGCACGTCCTTCTGCGAGCGCATCGGCGCATCGGACCAGACGTGACGCAGCCGCGCCGGCTCGAGGAACGGGATGCCGTAGACGTGCACCGGCCCGTGCTCGTCGTCCAGCGTGACCGGCTGCGTGATCTGCGCGGGGTTCGTGACGACGTGCACGCCGGCCGCGGCGGCGAACGCCGACATCGTGCCGAGGCGGGCGGGGGAGTCGTGGTTGCCGCTGGTCAGGACGACCGTGGCGCCCGCGTCGCGCAGGCGCAGCAGGACCGAGTTGAGCAGGTCGACGGCGTCAGCCGACGGGGTCGAGGAGTCGTAGACGTCGCCTGCGACCACGACGACGTCGACGTCGCGCTCGTGCACGACCCGGGCCATCGCCTCGACGACCTCGTCGAGCGCGGCGAGCGTCGAGTGGCCGTGGAAGGTGCGCCCGACGTGCCAGTCGGAGGTGTGCAGGATCCGCATGCCTGGAGCCTAGACGGGACGACCGACAGCCCGTCCGTCACACCGATCGGGCCGTCCGGTGGACAGGACGGGCTCGGTGCGATGGGGTGTCACCACGGCACCGTGCCGGTGGGACGAGCGGAGGGAGACCCGGTGGCCGAGGTGGAGGAGGAGCCGCGCGAGGAGCTGCGGGCCGATGCGATCGGCTTCGTCGACGCGCTGGTCATCGGGCTGAACGCGACGTCACCGGCGTACTCGATCGCCGCCGTGATCGGCCCGCTCGTGGTCGTCGCCGGGGTGCACGCGCCGGGCGTCATGCTCGCCTCGTTCGTGCCGATGCTGTTCATCGCGTCGGCGTTCTACTACCTCAACAAGGTCGACAAGGACTGCGGCACGACGTTCTCGTGGGTCACCCGCGCCATGGGCCCGTGGGCCGGCTGGCTCGGCGGGTGGGCCATCACGATGACCGGCGTGCTGGTCGTCGGATCGCTCGCCGACGTCGGCGTCAGCTTCATGCTGCGCGGGTTCGGGCTCGACGACGCCGCCGACACGGCGTGGATCCGCCAGGGCCTCGCGGTGCTGCTGATCGTCGTCATGACGGCGATCTGCGTCGCCGGCACCGAGGGCTCGGCGAGGTTGCAGAACGTCCTGATCCTCGCGCAGGTCGTGTTCCTGCTGGTGTTCGCCGCGGTCGCGTTCTACCGCGTCTACGCCGACACGAGCTCGCTCGACTCGATCAGGCCGAGCCTCGGCTGGCTCAACCCGTTCGACATCGGGGGAGCGGCGCTGACGTCCGGCCTGCTGCTCGGCGTGTTCATCTACTGGGGCTGGGAGTCGGCGGTCAACCTGACCGAGGAGACCAGCGGTGCCGCGTCGGCGCCGGGCCTGGCGGGCATCTGGTCGACCATCGTGCTGCTGGCGACGTACCTCGCCGTCGCCTTCGCGGTCGTCGCCTACGCGGGCACGCAGTTCCTGGTCGACAACGCCGACGAGGAGGAGTTCATCTTCCCGCTGCTGGCGACCGAGGTGCTGGGCCAGTGGGACTGGATCGTGTACTTCGCCGTGGCGACGTCGGCGATCGCTTCGACCCAGACGACGATCATCCCGGCGTCCCGCACCGCCCTGTCGATGGCGCGGCGGGCCGCGCTGCCACGGACGTTCGGGCACGTCCACCCGCGGTTCCGCACCCCGGACGTCAGCACGTGGTGGGTCGCCGGCATCGCGATCGCCTGGTACCTGGTCGTCAACCAGCTCAGCGAGAACGCCCTGTTCGACTCGCTGTCGGCCCTGTCGCTGCTGATCGCGTTCTACTACGCCCTCACCGGCATCGCGTGCGCCGTCTACTACCGCCGGCACCTGACCGAGAGCGTTCGCAACTTCGTGCTGATCGGCCTCGGACCCGTGGTCGGCGCCCTGCTGCTCGCGTGGCTGCTCGTCGCCTCGGTGCGCGACCTGTCCGATCCGGCCAACTCCTACAGCCAGACGTCGTGGTTCGGGCTGGGCCCGCCGCTCGTCATCGGCATCGGCATCGCCCTGGTGGGGGTCGTCATCATGCTCTGGTGGCGCATCGCGGCGCCGCGCTTCTGGCAGGAGCGGCCCGGTGTGGCCGACCCCGCCCTCGTCCACGGCAAGGAGTCCTGACATGGCAGTGGTGCTCGGCTACGACGAGTCGCCCGGCGCGGCGCGCGCCCTCGAGGCGGCCATCGAGGTGGCGGCGGCCTTCGGCGAGCCGCTCGTCATCGTCCACGGGGTCGGGGCGCCCGGCGGGCTCGGCGAGGAGTACCGCAGCCACCGGGCCGCCCTCGAGGCGGCCGGACGCACGGCGCTGGCCGCGGCCGTCGAGGCGGCCGACGAGGCAGGCGTGCCGACGTCCGTCGAGCTCGTCGACGCCAAGCCGGCCGACGCGCTGCTGCGCGTCGCCGATGCGTACGACGCGCGGGTCGTCGTGGTGGGCTCGTGGGGCGAGAGCCCCCTCAAGGGTGCGGTGCTGGGCTCGACGCCGCACAAGCTGCTGCACCTGTCGTCACGTCCCGTGCTGTGCGTGCCGGCGAGACCCGACCAGACCTCCCAGGGCTGAGCCGATCGCGAAGGCCGAGACCCACAGGTAGCCGGGCCACAGGGCCATCCGCTCGAGCGCGCCGATGGCACCCGAGTCGCTGCCGACCGTCACGCCGAAGCCGATCGCCCCGATCAAGGAGACGGCGGCCACCACGAACGCGGCGGCCGACGCGCGGGGGCGCGTGCCGCGCAGGCTGACGCCCATCAGCGCGATCGCGAGGGGCTGCGCGACGAAGATCGGCAGCGCGACCAGCCCGTGCGCCGCGGCGTCCTCGTTGACGGGGAACAGACCGACGCCGATCGAGCCGAGGCCCGACACGCACCACGCCGCCACCGCGACCTTCCCCGAACGCCCCTCGAGCAGCCGGGACCCGAGGAGCAGGGCGCCGGCGAGCAGGGTGCAGCCGAACCACACGAAGGCGACGTTCATGCCCGCGTGCCACGGCGAGCACAGGACGTCACCGCGCACCTGGCGGCACGCGGTGTTGCCGAGGTCGCTGACGGTGCTGCCCGCGAACGAGTAGTCGGCCGAGGCCCGCAGCCCCACCACCACCTCGACGGCGATGTACAGGGGCTGCAGGGCCCATGCGAGCAGGCCGACGCCGACCAGCCGCGATCTCAGCGCAGTGCCTGCTCGAGGTCGCCGACGAGGTCGGCGACGTCCTCGATGCCCACCGACAGGCGCACCAGGTCGTCCGGCACCTCGAGCTGCGACCCGGCCGTCGAGGCGTGGGTCATCGCCCCCGGGTGCTCGATCAGCGACTCGATGCCGCCCAGGCTCTCGGCGAGCGTGAACAGCTCGGTGCGGGCACAGAAGTCGAGGGCCGCCTGCTGGTCCTTCAGGCGCACCGAGACCATGCCGCCGAACCGCTTCATCTGGCGGGCCGCGACCTCGTGGTTGGGGTGCTCGGGCAGGCCCGGGTACAGCACCGACTCGATCGCGGGGTGGCCCTGCAGGAAGTCGACGACGGCCTCGGCGTTGTCACAGTGCTTGTCCATGCGCACCGCGAGGGTCTTGGCGCCGCGCATCGTCAGGTACGCGTCGAACGGTCCGGGCACGCCGCCCGACCCGTTCTGCAGGAAGGCGAACGCCGCGTCGAGCTCCTCGTCGTCCGTCACGAGCACACCGCCGACGACGTCGGAGTGCCCGCCGATGTACTTGGTGGTCGAGTGCAGCACGACGTCCGCACCGAGCGTCAGCGGCTGCTGCAGGTACGGCGAGGCGAAGGTGTTGTCGACGACGAACGTCGCTCCTGCGTCCTGGGCGATCTGGGCGATCGCCGACACGTCGCCGACGTTGAGCAGCGGGTTGGTGGGGGTCTCGATCCAGATCGCCTTGGTCGCGTCGGTGACCGCGGCGCGGATCGCGTCCAGGTCGTTGACGGCGGCCACGGTGTAGGTGATGCCCCACTGGCTGAAGACCTTGTCGATCAGCCGGAACGTGCCGCCGTACGCGTCGTCGGGGATCACGAGGTGGTCGCCGGGGCGCAGCAGCGACCGCAGCGCGCAGTCGGTCGCGGCCATGCCGGAGCTGAACCCGCGTCCGTACGTGCCGTTCTCGAGCGACGCGAGGTTGGCCTCGAGGGCCTTGCGGGTCGGGTTGCCGGTGCGGGCGTACTCGTAGCCGCCGCGCATGCCGCCGACGCCGTCCTGGGCGAAGGTCGAGCTGGCGTAGATCGGCACGTTGACCGCGCCGTTCTCGGCGTTCGGCTCGTAGCCGGCGTGGATCGCGCGCGTCGCGAAGCCCTGCTCGTCGGTGCTCATACGTGGACTCCCAGCAGGTCGTGGCGGGTCAGGACGCCGAGTGGCTTGCCGTCCTCGACGACCATGACGGCGTCGCTGGCGCTCAGGGCCTTCAGCGCGTCGTCGAGGGTCTCTCCGGAGCCGAGCAGGGGGAGCGCGGGCTCCATGTGCTGCGACACCGGGTCGGTCAGCTGCGCGCGGCCCTCGAAGACGGCGCTGATGAGGGCCCGCTCGTTGACGCTGCCGGCGACCTCGCCGATCACGACGGGCGGCTCGGCACCGACGACGGGCATCTGCGAGACGTTGTACTCGCGCAGGATCTCGATCGCGTCGCGGATCGTCTCGGACGGGTGGGTGTGCACGAGCGCCGGCATGCCGCCGGTCTTGCCGTGCAGCAGGTCGCCGACCGTCATCTCGTGCGGCTTGCCGTCGAGGGGCTGGCGCAGGAAGCCGTACGACGACATCCAGTCGTCGTTGAAGATCTTCGACAGGTAGCCGCGGCCGCCGTCGGGCAGCAGCACGACGACGAGGGCGTCGGGCCCGGCCTCGGCCGCGACCTGCAACGCCGCGACGGTCGCCATGCCGCACGAGCCACCGACCAGCAGGCCCTCCTCGCGGGCCAGGCGGCGGGTCATGTCGAACGAGTCGGCGTCCGAGACCGCGATGATCTGGTCGGGGATCGACGGGTCGTAGGCGCTGGGCCAGAAGTCCTCGCCGACTCCCTCGACGAGGTACGGGCGACCCGTGCCGCCGGAGTAGACCGACCCCTCAGGGTCGGCGCCGATGACCTTGATGTCGGGGTTCTTCTCCTTCAGGAACCGGCCGACGCCCGTGATGGTGCCTCCGGTGCCGACGCCGGCCACGAAGTGCGTGACCTTGCCGTCGGTGGCCTCCCAGATCTCGGGACCCGTCGTCTCGTAGTGGCTCGCGGGGCCGGCGGGGTTGGAGTACTGGTCGGGCTTCCAGGCCCCCTCGGTCTCGCGCACGAGGCGGTCGGACACGTTGTAGTAGCTGTCGGGGTGCTCGGGCGGCACGGCCGTCGGGCAGACGACGACCTGCGCGCCGTAGGCCTTCATGGTGTTGACCTTGTCGGCGCTGACCTTGTCGGGGCACACGAAGATGCACGTGTAGCCGCGCTGCTGGGCGACCAGCGCGAGACCGACACCGGTGTTGCCGGACGTCGGCTCGACGATCGTCCCGCCGGGCTTGAGGGCGCCGGAGGCCTCGGCGGCATCGACCATCTTGACGGCGATGCGGTCCTTGGCGCTCCCGCCGGGGTTGAGGTACTCGATCTTGGCGGCGACCGTGGCTGATCCAGCGGTGGTCACGGAGTTGAGCCTGACCAGCGGGGTGTTGCCGATCAGGTCGACGATGTGCTCTGCAATGGGCATGTCGCCATTCTTGCACTCACGGTCTGGTCATCACCGGGGCCGCTTCGTCGACGTCGAGGGCCGTGGGCGGGCCGGCGGCGAGCAGCATCTGGCCGATCGTCTGCCACGGTCCGCCGTCGACCCGGAACCGCACGCGATACGTCACGTCGACGCGGGCGCGGACGTCGTCGGCCGGGACGGTGTAGCGGTGGACGACGTCCATCGCGGGGTAGGGACGGCCCGGTTCGGTGGTCGTCGCGGTCGTGCCGTCACCGTGCACCCACCGGTACCCGACGGGCTCGGCGACGAGGTCGACGTCGAAGCCCAGCAGCTCGATGCTGCGCTCGAACGGCTGGGGCTCGGTGTAGAAGATGGTCTCGACGTTCACGAGCGTCTCGGCGCCGGGCTGCACCTCGAGCCGCAGGCTCGGCAGCCCGATCTCGCGCACGGCCCGCAGGACGTCCCCGGGTGTCACCTCGGGCTCGTCCGCCTCCGGCTCGGGCGGCTCGACGTCCCGGCACCCGTAGTTACCCATCACCGGATCGATGCGGCACGGGGTTATGTCGCGGTAAACCGGTTCGGAGGGGCCGACCCCAATCGGATTTATCGACGACCCGCCTGGATCGACCTGACTGGGTGTCTGGCGCTTGCCATCGATGTGTATCTCCGGCGACCACGGGACCGGGTTCACGTCGATTCCGCCATACGCCGCCGGCGACGAAAGAACCCAAAGAACCAAGGCGAAGAGGCCGAGCCGTGTTTTCACTGTTCACTCATTTCCACATTTTGAACTTCCGTAGCCGGATTCCGATTCAAAATGAACGACAGCTTGTACGGACTTTTCGGATCGTTCAGCACAGCTACCGAGGCCGATACTTTGCGATTCGAATGCGCACTGGCGACAGTGACGTCGGCCAAAGTCCAAGCGTCCTGTGACGGACGTGATTTGGCATCGAGTCGTTCAAAATCGTCTGCGTACTGCATGCAAGACGCGCACTTTGGCGCCAGCGATCGCAGCTCGTCGACGTCGCCGGTGGCGGCGGCGTAGTTGAAGACGTCGACGTAGTGCTTGACGAAGGCGGCGGCTCCTTCGGGGGAGTCCTCGGACGCCTGGGGCGGCATGGTCGGCAGGCTCGCGGTGGGTGTCGGTGCTGCCGACGCCGATCGGGTGGGGTCGGGCTCGCGGGGAGCGGGATCGGACGAGCAGGCGGCAAGGGTCAACGCCG
This sequence comes from Aeromicrobium sp. CFBP 8757, assembly GCF_014841755.1. Lineage (NCBI taxonomy): Bacteria > Bacillati > Actinomycetota > Actinomycetes > Propionibacteriales > Nocardioidaceae > Aeromicrobium > Aeromicrobium sp. CFBP 8757. The sequence goes on from NZ_JACYUM010000001.1 coordinate 926,293, forward strand.
TGACCAGAACAATTCCCCCGAATCGCATGGCCAGAAACTACCGAAACCCCGGCAGATCTGTCAGCCCCGTCTCCCGAACTGTGGACAGCCCGGCGAGCCGACGAGAAGAATCTGGGTTTGTCCGCGCGGGGGCGGACGAACCCAGATTCTCTCGTCGACGGGTGGTGCTAGAGGATCGCGCCCGTCGTGGTGCGCCCGTCGTCGACGTTGGCGTACGGGTCGATGACCTTCTTCGGCGCGTCGGTCGGGTCGTACGGCCACCGCTCCTCAAGCAGGATCGCGATCGCCGACGCCGTGAAGATCGTCGACAGGATGCCGACCGACAGTCCGATCAGCAGCGCGATCGCGAAGTCGGTCAGCGAGTCCCCACCGAGGACGGCCAGGGCCGCCAGGATGAACATCGCGCCGAGCCCCGTGTTGATCGTGCGGGGGATCGTCTGCAGGATCGCCTCGTTGACGACACCGCGCAACGGCTTCTTGCGGTTCGCCGCGGTGTACTCGCGGATGCGGTCGAACACGACGATGGTGTCGTTGACCGCCAGGCCGATGATCGACAGCACCGCGGCCAGGAACACGCCGTCGATCGGCTTGCCCCACCACGCGAACACGCCGACGACCGTCAGCACCACCGACGACATCGACAGCACCGCCGCCGCCGCGTACGTCCACCGGAACCGCCACGCCAGGTAGAGCATCTGCGCGGCGATCGCGATCGCGAAGGCGATCAGGGCCTTGTCGCGCAGCTCCTTGCCGAGGCTGGGCCCGATCAGCTCGTCGCGCTCCTTCTCGACCGAGCCGGCGACGGCCGCGAGGGCCTCCTCGATCTCGACGGCCTCCTCGTTCGTGATGTCGTCGAGGCGAACGCTGACGTTCTCGCGCCCGTCCTCGCCCGACGACGACTGGACGACGGCCTGGCTGAAGCCCGCGTCGCTGACGGCCACGCGTGCGTCCTCCGCGTCGATCGCCTGCGACGTCGAGTACTCGAGCAGGCGACCACCGGTGAACTCGACCCCCAGGTTGAGCCCCTTGACGGCGATGCCTCCGACCGACACCACGGCGACGACGAGCGTGATGACGATCCACGTGCCGCTGCGCTTCATGAGGTCGGGGCCGCTCTCGGTCAGCCACTGGCGGATGCGTCCTGTGCCGGCCAGGCCCGAGATGGCCGGACGGCCCTTGACGACCGAGCGCTTGACGGCCCACTCGCACAGCACGCGGGCGATCACGAGCGCCGACACCATCGAGGCGACGACACCGATCGACAGGGTCACGCCGAAGCCCTTGACGGGTCCGGACGCGAAGAAGAACAGCAGGGCAGCGGCCAGCAACGTCGTGACGTTGGAGTCGATGATCGCCGACCACGCCTTGTTGAAGCCCGTCGTGAGGGCGGGTTCGAGCCCTCCGGACGTCCGTTCGGCGTACTCCTCGCGCGCTCTCTCGAAGACCAGGACGTTGGCGTCGATCGCCAGACCGATCGCCAGCACGAAGCCGGCCAGTCCCGGGAGGGTCAGGGTCGCGCCCAGCCAGACGAGCATGCCGTACGAGATGAGTGCGTAGGTGCCGAGCGCGATCGTGGCGAGGAAGCCGACGAGGCGGTAGACGAGCACGATGAACAGGCCGGTGAGGGCGATGCCGATGATGGCGGCCTCGATCGAGGCGTCGATCGCGACCTTGCCGAGCGTCGGACCGACGGTCCTCTGCTCGACCGTCTCGACGGGCACCGGCAGCGCGCCGCCCTTGATCAGGATCGCGAGGTCGTCGGCCGTGGCCTGCGTGAAGTTGCCCGTGATCTGGGTGGAGGCGCCGCCGCCGGACTGGCAGAGGCTCGGCTGCACGGACGGCGACGAGATCACCTGCGTGTCGAGCACGATCGCGACGCGCTGGGCGGCGGCCGGGTTGGCGCACGCCGCGCTGACGAGGTCGGCCCAGCCACCACGGCCCTGGCCGTTGAACTCGACGTTGACGACCCACTGGCCGACGCCGCCCTCGGGGATGCCGGCCGAGGCGTCGCTGACGCCGTTGCCGTCGAGCAGCTGGGGGCCGAGGACGATCGGGTTGCCGTCCTCGTCGGTGCTGAGGGTCTCGCCCTCCGGCGGGGCGGTGTCGTCGGTCGGGACCGACCGCACCTCGTGGAACGACAGCTGCGCGGTCTGGCCGATGACCTCGGCGGCCTCGCGGGGGTCCTGGACGCCGGGGAGCTCGACGATGATGCGGTTGGAGCCGGAGCGGGCGAGCGTCGGCTCGGCCACGCCGAGCGCGTCGACACGTCCGCGGATGACGGTGAGCGCACGGTCGGTCGACTCGGCGTCGGCCTTGACCCGCTCGGAGTCCTTGGTCTCGAGGACGATCTGGGTGCCGCCCTTGAGGTCGAGGCCGAGATTGGCCTTGCTGGTCAGGGCGAGGAGGAGGGCGACGGCGATCACCGCGAACGCGGCTATCGCGCGCCACATGGGGGCACGGGAGGACATGGGAGGACTTTCGAGAGACGCCCGTGGGCGTGGTCGGACGGGACGGGACGGAGCGGAGGAGGGACGCGGGCTCAGGGAGCCGGCGGCGCCCGTCCTTCGACCGTGACCGTCGCCGCTGCGACGTGCGACGCGTCGTGCGTCGCGACCGGCTCGTCGACCACGGCGGCCGGCGACGCGACGTCGTCCGGGGCGGTGGTGGCGAGGTCGAGGTGCAGGTGCCCGTGGTCGTGCGAGGCCGGGGGCACCGACGCGGCCTGGCGCCCGTGCTGCGGGGCGGCCGTGAGGTGCCCGGTGCCGGCGCTGGTGCGCGCCTGCTGCGTCGCGCGGGCCGATCCGCCCGTGGCGACGAGGAGCATCGCCACGAGCGCCATCATCAGCACGACGGCCGATCGACGCGTCGCGGACCTCGTGAGCATTCGGCGAGTCTACGCGAGACGAGCGGCCCCGGAGGTCGTGCCTATCGTGGTCGCATGTCCTCCTCCCGCACCCTCGGTCCCACTGGAATCCCGGTCAGCGTCGTCGGCATCGGCTGCAACGCCTTCGGCTCGCGCATCGACGGCGAGCAGACGCGTGCCGTCGTCGACGCCGCGTTCGAGAACGGGGTGACGTTCTTCGACACCGCCGACACGTACGGCACGGGTCGCAGCGAGGAGCTGCTCGGTGCGGCCCTGGAGGGTCGGCGCGACGAGGTCGTCGTGGCGACCAAGTTCGGCATGGACATGCAGGGCGTCAACGGCGACGACGGTGGACGTCGAGGCACCCGCTCCTACGTCCGCACCGCCGTCGAGGCGAGCCTGCGCCGGCTCGGCACCGACCACGTCGACCTGTACCAGCTGCACACGCCCGACCCGACGACGCCGATCGAGGAGACGCTGGGAGCGATGACCGAGCTCGTGGCGGAGGGGAAGGTGCGCGCGATCGGCTCGTCGAACCTGCAGGCGTGGCAGCTCGTCGACGCCGCCTGGCGCTCGCGGACCGCCGACCTGGCGTCGTTCGCGACGGCACAGAACGAGTACAGCCTCTACAACCGGACCGCCGAGGTCGAGCTCGTGCCGGCCTGCCTCGAGCTCGGTGTCGGCGTGCTGCCGTACTTCCCGCTCGCCTACGGCCTGCTGACCGGCAAGTACCGTCGCGGGGAGGCGGCACCCGAGGGCACCCGTCTGGCCCTGCAGTCGGCTCGGCTGGACGGCGCCGACTGGCACCGCATCGACGCGCTGCAGCGGTTCGCCGACGAGCGCGACATCTCGCTGCTCGAGCTGGCGATCGGCGGGCTGGCGGCCCAGCCGGCCGTCGCGAGCGTCATCGCCGGCGCGACGCGACCCGACCAGGTGCGTGCGAACGTCGAGGCTGCGCGGTGGACCCCGTCGGGCGCCGATCTCGCCGACCTGGCCGAGATCGGGGCGCCGACGCAGTCGTACACGACGTACGCGCCGCGCTGACGGCGGCCGACCCGGCCTGCGATCGCCCCTGGAACGTTCGCCGGCCGGGTCTCGACGTCCGAGGACACCGAGATCGACGGTAGATGATCCTGGGCGTCACGTCTGCCGGATTCGGGTGGTTCTCGACGTGATCTTGGACAAATGACCCACAAAGGACCGGAGGCACGTGGTCGGGGGTCGCGCCGGGCTGGGAAGCGCCTCACGGCGCATGGCCGCTCGTAGCGGCTAATTGTGGGACCCGGGGCTACCGCAGCCCGACGCGACCACCAGCCTAGTCGAGCGATCCGCCCACACAAGGCGGGTTCGGCGGTCGCCCTGCGATCCCGGACGAGATCAGGTCAGCTCGCCCAGGCGTTCCAGCTCGGCGGCGCGCCGCAGGTGCAGGGCGGTGTCGACGAGCTTGGCGGCGCTGTGCGGGTCGCCGCTGTCGAGCTGCGCCCGCCCGACCCCGACGATGTGGGCGAACGAGGCCGCGCGGTCGAGCGTCACGTCGAGGTCGCTCGTGACGATGCCGCGCACGACGGTGTCGACCAGCGCGATGACCTCGGCCGGCCCGGGCGGGTCGACAACGCCCGCGAGCACCTCGTGCACCGGGGCGTACGCCTTGCCGGAGGCGTACTCGCGGGCGGCCTGGTCGGGCTGCCGGTGCACCCAGGTGCGCAGCAGGTACAGGCGCCACAGCGACCCCGGGAGGGTGTCGGCCGGCGCCGTGGCCCACAGGTCGGCGATGACGCCGAGTCCTTCCTCGTCGGCCAGGTGCAGGACGCGGTCGACCATGCCCTGGTCGTCGTCGGTGCGCGGCCCGCGCACCAGCAGCGTGGCGATGCGGTGACCCGCGGCGGCCAGCTCGGCCGGGTCGTCGCCCCCGGCCTGCGCCTCGAACAGCGCGCTGCCGGGCAGGGAGGGCTTCTTGAACTCGCTCATGCGGTCACCCTCGTGAAGAAGCAACGGTGTGAGGGCGTCCGCACGAGGGCGTTGATGACGAGCTCGCTCGGCTCGCTCATGCGAGCGCCTTGTCGATGACCTCGGCGTACGCGTCGAAGCGCGAGTCGCCGCACGGCCTGATGGTGCGCGTGCCGGGGGAGTGCTCCATGACCATGCGGTTCATGGCGTAGGCGATCGTCAGTCGCTGCTCCACGTCGTTGACCACGACCGACCCGCCCAGCCCTCCCCAGAAGCACCGGCGGCCGGGACGGACCGAGGGCATGGAGTGCGCGTCGGGCAGCGCCCACCCGGTGCCGAACGTCAGGGGCAGACCGAGCACCCGGTCGGTGCCGGACGCCCGCACCTCGAAGATGCGCTCGACCGTCTCGGCCGCGAGCAGCCGCACGCCGTCGACCTCGCCTCCGTGCGACACGACCGACTGCACCCGCGCGATCGAGCGGGCGTTGCCGTGACCGTTCGCCGCGGGGACCTCGGCCCGTCGCCACCGCTCGCTGTTGCACTCCGAGGCGCGCAGGAACGGTCCCGTCAGGGTGCGCAGCGCGACGTCGTCGGGATCGTCGAACCGCTCGATCTCGGGCGGACGCGGCGGCGTCAGCGGTGAGACGCGCTGGTCGTGAGCGGCCCCGAGACCGATGTGGAAGTCGGCGTCGAGCGGCGCGGCGACCTCGTCGGCGAACCACGTGCCGAGCGACGACCCCGTGACCCGTCGGACGACCTCGCCGACGAGGTGTCCCTGGTCGAGCAGGTGGTAGCCCGATGCGGTGCCCGGAGTCCACCACGGCGGCTGGGCCGCGAGCTTCGACGTCGCGACGTCCCAGTCGTAGAGGTCGTCGACCGTGACGGGCTGGGCCCAGCCCGACACGCCGGACGTGTGCCCGAGCAGGTGGCCGACCGTGACGTCTTGCTTGCCCGCCGCGGCGAACTCCGGCCAGTAGGTCGCCACCGGCTCGTCGAGGTCGATGAGCCCGCGGTCGACCGCGACCAGCGCGGCCAGGTTGGTCATGACCTTCGAGATCGACCAGACGGGGACGATCGTGTCGCGCTCCCACGGCACGGTGGCCTCGAGGTCGGACCAGCCGTCCCAGATGTCGACCAGCACCTCGCCGTCCTGGACGACGCACAGACTGGCGCCGCGCTCGACGCCGTCGCTCACGTGCTGGTGCAGCAGGTCGGCCAGGGGAGCGAAGCGGTCGTCGAACGTGCCGGCTGCCGTCGTCATGCGATCACGGTAGTGGGGGCGACCAATCAGTGGCGGACGTCCGCGGGTGCCGCGTCGTCGGACGACGCGACGGGACGCTGCACGGCGGGGCGGGGCTTGCGGGAGTAGAGCCACAGCACCGGGAACAGGTAGCACGCCCATCCGATCAGCTGCAGCCACGACGGATTGGGCTGGAAGTTCACGGTCCCCTTGAGCAGCGTGCCGTACCAGCTGTCGGGCGGGATCGTCGACGAGACGTCGAAGACCGCGTTGCCGAGGTGCCCGATGCCGCCGACGTTGCCGGTGAGCCGGGGCAGGAAGCCGGCCTCCTGCAGGTCGTAGATGCCGTACGCCAGCACGCCGGCCGCGACGACGATCAGCAGGTATCCGGTGATCGTGAAGAACTTGCCGAGGTTGACCGTCACGGCGCCCCGGTAGATGAGGTAGCCGAGCACGACGGCCACGAGCAGTCCGCCGGCGGCGCCGATGAACGGCCGCGGCGTGTAGGCGTCGGCGACCGTGCCGTACATGATGGCGGCGGTCTCGAGGCCCTCGCGGCCGACGGTCAGGAACGCGACGATCGCGACGGCGAACGGGCCGAGCGTCACGGCGGTCGCGAGCTCGCTCTCGAGCTCGCGCTTGAGCCCGCGCGCCGTGCGCCGCATCCAGAAGATCATCCAGGTCACGAGGCCCGCGGCCAGGATCGACAGCGTCCCGCCCACGAGCTCCTGGGTGCGGAACGGCAGCGAGCCGATCGCGATGTTGATCGCCGTGAAGACGGCCACGACCAGCAGCACGGCGGCGGCAATGCCACCCCAGATGTACCGGACGTCATGACGACGGTCGGTCTTGACGAGGTAGGCGATCAGGATGCTGACGACGAGGCTGGCCTCGAGGCCCTCACGCAGTCCGATCAGGAAGTTGGCGAGCACCTACGAAGAATAAGGCAAGGCAACGCTCACCACATCGGTCCGAGACTGTGATCTCGGCAAGAAGCTCTCAGGCGGTCAGTGCCTCGGCCAGCTGGTCCGACAGCAGGCCGATCTGCCACTCGCGGGCGCCCTGCAGCCGCAGGGTCGCGGCGACCGTCTCGGACGACACGTCGGCGGGGGGCTCCCACGCCAGGTTGCGGACGAGCTGCGGGCTGACGAGGTTCTCGGTCGGCAGGTCGTGCTGGTCGGCGACGGCCTGCACGACGTCGCGGCACCGGCCGAGACGCTCGGCGGCGATCGGGTTCTTGTCGGCCCAGGCACGCGGCGGCGGGGGGCCGTCCGACCGCTGGTTGGTCGTCGGCAGCAGGGCCTCGTCGAGCGCCAGCCCGCGCTCGATCGCGTCGAACCACTCGCTCATGAACCGCCGTGGCCCGCGGTTGCGCATGATGCGCAGGCTCTTGAGCGCGTTGAGGTCGTTCGGGGGAGCCGTCGCGAGCTCGAGGATCGACGCGTCGGGCAGGATGCGGCCCGGTGTCGTGTCGCGGTCCTCGGCGATCTCGTCGCGGGTCTGCCAGATCTCGCGGACGATGCCGAGCGCCCGGCGTCCGCGGGCCTTGTGCAGACCCGACGTGCGGCGCCACGGCTCCTTGCGCTCGGGCGGCCCCTGGAACAGCAGCAGCGACTCGAACTCCTCGGCGGCCCACTCGCGCTTGCCGGCCTTCTGCAGGTCGGCGTCGATGAGGTCGCGCAGCTCGACCAGCACCTCGACGTCGAGGGCCGCGTAGACCAGCCACGGGTCGGGCAGCGGACGCGTCGACCAGTCGGCCGCGGAGAACTCCTTGGCCAGGCTGAGCCCCAGGTAGTGCTCGACCAGGGCGGCCAGCCCGACGCGCGGCAGGTTCAGCAGGCGTCCGGCGAGCTCGGTGTCGAACAGGTGCTCGGGGTAGAGACCGACCTCCGCCAGACACATGAGGTCCTGCGTCGCGGCGTGCAGGATCCACTCGTTGCCGTCGAAGGCGGTGTCGAGCGGCACGAGGCTGTCGAACGCCGTCGGGTCGATCAGGTGCGTGCCGGAGCCCTCGCGCCGCACCTGGATGAGGTAGGCGCGCTGCGAGTAGCGGTAGCCCGACGCCCGCTCCGCGTCGAGCGCGATCGGTCCGGTGCCGGCCATGATGCGGGCGCAGGTGTCGTCGAGCGCTGCCTGGGTGTCGACGACGGGCGGCAGGGGGTCGCGCAGCTGCAGACGCGGCGCCTCGGGCGCGACCAGCTCGCTCGTCTCGTCGCTGCCGGTGGTCTCGGGCGTCTGGTCGGGAGCCGTCACCGCGCACCGCGCCTGCGCTGCAGCGGGATCACGCCCGGGGCCAGAGGAGGCAGTCCGGCGATCGCGCACAGCAGGTTCGACCAGGCGCCGGCGTGGCCACCCGTGCCGGTCGTCGGTGCCTCCATGTGCGGCGTCCACGACGCCCGCACCTCGATCTGCGCGTCGCCGCCGTCCTCGGCCATCTCGCCGAAGCCCTCGGAGCGGACGACCGTGACGCTGCCGCTCGCGGCCGAGTACTCGCTGCCGTACGCGTCGAGCGCCTCGGTCAGCCAGCTCCAGCCGACGGCGGGCAGCGACGGGTCGGCGGCCATGTCGGCCTCGATGTCGGCGCGGGCGAACGTGACGCAGCGGAACGTCCCGCCCCACGCGTCGTTGCCGGCCGGGTCGTGCAGCAGGATGAACCGCCCCGTCGCGAGCTCCTCGTCGTCGACCAGCACGTCGCCGCTCATCGCGAAGGCGTGCGGTGCGATGCGCTGGGGCGCGGGCATCTCGTCGACGACCACCTCGGGTCGCAGGACGGCTTGGCGCACCTGCTCGACCGCTTCGGTGAACCGGGCCGGCGTGCGATCGATCTCACTGCGGACTGCCACCCTGTGATGGTAGGCGCGGCGGCGTCAGGTCCCGGGAGCGACACTCCGCACGACCTGAGAGACTGACCCGGTGACATCGACACTGACTGACAGCGCGTTCCTGCAGGCCTGCCGGGGTGAACGACCGGCCCACACGCCGGTCTGGTTCATGCGGCAGGCGGGGCGGTCGCTCCCCGAGTACCTGGCCATCCGCGAGGGCACGGCGATGCTCGACTCGTGCTTCCGCACCGACATGGTCGTCGAGATCACGATGCAGCCCGTCCGCCGCCACGGCGTCGACGCCGCGATCTTCTTCTCCGACATCGTCGTGCCGCTCAAGGCGATCGGCGTCGACCTCGACATCGTGCCGGGCACCGGCCCCGTCGTCGCCGAGCCGATCCGGTCGGCGGCGCAGCTCGACCAGTTCCGCGACGTCGAGCCGGACGACGTCCGCAGCATCACCGACGCGGTGACGGCGCTGGTCGGCGAGCTCGGCTCGACACCGCTGATCGGCTTCGCGGGCGCTCCCTTCACATTGGCGTCGTATCTCGTCGAGGGTGGTCCGTCGCGCGACCACCGCCTCACCAAGCAGCTGATGTACTCCGACCCCGAGCTGTGGCACGCCCTGCTCGGCCGCATGGCGGCCATCGCGGCCCAGTTCCTGCGCCTGCAGGTCGAGGCGGGCGCCTCGGCGATCCAGCTGTTCGACTCGTGGGCGGGGCACCTGTCGCTGGCCGACTACGAGACGTACGTCAAGCCGCACTCGACCGCGGTGCTCGAGTCGGTCGCCGACCTCGGCGTGCCGCGCATCCACTTCGGTGTCGGCACCGGCGAGCTGCTGCACGCCATGGGCGACGCCGGCGCCGACGTCGTGGGCGTCGACTGGCGCGTGCCGCTCGACGACGCGGTCCGGCGCATCGGGCCCGGCAAGGCCGTGCAGGGCAACCTCGACCCGACGACGCTGTTCGCGCCGACCGAGTTCGTCCACGCCCGGGCCGCCGAGATCATCGAGGCCGGACGCGCCGCCGAGGGGCACGTGTTCAACCTGGGCCACGGGGTGCTGCCCGCCACCGACCCCGACTCGCTGACGCGCCTGGTCGACTTCGTCCACTCCTACACGCCCACCGCGCCGTGAGGGTCGCCGTCGTCGGAGGCGGCATGGCCGGGCTCGCCGCGGCCCACGAGCTCGCCGCAGGCGGCGCCGAGGTCGTCCTGCTCGAGGGCTCCGACCGGGTCGGCGGCAAGCTGAGGCTCGGAGAGGTCGGTGGCATCACGCTCGACCTCGGCGCCGAGTCGGTCCTGGCCCGGCGGCCCGAGGGGCTCGACCTGATCCATGAAGTCGGTCTCGACGACCGGGTCGTGCACCCCGAGACCATCACGGCGTCGATCTGGACGCACGGCGCCCTCCGCTCGATGCCGCCGACCGTCATGGGCGTCCCGGCCGACGCCGACGCCCTCGCCGCGTCGGGCATCGCGCTGATGCCCGAGCCGCGCATCCTGCCCGTCCCCGACGAGGACGTGTCGGTCGCCGACTTCGTCACGGCGCGGCTCGGGCGCGACGTGCTCGACCGGCTCGTCGAGCCGCTGCTGGGCGGGGTCTACGCCGGCCACACCGACCAGCTGTCGCTGCGCGCGACGACCCCCCAGATCGCCGCGCTGGGCGAGGACCTCGTCTCTGCGGCCGCCGAGCACCGCGCGGCGTCCGACAGCACGGGGCCGGTGTTCGCTGGGCTGGTCGGAGGCGTCGGTCAGCTGCCGGCGGCCGTCGTCGCGGCCCACGACGTCGAGGTGCGGCTCTCGTCGACCGTGCGGTCGATCACCCGCACCGGCGACGGCTGGCGCCTGTCGGTCGGGCCCACGACCGACGTCGAGACGCTCGACGTCGACGCGGTGGTCGTCGCGACGCCCGCCCCGGCGGCGGCCCGGCTGCTGGCCGAGGAGGCGCCCGACGCCGCGTTCGCCCTCGCCGCGATCGACTACGCCAGCATGGCGATCATCACCTTCGTCTTCGACGACGCGGTCGTGCCCGACGGATCGGGCTTCCTGGTGCCACCCGTCGACCGTACGTTCATCAAGGCCGCCACGGTCTCGTCCAACAAGTGGGGGTGGGTCGGCGACACCGGCCGCACCGTGATCCGCACGTCGGTCGGCCGCGCGGGCGAGACGACGCTGCTGCAGCACGACGACGGTGAGCTCGGCCGACGCGCCCTGGTCGACCTGCGCGAGGCGCTCGGCACGCTGCCCGACCCCGCCGACCAGGTCGTGCAGCGCTGGGGCGGGGGACTCCCGCAGTACGACGTGGGCCACCTCGACCGCGTCGAGACCGTCGAGCGCTCCGTCGAGGGCGTGCGCGGGCTCGAGGTGTGCGGCGCGGCCTACCGCGGCGTCGGCATCCCCGCCGTCATCGCGTCGGGCCGGGCGGCTGCCCGCCGGTTGCTCGACGCTGGGATGATCGAGTCATGACTTCGCCCATCCCGAACAAAGGCAAGCTCGCCAAGGAGATCAACGACACCATCCGCTACACGATGTGGTCGGTCTTCAGGCTCGACCGCGTGCTCGGCGACGCCGACCGGCAGGCCGAGGCCGCCGAGGTCGAGGCGCTGATCGAGAAGCTCGCGGCCGACGACGTCGTGGTGCGCGGCACGTACGACGTCAGCGGTCTGCGAGCCGACGCCGACCTGATGGTCTGGTGGCACGCGCCGACCAGCGACGCGCTGCAGATCGCGTACAACGCGTTCCGTCGCACCGCCCTGGGGGCGCGCATGGCGCCGGTGTGGTCGCAGATGGCCCTGCACCGTCCGGCCGAGTTCAACCGCTCGCACATCCCGGCGTTCATGGCCGACGAGGAGGTGCAGCCGTACGTCTGCGTCTACCCGTTCGTGCGCTCGTACGACTGGTACCTGCTGCCCGAGGACGAGCGTCGCGCGATCCTCAAGGAGCACGGCATGGCCGCGCGCGACTACCCGGACGTGCGCGCCAACACCGTGGCGTCGTTCGCGCTGGGCGACTACGAGTGGATCCTGGCCTTCGAGGCCAAGGAGCTGCACCGCATCGTCGACCTCATGCGCGAGCTGCGGGCCACCGAGGCCCGCCGTCACGTGCGCGAGGAGATCCCCTTCTACACCGGTCAGGTGCACACCGTCGCCGAGCTCGTCGACATCTGGCCCTGACGCCTTCTCCGGCGCGTTCGGGCTGGCGAACGAGCGTCTCTCTCGCCGAAGAGCGGAGCGTCTCGTTCGCCAGGGAGCGGAGCGACCGTGAGGGAGCGCCAGCGACCGAGGCGGACGCCAGCGACCACGCTCGAGTGGGTTCCCCTCGCTTCGCTCACGGTCGGCCGCAGGCGGCCTCCCTGGGGAACGGGGCGTGCGGCGGCCTCCCTGGGGAACGGGGCGTGCGGCGGCCTCCCTGGGGAACGGGCGACGTCAGTCGGCCTCGAGCTTCAGGGCGACGCCATTGATGCAGTAACGCTGGTCGGTCGGGGTGCCGAAGCCCTCGCCCTCGAAGACGTGCCCCAGGTGCGAGCCGCACGTCGCGCAGCGCACCTCGGTGCGCACGCCGCCGAACATCGACCGGTCCTCGATGTACTCGACGCGGTCCTCGGCCAGCGGCGCGTAGAACGCCGGCCAGCCGCAGTGGGCGTCGAACTTGGTCTCGCTGCGGAACAGCTCGGCGTCGCACGCGCGACACGCGTACACGCCGACCGTCGGGTCGGTCTCGTACGACGAGCTGAAGGGGCGCTCGGTGCCCGACTTGCGCAGCACCTGGTACTCGGCCGGGCTCAGCTCGGCCTTCCACTCGGCATCCGTCTTGTCGACGGCGTAGGTCTTCTCACTCGGCTTGCTCATGTGTCAAGCCTACGTCGGCGGGCCAGCGCCCGCCGCGCTCAGCGCTGGGCGTCGAACGGCACGTGCTCGAGCAGGCGGATGCTGGGGACGTCGAGCTTGCGCTGCGCGCGGGACTCCCAGTCGATGTGCAGGAACTCCTTCACGACGTGCGGCTCGGTCAGGATGATGACCTCGGACGATCCCGTGCTCTCGACGAGTGCGACGAGCGCCTCGATGGGGTCGTCCTCGGTGATCGTCGCGGTGACCTGCTGGCCCCGCTGGGTCAGCAGCGCGGCACTGGCGTCGAGCTCGGCCTGGCCGGCCCGGTCGAGCGAGTCCTGGACGTCCTCGAGCGCACCGGGCTCCGACAGCGGCACGACCTGGCCGCCGAGGCTGCCCATCGACGACATCAGCACCGCCGACGAGCTCTCGACCGGCAGGAGCAGGTGGTAGCGGACCGTGTCGTCGAGCCCCTCGTGCAGGGCGACGACCTGGTCGGCGTCGAGGTCGTTGAGCTGGCGCTCGATGAGCAGTGACACGTCGAACATGTGGTGGTCCCTTCGTCGTGGTCAGCCTACGCGCGGTCGCGGACCCACCGCGTCAGCAGGACGTCGTCGACCGCCAGGGCGTGCCCCAGCGTCATGGACCGGTCGACCGCTTGGTCGGTGTGCGCGATGCGGGGCGCCGGCCCCGCGGCCATGACGGGGGCGACGGTCAGGCAGACCTCGTCGACGAGGTCGAGCCCGACCAGCTCGCCGTGCAGCGACGGTCCTCCCTCGCACAGCACGTGGAGCCACCCGCGGGTCGTGAACTCGTCGAGGACGGCCGTCCAGTCGATGGCGCCGGTCCCGCGCGCGACGACGTCGACGTCGTCGCCCAAGGCGTCGAGCCGGTCGCGCGGGGCGTCCGCGGTCGTGACGACGACGGTGCCGGGGACGCGGAGCGCGTCGGGGACGTCGAGGCTCCTGGTGACGAGCGCGATCGGCACGTCCGCCGGTCCGTACCCCTCGTCGCGCGCCGTGCCCGCACCGACGAGGACGACGTCGGCCAGCGACCGCAGCACCCCGAACACTCTCTTGTCGGCCTCGCCGCCGAGCGTCCCCGAGACGCCGTCGGCGCCGTGGGCGGCCCCGTCGACCGTCGCGACGAAGTTGGTGCGCACCCACGGGCGGTCGGTGGCGGGATAGGCGTAGAGCCGCGCGATCTCGGCGTCGTCCAGGTCCATGTCCAGCAGCGTACGGGGGCGTGTCGGGCATACTTCGGACATGTCGAAGTCGTCGCCTCCGCCGTCCCTCTCGTCCCAGCTCTCCGTGTCGGGACACGTCGATCTGTCGACGTTCGACTCCCGCGCGACGACGGGCTTCGACGGCAAGAAGAAGGACGCCGCCGAGGCGCTGGCCGCGATCGGCGAGGAGCTCGGCGACCTTCAGGAGAAGCTGTTCGCGGGAGGACGCGCGGGGACGGGCGACACCAAGGTGCTGGTGGTGCTGCAGGGCATGGACACGTCCGGCAAGGGCGGCATCGTCCGCCACGTGGCCGGGCTGGTCGACCCCCAGGGCCTGTCGATCACGTCGTTCAAGAAGCCGACGCCCGAGGAGCTCGAGCACGACTTCCTGTGGCGCATCGAGAACGCGCTGCCCGAGGCTGGCATGATCGGCATCTTCGACCGCTCGCACTACGAGGACGTCCTGATCGGCAAGGTGCGGCACCTCGCCGACGAGAAGGAGATCGATCGCCGCTACATCGCGATCAACGACTTCGAGCGGTCGTTCAAGGCCTCCGGCGGTGTCATCGTGAAGTGCTTCCTGCACATCACGGCCGACGACCAGAAGGAGCGTCTCGTCGCGCGGCTCGACGACCCGACGAAGCACTGGAAGTACAACTCGGCCGACCTCGACGAGCGCGCGCTGTGGGACGACTACCAGGACGCGTACGGTGTCGCGCTCGAGCGCTGCTCGACCGGCAACGCGGCCTGGCACGTCGTGCCGAGCGGCCGCAAGTGGTACCGCAACTGGGCCGTCGCGACCCTGCTGCTCGAGCAGCTGCGCGCGCTCGACCTGCAGTGGCCCGAGGGCGACTTCGACGTCGACGCCGAGAAGGCCCGCCTCGCCGCGATGTGACGCCGCCGGAGTCGGGGCTCAGCCGTGGCGTGACGTCAGCCAGCGGGCGAGCAGGGGAGCCGCGATCAGCACGAGCAGCAGCCGGATGAGCTGCACGGCCGTCACGAACGTGACGTTGCCGCCGGTGTCGGCCGACGTCGCGAGAACGGCGTAGAGCCCGCCGGGCGTCGTGGCGAGGTAGGCGTCGAGCCGCGAGACCCCCGTCAGATTGGCGAGGAGCACGCCGAACGCCGCGCACGAGGCGATGATGAACGCGATGACGAGCAGCGCCGTCGGCAGCATCCGGCCGATCGCCCGCAGGCTCGCGACGGTGAATCGCAGGCCCACCTGCACGCCGATCAGCAGGTAGCCGATGCCCTGCACCCACACCGGCACCTCGACGTCTTGGAACGCCGGCACGGTCGAGAGGACGACCGCGACGGCCAGGGCGCCGAGCAGCGCTGGCGACGGCAGGCGCAGCACCCGGCCGGCGACGATCCCCAGCCCCACGGCGAGGACCGTGTAGGCCATCGCGGCGACGGTCGTGTGCGTTGCGGCCGAACCGGTCGTCGCCCCGTCGTCGGCGTGGAAGACCAGCGAGACCGCGGCCGGCATCGCCAGCAGCACGATCAGGACGCGGAGGTACTGGATGACCGTGACGACGCGGTCGTCGGCTCCGAGGTCGCGGGAGATCGCGGTCATGCCGGACGCGCCACCCGCGACCAGGGCGAACGACGCGGTGACGGGGGTGACGCCGCGGTGCAGACGCAGCAGCTGGGCGGCGACGACGCTGAGCGCCAGCGTCACGATCGAGATGACGATCACGACCGGCCAGTCGGACCCCAGGTCGGCGAGGGCGTCGAAGTCGACGATCGCGCCGATCGTGACGCCGATGATGCCCTGACCGATCGTGAACGACCAGCCCGGCACCGCGACGCTCCGCGCGGAGACGAGGGCGAAGACCAGCCCGCCCAGCAGTCCACCGAACAGCAGCGGCGACGGGAACCCCGCCAGGCTCAGCGCCGCCGACACCGCTCCGACGCAGGACGCCAGGACCAGCCAGGACGTCCAGCCGCGGCCGCGAGGGGGAGAGGTCACGACGTCCACGGTAGGGGGCCCGACGCCACCGGGGACGTCATCGGCTGGACGCGAGGTGCAGCGTCGGTGATGACGTCCCCGGCGGGACGGGCGGGTCTCAAGCGAACATGGCCTCGAGCGGCACGAGACCGACGGCGCCGACCGCGTAGCGGGCGAGGATGACGCGGGCCACCTCGACGTCGACGCCCAACGGCTCGGCGACCGCCACGGCCCCGGCTTCGTACGCCAGCTCCGAGACCCGGTCGGGCAGGACGCCCGGCGCGAGGAACAGCTGGCCGACCGCGATGTGACGGCGACCGTCGGCACGGTGCTGCCGCACGGCCTCGCCGGCAGCCGGCGGGACGCTCGAGGCGAACGCCGCGATGGTCGGCAGCTTGTGGTGCGCACCCCAGGCACGCGCTGCGCGCGAGATGGCCGCGTTGGCGATCGGGTCGGACGAGCCGGCGCCCGCGAGCACCAGGGCGTCGAGCTCGCGCACGCGGTGCTTCGAGAGGGCCTCGCGCAGTCGCTTGTCGAGCACGTGGAAGAACGCCGACTCGATGCCGAGGACGTTCGTCGCGTGCACCTTGATGCCGTCGTGGCGCGCCACGGCAGCCGCGACGGCGCGGGGGACGTCGACGTTGGCGTGGTACGCCTCGCTCAGCAGCAGGGGGACGACGACGATCTCCTGGTGGCCCTCGGCGACCAGCCGGTCGACGGCCTCGTCGAACGAGGGTCCGACGTGGTCGAGGAATGCGGGCACCACGCGGAGGTCGGGTCGCATGCACGCGACCATCTCCGTGAGGGCTGTGATGGTGGCGGCCGAACGAGGGTCCGTGCTGCCGTGCGCAAGAGCGATGAGTGCTGGTGCGGTCATGATGCGTGCCTCCTTCCAGGGGGTGGTGCTGTGGTGGGTGTGAGGGGGGTGGTGGTCACAGGGTGGTCAGGTCGTTGGGGGAGAGCTGGCCGATGAAGCCGAGCCGGAACGCCCGCAGGCACGAGCGACACTCCCACTCCCCGTGCGTCTCGCCGTGGGGACGCAGGTCCTCGTCGGCGCAGTACGGGCAGTGGAACGGGACGGCCCGGGTGGCGCTCATCGGAGGGCCTCCTCGGGTGCGCGGGCGACCCACCGGGCGAACGACTCGTCGGGCTCCCGCTCCTGCAGGTACGTCTTGGAGAGCTTCTCGACGTAGTCGGGCAGGTGCTCGCCGGTGACCTTGTGCTGGCGGAGCTTGCGGCCGAAGCCGGCCTCGAGCCCGAGGGCGCCGCCGAGGTGCACCTGGAAGCCCTCGACGGTGTCGCCGTTCTCGTCGAGCACGAGCATGCCCTTGAGGCCGATGTCGGCGGTCTGGATGCGGGCGCACGAGTTGGGGCAGCCGTTGACGTTGACCGTGATCGGGGTGTCGAGCTCGGGCACCCGCTGCTCGAGCTCGCCGATCAGGGTGCGAGCGGTGTCCTTGGTGTTGACGATCGCGAGCTTGCAGTACTCGATGCCGGTGCACGCCATCGTGTTGCGCCGCCACTGCGAGGGCCGCGCGTGCAGCCCGATCTCGTCGAGGGCTGCGACGAGCGACTCGACCCGGTCCTCGGCCACGTCGAGCACCACGAGCTTCTGCATCGGGGTGGTGCGCACGCGGTCGCTGCCGTGGGCCTCGACGATGTCGGCGACCTGGTTCAGCAGGGTTCCCGAGATGCGGCCGACGGTCGCGGCCACGCCGACGTAGAAGCGTCCGTCGGTCTGCGGGAACACGCCGACATGGTCGAGCGGGGTCTCGGGAGCCTCCGGGGCGTCCAGGTCGGCGAGCGGGCGTCCGAGGTACTCGGTCTCGAGGACGTCGCGGAACTTCTCGACGCCCCAGTCGGCCAGCAGGAACTTCAGGCGCGCCCGGGTGCGCAGGCGGCGGTAGCCGTAGTCGCGGAAGATGCTGACGACGCCCTTCCAGACCTCGGGGACGTCCTCGAGCGAGACCCAGGTGCCGAGGCGCTGCGCCAGCATCGGGTTGGTCGACAGGCCGCCGCCGACCCAGAGGTCGAAGCCAGGGCCGTGCTCGGGGTGGACCGCGCCGATGAACGCGATGTCGTTGATCTGCGGGACGACGTCGTGGCCGGGGTGGCCGCTGATCGCGGACTTGAACTTGCGCGGCAGGTTGCTGAAGGCGCGGTCGCCGATGAACTGGCTCTCGATCGCCGCGATGGCCGAGGTGCCGTCGATGATCTCCTCGTGCGAGACGCCGGCGACGGGGGAGCCGAGGATGATGCGCGGGCAGTCGCCGCAGGCCTCCTGCGTCGACAGGCCGACGGACTCGAGACGCTCCCAGATCGTCGGGACGTCGCGCACGTCGATCCAGTGGTACTGGACGTTCTGGCGGTCGGTGAGGTCGGCGGTGTCGCGGGCGAACTCGGTCGACACGTCGGCGACGGCGCGCAGCTGCGCGAGGTTCAGCTGTCCGCCGTCGATGCGCACGCGCATCATGAACCGGTCGGCGTCGAGCTCGTCGGGCTCGAGGGTCGCGGTCTTGCCACCGTCGATGCCCTCCTTGCGCTGCGTGTAGAGGCCCCACCAGCGGAAGCGGCCGCGCAGGTCGCCGCCGTCGATCGACTCGAAGCCGCGGTGCGCGTAGATGTTCTCGATGCGGGCCCGGACGTTGAGCGGGTTGTCGTCCTTCTTGGACTGCTCGTTGGCGTTCAGTGGCTCGCGGTAGCCCAACGCCCACTGGCCCTCGCCGCGCTTGGGGCGCGGACGACGGGCGGGGGTGTCGGTACCGGGTGCTGAAGCCATGGGGTTCCCTTTGCGGCGGCAAGGGCACACGGCGATCAGGACAGGCTCGTCACGGTGGTCGCCGCGCGCCTGGATTGATTCGACTGGTGGAGCTTCGAGTCAGGACAGAGGTCGCGCGTTGATCAGCGACACATCATGTTGCGGGCGCGGCCGAGGTCGACGTGGAGTCGTCCCACGAGCCAGAGGGTCTGCGCCGAAAGCATGTGTTCAGTCTGGGGACCGCAGGCCCGCGCGACAAGCGATGGTCTCACTCCGTGGGACGGGCGTCCACATCATGGACACGCGGAGCGGCGGCACGGCAGAAACGGGGCCTTGCTGTGGTCCGCGTCACTCCGCCGGGACGAGCGCCGACACGGCGAACGCCCCCACCGCCGACGCGACCAGCACCGCCGCGACGCTCACCAGGGCGACGTCCCACGGCAGGATCCCTGCCGTCGCGAGACCCACGACCGCCGCCGGCTGGAAGGACGTCAGCAGCCCGAGCGGCAGCACCGCGCCTCCGACCAGCACCGGGACGGCCACGACAGGGGGCTGACCGTCGGCGTCGACGGCCAGGGTCGTCCAGGCGCCGATCAGTCCGACCACCGCGGCCCCGGTGCCCGTGAGCAGGAGGCCGGGGGTGCCGAAGACCAGCGTGTCGCCGAGGCGGTCCTCCAGCCCCAGGGCGGCGAGGCCGGCCAGCACCGCCCCCACGACATGGGCCGCGACGACCGGCAGGAGGGTCGACCACGGGTGGCGACCGACGACGGCGAGCGTGACCGCGGCCGCGGGGTTGGCCAGGCCGAGCGACGACTGCTCGTCCGTCGAGTGCAGCTGGGCGTACCAGGTGAACAGGACGGCGACCGCGGCCACGGCCACGACGGCGAGGGTCGCATCGGCCGCCCGGAGGGCCATCGCCGCGACGAACGTCGTGAACGCGGACACGACCGTCGCCAGGAGCAGGTGTCGGCTCATCGGGTCTCGCGCCGAGACACCGTGCGCGCCGGGTCGTGTGATGCGCGGGGAGCGGGATTCATGTCGCTACGGTAGAGCCATGGTGGCGCAACCGGTAGGTCGACCGGCGCTCCCCGACCTGCTGAGCAGGCTCGTCGCCAGGACGGTCAGCAGCTGCTTCCGCTACCGGGTCACGGGGCTCGCCGCCGAGGCGGCCTTCTTCGCGATCTTGTCGCTGCCGCCGCTCGTGTTCGGCCTCGCCGGCACGATCGGGTTCATCGCCGAGCGCTTCGACGTCGCGCAGGTCGACGTCCTGAAGGACCGCATCATCGACCTCGCCTCGCAGGCGCTGACCGACAGCACCGTCGACAAGGTCATCGCCCCGACCCTCGACGAGGTGCTGGGGTCGGGACGCATCGACGTCATCTCGATCGGCTTCGTGCTGGCGCTCTGGTCGGGCTCGCGGGCGCTCAACGTCTTCCTCGACACCATCTCGATCATCTACGGGATGGGCGGCCAGCGCGGCATCGTCAAGACGCGGGCCCTGTCGTTCGCGCTCTACATCGCGGCCCTCGTGGTCGGCATCGTCCTGGTGCCGCTCGTGCTGACCGGGCCCGAGCTCGCGGCCGACATCCTGTCGGACCGATGGTCGTTCATGCGCGTCTTCTATTGGCCAGCCGTGCTGGTGCTGTCGCTCGGGTTCCTGACGACGCTGTACCACCTCGCGGTCCCGGTGCGGCAGAAGTGGCGTGCCGGTCTGCCGGGTGCCGCCTTCACGCTCCTGCTGTGGATCCTCGGCAGCTACTTCGTCCGCTGGGCGCTCGGCTTCTCGACGGGCGGCATGTCGATCTACGGGCCCCTGGCGGCGCCGATCGCGGTGCTGCTGTGGCTGTACGTGCTGTCGATCTCGGTGCTGATCGGTGCCGCGATCAACGCGGCGGTCGAGGAGGGCGTCGACGACTCCCGCTGGGGGCGCGACGCCGTCACGAGCTGACCGCACGACGAAGCCCCTCGGCCGGGGTGGTGGGCGGCGGAGGGGCTGGGTCGCGGCTGGGACCTCATGGAGGAAGGGTCGTGGCCGCACGGGCACCGGCTGTGCGTGACCAACCGGCTCGTCCTCGACGGTACGGAGATGTCACGTCCGACTCCACCAACGCGGGGCGAACGATCGCCGAACACCGAGGTGTGACAACGAGGTGTGACAACAAGAGGCCACCCCTGCCCTCCAGGGGAGGCAGGCAGGGGCGGCACCCCGATGCTACGTGCAAAGAGTCCCGCCGCGCGAGGTCTGTAGGTCCCGAATGTGGACAGAACCGGCCCGAATGTACACATCGGGGGGCTCTCCGACGTCCGCTGTGACCAGGCTCATGCGCCGCATGATTCATACGTCGACGCGTGAACGATGTCGCTGCCGGCCGGTCCCCGTCTCCCGAGTCGGTGGTCCGACGCGACGCGGCGAGCCGATGGGGGCTCGGTCTCATCGCCTTGATCGTCGTGGGCACCGCCGTGGCGGTCGTGCTGCTGGTGTCGAACGCGAAGACGTCGCAGCGGGAACAGGCGGCCGTCCGGGCCTGCGAGATGGGCGCGATGAGTGCCAGCTCGCCGACGGGCACGGCTTCCGTGACGGCAGCCATGTCGGACGACGCGTCCGTCATGGGGGAGTGGCCCCGCTATCGCGTCCGCGGCTCGATCGAGGTGCAGGACGTCGGCGGCCCGGGCCGCCTGGTCGACTACACGTGCGTCGTCATAGGCGGCGAGGACGACGGGGCTCCCGGCCTGTCGTACACCGTTCGCGACATCTCGGTCACACTGCGCTGAGCGTGTGCCGGTTCGACGCGGAGGGTGCGGGCAAGGAACACGGCGCGCGCAGGACGATCGGACGGAGGCTGTGGTCACGCTGGTCCACGAGCACCCCGCGCCAGAGAAACGAAGAACCCCCGCTCTCGCGGGGGTTCTCGTGGTGTGGGCGATACTGGGTTTGAACCAGTGACCTCTTCCGTGTCAGGGAAGCGCGCTACCGCTGCGCCAATCGCCCGTGGGTGTTCATCGTGCTGGTCATTCAGTTGTGTCGAGGTGGGTACGGGATTTGAACCCGTGTAAACGGATTTGCAGTCCGTTGCCTCGCCTCTCGGCCAACCCACCGCTGGATGGGTATGAAGACCCTCTCCGAGCGGACAACGAGATTCGAACTCGCGACCCTCACCTTGGCAAGGTGATGCTCTACCACTGAGCTATGTCCGCAACCGGCCCGCTTGGCGGGCCGAGATGAAACATTAGCGGATGCTCCTCGTTCACCCCAAACCGGGGTCGGCGTAGCGTGGCGGCATGCGCACATGGCACAACGGTCGTCTCCTGCAATCCCCGGACGAACCGTCGATCAGCGTCCTCGATCACGGCATGATCGTGGGCGACGGGGTGTTCGAGACGGTCCAGATCCTCCGCAACCGGCCGTTCGCGCTTACCCGTCACCTCGACCGCCTCGTCCGTTCCGCGGCCGGGCTCGGCATCGGCACCCCCGACGTCGGGGCGGTCCGCGAGGGCATCGCGGCGACGATGGACGGCCAGGACATCGCCTTCGGCCGCATCCGCGTGACCGTCACGTCCGGTCGTGGCCCGCTGGGCTCCCCGCGAGGCGACGGTGAGCTGACCCACGTGGTCGTCTCGGAGCCCTCGACGCAGCCTCCGCCGGTCGCGAGCGTCGTCACGGTGCCGTGGCCCCGCAACGAGCGCGGGGCGCTCAGCGGGCTCAAGACGACGTCGTACGCCGAGAACGCGCTGATGATCGAGCACGCGCTGGCGCGGGGCGCGTCGGAGGCCGTCATGCCCAATACCCGCGGCGAGCTGTGCGAGGGCACGGGGTCCAACATCATGTACGTCGTCGGCGACCGGCTCATCACGCCGACGCTCGCCGCCGGCCCGCTCGCGGGCATCACCCGGGCGCTCGTGCTCGAGTGGTGCGCCGGCGAGATCGACGTCGTCGAGCAGGACGCCCCCATCGACGTGCTGCAGACCGCCGACGAGGTGCTGCTGGTCGGCACGACCCGCGACGTCCAGGCGATCTCGCGCGTGGACGACCGCGAGCTCGAGGCGCCCGGGCCGGTCACGAGGCTGGCGCAGCAGATCTGGGCCCGCGAGGCGGCCAAGGGGATCGACCCGTGACCGTCGACGACTTCGGCGTCCTGCAGGCGGTGCTCGACGCCGAGGCCGCACGGGGCAACGCGGCGAGCGTCGACGTCGCGGGCGCGGCGGGCCGCGGCGACGCTCCCGTCGCCCAGCTCGCGGGCGTGCTCGACCGAGGAGCGGTCGAGGTCGACTTCGAGCTCGGGCCGCTGGTGGCGTGGTCGCCGCGCTCGCCCCGCGAGTGGGACCTGGTCGACACCGTCACGGGCGCGACCGTCCGCAGCGGTTCGCCGGGGCCGCTGACGTGGCTGCGGCGGCACGTGGCCGCCGACGTGGTCGAGCCTCGACGACGTCTCGGGTGGCTGGCGGACGACCCGCGCCTCGGGCCGGGTCTCACGGAGCGACGGGCCCGCGTGCACGTCAGCGGATCGGCCGTCGAGGCGTTCACCCGCATCGACCGCCTGCTGGCCGCCCTGGACGACGTCGACGGCGTCCTGCCGGAGTGGTTCGTCGAGCTGTTCGCCCCGGAGCGGGACCGGGAGGGCTGGAAGGCGTACTTCCGCGAGCGCCGCCGTCTCGACGACGCCGAACTCGAACGGGCGGCGTGGACGACCCGCTGGACCGAGACCGCGTGGAGGCGGTCGGTCTCGCCGACCGAACGCACCTGGCGGTGGCTCGACGCCGAGGTCGTGCACGAGCACGCGCTCGACGTGGTCGTCGACGTGATCGACGGCGCTCCGGTCGACTCGCTGAAGTGGCTCCTGGCGTCCGTCGGCGCCGTGCGGTGCGGCCCGTTCGGCTCGGACGTCTGACGGTGCGCCGACCTCGCTGGAGACGGCCTGCCCGGGTAGGTTAGAGTCTTCGACGCACCACACGGGCGATTGGCGCAGTGGTAGCGCGCTTCGTTCACACCGAAGAGGTCACTGGTTCGAACCCAGTATCGCCCACCTCAGAGAAGTCCCGGGAGACCGGGACTTTCTCATGTCCGGGGCAGGGCCGAGCCGCGGCGGACGCACGAATCGGGGTTTGTCCGCGCGGGTGCGGACAGAGCCCGATTCTTCTGTCCCGACACGCTCGGTCAGGGGACGGCGACAGGTGAGCGCCGAGCCCGGCGGTGCTCCGCCCAGCGCGCCGAGATCGCCCGCCAGGTGATGAGCGACCCGATGACCCAGAACGGCCAGAAGATCGCGCTGACGGCCGCGATCGCGACGGACTCCTGCTGCGTCCGGTCGAAGAGGCAGCGGCTGCGCCGGTAGCTCGCCACGAGCACCGTCAGGGGTGCGAGCACCGCGATCAGCGCGACGGTGATCTCCGCCGGGTGAGGCGACAGCGGGCTCAGCTCTTCCATGGGCGAAGCGTAGGTGACCACAGGGTCGCGCTCATGACACGCACGCCGCCGAGCCCTCGGGCGGCTTGCTCGTCGTCTCGGGCCCGATCGTCCGGTTGCGCTTCGGGTAGACGAGCCGGTGCTCGTCGCCGCGCGCCACGGCCTGGACGTCCTGGGCCAGGCAGCTGCCGTCGTCGAACCAGAACTCGA
This sequence comes from Aeromicrobium sp. CFBP 8757, assembly GCF_014841755.1. Classification (NCBI taxonomy): domain Bacteria; kingdom Bacillati; phylum Actinomycetota; class Actinomycetes; order Propionibacteriales; family Nocardioidaceae; genus Aeromicrobium; species Aeromicrobium sp. CFBP 8757. The sequence continues at coordinate 950,534 of NZ_JACYUM010000001.1, forward strand.
GGATCGCCGGCGTCGCGGCTGCGGGTGCCTCGGGCAGGACGAAACCACCGGCGTCCGAGGCGGCCCCCACCCAGGCGTCGTCGTCGGCCGGCACGGGCAACCACATCTGGGTCCCGTTGACGGGCACCCTGCGACCGTCCACCGAGACCGTCACGCCCATCAGCGACACCTCGACGTCCCGGGGGTTGCGCACCCGGGCACCCACCGCCCCGGAACCGTCCGAGTTGACGACCAGCTGGGGGTCGAGCACGCGCAGAGGTGTGTCGTCGACCGGCGCGGCCACGGGGGACGCGACGACGATCGAGGGGGCGGGGGACGTGCGGTCGCCCTCGACCAGGACGACGCCGGCCGCGGCGACGAGAACGGTGCCGACGACGGCCGTCGCGGCGAGGAGGGCGCGCTCCATGGATCCACCTGGGGTGAGAGAGGTGAGCCCAGTGTGGGGATGCCCGGACAGGCTGTCAACTACCGGGACGACGCCGTCCGAAGAGCATCCGGAACGGGCGGATCGCCAGCGTGAGGAGCGGCTTGCGGCCGTGCAGGAACGCCAGTGGCCCGTCGTCGGCGAACGACCACCGGGCGGACACCACGCCGAACCGCATGCGACCGGTGACGGGTGACACGAGCAGGCTGCCGTGCTGGTCCTGGGCGATCGTGAACCCGGCCGGCAGCGCCCGCGGGAGCCGCCGCACCCGTCGCAGGGCGACGGATCCGATGCCCCGGGCGATGTACGACCGGTGCGTCACGACGTCGAAGTCGGCGAGCTGCTTGGGGATCGCCCACAGGTCGCGTCCGCCGTCGCGCGACGCCTCGCTGTCGACCCAGATGTGCGTGATCGACACGCGCACCCGCCAGCCCTGGCGCACCAGCACCGTCGACATGATCTCGTTGTACGTCAGCGGGCTCGGCTGCTCGTACACGAAGAACGCGGCGCCGACGACGCCCCGCCCGAACAGCGTGACGGGCCGGGTGGCGGGGGAGTGCGGCGCGGGCAGGTCGGCGAGCGGCACGAGCCAGGTGCCGACGTAGGCGTGGCCGTGGAGGTCCCACGGCTCGGGGGGATAGGACGTCATGACCAGTGGAACGCTTCCGGCTCGAGCACCTTGGTGCGCTGGGCGTAGGGGTGGGTCGAGCCCGGCCAGTTGGACGTGATGCGGCCCGAGGCGTGCCGGTACCAGCTGTCGCAGTGCGCCCAGACGGAGTGGGAGAGGCGGCCCTGGACGTCGTGGTCGTACGCCTCCTCGGCCTCGGGCGTCACCTCGACCGTGCGGTACGACCCCGCGACGAGGCGGTCGACGGCCTGACGCATGTGCCGTGCCTGCGCCTCGAGCATGTAGACGATCGACCCGCCGCCGAGGTTGGTGTTGGGCCCGTAGGTCACCAGCAGGTTCGGGAAGTTCGGCACGTAGATGCCGAGGTAGGCCCGCGCGCCGTCCTTCCACTGGTCGGCGAGCCGGCGTCCGCCGACGCCCGTGATGTCGATCGACTCGAGGAACTCCTGCGCGTCGAAGCCCGTCGCGTAGATGATGACGTCGACCTCGTGGACCGTCCCGTCGGCCGTCTGCACCCCGGTCGGGGTGACGGCGGTGATGCCGTGGTCGACGAGGTGCACGTGGGGCTGGGCGATCGCCGGGTAGTAGCTGTTGGCGAACAGGATGCGCTTGCAGCCGACGGGGTAGTCGGGCGTCAGCTTGGCCCGCAGCTCCGGGTCCTTGATGCGCGCCTTGAGGTGCTGGCGCGCCAGCGTGCTGATGCCCTTGCCGACGAGCGAGTCGTCGTCGAGCCCGCGCGAGAACTGCTCGGCCAGGCCCCAGGAGCCGGCCCGCTCGGCCTTCAGCGCCCCGGGCGCGTGGCGGAGCATGCGCCGGTAGACCGGACCGAACCGCTGGTCGGGCTTGGGCAGGATGTACGACGGCGTCCGCTGGAAGACGACGAGGTCGGACGCCTGCTCGGCGACGTGCGGGATGAACTGGATCGCGCTGGCCCCCGTGCCGACGACCGCGACGCGCCTGCCAACCAGGTCGACGTCGTGGTCCCAGCGGGCGGAGTGGAACGACTGTCCCTCGAACGTGTCGACGCCGGGGATGCGCGGCAGCACGGGCTGCGACAGCTGGCCGACGGCCGACACGAGCACGTCGACCGTCTGCTCGTCGCCGTCGTCGAAGCGGACGGTCCACGTCGAGGCCGACTCGTCGTGATGGGCCGCGACGACGTCGCGGCCGAGCTGGACGAGCGGGGTGATGCCGTACTTGTCGGCGGTCGAGCGGATGTAGTCGAGGATCTCGGGCTGGACGCCGTAGCGCGACGACCACTCCGCCGACGGCTCGAACGAGAACGAGTACAGCGGTGACGGGACGTCGCAGGCGGCGCCCGGGTAGGTGTTGTCGCGCCACACGCCGCCGATGCCGTCGGCGCGCTCCCACAGCCGCAGGTCGGTGTGGCCCGCGCGCTTCAGCTCGATCGCGACGGCCAGGGCTCCGAAGCCCGATCCGATGATGCCGATGGAGGTCATGAGTCGGTGCCTTCCGTGGGACGTGTGGGAGTCGGAGGGGTCTGTCGGACGAACAGCAGCACGCTGTCGGTCAGCAGGTCGAGGGCCTCGTCGCGGGTGAACGTGCCGCGCTGCAGCCACTCGCGGCACACGGCCTTGGTCAGGGCCGCGGTCGGACGCAGTCGCGCGCGCAGGTGCGGCGTGTCGGGCAGGCCGAGGGCGTCGAGCACGAGGCGCGCCGCACGGTCGTCGGCCTCGTCGACGACGGCCTGGATGTCGGAGCTGCCGTGCAGGTTGGCCGCCCCGCTGGCCGCGACCCAGGCCTGCCCGTACGTCGTGGCCGCCTCGAGGATCCAGTCCATCGTGAGCCGGGCCCGCTCCTCGACGCTGCGGCCGTCGTAGTCGGGCAGCGCCCGCTCGGGCATCGTGATCGACTCGCGCATCACGGCCAGGAAGAGCTCGCGCTTGTCGCCGAAGTAGTGGTTGATCAGCCCGCGCGCGACGCCTGCGGCGTCGGCCAGCTCGCTCGTCGACACCGCGTCGTAGGGGCGGTCGGAGTACAGCTCGCGCGCGGCGTCGATGATCTGCTGTCGTCGCTCGGCGGGTGCCAGACGGAGTCGCGGGGCGGCCATGGCACCAGTTTCGCCACCTATTGGCACAGTGTCAACAAGAGTCGTATGCTCGGGCCATGAGCTCGTACGACTACGACGTCCTGGTGGTGGGTTCCGGCTTCGGCGGGAGCGTGGCGGCCCTGCGGCTGACCGAGAAGGGGTACCGCGTCGGCGTCATGGAGGCCGGTCGCCGCTTCGAGGACGACGAGCTGCCCAAGAACAGCTGGGACGCCCGCCGCTACCTGTGGGCGCCGTGGGCGCGATGCTTCGGCATCATGCGCATCACGCTGCTGCGCGACGTGCTGATCGCGAGCGGCACGGGCGTCGGCGGCGGGTCGCTCGTCTACGCCAACACGCTCTACGAGCCGCTCGACGCCTTCTACCGCGACCGCCAGTGGGCTCACCTGGCCGACTGGAAGAGCGAGCTGGCGCCCCACTACGCGCAGGCCAAGAAGATGCTCGGCGTCACGACGTACCCCGGCAGCAGCCCCGCCGACGAGCACCTGCGGGCGCTGGCACGCGACTACGGCGTCGAGGACACGTTCCACCCCACCGACGTCGGCGTGCTGTTCGGGGCCGACCACGGCGTCGCACCCGGCGAGCCCGTCGCCGATCCCTTCTTCGGGGGCGCCGGACCCGACCGCACGGCGTGCATCGACTGCGGTGCCTGCATGACCGGGTGTCGCCACAACGCCAAGAACACGCTGGTCAAGAACTACCTGCACCTGGCCGAGAACGCCGGCGCCGTCGTCCACCCGCTGACGACCGTCACGGACGTGCGTCCCCGCCGGTCCGGCGGGTACGAGGTCCGCACGCGGCGCACCGGCAACCCCCTGCGTCGGCGCAGCTTCACCGCCGAGCAGGTCGTGTTCGCCGGCAACGCCCTCAGCACCCAGCGCCTGCTCCACCAGCTCAAGGAGACGTCGCTGCCCCGCCTCTCGCCGCGCATCGGCGAGCTCAGCCGCACCAACTCCGAGGCCGTCCTGACGGCTCGCTCGATGCGTCGCGAGGCCGACTACACGCCCGGAGTCGCGATCACGTCGTCGTTCCACCCCGACGAGCACACCCACGTCGAGGTCTGCCGGTACGGCGTCGGATCGAGCGCGCTGGGCCTCATCAACGCGCCGCTGGTCGACGGTGGGCACGGCGGCTCGCAGCTCGGCGCGGTCGTCAAGGCGTACCGGATGCTGGGGCTGCGGCGCGCGCTCGCGATCCACAACCCGCGCCGGTGGGCCGAGCAGTCGATCGTCGTGCTGGTGATGCAGACGCTCGACAACTCGATCACGACGTACGTCAAGAAGGGGCTGCTCGGGCGCCGCATGACCAGCCGGCAGGGCGTCGGCGACCCCAACCCCCGGTGGATCCCGATGGCCAACAAGGTCGCCCGCGATCTCGCGACGGAGGTGGGCGGCAACGCCGGCAGCTCGACCGCCGACCTGGCCGGCATCCCGATGACCGCCCACTTCATCGGCGGGTGCGTCATCGGCGACTCCCCGGCCACGGGCGTCGTCGACCCGTACCAGCGGGTCTTCGGCCACGAGGGCCTGCACATCACGGACGGATCGGCGATCACCGCGAACCTCGGCGTCAACCCGTCCCTGACGATCACCGCCCAGGCCGAGCGGGCGATCGCGCTGTGGCCCAACAAGGGCGAGGCCGACGCCCGTCCCGCGCTGGGGGAGCCCTACGTCCGGGTGCCGGTCGTCGCGCCGGTACGTCCGGCCGTCCCCGAGGGCGCTCCCGCCGCCCTGCTGATGCCGGTGCCGGAGATCCCGCCGCGCGTCCCCGGGGCGCGGGTGCCCGAGCCCGAGCTCTCGTAGCCCGCACCAGTCGGAAACTCGGCGGCGAGGCAGGGCACTAGGGTGGGGCCAAGCAGCACGCGCCATCCGTAGGGCGCGTCACACCGAACGAGGAGCCCCACCGTGTCCGACATCCAGATCACCGTCAGCTCGGAGGGTCGATCCGTCGAGGAGGGCACGAAGGCCTGGCAGCTCTTCGCCGACTCGCCCGACGTCATCGCGGCGCGCGTGGGCGGCGAGCTCAAGGACCTCGCCTACCCGCTCGTCGAGGGCGACGAGGTCGAGCCGGTCGCGATCGACTCGGCCGACGGCCGCGACATCCTGCGCCACTCGACCGCCCACGTCATGGCGCAGGCGGTGCAGGAGCTGTTCCCGCACGCCAAGCTGGGCATCGGCCCGCCGATCGTCGACGGCTTCTACTACGACTTCGACGTGCCCGAGCCGTTCGTGCCCGAGGACCTCGTCAAGATCGAGTCGCGCATGCGCAAGATCGTCAAGGAGGGCCAGAAGTTCGACCGGCGCGAGGTCAGCGACGACGCCGCGCGCGTCGAGCTCGCCGACGAGCCCTACAAGCTCGAGCTCATCGGCCTGAAGTCGACCGCCACCGGTGACGTCGAGGGTGCGGCCGAGGGTGCCAGCGTCGAGGTCGGCGAGGGCGGCCTGACGATCTACGACAACCTCAAGCGTGACGGCTCCGTCGCCTGGGGCGACCTGTGCCGCGGCCCGCACCTGCCGACCACCAAGCGCATCCCCGCGTTCAAGCTCATGCGCAGCGCGGCGGCCTATTGGCGCGGCAACGAGAACAACAAGCAGCTGCAGCGCATCTACGGCACCGCCTGGGAGACCAAGGAGGCGCTGGAGGAGCACCTGCACCGCATCGAGGAGGCGCAGCGACGCGACCACCGCCGTCTCGGCACCGAGCTCGACCTGTTCAGCTTCCCCGACGAGATCGGGTCGGGCCTGCCGGTCTTCCACCCCAAGGGTGGTGTCATCAAGCGCGAGATGGAGGACTACGTCCGTCGCCGGCACATCGAGGAGGGGTTCGAGTACGTCGGCACCCCCCACGTCGCCAAGGAGGGGCTGTTCTACACCTCGGGCCACCTGCCGTACTACGGCGAGGGCATGTTCCCGGCGCTCGACATGGACGGCCAGGACTACCGCCTCAAGGCCATGAACTGCCCGATGCACAACCTGATCTTCCGCTCGCGCCAGCGCTCGTACCGCGAGCTGCCGTTGCGCCTGTTCGAGTTCGGGCACGTCTACCGCAACGAGAAGTCGGGCGTCATCCACGGGCTGACGCGCGTGCGCGGCTTCGCGCAGGACGACTCGCACTCGTACGTCACCCCCGAGCAGGCGCCCGACGAGATCCGCCACCTGCTCGACTTCGTGCTGAGCCTGCTGCGCGACTTCGGCCTCGACGACTTCTACCTCGAGCTGTCGACCCGCGACGACTCCAAGCCCGACAAGTTCATCGGCTCGGACGCCGAGTGGGAGGTCGCGACCAAGGTGCTCGAGGACGTCTGCCTCGAGAGCGGTCTCGAGCTCGTGCCCGACCCCGGCGGAGCGGCCTACTACGGGCCGAAGGTCTCGGTGCAGGCGCGCGACGCGATCGGTCGCACCTGGCAGATGTCGACGATCCAGTACGACTTCAACATGCCGTCGCCGCCCCGGTTCAACCTCGAGTACGTCGCGGCCGACGGCTCGCGCCAGCAGCCCGTCATGATCCACTCGGCCAAGTTCGGCTCGATCGAGCGGTTCATGGGCGTGCTGGTCGAGCACTACGCCGGTGCGTTCCCCCCGTGGCTCGCGCCCGTGCAGGTCGTCGGCATCCCCGTCGCCGAGCGGCACGCCGACTATCTGTACGACCTGACCAAGCGGCTCAAGGCGCTGGGCATCCGGGTCGAGGTCGACGACTCCGACGAGCGGATGCAGAAGAAGATCCGCAACGCGCAGCTGCAGAAGGTGCCGTTCATGCTGATCGCCGGCGACAACGACGTCGAGGGCGACGCGGTGTCGTTCCGCTACCGCAACGGCGAGCAGGAGAACGGCGTCCCGGTCGACGACGCCGTCGAGCGGATCGTCGAGGCGATCCGCTCACGGGTCCAGGTATGACCTCCGACGGTGACGGGCTCGACGCCCCCCGCGAGCAGGACGGCGTGGGGGAGCCGGACGCGTTCGAGCGCCTGTGGACGCCCCACCGCGTCCGCTACATCAAGGGCGAGGGCAAGCCGTCGACGTCCGACGCCGTCGACTGCCCGTTCTGCCGCATCCCCGCGATGGACGACGCCGAGGGGCTGGTCGTCCACCGTGGCGAGCACGCCTACGCCGTGCTCAACCTGTACCCGTACAACGCCGGCCACCTGCTGATCTGCCCCTACCGCCACGTCGCCGACTACACCGACCTGGACGCCGACGAGACCGCCGAGGTCGCGTCGCTGACCCAGACGGCGATGCGGGTCATGCGCGAGGTCACGAGCCCCCAGGGCTTCAACCTCGGCATGAACCAGGGCGACGTCGCCGGTGCCGGGATCGCAGCGCACCTGCACCAGCACGTCGTGCCCCGGTGGGGCGGCGACGCGAACTTCCTGCCCGTCATCGGACGGACCAAGACCATGCCGCAGATGCTCGGCGAGACTCGCGAGATGCTCGCGGACGCCTGGCCGACGCACTGACCTCGACAGTAAAGGGACCACCGTGCTCGAACGCTTCCGCCAGTTCTGGACGAACATCTGGGCGCCGCTCGGCGACCTGTTCCTCCGGCTCGGCATCACGCCCAACCAGGTCACGGTCGTCGGCACGCTGGGGGTCAGCGGCGGGGCCCTGTTCTTCTTCCCGCGCGGTCAGTTCTTCGTCGGCGTCATGGTCGTGACGGCGTTCGTCTTCAGCGACCTGATCGACGGCTACATGGCCCGCAAGCTCGGCAAGGCGTCCAAGTGGGGGGCGTTCCTCGACTCGACCCTCGACCGGGTCGGCGACGCCGCGGTGTTCGGCGGCATCATGCTGTACTACACGACGTCCGACGCCGAGGCCGACCTCGGCGACCCGCGGATGTACCTCTACCTGAGCCTCGCGTGCCTGGTGCTCGGCAACCTGACGTCGTACGCGCGCGCACGGGCCGAGAGCCTGGGCATGACGGCCAAGGGCGGCATCGCCGAGCGGTCCGACCGGTTGGTCGCGATCCTGGTCATGACGGGCTTCGCGGGCCTGCTCGACCTGCCGTTCCTGCGCGAGATCACGCTGTGGGCGCTCGCGATCGCATCGCTGATCACGGTGTTCCAGCGCATGCGCATCGTCTACAACCAGACGGTCGACGACCCCGCGCTGTGACGCGTCGGTGGTGACAGTCGCGATGTGACAGATCGTATGTGACATCGGCATTGACACATACCCTCGGTATCCCACATGCTGTGAGGACCGCCACACCGAGGAGTGCCCATGTCGCAGACCCTGGACCACCGCAGTGCCCAGCACGACGCCGAGCTGCCCGACATCCCGGTCGACGTCAGCCCCGAGCAGTACGCCGACATCCTGCGCTCGCTGTCGCAGGCGTCCGTCGACCGTCACTTCGACGCCTTCGTGGACGTCCCGTGGGACCACCCCGACTTCCAGGTGCGTCCCGACGACCCGCGCTGGGTCCTGCCGTCGGACGTCGACCCCCTCGGTGCCCACCCGTGGTACCAGGCGCAGTCGCTCGAGCGTCAGATCGCGATCGGGCAGTGGCGCCAGGCCAACATCCTGAAGGTGGGCCTGCAGTTCGAGAACATCCTGATCCGCGGCATCATGCAGTACGTCTTCACCCTGCCCAACGGCTCGCCCGAGTACCGCTACCTGACGCACGAGGCGACCGAGGAGTGCCACCACACCCAGATGTTCCAGGAGACCGTCAACCGCATCGGTGCGCCGGTCGAGGGCATGCCGTGGCTCATGCGCCGCGTCGCCGGCCTGCTGCCGTGGGCCGGGTCGGCGGCGCCCTACGCCTTCTTCATCGGCGTGCTGGCGGGGGAGGAGCCGATCGACCACACCCAGAAGGGCGTCCTGCGCAGCGGCAAGGAGCTGCCGCCCGTGCTGTCGCGCATCATGGAGATCCACGTCGCCGAGGAGGCCCGCCACATCTCGTTCGCGCACCACTACATCCGGCGCAACGCGCCGCGGCTCGGGCCCGTCGAGAAGGTCGTCATCTCGCTGCTGTTCCCGCTCATCATGCGGGTGCTGTGCGACGTCATCATGGTGCCGTCGAAATCGTTCCGGCGGGAGTTCGGCATCCCGCGCTCGGTCATGAAGGACCTCTACTGGCGTGCCCCCGAGTCGCGCGAGCGTCTGCAGGAGCTGTTCGGCGACGTGCGGATGCTCGCCGACCAGGCGGGCCTGCGTCGCAGCCGGGCGTCACGACTGATGTGGCGCCTGTGCCGCATCGACGGACGCGTGTCGCGCTACCGCAGCGAGCCCCCCGTCGTCTTCGCGGCGTCCCGGGACTGACGTGCCCCACGTCGTCACCCAGGCGTGCTGCGGCGACGCCTCGTGCGTGTTCGCGTGCCCCGTCAACGCGATCCACCCGACGCCCGACGAGCCCGACTTCGGGCTCGCCGAGATGCTCTACATCGACCCGGTGTCGTGCGTCGACTGCGGCGCCTGCGTCACGGCGTGCCCCGTCGGCGCGATCAGCGCCCACGACAGGCTGACCGCCGAGCAGCTGCCGTTCGTCGACATCAACGCCCTGTTCCACGAGAGTTCGCGCTCGTACCCGGCGCAGGCTCCCGTCACGCCGCTCGTCCCGCGGACGTCGACCGATCGGCTGCGGGTCGCGATCGTCGGCTCGGGCCCGGCAGCACTGTTCGCGGCCGACGAGCTGCTGAAGCGGCCGGGCGTCAGGGTCACCGTCATCGACCGCCTGCCGACGCCGCACGGCCTGGTGCGGGCCGGGGTCGCGCCCGACCACCCGTCGACCAAGACCGTCGAGGGTCTGTTCCGGCACATCGAGGAGCAGCCGGGCTTCCGGTACCTGCTCGGCGTCGACGTCGGTGTCGACGTGACGCACAACGAGCTGGCCACGCACCACCACGCGGTCGTCTACGCGACCGGTGCCTCGCACGACCGCCGGCTCGGGATCGCCGGCGAGGACCTGCCGGGCAGCACGACGGCGACCGACTTCGTGGCCTGGTACAACGGCCACCCCGACCACGCCGACCGGACGTTCGACCTCGCGGGGCATCGCGCTGTCGTCATCGGCAACGGCAACGTGGCCCTCGACGTCGCGCGGGTCCTCGCAACCGATCCCGAGCGACTCGCGGGCACCGACATCGCCGATCACGCCCTGACGGCCCTGAGGGCGTCCGCCGTGCGCGAGATCGTGCTGGTCGGTCGTCGCGGCGCCGAGCACGCGGCGTTCACGTTGCCCGAGCTCGTCGGGCTGGTCGAGCGGGACGACATCGACGTCGAGGTGCACGGCGACACCCTCGTCGTGCCGGCCGGCACCGACGTCATGACGGCACGCAAGCTCGACCTGCTGCGCGGGGCCGCGGCCCGGCCGCGACGCCCCGGCGCGCGCACCATCGTGTTCCGCTTCGCGAGCTCACCCCAGGCCATCGACGCGGACGGCGACGGTCGCGTCGCCGGCGTCGTGCTCGTCCGCAACGACCTCGTGCCGGACGACGGGGGAGTCGTGCGCGCCGTCCCGACCCGAGACGTCGAGACCGTGCCGGTCGGTCTGGTGCTGCGGTCGATCGGCTACCGCGGGGTGGCCCTGCCCGGGTTGCCCTTCGACACCGCGTCCGCCACGGTGCCGCACGCGTCCGGCCGGGTCGACGGCATGCCCGGCACCTACGTCGCGGGCTGGATCAAGCGCGGACCGAGCGGCTTCATCGGCACCAACCGGTCGTGCGCCCAGGAGACCGTCGACGCCCTCGTGGCCGACGCCAACGCGGGGCTGCTGGCCGAGCCGGCCGGTTCGGCCAGCGACTTCCGACGCCTGGCAGAGGACCGCGTGGCGGCCGCGATCGACCTGCGGGGCTGGCGTGCGATCGACGCCGCCGAGCGCGCGGCGGGTCGCCGCGAGGGTCGTCCGCGCCGCAAGATCGTCCGGCTCGACGCGATGCTCGAGGCCGCCTCGACGTCCGCTGCGTCCCGCCGTCGTCGGCCCCGGCTCGTCCGCCGCTGAGCCGGTCGTCCGGCATGTGTCCGGCAGGCCGCCGCCGACGTCTCGGGAGTAGACTGAAATGACGACCTCCAGCAGAACGAAGGACACCGCAGTGAGCAACGAAGCAACGTCAGTCGGCACCGGCACGTCACGCGTCAAGCGCGGCATGGCAGAGATGCTCAAGGGCGGTGTGATCATGGACGTGGTCAACGCCGAGCAGGCCCGGATCGCCGAGGACGCGGGCGCCGTGGCGGTCATGGCGCTCGAGCGGGTCCCGGCCGACATCCGGTCGCAGGGCGGTGTCGCACGCATGTCCGATCCCGACCTGATCGACGGCATCGTCGCCGAGGTCTCGATCCCCGTCATGGCCAAGGCGCGCATCGGCCACTTCGTCGAGGCGCAGGTGCTGCAGAGCCTCGGCGTCGACTACATCGACGAGTCCGAGGTGCTGACGCCCGCCGACTACGTCAACCACATCGACAAGTGGAACTTCACGGTCCCGTTCGTGTGCGGCGCGACGCACCTGGGCGAGGCGCTGCGTCGCATCACCGAGGGCGCGGCGATGATCCGCTCGAAGGGCGAGGCCGGCACCGGCGACGTCTCGAACGCGACGGGTCACATGCGCAAGATCGGTGGCGAGATCCGCCGCCTGCAGTCGCTGAGCGAGGACGAGCTGTACGTCGCGGCCAAGGAGCTGCAGGCACCGTACGAGCTCGTCAAGGAGGTCGCCGAGGCCGGCAAGCTCCCGGTGGTGCTGTTCACCGCCGGCGGCATCGCGACGCCCGCGGACGCGGCGATGATGATGCAGCTGGGCGCCGAGGGCGTGTTCGTCGGCTCGGGCATCTTCAAGTCCGGCAACCCCGCCGAGCGCGCTGCCGCGGTCGTCAAGGCCACGACGTTCTACGACGACCCCGACGTCATCGCGAAGGTCTCGCGCGGCCTCGGCGAGGCCATGGTCGGCATCAACGTCGACGACATCCCCGAGCCCCACCGCCTGGCCGAGCGCGGCTGGTAGGTCTGGACCGGCTCCGCCGGTCCCCGCGACTCCGTCGCGGCCTGCGCTCCGCGCAGGACGACCTGGCCGTCGCTCGCTGCGCTCGCTCGGCCTCGGGCTGACGACGCGTGGTGACGGGGTCACAGCGCAGGAGAGTAGGATGTCGGTGCCGGTCTGTGAGAGGTATGGGAGTGCCTCGCACCGCGGACCGGTGAGAGGGAGTTCAGACCCGTCCGACGTTCGCGCCGGACGACGAGACCGACCTCGTGCGGCGGCGGTGGCGTATCCCCTGGGGGACCTCGGTCCTCTCACGCCATCGCCGTCGTCACACCGGGCCTGAGTCGTCGCGCCGCACCCCTTCAGTAGGGTGGGCCGGTGCCCGTCCCCGCCTCCACGCCCGCCATCGGCGTGCTCGCCGTCCAGGGCGACGTGCGCGAGCACGTGAAGGTCCTGACCCGGCTGGGGGTCGACGCGTTCACGGTGAGGCGCCCCGCAGAGCTCGACCGCTGCGACGGGCTCGTGCTGCCGGGCGGCGAGTCGACCACGATGGCCAAGCTCGCCCGCACGTTCGAGCTGTTCGACCCGCTCGTCGAGCGCATCCGCGGCGGCCTGCCGACGTTCGGCACGTGCGCCGGCATGATCATGCTGGCCGACCGCATCGAGGACGGCATCGCAGGTCAGGAGACCCTCGGCGGGCTCGACATCACGGTGCGGCGCAACGCGTTCGGACGCCAGGTCGACTCGTTCGAGGGCGACATCGACGTCGCCGGTCTCGACGACCCGGTGCACGCCGTCTTCATCCGCGCGCCGTGGGTCGAGGAGGTCGGACCCGCCGTGGACGTGCTCGCCACGGTCCCGGAGGGCCCGGCAGCCGGTAGAATCGTGGCGGTCCGGCAGGGCAGCGTCATGGCGACCTCGTTCCACCCCGAAGTGGGCGACGACGATCGCGTTCATCGCTACTTCGTCGACCTCGTCCAGCAGTCGTAGACCGTCGAGCACTCGGGGCTCGCTGAACCGCCGAGCACTCGTTTCACAGCCGAAGAGAGGGTCCCTCATGTCAGGGCATTCCAAGTGGGCGACCACGAAGCACAAGAAGGCCATCGTCGACGCCAAGCGCGGCAAGATGTTCGCCAAGATGGTCAAGAACATCGAGGTCGCCGCCCGCATCGGCGGTCCCGACCCCGACGGCAACCCCACGCTGTACGACGCGATCCAGAAGGCCCGCAAGTCGTCGGTGCCCAAGGACCACATCGATCGGGCCGTCAAGCGCGGCGGTGGTGTCGGCGCCGACGCCGTCGACTACACCACGATCATGTACGAGGGCTACGCCCCCGGCGGCGTCGCGCTGCTGGTCGAGTGCCTGACCGACAACAAGAACCGTGCCGCGATGGAGGTCCGCACCGCGATGACCCGCAACGGCGGCACGATGGCCGATCCGGGCTCGGTGTCCTACATGTTCCACCGCAAGGGCGTCATCATCGTCCCGCAGGAGCAGGAGGGCGGCCCGACCAACGAGGACGACGTCCTGGTGGCCGTCCTCGACGCCGGCGCCGAGGAGGTCAACGACCTGGACGGCTCGTTCGAGGTCATCAGCGAGGCGACCGACCTCGTGGCCGTCCGCACGGCGCTGCAGGAGGCCGGCCTCGACTACGACTCGGCCGACGCGTTGTTCGTCCCGACCATGACGGTCGACGTCGACGTCGACGCGGCCACCAAGATCATGCGACTCATCGACGCCCTCGAGGACAGCGACGACGTCCAGAACGTCTTCGCCAACTTCGACGCCTCCGACGAGGTCATGGCCCAGGTGCAGTAGTCCCAGCCCAGATGTGCGGAGAAGCGAACCGAATCCGTGCCTTCCGAGGGTCCGCTCGTCCGCACATCTGGGTTGGCGACCGGGTGGGACGGCGCGTCGGACCGGGGGTGACGGTTTCGACGTCTAGGCTGTCGAACATGCGTTCTATCTGCGTGGCGCCCGCATGAGGGTGCTCGGCATCGACCCCGGACTCACGCGCTGCGGAGTCGGCGTCGTCGACGGCAGCGTCGGCCGGACGCTGTCGATGGTGCACGTCGGCGTGTTCCGCACCCCGGCCGAGCTCGACACCGCCCGCCGCCTGCACCAGCTCGAGCAGCTCATCGACGCCAGCGTGGTCGCCCACCGGCCCGACGTCGTCGCGGTCGAGCGGGTCTTCAGCCAGCACAACGTCAGCACCGTGATGGGCACCGCCCAGGCCAGTGGCATCGCGATGCTGGTCGCCGCGCGCCACGGCATCCCGGTGCACCTCCACACGCCCAGCGAGGTCAAGGCCGCCGTCACCGGCAGCGGCCGGGCCGACAAGGCTCAGGTCACCGGCATGGTCACGCGGCTCCTGCGGCTGACCGAGGCTCCGAAGCCCGCCGACGCCGCCGACGCGCTGGCCCTCGCGATCTGCCACATCTGGCGCGGCGGGGCCCAGAACCGCCTGCAGGAGGCCATCGCCAAGGCCGAGCAGGCATCCCGCACGGCGGCGGTCCGATGATCGCCCACGTCCGGGGCCCTGTCGCGGCCGTCACCCTGACGTCGGCGGTGCTCGACGTCGGCGGCGTCGGCCTGCAGGTCATGTGCACGCCCGGCACGATCGCGTCCCTGCGCATCGGGCGCGAGGTGCAGCTGTCGACGTCGATGGTCGTGCGCGAGGACTCCCTGACGATCTTCGGCTTCGCGACGCCCGACGAGCGCGACATGTTCGAGCTCGTGCAGACCGCGAGCGGCGTCGGCCCCAAGGTCGCCCAGGCGATGCTGGCGGTCCTCGACCCCGACCGGCTGCGCCAGGCCATCGGCCAGGGCGACCTCGCGACCCTGACGACCGTCCCCGGCATCGGACGCAAGGGCGCCGAGCGCATCGTCGTCGAGCTCAAGGACCGCGTGGGCGTGACGACCACGGTCGCCGCCGGCGCGGCGTCGTGGCGCGGGCAGGTGCACGAGGCGCTGCTCGGCCTGGGCTGGTCGACCCGAGACGCCGAGGCCGCGCTCGACACCGTCGCGGGTGACCTGCCGCCCGGCGAGGTGCCGGACGTCTCGACGATCCTGCGCGACGCGCTCCGTTCTCTGGCGAAGACCCGCTGATGCACGACGACGGACTCATGGACGACGGCTTCGAGGCGATCGTGGCCGAGGCCAACCCCGAGGACCGGGCGTTCGAGGCCGCCCTGCGACCCCGCACGCTCGACGAGCTCGTCGGACAGGAGCGCGTGCGCGAGCAGCTCTCGCTGATGCTCGAGGCGGCCGTCGCCCGTGGCCGCACCCCCGACCACGTCCTGCTGTCCGGACCGCCCGGCCTCGGCAAGACGACGCTGGCCATGATCATCGCGAACCAGCTGGGCGCCCCGTTGCGCATCACGAGCGGTCCGGCGATCCAGCACGCCGGCGACCTCGCGGCGATCCTGTCGGGGATCAACGAGGGCGACGTCCTGTTCATCGACGAGATCCACCGCATGTCGAGACCGGCCGAGGAGCTGCTCTACATGGCGATGGAGGACTTCCGGGTCGACGTGATCGTCGGCAAGGGGCCCGGCGCCACGGCCATCCCGCTCGAGATCCCGCCGTTCACCGTCGCCGGCGCGACGACCCGGGCGGGTCTGCTGCCCAGCCCCCTGCGCGACCGGTTCGGGTTCACGGCCCAGCTCGACTACTACGACACCGACGAGCTGCACCGCATCGTCGACCGGTCGGCCGGGCTGCTCGACCTGCGGGTCACCGACGACGGCGGGCGCGAGATCGCGTCGCGGTCACGGGGCACGCCGCGCATCGCCAACCGGCTGCTGCGCCGGGTGCGCGACTACGCCGAGGTGCGAGCCGGGGGAGTCGTCGACCACGACGTCGCGCGCAATGCGCTGGCGCTCTACGAGGTCGACGAGCTGGGGCTCGACCGGCTCGACCGGGCCGTGCTGACCGCCCTGTGCCGCAGCTTCGGCGGCGGACCGGTCGGCATCTCGACGTTGGCCGTCGCGGTCGCCGAGGAGCGCGAGACCGTCGAGGAGCTCGCCGAGCCGTTCCTGGTCCGGCTCGGGTTCCTGGCCCGGACGCCACGGGGACGCATCGCGACACCGGCCGCCTGGCGCCACCTGGGGCTCGCGGTGCCGGCGGGCACCGACCAGCTCGCGCTGCCCGACGACCCTGGGTGATCACGCCGTGGCGTGGGGGAGCACCATGAGACGGTTGCCGGGCTAAACTATCCGGCGGCCCACCGGCCATGGCCCGCTCCTGCGGGTCTCCTCACACGCACAACGGAGCATCCATCGTGAACGACTGGGCGTCCATCCTCCCCCTCGTCATCCTGGTCGTCGCCTTCCTGGTGCTGGTCATCCGACCGGCCCGCGCGAACCGCCGCCAGTTCCAGCAGCTGCAGAGCACGCTCACCCCCGGCCAGCACGTCATGCTCGCCAGCGGCATCTTCGGCGAGATCGTGACGATCGGCGACGAGACGATCGAGCTGCGCATCGCGCCCGAGGTGGTCGTGACGGTCAACCGGCACGCCGTGTCCCGCGTCATCGGGTCCGAGCCCACCTCCGAGCCGGGCACCGACGTCTGATGGCCGCCAAGACCACGCGCAGCGCCAACCGCGCGCGCCCCCGGCGCACCCTCGTCCTGTTCCTCGCCGTGATCATCGCGCTCTACGGCCTGGTCGCGCTGATCGGCGCCACGGACGACTCGAAGGACAACCCGTGGCACCCCAAGCTGGGCCTCGACCTCGAGGGCGGCACCCGCATCACGCTCGAGGCCAAGGCCGAGTCCGGCGGCGTCACCGCCGCGAAGCTCGAGCAGGCCAAGAACATCATCGACCAGCGCGTCAACGCCACCGGCGTCGCCGAGGCCGAGGTCACGACGCAGGGCAGCAACCAGATCATCATCGAGATCCCCGGTGAGCGCCGCGCGAACATCGTCGACCAGGTCGGCAAGACGGCCCAGCTGCGCTTCCGCCTGGTCTGGGCCGGCAACCTGCCGAGCGCGACGACCCCCGCCGACGTCACGGCCCAGCAGGCCGAGATCGACAAGGTCGACTGGTCCAAGCTGACGCTCGACCAGATGATCGCCGCCGAGACGCAGGGCGTCGCGTCGCTGCCGGCCGAGTACCAGCCCGCCATCACGGCGCTCCAGCAGGAGGCCGCCGGCTTCGTCTGCGACCCCAACGGCGTCGACGTCGACGACACCGCCGGCAAGCCGCTCGTGACGTGCGACGCGTCGACCGGGCAGGTCATGATCCTCAGCCCGACCGTCATCCCCGGCTCCGACATCTCCGGGGCCGACCCGATGTACGACTCGCAGCGCGCCGAGTGGAGCGTCCAGCTCAAGCTCAAGGGTGACGGCAAGCAGGCGTTCAAGGACGTCACGACGGCCCTGACCCCGGCTCAGAGCCCGTTCGCCGTCGTGCTCGACGGCGAGGTCATCACCGCGCCCGCCTCGCAGGCCGCGATCACCAACGGCGTCTCGTCGATCACCGGCGGCTTCACCGCCACCACGGCCAAGGAGCTGTCGAACCAGCTCAAGTTCGGTGCCCTGCCGCTGACGTTCGGCGTCAACGGCAGCGAGGAGATCGGGCCGTCGCTGGCCGGCACCCAGCTGCAGGCCGGCCTCGTGGCCGGCGCGATCGGCCTGCTGCTGGTCGTCGTCTACTGCCTGCTCTACTACCGCGGCCTGGGCCTCGTGATCATCGGCTCGCTGCTCGTCGCGTCCGCCCTGACCTACGTCATGGTGCTGCTGCTCGGCAAGGGCGTCGGGTTCACCCTGACCCTGCCCGGCATCGCCGGACTCATCGTCGCGATCGGCATCACGGCCGACTCGTTCATCGTGTTCTTCGAGCGCATCCGCGACGAGGTGCGCGAGGGCAAGTCGCTGCGCCTGGCGGTCGAGGCCGGCTGGGCCCGCGCCCGTGGCACGATCCTGGCGGCTGACGCCGTCTCGATCATCGCCGCGCTGACGCTGTTCATCTTCGCGATCGGCGTCGTCCGCGGGTTCGCGTTCGCCCTCGGCCTGACGACGCTGATCGACGTCTTCGTGGTGTTCTTCTTCACCAAGCCGCTCGTCTCGATCCTCGCCCGCACGAAGTTCTTCGGCCAGGGGCACAAGCTCTCGGGCCTCGACGCCGGGCACCTGGGCATCTCCGGCCGCAAGGTCAGCGAGATCGCCCGGACGTCCCGCTCCGCCGGCACCGCTGGAAAGGTCTCCTGATGGGTCGCATCAGCACATTCGGTCAGCACCTGTACGAGGGGCGCGTCGCGTTCGACTTCGTCGGACGTCGCAAGCTCTGGTACTCCATCTCGGCGGCGATCGTCGTGCTCGCGGCGCTGGCCTTCGTGGTGCGCGGGTTCAACTACGGCGTCGAGTTCAAGGGGGGCGTCGAGTTCACCGCGACGGTCCAGGTCGCCAACTCCGACTCCGCCGACGACATGGTCACGGCGGTCGAGGACTCCGGCGTCGCCGAGGCCGGTGACCCGACCGTCCAGACGTCGGGCGCCGACACGATCCGGGTGCAGACGCGGGCCCTGACGCAGGACCAGGCCACGCAGGTCGCGCAGTCGCTCGAGAAGGCCGGCGCGTCCGAGGTCAGCCAGAACCTGATCGGCCCGACCTACGGCAAGCAGGTCGCCACCAAGGCGCTGACCGGGCTGATCGTCTTCCTGGTCATCATCGTGATCTTCATCTGGGCCTACTTCCGCGAGTGGCGGATGTCGGTCGCGGCCATCGTGGCGCTGGCGCACGACCTGGTCATCACGGCGGGCGTGTACGCGCTGTCGGGCTTCGAGGTGACACCCGCGACCGTCACGGGCCTGCTGACGATCCTCGGCTACTCGCTGTACGACACCGTGGTGGTGTTCGACAAGGTGCGCGAGAACACGAAGGGCGTGCTGTCGTCGACGACCCGCACGTACGCCGAGCAGGCCAACCTCGCCGTGAACCAGACGCTCGTCCGCTCGATCAACACCTCGATCACGGCCCTGCTGCCCGTCGGCGCGCTGCTGCTCGTCGGCGCCGGCGTGCTCGGCACCGGACCGCTGAAGGACCTCGCGCTGGCCCTGTTCGTCGGCATGGCGGCCGGTACGTACTCGTCGATCTTCATCGCGACACCGCTGGCCTCGCAGCTCAAGGAGCACGAGCCGGCGATCAGGGCCCAGGCCGCCCGCGTCATGGCCCGCCGCGCGAAGGAGGCCGCCGCGGAGCCGGTGGCCGTCGCATCGGCCGCCCCGGCGCGTCCCGTGCAGACGACCGGCTCGGCCAAGCGCGCCCAGCCCTCCCGCAAGCCGCGCTCCCAGCGCGGCAAGGGGGGTTCCTGACCCGACCCGTCACCCGTGCGTGACATCATGCTGACGACACCCAGTCAGCGGTGCGGGACGCCTCCGCACCCGTCGCACGAGGAGCACGCGTGAAGATCTCCCTGGCTCTGGCCGGCATCGTCCTGATCGGCACCTCGGTCGCCGCGTGCACCGGCGGCGACGGGACGGACGGCGGCGCGGAGAGCACGTACTGCCAGGACATCGCCGCCGCGAGGCCGACGTTCGAGTCGCTGTCGTCGGGCGACCTGACGAAGCTCGAGGAGGGCTTCGCGACGTTCCACCGCCTCGCCGACGAGGCGCCCGACGGGCTCGAGGACCAGTGGAAGACGCTCGACGACGCCGCGACGTCCGTCGAGGAGAAGATCAAGGAGGCCGGGCTGACGTTCGACGACCTCCCCGACATCCAGTCCGGCAAGATCCCCGAGGGCGTCAGCGTCGACCAGCTGACGGCCTTCGCCGCCGACCTGCAGAAGCTCAACAACTCGGCCTTCGCCGACGCCCGCGCCGACATCTCGAAGCAGGCCAAGGACGTCTGCGACGTGAACCTCGGCGCCAGCTGACCCGACCACCGCTCACCCCTGACACCCCGACGAACGGAAGGACCCTCGTGAGCGAGCTCGACGCCGTGATCGACCGCCTCGTACGACCCATCGCCGACTGGCCCGAGCCGGGGGTGACGTTCCGCGACATCACCCCGCTGCTGGCCGACCCCGTGGCGTTCGGCGCCGTCATCGACGGGCTCGTGCGCCTGGCCGAGGAGACAGGTCCGGTCGACGCGGTGCTCGGCATGGAGGCCCGCGGCTTCCTGTTCGGTCCGTCGATCGCCCTGCGCCTCGGCGTCGGCTTCGTCCCCGTCCGCAAGGCCGGCAAGCTGCCCTCCACGTCCCTGTCGACGTCGTACGACCTCGAGTACGGCTCGGCGACGATGGAGATGCACGTCGACGCGATCCCCCCGGGCGCGCGGGTCCTGGTCGTCGACGACGTGCTCGCGACCGGCGGTACCCTGCTGGCGGCCGACGACCTCGTGCGCCAGGCCGGCGCGACGGTCGCCGGCAACCTCGTCCTCATCGAGCTCGCGGCCCTCGGCGGCCGTGAGCGCCTGGGCGCGACGGGCTGCGGCACGTTGCGCACGTACTGACCTCATCCCTACCGAAACGAGACCGCATGAACCCCCACCAGGTGCGCATCGTCGCCCTCGTCCTCGTCGCGATCCTCGTGCTCGGCGCGGCCGCGACCCTCATCGGCGAGCTGGTCTGACGCGCGCCGCGTGCACACCGTCCGACTAGACTGACAAGACAGTGAGGAGAGCGCGTGGCTGATCGCATCGAGACCCCGTCGGTCGAGTCGAAGAACACCGACTCGGTGCCCACGTCCGCGCGCGTCCGCAACCGCCTCGCCCGCATCGGCGGCAGCAAGGCCGGATCGGTCGACGTCCTCGACCCGCTGTTCAAGGTCTACCGCGCGACCCACCCCAAGGGTGAGATCACCGCGATCCAGAAGGCGTACGAGATCGCCGAGCGGATGCACGACGGCCAGAAGCGCAAGAGCGGCGATCCCTACATCACCCACCCGCTCGCGGTCGCGACGATCCTCGCCGAGCTCGGCATGACGTCGCCGACGTTGTGCGCGGCGCTGCTGCACGACACCGTCGAGGACACGCCCTACACGCTCGATCAGCTGACCGCCGACTTCGGCGACGAGGTGCGGCACCTGGTCGACGGCGTCACCAAGCTCGACAAGGTCAAGTACGGCGACTCCGCGCAGTCCGAGACGATCCGCAAGATGGTCGTCGCGATGAGTCGCGACATCCGCGTGCTGGTCATCAAGCTCGCCGACCGCCTGCACAACATGCGCACGCTGCGCTACCTGCGCCAGGACAAGCAGGAGCGCATCGCCCGCGAGACGATCGAGATCTTCGCGCCGCTGGCCCACCGCCTCGGCATGAACACGATCAAGTGGGAGCTCGAGGACCTCGCGTTCGCGACCCTGCACCCGAAGGTCTACGACGAGATCGTGCGGCTCGTGGCCGACCGGGCGCCGTCACGTGGCCAGTTCCTCGAGCGGGTCACGGGCGAGGTCGAGTCCGACCTGCGCCACGTCAAGCTCAAGGCGACGGTCTCGAGCCGTCCCAAGCACTACTACTCGATCTACCAGAAGATGCTCGTCGGCGGCCGGGAGTTCTCCGAGATCTTCGACCTGGTCGGCGTGCGCATCCTGGTCGACTCGGTGGCCGACTGCTACGGCGTCCTCGGCGTGCTGCACGCCCGCTGGAACCCGATCCCGGGTCGGTTCAAGGACTACATCTCGGTGCCGAAGTTCAACATGTACCAGTCGCTGCACACGACCGTGATCGGTCCGCAGGGCAAGGCCGTCGAGCTGCAGATCCGCACGTACGCGATGCACCGGCGCGCCGAGTACGGTGTCGCGGCGCACTGGAAGTACAAGGAGGACGCCGGCGCCAAGGGTGCCAAGGGTGGCGGTGGGGGAGCCGACGCCAACGACATGCTGTGGCTGCGCGAGGTGCTCGACTGGCAGTCCGAGACCGAGGACTCCGTCGACTTCCTCGACTCGCTGCGCTTCGAGATCAACAACGCGGGCGTCTACGCCTACACGCCTCGCGGCGACCTGATCCAGCTGCCCGCCAACGCGACGCCCGTCGACTTCGCGTACGCCGTGCACACCGAGGTGGGGCACGCCTGCATCGGCGCCCGTGTCAACGGACGGCTCGTGTCGCTGGAGTCGACGCTCGAGAGCGGCGACGTCGTCGAGGTGTTCACGTCCAAGTCGGTCGACGCCGGGCCGAGCCGCGACTGGCTCGACTTCGTGGCGAGCCCCCGCGCACGCAACAAGATCCGCCAGTGGTTCACCAAGGAGCGGCGCGAGGAGGCGATCGAGCGGGGCAAGGACCTCATCGCCAAGCAGATGCGCAAGGAGGGGCTGCCGCTGCACCGCCTCTTCAAGCACGAGACCCTGTCGACCGTCGCCCAGGAGCTGCACCTGGCGGACGTCTCGATGCTGTACGCCGCGGTCGGCGAGGGCAACGTCGGCCCGCAGAGCGTCGTCGAGCGGGTCATCGACCTGGCCGGCGGTCGCGAGGGCGCGCAGGAGGACCTCGCGGAGGCGACGACCCTGCCGGGCATCGGTGCCCGTCGCCCGCGGGCCGAGAACCGCGATGCGGGCGTCATCGTGGCCGGCCTCGAGGGCGACGTGCTGATCAAGCTCGCGCGCTGCTGCACCCCCGTGCCGGGCGACGACATCCAGGGCTTCGTGACCCGCAGCGAGGGCGTCTCGGTGCACCGCACCGACTGCGTCAACCTGCTGTCGCTGCGCAGCCAGCCCGAGCGGCTCGTCGACGTCCGCTGGGCGCCGACGGGCAAGAGCACGTTCCTGGTCGCGGTGCAGGTCGAGGGCCTCGACCGTCCGCGCCTGCTGAGCGACATCACGCGGGTCATCTCCGACCAGCACGTCAACATCCTGTCGGCGTCGTTGTCGACCGGTCGTGACCGCGTCGCGAAGTCGAAGTTCACCTTCGAGATGGCCGATCCCAAGCACCTGGGCCACGTCCTGAGCGCCGTCCGCACCGTCGAGGGCGTCTTCGACGTCTACCGCCTCACCCAGTGACGCCGAGGAGGGGGTTGTCGCCCCTCGGCGAGGGGGTTGCCGCCCCGGGCAGGCGGCGTGTGCCCCACCGGCGTGCCGACGGCGTGATGCCCAGCAGCGTCCCCAGCTCGTGCTCGAACGACACGTCGTCGCCGAAGATGCGCTCGCGGGTGCCGATGACCCACCGCCACCCGTAGAGGTCCGAGAGGTACGTGCGCCGCTCGCGGTCATGCTGCCGATGCCCGTGGTCGGTGTGGAACTCGCGCCCGTCGTACTCGGTGCCCACGAGGACGTCCGGGTAGGGCAGGTCGATGAAGTACGAGCGGCCGAAGTCGTCGACCACCTCGAACTGCGGTGTCGGGGGAGGGAGCCCGGCGTCGAGGATGCGAAGACGCTGCCACGACTCGCCGGGTGACTGCGTCCTGGCGTCGACGACGGCGGCCAGGCTCCGTGCCTGCACGATGCCCCGGTATCCCTTCAGCCGGGCGACGTAGTCGATCATCTCGTCGACCTCGATCAGGCCGGCGTGGGCGAACGCGTCGGCCGCCGCCAAGGCGTAGGGACGGTACATGCGGCGCAGCAGGTCGGACGCCGTGCGGAGCGGGGTCGTGACGAACAGGCCGTCGACGTACTCGACGTCGTCGGGGTCGATGATCGCCTGCCGACCCGAGCTCCCCGGACGCTCGACCCGGGCGGTGCCGTGCCGCACGAGCATGGACGGAGCGAGATCTCGGCGACGTCCGGGCGCGAAGACGTCGAGTCCGCGGACCCACGCGGCCGTCTCGTCGCAGACGATCGCGTTGTCGGGCGTGACCAGTGCCAGCGCGCGCAGACGGGTGCGGCGCGAGTCGGGCACCGCGGCATCGACGTAGACGTTCCTGAACTCACGCCGGAGCAGGCCCTGGTCGAGGCGCAGCCTCAGCATCTTCGGGGTGAGCCCGATGGAGGGTGCGTGCTCGGTGGTGAACGGCGATCCGTCGTTGATCAGCTCCGGCATGCCGGCATGCAAGCGCATGCTCGACGTCCGGGTCCACGCCGCCGTCCACAGGCGGCCCGCGACGGGGCGGCAACCCCCTCGTCAGGGGGCGGCAACCCCCTCGTCAGGGGTCAGGAGAAGTCGGCCTGGGCCTTCTGGGCCATCTCGAGGAAGGCCTTCTTCGAGTCGAGGTCCTGCTGCAGGTCCTTGACCTTCCTGGCGTCGCCCTTGGCATCGGCGGCCGTGAGCTTGTCCTGCACCTCGTCGATCGCGCGCTGGAGCTTGCCGATCATGTCGTCGGCACGGGCCGACTTCTCGGGATCGGTCTTCTTCCAGGCGCTGTCGGTGGCGTCCTTGACGGCCTGCTCGACGGCGCGGATGCGTCCCTCGAACTCGCCGATGCGCGCCCGTGGCACCTTGCCGGCGGCCTCCCACCGGTCGGCGATGTCGAGCCACGCCTTGCGGGCGGCGTCGACGTTCGTGATCGGCAGCAGCTTCTCGGCGTCGGCCAGGATCTCGAGCTTCTTCTCGGCGTTGACCTCGTACTCGGCGTCGAGCAGGCTGTTGGCCGCGTCGCGCGCCTCGAAGAAGGCGTCCTGGGCCGCCCGGAACTTCTTCCAGAGCTTGTCCTCGACGTTGCGGGGGGCCGAGCCGGCCTTCTTCCACTCCGTCATCAGGTCGCGGTACCTGCCGGCCGTCGGGCCCCACTCGGTGGACGACGAGAGCGCCTCGGCCTCGACGATGAGTCGCTCCTTGACGACCTTCGCGGCGTCGCGCTGCGTCGACTGCTCGCCGAAGTGGGTCTTGCGGCGTCGCGTGTAGGTCGTGCGGGCCGAGCTGAAGCGGTGCCACAGCTCGTCGTCGGCCGACTTGCTGAGCCGCGGCAGTGCCTTCCACTCCTCGAGCAGGGCGCGCAGCTTGTCGGCGCCGTTCTTCCAGTCGCTGCCCGCCGCGATCCTCTCGGCGTCGTCGGCGATGCGCGACTTCTCGGTCTGCGCCTCGGCGACCTTCGCGGCGCGCTCGGCCTTGCGCTGCTCGCGCTGCGCGTCGATCGCGGGCTGGAGGGCGTCGAGCCGCGTGACCAGCGAGTCGAGATCGCCCATCGCCTGGGCGTCGACGAGCTGGCCGCGCACCTTGGTGACGGCCTTGGCGGCGTCGTCGGGCGAGACCGTTCCGCCCTTGAGGCGCGCCTCGAGCAGACCCACCTCGGTCTCGAGACCCTCGAAGCGTCGGACGTACAACGACATCGCCTCGGCGGGGTCGCCCCCGGGCCACTGGCCGATCAGTCGTTCGCCGTCGGTGGTCTTGACGTAGACGTTGCCGTCGTCGTCGACACGACCCCAGGGGTTCGTGGGCGCAGAACTCATGGGGCACAGTCTAGGGCGACGACTGCGTGGAGCGCGCCCGCCCGTCTCGCGTACCCTGTCGCACGTGCTTCTCACGTCTTTCCCGGCCGGTCCGCTGCAGGCGAACTGCTACTTCGTGTCGCGCGGACCGGGTGCCGGCTGCGCGATCGTCGACCCCGGGATGGACGCGATCGAGGGCGTCCGACAGGTCGTCGCCGAGCACAACCTGCGGCCCGTCGCGGTGCTCGTGACGCACGGTCACTTCGACCACATGTGGCACGCTCAGGACGTCGCGGCCGAGTACGACTGCCCCGTCTGGATCCACCCCGCCGACCGCCACCTGCTGAGCGATCCGATGGCCGCGATCTCGGGCCAGTCGGCGGCGATGCTGCGCTCACAGCTGGGCATGCACGACCTGCCCGACTTCACCGAGCCCGCCGACGTCCGCGACGCCGTCGACGGCGCCGAGATCGAGGTGGACGGGCTGACGTTCACGGTCGACCACGTGCCGGGCCACACACCCGGCACGGTGTTCTACCGCGTCGACTACGACGGCCCCGAGGACGTCTCGCAGGTCATGTTCTCGGGCGACTTCCTGTTCGCCGGATCGATCGGCCGCACCGACCTGACCGGTGGCTCGCACGACCAGATGCAGGCGAGCCTGCGCGACCGCGTCCTGCCGCTCTCCGACGACGTCGTCGTGCTGCCGGGCCACGGCGGGCAGACGTCGATCGGCCGCGAGCGCGCCACCAACCCCTTCCTCGCCGAGGCCGGCGCATGAGCAAGAAGCTGTCGGGCTTCCCCGAGTTCCTGCCGCGCGAGCGGATCGTCGAGCAGCAGGTGCTCGACCACCTGCGTCGCACGTTCGAGCTGCACGGATTCGCCAACATCGAGACGCGCGCCGTCGAGCCGATGGACGTCCTGCTGCGCAAGGGCGAGATCGACAAGGAGGTCTACGCCGTCAAGCGGCTGGCCGCCGCCGAGGGCGAGCCCGCCGAGCTGGCGCTGCACTACGACCTGACGGTGCCGTTCGCGCGCTACGTGCTCGAGAACGCGGGCCGGCTCGAGTTCCCGTTCCGTCGCTGGCAGATCCAGAAGGTGTGGCGGGGCGAGCGGCCCCAGCAGGGGCGCTTCCGCGAGTTCACGCAAGCCGACATCGACATCGTCGGCCGCGACGTCCTGCCGTTCCACTTCGACGTCGAGGTCGCGCGCGTCATGGCCGAGGCGCTGGCAGGCCTGCCGATCCCCACCGCGACGCTGCAGATCAGCAACCGCAAGATCCTCGAGGGCTTCTACCTCGGCCTCGGCGTCGACGACCCGACCGCGGTCATGCAGGTCGTCGACAAGCTCGACAAGGTGCCGGCCGATCGCATCCGCGAGCTGCTCGTCGAGCAGGGTCTCGACGGCTCCCAGGCCGACCGCGTGCTCGCCCTGGCCGAGATCGTCACGACCGACACGTCGTTCGTGCAGCGCGTCGAGGCGCTCGGCGTCGAGCACGAGATGCTCGCCGAGGGGCTGTCGGAGCTGGCCCAGGTCGTCGAGGGTGCCTCCGGCGTCGAGGGCGTCGTCGTGACGGCCGACCTGCGCATCGCCCGCGGTCTCGACTACTACACGGGCACGGTCTTCGAGACGCGCCTGCAGGGGTGGGAGCACCTCGGCTCGATCTGCTCGGGCGGACGCTACGACCGTCTGGCGCAGGACCGCCGCACGACCTACCCGGGCGTCGGCATCTCGCTGGGCGTCTCGCGCCTGCTCGTGCCGCTGGCCCTGTCGGCGTCGCGGTCGGTCCCGTCGGCCGTGCTGGTCGCGGTCGACGACGAGGACACGCGGGCCGACAGCACCGCGATCGCCCAGCAGCTGCGCGCCCGCGGCATCCCGACCGAGGTCGCCGCCAAGGCCGATCGCTTCGGCAAGCAGATCCAGTACGCCGAGAAGCGTGGCATACCGTACGTCTGGTTCCCGCCCACCTCGGTCAAGGACATCCGCTCCGGCGACCAGGTCGAGGCCAGCCCCGACACGTGGACGCCTCCCACCACCGACCTCACCCCGACGATCCTCTCCAAGGAGCAACTCTCGTGATCCGCACCCATGACGCCGGAAGCCTGCGCACCGAACACATCGGCCAGCAGGTGACGCTCGCCGGATGGGTCGCCCGTCGGCGCGATCACGGCGGTGTCGCGTTCATCGACGTCCGCGAGGCGTCGGGCGTCGTGCAGGTCGTCGTCCGCGAGGAGGTCGCGCACCAGCTGCGGGCCGAGTACTGCCTCAAGATCGTCGGCACGGTGCAGCAGCGTCCGGCCGGCAACGAGAACGCCGGCATCCCCACCGGCGACATCGAGGTCATCGCCGAGGACGTCGAGATCCTCAGCGCGTCGGCGCCGCTGCCGTTCCCGATCGACGACACCGCGTCGTCGGGCGCCGGCTCGGTCGGCGAGGAGGCGCGCCTCAAGTACCGCTACCTCGACCTGCGCCGCTCGGGCCCTGCCGCGGCGATCCGTCTGCGCAGCAAGGTCAACGCCGCCGCCCGCTCGGTGCTCGAGGACCGCGACTTCGTCGAGATCGAGACCCCCACGCTGACCCGCTCGACGCCCGAGGGCGCGCGCGACTTCCTGGTGCCGGCGCGTCTGCGTCCCGGCAGCTGGTACGCGCTGCCGCAGAGCCCCCAGCTGTTCAAGCAGCTGCTGATGGTCGGCGGCATGGAGCGGTACTACCAGATCGCGCGCTGCTACCGCGACGAGGACTTCCGCGCCGACCGCCAGCCCGAGTTCACGCAGCTCGACATCGAGATGAGCTTCGTCGAGCAGGCCGACGTCCTCGCGCTGATGGAAGACATCCTGAAGCGGATGTGGGCCCTGATCGGCTACGACATCCCGACGCCGATCCCGCACATGACGTACGCCGAGGCCATGCGGCGCTTCGGCTCCGACAAGCCCGACCTGCGCATGGGCCAGGAGCTCGTCGAGTGCACCGACTACTTCAAGGACACGGCGTTCCGCGTGTTCCAGGCCGAGTACGTCGGTGCGGTCGTGATGCCCGGTGGCGCGTCGCAGCCCCGTCGTCAGTTCGACGCGTGGCAGGAGTGGGCCAAGCAGCGCGGTGCCCGCGGCCTGGCGTACGTGACGATCGGCGAGGACGGCGAGCTCGGGGGACCGGTCGCCAAGAACCTCACCGACGCCGAGCGCGACGGTCTCGCGGCCCACGTCGGCGCGAAGCCGGGCGACTGCATCTTCTTCGGTGCCGGCGCGACCAAGTCGACGCGCGGCCTGCTGGGTGCGGCGCGCCTCGAGATCGGCGAGCGCTGCGACCTGATCGACCGCGACGCGTGGGAGTTCGTGTGGGTCGTCGACGCGCCGCTGCTCGAGCCGTCCGGCGACGCGGTCGCGTCCGGTGACGTCGCGGTCGGCGCGGGTGCCTGGACCGCGGTGCACCACGCCTTCACGTCCCCGCAGGACGTCGAGGGCTTCGACGCCGATCCCGGCAACGCGCTGGCGTGGGCGTACGACATCGTCTGCAACGGCAGCGAGCTCGGCGGCGGGTCGATCCGTATCCACCGCGAGGACGTCCAGAAGCGCGTGTTCGCCCTCATGGGCATCGGCGAGGAGGAGGCGCAGGAGAAGTTCGGCTTCCTGCTCGACGCCTTCACGTTCGGCGCGCCCCCGCATGGCGGCATCGCGGTCGGCATGGACCGCATCTGCGCGATGCTGGCCGGTGCCGACTCGATCCGCGAGGTCATCGCGTTCCCGAAGTCCGGCGGCGGCTACGACCCGCTGACGGCCGCCCCGGCGCCGATCACTCCCGAGCAGCGTCGGGACGCGGGCGTCGACGCCAAGCCGAAGGCCGAGAAGGCCGCGGAGGGCGAGTCGCCCGACGGGGGAGTCAGCCAGGCCGGCTGAGCATCGTCCGCCGGGGCGACCGATAGGGTCGTGACATGAGCTCTGACGGGTTGTTCGACATCCCGGAGACGCCTGTCGCGATGGGGTCGGGCTCAGGAACGCTGAGCGGCAACACGCACTCGTCGGCGCCGCTCGCCGTGCGCATGCGGCCGCGCACGCTCGACGAGCTCGTGGGCCAGCAGCACCTGCTCGCGCCCGGCTCGCCCCTGCGACAGATGATCGACGGCAACCAGCCGCTGACCATCCTGCTGTGGGGCCCGCCCGGCACCGGCAAGACGACGATCGCGAGCCTGCTGAGCGCGCACACCGACCGCCGCTTCGTCGAGGTCTCGGCGGTCTCGGCCGGCGTCAAGGAGGTCCGCGAGACGATCGCCGGCGCCCGCCGGGCCCTGGCGCAGAGCGGCACCGAGACGGTCCTGTTCGTCGACGAGGTGCACCGCTTCAGCAAGTCGCAGCAGGACGCCCTGCTGCCGGGCGTCGAGAACCGCTGGGTCTCGCTCGTGGCCGCCACCACCGAGAACCCGCACTTCAGCGTCATCTCCCCGCTGCTGAGCCGCAGCCTCCTGCTGACCCTCGAGAGCCTGACCGACGACGACATCGGCGTCCTGGTCGACCGCGCCCTCACCGACGAGCGGGGCCTCGCGGGCGCCGTGACGCTGACCGACGAGGCGCGCTCGCACCTCGTCCGCCTCGCCGGGGGCGACGGCCGCCGCGTCCTGACGTACCTCGAGGCCGCGGCCGGGGCCGCGACGAGCCAGGGCAAGGCCGAGATCGACGTCGAGGACGCGGCGCTCGCGGTCGACAAGGCGGCCGTCCGGTACGACCGCCAGGGCGACCAGCACTACGACGTCATCAGCGCGTTCATCAAGTCGATCCGTGGCTCGGACGTCGACGCCGCCCTGCACTACCTGGCGCGGATGATCGAGGCGGGGGAGGACCCGCGCTTCATCGCCCGCCGCCTCATGATCCACGCCAGCGAGGACATCGGCATGGCCGATCCGACCGCCCTGCCGCTGGCGACCGCGACGGCCCAGGCCGTCGCGATGATCGGCTTCCCCGAGGCGCGCATCCCGCTGGCGCAGGCCGTCATCCACCTCGCCGCGGCGCCCAAGTCCAATGCCGTCATCACCGCGATCGACGCGGCGCTCGCCGACGTCCGCGCCGGCAAGGTCGGGGCCGTGCCGCCTGCCCTGCGCGACGCGCACTACGCGGGCGCCAAGAAGCTCGGTCACGGTCACGACTACCGCTACCCGCACCACGACCCGCGAGGCGTCGTCGAGCAGCAGTACGCACCCGACGACGTCGACGGCGCGACGTACTACGAGCCCACGGACCACGGCTTCGAGGCCCGCCTGGGCGAGCGCCTCGCGATGATCCGCTCGATCCTGCGCGACCGCTGACGCCCCCGGCCACGCAGGTCCGGCAGCCGTCCCCGCGATAGGGTCGAGGTCATGTCGGCGGAGGTGTGGATCCTCGTGGCGACCGCGGTGCTGGCCGTGGTCGCGATCGGTGCTGCCGTCGTCGCGGTCCGTGCCGTGCGGCAGGTGTCCCGGGCCGCGACCGCCGCCCCCGCCGTGGACGCGACCCCCGCGCCCGCCCAGCAGCCCGACTCGACGCGCCCGCGTGCCGTCGTCGTGCACGAGGACGTCGCGCCGGTCGGTCTCGAGCCACGGATCGTGCAGGGACGTCTCGTCGTCCCCCCGACGCAGCACCAGGTCGTCCAGGCAGCCCTCGGACGCCCCGGCGTGCGCCTGTCGATCGTCGCCCACGGGCTCGCCCACGCCCTGCGCCCCGAGAGCCGCGACCGCATCTCGGCGCTGATGCGCCGCGAGTTCCGCCGCAGGCGCCGCGAGCGCCAGCAGGCCGGACGTCGTGCGGTGCGAGCCGCGCGGCCCGCGCCCCCGGCAGCCCCGTCCGACCCGTGGCTGGGCTCGTGAGCTCGCGTCTCGTCTGGTTCGTGGCCGGCACGGCCGCGGGGGTCTACACCTCGGTCAAGGCCCGCCGCGCCGCCTACCGCCTGTCGGCCCCCGGCGTCGTCGACCAGGCCGCAGCGCTCGGCACCGGTTGGCGCGAGCTCAGCGCCGAGGTGCGCGAGGGCATGCGCGTCCGCGAGCAGCAGATCGCGCACAGCCTCTCCGAGCTGCCGCCGACCGCGGCCGATCCGCCCGTCCTCGACGAGGCACCCCGCGACACCCCACCCAGCACGTCCGCCTGACCCGACTCCACACCACCAGATCTGAGGGCCACCTGATGCACACCGCGGAGATCCGCCGCCGCTTCCTCGAGCACTTCGAAAAGGCAGGACACACCGTCGTGCCCTCGGCGCCGCTGCTGTTCGACGATCCCAACCTGCTGTTCGTCAACGCCGGCATGGTGCCGTTCAAGCCGTACTTCCTCGGCCAGGAGACCCCGCCGTGGCAGACCGCCACGAGCGTGCAGAAGTGCGTCCGCACCCTCGACATCGAGGAGGTCGGCAAGACGACCCGGCACGGCACGTTCTTCCAGATGAACGGCAACTTCTCGTTCGGCGACTACTTCAAGGAGGGCGCCATCACGCACGCGTGGCGCCTCATCACGGGGTCCGTCGACGACGGCGGCCTCGGCATCGACCCCGACACGATCTGGGTCACGGTGCTGCACACCGACCAGGAGTCGCGCGAGATCTGGAAGCGTGTCGCGGGCCTGCCCGACGAGCGCATCCAGGACCGTGGCCTGCTCGACAACTACTGGCACATGGGCGTGCCCGGCCCCGGTGGACCGTGCAGCGAGATCTACGTCGACCGCGGCCCCGAGTTCGGCCCCGACGGCGGGCCGGTCGTCGACGAGGACCGCTTCCTCGAGATCTGGAACCTCGTGTTCATGCAGGAGGAGATCACCGACGTGCGGGCCAAGGACCGGTTCGAGGTCGTCGGCGAGCTGCCCAACAAGAACATCGACACCGGCATGGGCCTCGAGCGCGTCGCCTACCTGCTGCAGGGCAAGGGCAACCTCTACGAGATCGACGAGGTCTTCCCGGTCATCGAGAAGGCCTCGGAGGTCTCGGGACGCGTCTACGGCAAGGACCACGACGACGACGTCCGCTTCCGCGTCGTCGCCGACCACGTCCGCAGCGGCCTGATGCTGATGGGAGACGGCGTCACGCCCGGCAACGAGGCCCGCGGGTACGTCCTGCGCCGCCTGCTGCGCCGCGCGGTCCGCTCGATGCGCCTGCTGGGCTTCGACGACCCCGCCCTGCCGCTGCTGCTGCCCGTCAGCCTCGAGCGCATGAAGACCTCGTACCCCGAGCTCGAGGCCGACTTCCCGCGGATCGAGCAGATCGCCTACGCCGAGGAGGACGCGTTCCGGCAGACGCTCGGCAAGGGCACGCAGATCTTCGAGAGCGCCGCCGTCAAGGTCAAGGACTCCGGTGGCACGTCGCTGTCGGGCCAGCAGGCGTTCACGCTGCACGACACGTACGGCTTCCCGATCGACATCACGCTCGAGATGGCCGCCGAGCAGGGCCTCAGCGTCGACGAGGACGGCTTCCGCTCGCTGATGGCCGAGCAGCGCTCGCGCGCCAAGGCCGATGCGAAGTCCAAGAAGGGCAACCACGCCGACACGACGGTCTACCGCACGACGCTCGACGCCAACGGCCCGACCGACTGGCTGGCGTACTCCACGCTGACGACCGAGTCGCGGGTGCAGGCGCTGATCGCGGGCGGTGCGCCGGTCCCCGCGATCTCGGCCGGCTCGATCGGCGAGGTCGTCCTCGACCGCACGCCGTTCTACGCCGAGTCCGGTGGCCAGAACGCCGACGCCGGTCACCTGCGGTGGGACGGCGGCAGCGCCGAGGTGCTGGACGTCCAGCGGCCCGTGCGCGGGCTCGTGGTGCACCAGGTGCGCGTGCTGGAGGGCGAGCTGACGCTCGACGCGACGCTCGAGGCGGCCGTCGACCCCGAGTGGCGTCTGGGGGCGCGCCAGGCGCACTCGGGCACGCACGTCGTCCACGCCGCGCTGCGCGAGGTGCTCGGACCCACGGCGCTGCAGGCCGGCTCGTACAACCGTCCCGGCTACCTGCGGCTCGACTACGGCTGGAGCGGTGGCCTGTCGCCCGAGCAGCTGCACGGCGTCGAGGAGGTGTCGAACCGCGCCCTGCGCGCCGACCTGCCCGTCACGGCGCAGACGATGTCGCTGCCCGAGGCCCGCGAGTGGGGCGCGCTGGCGCTGTTCGGCGAGACCTACGGCGAGGACGTGCGCGTCGTCGAGATCGGCGGCCCGTGGTCGCGCGAGCTGTGCGGTGGCACGCACGTCGACCGGTCGTCGCAGATCGGCACCGTCGTCATCACGTCGGACGGCTCCGTCGGCGCGGGCAACCGCCGCGTCGAGGCGCTCGTCGGCATCGAGGGCTTCCAGTACCTCGCCAAGGAGCGGGACGTCGTCCGGCAGCTGACCGACCTGCTGAAGACGCAGCCCGAGGACGTCCCGGCCCGCGTCGGCGACCTGATGGAGCGGCTCAAGGCCGCCGAGAAGGCCGCCGAGAAGATCAAGGCCGCCCAGCTGCTGGGCGCGGCCGGCGACGTCGCGAGCAGCGCCAAGGACGTCGGCGGGGTGGCGTACGTCGGCCACCACGCGGCGGGTGCCGGCGGGGGAGACGTCCGCACGATCGCGCTCGACATCCGCAAGCGCCTGGCCGACCGTCCGGCCGTCGTGGTCGTGATCGGCGATGCCGGCGACAAGCCCGCGGCGGTCGTGGCGCTCAACGAGGCCGCGCAGGCCCGCGGGCTGTCGGCCAACGACCTGATCAAGGTCGTGGGCGAGCAGATCGGCGGTCGCGGCGGCGGCAAGGCCGACGTCGCTCAGGGCGGCGGAACCGACGTCGCCGGCATCCCCGCGGCGCTGGCGGCGGTCGAGTCCGCGCTGGACGCGTGAGGCGCGGACGACGGCTCGGCGTCGACGTGGGCGACGCCCGCATCGGCGTCGCCGTGAGCGATCCCGACGGGATCCTCGCGACGCCCGTCGAGACCGTCGCGGCGGGTCCGCGGGCGATCCCGCGGCTCGCCGAGATCGTCCGCGAGCACGACGTGCTCGAGTGCGTCGTCGGCCTGCCGATGGGGCTGTCGGGGCGCGAGGGACCGGCCGCGACCAAGGTGCGGGCGTTCTGCGCCGACCTCGCGACGGCCATCGCCCCGGTGCCGATCCGGCTGTTCGACGAACGGATGTCGACCGTCTCGGCCGACGCCATGCTGCGGCACAGCGGACGCTCCGGGCGGGGCAAGCGCAGCATCATCGACCAGGCAGCCGCTACCGTGATCCTGCAGACGGCACTGGATTCCGAACGAACCCGCGGGTCAGCCCCCGGCGAAGCATTGAGGACTTGAGCATGAGCGACAGCGGACTCGACCTCGTCACCGGGGGACCCGACGAGCCGATCGAACCCACCGGACCCGGACGTCGGCGCGCCGACACCCCTCCCCGCAAGCCGTGGGGGCGTCGCATCGTCGCCCTCCTGGTCGTGGTGGTGCTGGTCGGCGCGGTCGTCGTGGTCGGCGGCAAGGTCAAGGACCGCTTCTTCTCGTCCGCCGAGGACTACACGGGCCAGGGCACGGGCTCGGTGACGGTGCAGATCCCCGACGGGGCCGGCGGTCAGCAGATCGCCAACATCCTGAAGGAGGAGGGCGTCGTCAAGAGCGCCGAGGCGTTCTACCAGCTGAGCCTCAGCGACAACCGCTTCATGGCCGTGCAGGCGGGCTACTTCTCGCTGCGCAAGCAGATGTCGTCCGACGCCGCGCTGGGCGCGCTGGTCGACAAGGCCAACCGGGTCGAGGGCAAGGTCACGATCCCCGAGGGGGCGCGGCTCGACCAGGTGGTCGACATCATCGCGGCCAACACCGAGATCTCGAAGGCCGACCTGCAGGCCGTCCTCGACGACCCGAAGGAGCTCGACCTGCCCGCCGTCGCCGACGGCAACCCCGAGGGCTACCTGTTCCCGGCGACGTACGAGGTGCCGCCCGGCACGACGGCCGTCGCGCTGCTCAAGCAGATGGCGGCCAAGACCGTTTCCGTCGCGACCGATCTCGACATCGGCACCCGTGCCAAGGCGCTCGGCTACACCGGCGAGCAGATCCTGACCGTCGCGAGCATCCTCGAGTACGAGGCCAACAACGACGAGGACTACGCGAAGGTCGCGCGCGTGCTCTACAACCGCCTCGACGCCGGCATGCCGCTGCAGCTCGACTCGACGGTCTCGTACGTCAGCGGCCGCAAGGGCGACGTCTTCACGACGCCCGAGGAGCGCGACGCCGAGTCGGCGTACAACACGTACCAGAACCCGGGCCTGCCCCCGGGGCCGATCGGCTCGCCCGGCGAGAAGACCATCGAGGCGGCGCTCAACCCCGCGCAGGGCAGCTGGCTGTTCTTCGTGGCCGTCAACCTCGAGACCGGCAAGACGGTCTTCTCCGACACGTTCGCCGAGCACAACCGGGCCGTCGCGCAGCTGCAGGAGTACTGCAAGACGGCACCCGAGGGCGTCTGCGGATGACCTCGTCGACGACCGGGGCCGCTCGATGATCTGCGCGGTCCTGGGGTCGCCGATCGCCCACTCGCTGTCACCCGCGATGCACCGGGCGGCGTACGCCCACCTGGGCCTCGACTGGACGTACGAGCCGGTCGAGGTGCCGGCGGGCGGGCTGGCGGAGTTCGTGGGCGCCCTGGGCGACGACGTGCGGGGGCTGTCGGTCACGGCGCCGCTCAAGCGCGAGGCAGCCGCGGTCGCCCACCAGCGCAGCGGTGACGTCGAGACCCTGGGCGTGGCCAACACGCTCGTCGTCGAGGACGGCGTGCTGTCGGCGCACAACACCGACGTGCCGGGCGCGGAGGCGGCGCTCGTGGAGCGCGGCGTCTCCCGTCCCGTGACCGCCCGCATCCTCGGCGGCGGCGCGACCGCGGCGTCGATGGCCCTGACCCTGACGCGCATGGGCGTCGAGACGGTCGAGTTCGTCGTGCGCGACGCATCGCGGGCCGCCGAGGCCGAGGCGGTGGTGCGCGGCCGTGGCATCGGCGTCGCGGTGCGGCTGCTCGACGAGCCGATGATCGAGCGGGTCGACCTGCTCGTCTCGACCGTGCCGGGCGAGGCGATCGGATCGCGCGCGCACGAGCTCGTCGAGTCGTCCCACGCGGTGTTCGACGTCGTCTACGACCCGTGGCCGACGGCGCTGGGGGCTGCGGCCGACGAGGCGGGCGTCCCGGTCGTGTCGGGTCTGGACCTGCTGGCCCACCAGGCGGCGCTGCAGGTCGAGCTCATGACGGGCTCGGACGTGTCTGCACAGCTGCTGCGCGAAGCGGCCCTCGAGGCGCTCGCGTCCCGCTAGGGTCGGCGCGTGGACCTCGTGATCGTGCTGGCGGCCGTCGGGGCCGCCGTCGTCGGGGCGGCCGGTCCCGAGGTGCTGCGGCGCATCCCCGAGCCGCCCGTCCCCGACGACGACAAGCTGCCGTACGCCGTCCTCGCCGAGCTGCGTCTCGTGCAGCCCGGCCTGGCGGTCGTGGCCGCCGCGATGGCGGCGCTCGTGGCCTGGCGCATCGACACCCCCGAGCTCGTGCCGGTGTGGGTCGTGCTGACGGGCGTGGGTGCGTGGCTGGCGTTCGTCGACTGGCACACCCGCCTCCTGCCGTACGCGATCGTCGCGCCCCTGTACGTCGTGACGCTCGCGCTCGTGGCGCTCGGAGCGCTGCTGCTGGGCGACGTCGACGTCCTGGTGCACGCCCTGGTCGCGAACGTCGTGGTCTACGTCGTCTTCCGGCTCTTCCACTGGTTCGGGCACCGCTTCTTCGGCGGGGCCTTCGGGTACGGCGACGTGCGCCTGTCGGGCGTGCTCGGGCTGGCGCTCGGTGCGCTGGGCGCGAGCGAGGTGTTCGTCGGGATGTACGGCGGATTCGTCCTCGGCGCCGTGTTCGGCGTCGTGCTCTCGCGGCTGAGGATCGTCGACGCGAAGGGCTTCGCGTTCGGGCCGTACATGGTCGTCGGGGCCGTCGTCGGTGCGGCGTTCGGTCCGGCGTTCTACCGCTGAGCCGAACCCGGGAGCAGGCATGGGAGAATCTCCGCATGCTTCGTTGGTTGACCGCTGGTGAGTCCCATGGCCCCGCTCTCGTAGCCGTCCTCGAAGGGTTGCCGGCCGGTGTGCAGGTGACCAGCACCGAGATCCAGGCGGCCCTCGCGCGCCGCCGACTCGGCTACGGCCGCGGTGCGCGCATGGCGTTCGAGGCCGACGAGCTCGAGATCGTGGGCGGCCTGCGCCACGGCTCCACGATGGGCAGTCCCATCGCGCTGCGCATCGGCAACAGCGAGTGGCCCAAGTGGGAGCAGGTCATGTCGGCCGACCCCGTCGACGCCGAGGTGCTCGACGGGCTCAAGCGCAACGCGCCCCTCACGCGTCCGCGCCCCGGGCACGCCGACCTGGCGGGCATGCAGAAGTACGGCTTCGAGGAGGCCCGCCCCGTGCTGGAGCGTGCCAGCGCCCGCGAGACCGCGGCCCGCGTCGCCCTGGGCGAGATCGCCGCCCAGTTCATCCGTCAGGTCACCGGCGCGACGATCGTGTCGCACGTCGTCGAGCTCGGCACGGTCCGCGCGCCCGCGGGCGCGATCCCGTCGCACGCCGACGTCGAGGCTCTCGACGCCGATCCCGTCCGCTGCTTCGACGCCGCGACGAGCGCCGCGATGGTCGAGGAGGTCGACCTGGCCCACAAGGAGGGCGACACCCTGGGTGGCGTCGTCGAGGTCGTCGTCGAGGGGCTCCCGCCGGGACTCGGCTCCTACACGCACTGGGACCGCCGGCTCGACGGCCGTCTCGCCCAGGCCCTGATGGGCATCCAGGCCATCAAGGGCGTCGAGATCGGCGACGGCTTCGAGCTGGCCCGCACCCGCGGCTCGCTCGCGCACGACGAGATCGTGCCGACCGACGACGGCATCCGGCGTGCCTCCGGCCGCGCCGGCGGCACCGAGGGCGGCATGACGACCGGCGAGATCCTGCGCGTGCGGGCCGCCATGAAGCCCATCGCCACGGTGCCGCGCGCGCTGCGGACGATCGACGTCCAGACCGGCGAGGAGGCCCGGGCGCACCACCAGCGCTCGGACGTCTGCGCCGTCCCCGCCGCGGGCATCGTCGCCGAGGCGATGGTCGCGCTCGTCGTCGCCGACAGCCTGGTCGAGAAGTTCGGTGGCGACTCGGTCGAGGAGACCAGCCGCAACGTCGAGAGCTACCTCGCGAACCTGAGGCTGCGTTGACGACGTCCCGCACGGGACCCGTCGTCGTCCTGGTCGGGCCCCCGGGTGCCGGCAAGTCGACCGTGGCGCAGGACCTCGCCGCGCGTCTCGGCGTCGGGTTCCGCGACACCGACCACGACATCGCCGAGGCGGCCGGCACGTCGGTGCAGGACATCTTCGTCGACCACGGCGAGGAGCACTTCCGTGCCCTCGAGGAGCAGGCCGTCGCGACCGCCCTCGCCGAGCACGACGGCGTGCTGGCGCTCGGCGGGGGAGCCGTCCTGAGCGACGCCACCCGCGCCCTCCTGCGGCAGCACCGCGTGCTGTTCCTCGACGTCGGGCTGACCGCCGCCGTCTCGCGCGTCGGCCTCAACGGCCACCGTCCGCTGCTGCTCGGCAACGTCCGCTCGCAGATGAAGGCCCTGATGGACCGCCGGCGCCCCCTGTACGACGAGGTCGCTCGCTTCACCGTCCTGACCGACTCGCTCGACGCCTCCGCGGTGGCCGATCGAGCGGTCCAGCTCATCCGGGAGGATGCATGACCACCCGCCTGACCGTCCCGACCGCGCGACCGTACGACGTCGTGATCGGCAACGGCGTGCACGAGCAGCTGCGCGGTCTCGTCGGCTTCGGCATGGCGGTCATGCGCGTCGCGATCATCCACGCGCCGACCATGGCGGCGCACGCCGCCCGCCTGCGCGAGCCGCTGGTCTCCGACCACCTCGAGGTGCACCTGATCGAGGTGCCCGACAGCGAGCAGGCCAAGACGACCGACGTGCTGGCGTTCTGCTGGAAGGTGCTGGGCGAGGCAGGCTTCACCCGCTCCGACGTCATCGTGGGCCTCGGCGGGGGAGCGACGACCGACCTGGCGGGCTTCGTCGCGGCGAGCTGGCTGCGCGGCGTCCGCTTCGTCAACGTGCCCACGACGGTGCTCGGCATGGTCGACGCCGCGGTCGGCGGCAAGACCGGCATCAACACCGCCGAGGGCAAGAACCTGGTCGGTGCGTTCCACGAGCCGGTCGGGGTGCTGTGCGACCTGGACGTCCTCGAGGGCCTCCCGGCACGCGAGCTGCGCAGCGGCATGGCCGAGGTCGTCAAGTGCGGCTTCATCGCCGATCCGTCGATCCTCGACCTCGTGGAGGCGGCCCCCGGCGCGATCGCCGACCCGACGTCGTCGATCGTGGCCGAGCTCATCACGAAGGGCATCTCGGTCAAGGCCCGGACGGTCGCCGGCGACCTGCGCGAGACGGGCGAGGACGGCTCGATCGGCCGCGAGGCGCTGAACTACGGCCACACGTTCGGGCACGCGATCGAGCGCTTCGAGCACTACCGCGTCCGGCACGGCGAGGCGATCTCGGTCGGCATGGTCTACGTCGCGGAGCTCGCGCACCGCACCGGCATGATCGACCGCGACCTGCTCGACCGTCACCGCTCGGTGCTGGCGCAGGTGGGTCTGCCGACGCGCTACCGCCGTCCCGGCATCTGGGAGGCGCTGGCCACCACGATGCGGCTCGACAAGAAGACCCGCGGCGACCAGCTGCGGTTCGTCGTGCTCGAGTCGCTCGCGCAGCCCGTCATCCTCGCCGGCCCGGACGAGTCGCTGCTGCTCGACGCCTACAGGGCCGTGTCGGCGTGACGGCCGCCGCGCGTCGCACCGCCCTCACCGAGGCGCTCGCCGCGAAGGGGCTCGACGGCCTGCTCGTCACGACGCTGGTCAACGTCCGATACCTCACGGGGTTCACGGGGTCGAACGGTGCGCTGGTGGTGCCGGTGCACGGCGACCCGCTGTTCCTGACCGACGGTCGCTACCGCGACCAGGCCGCCGCGGAGCTGCCCGACGTCGCGCACCGGATCGGCCGCGACCTCCTCGGCACGGCAGCCACCCAGATGACGTCCGGCACCTGGGGGATCGAGAGCCACACGCTGAGCGTCGACGCGCACCGGCAGCTCGCGGCCGCGACCGGCGACGACCGTCTGGCCGGCGCGGATCGCGTAATCGAGACCCTGCGCGAGGTCAAGGACGCCGACGAGATCGACGCGCTGCGCCGCGCCTGCGCGATCTCGACCGACGCCCTCGAGCAGCTGCTGGCCGGGCCGCTCGTCGGGCGCACCGAGCGCGAGGTCGCCCGCGACCTCGAGAACCGCATGCTCGACCTCGGCGCCGAGGCGATCGCCTTCGAGACGATCCTGGCCACGGGCGACCACACCGCCGTCCCGCACCACCACCCGACCGATCGTGTCCTGGCGCGGGGCGACCTGCTCAAGATCGACTTCGGCGCGCGCGTCGACGGCTACCACGCCGACTGCACCCGCACCGTCGTCCTGGGTCCCGCCGACGACTGGCAGCGCGAGGTCCACGCGGCGGTCCGCGCGTCGCAGCAGGCCGGTCTCGACCTGCTGCGCGACGGCGTCGACGTCGCCGCCTCCGACGCCGCGGCACGCGGTTCGCTCGAGGTGTCGGGGTGGCTCGAGGCCTTCACGACGGGGCTCGGACACGGCGTCGGACTGCAGATCCACGAGGACCCGTTCATCGCGGGCTCGCACGCAGGTAAACTGACTCGTCGCACCGTCCTCACGATGGAGCCGGGCATCTACGTGCCGGGCCGTGGGGGAGTGCGGATCGAAGACACCGTCCTCGTGACCGCGGGTGCCCCCGAGGTGCTCACCACGATGACCAAAGACCTCCTGGAGATCGGCTGATGGCCACCACGAACGACATCAAGAACGGCATGGTCCTCGACCTCGACGGGCAGCTCTGGTCCGTCGTCTGGTTCCAGCACCACAAGCCCGGCAAGGGCGGCGCGATGGTCAAGACCACGCTCAAGAACGTCATGAGCGGCAAGACCGTCGACAAGACGTTCAACGCGGGCCTCAAGATCGAGACCGCCAACGTCGACAAGCGCGACTTCACGTACCTGTACCACGACGGCGACTCCTTCGTGTTCATGGACAAGGTCACGTACGACCAGCTCAACGTCTCGGAGTCCGTCGTCGGCGACGCCAAGGACTACATGCTCGACAACCAGGACGCGATGCTCGCGCTGCACGAGGGCGTCCCGCTCTACATCGAGCTGCCGGCCTCGGTCGAGCTGCTCGTCGAGTACACCGAGCCGGGCCTCCAGGGCGACCGCTCGAGCGGCGGCACCAAGCCGGCCCGTCTCGAGACCGGCAAGGAGATCCAGGTCCCGCTCTTCATCGTCAACGGCGAGAAGATCAAGGTCGACACCCGCGACGGCAGCTACCTCGGTCGCGTGTCGTCCTGATGTCAGCCCGCACCAAGTCACGCAAGCGCGCGCTCGACATCCTCTTCGAGTCCGAGGCGCAGAGCCTGCCGCCCGGCGGCACGCTCGCCGACCGGCAGGCCGAGGGCGACTACCCCGTCAACGAGTACGCGGTGCTGCTGATCGAGGGCGTCGTGGCGCACCGTGACCGGCTCGACGAGATCATCGCCGAGAACGCGAACGACTGGACGCTCGAGCGCATGCCCGCGGTCGACCGCAACCTGCTGCGCATCGGCGCGTTCGAGATCCTGTACGTCGACGACGTCCCCGACGCCGTCGCCGTCAGCGAGGCGGTCGGGCTGGCCGCCGACCTGTCGACCGACGAGTCCCCGTCGTTCGTCAACGGGCTGCTGAGCCGCATCGTCGAGCTCAAGCCGTCGCTCACGTCCTGACGCACTCTCGACGGATCGGTCACGCCGCGTCATGAAGGCGCCGCGACCCGCTCTTGACCCGTGAGGCCCCGAGGCCTCCTGGGCAGAGAGCGGGTGCGCGGTGATCACCGAGGACTTGATCGACCGGATGGCGGAGAAGTGCCTCCTGAACGACGACGACTTCGACGCCGTCGTCCTGCAGCAGGGGTCGAAGCGCATCCAGACCGTGAACCTGCACCACCTGGCCCTCGCCTCGCGGTCCGACGACTTCGCGCGGACGATCGACAAGGCCGACTTCATCACCGCCGACGGCTGGCCCATCGTCTCGCTGATGCGCTCGCGTGGCATCGACCCCGCGCGGGTGACGGGCTCGGAGTTCCTCGAGCGCATGCTGGCCGGTCGCCAGTTCCAGGGCACCAAGGCCGCGATCCTGGGCGCCGACCGCGACGCGGGCTACGACTTCCGCGGTCAGCTGCACGGCTCGGGGCTGCACGTCGTGTTCCGCGACCACGGCAACCGCGGTGACTGGAAGCCCAAGCGCCTGGCCAAGAAGCTCGAGAAGTACGGCGTCGACCTGCTGATCGTGGCCGTCACCCCGCCGTTCGGCGACATGATCGGCGAGGACGTCCGCAGGGCCGGCTTCCGCGGCGTCGTGGTCAACGTCGGTGGCGCCGTCAACATGGTCACGGGCAACGCGACGATGGCGCCGGGCTGGGTGAGGGCCGCCAAGATCGAGTGGCTCTACCGTCTCGTGCAGGAGCCGAGCCGGCTGTTCCGTCGCTACATCATTGAGTGCCTGCCGGTCTTCGTGAAGTACGTCCTGCCGCACTACTGGCGTCGCTCGCGGGCCTGACCGCGCCGGAGCGGCCGTCGTCAGCGACATTCTTTCGCGAATGTCGCACAGGGGCTGCGACCTCCCTCCCGCCGCGCGGTTGAGCGGATTCCTGCGGTTCCGCGACGTCGGCGCGGCGCGCCGGAGCGGTCCGGAGACGCCATTTCGGGTAGCAGGTCACGCCCCGGCTCACTACGGTCGTCAGGACGCCAAGGGGGCCGATCAGTGGGTAGCTTCTTCGATTTCGTGCAGGACCGGTGGTCGGTGCTGTCGTTCCTCGCCTACCAGCACATGAGCCTGGTCGTGCAGACGCTGGTGCTCTCTACGCTGCTGGCGCTGGTCGTGGGCGTCGCGCTGTACCGGTCCGGCTGGGGCGTCGCGCTCGGCAACTCCATCACCGCGATCGGCCTCACGATCCCGTCGTACGCGCTGCTGGGCGTCCTCGTCGGCGTCGTCAGCATCGGCGTCCTGCCGTCGGTCGTGACGCTCGTGTTCTTCGGCTTCATGCCGATCCTGCGCAACGTCATCGTGGGGCTCAACGGCGTCGACCAGACGCTCGTCGAGTCGGCGCAGGGCATGGGCATGGGTCGCATGACCCGGCTCGTGCGGCTCGAGCTGCCGCTGGCCTGGCCCGTCATCATGACCGGCGTGCGGGTCTCCGGCCAGATGCTGATGGGCATCGCCGCGATCGCGGCGTACGCGCTCGGTCCCGGCCTCGGCGGCTACATCTTCTCCGGCATCTCCCGCACGGGAGGCGCCAACGCGACCAACTCGATCGTCGCGGGCACCCTGGGGATCCTGGTCCTCGCGGTGATCCTCGACGTCGTGCTGAACGTCTTCACCCGGCTCACGACTCCTAGGGGCATCCGTGTCTGAACCCACCTCGACCACCTCCGCCACCGAGCCGGCGCGCGCCGGAGGGGCACGCATCCTGCTCGACGGCGTCACGAAGCGGTACCCGGGCCAGGAGAAGGCCGCCGTGGACGACGTGACGCTGGAGATCCCGGCCGGCGAGATCGTCATGCTGGTCGGCCCGTCCGGGTGCGGCAAGACCAC
The DNA here is from genome assembly GCF_014841755.1 of Aeromicrobium sp. CFBP 8757. NCBI lineage: Bacteria > Bacillati > Actinomycetota > Actinomycetes > Propionibacteriales > Nocardioidaceae > Aeromicrobium > Aeromicrobium sp. CFBP 8757. The sequence continues at coordinate 994,463 of NZ_JACYUM010000001.1, forward strand.
GACGATGAAGATGATCAACCGGCTGATCGAGCCCACCAGCGGGCGCATCTTCATCGGCGACGACGACGTCACGGACCGCAACGCCGACGAGCTGCGGCGCCACATCGGCTACGTCATCCAGGGCGCCGGGCTCTTCCCGCACATGACGGTCGCCGAGAACATCTCGCTCGTCCCGAAGCTGCTGAAGTGGGACAAGAAGCGCACGAGCGCGCGCGTCGACGAGCTGCTCGAGCTCGTGAACCTCGAGCCCGGCCAGTACCGCGACCGCTACCCGCGTGAGCTGTCGGGCGGCCAGCAGCAGCGCATCGGCGTCGCCCGGGCCCTGGCCGCCGACCCGCCCGTCCTGCTGATGGACGAGCCGTTCGGCGCCGTCGACCCCATCACGCGTCAGCGCCTGCAGGACGAGCTGCTGCGCCTGCAGGAGGAGCTGCACAAGACGATCGTGTTCGTGACGCACGACTTCGACGAGGCGGTCAAGCTCGGCGACCGCATCGCGATCCTGCAGGTCGGCTCGCAGATCGTCCAGTACGACACCCCCGAGCGGATCCTCAGCCACCCGGCCGACGACTTCGTGCGCGGCTTCGTCGGTCACGGGGCGGCACTCAAGCAGCTGACGCTCACGCGCGTCCGCGACGTCGAGCTGCACGAGGCGGCCGTGGCGCACGTGGGGGGCGACGAGCAGCAGGCGATCGCCGACGCCCGGGCGATCGGCCGCGAGCACGTCGTCGTCCTCGACGCGCAGGACCGACCCCAGCGGTGGCTGTCGCTGCGCGAGCTCGAGCGCCCGGGGTCTCTGCGGGACGTCCGCCGCGACCACGACCTCGAGTCCGTCAGCCTGGCGTCGACGCTGAACGACGCGCTCGACGAGATGCTCACCGCCTCGCACGGCGTCGTGGTCGTCACGGGCCGGCGCAACGCCTACCAGGGCGTCGTGCGGGTCGAGACGATCATGGACGCGATGAGCGACCTGCGGGGCGACGAGCAGGCCGAGGACGCGGAGCCGGTCTCGTGACGGCCGGCGTCGCCGAGCGCGGTGTCGACGGACCGGTCGACACGTCGTCGACCGTCAGCGTCGACCGCCCGGGACGTGCTCGCTGGTTCCTGCAGCCGACCCTGTGCGTCGCTGCCGTCGTGGCGTCGCTGGTCTACGTCAACACCGCGTCGGTGTCCGACACCGAGCGTCGGTCGCTCAGCGTCTCGGCGCTGCTGACCCTGCTGCGCCAGCACATGGCCCTCAGCCTGACCGCGACGGTGCTGACCTGTCTCGTCGCGATCCCGCTCGGCATCCTGCTGACCCGCGGACGCCTGCGCCGCTACGCCAAGCCCGTCACGACCGTCGCGGGCTTCGGCCAGGCGGCCCCCGCGATCGGGCTGATCGCGCTCGGGGCGGTGCTCCTCGGGATCGGCTTCTGGGGTGCCGCCGTCGCCCTGACCGTGTACGGCGTGCTGCCGATCGTCGCGAACACCGTCACGGGGCTCAACAGCGTCGATGCGCGACTCGTCGAGGCGGCCCGGGGGATGGGCATGTCGGCCTTCTCGACGCTCGTGCGGGTCGAGCTGCCGCTGGCGCTGCGCGTCATCGTCGCGGGGGTCCGCACGGCGCTGGTGCTGATCGTCGGCACCGCGACGCTCGCGTCGTTCACCGGCGCGGGCGGTCTCGGCACGCTCATCACGACCGGCATCAAGCTGCAGCAGGACGTGACGCTCGTGGTCGGCGCGATCCTCGTGGCGTCCCTCGCCCTGTTCATCGACTGGCTGGCTCGTCTCGTCGAGCTCGTCGCCGCACCGAAGGGGGTCTGACGTGACCACACGTCGCACCAGCAAGGTCGTGCTCGCCGTCGTCGCCGTCGTCGGCCTGGCCATGACGTCCGGCTGCGGCCTCAGGTCCGCGAGCGGGGCCGTGCTCGACGCCGAGCCGGGCGAGATCAAGCACTACGACTCGCTCGAGGGCGTGAGCCTGACGGTCGCGGCCAAGGACTTCACCGAGCAGCTGATCCTCGGCAACATGCTCTCGATCATCCTCAACGCGGCCGGCGCGGACGTCACGAACCTGACGAACATCCCGGGCAGCTTCGGCGCACGGGCCGCCCTGACGGGCGGGACGGCGAACGTCTCGCCCGAGTACACCGGCACGGGCTGGATCAACTACCTCGGCAACGACAAGCCGGTCAAGGGCGAGAAGGAGCAGTGGAAGGCCGTCGACGACGCCGACCGCTCGAACGGCCTGACGTGGCTCGAGCCCGCCCCGATGAACAACACGTACGCGTTCGCGATCCGCGCCGAGGCGGCGGAGAGGCTCGGCGCCGCGAAGCTGTCGGACCTGAAGAAGCTGCCGAAGGACGAGCTGACGTTCTGCGTCGAGAGCGAGTTCGCGGCGCGCAACGACGGCTTCGTCCCGATGCTCGAGGCGTACGGGCTGAGCAAGGACGCGATCGGCAAGGTCACGACGCTCGACACCGGCGTCGTCTACACCGCCACGGCCGACGGCTCGTGCAACTTCGGCGAGGTCTTCACGACCGACGGCCGCATCCCCGGCCTGAACCTGACGGTCCTCGAGGACGACCAGCAGTTCTTCCCGCTCTACAACCTGACCGAGGTCATCGCCTCGGATGTCCTGGCGGAGCACCCCGAGCTGAAAGAGATCTTCGGCCAGCTCAACCCCAGGCTCACCAACGAGGTCATGCTGGAGCTCAACGCCAAGGTCGACACCGACGGCGAGGACCCCGCGATCGTGGCCCGCGACTGGCTCGTCGACGAGGGCCTCCTGAAGTAGCCGGAGCGCTGCTCACGCATCCGGCTCGTCGCGTCGGCGACAGGGCGGGACTGTCCGGCGCATGGGTCCGAGCGAAGCGAGGACTGGCGCCCGGGCGGAGCCCGGCTGCGACCGAGCCGCGTCCGGGCGAGGGGTGAGTCGCTGCTAGGCTCGGACCGTTCGATCGACATCCTTTAACGGCCGTCCCGAGAGGCGGAGAAGGAGGTCAGACATGTCCGCGTCCCACGACGCCGAGCGTGCTGGCAGTGCCCACGACAAGGCCCCCGACGGCAGCGGTGACCACGCCCGCACCGTCCTCGACGACCAGGACATCTCGCGGGCGCTGACGCGCATCACGCACGAGATCCTCGAGCGCAACCGCGACTCCGCGGGGCTTGTCCTGCTCGGCATCCCGACGCGCGGGGTGCACCTGGCGCGCCGGATCGCGCAGCGCATGTCGGAGGTCGAGGACCGCAGGATCACCGCCGGGGCGCTCGACGTCACGATGTACCGCGACGACCTGCGGCTCAAGCCCGCACGGGCCCTCGAGCACACCGAGATCCCCGACGACATCGACGGCAAGGTCGTCGTGCTGATCGACGACGTCCTGTTCTCGGGGCGCACGATCCGCGCCGCCCTCGACGCCCTGACCGAGCTCGGACGCCCCAAGGCCGTCCAGCTCGCGGTGCTGATCGACCGCGGCCACCGCGAGCTGCCGATCCGCGCCGACTTCGTCGGCAAGAACCTGCCGACGTCGCTGGTCGAGCAGGTCAAGGTGCGGCTCACCGAGTCCGACGGCTCGGACGCCGTGTCGATCACCGGGGGGCAGGCGTGATCACCAACCTGCTGAGCGCCGGCGACCTCGACCGCACCGACGCGATCCGCATCCTCGACACCGCCGAGGAGCTCCTGGGCGTCGCGAGCCGACCCATCAAGAAGCTGCCGACCCTGCGCGGGCGCACTGTCGTCAACCTGTTCTTCGAGGACTCGACCCGCACCCGCATCTCGTTCGAGGCCGCCGCCAAGCGCCTCAGCGCCGACGTCATCAACTTCTCGGCGAAGGGCTCGAGCGTCAGCAAGGGCGAGAGCCTCAAGGACACCGCGCTGACGCTGCAGGCGATGGGCGCCGACGCCGTCATCATCCGGCACCACTCGTCGGGCGCCCCGCACCGCCTCGCGCAGGCCCGCTGGACGAAGGGCGCCGTCATCAACGCCGGCGACGGGACCCACGAGCACCCCACGCAGGCGCTGCTCGACGCGTTCACGATGCGGCGGCACCTGAGCGACTCGCCCGCGGGCAGCCTCGGCGCCGACCTGCAGGGCAAGAACGTCACGATCGTCGGCGACGTGCTGCACAGCCGGGTCGCGCGCTCGAACGCCCTGCTGCTGCACACGCTGGGCGCGCACGTCACGCTCGTCGCCCCGCCGACGCTGCTGCCGGTCGGCGTCGACCACTGGCCCGTCGAGACGTCGTACGACCTCGACGCGTCGCTCGAGAAGGCCGACGCCGTCATGATGCTGCGCGTGCAGGCCGAGCGCATGAACGCGTCGTACTTCCCGAGCGCGCGGGAGTACTCACGGCGCTACGGTCTCGACACCGCACGGCTCAACCGTCTGCCCGACCACGCGATCGTGATGCACCCCGGCCCCATGAACCGCGGCATGGAGATCACCGCCGACGTCGCCGACCACGTCAGGTCGGTCATCGTCGAGCAGGTCACCAACGGCGTCGCGGTGCGCATGGCGGTCCTGTACCTCCTCCTCGGCGGCGCCGCCGGGGAGTCCGACACCACCGAGGAAGGCACCGCATGAGCACCGTGATCCGTGGAGCGAGGCTGCTCGGCGAGGACGTCGTCGACATCGCCGTCGAGGACGGCGTCATCACCGCGATCGGCACCGACCTCGACGCCGCCGGGGCCGACGTCGTCGACGCGGCGGGCCTCGTGGCCCTGCCGGGACTGGTCGACCTGCACACCCACGTGCGCGAGCCGGGGCGCGAGGACGCCGAGACGGTGCTGACCGGCTCGCAGGCCGCGGCCCGGGGAGGCTTCACGTGCGTGCACGCGATGGCCAACACCGAGCCCGTCGCCGACACCGCCGGCGTCGTCGAGCAGGTGTGGCGGCTCGGCCGCGAGGGCGGCTACTGCGACGTGCAGCCCGTCGGCGCCGTCACGGTGGGTCTGCAGGGCACACAGCTCGCCGAGCTCGGCGCGATGGCCGACTCGGCCGCCGGGGTCAAGGTCTTCTCCGACGACGGCAGGTGCGTCTCGGACGCCGTCCTGATGCGCCGCGCGCTCGAGTACGTCAAGGCCTTCGACGGCGTCGTCGCCCAGCACGCCCAGGAGCCGCGCCTCACCGAGGGTGCCCAGATGAACGAGGGCCCCCTGTCGGGCGAGCTCGGGCTGGTCGGGTGGCCCGCCGTCGCCGAGGAGGCGATCATCGCCCGCGACGTCCTGCTGGCCGAGCACGTGGGCTCGCGCCTGCACGTGTGCCACCTGTCGACGCGCGGCTCGGTCGAGATCGTCCGCTGGGCCAAGAGCCGCGGGATCGACGTCACGGCCGAGGTCACGCCCCACCACCTGCTGCTGAGCGACGACCTGGTCCGCAGCTACGACCCGATCTACAAGGTCAACCCGCCGCTGCGCTCGAACGACGACGTCGAGGCCGTGCGCGAGGGCCTCGCCGACGGGACGATCGACATCGTCGCGACGGACCACGCACCGCATCCCATGGAGGACAAGGAGTGCGAGTGGTCGGCCGCTGCCTTCGGCATGCTGGGGCTCGAGACCGCCCTGTCGGTCGTCCAGCAGACCATGGTCGACACCGGCCGCCTGACGTGGGCGCAGGTCGCCGAGAAGATGTCGACCGCCCCCGCCGCGATCGGCCGGGTCGGCGACCAGGGCCGCCCGCTGGCCGTCGGCGAGCCCGCCAACATCGTGCTGGTCGACCCCGCGGCGACGCGCACGATCGACCCGCGCGACACGGCCTCGCTGTCGCGCAACAACCCGTACGCGGGGCTGACGCTGCCCGGCGAGGTCGTCGCGACGTTCCTGCGCGGCCGGCCGACCGTCCGTGACCGCGCCCTCGTGACCCCGCTCCCGAAAGAGGTACGCACCGCATGACGACCGAAGCCATTCTCGTCCTGGAGGACGGCCGCGTGTTCCGCGGCGAGGCGTACGGCGCCGTCGGCGAGACGATCGGCGAGATCGTCTTCTCGACCGGCATGACCGGCTACCAGGAGACGTTGACCGATCCGTCGTACAAGGGCCAGATCGTGGCCATGACGGCGCCGCACATCGGCAACACCGGCATCAACGACGAGGACTTCGAGTCGCGTCGCATCTGGGTCGACGGCTACGTCGTGCGCGACCCCGCCCGCGTGCGCAGCAGCTGGCGCGCCGACCGCTCGCTCGACGACGAGCTCGTCGCGCAGGGCGTCGTCGGCATCTCGGGCATCGACACCCGCGCGCTCACGCGCCACCTGCGCGAGCGCGGGTCGATGCGCGGTGGCATCAGCTCGGCGTCGACCGACGTCGCCTCGCTGCTCGAGCGCGTGACGGCCGCCCCGCCCATGAAGGGGGCGAACTTCCTGGCCGACGTCACGACCGAGCAGGCGTACGTCGTCCCGGCGGTGGGGGAGAAGCGCTTCACGGTCGCCGCGATCGACCTCGGCATCAAGGGCATGACGCCCCGCCGCCTCGCCGAGCGCGGCATCGAGGTCCACGTGCTGCCCGCGACGTCGACGTACGACGAGGTCCGCGCGGTCGACCCCGACGGCGTCTTCATGTCGAACGGCCCCGGCGACCCGGCCTCGGCCGAGCACGCCGTCGCGCTGCTCAAGCAGGTGCTCGCCGACCGGACGCCCTACTTCGGCATCTGCCTGGGCAACCAGGTCTTCGGCCGCGCGCTCGACCGCGGCACGTACAAGCTGGTCTACGGCCACCGCGGCATCAACCAGCCGGTGCAGGACCTCACGACCGGCAAGGTCGAGATCACGGCGCACAACCACGGCTTCGCGGTCGACGCGCCGCTGACGGGCGAGTTCGACACCCCGTTCGGCCCCGGACGGGTCACGCACGTGTGCCTCAACGACGACGTCGTCGAGGGCCTGGCCCTGCTCGACCAGCCGGCCTTCAGCGTCCAGTACCACCCGGAGGCCGCGGCCGGACCGCACGACGCGGCCTACCTCTTCGACCGATTCGTGGAGCTCATGACAACTCACAAGACCGGCGCCGACGTCCAGGCAGGTGCGTAATGCCCAAGAGAACTGACATCCAGAGCGTCCTGGTGATCGGCTCCGGCCCGATCGTCATCGGGCAGGCCTGCGAGTTCGACTACTCCGGCACGCAGGCGTGCCGCGTCCTGCGCGAGGAGGGGATCCGGGTCATCCTGATCAACTCCAACCCCGCGACGATCATGACCGACCCGGAGTTCGCCGACGCCACGTACGTCGAGCCGATCACGCCGGAGTTCGTCGAGAAGGTCATCGCCAAGGAGCGCCCCGACGCGCTGCTCGCGACCCTCGGCGGCCAGACCGCGCTGAACGCCGCGATCCAGATGCACGAGGCCGGCGTGCTGGCCAAGTACGACGTCGAGCTGATCGGCGCCTCGATCGAGGCGATCGAGAAGGGCGAGAACCGCGAGACGTTCAAGGAGGTCGTGGCGACGCTGCCCCCCGAGTGGGGCGCCGAGTCGGCCAACTCGATCATCTGCCACACGATGGACGAGTGCCTCGCCGGCGTCGAGGGCCTCGGCGGCTACCCCGTCGTCGTGCGCCCCAGCTTCACGATGGGCGGATCGGGCTCGGGCCTGGCGTACGACGAGGCCGACCTGCACCGCATCGCCGGCTCGGGCCTGGCGCTCAGCCCCACGACCGAGGTGCTGCTCGAGGAGTCGATCCTCGGGTGGAAGGAGTACGAGCTCGAGGTCATGCGCGACACGGCCGACAACGTCGTGATCGTCTGCTCGATCGAGAACTTCGACCCGGTCGGCGTCCACACGGGCGACTCGATCACGGTCGCGCCCGCCATGACGCTGACCGACGTCGAGTACCAGCGCATGCGCGACATCTCGATCGGCATCATCCGCGAGGTCGGCGTCGACACCGGCGGCTGCAACATCCAGTTCGCGGTCAACCCCGAGAACGGCCGCATCGTGGTCATCGAGATGAACCCGCGCGTCTCGCGGTCGTCCGCCCTGGCGTCGAAGGCGACGGGCTTCCCGATCGCCAAGATCGCCGCCAAGGTCGCGATCGGCTACACGCTCGACGAGATCCCGAACGACATCACGGCCGAGACCCCCGCCTCGTTCGAGCCGACGCTCGACTACGTCGTGGTCAAGGTGCCGCGGTTCGCGTTCGAGAAGTTCCCCGCCGCCGACCCGACGTTGACGACGCACATGAAGTCGGTCGGCGAGGCGATGGCGATCGGTCGCAACTTCACCGAGGCGCTGCAGAAGGCGCTGCGCTCGCTCGAGCGCCCCGAGGCCGTCTTCGACTGGAGCAAGACCTGGGTCGAGCTCGACAAGGCGACGCTGCTCGAGCAGATCGCGGTGCCGCACGACGGCCGCATCAAGAAGGTCATGGACGCCATCCGGGCCGGCGCGACGCCCGAGGAGATCTTCGACGCGACCAAGATCGACCCGTGGTTCGTCGACCAGCTCGCGCTGATCAACGAGATCGCGGTCGACCTGATCGAGGCGCCCGAGATGTCGCCGGCGCTGCTGCGCCGGGCCAAGCGCCACGGATTCTCCGACGTCCAGCTCGGCCGCATCCGCGGGCTGACCGAGGACGTCGTCCGCGGCGTGCGCCACGCCCTCGGCGTGCGGCCCGTCTACAAGACCGTCGACACGTGCGCCGCGGAGTTCGCGGCCAGGACTCCGTACCACTACTCGTCGTACGACGAGGAGACCGAGGTCGTGGCGCGCACCCGTCCGGCCGTCCTGATCCTCGGCAGCGGACCCAACCGCATCGGGCAGGGCATCGAGTTCGACTACTCGTGCGTCCACGCCGCGATGGCGCTGTCGCAGGCGCCCAACGGGCTCGGCGGGTACGAGACCATCATGGTCAACTGCAACCCCGAGACGGTCTCGACCGACTACGACACCGCCGACCGGCTGTACTTCGAGCCGCTGACGCTCGAGGACGTGCTCGAGATCGTCCACGCCGAGCAGCAGGCCGGCCCCGTCGCGGGCGTCATCGTGCAGCTCGGCGGGCAGACGCCGCTGGGCCTCGCCGCCGGCCTGGAGGCCGCCGGCGTGCCGATCGTCGGCACCCAGCCCGCCGCGATCGAGCTCGCCGAGGAGCGCGGCGCCTTCGCGCGCGTGCTGGCCGAGGCCGGGCTCGTGGCGCCCAAGAACGGCATGGCGACGACGTTCGCGAACGCCAAGGAGATCGCCGACGAGATCGGCTACCCCGTGCTGGTGCGCCCCTCGTACGTCCTGGGCGGGCGCGGCATGGAGATCGTCTACGACGAGGAGACCCTCGCCGACTACATCGGCCGGGCCACGGAGATCTCGCCCGACCGTCCCGTGCTGGTCGACCGCTTCCTCGACGACGCGATCGAGATCGACGTCGACGCCCTCTACGACGGCCACGAGCTGTTCCTCGGCGGCGTCATGGAGCACATCGAGGAGGCCGGCGTGCACTCCGGCGACTCGGCGTGCGCCCTGCCGCCGATCACGCTGGGCGACCTCGAGATCCAGCGCATCCGCGAGGCGACCGAGGCGATCGCCCGCGGCGTCGGCGTGCGGGGCCTGGTCAACATCCAGTTCGCGCTCTCGTCCGACATCCTCTACGTCATCGAGGCCAACCCGCGCGCGTCGCGGACCGTGCCGTTCGTGTCGAAGGCCACCGCGACCCAGCTCGCCAAGGCGGCCGCCCGGCTGATGCTCGGCGAGACGATCGCCGAGCTGCGGACGGCCGGGGCGCTGCCCGCGACCGGCGACGGCGGCCGGCTGCCCGACAACGCGCCGATCGCGGTCAAGGAGGCGGTCATGCCGTTCAACCGCTTCCGCACCTACGAGGGCACCTACGTCGACACCCTGCTGGGGCCCGAGATGCGGTCGACCGGCGAGGTCATGGGCTTCGACGCGGGCTTCGGCCAGGCGTTCGCGAAGGCGCAGGCCGGTGCGCAGAACGGTCTGCCCACGTCGGGCAAGGTCTTCGTGTCGGTCGCCAACCGCGACAAGCGGCACATGATCTTCCCGGTCAAGCGGCTCGCCGACCTCGGCTTCGAGATCCTCGCGACCAGCGGCACCGCCGTCGTGCTGGCGCGCAACGGCGTCAAGGCCACCGTCATCCGCAAGCTCCACGAGGAGCCGCTCGACGGCCAGGCCCGCAGCACGATCGTGGAGAAGATCCACGACCAGGACGTGCAGCTCATCATCAACACGCCGCACGGCGTGACGTCGGGCGGCAGCCCCCGCATCGACGGCTACGAGATCCGCACCGCCGCCGTCGCCGAGGGCATCCCGTGCATCACGACGGTGCAGGGCCTCGCGGCCGCGGTGCAGGGCATCGAGGCGCTGATCGAGGGCAGCATCGGCGTCACGTCCCTGCAGGACTGGGGCCACCTCGTCACCGAGGCGAGGGGCTGACATGTCGTTCGGTTCGCGGGCGCACGTCGCGATGCAGGCGTACGGGCCCGCGTGCATCGGCATCGACCCGCACCCCTCGCTGCTCGAGCAGTGGGGCCTCGAGGACGACATCGAGGGGCTCGACCGGTTCGCCTCGACGTGCGTCGAGGCGTTCGCAGGCCGCGTCGCGTTCGTCAAGCCCCAGTCGGCGTTCTTCGAACGGTTCGGCGCCAGGGGAGTCGTGGTGCTCGAGCGGACGATCGAGGACCTGCGCCACACCGGCTCCCTCGTCGTGCTCGACGTCAAGCGCGGCGACATCGGCTCGACGGCCCAGGCCTACGCCGACGCCTACCTCGACGACGACGCCCCGATGGCGGCCGACGCGATCACGGTCAGCCCGTTCCTCGGCTTCGGCTCGCTCGCCCCGTTCTTCGAGGTCGCCGAGAAGAACGACGCCGGCGTCTTCGTGCTGGCGCTGACCTCGAACCCGGAGGGCCCCGACGTCCAGCACGCCGTGCGGGACGGCCGATCGGTCGCCGAGTCGGTGCTGGCCCAGCTCGCCGAGCTCAACGCGGGAGCCACCCCGATGGGGTCGTTCGGCGCCGTCGTGGGCGCCACGATCGACGAGGCCGCGGCACGGCTGGTCGCGGCCGGCGGTCTCGCGATCAACGGACCGCTGCTGGTGCCGGGCTTCGGCGCGCAGGGCGGGACGGTCGACGACATCCGGCGCCTGTTCGGCGACGTGATGGACCACGTCGTCCCGTCGACGTCGCGCGGCGTGCTGTCGGCCGGGCCCGACGTGTCGGCGCTCCGTGACGCCGCCGCCCGCGTCAACGCCGAACTTGTAGGGTCGTAGGGGCCCGCATGGCCACCCGAGCGAGGAGGCACCCATGACCAGGCGTTCCACGACCAGGACGGCCGCAGCCGTCGTCGCGACGCTCCTCGGCGCAGGCCTGCTGGGCGGGTGCGGGGGCGACAGCCCCTACTGCGCCGCGGTCAAGGAGAACCAGTCCGCCCTCGACAGCTTCGGCACCAAGGTCAGCGACAAGACCTTCGCCCGCGAGGCGAGGGCCGTCCGCGCGATCGCCGCGACGGACCCCGCGAAGGTCGGCGACGACTGGACCGCGATCGACAAGGCCATGCGCCGCGTCCTGTCGGCCCAGAAGAAGACCGGCATGACGTTCGCCGACCTGAACGACCCGGAGCAGCGCGCGGACGCCGACAGCGACGACCTCGAGACCGTCACCAAGGCCTACGGTGTCTTCAACGACACGGCGCAGCAGCGCAAGGCCGTCGTCGAGGACGTCGAGACGACGTGCGACGTGACCCTCAAGTGATCCTCGCGTGATCCGCCCGACCGCAACCGCCCGAGAGGTGACCCCGTGGCACTCCCGATCCTGACCCCCGACCAGCGCCGGGCCGCGCTCCAGAAGGCCGCGGCCGCCCGCCAGGCACGCGCCGACGTCAAGGTGCGCCTCAAGGCCTCCGAGACGACCCTCGCCGCGGTCATCGACGAGTCCCGGTCCGACGAGGTCGTCGCCAAGCTCCGGGTCGTCGACCTGCTGCAGGCGATGCCGGGCGTCGGTGCCGTTCGCGCCCACGAGATCATGCAGCGCATCGGCATCGCCGACAGCCGGCGCCTGCGGGGCCTGGGGGTCAAGCAGGTCGAGGGTCTGCTGGCAGAGTTCGCCGACCGTCCCGGCCGCGCGGGCGGGGTCGGCCGTGGCTGAGACCGTCGACGCCGCCCGCCGGTCGCGCCTGGTCGTGCTGGCCGGTCCCACCGCGGTCGGCAAGGGCACCGTGGCCGCCTGCGTGCGCGAGCAGCACCCCGACATCTGGATCTCGGTCTCGGTCACGACCCGGCCCGCCCGACCCGGCGAGGCCGACGGCGTGCACTACCACTTCATCTCCGACGACGAGTTCGACCGGCTCGTCGCCGAGGACGGCCTGCTCGAGTGGGCCGTCGTGCACAGCGCGGCCCGCTACGGCACGCCGCGCGCGCAGGTCGAGGAGCACCTCGCCGCCGGCGTGCCCGCCCTGCTCGAGATCGATCTGCAGGGCGCACGCCAGGTGCGACGCACGATGCCCGACGCGCTGATGTGCTTCCTCAAGCCGCCGAGCTTCGAGGAGCTCGAGCGCCGGCTGGTCGGCCGCGGCACCGAGGGGCCCGAGGAGCGCGAGCGCCGTCTGGTGACGGCGCGCACCGAGCTGGCCGCCGAGTCGGAGTTCGACGTGACGATCGTCAACACCGACGTCCGTGCGGCGTGCGATGAATTGGTAGACTTGTTCAGATCCGGCTCCGGCCAGTCACGTTCCTGAGCGAACCACCGGGTCATCCAACCGTCTTCTTCATTCTGTGAGGCTCTGTGTCCACGACACGTTCGACCGCCATCGGCATCACCAACCCGCCCCTCGACGACCTGCTCGAGAAGGCCGACAGCAAGTACAAGCTGGTCCTCTACAGCGCCAAGCGCGCCCGCCAGATCAACGCGTACTACTCCCAGCTCGGTGAGGGCCTGCTCGAGTACGTCGGCCCGCTGCTCGAGACCGGCGTGCAGGAGAAGCCGCTGTCGATCGCGCTGCGCGAGATCAACGCCGATCTGCTGACGGTCGAGGACATCGACCCCGAGGCCGAGGCGGCCGCGGCCGCCGCAGCCGCCGAGAAGGCCTGACCCACCCCCGGGCGGTCACGTCGATGACCACGGAAGTCGTCCTCGGGGTCTCCGGCGGCATCGCGTCCTACAAGGCCGCCGAGCTGCTGAGGCTGTTCACCGAGTCGGGCCACAGCGTCCGCGTCGTCCCCACCGCGTCGTCCCTGCACTTCGTGGGGGCGGCCACGTGGGAGGCGCTCAGCGGCAAGCCCGTGCAGGTCGGCGTGTTCGAGCACGTCGACGAGGTCGCGCACGTGCGCATCGGCCGTGCGGCCGACCTCGTCGTCGTGGCGCCCGCGACCGCCAACCTGCTCGCCAAGGCGGCGCACGGCCTGGCCGACGACCTGCTGACCACGACGCTGCTGACGGCGACGTGCCCCGTCATGTTCGTCCCCGCGATGCACACCGAGATGTGGGAGAACGCGGCGACGCAGGCCAACGTCGCGATCCTGCGCGAGCGGGGCCACGTCGTCGTCGAGCCCGCGGTCGGGCGCCTCACCGGCGCCGACACCGGCAAGGGCCGGCTGCCTGACCCGGCCGACATCTTCGCCGCGGCGCGCGCCCTGCTCGACGACCGCCCGCGCGACCTGGCCGGGCGGCACGTCGTCGTCTCGGCCGGCGGCACCCGCGAGTTCCTCGACCCCGTGCGGTTCCTCGGCAACCGGTCGTCCGGACGGCAGGGGTTCGCCCTCGCCGAGGCCGCCGTGGCACGGGGCGCGCGGGTCACCGTCGTGGCGGCCAACGTCGAGCTGGCGGCGCCCGCCGGGGTCGACGTCGTGACGGTCGTCAGCACCGAGGACCTGCGCCGCGAGGTGCACCGCGCCAGCGCCGACGCCGACGCGGTCGTGATGGCCGCGGCCCCGGCCGACTTCCGGCCCGCCGAGTTCGTCGAGGCGAAGATCAAGAAGACCCCGGACGGCACGACGCCCGAGATCCACCTCGTCGAGAACCCCGACATCCTCGTCGAGCTCGTCGCGGCGCGGGGCGACGCCTCCCGCCGTCCCGTCATCGTCGGCTTCGCCGCCGAGACCGGCGACGCCGGTGCGACGGTTCTCGAGCACGCCCGCGCCAAGCTGGCCCGCAAGGGCTGCGACCTGCTGGTCGTCAACGACGTCAGCGACGGCAAGGTGTTCGGGCGCGACGACACCGAGGCCGCCGTGCTGGGGGCCGACGGCTCGGTCGTCGAGGTGCCCCCAGGCCCCAAGACCGCCCTCGCCCACAGCATCTGGGACGCCGTCGTCCAGCGCTTGGCATGACCGAAACCACCGGGCATCTCGCTCGTTATACTGTCGAACAGACCTCAACCCAGGAGAAAATGTGAGCCGCTTCTTCACGTCCGAGTCCGTGACCGAAGGTCACCCGGACAAGATCGCCGACCAGATCAGCGACAGCGTCCTCGACGCCCTGCTGGCCCAGGATCCCAAGAGCCGGGTGGCGTGCGAGACGTTCATCACGACGGGTCTGATCGTCGTCGGCGGCGAGGTCACCACCGAGGCGTACGCCGACATCGCCAAGATCGCGCGCGACCGCGTCCTCGAGATCGGCTACGACTCGTCGGTCAAGGGCTTCGACGGCGGCTCGTGCGGTGTCCAGATCACGCTCGACGCGCAGTCGCCCGACATCGCCCAGGGCGTCGACACCGCGTTCGAGGGTCGCTCCGAGGGCTCGGCCGACCCGCTCGACCTGCAGGGCGCGGGCGACCAGGGGCTCATGTTCGGCTTCGCGGTCGACGAGACCCCCGAGCTGATGCCGCTGCCGATCACGATCGCGCACCGCCTCGCCGAGCAGCTCACGGCCGTCCGCAAGGACGGCACGCTGGCCTACCTGCGTCCCGACGGCAAGACCCAGGTCACGGTCGAGTACGACGAGAACGACAAGCCCGTCCGCGTCGACACCGTCGTGCTGTCGACGCAGCACGAGGAGGGCATCGACCTCGAGAACCAGCTGACGTCCGACATCAAGAAGCACGTCGTCGACGTCGTCCTGGCCAACTTCGACGTCGACACGAGCGACTACCGCCTGCTGGTCAACCCGACCGGCAAGTTCGTCATCGGCGGACCCATGGGCGACGTCGGCCTGACCGGCCGCAAGATCATCGTCGACACCTATGGCGGCTACGCCCGTCACGGCGGCGGTGCCTTCTCGGGCAAGGACCCGAGCAAGGTCGACCGCTCGGCCGCCTACGCGATGCGCTGGGTCGCCAAGAACATCGTCGCCGCAGGCCTGGCCAGCAAGGTCGAGGTGCAGGTCGCGTACGCGATCGGCAAGGCGCACCCGGTGGGCTTCTACGTCGAGGCCTTCGGCACCGAGACGGTCCCCGTCGCCAAGATCCGCGACGCCGTGCTCGAGGTGTTCGACCTGCGCCCGGCCGCGATCATCCGCGACCTCGACCTGCTGAAGCCGATCTACGCGCAGACCGCCGCGTACGGCCACTTCGGCCGCGAGCTGCCCGGCGTCGTGTGGGAGACCACCGACCGCGCCGAGGCGCTCAAGGCCGCCGCCGGCGCCTGATCGCACGACTCCACGACGCCCCTGCCCGTCCGGGTGGGGGCGTCGTCGTGTCGGCGGCGGCTGGTAGAACAGCAGCGTGACGACGGGGGAGACGGACGGGGCAGGTGGCGCGGCCGAGCAGCTGTCGCTCGTGCCGGCTCCCGCGGCCGAATCCGTCGCCGACCCGCGGCCGACCGCCGTCGTGCGCCCGGTCGCCCACGTCGTGGTCGACTCCGGGCTCGCCCACCTCGACCGCCCGTTCGACTACGCCGTCCCGGCCGAGCTCGACCTGCAGACCGTTCCGGGCTGCCGGGTCAAGGTCCGGTTCGCCGGACGCCTCGTCGACGGCTTCGTGGTCGACCGGGTCGACCGCTCCGAGCACGCGGGCCGCCTGGCGCCGATCGCTAAGGTCGTCTCGTCCGAGGTCGTGCTGACCCCCGAGGTGCTCGACCTGGCGCGCGCCGTCGCGGACCGCTACGCCGGGGTGCTGGGCGACGTCCTGCGCCTGGCGATCCCGCCGCGGCACGCCCGGGCCGAGAAGGCGCCGCGGCCGGTGCCCGGGGCGGACGACCACGTGGCGGTCGCGAGCCTCGACGGGTGGCAGACGTACGTCCACGGCCTCGGCTTCGTCACGTCGCTGCAGGCCGGCGAGCGCCCCCGGGCATGGTGGACCGCGGTGCCGGGCGACGACCCCGCGCGTCTGGTCGCCGAGGCGGTGCTGGCGACGCTCGCCTCGGGGCGCGGCTCCGTCGTGTGCGTGCCCGACGTCCGCGACGTGGCGCGGTGGGACGCCGTCTTCGGCGAGGTGCTCGGGGCCGGGCGCCACGTCGTCCTGACCGCCGCGCAGCCCGCCGAGCGGCGCTACCGCTCGTTCCTGGCGGCGGCCCGCGGGGACGTCCGCGTCGTGCTCGGCACCCGTGCCGCGGCGCTGGCCCCCGTCGCCGACCTGGGCCTGGTCGCGATGTGGGACGACGGCGACGACCTGTTCGCCGAGCCGCGCGCGCCCTACCCGCACGCCCGCGAGGTGCTGCTGCTGCGGGCCGCACGCCAAGGCACCGCCGTCCTGGTGGGCGGCTACGCCCGCACCGCCGAGGGGCAGTCGCTGGTCGAGTCGGGCTGGTGCACCGAGCTGGCCGCCGAGCAGCGGGTGCGCCGGCGCGCGTGGCCCCAGCTCGAGGTCACCGACGGATCGGTCGACGGCGCCGCCCCCGTGCGTCTGCCGCAGCAGGCGTTCCGGGCCATCCGGGCGTCCGAGGGGTCGGTGCTGATCCAGGTGCCGCGGCGCGGCTACCGTGACGTCCTGGTGTGCCAGACGTGCCGCGAGCCGGCCCGCTGCGCCGAGTGCCAGGGCCCGCTCGGCCAGCCGTCGGCGTCGGCGCCGGTCGCGTGCCGCTGGTGCGGCCGCGAGGCCTCGCCCTGGCAGTGCCCCCACTGCCGCGGCACGACGCTGCGGTCGCCGGTCGTCGGAGCGCTGCGGACGGCCGAGGAGTTCGCGCGCGCGTTCCCCGACCGCGAGGTCGTCACGTCGGGCGGCACGACGGTGCTCGACGACCTGCCCGCGGGCCGCCGCATCGTGCTGTCGACCCCGGGCGCCGAGCCGCACGTCGAGGGGGGTTACGACGCCGTCATCCTGCTCGACACGTGGCTGATGCTGGGCCGCGAGGACGTCCGCGTCGACGAGGAGTCGCACCGGCGCTGGTTCAACGCCCTGGCCCTGGCCCGGCCGGGTGGTCGGGCCGTCGCGATCGGCGACCCCCAGACGTTGCAGGCGCTCGTGCGCGCCGACCCCGCCGGGTTCGCGGCGCGTGAGCTCGCGAGCCGCACCGAGACGCACCTGCCGCCGGCAGCCCGCCTGGTGACGGTCGACGGACCCGACGACGTCCTGGCGGAGCTCGCCCTGCGCGCCTGGACCCCGCACACCGAGGTGCTGGGCCCGGTGCCGGTCGACCAGCGCTCGCCCGACGCGGGGCAGCGGCTCATCCTGCGGGCCCCGCGCCGCGAGGGTGCGGCCCTCGCGGGCGATCTCGCGTCCGTCGCCGCCGAGCGCAGCGCCGCCAAGCTCCCAGGCCTGCGCGTCCAGGTCGACCCGCCGACGTTCTAGTCGCACCGCCCCCGGGAGGGGGTCGCGCCGCGGCGCCTAGACTCGGCCGGGTGAGAATCGTCTTCGCAGGAACCCCCGAGACGGCGCTCCCGTCCCTCGAGGCGCTGGTGGCGAGCCGCCACGACGTCGTGGCCGTCGTGACGCGTCCGGACGCCCCCGCCGGCCGAGGCCGCACGCTGACCCCGTCGCCGGTCGCGGTGGCGGCCGAGGCGCACGGCATCGAGGTGCTCAAGCCCGCCAAGCCGTCCGACCCCGCGTTCATGGACCGGCTGCGCGAGCTGGCCCCCGACTGCGTCCCGATCGTCGCGTACGGTGCGCTGATCCGCCGCGAGGCGCTCGACGTCCCGCGCTTCGGCTGGATCAACCTGCACTTCTCGGTCCTGCCGTCGTGGCGCGGCGCCGCCCCGGTGCAGCGGGCCATCATGGCCGGTGACGAGGTCACGGGCGCGACGGTCTTCAGCCTCGTCGAGGAGCTCGACGCCGGGCCCGTGCTGGGCACCATCACCGAGCTGATCCGCGACGACGACACGACCGCCGAGCTGCTCGAGCGGCTGGCCGACTGGGGCAGCCGCCTGCTGGTCGACGTCGTCGACCACATCGAGGACGGCGACATCGCCGCGGTGCCGCAGCCCGACGAGAACATCTCGTTCGCGCCCAAGCTGTCGACCGACGAGGCACGCATCGACTGGAGCCGCCCGGCCTTCGCGATCGACCGCCACATCCGCGGGTGCACGCCGGCTCCCGGCGCGTGGACGACGCTGGCGGGCGACCGGGTCAAGATCGGGCCCGCCACAGTCGCCGACGAGCGCACGCTCGAGCCCGGACACGTCCACGTGGGCAAGCGCGAGGTGCGCGTCGGGACGTCCACGACCGACCTGGTGCTGGGCGACGTGCAGGCCGTCGGCAAGAAGCGCATGGCGGCCGCCGACTGGGGCCGCGGTGCCTCCCTGGGCGACGACGTCTCGTTCGACGCGCCGGAGGTGACCTCGTGACCGATCCCGTGCGGTCCGTCGCGTTCCACGCCCTGCGCGCCGTCAGCGAGGACGACGCCTACGTCAACCTCGTGCTGCCCGCGATGCTCGACGAGCACCACATCGAGGGGCGCGACGCGGCCTTCGCGACCGAGCTCGTGCACGGCACGCTGCGCCGCCGGGGCACGTACGACGCCGTCATCGACCACGTCGCGAGCAAGGGCATCGGCTCGGTCGACGCCCCCGTGCTCGACGCGCTGCGGCTCGGCACGCACCAGCTGCTGAGCATGCGGGTGCCGGCGCACGCCGCGGTGTCGACGACGGTCGACGTCGTGCGACGCGAGATCGGGCACAAGCCCGTGCACTTCGCGAACGCCCTGCTGCGCAAGATCGGCCAGAAGGACCTCGACGGCTGGCTCGCGATCGTGACCGCGGGACTCGAGGGTCATGCGGCCCGGGCGGTGCGCACCTCGCACCCGGTGTGGGTCGTCGAGGCGCTGCACGAGGCCCTGGGCGGCCACGGCGCGCAGATCGACAAGCTGCTCGCCGCCGACAACGTCCCGCCGCGCGTGACGCTCGTGGCACGGCCGGGCCTCAGCACGCCCGAGAGCCTGCCGGGCACGCCCGGGAAGCTCTCGCCGTACGCCCGCGTCCTCGACGAGGGCGGCGACCCCGGCGAGATCGCGGAGGTGCGCGACGGTCGGGCCGGCGTGCAGGACGAGGGATCGCAGCTCGTCGCGATCGCCCTGGCCGATGCGACGCTGGACGGTCAGGACTCCCGCTGGCTCGATCTCTGCGCGGGTCCCGGCGGCAAGGCCGCCCTGCTCGGCGCCCTCGCCGCCCAGCACGGCGCGACGCTGGTCGCCAACGAGGTGCAGGAGCACCGCGCCGAGCTGGTGCGCCACGGCGTGCGCAGGCTCCGCAACGTCGACGTCACGGTGTTCGACGGCCGAGAGGGGCCGTGGGACGCCGGCTCGTTCGACCGCGTGCTGGTCGACGCGCCGTGCACGGGGCTGGGCGCCCTGCGGCGCCGCCCCGAGTCGCGCTGGCGCCGGTCGCCCGGTGACCTCGACGACCTCGTGCCGCTGCAGCAGGCGCTGCTGACGCGCGCGCTCGAGCTCGTCCGGCCCGGGGGAGTCGTGGCCTACGCGACGTGCTCGCCCCACGTGCGCGAGACCCGCGGGGTCGTCGACGCCGTGACGTCCGGGCGCGACGACGTCGTCGTGGAGTCGAGCCACCAGTGGTGGCCCCACGTCGACGGCACGGACGCGATGTTCTGCGCCCTCCTGCGTCGCCGCTGACGACCGATAGGGTCGCGGCATGGGCATCCAGATCACCCCGAGCATGCTGGCCAGCGACTTCGCGAACCTCGAGGCCGAGGCGGCCCGCATCAGCGGCGCCGACTGGCTCCACATGGACGTCATGGACAACCACTTCGTCCCGAACCTGACGCTCGGCGCCCCCGTCATCGAGGCGCTCTCGAGGCTGGCCCCCCAGCCGATCGACGCCCACCTGATGATCGAGGACCCCGACCGCTGGGCGCCGTCGTACGTCGAGGCCGGCGCCGGCAGCGTGACGTTCCACGTCGAGGCCGCGGCCGCACCCGTCCGCCTGGCCCGCGAGATCCGCGCCCTGGGCGCCCGCGCGTCGATGGCCCTCAAGCCCGCGACCCCGATCGAGCCCTACGAGGACATGCTCCCCGAGCTCGACATGGTGCTGATCATGACGGTCGAGCCGGGCTTCGGCGGCCAGAAGTTCCTCGACCTGTGCCTGCCCAAGATCCGCCGCACGCGCGCGCTGATCGAGAAGCACGGCGGCGACATCTGGCTGCAGGTCGACGGGGGCGTCTCGGTCGAGACGATCGAGCGCTGCGCCGAGGCCGGAGCCGACGTGTTCGTCGCCGGATCCGCGGTGTTCGGGGCCGACGACCCCGACGACATGGTGGCCCGGCTGCGCGACCTCGGCTCGCATGCCGGACGTCACGCCCACTGAGCGGGACGGGCTCGCTAGACTCGTCGCACGAGCTTCGGCTCGCATGCTCCGGGGTCGGTGAGATTCCGAACCGGCGGTGACAGTCCGCGACCCGGCCTCCACGTCCGCGCCACCAGCGCGGCGGTGGGGTCCGGTTGAGCCGGTGGAATTCCGGCACCGACGGTGAAAGTCCGGATAGGAGGAGCAGTGGACGGGGTGACCCCCGCCCACGGGGGCGACGAGACGTCGCCTGCACGGCCCCGGTGTGTGACGACGCAGGACCACCCGGAGGACACATGGCATCAGAGGTCGAGGTCGCAGCGATGCGACGGGCGCTCGACGCGGCGGCGGCGACGCGGTGCACCCTGCCGAACCCGCGCGTCGGCTGCGTCCTGCTCGCTCCCGACGGCACCGAGATCGCCGTCGGCGCCCACCACGGCGCCGGTACCCCGCACGCCGAGGTCGAGGCGCTGACGGCGGCGGGCGAGGCGGCCCGCGGTGCCACGGCCGTCGTGACGCTCGAGCCGTGCAACCACACGGGCCGGACCGGCCCGTGCGCGCAGGCGCTGATCGAGGCCGGCGTCGCACGCGTCGTGTTCGCCCAGATCGACCCCGACCGCACGGCGTCCGGCGGCGCGTCGACGCTGCGCGCGGCGGGCATCGACGTCGAGGCCGGCGTCATGGCCGAGGAGGCCACCGACCTCAACGTCGAGTGGACGTTCGCCGTGACCGCGGGGCGTCCGTTTGTGACGTGGAAGTACGCCGCGACCCTCGACGGGCTCAGCGCGGCACCCGACGGCACCAGCAAGTGGATCACGAGCGAGGAGGCCCGCCGCGACGTCCAGACGTTCCGGGCGGGCGCCGACGCGATCGTCGCCGGCACGGGGGCCGTCCTGGCCGACGACCCGCGGCTGACGGTGCGCGACGAGCACGACATGCCGCTGCCGTTCGACCGGCAGCCGCTGCGCGTCGTCGTCGGCGAGACCACGATCCCGAACTACTTCCGCGTGTTCGACCGCGTCGCCCCGACGCTGCTGATCCAGTCGCGCGACCCCGCGACGGTGCTCGCCAAGCTCGTCGACAACGGCGTCCGGCACATCTGGCTCGAGGGCGGGCCGCGCCTGGCGGGCGCGTTCTGGAACGCCGGCGTCATCGACCGCATCATCGGCTACATGGCCCCCGCGATGCTCGGGTCGGGACGCGCCGCGCTCGAGGGGGAGGCCGCGACCCTCGCCGACCTGCGCCCCATCGTCATCGAGGACCTGACGATGATCGGTCCCGACATCCGCATCATCGGCACCCCAGGACGCATGCAACGAGAGGACTTCGACTGATGTTCACCGGACTCGTGGAGGAGAAGGGCACCGTCACCGCGGTCGAGCAGCTGGGCGACTCGGTCCGGCTGACGATCCGCGGCCCGGTCGTGACGTCCGACGCCGGGCACGGCGACTCGATTTCGGTCAACGGCTGCTGCCTGACCGTCATGACGCAGGACGGTGACACGTTCGGCGCCGACGTCATGCAGGAGTCGCTCGACAAGACGTCGCTGGGCGACCTCACGATTGGCTCGCCGGTCAACCTCGAGCGCGCGACGCAGGCCGGTGCACGGCTCGGGGGGCACATCGTCCAGGGCCACGTCGACGGGACGGGCCGCATCCTCGACCGCACCCCCAGCGAGCACTGGGAGGTCGTGCGCGTGTCGCTGCCGTCCGAGCTGGCCCGCTACCTGGTCGACAAGGGCTCGGTGACGGTCGACGGCACGTCGCTGACGGTCGTCGAGGTCGTCGACGACGGCCCGGACGGCCCGTGGTTCTCGGTCTCGCTGATCCCCACCACGCTGGCCGACACGACGCTCGGCACGAAGGCGCCGGGCGACCGCGTCAACCTCGAGGTCGACATCCTCGCCAAGTACGTCGAGCGCCTGCTGGGTGCCTCGCCCCAGCAGCAGAACAGCCAAGGAGCAGCATCATGACCGAGCACGAGAGCGTCCGGCTCGACAGCATCGAGCGCGCGATCGCGGACTTCCGCGACGGCAAGGCGATCGTCGTCGTCGACGACGAGGACCGTGAGAACGAGGGCGACATCATCTTCGCCGCCAGCAAGGCGACGCCCGAGCTCATGGCGTTCCTGGTCCGCTACTCCAGCGGCCTGGTCTGCGCCCCCATCACCGGCGAGATCCTCGACCGCCTGGCGATCCCGCTCATGACGCCGCACAACCGCGAGAAGATGCGCACGGCGTACACGGTCTCGATCGACGCGCGCGACGGCATCACGACCGGCATCTCGGCGACCGACCGTGCCCGCACGTGCCGCGTGCTCGCCGACTCGGCCACCGAGCCGTTCGAGCTCAACCAGCCGGGCCACATCATCCCGCTGCGCGCCAAGCCCGGGGGAGTGCTCGAGCGCGCCGGCCACACCGAGGCCGCGGTCGACTTCGCCCGACTGGCCGGCCTGACCCCGGCGGGCGTCATCGGCGAGGTCCTGAACGACGACGGCACCCTGATGCGTGCTCCCGAGCTGCGCGCGTTCGCCGACGAGCACGGCATCGCGCTGGTGTCGATCGAGGAGCTGCAGGTGCACCGGCGCCTGCACGAGTCGCAGGTCGACCGGCTCGCGACGACCCGCCTGCCCACCGAGTTCGGCGAGTTCGCGGCGCACGGCTACCGCGACCGCATCGAGGGCTCGGAGCACATCGCGCTGGTCCACGGCGACCCCGGCACCGAGGACGTCCTGGTGCGCATCCACTCCGAGTGCCTGACGGGCGACGTGTTCGGCTCGCGGCGCTGCGACTGCGGTCCTCAGCTCGAGCTGTCGATGACCGAGATCACGGCCGCCGGCGCCGGCATCGTGGTGTACCTGCGCGGCCACGAGGGGCGCGGCATCGGCCTGCTGCACAAGCTGCAGGCGTACTCGCTGCAGGACGCCGGCAGCGACACGGTCGACGCCAACATCCAGCTCGGCTTCGGTGAGGACGAGCGCGACTACGCCGCCGGCGCGCAGATCCTGCGCGACCTCGGCGTGACCTCGGTGCGGCTGCTGACGAACAACCCCGACAAGACGACGGCGCTCGAGGCGTACGGCGTCAAGGTCAGCGAGCGGCTGCCGCTCGTCATCGCCCCCACGGAGGACAGCCTCCGGTACCTGCAGACCAAGGCCGAGCGCATGGGCCACGACCTTCCCGGACTCGAGGAGAACAGCTGATGTCAGGACAGGGAGCACCCACGATCTTCGTCGACGGCGAGGGCGCGCGCGTCGCGATCGTCGCGTCGCGCTGGCACACCGAGGTGATGGACGGCCTGATCGCCGGGGCGCAGGCCGCGCTGGCCGAGGCCAAGGTCACCGACGTGACGCTCGCGCGCGCCCCGGGCTCGTTCGAGCTGCCGATCCTGTGCCAGGCGTACGCCCGGCAGGGCTTCGACGCCGTCATCGCCCTCGGCGTGATCGTCCGCGGCGGCACCCCGCACTTCGAGTACGTCTCGGCCGCCGCGACCGACGGGCTGAGCCGCGTCGCGATCGACACCGGCGTGCCGATCGGCTTCGGCCTGCTGACGACCGACGACGAGGAGCAGGCCCTCGACCGGGCGGGCCTGGCCGACAGCCGGGAGGACAAGGGGCGCGAGGCCGTCGAGGCCGCCCTGTCCACCTGGAACGTGCTGCGCACCCTCGGCTGACGCACCGATAGACTCGACCGCGATGAAGACCTTCGACGACCTGTTCGCCGAGCTCGCCGACAAGGCAGCCCGGCGCCCCGAGGGCTCGCGCACCGTCGCCGAGCTCG
The DNA here is from genome assembly GCF_014841755.1 of Aeromicrobium sp. CFBP 8757. Taxonomy (NCBI): domain Bacteria; kingdom Bacillati; phylum Actinomycetota; class Actinomycetes; order Propionibacteriales; family Nocardioidaceae; genus Aeromicrobium; species Aeromicrobium sp. CFBP 8757. The sequence goes on from NZ_JACYUM010000001.1 coordinate 1,018,752, forward strand.
ATGCCGGCGTGCACTCGATCGGCAAGAAGCTCGTCGAGGAGGCCGCCGAGTCGTGGATGGCCGCCGAGCACGAGGGCCCCGAGCGCACCGCCGAGGAGATCAGCCAGCTGCTGTACCACGCGCAGGTCATGATGATCGCCTCCGGGCTGACGCTCGACGACGTCTACGCGCATCTGTGACGGAGCCCCGCGCCATCCGTCACAGCCCCCCTGAGAAGAGAATCTGATGCTCAAGATCGCCGTCCCCAACAAGGGTGCGCTGGCCGAGGCCGCCGCCCTCATGCTGACCGAGGCGGGCTACCGCCAGCGTCGCAACCCCAAGGACCTCGTCACGCTCGACCCCGACAACGACGTCGAGTTCTTCTACCTGCGCCCGCGCGACATCGCGATCTACGTGGGGGAGGGCACCCTCGACGTCGGCGTCACGGGCCGTGACCTGCTGCTCGACTCCGGCGCGCACGCCGCCGAGAACATGACGCTCGGATTCGGCGCATCGACGTTCCGCTTCGCGGGGCCGGTCGGCGCACTCACGAGCGTCGACGACCTCGAGGGCCTGCGCATCGCGACGTCGTACGAGGGCATCGTCGGCACCTACCTCGCCGAGCGCGGCATCTCGGCCGACGTCGTGCGCCTCGACGGCGCGGTCGAGTCGTCGATCCGCCTCGGCGTGGCCGACGCCATCGCCGACGTCGTCGAGACCGGCAGCACCCTGCGCCAGGCCGACCTCGAGGTGTTCGGCGAGCCGATCCTGTCGTCCGAGGCCGTGCTGATCACCCGGCGCGACGCTCCGGAGCCCGACGGCTTCGAGGTGTTCAAGCGGCGCCTCGACAGCGTCATCGTCGCGCGGACGTACGTCATGATGGACTACGACATCAGCGTCGACCAGGTCGAGCGGGCCGTCGAGCTGACGCCCGGGATCGAGTCGCCGACCGTGTCGCCGCTGCATCGCGAGGGATGGGTCGCGGTGCGCTCGATGGTGCCCCGCGAGGCCGCCCAGAAGATCATGGACGACCTGTACGGGCTCGGTGCCCGCGGCATCCTGGTGACCGACATCCTCGCGTGCCGGATCTGACGTCGAGATGTCGGACACGAGGACGTTCCGCCCCGGCGGTGCACGGGTTGTCGCGTACGCCGTGGCCGTCATCATGCTGGTGCTGACCGGCGTCATCGCGTTCGCGCTGCCCGACGAGATCTACTTCACGACCGCCGAGACCGTGACGCTGTGGATCATCATCGTGGCGGTGCTGGCCCTGCTGCACGGCATCGGGCGCAGCGTCGTCGTCGCGGGCGAGGAGGGTGTCGAGGTCGTCAACGGCTACCGGCGTCACGACGTGTCGTGGCACGAGATCGAGGGCTTCGCGATGAACGACGGCGCGCCGTGGCCGACCCTGGTCACGACCGACGACGAGCGCATCATGCTGTTCGCGATCCAGGGCAGCGACGGCGGCCGCTACGCCCGCGAGGCCCTGGCGTACCTCCGCGGTCGGGTGTCGTGATGGCCGGCCACGAGCGGTCCCTGGCGAGCCCACAGTTCCCCGGTGACGACGGCACCGCCGACGCCGCCCTGCAACGGGCGCTGGGCGACGACGTCGCGGTGCTGCAGGCGCTGCCGGACGCGCGCGTGTTCGTGCCGATCGTGCCGCTGCTGGGCGAGACCCCGGCCGACGGCGACAAGAACGCCGACATGGCCGCGGTGCTGATGACCGGCGCCGACGGACGTCAGGCACTGCTGGCCTTCAGCAGCGTCGCCACCATGGCGGCATGGGACCCCACGGCGCGTCCCGTGCCGGTGCTCGGCAAGGACGCCGCGCTGGCCGCGATCGACGAGAAGGCCTCGGCGATCCTGCTCGACCTCGGCACGCCGTCGTTCACGGTCGTCGAGGACGACGACGTGCGTCACCTAGCGGCGGGCCACCGGCTCGTGCTCAGCGAGGTCGGCGCCGCCTGGATCAGCGACGCGCCCTAGCCGCGCCGGCACGCTCCGGCCCGTCAGGGGGCGACGGAGGCGCGGTCGCGCAGCGGCACCGTGATGTGGACGTTGCCGTCGTGTCGCTCGACCCGGGCCACGAATCCCGCGCGGCCGACGGCGCGCAGCAGGCGGTCGTTCGACCCCGCCGTGACGAACGTCAGCCGGGCGGCGCCGTCCTGACGGGCGCGCTGGGCGGCGGCCCGCATGAGACGCGTGCCGAGGCCGTGCTGCTGCCACGCGTCCTCGACGATCAGCTGGAACGTCCACGCCTCGTCGACGACCTCGAGCACGCCGTGCCCCACGACGTCGGTCCCGACCTCGACGAGCAGCGCGATCCCGTGGTCGGGCGCCACGAGCCGCCGGGCCATCCGCGTGGTCATCGGCATCTTGAGCGGCACCTGGTAGCGCTGGTAGAGCGTGTCGACGCTGCACCGCTCGTGCAGCGCCGAGACCGCCTCGATGTCGGGCAGCCCGGCCTGCCGGACGACCGGTGTCCCGGCGCGGCTCGCGGGGGTGATGAGCGGGACGTCGGCGCCGGCGTCGCCGACCAGCGACAGCAGTGCCTGCGCACGCGTGCGCTCGACGTCGGTGAAGGGCACCGCCCGGCTGATCGTGAGCTCCGAGCCGTCGCGGCGCGTCAGCACCATGACGTCGTGACCCGCGTAGTCGGCGACGTCCGGGGGCTCGGTCTCGAGCAGCTCGTGCAGCACCTCGACGACGTCGCGGTCGGACTCCAGCACGTCGTGGACGCCCAGAAGGTACCGCGTGGGTGCGTCGACCAGCGAGGCGTCGCCGACCCGGGTCGCCGAGACGTCCGATCCTCCCGCGGTCGCGAACAGCTCGGCCACCATGACGTCGGTCCAGCCCTCCGGCGCGCTGACGACCAGGTCGTCGGTCACGTGCGGTGTCGTCGGGAAGACCTGCAGGCCCAGGATGTTGAGGCCGGCGCGGCCGCACGCCAGTGCGATGTCGGCCAGGCTCCCGGGCCGGTCGGCGAAGGTCGTGCGTACGCGCCACAGCATGCGACCATCGTGCGCCGCGGTGTTTTCGCACCGGCGACGCGCGTGTTTCGCCCAGGTCAACTCGCCGTGGGCGCGTCGATTTCGTGAGGGACCGCACCGGCTGGTACCTTGGAGGCCGAAGTGGAGGTCCACCTCCCACCTACGCGGTTCCTGACCACGGGGTACGAGTCGGTTCACGCATCTGATGCGATCGAACCGGCCTGTGGCGTGTTCCTTGGGAATACGCCACTGGTGGCGTCCGTTTCGTAACGGGGGCCACTTTTTTCGTTTCTGCCCGTGGCCCTCCACACGACTCCAGGAGGATCCATCACCACAGAGCTGCGCGTCAACGACCGAATCCGAGTGCCCGAAGTACGCCTCGTCGGTCCTGGCGGTGAACAGGTCGGCATCGTTCGTATCGAAGATGCCCTGCGACTGGCGGCGGAAGCCGACCTCGATCTCGTCGAGGTGGCGCCCACAGCTCGTCCGCCGGTCTGCCGTCTCATGGACTACGGCAAGTTCAAGTACGAGACCGCACAGAAGGCACGCGAGTCCCGCCGCAACCAGACCAACACCATCATCAAAGAGATGAAGCTGCGGCCGAAGATCGACCAGCACGACTACGACACCAAGAAGGGTCACGTCGTCCGGTTCCTCAAGGCCGGTGACAAGGTCAAGATCACGATCATGTTCCGTGGCCGCGAGCAGCACCGTCCCGAGCTCGGGTACCGCCTGCTGCAGCGTCTGGCCGCCGACGTCGAGGATCTCGGCTTCATCGAGTCCAACGCCCGCCAGGACGGCCGCAACATGACGATGGTGCTCGGTCCGCACAAGAAGAAGTCCGAGGCCCAGGCCGAGGTCAAGGCCGAGAAGGTCAAGAGCATGGATGCGAAGGCGGCCGACAAGGCTGCCGAGGAGGCCGAGGTCAAGGCCCACCGCGAGGCCGCCCAGGCCGTCGCGACACCCAAGAAGCCCCGTCGTCGTTCAGAGAACCTCGACCCAGACATGGAGGCATAAATGCCGAAGTTCAAGCCCCACTCGGGGATGAAGAAGCGCGTCAAGCTCACCGGCAGCGGCAAGCTGCGTCGCGAGCAGACCAACCGTCGTCACCTGCTCGAGGTCAAGTCGTCCTCGCGCAAGCGTCGCCTCGAGGGCTCCACGGCCGTCTCGAAGAACGACGTCCCCCGCGTGAAGAAGATGCTCGGTCTCTGACCGCGTCCCACCCCCCTCCCACGGACTGTCCAGTCCACTGAACTTGTAAGGAGAACTGAGATGGCACGCGTCAAGCGCTCAGTCAATGCACAGAAGAAGCGCCGTCAGACACTCGAGCGCGCAGCGGGCTACCGCGGCCAGCGCTCGCGGCTGTACCGCAAGGCCAAGGAGCAGGTCACCCACTCGCTGGTCTACAGCTACCGTGACCGCAAGGCCAAGAAGGGCGACTTCCGTCGTCTCTGGATCCAGCGCATCAACGCCGCGGTCCGCGCCGAGGGCATGACCTACAACCGCTTCATCCAGGGCCTCAAGGCCGCGGGTGTCGAGGTCGACCGCAAGATCCTGGCCGAGCTGGCCGTCCACGAGCCCGCCGCGTTCTCGGCGCTCGTGCAGACCGCGAAGGACAACCTTCCGGCCGACGTCAACGCCCCCAAGGACGGCGCCGCGGCCTGACCGCGGTTCCTCCCGACGAGCTGACAGCACACACGTGGTGGCGAGTCCTCCCGACGAGCTCACCGTCCGTTCCGGACGCGTGAAGCACGCCAGGAGGCTCGCCACTCGTGCGTTCCGGGCCGATCGGCGCGAGTTCCTCGCCGAGGGCCCGCAGGCCGTCCGCGAGGCGCTGGCGCACGAGCGCGCGGTGCTCGAGGTCTTCGCGACCGCCGACGCCACCCAGCAGCACGTCGACCTCGTCGAGGCGGCGCGGCGCAGTGACGTCGTGTGGCACGTCGTCGGCGACGACGTCGTCGCGGCGATCACCGACACGGTGCAGCCGCAGGGCGTCGTGGCCCGGTGCGCGATGCTCGACCGTCCGCTGGCGGCGCTGCTCGACCGGTCGCCCGGCTTCGTCGTGGTGTGCGCCGACATCCGCGACCCCGGCAACGCCGGCGCCGTCATCCGGTGCGCCGACGCGGCCGGGGCCGACGGCGTCGTGTTCGTCGGCGACAGCGTCGACCCGTACAACCCCAAGTCCGTTCGCGCGACGGTCGGCAGCCTGTTCCACGTGCCGATCGCGATCGACCGCGACGTCGCGGGGTCGCTGGCCGCGCTGCAGGCCGCCGGTCTCACGGTGCTGGCCGCCGACGGGCAGGGCGACGTCGGCCTGTACGACGACGATCTCGACCTCACCGCGCCGACCGCGTGGCTCATGGGCAACGAGGCGTGGGGGCTGCCCGACGACGTCCGGGCCCTGGCCGACCGGGTCGTCGCGGTGCCGATCTTCGGCCGTGCCGAGAGCCTCAACCTCGCGACCGCCGCGGCGGTCTGTCTCTACGCCTCGGCCCGCGCCCGGACGGCCTGATCCCGCCCGACTCGTCTGAGTAGTCCATTGGTACTAGATTCTGCGGACATGGGGACCCGGCACGTGGAGACAGTCGATCACTCCGTGTTCGACGACCACCCCGACGGCGTCATCATCGCCGGACCGGACGGGCTCGTCGAGTACGTCAACCCGCGGATCGTGGCGATGGCCCGGGCGCGCGACGACGAGATGCTCGGCATGCACCTGTCGGTCGCGGTGCCGTTCGACGACCTCAACGGCAACTCCTGGTACGACAGCACGCACCCGTACGACGGGCTCGACATCCGCACCCGCCTGTCGGAGTCGTCGTGGTGGTCGCCCAAGGGGAGTGAGTACCTCATCACCGCGTCGCTGGTGCGCGACCGCAGGGGCGGGCCCGTGCAGCGCGTCGTCGTCAGCGTCCGCAACGCGCGCATCCGCAACCAGGCCGACCGCGAGCGCTCCGACCTCGTCGCGACGGTGGCCCACGAGCTGCGCTCGCCGCTGACGGGCATCAAGGGGTTCACCTCGACGCTGCTGACCAAGTGGGACAAGTTCTCCGAGCAGCAGCGCCAGCTGATGCTCGAGACCGTCGACTCCGACGCCGACCGGCTCAGCCGGCTCATCACCGAGCTGCTCGACGCGGCACGCATCGACGCCGGCCGTCTGACGCTCAAGCGCGGCCCGGTGCGGCTCGACGAGGTCGTCCGCCACGTCCTGACCAACGTCTCGGGCGGGGCCACCGATCCGTTCGAGGTCACGATCACCGACGACGTCGACCTGATCTGGGGTGACAGCGACCGGATCCACCAGGTCGTCACGAACCTCGTCGAGAACGCGATGCGGCACGGCTTCGGCCTGCGCGAGATCGTCGTGCAGAACACGCGCGACCCCGCGTTCGTCGGCGGGGTGTCGCTGCAGATCCACGACAACGGCCCGGGCATCCCCGAGGAGATGCGCCAGCGCGTGTTCAGCCGCTTCTGGCGCGCCGGGCCGGGTGCCGGCAGCGGCCTCGGCATGTACATCGTGCGCGGCATCGTCGAGGAGCACGGGGGAGCCATCGACATCCGCGACGCCGAGGGCGGCGGCGCGCAGATCCGTGTGTGGTTCCCGATCAACGAGCCCGCATCGATGTCGGACTGACGGTCACTAGACTGGGCGAGATCGAACGACGCCCTCTCGAAAGCTAGGTCCGCAGTGTCTGCGCCCAACTCCTCGTACGACCCGGTCGAGGTCACGTCCCTGCGCTCCGACGAGATCGAGCGCATGCGCGACGAGGCCCTCGCGGCCGTCGCCGCCGCGACGTCGCTCGACGACCTCAAGCAGGTCCGCATCGACCACGTCGGCGACCGCTCGCCGATCGCCCTGGCCAACCGCGAGATCGGTGCCCTGCAGCCCCAGGCCCGCAAGGAGGCCGGCCAGCGGGTCGGCCAGGCGCGCGGCGTCGTCAGCAAGGCCCTTGCGGCCCGCACCGCCGAGCTCGAGGCGGCCGAGGAGGAGACGGCGCTGGTCGCCGAGGCCGTCGACGTCACGCTGCCGTGGGACGTCTCGCCGGTCGGCGCGCGCCACCCCGTCACGACGTTGTCCGAGCACATCGCCGACGTCTTCGTCGCGATGGGCTGGGAGATCGCCGAGGGCCCCGAGGTCGAGGCCGAGTGGCTCAACTTCGACGCGCTCAACCTGGGTCCCGACCACCCGGCCCGCACGATGCAGGACACCTTCTGGGTGACGCCCGAGCGCGCCGCCACGGTGCTGCGCACCCACACGTCGCCCGTGCAGGCCCGCACGATGCTGACGCGCACGCCGCCGATCTACGTCGCGTGCCCGGGCCGCGTCTTCCGCACCGACGAGCTCGACGCGACGCACTCGCCGGTCTTCCACCAGGTCGAGGGCCTCGCGATCGACGAGGGACTGTCGATGGCTCACCTGAAGGGCACGCTCGACCACTTCGCCCGGGCGATCTACGGCGACGGCATGACGACGCGGTTCCGTCCGTCGTACTTCCCGTTCACCGAGCCGAGCGCCGAGATGGACCTGCTCTGCTACGTCTGCCACAACGAGCCCGACGCCGTCGCGTCGTGCCGCACGTGCAAGGGCGAGGGCTGGGTCGAGTGGGGCGGCTGCGGCGTCGTCAACCCGCGCGTCCTGATCGCCTGCGGCGTCGACCCCGAGCGCTACTCGGGCTTCGCGTTCGGCATCGGCATCGACCGCACCATCACGTCCCGCTACGACATCGCCGACCTGCGCGACCTGTTCGACGGCGACATCCGTTTCACCGAGCCGTTCGGAGTTGAGCTGTAATGCGCGTCCCGGTTTCCTGGCTGGCCGAGTACGTCGACCTGCCCGAGGGGCTGTCGACCGAGGCCCTCGCGGCACGTCTGACCGCCTTCGACCTCAAGCTCGAGGAGATCGTCTCGTCCGGCATCAGCGGCCCGCTGGTCGTCGGCCGGGTGCTGTCCCTCGTCAAGGAGGAGCAGAAGAACGGCAAGACGATCAACTGGTGCCGCGTCGACGTCGGCGCGCACAACGACGACTCGGTGCCCGACGCCCCGGGCGACGACGTGCCGTCGCGCGGCATCATCTGCGGCGCGCACAACTTCGTCGAGGGCGACCTCGTCGTCGTCTCGCTGCCCGGCACGGTGCTGCCCGCGCTCGGGTTCGAGATCTCGGCCCGCAAGACGTACGGGCACGTGTCGGACGGCATGATCTGCTCGGGCGCCGAGCTCAGCGTACCCGGTGACGCCAGCGGCATCATCGTCCTCGAGCCCGGTGCGGCCGAGCCCGGCGACGACGCGATCGCGCTGCTCGGCCTGGGCGAGCAGGTGCTCGACCTCGAGGTCAACCCCGACCGCGCCTACGCGCTGTCGCTGCGGGGCGTCGCCCGCGACGCCGGCATCGCGCTCGGCGTGCCGTTCCACGACCCCGCCGACGTCGAGGCCGTCACGGTCGCGACGCCCGGCCCCGGCGCGTACCCCGTCGACGTCCAGGACCCGACGGCGTGCCCCGTCTTCGCCGCCGTCACGGTCTCGGGCCTCGACGCGTCGGCGCCGACCCCCGCCTGGCTCGCGCGCCGCGTCGAGCTCGCCGGCATGCGGTCGATCTCGCTGGCCGTCGACGTCACGAACTACGTCATGCTCGAGCTCGGGCTGCCGATCCACGGCTACGACCGGTCGCTGCTGCAGGGAACGCTGGTCGTCCGGCGGGCCACCGAGGGCGAGCAGCTCACGACGCTCGACGGCACGACCCGCACGCTGACCGCCGAGGACGCCGTCGTCGCCGACGACCGCGGCCCCGTCGGCCTGGGCGGCGTCATGGGCGGCGAGCAGGTCGAGATGACCCCCGCGACGACCGACATCGTCGTCGAGGCCGCCGTGTGGACCGCGCCGATGATCGCCCGCACGGCTCGCACGCAGCGACTGACGTCCGAGGCGGCCAAGCGCAACGAGCGCGGTGTCGACCCGACCCTGCCGGCCCGTGCCGTCCGGCGCGTCGCCGACCTGCTCGTCGAGCACGGGGGAGCCACGCTCGAGGAGGGCCTCACCCTGTTGGGCGAGCCGCCCGTGCCCGCCGACATCACCCTCGACGTCGGACTGCCGGCCCGCATCACGGGCGTCGACGTCGACACCGTCGCGGTCGTCGAGGCCCTCGAGGCCAACGGCTGTGCCGTCGAGGTCGACCACGACCGGCTGACCGTCACGCCTCCGCCGTGGCGTCCCGACCTGACCGATCCCTACGACGTCGTCGAGGACGTGCTGCGCGTCGTCGGCTACGACCGGGTGCCGTCGATCATCCCCGTGGCCCCGGCGGGCCGTGGGCTGACGGTCGCGCAGAAGCTGCGGCGGCGTGCCGGCACGGTGCTGGCGGGCGAGGGTCTCGTCGAGGTCAAGACGTTCCCGTTCGCCGGACCGGCCGACTTCGACCGCATGGGCCTGCCGGCCGACGACGTGCGACGGCGCCAGGTGCTGCTCGAGAACCCGCTGTCGGCGGAGGACCCGGGCATGACGACGACCCTGCTGTCGGGTCTGCTGCGCAGCCTCGTGCTCAACATCGGCCGCGGGCACTCCGACGTCCTCCTGACCGAGACGGGGCGCGTGTTCCTGCCCCGCGAGGTCGGCGCCGAGGCACCGATCTACGGCGTCGACCGTCGTCCGACCGCGGACGAGCTCGACGCGCTGACGTCGGCGCTGCCCGACCAGCCGCACCACGTCGGCCTGGTCATGAGCGGTGAGCGGGTGCGCTCGGGCTGGGCGGGGCCCGGCCGCGCCGTGTCGTGGGCCGACGCCGTCGCGATCGTGCGTCACCTCGCCGCGTCGATGCACGTCGACGTCACGGTCGAGGCGGCCGAGCACGCGCCGTGGCACCCCGGTCGCTGCGCCGCGATCGTGCTGGGGGGCGAGGTCGTCGGCCACGCCGGCGAGCTGCACCCGCGGGTGCTGAAGGCGTACGGGCTCCCCCCGCGCGTCGTGGCCGCCGAGGTCGACCTCGACGCGCTGATCGAGGCGTCGCCCGCGATCGGTCCACGTCCGGCGTTCTCGTCGTACCCCGTCGCGAAGGAGGACCTCGCGCTCGTCGTCGACACGTCGGAGCCGGCCGGCCCGCTGGCCGACGTGCTGGCCGCCGCGAGTCCGCTGATCGAGTCGGCGCGGCTGTTCGACGTCTACGCCGGTGAGCAGGTGCCCGAGGGCAAGAAGTCGCTGGCCTTCTCGCTGCGCCTGCGGGCCCCCGACCGCACCCTGACCGACGACGACATCAAGGGTGCGAGGGAGGCGGCCGTGACCGCCGCTCGCACCGCGAGCAACGCGACCCTGCGCACCTGACCCACGTGACGAGGGGGTTGGCGCCCCACGACGAGAGAGCTGCCGCCCCCGACGGGGACGGCAGCCCTCTCGCGGAGGGGCGGTAACCCCCTCCTCGGCATTGCGTCGGGTCAGAAGGTGACGGCCGGGGCGGTGTCCTGGCCGTCGGGGGCCTCGTAGAAGTCGCGGGCCTGCACGCCGGCGAGGCCGGTGAACAGCAGCCACGGGATCGTGCGCACGACGTTGTTGAGGCTCGCGACGGCGTCGTTGTAGTACTGGCGTGCGAACGAGATCTTGTCCTCGGTCTCGGCCAGCTGCGTCTGCAGCTCCAGGAAGTTGGTCGACGCCTTGAGGTCGGGGTACGCCTCGGCGACCGCGAGGACGTCGACGATCGCCCGGTCGAGCTGCGCGTCCGCCGCAGCCTTCTCGGCGACCGATCCGTCGGCGGCAGCTGCCTGGACGCCGGCGCGGGCCCGCGTGACCTCCTCGAAGACGCCCTTCTCGTGCTGGGCATAGCCCTTGACGGTGTTGACGAGGTTGGGCACCAGGTCGGCACGGCGGGTGAGCTGGACGTCGATGCCGCCCAGCGCCTCCTGGGCGGCGATGTCGAGCCGTCGCAGCTTGTTGAAGGCGTAGGCGGCGAACAGCCCCACCAGGACGACGACGGCGAGGATCGTGAGCAGGACGGTCATGGGGTCTCCGGGGTGTGGGACGAGAGGAGGATCGGGCAGGTGCGGGGCCGTGCGGGTCTACCAGGAGCCACCGCCCCCTCCGCCTCCTCCGCCGCCACCGCTGAAGCCGCCCCCGCCGCCACCTGACGAGGACGACGACTGGGTGGCCGAGTAGGCGCTGATGGCCCCGGCGAGCGAGCTCTCGAAGCCCGAGAAGTCGGTGTCGGCGCGCGAGCCGCCCGACCCGGCGGCGATCCCGCCGGCGACGAAGGCCGGCGACGGGGCGGGTGACCCCGTCGTCATCTCGTACTTGCGGGCCCACCGCTCGGCGCAGTCGAAGGCGACGGCGTACGGGACGTAGGCGGTGTAGAGGTCCTTCTCGCCGCTGAAGTCGAAGCGGTCCTTGGCCGAGGGCGTCGAGAGCATCCGTTCGAACCCGCCGGACCTCGACCACAGGTCGCGCCCGAGCGGGGTGCGGCGCTTGCCGACGCCGGCCGTCAGCAGACCGGCCCCGCCGAGCGCGAACCCGGCGAACGGCAGGGCATGCATCGCAGGCAGCGGGCCGACCAGCGCCACGACCCCGACGGCGATCATCAGCACGAACGACACCACGACCGCCACACGGGCCACCGTCTCGGACGCGACGGTGCGTTGGGCGCCGATGCCCGCGGCCCAGCGGTCGACGACGTCCGGCAGTCCGTCGCGCGTCCGCTGGAGCGTGGACCCGGCCTCGACGGTCGTGCGGCCGGCCCGGAACGTCTCGCCCGCCCGCGTCACGCCGATCGACTCGCCCACGAACCGCGAGACGTCGTCGGCTCGCGACCAGGCCTCGTCGTCGCCGACGCCGGTGACGGTCCACGTGCCGGCGTCGTCGTGCGACAGGGTCGTGAGGCCCTGCTCGGCCTGGTGCAGGAGCGTCGCGACGAGCCCGCGGTCCGGCACGTCCTCGGTCGTCAGGTACGCGGTCTGCACGGGGCCGAGACCGGGCGGCGGCTCGTACGTGACGGGCAGGCCCGGCGGGTCCTCGCGCGACCTGCGGTCGAGCACGTAGCCGCCCGCCGCGAGGGCGGCCGTCAGCGCGAGGACGACCAGCAGGGCCGTGCGCGAGCGTCCGAGCGTCCCGTCGGCGCGCACGCTCCACGGCACCGTGACGCGGTCGGGAGTCGGCACCGGCAGGGCGACACGCACCGTGACGGGCGTGCGCGGGGGCACCGAACCGGTCGTGAGCGTCACCCCGTCGGTGCCGGCTCCCTCGATCGAGCACGGTCCGAGCCCCGTCGTGCCGTACCCCGTCACGCACTGCACCTGCTCCGAGGCGCCCGGCAGCGTCAGGCGGATCGTCGCCTTCTCGATCGCCATCTGCCAGCCCTGCGCGACGACGTTCCAGTAGAAGACCGACCGGGACGGGCTGTCGTCGGCCCAGCTGGACGATCCCGAGGTGCCGTTGCCGGCCGTCGTGGGGGACAGGACGCCGTCGATCAGGTAGCTGATCGTGTAGGTGTGGGTGCCGGCCGACACCGTCGTGTCGGGATCGCCGATCTTCGCGACCCGCAGCCGCCGTCCCTTCTCCCACGAGAGCTCGAACGGCACGTCGCGCCCGTCGAGCTCGACCCGGACCTGCTCGGGCTCGAGGCGCACGTGCGGGTCGCGGGGGTCGGCGAGGTCCCAGAACCGGAAGATGCCGTGGCGACCCGCCGGGAACTCGGTGGTCAGGGTCTCCTTGGCGACGAGCGTCCCCTCGGCCGTCACGACGTAGTCGCCGACGTAGTCGGAGATGCGGACGGGATCGGGCCCCGCGGCCGTCTCGTCGGTCACGATCGTGGCGGCGAGCGGCAGCAGCAGGATGACGGCGGCCACCACGAGCACGACGACGCGCAGCAGGATCCGCTTCATGGCTGCATCCTAGGGTGAGGGGGACGCCCCCGACGTGGGTTCGCGCGGACCCCCTGCATGCAAGGTCTTGCAGAGGTGTGCAAGAATGTGTGACATGTCCAAGGTCCTCACCAGTCTTCCGTCCGGCGAACGCGTCGGCATCGCCTTCTCCGGAGGGCTCGACACCTCCGTCGCCGTCGCGTGGATGCGCGACAAGGGCGCCGTCCCCTGCACCTACACCGCCGACATCGGGCAGTACGACGAGCCCGACATCGCCGGCGTGCCGGGCCGGGCGATGGAGTACGGCGCCGAGCTCGCGCGTCTCGTCGACTGCAAGCGACCGCTGGTCGACGAGGGCCTCGCGGCCCTGGCGTGCGGCGCGTTCCACATCCGCTCGGCCGGCAGGACGTACTTCAACACGACCCCGCTCGGCCGCGCCGTCACGGGCACGCTGCTCGTGCGCGCCATGAACGAGGACGGCGTGAACATCTGGGGCGACGGCTCGACGTTCAAGGGCAACGACATCGAGCGGTTCTACCGCTACGGCCTGCTGGCCAACCCCGAGCTGCGCATCTACAAGCCGTGGCTCGACGCCGCGTTCGTCAGCGAGCTCGGCGGTCGCACCGAGATGAGCCAGTGGCTCGTCGCGCACGACCTGCCGTACCGCGACAGCCAGGAGAAGGCCTACTCGACCGACGCCAACATCTGGGGCGCGACGCACGAGGCCAAGACCCTCGAGCACCTCGACGTCTCGCTCGAGACCGTCGAGCCGATCATGGGCGTCAAGTTCTGGGACCCGTCGGTCGACATCGACGCCGAGGACGTGACGGTCTCGTTCGCCGAGGGGCGTCCGGTCGCGATCAACGGCGTCCGGTACGACGACCCCGTCGCCCTCGTGCACGAGGCCAACGTCATCGGCGGACGGCACGGGCTCGGCATGTCCGACCAGATCGAGAACCGCATCATCGAGGCCAAGAGCCGCGGCATCTACGAGGCACCCGCGATGGCGCTGCTGCACATCGCCTACGAGCGGCTGCTCAACGCGATCCACAACGAGGACACGATCGCGAACTTCCACGCGCACGGCCGCCGCCTGGGCCGGCTGATGTACGAGGGACGCTGGCTCGACCCGCAGGCCATGATGCTGCGCGAGTCGATCGAGCGCTGGATCGCGTCGCTGGTCACCGGCAGCGTCACGATCCGGCTGCGGCGCGGCGAGGACTACTCGATCCTCGACACGCAGGGCGAGAACTTCTCGTACCACCCCGACAAGCTGTCGATGGAGCGCACCGACAACGCGGTGTTCGGCCCCACCGACCGCATCGGCCAGCTGACGATGCGCAACCTCGACATCGCCGACTCGCGGGCCAAGCTCGAGATGTACGCCGCCCAGCCGCTCGACCAGGGACAGGTGCTGGTCGAGAACGGCACGCTGTTCGGCGACCTGCCGGCCGGCGGCGCGGTGCGCATCGAGGCCAACCCGGCGGCCGCCGACGAGGACGAGCACGCGCTCGACGCCGCCGCGATGGAGCTGGGGACCGACTGATGGCCACGGTCACGGTCGCCGTCGTCGGCGCCAGCGGCTACGCCGGCGGTGAGGTGCTGCGCCTGCTGCTGTCGCACCCCGACGTCGAGATCGGCGCCCTCACGGCCGCCTCGAACGCGGGGACGGCGCTGGGTGCCCACCACCCGCACATCGTCCCGCTCGCCGACCGCGTGCTGCAGCCGACGACGCCCGAGGTCCTCGCGGGCCACGACGTCGTGTTCCTCGGCCTGCCGCACGGCCAGTCGGGCGCGGTCGCGGCGCAGCTCGGCGACGACGCGCTCGTGATCGACCTCGGCGCCGACTTCCGGCTGCAGTCGTCCGACGAGTGGACCGAGTTCTACGGCGGCGACCACGCGGGCACCTGGCCGTACGGGATGCCCGAGCTGATCGTGGGCGAGGGACGCCAGCGCGACGCGCTCGCGGGCGTCCGCCGCATCGCGGTGCCGGGCTGCAACGTCACGGCCGTGACCCTCGGCATCCAGCCCGCCGTCGCGGCGCAGCTCGTCGCACCGACCGACATCGTCGCGGTGCTGGCCAACGGCTACTCCGGCGCGGGCAAGGCCCCCAAGGCCCACCTGCAGGCCGCCGAGGGCCTGGGCGCGGCGTCGCCGTACGGCGTCGGCGGCGTGCACCGTCACGTCCCCGAGATCATGCAGAACCTGCGGCAGGCCGGCGCCGACGAGGTCACGATCTCGTTCACGCCGACGCTCGTGCCGATGGCGCGCGGAATCCTGGCCACCACGACGGCGCGGCTCGCCGACGGCATCGACCTCGCGGTCGTCCGCGCGGCCTACGAGGTCGCCTACCGCGACGAGCCGTTCGTCCACCTGCTGCCCGAGGGGCAGTGGCCGACGACGGCCGCGACGCTCGGCGCCAACACCGCCCAGCTGCAGGTCGCGGTCGACGACCGCGCACGACGTCTCGTGGTCGTCTCGGCGATCGACAACCTCGTCAAGGGGACGGCCGGCGGCGCCATCCAGTCCATGAACCTCGCCCTGGGTCTCGCCGAGACCACGGGCCTCTCGACGATCGGACTCGCACCATGAGCGTGACAGCAGCCCAGGGATTCACCGCGCAGGGCGTGCCCGCCGGCCTCAAGTCGACCGGCGCACCCGACGTCGCGGTCGTCGTCAACCACGGCCCGTCCAAGGCTGCCGCGGCGGTGTTCACGAGCAATCGCTGCAAGGCCAACCCCGTGCTGTGGAGCCAGGAGGCCATCAAGACCGGCTCGGCGGTGGCCGTCGCGATCAACTCGGGCGGCGCCAACTGCTACACCGGCGCCGAGGGCTTCACGACGACGCACCGCACGGCCGAGACCGTCGCCGAGATGCTCGGCATCGGCGCGGTCGACGTGCAGGTCGCGTCGACGGGCCTGATCGGCCTGCTGAACGACCGCGAGGCGCTGCTGTCGGGCGTCCGCGCGGCCGTCGAGGGGCAGAGCGCCGACGGCGGCCACACCGCCGCGACGGCGATCATGACGACCGACACCGTCGCGAAGGAGGCGGTCGCCCGCGGCGACGGCTTCACGGTCGGCGGCATGGCCAAGGGCGCCGGCATGCTGGCCCCCGCGCTCGCGACGATGCTGGTCGTCGTCACGACCGACGCCGACGTCGACTCCGCGACGGTCGACGCGGCCCTGCGCGCCGCGACGGCCCAGACGTTCGACCGGCTCGACTCCGACGGCTGCCAGTCGACCAACGACACGGTGCTGCTGATGGCATCCGGTGCCTCGGGCACGACCCCGGACGCCGACGCGTTCACGGCGGCCGTGACCGAGGTGTGCCGAGACCTCGCGATGCAGCTGCTCGCCGACGCCGAGGGCGCCGACCACGAGATCGCGATCGAGGTCGTGGGCGCCGCATCGGTCGACGACGCGCTCGAGGTCGGCCGCTCGGTCGCGCGCAGCAACCTGTTCAAGTGCGCGATCTTCGGCAAGGACCCCAACTGGGGACGCATCCTGGCCTCGGTCGGCACGACGCAGGCCGCCTTCGACCCCGCCGACCTCGACGTCGCGCTGAACGACGTCTGGGTCTGCCGCAGCAGCGGCCCGGGGGAGTCCCCCGACGCGATCGACCTCGAGGCCCGCGCGGTCACGGTGACGATCGACCTCAAGTCCGGCGACCGGTCGGGCACCATCTGGACCAACGACCTCACGCAGGCCTACGTCCACGAGAACTCGGCGTACAGCTCATGACACCTGACTTCGACCCGGCCGACCACGAGTGGGCGCCCGACGACTGGAAGGAGGCGACCGACAAGGCCGCCACCCTCGCCAAGGCCCTGCCGTGGCTGAAGAAGTACCACGGCAAGGTCATCGTCGTGAAGTACGGCGGCAACGCCATGACCGACGAGAGCCTCAAGCGCGCCTTCGCCGAGGACATCGTCTTCATGCGCCTGGCGGGCTTCAAGCCGGTCGTCGTCCACGGCGGCGGACCGCAGATCAGCCGCATGCTCGACCGGCTCGGCATCGAGTCGGAGTTCCGCGGCGGGCTGCGCGTCACGACGCCCGAGACGATGGACGTCGTGCGCATGGTGCTGACGGGCCAGGTCGGACGTGAGCTGGTCGGGCTGCTCAACCAGCACGGCGACCTCGCGGTCGGCATGTCCGGCGAGGACGGCGGCCTGTTCACGGCGCAGCGGACGATGCCGGTCATCGACGGCGTCGAGACCGACATCGGTCTGGTCGGCGAGGTCGTCGGCGTGCGTCCCGAGGCCGTGCAGGACCTGATCGACGCCGGCCGCATCCCGGTCGTCTCGACCGTCGCGCCCGACGCCTCGGGCCAGGTGCACAACGTCAACGCCGACACGGCCGCCGCCGCGCTGGCCGTCGCGCTGGGCGCCGAGAAGTTGCTCGTGCTGACCGACGTCGAGGGCCTGTACGCCGACTGGCCGAACAGCTCCGACGTCATCGGCGAGATCAGCCCCGAGTCGCTGGCCGAGCTGATCCCGACGCTGTCGACCGGCATGATCCCCAAGATGGCCGCCTGCCTGAAGGCCGTCGAGGAGGGGGTCAAGCGCGCCACCGTGATCGACGGTCGCGAGCCCCACGCCGTCCTGCTCGAGATCTTCACCGACGAGGGGGTCGGCACCCAGGTCGTGCCGGGGGCGCCGACGCGCATCCGCACGGCCCTGTACTCGACCAGCGTCGACAAGGAGACCCCGTCATGACGACCGCCGAGTGGACCGAGCGCTACCAGGGCGCCGTCATGAACACCTTCGGCCCGCCGCAGACCGTGCTGGTGCGCGGCGAGGGCTCGCACGTGTGGGACGCCGACGGCCGGCAGTACCTCGACCTGCTGGCGGGCATCGCGGTCAACGCGCTGGGCCACGGCCACCCCGCGATCGTCGAGGCCGTGACGACCCAGCTGACCACGCTGGGCCACACGTCCAACTTCTTCGCGACCGAGCCGCAGGTGCGGCTCGCCGAGAAGCTCGTGCAGCTCGTCGGCCACGACGCGCGGGTGTTCTTCACCAACTCCGGCGCCGAGGCCAACGAGGCGGCCTTCAAGATCACCCGGCGCACGGGTCGCACGCGCGTCGTCGTGGCCGAGGGATCGTTCCACGGACGCACGATGGGTGCTCTGGCGCTGACGTCCAAGGAGGCGTACCGCGCCCCGTTCGAGCCGCTGCCCGGCGACGTGACGTGGGTGCCGTACGGCGACGCGGCGGCCCTCGAGGCCGCGGTCGACGACACCGTCGCGGCGGTGCTGGTCGAGCCGATCCAGGGCGAGGCAGGCGTCGTCGTGCCTCCCGACGGCTACCTGCGGGCGGCGCGCGACGTCACGACGCGCCACGGCGCGCTGCTGTGGCTCGACGAGGTGCAGACCGGCATGGGCCGCACGGGCGCCTGGTTCGCGTACGAGGAGTCCGGCATCGTGCCCGACCTCGTGACGCTGGCCAAGGGGCTCGGCGGCGGCATCCCGATCGGTGCGTGCGTCGCGATCGGTGCGGCCGGCACGCTGCTGCAGCCCGGCAACCACGGCACGACGTTCGGCGGCAACGCGGTCGCGACGGCGGCGGCACTCGCGGTCGTCGCGACGATCGAGTCCGACGACCTGCTGGCGCACGTCACGACGATCGGCGACCAGCTGCGGCGCGGCCTGGTCGACCACCCGCTCGTCGCCGAGGTCACGGGACGCGGGCTGCTGGTCGGCGTCGTGCTGCGCCAGCCGCTCGCCGCCGAGGCGCAGAAGGCCGCGATGGCGGCCGGGCTGATCCTCAACAACGCGACGCCCGACCGCCTGCGCCTCGCCCCGCCGCTGGTGCTCACCGAGAACGAGGCCGCGAACGCCGTCACGGTGCTGCGGGGCGTGCTCGACGAGGTGTCCTCATGACCGGGACGGTCCGGCACCTGCTGCGCGACGACGACCTGACCCCGGCCGAGCAGGCCGAGGTGCTGGCGCTCGCGGCCGAGATGAAGGCCGATCCGTACGGGCGCAAGCCCCTGGCGGGTCCGCAGACCGTCGCGGTGATCTTCGACAAGGCGTCGACGCGCACGCGCGTGTCGTTCAGCGTCGGGATCGCCGACCTGGGCGGCAACCCGCTGGTGCTCGACTCCACCGTGACGCAGGGAGGCCGCGGCGAGTCGACCGCCGACACCGCGACGGTGCTGGGACGGATGACGAGCGCGATCGTGTGGCGCACCTACGCGCAGGCCGGGCTGGAGGAGATGGCCGCGCACGCCGGCGTCCCGGTCATCAACGCGCTGAGCGACGACTTCCACCCGTGCCAGATCCTGGCCGACTGGCAGACCGTCATCGAGCACAAGGGACGCCTGGCCGGGCTGACGGTCGCCTACCTCGGCGACGGGGCCAACAACATGGGGCACTCGTACCTCCTCGGGGGAGCGACCGCCGGCCTGCACGTGCGGATCGGTGCCCCGGCGGGCTACCAGCCGGCGCAGCGGATCGTCGACGACGCCGCCGCGATCGCCGCCACGACGGGCGGATCGGTGCTCGTCACCGACGACCCCGCCGCCGCGATCGCCGGTGCCGACGTCGTCATCACCGACACGTGGGTCTCGATGGGCCAGGAGGCGGAGAAGGAGGCGCGGCTGTCGCTGTTCGGCGACTACGCGATCACCGAGGCGTCCCTCGCGCTCGCCGCCCCCGACGCCGTCGTGCTGCACTGCCTGCCGGCGTACCGCGGGCTCGAGATCTCGTCGGAGGTGCTCGACGGGCCGCAGAGCGTCGTGTGGGACGAGGCCGAGAACCGCCTGCACGCCCAGAAGGCGCTGATGGTGTGGCTGCTCGAGAAGTCCGCGGCCCCCGCATGAGCGCCGCCGACACCAAGACCGCCCGCCAGCAGCTCATCATCGACCTGCTGACGCGGCACGCGGTCCGCTCGCAGGGCGAGCTGGTCGAGCTGCTGGACCAGCGGGGCGTCAACGCGACGCCCTCGACCGTGTCGCGCGACCTGGTCGAGCTCGACGCCGTCCGCGTGCGGCACGAGGGCAGCGGGCTCGTGTACGCCGTGCCGGCCGAGGGGGGCGACCGCACGCCGCGACCCGGCACGGGCAGCTCGGCGGCGCAGTCGCGCCTCGCCCGCCTGGTGCGCGAGCTGCTCGTGACGGCCGAGGCGTCGGCCAACCTCGTCATCCTGCGCACGCCGCCCGGTGCGGCCCAGTACCTCGCCTCCGCGATCGACCACTCCTCGCCGGACGACGTCATCGGCACGATCGCCGGCGACGACACCGTGATGATGATCTGCCGTGACCCCGCCGGCGGCGACGAGGTCGCCCGCCGCTTCATGGACCTCGCCGGTCCGACCTCCAAGGAGATCCCGTGACCGACCCCCAGACACCCGAGCCGACGAACGCCCTGTGGGGCGGACGGTTCGCCTCCGGCCCCTCGCCCGAGCTCGTCGAGCTGTCGCGCTCGACGCACTTCGACTGGCGTCTCGCGCCGTACGACCTCGCGGGGTCGCGCGCCCACGCCGTCGTCCTGCACGCCGCCGGGCTGCTGTCCCGCGACGACCTCACGTCCCTGGTCGCGGGCATCGACTCGCTCGACGCCGACGTTGCGTCGGGGGCGTTCACCGCCCAGCCCGACGACGAGGACGTGCACACGGCCCTCGAGCGGGGCCTGCTCGAGCGCCTCGGTGCCGACCTCGGCGGACGCCTGCGGGCCGGGCGCTCGCGCAACGACCAGATCGCGACGCTGTTCAAGATGTACCTGCGCGACCACGGACGCCGCATCACGGCGCTCGTGACCGACCTCGTCGAGGCGCTGGCCGCCCAGGCCGACGACCACCTGGGGGTCGCGATGCCGGGTCGGACGCACCTGCAGCACGCCCAGCCCGTCCTTCTGTCGCACCACCTGCTGGCGCACGCGTGGCCGCTGGTGCGCGACCTCGACCGGCTCGCCGACTGGGACGCCCGCGTCTCGGCCGACTCGCCGTACGGCTCGGGTGCCCTGGCCGGGTCGTCGCTGGGGCTCGACCCCGAGAAGGTCGCCGCCGACCTCGGCTTCAGCGGCTCGACCGCCAACTCGATCGACGGGACGGCGGCCCGCGACTTCGTGGCCGAGTTCGCGTTCGTGACGGCGCAGATCGGCGTCGACGTCTCGCGGCTCGCCGAGGAGATCATCATCTGGAACACCAAGGAGTTCGACTTCGTCACGCTGCACGACGGCTACTCCACGGGGTCGAGCATCATGCCGCAGAAGAAGAACCCCGACATCGCCGAGCTCGCGCGGGGCAAGTCGGGACGGCTGATCGGCAACCTCACGGGACTGCTCGCCACGCTGAAGGGGCTGCCGCTGGCGTACAACCGCGACCTGCAGGAGGACAAGGAGCCGGTGTTCGACTCGATCGACACGCTCGAGGTGCTGCTGCCCGCCTTCACCGGCATGGTCGCGACGCTGACGTTCCACACCGAGCGCATGCAGGCGCTCGCGCCGCAGGGCTTCGCGCTCGCGACCGACATCGCCGAGTGGCTGGTGCGCGAGGGCGTGCCGTTCCGCGTCGCCCACGAGCTGTCGGGCGCCTGCGTGCAGGCGTGCGAGCGACGTGGCATCGAGCTGTGGGACCTGTCGGACGACGACTTCGCCGCGATCTCCCCGGCCCTGACGCCCGGTGTCCGCGAGGTGCTCACGGTCGAGGGCTCGCTCGCGTCGCGCGACGCGCGCGGCGGCACGGCCCAGGTGCGGGTCGCCGAGCAGCTCGCCGAGCTGCGGGACCGGCTGTCGGCCCGGCGACCGAGCGCTGGCTAGGCTCGGCGCATGCGTTCTCGTCTTCTCGCCGCCACGGCGACCACCGTACTGATCACCACGCTGGCCGCCTGCGGAGGTTCTGACGGCGGAGGCTCCGACGGAGCGTCGGCCGCGGATCCCGCGACGACGTCCGAGGCCCCGTCGGCGACCGACAGCCCCGGCGCCGCCGCCGACGGCACCTGCACGTACACCGAGACCGACGAGCCGGGCAAGAAGGCCACGCTCCCGCCGACGACCCCCACGAGCCTCGACGCGGTCACGATCACGACCAACCGCGGCGTGATCAAGGCGTCGCTCACGCCCGACTCGGCCCCCTGCACCGTCAACAGCTTCGCGTCGCTCGCCCAGCAGGGGTACTTCGACGGCACCAAGTGTCACCGCCTCGTGCCCGGGTTCGTGCTGCAGTGCGGCGATCCCTCCGCGACCGGTCAGGGCGGGCCGGGGTACGCGTTCCCCGACGAGCTGAGCGGCCAGGAGACCTACCCGGCCGGCACCCTCGCGATGGCCAACGCCGGCCCCGACACCAACGGCTCGCAGTTCTTCATCGTCCTGGCCGACGCCGACCTGCCGCCCAGCTACACCGTGTTCGGCACGGTCGACGCGGCCGGTCTGAAGGTCGCCCAGCAGATCGAGGCCGACGGCGTGGGCGCCGACGGCACGGCTCCCGCGAAGGACGTCGTCCTCGAGTCGGTCAGCTGACACCGTGCACGAC
Organism: Aeromicrobium sp. CFBP 8757; assembly: GCF_014841755.1. NCBI lineage: Bacteria > Bacillati > Actinomycetota > Actinomycetes > Propionibacteriales > Nocardioidaceae > Aeromicrobium > Aeromicrobium sp. CFBP 8757. The sequence continues at coordinate 1,041,020 of NZ_JACYUM010000001.1, forward strand.
GCGAGCCCGGACGGCGTCGTCGCCCGGGCCCGCGGCCTCCTCGGTCGCACCCTGCACGGCCACGGCGCGTCCGTGCGCATCACGGAGGTCGAGGCCTACGGCGGCGTCGACGACCCCGCGTCGCACGCGTTCACGCGCACGCCGCGCAGCGAGATCATGTACGGACCACCGTGGCGGCTGTACGTCTACCGGTCGTACGGCATGCACGTGTGCGCCAACGTCGTGACGGGGCCGACCGAGATCGCGGCGGCCGTGCTGGTGCGGGCCGGCGAGGTCGTCGACGGGCTGGACGTCGCACGGTCGCGCCGACCCGGGGTCGCGGACGTCGCGCTGGCGCGGGGCCCCGGCAACCTCGCCCGCGCCCTGGGCCTGACCCTCGACGACCTGGGCACCGAGCTGCTGGCCGGCGGGGGAGTGCGGCTGGGGCCCGAACCCGACGTGACGCCGGAGGTCACGACGGGTCCGCGCGTGGGCGTCTCCAAGGCCGCGGACGTCCCGTGGCGCCTCTGGGTCACGGGCGACCCGACGGTCTCGGCCTACCGCCGCAGCCCCCGGGCACCTCAGCGGACCGAGCGGTAGCGGCGCTCGGGGCGCCCGGCGTTGCCGTAGTTGAGGCGGACGACCGCCGTCCCCTGGTCGACGAAGTGCTCGAGGTAGCGCCGGGCACTGACGCGCGACAGCCCGACGAGCTCGCCGCAGTCGGCCGCCGACAGCTCGTCGCCGCGGGCCAGCGCCTCGGCCACGAGCTGCGCCGACTCCGGGCTGAGCCCCTTCGGCAAAGCCGTCACGGCCGCCGGCGGCGTGCCGAACGCGCGGTCGATCGCCGCCTGGTCGGGCGCGCCCGACGCGAGGGTCTCGAGCGACTCGCGCACCCGCTGCATGCGCGACGCGAAGTCGACGTGCTCGAACGGCTTGACGAGGTACTGCAGCGCGCCGCCGTGCAGGGCCGATCGGACGGCCTCGGCGTCCCGCTCGGCCGTCACCATCACGACGCCGACCGTGCTGCCGTCCGCCCTCAGCCGCTGCAGCACGTCGAGGCCGCTCATGTCGGGCAGGTGCACGTCGAGCAGCAGCAGGTCGGGGGACAGGTCGGCGTGCAGCTGCAGCGCCTCGGCGCCCGTGCGGGCCGTGCCGACGACCTCGAAGCCGGGGGTGCGCTCGACGAACCGGCCGTGGATGCTCGCGACCATGAAGTCGTCGTCGACGACCAGCACGCGGATCATGCGGGCTCCTTCGGCAGGCGGATGGTGAACACGGCACCGCGGCCGACGCCGTCACCGTCGTCGTCGGCACCGACCGTCACGCTACCTCCCCGCTGCGTGCAGATGAGCCGCACGAGCGGCAGCCCGATGCCCCGCCCGCCGGGGACGTCCGGCTTGGTCGAGAAGCCGCGCGCGAAGATCGTGTCGCGCAGCTCGGCCGGCACGCCCGGTCCGTCGTCGCGCACGCACAGGACGATGTCGTCGGCGTCCTCCGACAGCTCGACGACCACGGCGGGCGCGGGCCCGCCCTTGCAGGCGTCGACCGCGTTGTCGACGAGGTTGCCGATGATCGTGGTCAGGTCGGCCGACGTGTGGGGCGACAGCGCCTCGAGGGCCGAGTCGTCGGTCAGCGTCAGCGTCACGCCCGCCTCGGCCGCGACGCTCGACTTGGCGATCAGCAGGGCCGCGACGGCCGGGTCGGACACGCGCCGCGTCACGGCGTCGGAGATCGCGGCCCGGCGGCGCGTCAGCACGCCGACCAGCGACGTCACCTCGTCGTACTCGCCGAGCTGGACGAGACCCGAGATCGTGTGCAGCTGGTTCGCGAACTCGTGGGTCTGCGCCCGCAGGGTGTCGGTGATCGACAGGTTCGAGCTGAGCTGGCCCTGCATCGACACCAGGTCGGTGCGGTCGCGCATCGTGGTGACGGCACCGATGCCCTGACCGCGGCTCGAGGCCGACCGCTGGTTGAACACCACGACGCGCTCACCCACCAGCACCACGGCGTCCTGGCTGTCGGCCCCGGGGGTCAGCAGCTCGACGACGGGCTGGTCGAGCCCCAGCGAGTCGAGGCGGCGCCCCACGACGTCCGTGCCGAGGCCCAGCAGCGAGCGGGCGCTGTCGTTGATCATCGTGATCCGCTCGTCGGTGCCGACGGCGACGACGCCCTCGCGGATGCTGTGCAGCAGTGCCTCGCGGTGGTCGGCCAGCGTCGCGAACTCGCGCGGCTCGAGGCCGCGGGTGCGTCGCCGCACGAGCCGGGCCAGCAGCCACGACCCCGCGATGCCCAGGCCGGCGCCCGCGCCGAGGTATAGCACGAGCTCGTCGGCGGCGTTTGTCAGCCGCGTCCAGAACGACGGGAACTGCTCCTCCGCCACGGCCAGCCCCACGAGCGTGCCGGAGTCGTCGATGATCGGCGCGTGCGCCGCCACGAAGCGGTGGCCGCGCGTCTCGACGGTGCCGACCCAGGCGCGTCCCTCACGGACGCGCGAGTCGCCGAGCTCGGCGCGGGTGCCGACGAGTCGGGGGTCGGACGACGACAGCACCCGGCCCGCCGGATCGGCGATCGTGATCTCGGTGGCGCCCGAGAGACCCACGGCCCGGTCGATCGCGGGGGCGAGCGACGTCGCCGGCGCGGGCCCCCTGATCTGGGCGCGGACGACCGACAGGTTCGCGAGGTACTCCGACACCGACCGCATCTGCGCACCGCGCTCGGACGCGAACGAGTCGTTCGACTGCTGCACCGAGATCGCGCCGACGATCGCGAGGACGAAGGCGACGACGACGAGCTGCAGGACGAGGAACTGTCCCGCGAGCGTCAGGCGTCTGCGCTGTGACCACAACGTCCACAACCTCCTTTGGTTCCGCAATGGTGACCCACACCACAGGCGCAGGTCATGATCGGGGTCGATCACAGGAGGTCCCATGACGCCGACCAGGCGATCACACCGGTTGACGGCGACAGTATTCCTCGTCGCCGCCGCGCTGCTGCTGTCCGCATGCGGAGTCACGCGCGGAGGCGAGGGCGAGGCGAACCGCCGGCTCAGCATGTACATCCCCAACAGCCCCGGCGGAGGGTACGACCTGACAGGACGCGCCGCCGCCCGCGTGCTCGAGGACGCCGAGCTGTCGGGCCGGTTCGAGGTCACCAACGTCATCGGCGCTGGCGGCACCGTCGCGATGCAGCGCCTGCTCAACGAGGAGGGCGTCGACGACCTCGTGATGTCGATGGGGCTCGGCGTCGTCGGAGCGACCTACACCAACGACTCGAAGGCCCGTGTCTCGCAGGCGACGCCGATCGCCCGCCTGATCGAGGACCAGGAGGCGCTCATCGTCCCCAAGGACTCGCCGTTCCAGACGGTGCAGGACCTCGTCGACGCGTGGAAGGCCGATCCGAGCAGCGTCACGATCGGCGGTGGCTCGTCGCCCGGCGGACCCGACTTCCTGTTCCCGATGCAGCTGGCCAAGACGGTCGGGATCGATCCCAAGCAGGTCAAGTACATCGTGTACGACGGCGGCGGACCGCTCACCAGCGCGCTGCTCGGCAAGAAGATCGACGTCGGTGCCTCGGGGCCCAGCGAGTTCGAGGGACAGCTCGAGGACGGCTCGCTGCGCGTCCTCGCGGTCTCGGGCGAGGAGCGTCTCGAGACCGTCGACGCGCCGACCCTCAAGGAGTCCGGCATCGACATGACGTTCGTCAACTGGCGCGGCATCCTCGCCCCGCCCGGCATCTCGGACGAGTCGCGCGAGCGCCTCGTGGCGATGTTCACCGCGATGCACGAGACGAAGGGCTGGCAGGACGCGATCAAGCGCAACGGCTGGATCGACTCGTTCGCGACCGGCGAGGAGTTCGAGACCTTCCTGCTCGAGCAGGACAAGCGGGTCGAGACGACCCTGAAGGAGCTGGGGCTGGCATGAGCACCGCCGAGAAGCACGAGACCCACGGGCGCACGCGGCTCGTCGACAAGGCCCAGTACGGGCTCGCCGCGTTCCTCGCGGTCGTCGGCGCCTACGTGGTCTACGACGCGACGACGCTGAGCGACGGCTTCGCCGACCAGCCGGTCCAGCCGTACGCCTTCCCCTACGTCGTCGGCACGGTGCTGATCGTCCTCGCGGCCCTGCTCGCGATCGCGACGGCCCGTGGTGACGTCCCGGCGGCCGAGGAGGGCGAGGACGTCGACCTGACGCAGCCCAGCGACTGGGCGACCGTCGCGAAGCTCGTCGTCGTGTTCCTGGCCAACATCCTGCTGGTCGACTGGCTCGGCTGGGCGATCACCGGCGCGATCCTGTTCGTCGGCACCGCCTACGTGCTCGGCAGCCGCACCCTGATCCGCGACGTCGCGGTGGGCGTGGCCCTGTCGGTCGGCACCTGGTACGGCTTCTACTCGGGCCTGGGTCTCGCGATCCCGGCCGGCATCCTGGACGGGATCCTCTGATGGACTCACTCAACCTGTTGATGGACGGCTTCGCCCAGGCGCTGACGGTCCAGAACCTCTTCTACGCCGTGGTCGGCGTGTTCCTCGGCACCGCCGTCGGCGTGCTGCCGGGCATCGGGCCCGCCATGACGCTGGCCCTGCTGCTGCCCATCACGTACAGCGTCGGCCCCGACAGCGCGCTCATCATGTTCGCCGGCATCTACTACGGCGGCATGTACGGCGGCTCGACGACCTCGATCCTGCTGAACACGCCGGGGGAGTCGTCATCGGTCGTGACGGCCATCGAGGGCAACAAGATGGCCAAGAAGGGGCGGGCGGCGCAGGCCCTCGCCACCGCGGCGATCGGCTCGTTCGTCGCCGGCACGATCGGCACGCTGCTGCTGGTGCTGTTCGCACCCTCGGTGGCCGGACAGGTCGTCAAGCTCGGCAACCCGTCGAACTTCGCCCTGATCCTGCTGGCGCTGTTCGCCGTCACCGCGGTGCTCGGCACCTCGCGGCTGCGCGGCTTCATCGCGCTGTTCCTCGGCCTGGCGATCGGCCTGGTCGGCGGCCAGACCGGCCAGGCCCGGCTGACGTTCGGCAACCCGCTGCTGGCCGACGGCATCGACATCGTCGTCGTCGCGGTCGCGATCTTCGCGATCGGCGAGGCCCTCTGGGTCGCGGCGCACCTGCGTCGTCGCCCGCTCGACATCATCCCGGTCGGCCAGCCCTGGATGAGCCGCGAGGACTGGGGACGCTCGTGGAAGCCGTGGCTGCGCGGCACGGCGTTCGGCTTCCCGTTCGGCGCCCTGCCGGCCGGCGGCGCCGAGATCCCGACGTTCCTGTCGTACGTCACCGAGCGCAAGCTCGCCAAGCACCCCGAGGAGTTCGGCAAGGGTGCGATCGAGGGCGTCGCGGGCCCCGAGGCGGCCAACAACGCCTCGGCCGCCGGCACGCTCGTGCCGCTCCTGGCGATCGGCCTGCCGACGACCGCGACGGCCGCGATCATGCTGCTCGCGATCCAGAGCTACGGCATCGAGACCGGCCCGCAGCTGTTCGACACCGAGCCCGACCTCGTCTGGGCCCTGCTCGCGAGCCTGTTCATCGGCAACACGCTGCTGCTCCTGCTCAACCTGCCCCTGGCGCCGCTGTGGGCCAAGCTGCTGCAGATCCCGCGGCCGTACCTCTACGCGGGCATCCTGTTCTTCGCCTCGCTCGGCGCCTACAGCGTCAGCTTCCAGCCGTTCGACCTGGCGCTCCTGCTGGTCATCGGCCTGCTGGGGCTCGCGATGCGTCGCTTCGGCCTGCCGGTGCTGCCGCTCATCATCGGCGTCATCCTCGGGCCCAAGCTCGAGGAGCAGCTCACCACGTCGCTGCAGATCTCGTCGGGCGACGTCAGCACGCTGTGGAGCGAGCCCGTGGCCGTCATCGTGTACGCGTTCATCGCGCTGGCGCTGGTCGCCATCGTCGCCTCGGGGCTGCGCAAGCCCAAGCCCGAGGCACCCGTCGAGGAGAAGGAAGAGGTCAACGCATGACGGTAGTGGTGATGTACAGCCCGGACGAGTTCGGGCGGGTGGCGCTGTCGTACGGCGCCACGGAGGCGGCCCGCCGCGAGGAGCGGCTGGTCGTGGTCAACCCCACGAAGGGCGACGCGTACGTCGACACCAAGTTCGCCGGCGACGACGAGCTGTCGTCGCTGCGGTCGATCCTCGACCGGCTCGACGTCGAGTCCGAGATCCTGCACGACGTCGTGCCCGACATTGCGGGCGCCGTGCTGCACGCGGCGTCGTCGACGGGGGCCTCGCTGATCGTGGTGGGCATCCGCCCGCGCACGCCGGTCGGCAAGCTGCTGCTCGGCAGCGTCGCGCAGCGGCTGATCCTCGACGCGGAGTGCCCCGTGCTGGCGGTCAAGCCGGACGGCTCGGAGAACCTGCTCGCCGGCACCTAGAGTGTCGGGGTGACCGAGCGCCTCCGCAGGATCGAGATCGTCTCCGACCGGGAGCGTCCGTCGGCCTTCACGCTGCGCATCGACGGCACCGAGCAGTCGTACGTCGACCTCGACGACCCGACGCGCCTCGAGTTCGACTACGTGCAGCGGATGGCCGACGCGATCGACGGCCACGGCGTCGCGGGGGAGCCCCTGCGCTGCGTCCACGTGGGCGGTGCCGGCATGACGGTGCCGCGCTACGTGGCCGCGACGCGTCCGCGCTCGCCGCAGATCGTGCTGGAGCCCGACGAGGAGATCACGGCGCTGGTGCGCGAGCGCATCCCGCTGCCGCGCCAGAGCGGCATCAAGGTCAGGCCGCTCGACGGGCGGGCCGGCATCGCGGCGATGCGCGACGACTTCGCCGACGTCATCGTGCTCGACGCCTTCGACGGCGACCGGATCCCCGCCGACCTCACGACGGCCGAGTTCTTCGCCGACCTCGCGCGCGTCGCGACGGCCGACGGGCTCGTGCTGCTCAACCTGGCCGACCGCGCACCGTTCCCGTACCTGCGGCGCGCGGTGCGGGGCGTGTGCGACGCGTTCGCGCACGTCGTGATGTGCGCCGAGCCGGCCACGCTGAAGGGGCGCCGCTTCGGCAACGTGCTGGTCATGGCCTCGGCGGCCCCGCTGCCCTGGGAGACGCTGGCCCGCAAGGCCGCGAGCTCGCCGTTCCCGTACCGCGTGCTGCCGTACCGCGAGGTGCTGACGACCTTCGCGGCCAAGGCGCCGTTCACCGAGGCGGACGCCGAGCGGTCACCGTCGCGCGGCGGCGACACCAGCTACTTCGCCTGAGCCCGTCCGGACCGTGATCAGGCGTCGAGGGCCTCGGCGAGCGCCGTGACGGCGTGGTCGATCTCGTCCTTGGTGATGACGAGCGGGGGAGCGATGCGCAACGTGCGCTCGTGCGTCTCCTTGCACAGCACGCCACGGTCGCGCAGCGCCATCGAGACCTCGCGGCCGGTCTTGGCGAGGGGGTCGATGTCGACCCCGGCCCACAGGCCGCGACCGCGCACCGACGCGACACCCTTGCCGACCAGCTCGTCGAGCCGGCCGTGCAGGTAGCGCCCGAGCTCGAGCGAGCGGGTCTGGAACTCGCCGGTCTCGAGCAGCCCCACGACGGCGCGCCCCACGGCGCAGGCGACGGGGTAGCCGCCGAACGTCGAGCCGTGCTGGCCCGGCTTGAGGACGCCGAGGACGTCGGCGCGACCCACGACGGCCGAGACGGGGATGATGCCGCCGCCGAGGGCCTTGCCGAGCGTGTAGAGATCGGCCCGGACGTCGTCGTGGTCGAGGGCGAACAGCTTGCCCGTGCGGGCCAGGCCCGACTGGATCTCGTCGGCGACCAGCAGGACGTTGTGCTCGTCGCACAGCCGCCGCACGCCGGGGAAGAAGCCGGACGGCGGGACGATGACGCCCGCCTCGCCCTGGATCGGCTCCATCAGGATCGCGGCCGTGTTCGGCGTGATGGCGGCCTCCATCGCGGCGAGGTCGCCGTAGGGCACCGTGACGAAGCCCGGCGTGAAGGGACCGTAGTTGTCGTGCGCCGCGGGATCGTCCGAGAACGACACGATCGTCGTGGTGCGGCCGTGGAAGTTGCCCGACGCGACGATGATCTCGGCGCGGTCGAACCCGACGCCCTTGACCTCGTAGGCCCACTTGCGGGCGATCTTGATCGCCGACTCGACGGCCTCGGCGCCGGTGTTCATCGTCAGGACGGTCTCGGTCTGCGTCAGCTCGGCCAGCTCGCGGCAGAACGCGCCGTACTGGTCGTTGTGGAAGGCGCGCGACGTCAGCGTCAGCCGGTCGAGCTGCTCGCGTGCGGCGTCGAGCAGGACGGGGTGGCGGTGACCGAAGTTGAGCGCCGAGTACCCCGACAGGAAGTCGAGGTAGCGGTTGCCCTCGACGTCGGTGACCCAGGCGCCCTCCGCCTCGGCGATGACGACGGGCAACGGGTGGTAATTGTGGGCACCCCACTCCTCGTCGAGCTTGATGTAGGACGCGGTGTCGAGGGTCATGGCACCACGGTAGCCGCCGGGTGTTCTGCTGCGCGACGGGCCGGATATCGTGGTCCGGTGACCTCCGCAGATCGACCCGGCGCCTGGCGTCCGGCCGATCGCCCGGTGCGGATCGTCCGCGCGGTCGCCGCCGCCCTGGTCTGCGTCATGGCCGCGGCCACCGGCCACCACGCCGCCGGCGGCCCCCTGCCCGCCGTCGCGGTCCTGTCGGTGTTCGCCGGCTCCGCCGCGGTGGCCTGGCTCCTGTCGGCACGCCGGGTCACCCCCTCGCAGCTGCTGGGCCTGCTGGTGCTGTGCCAGGTCGTCGTCCACCTCGGTGCGTCCGACGGGCCCATGGTCATGGGCGGGGCGATGGTCGCGGCCCACGTGGCCGCCACGGCGGTCAGCGTGCTGGCCCTGTCCCGCGGCGAGGCGCTGGTCTGGCGGCTCGCCGAGCGGCTCGTGCTGCGTGCCGTCCCGGTACTGGCGGCGGCCGACGTCGTCCCGCCCGTCCGTCGCGTCCGGACCGTCGCCCGCACGCGCTCGCGCCACGACGTGCGGCTCACGCACTCGCGCGTCCTGAGAGGTCCGCCGGTCAGCCCCGCCTGACCTGCACCCACACCTCTCACCCGAAGGACCTCTCATGACACGCACCACCGCGCGGCTCGCCGCTGCGCTCTCGGCGATCGCCCTCGTGGCCGTCGCCGCGCCCGCCTCGGCCCACGTCGGCGTCTCGTCGCCCGACGCGGCCAAGGAAGGATTCGGCAAGGCCGTCTTCCGCGTCCCCAACGAGTCCGACACCGCCGCGACGACCAAGATCGTCGTGACCCTGCCCGCCGAGACACCGTTCGCCTTCGTCTCGGCCGAGTCCAAGCCCGGCTGGACGGCGACCGTCACCAAGGCGCCGCTCGACAAGCCGACGACGGTCGGCGACTACGACCTCACCGAGGCCGTCAGCACCGTCACGTGGACCGCGAAGGGCGACGGCGGCATCCCCGTCGGTCAGTTCGACGAGTTCGCCATCTCGGGCGGACCGTTCCCCGACGCCGACTCGATCTCGTTCTCGGCCCAGCAGACCTACGCCGACGGCGAGGTCGTCGACTGGGACCAGCCGCAGGCCGAGGGCGAGGCGGAGCCCGAGCACCCCGCGCCGACCCTGACGCTCGGCGAGCCGACCGGTGACCACCACGGTGCGGCGCCGACGACCGCCGACACCAAGGACGCGGCCGCGACGACCGAGGCGTCGGACGACGACTCGTCCACCGGCCTCGGCACGTGGCTCGGCGGGGCGGCGCTGCTCGTCGCGCTCGCGGCACTGGTTGTGTCGCTGCGACAGAATCGACGTCGTGCCTAACAACGTCGTCCTGCGCGGGATCCTGCTGGGTCTGGCCACCTTCCTCCTCGGAGGTCTCGTCCTCGGGGCCGGTCCGGCCAGCGCCCACGCGGCGCTGATCGGCACCGACCCCGAGGACGGGGGCACGCTGTCGACGTCACCCGCGTCGATCACGTTCACGTTCAACGAGAACGTCTCCCGTCGGGCGCAGGTGGCCGTCGCCGCGCCCGACGGCACCCAGCTCGACGTCGGCGCCATCACGGCCGTCGACAACACGGTCACGGCCCGGCTCCCCGACGCGGGTCAGCGCGGCACGTACAGCGCCTCGTACCGCGTCGTGTCGGCCGACGGCCACCCGGTCACTGGCACGATCGCGTACGACGTCACGGCCGGCCGGGCCGTCACGCAGGTCGACGCTCCCGAGCAGGAGAACTTCATCCACCGCCATCGTTCGCACTTCGTGTGGGGGATCCTCGCGGCCGTCGTCGCGATCGTCCTGCTGCTCGCACCCCTGAGGAGGCGCGATGACGCAGACGCTGCGTGACACGCTGGTCGGCTTCATCATCGCCGGCCTGACCCTGACGGCCTTCCTCGTGATGGGCGGCGGCGCCTACGGCAAGGCCCCCATCGGCATCGCCGACCCGGGCGTGCTGGTGGGCTGGGCGCTGCCGTTCTCGAAGGTGCTCAACGACATCGCCGCCGTCATGGTCATCGGCTTCCTGGCCGCCGCGGCGTTCCTGGTCCCGTCGACCGACGACGAGGTGCAGGGGCTCTCGGTGCAGGCGGTCCGCCTGGCGTCGCGCTGGGCAACGGTCTGGGCCGTCGTCAGCGTCGTCTACTTCTTCCTGCTGCTGTCGGGCGACATCTTCGGCAAGCCGCTGACCGACGTCGCGTGGGCCGACATCACGGGCTTCCTGGGGTTCTCCGAGGGGCGCGCGATCCTGCTGCAGGCGCTCGGCGCCGCCGTCATCGCCGTCGCGACCCGCTTCACCCTCGGCATCCGGTCCGTCGCCGGCATGCTCGGCGTCTCGCTGGCGACGCTCGCGCCGATCGCGCTGACGGGGCACTCCGCGTCGTCCGGCTCGCACGACCTCGCCACGACGAGCCTGTACCTGCACGTCCTGGGCGTCACCCTGTGGGTCGGCGGTCTCGCCGCCCTTGGCTGGGTCGCGATCCGCGGCAGCAAGCGCCTCGAGCCGGCCGTCGCGCGCTACTCGACGCTCGCGCTGTGGAGCTTCGTGGTCGTGGGGGTCTCGGGGCTGGTCAACGCCGCCGTGCGGTTGCGGTCGCTGGCCGACGTCTTCGGCACGTCCTACGGCCTGCTGGTCGTCGCCAAGGTCGTCGCGCTCGTCGCGCTGGGCGCGTTCGGCGTCCGTCAGCGCCGGCGCATCGTGTCCGCGGGCAGCGGGTTCGTGCGCCTCGCCACGACCGAGCTGTTCGTCATGGCCGCGGCGATCGGCCTGGCGGTCGCCCTGTCGCGCACGCCGACGCCCGTCGGCGACCGTGTGCTGCAGACGCCCGCCGAGGAGCTGCTCGGCGGACCGCTGCCGGCAGCACCCACGCTCCTGCGGCTGCTGTGGGGCTGGTCGGGCAACGGTGTCGGGCTCGCGATCGTCGCGCTCGGCGTCGCGCTCTACCTGCGCGGCGTGGTCGCGATGCGGCGTCGCGGCGACGCGTGGCCGGTCGGCCGCACGATCTCGTGGATGGTCGGCATGGTCGTCATCGCCTGGGCGACGTTCGGCGGGCTGGGGGAGTACTCCCACGTCCTGTTCAGCGCCCACATGGCGTCCCACATGATGCTGTCGATGGTCGCACCGATCTTCCTGGCCCTCGGCGCGCCCATGACCCTGGCCCTGCGCACCCTGCCCGGCCCCCGTCAGCCCGGGGAGGTGTCGCCGCGCGCGATCCTGCTGTCGTTCCTGCAGTCGCGCTTCTCGCGGGTCGTGACGCATCCCGTCGTGGGTCCCGTGCTGTTCGTCGGCAGCCTCTACGGCCTGTACTTCACGGGCATCTTCGAGGCGCTCATGAGCAACCACCTGGGCCACGCCGTCATGGAGGTGCACTTCCTGGCCGTCGGCCTGCTGTTCTACTACGTCCTGATCGGCATCGACCCGTCGCCGCACGCCCTGGCGCCCGTCGCACGGTTCGGGGCCCTGCTCGTCACGGTGCCGTTCCACGCGTTCTTCGCGATCGCCGTGATGTCGTCCAACACGGTGTTCGCGCTCGACTACTGGCGCGACATCGACCGTCCGTACCGCACCGACCTGCTGGCCGACCAGTACCTCGGCGGCGGCATGGCCTGGGCGATGGGCGAGATCCCGCTGGTGCTCGTCATGGTCGCGATCCTGTTCCAGTGGTTCCGCTCCGACTCGCGCGAGGCCAAGCGCTTCGACCGCGCTGAGGATCGCAGCGAGGACGCCGCCCTCGAGGCCTACAACGCCCGCCTGCGCGACCTCGCCGAGCACGGAAAACGGCGGGACCCCAACCAGTAGGTCGGGATCCCGCCGTCGGCCGTGCGGCTCGGATCAGAAGATGATCTGGCCGCCGGAGGTCGCTGCGGTGAAGCGCTCCTGGGCGTCGGCCCAGTTGACGATGTTCCACCACGCCTTGACGTAGTCGCCCTTGACGTTGAGGTAGTCGAGGTAGAACGCGTGCTCCCACATGTCGAGCTGCGTGATCGGGATCAGCGTCGCGGGGATGTTGTTCTGCTGGTCGAACAGCTGCACCACGACGAGCTTCTGGCCCAGGGTGTCCCAGGTCAGGATCGCCCAGCCGGAGCCCTGCAGGCCGAGGGCCGTCGCCTCGAACTGCGCGCGGAACGCGTCGAACGAGCCGAAGTCCTGGTCGATGGCCGCCGCGAGCTCGCCCGTGGGCTTGTCGCCGCCCTCGGGGGACAGGTTCTTCCAGAAGATCGAGTGGTTGATGTGACCACCGAGGTGGAAGGCGAGGTTCTTCTCCAGCAGGTTGATCGTGCCGAAGGAGTTCTTGTCGCGCGCCTCCTCGAGCTGCTCGAGCGCCTGGTTGATGCCGGCCACGTAGGCGGCGTGGTGCTTGGAGTGGTGCAGCTCCATGATCTTGCCGGAGATGTGCGGGTCCAGGGCGCCGTAGTCGTACGGCAGATCCGGAAGTGTGTAGACAGCCACGTTCCTCCTCGGGAAGTGGGGCACGACGTGCCCCGAATGTTCGGTTCTCTTCGGTCAACGCCCAGTCTGTCAGTCCTGTTCCCACGCGCCAACGGGGTGTGGCGATGTCCTACGCTGTGTCAGGACATCCGCGGCGTCCGCTCGACGAGCACGCCGCACGAGCACGGGCGAGGAGGACGATCGGTGGACGAGCGCATCATCACCGTGCCGAACGCGCTGAGCTTCGTCCGCCTCCTGCTCGTCCCCGTGTTCCTGTGGCTCGTGCTGGGCCCCGAGGAGGACGGCCTCGCGCTGCTGGTCCTCATGATCTCGGGGGTCACCGACTACCTCGACGGCAAGCTGGCCCGCAGCCTCAACCAGGCCTCCAAGATCGGCGCGATCCTCGACCCCGTCGCCGACCGCTGCTACATCCTCGCGGTCGTCATCGGTCTGGGCTTCCGCGACATCATCCCGTGGTGGCTCGCGGTCGTCCTGCCGCTGCGCGACGTGTTCCTGTTCGGCCTCGTGCCGTTCCTGCGCACGCGCGGCTACAGCTCGCTGCCCGTGCACTTCCTCGGGAAGGCCGCCACGGCCAGCCTGCTCTACGCCTTCCCGCTGCTGCTGCTGGGCGACTCGACCGGGACCGTCGCCGATCTCGCGAACGTCTTCGGCTGGGCGTTCACGATCTGGGGCGTCGCCCTCTACTGGTGGGGCGGGGTGCTCTACGCCTTCCAGGTCAGACGTCTGCTGGCCACGACGCCCCGGGTCGCCCGGGCCTGATGATGCGCGAGCCGTACGTGCCCGAACAGGTCGACGGGCTCCTCGAGAAGATCGCCGACACCGCGCTCGACGACGACTACTACGTCGTCCGGCCGGGTGTCCACGAGCGCTCGCAGGGCTTCAACTCGGTGCTGACCGGCGTCGTGCTGGCGGCGTTCGCGCTGCTCGTCGCGATCGCGGCGATCCAGACCCGCACCGACCGGCCCGCGGCCGAGCGCGCCCGCGAGACCCTGATCGACGACATCGCGTCCCGCAAGGCGCTCCTCGCGACGCGCGAGTCGACCGCGGAGGCGTTGCGCGACCAGGTCGCCGGGCTGCAGGCCTCCGCCGTCGGTCTCGACGCCGACTACGAGGAGCTGCGGCTGCTGACCGCCGACCGCCCCGCCCAGGGGCCGGGCCTGCGGGTCACGGTCACCCCGGGGGCGATCGACGACATCAGCGACCGCGACCTGCAGGTCCTGGTCAACGGGTTCTGGTACGCCGGGGCCGAGGCCATCTCGGTCGACGACCAGCGCATCGGGTCCCTGACGTCGATCCGGCAGGCCGGGGGCGTCGTCAAGGTCAACTACCAGTCGGTGGGCCCGCCGTACGAGCTCGTCGTCCTGGGCGACCCCGAGGCCCTCGAGGACCGGTTCGAGCAGTCCTCGGTCGGACGTGACTGGGAGCGGCGAAAGGACGTCGGGGTGGGCTTCGACGTGGCACGATCGGACGACCTGTCCGTCGAGGCCGTCCCGAGGAAGCGACTGACGGTGCGGCACGCGACAGCAACGAAGGGGGACGCATGATCCCGGTGATCGGCCTGGCCGTCGGCATCATCGCGGGCCTGGTCCTGCGGCCCGCCGTGCCGGCGGGCCTGCAGCCCTACCTGCCGATCGCGATCGTGGCGGCGCTCGACGCCGTCATCGGCGCGCTCCGGGCCCTGGGGGAGCGCAGGTTCGACGACCGCGTGTTCGTGGTCTCGTTCATCTCCAACGTCGTCATCGCGGCGTTCATGGTCTACCTCGGCGACCAGCTCGGCGTCGGCTCGCAGCTGTCGACCGGCGTCGTGGTCGTCCTCGGCATCCGCATCTTCTCGAACGCCGCCGCGATCCGCCGACGGATCTTCCATGCCTGAGCACGGCGCGAGGCGCGGTTGGCGCGACCTGCTGCGGCCCAAGGCGTCGCAGGTCGTCGTGGCGGTGCTGATCGGCGCCCTGGCGTTCGCGATCACGATCCAGGTCAGCGAATCGGACGACGACGACTACTCGGGCGTGCGGGGCGACGAGCTCGTCGAGCTGCTCAAGTCGCTCGACGTCGCGAACGAGCGCCTCGGCACGCAGATCGACGACCTGACCACGACCCGCAACGGCCTGCTCAGCAGCACGCAGCGCTCCGAGCGGGCCGAGAACCAGGCCAGGAAGCGCGCCGAGGAGCTGTCGATCCTTGCCGGCACCGCGGGTGCCACGGGCACGGGCATCGAGGTCGTGATCAACGACCCCGACAAGCAGATCGACGCCCCGGCCCTGCTCGACGCGATCGAGGAGCTCCGCGACGCGGGGGCCGAGGCCATCGCGATCAACGGCGTGGCACGCGTCGTCGCGCAGACGTACTTCCTCGACGACGACGGGCAGATCCGCGTCGGCGGACGCGAGATCAAGCGGCCTTACCGCATCGAGGCGATCGGCGACTCCCAGGACCTCGCCGAGGCGGTACGCTTCCGCGGCGGACTCATCGACCGGGTCGACAACCGCGGCGGATCTGCGACGGTGACCGAGAAGGACAAGGTCACGATCACCGCCCTCGCCGACGTCAAGAGCCCCGAGTACGCTCGACCCACATCCTGACCCCACTTGTGACTGCTAGGAGCACGCGGTGATCCCTGAGGACCTGTACTACAGCGAAGAGCACGAGTGGGTGCGTCTCGACGACGACATCGCGACGGTCGGCATCACCGACTTCGCGCAGGACGCGCTCGGCGACATCGTCTACGTCGAGCTGCCGTCGATCGGCGACCGCGTCGAGGCCGGCTCGGTCGTCGGCGAGCTCGAGTCGACCAAGTCGGTCAGCGACATCTTCTCGCCCCTGAGCGGCGAGGTCGTCGCCCGCAACGAGGCGCTCGACGGCGGCCCCGAGGTCATCAACTCCGATCCGTACGGCGAGGGCTGGCTCATCAAGCTCCGGCCGTCCGAGGACGACCCGACGTCGGCCCTGCTCGAGGCAGAGGCCTACACGGCCCTCACGACGGCCGACTGACGTCCCGCGGGCCCGGTCGGCGACACCGACCGGGTGCTAGGTTGGAGATCTCGCACCACCTCCCCACGGAGGTCGACAGCACACAGGAGTGACGCCGATGTCCACGCCGGACCACGAGCCCGACGCTGTTGCGTCCGAGCCCGTCTCTGACCACACGACGCACATCCCGATCCTCGACGCCGACACCGAGGAGATGACCGCGTCCGACGTCTCGGCGGTCGAGAACCTCCCCGCCGGCAGCGCGATGCTGCTGGTGCAGCGCGGTCCCGACTCCGGTGCCCGCTTCCTGCTCGACAGCGACACCGTCTCGGTGGGCCGCCACCCCGACAGCGACATCTTCCTCGACGACATCAGCGTCTCGCGCCGTCACGGCACGTTCGCGCGCAGCGGCGAGGGATACACCGTCACCGACCTCGGCAGCCTCAACGGCACGTACGTCAACCGCGACCGCATCGACAGCGAGATCACCCTCTCGGGCGGCGACGAGGTGCAGATCGGCAAGTACCGGCTGATCTACTTCGCCGGGGCCCTGCGGGGCACGGCGTGACCCAGCCGCTCCCCGAGCTGTCGCGGCTGGGGATCGGCAAGGTGCTCGACGAGCTCCTGCCGGAGTTCCCCGACCTGACGATCACCAAGATCCGGTACCTCGAGTCCGAGGGTCTGCTCGAGCCCGAGCGCACGCCGTCGGGCTACCGCAAGTTCTCGTTCAACGACGTCGAGCGGCTGCGGTTCATCCTGCGCCAGCAGCGCGACAAGTTCTGGCCGCTCAGCCACATCCGGCAGGTCCTCGACGAGATGGACCGCGGCGTCGTGCCCGACACGGCCCAGGGCCCGACGGTGCGCGTGCCGCACCTGAGCCTGGCGGCCGACGGGCTGCCCACCGAGGCGACCTTCCTCGAGTCGTCCGGCAGCATGCGGCTCTCGCGCGACGACCTGCTCGCCGCCGCAGGCATCGACGGCGACACGCTGGCCGCGATCGAGGAGTTCGGCCTGATCCAGCGTCGTCCCACCCAGACGTACTACGACGCGACGGCCCTGCAGATCGCGTCGATCGTCGGCGAGTTCGCCGAGCTCGGGCTCGAGCCCCGCCACCTGCGCCTGTTCGGCGCCTCCGCCGACCGCGAGGTGGCGTTGTTCGACCAGGTCGTCTCGCCGCGGTCGCGCCAGCTCGACAAGGACGCCGCCGAGCGCACCGTGGCCGCTCTGGCCGCGCTGTCGGTGCGCTTCCAGTCGGTCCTGGTCAGAAGTCGATTGCGCGGCTGATCCCGGTGCGCGAGGTCGAGGTCGTCGGCGTCCGTGTCGAGATGCCGACCAACCAGCCGTTGGTCCTGCTCCGCGAGGCCGAGGGCTCGCGGTACCTGCCGATCTGGATCGGCGCCGTCGAGGCGTCGGCGATCGCGTACGCGCAGCAGGGCACCCCGACGACGCGCCCGCTGACGCACGAGCTGATGCATCACGTCGTCGAGGCGCTCGGCGACGAGCTCGACGAGGTACGGATCGTCGACGTCCACGAGGGGGTGTTCCACGCCCTGCTGGTGTTCGCCTCCGGCGCCGAGGTCGAGGCGCGGCCGTCCGACTCGATCGCGCTCGCGCTGCGGGCCGGCTCGCGCATCGTCTGCGCCGAGGACGTCCTCGACGAGGCGGGCATCGCCTCGACCGACCAGGAGGAGGAGGTCGTCGAGCAGTTCCGAGAGTTCCTCGACCACGTCGAGCCCGAGGACTTCGAGTAACCCTCAAGCCTCGAGTGAGACTTGAAAACAAGTGCTCGACACGACGGCGCGGTCGTTGACCGGTCCAACTCTCATCTCTACCTTGAGAGTGCTGCCGAAGGTACACGGATGTAGTTCCGTGGCGGTAGTCTTCCCCCACACCAGCTTTGGAAGGCATTCCGGATGATCGAGTCGCACGACAACGACGCCACCGCCACGCGGATCGAGGCTGCCTCCGAGGCGAGCGACCAGGGTCTGCTCTTCAACGACGACGTGTCGCCGCTGCCCGAGGACGCCGGATTCCGCGGACCCACGGCGTGCAGCGCGGCCGGGATCACCTACCGCCAGCTCGACTACTGGGCCCGCACGGGCCTGGTCGAGCCGACCGTCCGCTCGGCGACGGGGTCGGGCACGCAGCGCCTGTACTCGTTCAAGGACATCCTGCTGCTCAAGATCATCAAGCGCCTGCTCGACGCGGGCGTCTCGCTGCAGCAGATCCGCGTCGCGATCGACCACCTGCGCGTGCGCGGCACCGACGACCTGACGCAGGTGACGCTCATGAGCGACGGCGCCAGCGTCTACGAGTGCCGGTCGGCCGACGAGGTCATCGACCTGCTGCAGGGCGGCCAGGGCGTCTTCGGCATCGCGATCGGCGGTGTGTGGAAGGAGATCGAGGGATCGCTCCACGAGCTGCCGAGCGAGCGCGCCGTCGAGATCTCCTCGGCCGACGACGAGCTCGCCGCGCGCCGCCGCGCCCGCCTGTCGTCCTGATCCCACCTCGGCGCGCCACCCTTGGTAGGGTGGCGGTGCTGTCGATCGCGCGTGGGAGAGCTCGCCCAGGCGACGCCGAAGGGGCAATTCCTCCCCGGAACCTCTCAGGCACCAAGGACCACGCGTTCGAGGCAATTCTGGAGCCCCGCCTCGGATCGTCGAGCCGGGCGTGACAGAAGGGGAGGCGATGTCCGCCCACGCCTCTACCCTCGGAGCTCCCCGTGTCTCTCGACCGCGCGTCCCATGACTTCGTCAGCCGCCACATCGGCCCGACGCCCGCTGACCAGGACGCCATGGTGCGTCGGGTCGGCTACGACTCGCTCGACGCACTGATGCAGGCGGCCGTGCCGTCGGGCATCCGCAGCACGACGCCGCTCGACCTGCCGTCGGCCCGCACCGAGACCGAGGCGCTCGCGATGCTGCGCGACCTCGCCGACCGCAACAACCCCGGCACCGCGATGATCGGTCTCGGCTACCACCCGACCGTCACGCCCGCCGTGATCCGCCGCAACGTGCTCGAGGACCCGTCCTGGTACACGGCCTACACGCCGTACCAGCCCGAGATCTCGCAGGGACGCCTCGAGGCGCTGCTGAACTTCCAGACCCTGATCTCCGACCTCACGGGACTGCCGACCGCCAACTCGTCGCTCCTGGACGAGGGCACGGCGGTCGCCGAGGCGATGACGTTGATCCGGCGCGCCACCAAGGGCAAGGACGCCCTGCCGATCATCATCGACTCGGGCCTGCTGCCGCAGACGCTCGCCGTGACGCACACCCGCGCCGAGGCCCTCGGCATCGAGCTGCTCGAGGCCGATCTCGGCCACGACGTCCCCGACGTCGAGGCGGCCGGCGTCATCGTGGCCTACCCGCGCGCCGACGGCGCGATCGGCGACCCACGTCGTGCGATCGAGGCCGCGCACGCCTCGGGCGGCCTGGCCGTCGTCGTGGCCGATCCGCTGGCGCTCGTGCTCCTGGCCTCTCCGGGGTCGCTCGGCGCCGACGTCGTCGTGGGGTCGAGCCAGCGCTTCGGCGTCCCGATGTTCTACGGCGGGCCCCACGCCGGCTTCATGGCCGTCCGCTCGGGTCTCGAGCGGCACCTGCCGGGACGCCTCGTCGGCGTCTCGGTCGACAGCGCCGGCCGTCCCGCGTACCGGCTCGCCCTGCAGACGCGCGAGCAGCACATCCGCCGCGAGAAGGCGACGTCGAACATCTGCACGGCGCAGGTGCTGCTGGCCGTCGCCGCCTCGATGTACGCGGTCTACCACGGCCCGGAGGGTCTGCGGACGATCGCACGCGACGTCCACCGCAGCGCCGTCGCGCTGGCCGGGGGGCTGCGCGGGGCCGGCATCGACGTCGTCGGCGACGAGTTCTTCGACACCGTCACGGCGCACGTGCCGGGTCGTGCCGTCGACGTCGTCTCGAAGGCCCGCGAGATCGGCATCCACCTGCGGCTCGTCGACGCCGACCACGTCGCGGTCTCGGCCAACGAGACCACGACGGTCGAGCACGTCGAGGGCGTGCTCGGCGCCTTCGACGCCGCCGGCCCCGACTGGGAGGCCGGGTCGGCCCTGCCCGCCGACCTCCTGCGCGACGACGAGATCCTGACGCACCCCGTCTTCCACGAGCACCACAGCGAGACGCAGATGCTGCGCTACCTCAAGAAGCTCAGCGACCGCGACTACGCGCTCGACCGCGGCATGATCCCGCTCGGCTCGTGCACCATGAAGCTCAACGCGACCGCCGAGATGGAGCCCATCAGCTGGCCCGGCTTCGCCGACCTGCACCCGTTCGTGCCGGCCGAGGACGCCGCGGGCATGATCGAGCTCGTCGAGACGCTCGAGGGATGGCTCGCCGAGGTGACGGGTTACGCGGGTGTCTCAATCCAGCCCAACGCCGGCTCGCAGGGCGAGTTCGCGGGTCTGCTGGCGATCCGCGCCTACCACCGCAGCCGGGGCGACGAGCACCGCACGGTGTGCCTGATCCCGAGCTCGGCGCACGGCACGAACGCCGCTTCGGCCGTCATGGCCGGCATGCGCGTCGTGCTGGTGAAGTCGACCGGCCAGGGCGAGGTCGACCTCGACGACCTGCGCGCCCAGTGCGAGGCGCACGCCGACGACCTCGCCGCGATCATGGTGACCTACCCGTCGACGCACGGCGTCTACGAGCACGGCATCACCGAGCTGTGCGACATCGTCCACGCCCACGGCGGACAGGTCTACGTCGACGGCGCTAACCTCAACGCCCTGCTGGGTCACGCCCAGCCGGGCGTGTTCGGCGGCGACGTGTCGCACCTCAACCTGCACAAGACGTTCTGCATCCCGCACGGCGGCGGAGGCCCGGGTGTCGGGCCGGTCGCGGTCGCCGAGCACCTCGTCCCGTTCCTGCCGACGCACCCGCTGCACCCCGTCGAGAGCAAGCGTGAGGGGGTCGGCGCGATCAGCGCGGCTCCCTACGGATCGGCCGGCATCCTGCCGATCCCGTTCGCGTACGTCGCGATGATGGGCGCCGAGGGACTCACCGACGCGACGTCGGTCGCGGTGCTGTCGGCCAACTACATCGCCAAGCGCCTCGAGAGCGCGTTCCCCGTGCTCTACAGCGGCGAGCACGACCTGGTGGCGCACGAGTGCATCCTCGACCTGCGGCCGCTCACGAAGGCCGCGGGGCTCAGCATCGACGACGTCGCGAAGCGGCTGATCGACTACGGCTTCCACGCCCCGACGATGAGCTTCCCCGTGCCCGGCACCCTGATGGTCGAGCCGACCGAGTCCGAGGACCTCGCCGAGCTCGACCGGTTCTGCGACGCGATGCTCGCGATCCGCTCGGAGATCGACCAGGTCGTCGCGGGGGAGTGGCCCGACGGCGACAACCCGCTCGTGCACGCGCCCCACACGATGCGCACGCTGCTCGACTGGCAGCACGCGTACGACATCGGCACGGGTGCCTTCCCGGCCGGCTCGACCGACGACAAGTACTGGCCGCCGGTCGGGCGCATCGACCAGGCCTACGGCGACCGCAACCTGGCGTGCTCGTGCCCGCCGGTCGAGGCCTTCGCCGAGTAGGTCACGCGGGGGAGGCGACGCCCTCCCACCAGTCGACGACGCGGTCCACCACGGGCGCGGGGGTCCTCACCCACCGGACGTGGTGGGTCGTGCCGCCGTCGGGCGTCGCGTCCTTGGCGTAGACCCAGCGGGTCACGGCCGAGGGCTCGATCATCATGTCGGTGAAGATCTTGTTGGAGTGCGAGACGGCGTACGTGTCGCCCTGCAGCTGCACCACGAGCGTGGGCGTCGCGACGCGGTGGGGCACGTCGTAGGGCGGACGGCCGGACCGGACGAAGCGGGCCCACTCGCGCATCAGGGTCCGGGCCCCGGGCGCTCCGAAGAACGGCCTGGGCAGGAAGCCACGGACACGCGTCGCGACCGGCACCGCGAGGCCCATCAGCAGCACCGGGAGGCCGCCGTACGGGTACGACCGGAAGTGGGGCACCGAGGCGCCGACGGTCACGAAGCCGTCGGCCGGGTCGTGGTGGATCTGGTGCCCGGCGACGAGCTGGGCACCCAGGCTGTGGCCCAGCAGGATGACCGGACGGCCGGGATCCTCGGCTCGCGCCGCGCCCACGGCGTCCGCGATCGCCCGGATCTCGTCGTCGTAGCTCCAGTCGTCGCGGCGCGACGCGACGGGCTCCCCGCGCTCGAAGCCCCGGTTCGGCAAAGCGCGCGCCTGCCACCCGCGTGACTCGATCTCGTGCACCAGCGGACGGTAGAAGCCGGACGGGACGGCCATCGCCGCGACGACCAGGACGAGGGGCGGACGCATGGCAGCATCATGACAGCAGGTCTGTCACGATGCTGTGCCAGCGTCGCCCGGGCCGGCGTCAGACCGCGATCGTCGCGATCGGCGCCGAGGTGGGCTGCTTCGACCCGCCGGTGGGCTCGACCGTGACGGCGACCCGATCGGCGCCCGAGACGCCGGTCATGATCATCTGGCCGCCCTTCTCGAACGTGCCCTGCGAGGTCGGACCGGCCTGGTCGATCATCCAGACCTGGTACACCTTGCCGGCGCCGGGGCTCGGGAGTCCCTTGGCGATGATGACGGCCGAGTCGGCGGCCGCCGAGGAGTACAGCTTGACGCTTCCGCCGGCGTCGAACGACTTGGCCTTCGTCGCGACGTCCTCGGCCCCGATCACGTTCGAGATCGCGACGTTCTGCGCGTGCTCGTCCTGGGCTCGGTCACGCTCGACGACGAAACCACCGACACCGACGGCGCCGACGAGAACGGCGGCCGCGACGGCCATGCGGGGCAGCGCACGACGGAGCGAGCGACGCTCGGCCAGCGACGACACGACCGGGTGCTGCTGCGGCGTCGTGCTGATCTCGGCGAGCAGACGGCCGCGCAGAGCCGGGGGAGGCGTGTGGCTGACGGCGTCGCCGAGACGCACCGCGGTCGCCATGAAGCCGGCGATCTCGACCTGGCAGTCGACGCACTGGTCGAGGTGGGCCTCGAAGCGTCCCCGCTCGTCGGCGTCGAGGGCGTCGAGCGCGTAGGGCGCCATCAGCGAGTGCAGGTCGACGCTCATGCGGACACCCCCATGCAGTCGCGCAGGCGGACGATGCCGTCGCGCATGCGGGTCTTGATCGTGGCCGTGTTCGCGTCGAGCGCCGTGGCGACCTCCGCGTACGTGTAGCCCTGGTAGTAGGCGAGGTTGACGGCCTCGCGCTGCAGGTCGGTCAGACCCTCCAGGCAGCGTTTGACCTGCTCGTGCTCCAACGTGATGGTCACGGTTTCCTCGACCTCGTCGTAATCGGGTCCGCTCGACCAGTCGTACCGGTTCTCGCGGTTGGTGGCGGCCTGGTCGTGCCGGACGGCGTCGACGGCACGGCGGTGGGCCAGCGTCAGGCACCAGCTCTTGGCGTTGCCGCGGGCCGGGTCGTACCGGGCAGCCGACTGCCAGACCTGGATGAAGACCTCCTGGGCGATCTCTTCGGCACGGGCGGGATCGCGGATGACGCGACGGGCGAGCCCGAAGACGGACGCCCCGAGCTCGTCGTACACCTGGGCGAACGCCTGCTCGTCACCACGACCGACCCGCACGAGCAGCTCGTTCAGGTCGGGGGCAGCATCGTGCTCGGGCGCGGCGACGAGCTTGAGCTGCGCGGCTGATGCTGGCATGGGGCTGTCCTTTCCGAGAAGTCTTCTACGAGCCATTCGTCGGCGCCTCCGGTCAGGATGGGTGAACATCGCCAGAATTTCCGGCGAGTCCCTCCCTGCAGTCTAGGTGCTGGCCTCCGCAGCCGACATGAAAGACTCGGCGGGCACCGATCCACCACCACCGACGAAGGCGAGGCGCCACGTGACCGATCCCGTCGCCTACGGCATCGCGGTCCTCGCGCTGCTCGTCGCCGGCTTCGCCGCGTGGCACGTCGTCCGTGACCGTGAGTTCGGCAACCCGCTGTTCTACGCCGTGTGCGTGCTCGAGATCGTGCTGGTCGTCCTGCTGGTCGGCGGCTCGATCGCGCTCGGCTCGACGTCGCGCGACGTCGACGGGATCCTGTTCGTGTCGTACCTCGTGACGATGGTCGTGATCCCACCCGCCGCGGTGCTGTGGGGCATCGCCGAGAAGTCCCGGTGGGGGACGGGCGTCGTCGTCGTGGCGATGCTGACGACGGCCGCGCTCTCCGTCCGCCTCCTCGGCATCTGGAAGGGTGCATATGCCTGATCGCGGTTCCTCGTCCCACCCCGACACGTCGCACGGCTTCGGCCGCGCGCTGGTGGCCGTCTACGCCGTGTTCGCCCTCGCGGCGGCGGCGCGGTCGATCGTCCAGCTCGTGACGGAGGTCGAGTCCGACACCGTCGTCCCGTACACGCTGTCGGCGTTCGCCGGCGTCGTCTACGTCGTCGCGACATTCGCCCTGGCGCGCAACCACCGACGGCTCGCCGCCGTGACGATCGGCATCGAGCTCGTCGGGGTCCTGTCGGTCGGCCTCCTGTCGCTGGTCGACCCCGACCTCTTCCCCGACCAGACCGTGTGGTCCGACTTCGGCATGGGCTACGTCTTCATCCCGCTCGTGCTGCCGTTCGTCGGCCTGTGGTGGCTGCGGCACTCCCGCATCGACGCCCCGCGACGACCCGCCGAGGCGTAGGCTTGGCCGCGATGCCGACCCGGCGTCCGAGCACGACAGGGGGCCGGCACGATGCTGGACGATGACGTCGTGGGGCGTGACGACGCCGCCCTCCGCGGACTCGTCGCCACGCTCGTCGCGGCCGAGGCCCGACCCGGCGACCAGGACGTCACGGCCCTCGTGATGCTGGAGCGCCTGTGCCGGGCCGCCGTGGCGCACCTCGAGGCCGAGGGCACCGCGGTGTCGCTGATGTCGGTGCGGGGGTCGCAGGGCGTCGTGGCCAGTGCCGACCAGCGCAGCTTCCAGCTGGACGAGCTGCAGTTCTCGCTCGGCGAGGGACCGTCGCGCGAGGCGTTCGCGGCCCGCAGGCCCGTGCTGGTGCCCAACCTCGACTCTCCCGAGGGGCGGGCCTGGCCGATGTTCTCGACGGCGGCCTCGCAGGCCGGGGTGTGCGGGGTGCTCTCGCTCCCGCTGCAGGTCGGCGTGACGACGTTCGGCGTCCTCACGATCTACCTGGCCGGTACCGACCCGTTCCCGACCTCGCTCGTCCGCACCGCGCTGACCTTCGCCGACCTGGCCACCGACATCCTGCTCAGCGAGGAGGGCGGCGAGCCCGGCCGTCCGCTCCACCCCGGCCTCGAGTTCGTCCTCGAGTACCGCGCCGAGATTTACCAGGCGCAGGGCGTCGTCTCGGTCGACCTGGGCATCGGCCTGAGCGAGGCGATGGCGCGGATGCGGGCCCATGCCTTCGCCCACGAGCAGACCGTGGCCGAGCTGGCCGCCCGCATCATGGCGGGCGAGGTCCGGCTGGACGCCGCGGGCGAGACGGAAGGCCGATGATGCTGCGAACTCCTAGACTTGCCGTCACAAACGAGAATGAAAGGCCGCGTGCCTGATGATCTCCTCACAAAAGCTCGCCTCGGTGTTCGTCGAGATGGCCGACACCCTCGTCGACGACTTCGACCTCGTCGACTTCCTGCACAACCTCACGGGGCACGCGACCGAGATCGCCGACGCGATGGCGGCCGGCATCCTGCTCGCCGATCACCGCGGGCTGCTGCGCTTCATGGCCGCCTCGTCCGACCAGTCGCAGATCGTCGAGCTGTTGCAGATCCAGAACTCCGAGGGGCCCTGCCTCGACTGCTACCGCACCGGCACGCCCGTCATCAACACCGACCTGCGGGCGGCCGGCGATCGCTGGCCCGTCTTCGCGCCGACGGCGTCGCGGGCGGGTTTCGGCTCGGTGCACGCGTTGCCGATGCGACTGCGCGACCAGGTCATCGGCACGCTCAACATCTTCGGTGCCGAGGGTGCTCGGCTCGACGCGTCCGACGTGGCCGTCGTGCAGGCGCTGGCGGACGTCGCGACGATCGCGATCCTGCAGGAGCGCAGCGTCCGCCGGGCCGAGACGCTGACCGAGCAACTCCACGGGGCACTCAACAGCCGGGTCGCGATCGAGCAGGCCAAGGGTGCGCTCAGCAAGATGCTGGGCGTCGACACCGACCGGGCGTTCACGCTGATGCGGACGCACGCGCGCTCGCGCCGGCTGCGGCTCGAGGACGTCGCCCAGACCGTGCTCGACGACCCGCGCAGCATCCCCGAGCTCACGACGCCGAGCTGATCGCCTTTTTGCTGCGGCCGCGAGGGCGCGACCGATAGCCTGCTGCGACGACGACCGTCCCGGACCCCGACGATCACCTCGACGTGATGAGGAGTGCCCGTGGACGCCCAGCTCTCGACCCCCGGGTCGCGCGACGTCGTGCGCGTCGCCCAGCTGACGGTCGCCGCCGCGGTCGCGACCGTCGCCGACTGCGTGTCGGCCGGCATCGTCCTGGGCGACACCATCGGCGACGTGCTCGACCACGTCGCCTCGGACCGCCGGGCCACCGCCTCCCACCTGCGGCAGGTCGCCTGCAGGCACGGCCCCACGATCGAGGCCGTCCGGGGCGGGGAGTCGGTCTACTGCGGCGACCTCGAGGCTGACCCGCGGTGGCCCGACTGGTCGGCCACGGCGCAGCGCGACGGCTTGATGGCGGTCCTCGTGCTGCCGCTGTCGACCGGACGGGTGACCCTCGGGCACCTGACCCTCTACGCCGAGGTCGCGCAGGCGTTCCCGATCCACGACACCCCGCGCACCCTGTCGTTCGTCGAGCACGCGGTGGCCGCTCTCAACGCCGCGACGGACGTCGACCGCCGCGACCTTGCGATGGAACGGCAGACGACCGTCTGGCAGGCGCAGGGCATGATCATGCAGCGGTTCGGCGTCACCCCGGCCCGCGCCTTCGCAGCACTCGAGCGGGCGTCGCACCGGCGCGGTGTCATGCCGCACCGCCTGGCCGAGGACGTCCTCGCGGCGGGCGTCGACGTCCTGGCGCGCGACGCCGACCTCGTGTAACGTCTCGCGACGCATCGACCACACCGACGACGAGAGGACTCCGATGATGAACACGCTGTCGACCAGCCTGACGTTCGTCCTGCCCGCCTCGTCGTACCTGCGGGGAGAGAACGAGCCCCCGACGGTCGATGCGCCACACCCGGAGACCAGCCTTGGCTGACCAGCCACCGCTCCGGAACCGAGCCTCGACCGCACCCGCGGTCGGGGCTTTTCTGTTGCACCACCACCATCGAGGAGAGAGACACATCATGGAGAAGATCTCCCAGCGGCTGTTCAGCTGGGCGTCCATCCTGGACGAGGACGCGCGCGCCCAGGCCGTCACGACGAGCAAAATGCCGTTCATCCACCCGCACCTGGCGCTGATGCCCGACGCCCACCTGGGCAAGGGGGCGACGGTCGGTTCGGTCATCCCGACGCTCGGGGCGATCATCCCGGCCGCCGTCGGCGTCGACATCGGCTGCGGCATGATCGCGGTCCGCACCGGGTTCGAGCTGTCGGACCTGCCCGACGACCGGCGTGCCCTACGCACGGCGATCGAGGGGGCGATCCCGCTGTCGGCCGGCGTGGCCAACGGTGCCATCACGCGCCGGCACACCCAGCAGCGCGTCGACGAGCTGCGCTCCGACGCCGAGCAGGCGGGCTTCGACCCGTCCGAGCGGGCGGCGCGGTGGGAGCTGCAGCTCGGCACGCTCGGCTCGGGCAACCACTTCATCGAGGTCAGCCTCGACGAGGACGACCGGGTGTGGCTGTTCCTGCACTCGGGCTCACGGGGTGTCGGCAACAAGATCGCGCAGCGGCACATCGCCGTGGCGCAGCGGCTGTGCGCCCAGTGGTGGATCGATCTGCCCGACCGCGACCTCGCCTACCTCGTGGAGGGCACGCCCGAGTTCGACGCGTACGTCGGCGAGCTGCGCTGGGCCCAGAAGTACGCCCTGCTCAACCGGGCGGAGATGATGGACCGCGTCGTGGCGTGCTTCGCCGACTGGGTCGGCGTCGACACGGTCGAGCGCTTCGAGGAGATCAACTGCCACCACAACTACACGACGAAGGAGCGGCACTTCGGCAAGGACGTGTGGCTGTCGCGCAAGGGGGCGATCGACGCGTCCGAGGGCACGATGGGACTCATCCCCGGCTCGATGGGCACCCGGTCGTACGTCGTGGTGGGCCGGGGGAACCCGGTGGCGCTGAACTCGTCCCCGCACGGGGCCGGACGCGAGTACAGCCGGGCCAAGGCCCGCAAGGCGTTCACCCAGGACGACCTGCGGGTCGCGATGGGCGACATCGAGTACCGCGACACCGCGGCGTTCGTCGACGAGATCCCGGCGGCGTACAAGGACATCGACGTCGTGATGCAGGACGCCGCCGACCTCGTCGCGGTGCGGCACACCCTGCGTCAGATCGTGAACGTCAAGGGCGACTGAGCCCGCAGTGCGTCGCGAAGAAGTCGAAGAACGCCGACCGCTGCTCGCGGGTGAGCGGCAGGTAGTACGCGGCGTCGTCGGCCAGCCCGGTGCCCCGCACGCGGACGCCGAACAGCGTCCCGACCTTGTCCTCGGCGAGGGCGTGCGGGTCGCAGCGGGACGGGACCACCGACAGCACCTGCGTCGTCGCGGGGCTCCCGGCGTCCAGAGGGACCGAGACGTCGGCGGGGGAGTCGGCGGTCTGGCGGAACAGGACCGTCGACTCGAAGCCGGCGAACCGGGTGCCCGTCGTGCGGCCCGTGGGCGTCAGCGTCACGGGCAGCTGCAGCACCGACGCGCGACCCCGTCCCACGACCCGCGGTGCGCCGACCGACACGTCGGCGGCCGCGGTGAGCGTCGACGCGGCACAGTCGCGGTCGGCGAGCAGCGCGACGGCCCCGTAGACGTCGTCGGCGGGCGCGGTCGAGGTCGTCACCGCACCGTCCCCGAGGCGGTAGCGCAGCGTCACGGACGCGTCGATCGCCGTGCCGCAGCGACCCGTCGGCAGGTCGAGCTCGAGATCACCCTCGTAGCCCGGCTCGACGGTCTCGTCGCCGGTCCGTGTGGTCGTCGGCAGACGTGGTGACGTCAGGCTCAGCGCCTCCACGACGAGCCGCTGGCGGGTGCCGTTCTCGACCCGGACGAACACCTCACGGCCCATGCGCTCGGTCCGCGACTGGTCGAGGTGCATCGCGACGCCGTCCGGCAGGGGTGCCACGACGGGGGAGTCGCCGGACGACTCGCAGGCGGCGAGCGCGCCCACCAGCACCAGCGTCGCGGTCAGGAGGGTGCGCCTCATCGACGGGACGCGAGCACGTGACGGACGGGCCGCTCGAGCAGCAGGAGCAGCAGCGACCACAGGCCCACCGCGGGCAGCGCGACGGCCACGACGAAGGCCGTCGTCACCAGGATCAACGAGACCGGCGCCTGGTGCGATGCCGACGAGGCGGCGTGCCGGACCAGCAGGAATCTCTGCCAGGTCAGCGTCGCGCTCGTGGCGACGAGGGTGCCGATGTAGATGCCGTGCACGAGACGCTCGTCGGTCGCCGAGCCCAGCAGCGCGGTCGGGAACGGTAGGAAGACGATCGTCGCGAGCCACGCCAGATTGGCAGCGACGAGGTGCGGCACGGTGCGCTCGACGTCGTCGTACATCTCGTGGTGGATGACCCAGAACGCCGCGATGACGACGAAGCTGAGGACGAACGAGACGAGCTCGAACGAGTGGTCGTCGAGGAGCTCGCCGACCGGGACGTCGCCGGCGTCCTGGGCGACGTCGACGAGCGGCAGCACGAGCAGGGTCATCGCGATCGCGACCGTCGCGTCCCCGAACGCGAGGAGGCGGTCGACGCCGCGGGAGGAGGCCATGCGCCCAGTATGGGTCCGTCGTGCGGCCGGTGTCTCGAAGCCGGTACACGACGGTCCTCCCGGTGCTACCGTCGATCTCCCCTCACCGAGGAGTCGACATGGATCTCGCAGAGCTGATGGACACCGTCATCGAGCCGTCCGCGGTCCACGTGGCCGGCGAGGGTGAACGGCTCGTCACGATGAGGCTCGCCGACGACTTCAGCATCGGCATGCGGCTCCACCAGTGCGACTCGTACCGGAAGTGGGACGTCCTCGAGATCGCGGTGCGGCCGACCGGCGCACACGAGACGATCAGCGACGACGACGTGCGCGAGCTCCCGATGAGAGCGCTGATCGACGAGGCGCGACGCCTCGCGACCAAGAGCGCGAAGCCGGTCGGGTAGCTGTCTCTCGCCTGTGCATGACGTGGGACGTGTGTCGGTGGTGGGTAGTAGATTGGACTCATTCGAACAGGTGTTCTAGTCGGGTTGAGTCAGGTCGGGGGTGGTGTGGTGATCGTGGATCAGCTGTCGTCGCTGGCCGATGACCTCGCCGCGCTCGAGCCCTGGCAGTTGACGGGCACTGAGGTGCGCGAGGTGATCGTGGCGGTGCAGCGCACCCGCACCGCCCTGGACGCGACGATGTCGCGGCTGGTGGGGTGTGCCGATCAGATGGGACTCGCGAAGGACGACGGTGCGGCCTCGACGACGGCGTGGCTGTCGGCGGCGGCGAACATGACCAAGGGGGCGGCGTCCAAGCTGGTCGGCCTGTCGAAGGGCGTCGGGTGCGAGGCGACCCGTGCGGCGTGGGGTCGCGGTGAGCTGTCGACCGATCAGGCGGCGGTCATCATCAAGGCCATCGGCGCGCTGCCGGACTGGGTCGACGACCAGCCCCGCGCCGACGCCGAGACCCACCTGATCGCCCTGGCCGCCGAGCACGACCTGGAGGGCCTGCAGCGCCTGGCGCACCGGGTGCTGGAGGTCATCGACCCCGACGGCTACGACGAGCACCTCGGCGAGCAGCTGCGTCAGGAAGAGGAGCGGGCCCGGGTCCGCACCCGCTTCGCCATGGCTCGCCGCGGCGACGGCACCTCACGCGGCACCTTCGTCCTGGGTGACACCGATGGCGACGTGCTGCGCGCCGCGATCGAGGGGATCATCGCCCCCCGCCGCAACGGTGCGGCTGCCGAGTCGTTCGGGATGGGCGCCGATGACTGGGCCACGCTTCCCCGTGACCAGAAGATGGGCCACGCCTTCGCCGAGCTCGTCAACCACCTGCCCACCGACGCCCTGCCCACCGCCGGGGGCCTGGCTGCGACGGTCGCGGTGACGATCGACGCCGACAACCTGGCCACCGGAACCGGAACGGCCACCAACACGTCGGGCACCACGATGTCGGCCACGAAAGCTCAGCGGATGGCGTGCAACGCCCACTTGGTGGCACTGCTGCTGGACGGCGACTCGCGCGTCGTCGACCACGGCACCACCCGCCGGTTGTACGACCGCCACCAGAGGCTGATCCTGGCGACCCGCGACGGCGGGTGCGTGTTCCCGCGCTGTGACCGGCCACCGGCCTGGTGCGAGGCGCATCACCTGGACTTCTGGGCCGAAGGTGGTCCCACCGATCTCGACAACGCAGCCCTGCTGTGCCATTTTCATCACCACTTGGTGCACGAGGGGCAGTGGACCGCCCGCATGGCCGATGACGGCATCGTCGAAGTCATCCCACCACCACACGTCGACCCCGACCAGACCCCACAACGCCACTCCCGCTTCACCCGACAACACCCCCGCGCCGGCTGACATCCACGTCTTCGACGGGTGGCGCACCCCGATGCAAGACCTCACGCGCCTTCAGCGCCAGCGCATCGCGACCATTACGGTCGTGGCATCCCGAACCCAAGGGGCAACCCAGCGACCCGTTCCGTCGTGACTCCCGACAGCTTCGCTCCGTCGACCCGCACGCCGTCCAGGACGGTTCGCCCATGATCAGTACCGGTGTTGACGTAGGTGAACGTCGTCTCCGTGAGGTCAGCGAAGCTCAGATCGGCGTCGGTGAAGTCGCACCCCGCGAAGGTGGCACCTCGGAGGGAGGCGGCGACGAGGAGGGCGTTGGCGAAGGAGCACAGCCGGAAGTGACGCCGTCGAACGTGGCGTGGCGAAGGTCGGCACCCGCGAAGTCGCACCGATCGAACCATCGCACGTCAGGGTCCACGTCACCCGCACGCAGTCCTGCAAAGCTCAGGCGCTCGGCCCTGATCATGGCGAGGACGTATCTCGTTCCGCCCAGGCCGGCGAGAGGGTCACCACGTCGCCGATGATCGTGATGGCGGGGGACTCGGCACCGGCCGCCGCCGCGACCTCGGCGAGGGTCGAGAGCGTGGCGACGGTGACCCGCTGCGTCGGGGTGCAGCCGCGCTCGACGATCGCGGCGGGGGTGTCGGGGGCGTGGCCACCGGCCACCAGCTCGGCGCACGTGTCGGCCAGGCGCTTGACGCCCATCAGCATCACGAGGGTGTGCGACCCGGAGTGGGGGAGGTCGCCGACCTCCTCGTGGCCCGTCACGACGGTGAACCCTCGCGACACCCCGCGGTGCGTGACGGGGATGCCGGCCGCGGCCGCGACGGAGATGGCGCTCGTGACGCCGGGCACGACCTCGACGGGGATGCCGGCGTCGCGGCAGGCGATGAGTTCCTCGCCACCGCGGCCGAAGACGTACGGGTCGCCGCCCTTCAGGCGCACGACGATCTTGCCCTGGCGGGCGCGGTCGACCAGGATCGCGTTGATCTCGTGCTGGGGGATCGGGTGGTGGTCGGGCATCTTGCCGACGTCGACGACCTCGACGTCGCTGTCGAGCTCGGCCAGCAGCGCGTGCGGTGCGAGCCGGTCGACCACCACGACGTCCGCCTCGGCGAGCAGTCGTCGCCCGCGCGTCGTGAGCAGGCCGGGATCGCCGGGGCCGCCGCCGACCAGCGCGACGAAGCCGTCGGGGTGGTGCGTGCGGTGGCGCATCGGCAGCTCGCCGGCCTGCAGGGCCGCCGCGACCCCGTCACGCAGCGCCGACGCGCGACCGGCGTCCCCGCCGCCGCTGACCGCCACCATGACGTCGTCGACCTGCGCGACGGCCGGGGCCCAGGCCGTCGCGTGCTCGGGGTCGCCGCCCTTCAGGCACCAGATCTGCGCCGACTCGGCGTCGGCGGCCACGAGGTCGTCGACGTGCGAGTCGGTCGCGGTCTGCACGAGCCACGCGCCGTGCAGGTCGCCCGGGGCGTACGTGCGTCGGATCCATTCGACGTCGCCGCGGCCGATCGACGACGCGAGCGAGTCCGAGACCGCGGGGGAGACGACCGTGACCCGGGCGCCGGCATCGACGAGCGACAGCGTGCGGCGGGTCGCGACGTGCCCGCCGCCGACCACCACGACCTTGCGCCCGCCCACGCGGAGCGTCAGGGGGAGGCTGCCTCCACCCGTCATGCAGACGCGGTCGCGGCGCCGACCTCGGCCACGGTGTCGAGCAGCGCGTCGCCGACCATGCCGGCCGCCAGGGTGCCGCCGTCCTGCGCGTCGACCAGCAGGAACGCGCCGGTGCCGCGCGAGTGCAGGTACTCCTCGGCCGGGATCGCCGACGCCAGCCGCAGCGTCACGTGCCCGATGTCGTTCAGGCCGAGCGAGTCGGCCGGGAGGAGCTGCGCGTCGTCGAGGTCGAGCTTGCCGCCGATCGCCTTCACCATCGCCTGGACCGTCCGGGTGCCGTGCTTCAGCAGCACCTTCGTGCCCGGGACGAGCGTGTGGTCGGCGAGCCAGGCGATCGTGCCGTCGATGTCCTGCGTGACGGGTGGGACGCTGCGGGACGTCGCGATCAGGTCGCCCCGCGAGACGTCGATGTCGTCGGCCAGACGGATCGTCACCGACTGCGGGGCGAACGCCTCGTCGAGCGAGCGTCCCGCGAAGTCGATGCCCGTGACGGTGCTGGTGCGCCCGCTCGGCTGCACCGTGACGGCGTCGCCGACCCGCACGAGACCCGACGTGATCTGACCCGCGTAGCCCCGGTAGTCGCGGAACTCGTCGCCGGCCGCCTGCTGCGGACGGATGACCAGCTGCACCGGGAACCGCAGCGGCTCGGACTGCGGGCTGCCGACGGGGGAGAGCTGCTCCAGGAACGTCAGGAGGCTCGGCCCGTCGTACCACGGCGTCCGCTCGGACCGCTCGACGACGTTGTCGCCGGCCAGTGCCGAGACCGGGATCGTCGCGACGTCGTACAGCCCCAGGCTGCGCGCCGACGCGAGGACCTCGTCCGAGACCCGCGTGTAGGTGTCCTCGTCGAAGTCGACGAGGTCGATCTTGTTGACGACCACGACGACGTGCGGCACCCGCAGCAGCGACGCGACGGCGAGGTGCCGGCGGGTCTGCTCCTGGATGCCGTGGCGGACGTCGACCAGCAGCACCACGACGTCGGCGGTGCTCGCGCCGGTCACGGTGTTGCGGGTGTACTGCACGTGGCCGGGGCAGTCGGCCAGGATGAACGACCGCTCGGCGGTCGCGAAGTAGCGGTAGGCCACGTCGATCGTGATGCCCTGCTCACGCTCCGAGCGCAGACCGTCGGTCAGCAGCGCGAGGTCGGCCGACTCCAGGCCGCGGTCGCGGCTGACCCGCTCGACGGCGTCGAACTGGTCGGCCAGCACCGACTTGGAGTCGTACAGGAGCCGGCCCACGAGGGTCGACTTGCCGTCGTCGACCGAACCGGCCGTGGCGAGACGAAGCAGCGTCCGCATCAGAAGTAGCCCTCTTTCTTGCGATCTTCCATGGCGGCCTCGGAGGCGCGGTCGTCGGCTCGTGTCGCCCCCCGCTCGGTCAGGCGGGTGCCGGCGACCTCGGCGATGACGGCCTCGACGGTCGTCGCGTCGCTCTCGACGGCGCCCGTGCAGGACGCGTCGCCGACCGTGCGGTAGCGGACCTGGCGCTTCTCGACGGTCTCGCCGTCGCGCGGCTGCGACACGTCGCTGACGCTGATCAGCATGCCGTCGCGCTCGAACACCTCGCGCTGGTGGGCGTAGTACAGCTCGGGCAGGGCGATGTCCTCGGCGGCGATGTACTGCCAGACGTCGAGCTCGGTCCAGTTGCTGAGCGGGAAGACGCGGACGTGCTCGCCGGGCCGGTGGCGGCCGTTGTACAGGTTCCACAGCTCGGGACGCTGGTTGCGCGGGTCCCACTGGCCGAACTCGTCGCGCAGGCTGAAGACGCGCTCCTTGGCGCGGGCCTTCTCCTCGTCGCGGCGCCCACCGCCGAACACGGCGTCGAACTTGTGGTCGGTGATGCCGTCGAGCAGCGGCTGCGTCTGCAGCTGGTTGCGGGTGCCGTCGCTGCGCTCGCGCAGGCGTCCGTCGTCGATGTAGTCCTGCACCGAGGCGACGACGAGCCGCAGGCCCAGGCGCTCGACCGTGGCGTCGCGGAACGCCAGCACCTCGGGGAAGTTGTGCCCCGTGTCGACGTGCATCACCGGGAACGGCACGGGGGCCGGCCAGAAGGCCTTCGTCGCGAGGTGCAGCATCACGACGGAGTCCTTGCCGCCCGAGAACAGCAGGACGGGACGCTCGAACTCCGCTGCGACCTCGCGGATGATGTGGATCGCCTCCGACTCCAGCCACTGCAGCTGGGTGAGACGTCGTTCGTCGGTCAGGGTCATCGGAGCCTTGTCGTGGGTCGTGAGGTCGGTGGCGGTCATCAGGTGTGCAGGCCGCACTCGGTCTTGTCGAGCCCGGCCCAGCGGCCGGCGCGCGGGTCCTCGCCGGGAGCGACGCGGCGCGTGCACGTCGCGCAGCCGATCGACGGGTAGCCGTCGTTGACCAGCGGGTTGACGATGACGCCGTTGTCGTCGGCGTAGGCCAGCAGCTCGTCGAACGTCCACGCCGCCAGGGGGTTGACCTTGACGAGGCCGTTCTTCTCGTCCCACGTGACGAACGGCGTGTCGGCGCGGGTGGGGCCCTCGTCGCGGCGGACTCCCGTGATCCACACCTCGTAGCCCTGCAGCGTCCGGTGCAGGGGCTCGACCTTGCGCATGTCGCAGCACAGGGCGGGATCGCGCTGGTAGAGCTTCTCGCCGAACTCGGCGTCCTGCTCGGCGACGGAGCGCAGGGGGGTGACGTCGACGATGGACAGCCTCATGGACGCCTCGACGGCGTCACGGGTGCCGATCGTCTCGGCGAAGTGGTAGCCGGTCTCGAGGAACAGCGTGTCGACCCACGGGAGGTGCTGCGCGACGACGTGGGGCAGCACCGCATCGGCCATCGAGCAGGCGACGGCGGTGCGGTAGCCGAACTCCTCGGCGACCCAGGCCAGGACCGTGTCGCCGTCGGCGTCGGCGAGCCGGGACTGCGCGGACTCGGCGATCGCCTTGAGCTCGGCGTTCGGGCGCCGCGGCGCCAGACGCTCCTCGCGCTCGGCCAGGTGCGTCGAGCGCTCCTGGTCGTGGGCGATCTGCTGCTGACGGCGCTCCGCGAGCGTCAGGACGGCCTCGGTCATGTCGTCACACCTCTCCGTGCCCGTGGAACCTCATGGGCATCGTTCGCCTCTCAGGATAGGTCGGCGGCACGCGACACCGCGGCGTGCCGGTCCGGCGTCCGGATGGCGGAACGCGAACACGTGACCGGCGTCACACCCGAGACGCGGGTGCCCTCCGGTCCTATGCTCGGACCATGGTCCGCTTCATCGACATCCACCCCGAGAACCCGCAGCAGCGTGCCGTCGACCAGGCGACCGCGATCATCGCCGACGGCGGTCTCATCGCCTACCCGACCGACTCGGGGTACGCGCTCGGCGCGCAGATCGGCAACAAGGACGCCCTCGACCGCATCCGCGCGATCCGTGCGCTCGACGCCAAGCACCACTTCACGCTCGTGTGCAAGGACTTCTCGCAGCTCGGGCAGTTCGTGCACGTCGACAACGCGATCTTCCGCGCCGTCAAGAACGCGACCCCCGGGCCGTACACGTTCATCCTGCCCGCGACCCGCGAGGTGCCGCGACGTCTGCTGCACGAGAAGAAGAAGACCGTCGGCGTGCGCATCCCCGACAGCAAGGTCGTCGCGGCGCTGCTCGAGACGCTGGGCGAGCCGATC
The DNA here is from genome assembly GCF_014841755.1 of Aeromicrobium sp. CFBP 8757. NCBI lineage: Bacteria > Bacillati > Actinomycetota > Actinomycetes > Propionibacteriales > Nocardioidaceae > Aeromicrobium > Aeromicrobium sp. CFBP 8757. The sequence goes on from NZ_JACYUM010000001.1 coordinate 1,077,773, forward strand.
CTGTCGACGACCCTGATCATGCCCGGCAGCTCCGAGGCCATGACGACGGCGTGGGAGATCTCCGAGGAGCTCGACGGGCGCATCGAGGCCGTCATCGAGTCCGGCGAGGACGTCGTTCCCGAGCCGACGACCGTCATAGACTTCTCCGACGGCTCGGCCGAGGTGATCCGCGTCGGCGCGGGGGACCCTACGCCGTTCGAGTGACCCGGGCCGCCAGCGCCACGGGGATCGTCACGAGGGCGACCGCGGCACCGATCACCATCAGGCCGGTGGGGGAGACGGACCGCAGCGCGAGCGTGCTCAGCAGGGGGGCGGCGAAGCCCAGGTACGTCAGGCTGTAGAACACCGCGTTGAGCGACGCCAGGTCGTCGCGGTGGGCGACCTGCTCGATCGTCGTGAGGCCGCCCACCAGCACGAGCCCATAGGCCGTGCCCAGCAGCAGCGCGGCGACGGGGAGCAGCAGCTCCTGCCCGGTGCGGGCGATCACGACGCCGACCGCGAGGCCCAGCGCAGCGGCGAGCAGGCCCGTCGCGATGATGCGTCGCGGGTCGCCGAGCCGCTTGCCGAAGGGCTGCACCAGCACGCCGGTCCACAGCGTGAGGCCGCACAGCGCGCCGGTCACGGCGATCGGGGCGACACCGATCTCGACGAACGTCGGGATCGTCGCGAAGCTCGTGGAGGCCGCTCCGAAGACCCAGGGGGCCGTGAACAGGATGCCGAGCAGGAACGGACGGCTCCGCAGCACGGACGCCACCTCGCGTCCCTGGCGGGAGTGGTCGACGGGGCGTGCCGGGGGCTCGGGAGCGTGCCAGGCGATCGCCACGACGACGACCATCAGCACCAGGTGGGGGAGGTAGGGCAGCAGGGTCGGCGCGGGCAGCCACTGCGCGACGACACCCGCGACCAGGGGGCCCGACCCGAACCCGGCCGACAGCGCCAGCGCGGCCCGCCGGGCACCCGTGCCGCCGGGGCGGTCGGCCGACAGCTCCTTGATCCAGGCCGACCCCGGGGCGAAGGCGGCCCCCGACGCGACGCCGGCCATGAGGCGTCCGAGCAGCAGGACCGCGAGGCTGTGACCGCCGACGATCAGCACGATCGTCGCGGCGACCGACAGGACGAGCACGGGACGCATGACGCGCCGTCGCCCGATGCGGTCGGAGATCGGGCCGACGATCAGCAGCGCCGGGATCAGGCCGATCGCGTAGGCGCCGAACAGGCCCGTGACGGCCTCGCCCGAGAAGCCGTCCTCGTCGCGGTAGACCAGCAGCATCGCCGCGAACTGGTTGGCGCCCCAGCCCACCGCGAACATTGCCGCGGCGACGCGGAACCAAGGGGCGGGAGCGAGGCGCGACGACACCGGGACAGCGTAGGGGCCCCGCGTCACGCGGGGCGGCGCAGGTCGAGCCCGTACAGCGCCTTGTCGCCGTCGATGTCGGCGGCGACGACCTGCCAGCCGCGTCCCTCGTAGAGCCGCGGCGCGGCGCGGTCGCCGGGGACGGTGGCCAGCAGGGCCCGCTCGTGGGGCAGCCCCGCCACGAGCTCGTCGTGCAGCAGGCCCGCGACCCCCTGACCCCGGAACGCGGGGTCGACGACCATGTCGACGAGCTCGAAGTGGTCGCCGACCCACGTCTCGACGATGTCGGAGGGGACCGTCGTGGCGAGCCAGTCGCTCCAGAACTGCCCGCGCCGCCCCGTGAAGCCGTACCCGTAGCCCGACACCTGCCCGTCGGTCGTGGACAGCACGAGCTTGAAGCCGGCGCGGCCCGCGTGACGCGTGAGGGTGACGTCGGCGAAGTCGTCGGCGTCGAGACGGCTCTCGGGCAGGTCCGGGTCGCCGTAGGCCGCCAGGTAGACCGCGGCCATGGCATCGCGGGTCGCGCGGTCGATCGGCTGGTCCGGATGGGTCTGCACGGTCGTCGTCATGACGAGGTCAACGCGCGGGTGCCCACGGATTCTTCCCGATCAGATGCGCCGGTGGTCGACCCGGGCCATCCGCGGACCACGCCGGTCGGTGCCGACCAAGGGGCTCAGGCCGACGAGCCGGACGACCCTGAAGCGGTGCCCCCGCCACGGCTCGAGCACCTCGGCGAGCTCGACGTCGTCGATGCGCCGCCCGAGCAGGGCCACCCCCACGTCCTTCGCGACGTGGTAGTCGCCGAACGGCACGGCGTCCGCGTCGCCGAGGGCGCGACTGCCGACCTCGGCCGCCGTCCACACGCCGATGCCGGGGATGCTGCGGAGCCCGCGGTGCACGGCGGCGTGGTCGTCGGGGTGGCGCTCGGCGAGCCGCTCGAGCTGCGGTCCGAGCCGGGCGGCCGCCTGGGCCGCGCGGGCCCGGCTGGGGTCGACGCCGGCGAGGTGCCACTCCCACGACGGGACGGCGGCCCACTGCTCGGCGGTGGGCGGCACCCGCAGGCCGTCGGGGGCGGGCCCCGGAGGAGCCTCGCCGAACCGGTGCAGCAGTCGCCGCTGCGCGGCGAAGGCGTCGATGCCGAGCACCTTCTGCTCGATGATGGCCGGGATGAGCGCCTCCATGACCCGTCCCGTGCGCGGCACGCGGAGCCCGGGGAACCGGCGCGCACCGTCGGCCAGGACGGGGTGCGACGGCACGAAGCCCGAGGGGTCGTCGGTCATGCCGACGAGGCGCTCGAGCCCGTCGAGCAGCTCGGTCCGTCCGGGGCCCCACGCCGTGGCCCTGACGCGACGCGGACCGAGCTGCTCGATCGCGTAGGTGACGGGACCCGTGGGCATGCGGCTGGTGCGCCAGATGCGCGAGCCGATGCGCCGGAACGTCGGATCGGCCGAACCGCGGCGCAGCAGCGCAAGCGTCAAGGCGACATTGACGTCCGTGTCGGACCACACCTCGCGGACGGACTCGGGAGCACTCACGGGGACGGACGACCCCGGCGTCGCCATCGCCGCCACCGGGGCGGGGGAGCGGCAGCGGCCTCCGCGGCGCGGATCTCGGCCAGGCGCGCCTTCTGCTCGGCGACCCGGCGGGTCCGGCGCTCGTGCCAGGCGTCGACCTCGTCGTCGGCGTCGAGCAGCGGGGTGACGACCGGGGGACCGCCCTGCAGCTGGCGGCGTGCCTCGACCACGCGGGCGTTGAAGTCGGCGACGGCGGTGCGCACGCCGTCGGGGGTCGTGATGCGGTCAAGCGTCGTGGCGATCTCGGCGTGCTCCGTGCGCAGGGCCAGGGCAGGTGGCAGGACGCCCGTGATGCGCTCGCGCTCGATCAGCCGCTTGAGCCACCAGTCGGGGTCGTGGGGCCGATCGATGCCCGCGATCGGCTTGCCCGCGCCGGGCAGGTCGTCGAAGTCGCCGCGGCGGATGGCCTGCTGGATCTGCATGTCGACCCACTGGGCCTGGTGCTGCATGCGGTGCGCGCGGGCGGCGGCCTCGTCGGGGGCCTCTTCGTCGTCGTCGTGTCCCTGCTGCGCCGCGGCGGCCTCGGCCGCCAGCCGCTGCCGGTACTCGAACCTCTTGCGATCGCTGGCACTCATCGCGGCACCTCCTCGGCCGTCGCCCCAGTCTACGAAGCGCCCGGTGATGTGTCAGGGGAGAGCACTAGCGTTCGGAGCGTCACGGATGAGGGCCCGACGAAGGAGATCCCATGAGCAGCTGGTCAGATCGTCCGCACACCGCCCTGGTCGTCGTCGACGTGCAGAACGACGTCGTCGCGCGGGCCCACGACCGCGACGGGGTGGTCGGCCGCATCGCGTCGCTGGTCGACCGGGCGCGCTCGAACGACGTGCCGGTCGTGTGGGTGCAGCACCACGACGACGACCTGGTACAGGGGAGCGAGGCGTGGCGGTACGTGCCCGAGCTGACGCAGCGCGAGTCCGAGCCCGTCGTGCACAAGCAGTACGGCGACTCCTTCGAGGGCACCGACCTCGAGCAGGTCCTGGCGGCCCGGCGGGTCGGCTCGCTGGTGGTCGCGGGTGCACAGACCGACGCGTGCATCCGGTCCACGGTCCATGGCGCGTTCACCCGCGGCTACGACGTCACGCTGGTCGGCGACGCCCACACCACCGACGACTTCAGCGCCTGGGGAGCGCCCGGTCCGGCGGAGGTCGTCGCACACACCAACCTGTACTGGAGCCACCAGGGTGCACCCGGTCGCACCGCCGCCGTCGTCGACGCGGCAGACGTCGACTTCGGCACCAGCGGGAAGTCGTCACAACCCGTCGCATAAACTCGGACCTCTCCTCAGGACGGGAACTCCATGTCATGTGACGGCTGCTCCACGGCGTCGGCTCTCGACCTCGACGTCAGCATGGCCTTCCAGCCCATCTACGACGCGGTCGACGAGCGGGTGTGGGGCTACGAGGCGCTGGTCAGGGGAGTCGGAGGCGAAGGGGCCGCCGAGGTGCTGGCGCAGGTCCGACCCGACCAGCGGTACCGGTTCGACCAGGACTGCCGCGTGACGGCGATCGAGCTGGCGTCCCGTCTCTTCCCCGAGCCGGAGCAGCTGAAGCTGTCGATCAACTTCATGCCCAACGCCGTGTACGAGCCGTCGGCGTGCCTGCGGGCGACGCTGCGGGCCGCCGACCGCCACGGCTTCCCGCTGACGTCGATCATGTTCGAGTTCACCGAGGACGAGCAGGTCGCCGACACCGAGCACCTGACCGGCATCATCGCGGAGTACCGCAAGCGGGGGTTCACCACGGCGATCGACGACTTCGGCGCGGGTCACGCGGGCCTGAGCCTGCTGGTGGACTTCCAGCCCGACCTGATCAAGATCGACATGCTGGTCATCCGCGGCGTCGACACCGATCCGGCGCGGCAGGCCGTCGTCGCCGGCGTGGTCCACATGGCCGACGCCCTCGGCATCACCGTGCTGGCCGAGGGCATCGAGACCGTGGCGGAGTACCGGACGCTCAGGGGAGCGGGCATCCGGCTGTTCCAGGGGTACTGGTTCGCGCGCCCGGCCTTCGAGGCCCTGCCCCCGCTCCAGAATCCCCGCTAGTTGACATAATGTGCATTATCGGACAAACAGGGCGAGGCTGACGAGCGGGTCTCAGGACTCGGTTCCGCGGCCCGTCTTCTCCTGCAGTCGGTCGATGTGCTCGGACGCCTCGGCCTTGGTCAGATCGGCCGTCAGCGTCTCGCCGGCGTCGCGCGCCAGCGTGTCGAGGTAGCTGCGCTGGGCGCCGGTCATCGGCTCGTCGCCGGTGACCCAGTCGTTCGGATCCTTCTCGGTCGTGTTGGCGGCGTCGGCCCCCAGGACGTCGCCCTCGGGCTGGTCGGTCGGCTGGTCGTCGGGCGTCGAATGCATGTTCGATTCAGTCATGGTCCGACTGTAGGTCGACCGGGCGGTCGGCGCACGTCCAGCGCTGCCCGGCGGATGACACTGACTGGCGCTAGCGTCTGCCCATGAGCCAGCACGCCGCCGAGCCGACGACCGCCGATGACCGTTCCGCCTTCGACCGGTTCGTCGAGGCCGCCTACCAGCGCGTCAGCAGGGCGCCGTTCTTCGCCGTCTGCGCCGGCATCGTCGTCGCGTGGTTCGTCAGCGTGCCGCTGTGGCCCGACCTGAAGTCGTGGCAGGTCGCGATCCACACGGTCGCGTCGGTCATCTCGCTGCTGCTGCTGGTGCTGCTCGAGAATGCCAGCCGGCGGGCCGAGGAGGCCGCGCAGGAGAAGCTCAACGTCATCGCCGAGGCACTCTCCGACCTGATGCTGTCGCGCGCGCAGGACGATCCCGGCCTCGACGACTCGGCCCGCAAGCTGCGTCGGGCGATCGGTCTGGAGGACCGTCACTAGTCCCGGACGCGACGCGGGGTCACGAGCCACGCGGCGAGCGCGCCGGCGGCGGCACCGAACAGGTGACCCTCCCACGAGATGCCGGGCCGTCCGGGCAGCACGCCCCACAGGAGCCCGCCGTACACCAGGAACACCACCACGCCCAGCGCGATCTGACCGACGTGACGGCTGAAGACCCCCCTGACGACCAGGTACGACAGCCAGCCGAACACCAGACCGGACGCGCCGAGGTGCACCGTGCCGGGGGCCCCGACGAGCCACACCGCTGCTCCCCCGACGACCCACACGATCGCGGTGACCTGCGCCCACGTGCGCAGGCCCGACAGCCCGACCAGGAACCCGAGCACCAGCAGGGGCACGGTGTTGCCGAGCAGGTGCGCCCATCCCCCGTGCAGCAGCGGCCCGAGGGCGACGCCCTCCAGCCCGTCGACGCTGCGGGGCCTGACGCCGTTGCCGTCGAGGGTTCCCGGCACGACGACGTCGACCAGCTCGACGGCGTAGAGCAGCACCACGAATCCGACGGCGAGGGCGCCCGCCCGCGCCGGTCCCGACATCTCGCGCGGCTCGGCCTGCTGATCGGTCATGGGTCGATGGTAGGCAGGTGCGCCGCCCGTACCAGGGCCGCGAGGTGGTCCAGCTCCCGTCGCGCCTGCTCGGGGTCGTCGCCGTCGAGGAAGTAGTGGTCGCGCCCCGGGACGACGCGGTGCTCGAACAGCAGACCCTCCTGGGCCAGCCGCTGCGCGTAGGCGTCGCCCTCCGCCCTCAGCAAGTCGTGCTCGGCCGTGACGACGACGGTGGGAGGCAGGCCCGCCACGGTGTCGGCGAGCAGCGGGGACGCGTACGGCTCGGACCGTCGGGAGGCGTCCTTGAAGTACGTCGCCCGCACGGTCGTCAGCAGGCCCGGCCCGATCATGGGGTGCGGGATCGTCGCGTGCTTGTCGTGCACGTCGCCGGCGACCTCGAGCGACGGGACCGCGAGCAGCTGCAGGCGGGGCGACGCGGTGCCGAGGTCACGGGCCTGCAGGCACGCGGACGCCGCGAGGCCTCCGCCCCCGCTGAACCCGCCGACCGAGATGCTCCTCTCGTCCAGGTCCCACTCCCCTGCGTGCCCGGCGAGCCACGCGACGACGTCGTGGGCCTGCTCGTGCGCGACCGGGTACCGCACGCGCGGCGCCACCAGGTAGTCGACGTTGACGACCGCGACGCCGGCCTCGGCGACCAGGAAGCGGCAGAAGAAGTCGTCCATCCGCGGGAACCGCATCATGAACGCGCCGCCGTGGAAGTGGACGTGCACGGGCGGCGCCGTCACGCCGGGCGGCCGGTAGACCTCGACCCTGACCCGGCCGTGGCGCGTCGGCACGGACCGTCTCGTCGGACGCGGCAGGTCCTGGCCCGCGAAGCGCAACGACCGTCCGTACCGCACGGTCAGGGGCGCGAGGAGTCCGGACATCAGGGCGTACGCGTCGTGGTTCAGGGCCATGCCACCAGTTCGGAGCCGACGGGCCACCGGTTGGCCCGGTGCGGTGAGGGGTGCACGATGGGACGCATGCAGATCACCCGCTTCGGACATGCCGCCGTCCTCGTCGAGGTGGCCGGCGCCCGCATCCTGGTCGACCCGGGCACGTTCAGCGTCGACGAGACGTTCGCGCTGACGGGCCTCGACGCGATCGTCGTGACGCACCAGCACCCCGACCACCTCGACCAGGAGCGCCTGCCGCCCCTGCTCGCCGGCAACCCCGACGCCGTCCTCGTCTGCGACCCGGAGACCGCGGCGTCGGTCTCGGTCGGCGAGTGGATCCCGAACGCCGAGGGGCTCGAGACCGCGATCGGTGCGGCGTCGGTGCGCGGCGTCGGCGCGCAGCACGCCGTGATCCTCCCCACGCTCCCCCGCATCGCGAACGTCGGCGTGCTGGTCAGCGCCCCGGGCGAGCCGACCCTGTTCCACCCCGGTGACAGCTACGAGCACGCGCCGGACGGCGTCGACGTGCTGGCGCTCCCCCTCGCCGCACCGTGGGCCAAGACCAGCGAGACCGTCGACTTCGCCCAGCGCGTCGCCCCCGCGACCCTGTTCCCGGTGCACGACCGCACGATCTCCGATCTCGCCTACGGCACGTACTGGGGCCAGGTGTCGGGCCACGCGGGCGTCGACGACTGCCGCCTCGTGGACCAGACCGGGACATTTGAGTTATCTCACAACTGAGATAACGTGGTCGGCATGAGCGTTCGTGACGACTACCTTTCCCGCATCGGAGCCCTCATCAGGGACGCCCGCCAGCACAGCGGCCTGACGCAGGCCGAGCTGGCCTCCGAGCTGCGCACCAGCCAGAGCGCGATCAACCGCATCGAGAAAGGCCAGCAGAACCTGACCCTCGACATGCTCGCCCGCATCGGCAGCGCGCTCGACTCCGAGCTCGTCAGCGTCGGCACGTCCGGCCCGAGCCACCTGCGCGTCGCCGGCGGCACCAAGCTGTCGGGCTCGATCGACGTCAAGTCGAGCAAGAACGCGGGGGTCGCCCTGCTGTGCGCCTCGCTGCTCAACGCCGGCACGACGGTGCTGCGCAAGGTCGCGCGCATCGAGGAGGTCAACCGTCTCCTCGAGGTGCTGACCTCGATCGGCGTCAAGGCCACGTGGCTCAACGACGAGAACGACCTCGAGCTCGTCGTGCCCGCGACGCTCGACCTGGCGGCGATGGACGCCGACGCGGCCCGCCGCACCCGCAGCATCATCATGTTCCTTGGCCCGCTGATGCACCGCTACGACGACTTCGAGCTGCCGTACGCCGGCGGCTGCGACCTCGGCACCCGCACCGTCGAGCCGCACATGACGGCCCTGCGACCGTTCGGCCTCAAGGTCGTCGCGACCGAGGGCAGCTACCACGCGACCGCCGCGGAAGGTGTCGGCCCGGAGCGGCCGATCGTGCTGACCGAGCGCGGCGACACCGTCACCGAGAACGCGCTGCTCGCGGCCGCCCGGTACGACGGCGTCACGGTCATCCGCAACGCCAGCCCCAACTACATGGTGCAGGACCTGTGCTTCTTCCTCGTCAAGCTCGGCGTGGGCATCGAGGGCATCGGCACGACGACGCTGCGCGTCACGGGCAAGCCCGTCATCAACTGCGACGTCGAGTACGCCCCGAGCGAGGACCCGATCGAGGCCATGAGCCTGATCGCGGCGGCGATCGTCACGCGGTCGAGCATCACGGTGCGCCGCGTGCCGATCGAGTTCATGGAGATCGAGCTCGCGCTGCTCGAGGAGATGGGCTTCCAGTACGACCGCAGCGACGAGTACCCGGCCGAGAACGGCGAGACGCGGCTGGTCGACATCACGACGCACGAGTCGTCGCTGCACGCCCCGATCGACAAGATCCACCCCATGCCGTTCCCGGGCCTCAACATCGACAACCTGCCGTTCTTCGCGGTCATCGCCGCGACGGCCGAGGGCCAGACGATGCTGCACGACTGGGTCTACGAGAACCGCGCGATCTACCTGACCGAGCTCAACAAGCTCGGCGCGCAGGTCAAGCTGCTCGACCCGCACCGCGTCCTGATCGAGGGGCCGACGCACTGGAGCGGCACCGAGCTCGTGTGCCCGCCCGCGCTGCGTCCCGCCGTCGTGATCCTGCTGGCGATGCTGGCCGCGAAGGGCACCTCGGTGCTGCGCAGCGTGTACGTCATCAACCGCGGCTACGAGGATCTCGCCGAGCGCCTCAACGCCCTCGGTGCGCAGATCGAGACCTTCCGCGACATCTGAGCCGGGCTGCACCCGCGAGGGCTTAGCGTGGGGGCGTGTCCGGCTACCTCGATCCGCCGCCCCTGGCCCTCGCCCACCGCGGCGGGTCGGGCGTCCCCGGCAACGTCGGCGTCGAGAACTCGCTCGCGGCGTTCTCGCACGCGCACGCGCTGGGCTACCGGTACTTCGAGACCGACGTGCGGTCGTCGTCGGACGGGGTCGTGTACGCGATCCACGACGCGGCGCTCGACCGGCTGACCGGCAGCGCCGACACCGTCGCGGGCCTGACCGCCGAGGCGCTCGACCTCCTGCGGCTCGACGGTCGTGAGCCGTTCGCGCGGCTCGACGCGCTGTACGCCACGTTCCCCGACGCCCGGCTCAACATCGACCTGAAGTCCGACGACGTCGTCGGGCCGGCCGTCGACCTGCTGACCGGGCTGGGGGTCGTTGACCGGACGCTGCTGGCGTCGTTCTCGCACCGCCGGCTGCGCCGGGTCCGTCGCCTGCTGCCGGACGTCGCGACGTCCGCGTCGAGCCTCGAGGCGGCCCTGGTCAAGCTGCTGCCGACGGTCGTCCTGCGGCGCCTGCGCCTCGCGCCGGTGTGCCTGCAGGTGCCCGCGCGTCGCGGTCGTCTGCGCCTCGTCACCGACGGATTCGTGCGCAAGGCCCACGCCCTCGGTCTGCAGGTGCACGTCTGGACGATCGACGAGCCCGACGAGATGCACGAGCTGCTCGACCTCGGCGTCGACGGGCTCGTGACCGACCGCACCGACGTCCTCAAGGACGTCCTCACCGCCCGAGGCGTCTGGAAGGACCCACGATGACCCCCTCCTCCCCCGTGCCCGCCCGCGCCGTCGCCGACACCACCCGCCGTGGTCCGGTCATCGCGTGGAGCCTGTGGGACTGGGGATCGGCCGCGTTCAACGCCGTCATCGTGACGTTCGTCTTCTCGGTGTACCTGACCGACGCCGTCGGCGAGGACCTCTCGGGGCCGGTGTCGGCCAGCTCGTGGCTGGGCTGGGCGGTCGGTGCCGCGAGCCTCGTGATCGCGGTGCTGGCGCCCGTCATGGGGCAGCGCTCGGACGCGTCGGGCCACCGCAAGCGGTCGCTCGCGCTGCTCACGACGTCGGTCGTGGTGGTCACGGCCCTGATGTTCCTGGTCGAGGACAGCCCCGACTTCCTGTGGCTCGGGCTCGTGCTGATCGCGGTCGGCACGGTGCTGTTCGAGCTCGCGCAGGTGCCGTACTTCGCGATGCTGCGCCAGGTCTCGACGCCCGCGACGGTCGGACGCGTGTCGGGCGTCGGCTGGGCGTTCGGCTACCTCGGCGGCATCGTGCTGCTGGTCATCGTCTACGTCGGGCTGATCTCCGGCGACGGCGGCCTGCTCGGCGTCTCGACCGACAACGGGCTCAACATCCGCTGGGTCGCTGTCGTCGCGGCGGTGTGGTTCCTGGCGTTCTCGATCCCCGTCCTGCTGATGGTGCCCGAGCTGCCGGCCACTGCGCTCCTCCACGGGGAGAGCCACGTCCCCGACGTCGGGTTCCGCGAGTCGTACCGCGTGCTGTTCGCCGAGATCCGCACGATGTGGCGCGAGGACCGCCACACCCTGCAGTTCCTGATCGCCAGCGCCCTGTTCCGCGACGGCCTGGCCGGCGTCTTCACGTTCGGGGCGGTCATCGCCGTGAGCGTCTACGGCTTCACCGACGACACCGTGATCCCGTTCGGCATCGCCGCCAACGTCGCGGCCGCGACGGGCGCCCTCGTGGCCGGACGGCTCGACGACCGCCTCGGCCCGCGGCGCGTCATCGTGTTCTCGCTGGTCGCGATGCTGGTGGCCGGCGTGGTGCTGCTGTTCGTGCAGGGCATGGCGGGCTTCTGGGTCTTCGGGCTGGTGCTGTGCCTGTTCGTCGGGCCCGCGCAGTCGGCGTCGCGCACCTACCTCGTGCGCCTGACGCCCCCGGGCAAGGAGGGCCAGCACTTCGGCCTCTACGCCATGACGGGCCGCGCGGCGTCGTTCCTGGCGCCCACGCTGTTCGGGCTGTTCGCCTTCGTCTTCGGCGACGACCGCTGGGGCATCGTCGGCATCATGCTGGTGCTGCTCGTCGGTCTGCTGGCCCTGCTGAAGGTCCCCGCGCTGACCCGCGACAGGGCGGACGTCTGACCCGGCTCCGAAGAGATTCCCGTTCAGGGGAATCTCATGTGTGTCCCCTACGTTGATAGAGGTAAGGCACACGAAAGGGGACGCACATGGCTGAACGTGCACTGCGAGGAGCTCGACTCGGAACTCAGAGCTTCGAGGACGAGCGCGGGGTCGAGATGGCTCCCCGGCAGCAGGTCGAGTACGTCTGCGCCGACGGGCACACCTTCACGGTGGTCATGGCCGACGAGGCCGAGATCCCGTTCGAGTGGGAGGACCCGAAGACGGGCGCGATCGGTCAGCTCGCCGACGGTGTCAAGCCCGAGGGCAAGGCCGAGAAGCCCGTCCGCACCCACTGGGACATGCTGCTCGAGCGTCGCTCGGTCGACGAGCTGGAAGAGATCCTGACGGAGCGGCTCGAGCTGCTCCGCGGCGGCGAGATCGGTCCGCCGCACCTGCACCGCCCGGCGAAGAAGTCGGCGGCGAAGAAGAAGACCGCCTAGGTCACGCACCAGGGCGCGACGCAAGGGACTCCGGCTCCGGCCGGGGTCCCTTTCGCAGTCGCCGGGGCACCAGCCGCGCAGCGCCCCACACCGTGACGCGCCACAGGGCCTCGCGGACGATCGCGCCGCTCATCTTGGACTCGCCCCGCTCGCGCTCGACGAACGTGATGGGCACCTCGACGACGTCCATGCCGGCGGCCGCGACCCGGCGGGTCATGTCGATCTGGAAGCAGTAGCCCTGCGAGGCGACCTGGTCGAGCGGCAGGCGCTCGAGCGTCTCGCGGCGGAACGCGCGGAAGCCGCCCGTCGCGTCCTTGACGTCGAGGCCGAGCAGCAGGCGCGCGTACAGCGTGCCCCCGCGGGAGATGAGACGCCGGTGCCACGGCCAGTTGACGACGCCGCCGCCGGGGACCCACCGCGACCCGAGCACGAGATCGGCGCCGGTCGCGCTGGCGGCGAGGATCTGGGCGAGGTCCTCGGGACGGTGCGAGCCGTCGGCGTCCATCTCGAGCAGCGTGTCGTACCCGCGCTCGAGGCCCCAGGCGAACCCGGCCCGGTAGGCCGAGCCGAGACCCTGCTTGGACACCCGGTGCAGCACGTGCACCCGGTCGTCGGCGGCCGCCAGCGCGTCGGCGATGGCGCCCGTGCCGTCGGGCGACCCGTCGTCGGCGACGAGGACGTGCAGCTGCGGCTGGGCCGCGAGGACGCGCTCCACGATCCAGGCGAGATTGGCGGCCTCGTCGTACGTCGGGATGATGACGAGCGCTGTCATGGGGTTCCGTTCTGCTGGCGCGGGCGGGTGCCGAGCAACCATGCTCCCAGACCCGTCGCGACCAGCAACCACTCGAGGTAGCGGCCGATGACCAGCGCGGGCGTGCGGCCCGATGCGAGGGTGACCTCGGCGCTGATCGTGGCGGGCTCGTGCAGCGGCGCACGCTCGACGCTGCGCCCGGTCGGGTCGACGACGCCCGAGATGCCGTTGGTCGACGGGACGACGACCCAGCGGCCCGTCTCGATCGCCCGCAGGCGCGAGATGTCCCACTGCTGCTCGGGCTGCGACGTGCCGGTGAACGCGGCATTGCTGGTCTGGACGACCATGAGCTGGGCTCCCCCGTCGACGGCGCGGCGCGTCACGCCGTCGTAGGCGATGTCGTAGCAGATCGTGTCGCCGATGCGGGTGTCGCCGATCGTCATGGCGCCCGGCTGGTCGCCTGCCAGCATGTCGCGGGGGATGTCGCGGGCGAGCCGGTTGACGACGAACCCGGCCTGCTGGCGGAACGGCACGTACTCACCGAACGGCACGGGCTTGAGCTTGTCGTAGCGGTCCCCGGGGCCGTCGGCGGTCCACACGACGCCGGAGTTGCGCGCCGTCTCGACCGTCGGGCCGTCGAAGATGCCGCCGACCAGGATCGGCGCCTTCAGCAGCGCCGAGAGGTCCTCGATCTGCTGCCGCACGAGGGCGTCGTGGTACGGGTCGATGTCGGTGGCGTTCTCGGGCCACAGGACCATGTCGGGCTGCGGCACGTCGCCGGCGCGGATCTTCTCGACCAGCCGGGACGTCTCGGCGACGTGCAGGTCGAAGATCTCGCCGCGCGGCCAGGTCAGGAAGACCCCCGGCACGTCGCCCTGCACGAGCGCGACCTGCCGGGTGCCGTCGGCGCCCGCGATGCCGGTGGGCAGCAGCGCCCCGACCCCCACGATGGCCACGACGCCGGCAGCGGCGCCGATGCGGGCCCGGCGGCCCGGCCCCGTCACGACGACCAGCACGAGCGCCGCCGCGACGAACAGCACGGCGCTGGTGCCGGGCATCGCCACGAGGCGCGCGTAGGAGGCGAACGGCGTGTCGATCGAGGTGTGGGCGAGCCGTCCCCACGGGAAGCCCGTGAAGGGGAACCGGCCCCGCGCCCACTCCCCCAGGACCCACACGCCCGCACCCCACAGCGGCCACGCCCGCAGGCGCGTCGCGGCGCGAAGCGCCAGCATGATCGGGATGAAGAACAGCGCCTGGGCGATCACGAGCGCGACGTACGCGCCCGCGCTGACGGCGTTCATCCACCAGATCAGCGGCGCCATGAAGCCCAGCCCGAACAGCAGGCCCGTGACGGCCACGGTGCGCTTGCGCGCGTGCGACAGACGGCGCGCGAGCCAGATCAGGCCGGCCACGCCCGCGATCATCGCGAACGGCAGCCCGACCGGGTCGAAGTCGAGCGAGCACAGGGCCCCGAGGGCGGCCGCGGCCGGCCAGGCGACCTTCCAGGTCACAGGGAGACGAGTCCGCGCGGGGTGTTGTTGAGCACCTCGAGACCGTCGGCCGTGCACACGACGATGTCCTCGATGCGGGCCCCGAAACGTCCCTCGTGGTAGATGCCCGGCTCGATCGAGAAGGCCATGCCCTCCTCGAGCACCAGGTCGTTGCCCTCGATGATGTAGGGCTCCTCGTGCGTCTCCTGGCCGATCCCGTGACCCGTGCGGTGGATGAACAGGTCGCCGAAGCCGGCGTCGGCGATGATCTGCCGGCCGATCGCGTCGACCGACTCGGCCGTGACGCCCGGGCGCGCGTGGTCGATCTGCGCGCGCTGGGCGGCCTCGAGCACCGCGTACGCCTCGGTGTACAGGGGGTCGACGGTGCCGCCGGCCAGGTAGTTGCGGGTCGAGTCCGAGCAGTAGCCCGACGGCATCGTGCCGCCGATGTCGACGACGACGGGGTCGCCGGCCTCGATGACCCGGTCGGACAGCTCGTGGTGCGGCGAGGCGCCGTTGGGCCCCGATCCGACGATCACGAAGTCGACGGTCTCGTGGCCCTCGTCGATGATCGCGCGCGCGATGTCGGCTCCGACCTCGCGCTCGGTGCGCCCGGGGCGCAGCCACTCGTGGACGCGTCCGTGCACGCGGTCGATCGCGAGCCCCGCCTGACGCAGCGCCTCGACCTCGTCGGCGTCCTTGCGGATGCGCAGCTGCTGCACGAGGGAGCCGGCCAGCACCTGGTCGGCGGTCGGGATGGCCTCGCCGAGCGCGAAGACGCGCGACGCCCACATGTGGTCGTCGAGGCCGATCGTCGTCGCGTCGCCGACCAGGCTCGCGACCAGGGCGAACGGGTCGTCGCGCTCGTCCCACGTGGCGATCTCGACGTCGACGCCCGACGCGACCGCGGCCTGGCGCTCGAGGGCCGGCACGACGAGCGTCGGGGTGCCGGCGGCGGGCAGGACGAGGCACGTCAGCCGCTCGAGCGGGAGCGCGACGTAGCCGGTCAGGTACCGCAGATCGGCCCCCGGGGTCACGAGCAGGGCGTCGATGCCCTGCGAAGCCGCCAGTTGCTGTGCCTTGCGCCATGTGCTCACGCCACGACGATACCCGTGGGATCATCGTCGTCGTTCGGCTGCACGTGACCCCCGCGGCTGACAGGATGTCGTGACGTCCGACGAACAGGGAGCCACGACGTGCTGTACATGAACGGGTTGCTGAGCCTGATGGTCCTCGCGCTGTGGATCTTCTGCCTCTTCGACGTCATCACGACCGACGAGGGTGCGTGCCGCAACCTGTCCAAGACCTTCTGGCTCGTGCTCGTGGTCTTCCTGCCGGCCGTCGGCTCGCTGGCCTGGCTGGTCGCCGGACGTCCGCACGCTCCCGCCGACCTGCCGTACAAGGGCAACCGCGGGTCGTCCGTCCCGGTCGTGCACGACCGCGAGCGTCCCGTGCGCCACGTCGATCCCGATCCCGACCGCGAGGCCGCGTACCAGCGCGCCCTGCGGGCCCGTGCGGAGGAGCAGCGCCAGGCGTACCGCGCCCGTCAGCAGCGACAGCTCGACGAGGGGCACGACTCCGCCTGACCCCGGCTCGGGCGCGGGCCCCGCGCCGGCCCGCCGACGTCTAGGCTCGGGACATGCCCACGTCCCGTGACCGCCTCCTCCTGCTCGACAGCGCGAGCCTGTACTTCCGAGCCTTCTTCGGCATCCCGAAGACGCTGACGGCGCCCGACGGCACCGCGGTCAACGCCCTGCGCGGCATCCTCGACTTCACGTCGAGCCTCACGACGCAGTACGAGCCCGGTGCCGTCGTGGCGTGCTGGGACGACGACTGGCGTCCGCAGTGGCGGGTCGACCTGATCGACACCTACAAGACGCAGCGCCTGGACGACGACGGCGGCGAGGCCGACACGACCGACGGTCTGCTCGGGCCCCAGGTGCCGCTGATCTCCGAGGCGTTCGGGCTGCTCGGCATCCCCGTCGTCGGCGCCGCCGACCACGAGGCCGACGACGTCATCGGCACGCTCGCGGCACGGTGGGACGGACCCGTCGACGTCGTCACGGGCGACCGCGACCTCTTCCAGGTCGTCGACGACGACCGCGACGTCCGGGTGCTGTACGTCGCGAAGGGCGTGTCGAGGCACGACGTCGTCGACGAGGCCTGGCTCCGGGCGAAGTACTCGATCGGCGCGTCCGACTACGTCGACTTCGCGGTCATGCGAGGCGACCCGTCCGACGGCCTGCCCGGTGTGGCCGGGATCGGCGACAAGACCGCCGCGGTGCTGCTCGACCGGTTCGGCGACCTCGACGGCATCCTCGAGGCCGCGGGCGATCCCTCGTCCTCGATCACGCCCAAGGTGCGGCGGTCGCTGCTCGACTCGGTCGACTACATCCGTGCCGCGCGCGAGGTCGTGGCGGTGCGCACCGACGTCTGCGACGTGCCCGACCTGTCGGCGACGCCTGACCACGAGAAGTTCGAGGCGTTCGGCCAGACCTGGGGCCTCGGCGGCGTGACGGAGCGCGCCCTCAAGGCCGTCACGCGCTGATGCTGGTGTAGCTGACGACGCCGTGGCGCAGCAGGTCGAGCGACTCGCGGGCCGTGGTGCGCAGGGGCCCCGGCCCGGCGGCGTCGGCGATCTGCGCCACGACGTCGATGAGCTGCTTCATGGCCCGCACGAAGTCGCCGGCCGCGAGCTCCATCTCGCCGAGGACGTCGTCGAGGCTCGCGTCGTTGCACCACTGCCAGACCGCCTGCGCGAAGCCGAAGTCGGGCTGGTGCAGGAACTTGACGCGGTGCTCGCGCTCGAGCTGCTGCAGGTCGGCGCACAGCTGCGACATGGTCGCCGCCGTCTCGCGGACGGCCTGCGACGGGAAGCGCGGGGCGGGCAGCTCGTCAGAGCTGCGTGACTGGTAGGTCAGGCCGCTCACGACGGACGCGAGCTCGGCCGCGTCGAGGCCGTCCCACGCCTGCTGGCGCAGGCACTCGCTCACGAGCAGGTCGAGGTCGCTGTAGAGACGGGTGAGCTTCTTGCCGTCGGCCGTGACCTCGTCGCCGTCGAGGTAGCCCAGCACGTCGAGCACCTCGCACACGCGGTCGAACTGGCGGGCGACGGTGTTGGTGCGCTGCTCGATGCGTCCGCGCTGGTTCTTCGTGTCGCGCTCGAGCTTGAGGTAGCGCTCGGCCCAGCGCGCGTGCTTCTCGCGGTCGGGGCACTGGTGGCACGGGTGGTCGCGCAGCTTCTCACGGATCGCGCCGATGCGCGGGTCCTCGCGCGAGGAGTGGTCGCGCCGCTGCTTCTCCTGGCCCCACGCGACGCCGTCGGCACGGCTGCGCAGCGCGGCCGCGAGGTCGCGCCGCGCCTGCGGGTTGCGGGCGTTGAACGACTTGGGGATGCGCATCGTGGTCAGGGCCGACACCGGAGCCGTGAAGTCGATCATCGCGAGCCGGCGGGCGTGCCGGCTGGCCGTCAGCACCATGGGTCGCGGACCGTCGCCGTCGGTGGCCCGGCCCGGGTCGAGCACGACCGCGATGCCGGCGAACTTGCCGACCGGCACGTGGATGACGTCGCCCGGACGCAGCCGCGTCAGCGACTCGGCGATCTCGGCACGCTCGGCCTGGCGGCGGGCCTTGGAGCCGGACGCCTCGATGTCGGTCAGCTCGCGCCGCAGCGACGCGTACTCCATGAAGTCGCCCCGGTCGCAGTGGATGTTGTCGCGGTAGCCGTCGAGGGCGTCGTCGGCCTTGCGGATCTGCCGTGCGAGCCCGACGACGGCGCGATCGGCCTGGAACTGGGCGAACGACTGCTCGAGGAGCTCGCGGGCCACGCCGCGCCCGACCTGGCCGACGAGGTTGACCGCCATGTTGTACGACGGGTGGAACGACGAGTTGAGCGGGTAGGTGCGCGTGCTGGCCAGACCGGCGACCTGCTTGGGGTCGAGGCCCGGCTGCCACAGGACCACGCCGTGCCCCTCGACGTCGATGCCGCGACGGCCCGCTCGTCCCGTCAGCTGCGTGTACTCCCCCGGCGTGATGTTGGCGTGCGTCTCGCCGTTCCACTTCGACAGCTTCTCGATCACGACGGACCGTGCCGGCATGTTGATGCCCAGCGCGAGGGTCTCGGTCGCGAAGATGACCTTGACGAAGCCCGCGCTGAAGAGGTCCTCGACGCACTCCTTGAACGTCGGCAGCATGCCTGCGTGGTGCGCCGCGATGCCGCGGGCGAGGCCGTCGCGGAACTCGTAGTAGCCCAGGACGTGCAGATCGGCCTCGGGCAGGTGCGCGCACGCCGCGTCGACGAACGCCGTGATCTCGGCCTGCTCCTCGGGCGTCGTCAGCGTGATGCGGGCGTCGAGGCACTGCTGCACCGCCGCGGCGCAGCCGGCCCGGCTGAACACGAACGTGATCGCCGGCAGCAGGCCCTCGGCGTCGAGCCGCTCGACGACGTCGACCCGGCTGGGCGTCCGATTGCGGCTGCGGGGTCGCTTGCCGCCCTTGGGGCGGTGGCCGCGCATCGACCGGGTGAGCTGCCAGTCCTCGCGTGCGAGCCGCTCGAGGGCCTTGTTGACCTCGACGCCCCGGTCGTCGGGGCTGGGCTCGAACAGCGGGAACATCGTGCGGCCCACCAGGACGTGCTGGTGCAGCGGGATCGGCCGCCGCTCCTCGACGATCGTCACGGTGTCGCCGCGCACCGCGGTGAGCCAGTCACCGAACTCCTCGGCGTTGGACACGGTCGCCGACAGCGCGATGACCGAGACCGACTCGGCGAGGTGGATGATGACCTCCTCCCACACGGCACCGCGGGTGCGGTCGGCGAGGTAGTGCACCTCGTCCATCACGACGAAACCGAGCGTGTCGAGCGTGCGCGAGCCCGCGTAGAGCATGTTGCGCAGCACCTCGGTCGTCATGACGACGATCGGCGCCTCGCCGTTGATCGTGTTGTCGCCCGTCAGCAGCCCGACGTTGTCGGCGCCGTACCGCTCGACGAGGTCGGAGAACTTCTGGTTCGACAGGGCCTTGATGGGGGTCGTGTAGAAGCACTTGCGCCCCGTCTGCAGCGCCAGGTGGACCGCGAACTCGCCGACGAGCGTCTTGCCCGAGCCGGTGGGGGCTGCGACCAACACGCCGTGACCGTCCTCGACGACCTTGCACGCCTCGACCTGGAAGCCGTCGAGCCCGAAGTCGTACAGGCCGCGGAACTCCGCGAGCCGCGGGTACTGCCTGCTCGTGCGGGACTGTGCGTACTTCTCCGCCGGGCTGCTCATGGCTCCAGCCTACGTGGGGGCGGGTGGGGCCAGGACGCGCAACGCGCCCGGCCGCACCGTGGCGGTCAGCGGCAGTGCGCCGAGCCGCTCGCCGTCGCCGTAGGCCACGATGCCGGGCGACGAGAGCGTCACCTCGGTGACGAGGTGCCGCTCGAACTCGGGCAGGTCGACGTGCGTGCCGCGGTACAGCTGCGGGAAGACCCGCAGCAGCGTGGCCTTGCTGACGGGGTTGATGACCACGACGTCGAGCAGGCCGTCGTCGATCACGGCGCCCTCGCAGATGCGCAGTCCCCCGCCGAACGACGGCCCGTTGCCGACCGCGACGAGCATCGCCTCGCGCTCGATCGGCGTGCCGTCGAGCGTCAGGGTGAACGGGAGCGGCTCGAAGGAGCGCAGCTCGGCGAGGATCGCCAGGTTGTAGCGCATGTTCCCCCGCGGCCACCGCATCGCGTTGGCCCGCTCGTTGACCTTGGAGTCGAAGCCGGACGCGATGACGGTCGCGACGTGGGAGTCGCCCGTGCGGGCCAGGTCGACGGTGCGGACGTGTCCCGCCAGCAGCACGTCGATCGCGGCGTCGACGTCGTGGGCGGGGATGCCGAGCGAGCGCGCGGTGTCGTTGCCGGTGCCGGCCGGGAGCAGCCCGAACAGCACGTCGCCGTCGGCGACGAGGTCGAGCACGCCGTGCAGCGCGCCGTCGCCGCCGACCACGACGAGGGCGTCCGCACCGGTCGCCGCGGCCTCGGCGGCGAGGCGATGCGACGACGCACCGTCGGCGCCCTCGACCAGGTGCGCCGTGTGGCCGGCGGCGCGCAGGCGCACGGCCGCGCGCTCGGCGATCGACGCGGCGCGGTGGCGCCCCGAGGCCGGGTTCACCACGAGGGCGAGGTGCATCGTCAGTCGCGCAGGTCGGACGGGCCGTCGAGCTCGGACGGTCCGCCGATCGGCGCGGCCTCGTCGTCGTCCACCTCGGTGCCGATGAGCCGGGCGCGCCTGCGGTCCGTCAGCTTCGCGATGAGCTCGGAGACCAGGTAGAGCACGACCATCGGCGCTGCCAGGAACAGCATCGTCAGGGGATCGGTCGTGGGCGTCGCGACCGCCGCGAAGACGAAGATGCCGATGATCGTCCAGGGCCGGGCGTTGGCGAGCTGCTTCGCGCTGACGGCCCCGATGCGGTTGAGCACCACGACGACCAGCGGGATCTCGGCCGCGACGCCGAACACCAGCAGCATCTTGACGATGAAGTCGAAGTACTCGGCGCCCGTGACCAGCGAGCCGAAGCCGTCGGGCACGAAGCCGATCAGCACCTCCATGGCCTTGGGCAGGACGACGTACGCCAGGGCCGCACCGCCGACGAACAGCGGCGCGCCGGTGCCGGCGAGCAGCAGCGCCCAGCGCTTCTCGTTGCGGTGCATCGCGGGCAGGACGAACGCCCACAGCTGCCACAGCCAGAAGGGGCTGGACGCCAGCAGGCCGAACACCAGCGAGATCTTGAGCTGGAACTGGAAGGCGCCGCCGATGCCCGTGATGACCAGCTCGGTGTCGATGCCCTCGGCGGTCAGCAGCGGGCGCATGTCCTCGTACGGCTGCGTGAGGAAGTTCAGGATCGGCTCGTAGAACACGAAGCCGAGGATCGTGCCGATCGCGATCGCCAGAACGGCCCTGGTCAGTCGCGTGCGCAGCTCACGCAGGTGGTCCATGAGCGGCATCGAGCCGCCCGGCGACGGGGTCGGCCTGCCGCGTGTCAGCGCCAAGCGTCAGGCCTGTTCGCGCTTCTCGTCCAGCTCGGCGGCCTCGACGGTCTGCAGCGACGCCGGCTTGACGGGCTTGGCCTCGTCGTCGTCGTCGTTCATGGCCTTGACCTCGGACTTGAAGATGCGCAGGGCCTTGCCCGATCCACGCGCCAGCTCGGGGAGCTTCTTGCCCCCGAACAGCAGGAGGACGACTCCCAGGATGATCAGGATCTCGGTGGGACCGATCTGACGGAACATCATGACTCCTTATGGACGACGACTTCATCGTACGCCTCGAGGGCCAGCCGGGCGTCGTCAACCACCCGCTCGCGCAGGGCGGCGGGCTCGATGACGGTGACCGACCCGGCGTTGCGCAGCACGAGGCGTCGCAGCCACGACCAGTCGGCGCCGTAGAGCTTGGCGCGCCACACGCCGTCCTCGCCCTGCGACACCAGGTCGACCTGGTAGTACTCGGTCAGCCAGTGCGCCCGCGGGTGCAGGTCGACGACCGCGAACGGCGTCTGCTCGCCGACCGTGAAGAATCCCTCGGACAGGTCACGTGGTGTCGCGTCGTGCGGCTCGGCGTCGATCGCGAGCACGTCGGCCGCGACGATGCGGTCGAGCCGGAAGAAGCGCAGGTCCTCGGCCTTGAGGCACCACGCCTCGAGGTACAGCTTGCCCTGCTCGGTGAACAGGCGGCGCGGGTCGACGTCGCGATCGGTCTGCTCGTCACGCGAGACCGTCGCGTACGTCAGGGCGAGCCGCTTGCCGCCCGTCAGCGCCTCGACGACGGCACCGTGGATCGTGGGGTCGACGTCGTCGAGCACGACGTCGACCGACGTCGACGCGGTGTCGCCGACGGCGCTCTCGAGCTTGGCCAGCGCGCTGTCGATGACGGTCAGCTCCAGACCGCTGGCGGACGCGCGCAGCGTCCGCAGCGCGACGATCAGGGCGGCGCCCTCGCGGGTGCTGATGCGCAGCGGCCGGGTCATGAACTCGGCGTCGCGGATGTGCACGACGCCGTCGCGCTCGAGCGCCGTCAGGTCGAAGTCGATGAGCTCGCCGGCGTACTCCCCCGTGCCGGTGTACATCAGCAGCTTGAGGTCGTCGCGGATCGTCTTGGGGGTCACGCCGAACTCGGCGGCCACCTCGTTGACCGGCACCCCGTCGTTGCCCTGCAGGTACGGGACGAGCGCCAGCATGCGCACGACCTGCTGGCGTGACCGGCTCATGCGCCGACCTCGAGGGAGCCCGTGACGGCAGCCGTCAGGCGCTGCACGACGGCCTCGCGGACGTCGGGAGGCGAGACCACCACGACGTCGGGACCGTACGACGCGACCTCGGACGCCAGCTCCCAGTGCGACGAGTACCGGATCTCGACCTCGTCGAGATCGTCCCCCAGCGGGGTGACCTTCTCCGCGAGCCGGCGCAGGGACTGCCCGCGGTCGCGGCGGATGCGCAGCACCGCGGCCTCCTCGGGCTCGGGCGGGAACAGCTCGCGGGCGACGTGCTTCATGTCGGTGCCCTCGGGGATCTCGTAGGAGCCGGGGGCGCCCTCGGTCGTGACCTCGCCGATGACGCGCGACAGGCGGAAGATCCGCGACTCGCCGCGGTCGAGGTCGAATCCGCCGACGTACCAGCGGTCGTGCCACGAGATGATGCCCCAGGGCTGCAGGTGCCTCAGCATCGGCTCGCGCCCGGGACGCGCGTAGGCGAACGCGATCGGGACGCGCCGCGTGACGGCGTCCCACATCGCGTCGAAGGACGGCTCGTCGGTCGACAGGCGGGGCTCGGCCATGCGCAGCACGCTCGTGTCGACGTCGACACCGATCGCCTTGAGCTTGACCAGGGCGGTGGTCGACTCACTCGCCAGGCCCGCGTGCTCCCACACCTGCGTGGCCAGGCCGATCACGGCGGCCTCCTCGCGGGTCAGCTCGAGATCGGGCAGCTCGGCCTCGTCACGACGGATGCGGTAGCCGGGCTCGTCGTTGAAGTACTTGTCGTTCTGCCCCATCTCGACCGTGATGCCGAGCTCGCGCAGCTCCTCCTTGTCGCGCTCGAACTTGCGGTCGAACGCCTGGGGCGTCGACTCGCGGTAGTCGGCGATCGACTCGCGGATCTGGTCCTTCGTCAGGTACTGGCGACTGACCAGCAACGCGAAGATGAGGTTCATCAACCTCTCGGTCTTGCGCTCGGCCATAGGAGGAGGATGTCAGGAAGCGTCGAGCAAGTCGACCGAGAACAGCAGCGTGTCGCCCTTCTTGATCGGGCTGCCCTCCGGCTCGGCGTCCGCGCCCTGGCCGACGTCCGCCGGGCACACGATGATGACGCGGCTGCCGAGCTTCTTGCCCACCAGCTCGTCCTGCCAGCACTTGTAGAGGCTCGTCAGCGGCTGCGTGAAGACCTCCTTGGAGTACGACTCGTCGAACGTCGTGCCACCGGGGTAGATCTGGCCGAAGTACTGGACGCTGATCGTCTGGTCGGCGGTGACCTCGGCGCCGGTCCCCTGGATGACGGTGAACGAGCTCTCGACGGCGTCCTTCTTGGCGTCGGTCGTGCTCTTCTTGACGAACGCGGTCGGGATGTTCTTGTCGTCGACCTCGAGCTTGGGGTAGTTCTTCGGCGTCGAGCGGGCCTCGCCCACGACCGACGTCGGCACCTTCGACACGATGTCGAACAGGAACACCAGGGTGTCGTCCTTCTTGACGTCGAGCTGGGCCTGCGCCTGGCCGAAGCCGTCCTGCGGCGACATCGCGACCAGGACGCGGCTGCCGACGGTGCGGTCCTCGAGGCCCTTGATGAAGCCGGGCAGGATCTTGTCCTGCGTCAGGTTGACGGTGTAGGGGGTGCCGGTCTTGAACGAGCTGTCGAACTGCTTGCCGGTGCGTCCGTTGACCGCGACGTAGTTGACCTTGACCGAGTCGCCGGCCGCGACCGTCTCGCCCGTGCCCTTGGTCAGGACCTTGGACTCGGTCTTGTCGACCGAGAAGTCCTTCGCGACGGTGACGTCGGGGCTGGCGCCCCGGGAGACCTTGACCTCGTCGAGGTTGCCGGACGAGGTGCCGGTGTCGCTGCTGCCACATCCGGACAGGAACAGGACGGCAGCGGCGGAGACGAGCAGGATGCGACGCACGTGTACGACCTTCGGGGTGGAGGGCACAGAACGCCGATCAGCGTATCGACACCGCCCAAGAGGTCGTGCTCACATGCCGTCGATGAGCCGCTGCACGCGCTCGTCCTGGGACCTGAACGGGTCCTTGCACAGCACGGTGCGCTGGGCCTGGTCGTTGAGCTTGAGGTGCACCCAGTCGACCGTGAAGTCGCGGCGGCGCTCCTGCGCCCGCTTGATGAAGTCGCCGCGCAGACGGGCCCGGGTGGTCTGCGGCGGGATCGACTTGGCCGTGAAGACGTCCAGGTCGTTGGTGACCCGGGCGACGGCGCCCTTGTTCTCGAGCAGGTAGAAGATGCCGCGGTCGCGCCGGATGTCGTGGTACGCCAGGTCGAGCTGCGCGATGCGCGGATCGCTCCAGCTCAGGTCGTTCCTGCTGCGGTAGCGGTCGAGCAGCTTGTACTTGATGACCCAGTCGATCTCGCGCTCGACGAGCGACAGGTCGTCGGACTCGACGGCCTTCAGCGTGCGTTCCCACAGGTCGAGCGCCCGCGTGATCGTGGGGGTGTGCAGCCCGTTCTTGTCGACGAACTCGGCGGCCTTGCTGAAGTACTCGGCCTGGATCTCCAGGGCCGACAGCTCGCGGCCGTTGGCCAGCTGCACCGTGCGACGTCCGGTCATGTCGTGCGAGATCTCGCGGATCGCCCGGATGGGGTTGTCGAGCGTCAGGTCGCGCATCGGCACGCCGGCCTCGATCATGCGCAGCACCAGGTCGGTCGTGGCGACCTTGAGCAGCGTCGTGGTCTCGCTCATGTTGGAGTCGCCCACGATGACGTGCAGGCGGCGGAACCGCTCGGCGTCGGCGTGGGGCTCGTCGCGGGTGTTGATGATCGGGCGGGAGCGCGTCGTGGCACTCGAGACGCCCTCCCAGATGTGCTCGGCCCGCTGGCTGACGCTGAAGACCGGGCCGCGTGGCGTCTGCTGGATCTTGCCCGCGCCGCAGATGATCTGGCGGGTCACGAGGAACGGGATCAGGACGTCGGCGAGCTTGCTGAACTCGCCCTGGCGGCTGACGAGGTAGTTCTCGTGGCACCCGTAGGAGTTGCCGGCCGAGTCGGTGTTGTTCTTGAACAGGTAGATGTCGCCCTCGACGCCGTCGTCGGCCAGCCGCTTCTGGGCGTCGATCATGAGGCCCTCGAGGATCCGCTCGCCGGCGCGGTCGTGCGTCACGAGGTCGACGAGGTCGTCGCACTCGGGCGTCGCGTACTCCGGGTGGCTGCCGACGTCGAGGTATAGGCGCGCCCCGTTGCGCAGGAACACGTTGCTGCTGCGGCCCCACGAGACGACGCGGCGGAACAGGTACCGGGCGACCTCGTCGGGCGACAGACGACGCTGACCCTTGAACGAGCAGGTGACGCCGTACTCGTTCTCGATGCCGAAGATCCGTCGGTCCATGCACGTCAGCCTAGTCGCGCGCCGGCAAACCCGCGGTGCGGCGCGCGAACGTCATGAGGTTGTCGCGCGCCGTGGCAGGGACGGGCCCACGCCCTACTGGCTGAGCGCGGCAGCCACGTCGACGTCGCTCATCCGCTTGAACTTGCGGGGCTGCGGACGGGCGCGCGACAGCGTCGCGACCTCGAGGGCCGACGCCTCGACGGTGCGGGCGGGCTCGACGTCCTGGCCCAGGGCCGTGACCGCGACCCTCACGGCGGCCGCCAGGTCGAGACCCGGGGCGTAGTGCTCCCCGAGGTAGGCCTCGACCTGCTCGCTCTGGCCGCCCATCACGCCGAAGCCCCGCACGTCGGAGACCGAGCCGTCGTACATCAGGCGGTACACCTGGTCGTGCGAGGCGTCGTCACCGAGCTCGCCGACGAAGATCTCGACCTCGTACGGCTTCTCGCCACCGGACGAGAAGATCGTGCCGAGCGTCTGCGCGTAGGCGTTGGCCAGGCCGCGCGCCGTGACGTCGCGCCGGTCGTAGGCGTAGCCGCGCATGTCGGCCAGGCGCACGCCCGCGATGCGCAGGTTCTCGAACTCGTTGTACCGGCCGACCGCCGCGAAGCCGATCCGGTCGTAGATCTCGCTGATCTTGTGCAGCGCCCGCGACGGGTTCTCGGCGACGAACAGGATGCCGTCGGCGTAGTGGACGACCGCGACGCTGCGCCCCCGGGTGATGCCCTTGCGGGCGAAGTCGGCCCGGTCCTTCATCAGCTGCTCGGGCGAGACGTAGAACTGCTGGCTCATGCGTGACTCTCTCTCAGCTCAGGGGGGCCGACGGGCCGTCGGGGCGCTCGAGGCGTCCGCCGATGACGTCGTCGGCGATCGCGCCGACCTCGTCGTCGGCGAGCCGGCGGTAGCCGTCGGCCGTCACGACCGACACGACCGGGAAGATGCGGCGGGTCAGGTCGGGCCCGCCGGTCGCCGAGTCGTCGTCGGCGGCGTCGTACAGCGCCTGGATCGCCGCGGTGACGCAGTCGCCCTCGGTGAGGCCCCGGCTGTAGAGCTTCTTGAGCGAGCCGCGCGCGAAGACCGATCCCGAGCCGACGGTGTGGAAGCCGCTGTGCTCCTCGTAGCGGCCGCCCGTGACGTCGTACGAGAAGATGCGTCCCTGCTGCGTCTCGAGGTCGAAGCTCGCGAACAGCGGGACGACCGCGAGGCCCTGCATCGCGAGGCCGAGGTTGCCGCGGATCAGCGCCGCGAGGCGGTTGGCCTTGCCGTCGGCCGACAGGACCGTGCCCTCGATCTTCTCGTAGTGCTCGAGCTCGACCTGGAACAGGCGCACCATCTCGATCGCGAGGCCCGCGCTGCCGGCGATGCCGATGCACGAATACTCGTCGGCCGGGAAGACCTTCTCGATGTCGCGCTGGGCGATGACGTTGCCCATCGTCGCGCGGCGGTCGCCGGCCATGATGACTCCGCCGTCGAACGTCGCCGAGACGATCGTCGTCGCGTGCGGGGCCAGGTCGCCGTGCGCTCCCCCGGCGCGCGAGGCGGCACCGGGCATCAGCTCGGGCGCCGCCGTGGCGAGGTAGTCGGCGAAGGACGACGATCCGGTCAGGCGGGTGCCCTCCGGGAGCATCACTGTCCGCCCTTCTGCACGAAGCTGCGGACGAACTCCTCGGCGTTCTCCTCGAGGACGTCGTCGATCTCGTCGAGGATCGAGTCGACGTCGTCGTCGAGCTTGGCCTTGGCCTCGACGTCGACCTCGGTCGTGTCGGCCTGTGCCTCGTCGGCCTCGGCGGGCTTGCGGGTGCTCTTGTGCTGCTGCTCGGACATGACCCAACCCTAGCCCTTAGCGGCCAGTGATCGCGGTGAACAGCTGCTCGGCGGTCGTGCTGGTCTCGAACAGGGCGCCGACGTGCTCGGCGGTGCCGCGCAAGGGCTCCATCGTGGGGATGCGCTGCAGCGAGTCGCGCCCGGGCAGGTCGAAGATCACCGAGTCCCACGAGGCCGCGGCGATGTCGGGGCTGAACCGGGCCAGGCACATGCCGCGGAAGTAGGCACGGGTGTCGCGCGGCGGGTCGGTCACGGCGGCCGCGACCTGCTCGTCGGTGAACAGCCGGTCCATCCGCCCCGTGCGGACGAGCTGGTGGTAGAGCCCCTTGTGCAGGCGGACGTCGTGGTACTGCAGGTCGACGAGGTGCAGCTTGGCGTGGTCCCAGCCGAGCGAGTCGCGTTCGCGGTACCGCTCCAGCAGCGCGAGCTTGGCGACCCAGTCGAGCTCGCGGACGCACTCCATCGGGTCGCGCGCCAGGCGCTCGAGCACGCTCTCCCACCGGGCGATGACGTCGTCGGTCTGCTCGTCGGACCCGTGCTGCGCGACGAAGGCCTTCGCGAGCCCGAGGTACTCCCCCTGCACCTCGAGCGCCGTCAGGCGCCGCCCGTCGGCCAGCTCGACGCGGTGCGTCAACGAGGGGTCGTGAGAGATGTCGTGGACGGCCCGCACCGGGGCGACCAGCGCGAGGCTGCGGGTCAGGAAGCCGGCCTCGATCATCGCCAGCACCAGCGACGTCGTGCCGTGCTTGAGGTAGATCGCGGTCTCGGAGCAGTTCGCGTCGCCGATGATCACGTGCAGGCGCCGGTACTTCTTGGGGTCGGCGTGCGGCTCGTCGCGGGTGTTGATGATCGGACGCTTGAGAGTCGTCTCGAGCCCCACCCCGACCTCGAAGTAGTCGGCCCGCTGGCTGATCTGGAAGGCGTGGACGCTACCGTCCTGCTGCTGGCCGACCCGGCCGGCGCCCGTGAACACCTGGCGGGTCGCGAAGAACGGCGTCAGGTGCTCGACGATCTGGTCGAACGGCACGTCGCGCCGCATGAGGTAGTTCTCGTGGGCGCCGTACGACGCACCCTTGTTGTCGACGTTGTTCTTGTAGAGCACGATCGGCTGCGTGCCGGGGATCTGCGCCGCGAGCTCGGCGCCGAGGCGCATGACGTTCTCGCCGGCCTTCTCCCACAGCACGACGTCGAGCGGGTTCGTGACCTCGGGGCTGGAGTACTCGGGGTGCGCGTGATCGACGTAGAGGCGCGCGCCGTTGGTGAGGATGATGTTGGCCAGGCCCATGTCCTCGTCGGTCAGCTGGCTCGGGTCGGCCACCTCGCGGCTGAGGTCGAAGCCCCTCGCGTCGCGCAGGGGGCTCTCCTCCTCGAAGTCCCACCGGGCGCGCCGGGTCAGCCCGTGGGCGGCGGCGTAGGAGTTCACGACGTGGGTCGAGGCCACCATCGGATTGGCGTTGGGCTGTCCCTGCACGGCGATGCCGTACTCGACCTCGCTGCCCTGCACGCGGCGGACTGTCATGCGTCCGACCCTACGGCCCTGGTCCCGACGTGCCACAGCTCGTCGGTCTGCAGCACCCAGAACACCGCGAACAGGCCGATCACGGTGGCCTCCGCGAGCAGCAGCCACAGCGCGACGCCGAACCACTGCGAGGCCA
The DNA here is from genome assembly GCF_014841755.1 of Aeromicrobium sp. CFBP 8757. Taxonomy (NCBI): domain Bacteria; kingdom Bacillati; phylum Actinomycetota; class Actinomycetes; order Propionibacteriales; family Nocardioidaceae; genus Aeromicrobium; species Aeromicrobium sp. CFBP 8757. The sequence goes on from NZ_JACYUM010000001.1 coordinate 1,107,184, forward strand.
CCAGCGCGCCGCCGAGGACGATCATCAGCACCAGGATCACGAGGTAGCGCCGGGCCGGGGCGCGACGCCGGTGGCAGTCACGGGCGTTGAGCCCGACCACGCCGACGATGCAGGCGAACAGGCCGATCGCGGCGACGGCGTGCGCGTGGGCCACGAAACCGTCGCGACGGGCGACGAACCACGCGATGCCGACGACCAGCAGCACCGTCGAGACCGCGATGCCGGCGAGGTTGCGCCGGGTCATGAAATCGGCCCGGCGCAGGTCGCCCTGCCGCAGCGCGACGGCGACCGTCACGGCCAGGCCGACGGCTCCCGCCACCAGGGCGGCGCCGACGTTGTTGGCGACCTGCTCGGGCACGAGCTGCATCGGGATCGGTGACGCCGTGCAGGTCGCCGGGTCGGGCGTCGGCACGAGACCCACGACGACCGCCAGGCACCCGCCGACGTTGAGCACGACGTCCTCGGCGTCGCTGGAGCCCTTGATCACGATCATGCAGACGCCGAGCGCGACGAGGCTCGCCACGAAGACGCCCTGCGCCGGGGTGTGGACGTAGGCGCTGACCGACGCCTCGAAGCAGCCCGTGCCGGACGCGAGCCGCTCCCCCACCACCGACGCCAGGAGCATCACGACGAGCACGACCATCGCGAGCCGCAGGTAGCGGTACGTCCTGACCGCGGAGCTCACGGCAGGAGCGACTTGCCCAGGTGGACGCTGTCCTCGTACCCCGCGTAGAACCCGAACGCGGGGACGGGCCCGTAGCCCGACGACGTGTAGAGCGCGATGGCCTCGGGCTGCGCCGTGCCGGTCTCGAGCACCAGCCGGGTGATGCCGGCGGACCGGGCCGTCCGCTCGAGCTCGGCCAGCACCGCACGGGCCAGGCCGCGGCGGGCGAACGCCGGACGGACGTACATCCGCTTGATCTCGCCGTCGGTCACGCCCTCGGGGCCGCCGCGCCGCCATCCGCCCATCGCGGCCGGCTCGTCGCCGACGTACGCCATCACGAAGTGGCCGTCGGGCGCGTCGAACTGGTGGACGTCGATCGGTGAGACGTCGCCGTCACCGCCGTACCGGCGTCCGTACTCGGCCTGCACCTCGGCCGTCAGCAGCTGGGCGTCGTCCGATCCGTACGAGACGACACGCAGGTCGACGGTGTGCATCTACAGGGCCGCGCTCGTCACAGGTACTGCCCCGTGTTGGCGACGGTGTCGATCGAGCGGCCCGGCTCGTTGCCGCTCTTGCCCGAGATGAGGGTGCGGATGAACACGATGCGCTCACCCTTCTTGCCCGAGATCCGCGCCCAGTCGTCGGGGTTGGTCGTGTTCGGGAGGTCCTCGTTCTCCTTGAACTCGTCGAGGCACGCCTGCAGCATGTGCTGGATGCGCAGACCGCGCTGCTGGTGCTCGAGGAGGTCCTTGATCGCCATCTTCTTGGCCCGGTCGACGATGTTCTGGATCATGGCGCCGGAGTTGAAGTCCTTGAAGTACAGGACCTCCTTGTCGCCGTTGGCGTACGTGACCTCGAGGAACTGGTTGTCCTCGGACTCGGTGTACATCCGCTCGACGGTGCGCTGGATCATGCCGCTGACGCACGCCTGACGGTCGCCGTCCCACTCCCCCAGGTCGTCGGGGTGCAGCGGCAGGTTGGCAGTCAGGTACTTGCTGAAGATGTCGCGCGCCGACTCGGCGTCGGGGCGCTCGATCTTGATCTTGACGTCGAGACGGCCGGGCCGCAGGATCGCGGGATCGATCATGTCCTCACGGTTCGAGGCACCGATGACCAGGACGTTCTCGAGGCCCTCGACGCCGTCGATCTCGCTCAGCAGCTGCGGGACGATGGTGTTCTCGACGTCGGACGACACGCCCGATCCGCGGGTGCGGAACAGCGAGTCCATCTCGTCGAAGAACACGATGACGGGGGTGCCCTCGCTGGCCTTCTCACGGGCTCGCTGGAACACCAGGCGGATGTGCCGCTCGGTCTCGCCGACGTACTTGTTGAGCAGCTCGGGGCCCTTGATGTTGAGGAAGAACGAGCGTCCCTCCTCGCCCGTGCGCTCGGAGACCTTCTTGGCCAGCGACGCCGCGACGGCCTTGGCGATCATGGTCTTGCCGCAGCCGGGAGGGCCGTACAGCAGCACGCCCTTGGGCGGCTTGAGCTCGTGCTCGATGAAGATCTCGGGGTGCAGGTAGGGCAGCTCGACGGCGTCGCGGATCGACTCGATCTGCTGGCGCAGGCCACCGATCGACTCGTAGTCGATGTCGGGGACCTCCTCGAGGACGAGCTCCTCGACCTCGGACTTCGGGACGCGCTCGTAGACGTAGCCGGACCGGCCGTCGAGCAGCAGGGAGTCGCCGGGGCGGATCTTGAGCCCGATCAGGGGCTCGGCCAGCCGGACGACGCGCTCCTCGTCGGCGTTGCCCATCACGAGGGCGCGCTCGCCGTCGGCCAGGATCTCCTTGAGCGAGACGACCTCGCCGGTCTGCTCGAACTCGAGCGCCAGGACGACGTTCATCGCCTCGTTGAGGATGACCTCCTGGCCACGACGCAGGGTGTCCTTGTCGACCGCGGGGCTGACGTTGACGCGCAGCTTGCGTCCGCCCGTGAAGACGTCGACGGTGTCGTCGTCGTTGCGCTGCAGGAACGTGCCGAAGCCCGTCGGCGGCTGCGCCAGACGGTCGACCTCCTCCTTGAGCGTCACGATCTGGTCGCGCGCCTCGCGCAGCGTCGAGGTGAGCCGCTCGTTCTGGCTGCTCGTGGCCGAGAGCTTGGCCTCGAGCTCGTCGAGGCGTGCATCGCTCGACCGCTCGGTGCCGAGCCGGCGCCGCAGGTGCTCCACCTCCGCGCGCAAGTAGGCGATCTCCTGGTCCGATCCGCTGGTCTGACCACTCATGCCCGTGGGCTCGTTGCCGCTCATCAGCCACCTCCTGCTCGTAGCCACGACCCTACCCGACCGATCGTCAGGAGGCCTCGTGCCCGAACGGACGTGGACCCGTGTAGTCGGGACCGTACGCACCGGGGGCCGGACGGCGCGACGTGCCCATCGAGTGGTGGCCGGGCGCCATGCGACGCGCCGTGACGAGGAACGCCGTGTGCCCGTTCATCGAGTGCTGGGGGCGCACCGCCAGCCCCTCGAGGTGCCACTCGCGCTCGAGGGTCTCCCACGCGCGCGGCTCCGTGAACCCGCCGTGCTCGCGGACCGTCTCGACGAAGCGCGACAGCTGGGTCGTGGTCGCGACGTACGCGCACACGATGCCGCCGGGGGTCAGCCGCTCGGCGGCCAGCGGGATGCAGCTCCACGGATCGACCATGTCGAGGATCAGGCGGTCGATCTCGGTCTCGGTGACACACGAGCGGACGTCGCCGACCGTGAGCGTCCAGCCCGGCAGGTCGGTTCCGGACACCTCGTGGACGTTGCGCAGGACGTTGTCGGCGAACTCCTCGCGCACCTCGTACGAGCCGAGCGTGCCGGTCGGGCCGATCGCACGCAGCAGGTACGACGTCAGCGCGCCCGACCCGGCGCCGGCCTCGACGACCCGGGCCCCGGGGTAGATGTCGGCCTGCACGATGATCTGCGCGGCGTCCTTGGGGTAGATGATCGCGGCGCCGCGCGGCATCGAGACGACGTACTCGAACAGCAGGGGCCGGAACACCTGGTACGGGTGGTCCATCGACGAGTGGATGACGATCCCCTCGGGCTGGCCCAGCATGTCGTCGTGACGCAGCTGGCCCTTCTTGGTCGAGAACTCCTTGCCGGGCACGAGCTGCACGTTGTGGCGGCGCCCCTTGGGATCGGTCAGGCGGACCCACTCGCCCTCGACGAGGGGTCCACTGCGGGTGTAGGAGGTCATCGGCGGCTCGCTCGGTAGGTCTCGTCGACGGCGCGGGACGTGAGCACGCCGAACGTGAAGCCGTCGGGCTCCACGAGGGCGTACGCCTCCGCCGGGTGCGCCGCCATGGCCCGGAGGAGGTCGGCGCCACGCAGGTCGGCTGACAGGGTCGGCGCTCCCGGTGGCGGGACGGCGCCGGCGAACCCGATGTCACGGGCCACCAGCAGGTCGATGCGGGCCGCGCGCCCCGCGGTGCGCAGGGCCTCGGTCGCGCCCTCCCAGAGGAACCACGCGACGAGCAGGGCGATCAGCAGGTTGATGACGGTGTCGCGGGAGTCGCCGCGGAACAGCAGGGAGACCGCCACGACGACGACCGCCGTGCCGCGCCCGATCCACGCCGCGATGCGCACGCCGGTCTCCTCGCGGCCCGTGACCTGCCAGACGATCGCGCGGAACACGCGACCACCGTCGAGGGGCAGGCCGGGGAGCATGTTGAAGCCGGCCACGAGCAGGTTGACCCACGCGATCGACCACACGACGTCGGACGTCGTGCCGAAGCCCATCGCGTCGACCGCCGCGAAGGCGCCGAGGGCGATCGCGAGCGACGCCAGCGGGCCGACGATCGAGGTCACGAGCTCCTGGACGGGGGTGCGGCTCTCGCCCTCGATGACGGTCTCGCCGCCCAGCAGGTGCAGGGTCACCGAGTCGACGCGCATCCGGTACGCCCGGGCGGCGAGCACGTGGGCGATCTCGTGCACCAGCACCGAGACGTACAGCGACACGACGAACACGGTCGCCAGCAGGTAGGGGCTGGCGTCGGAGCGGTCCTCCCACCGGGGGGCGAACAGCAGCACCAGCGCGACGCCCATCAGCAGCAGCGACGGCTTGATCAGGACGTCGACCCCGACGACCCGACCGATCCGCCACGTGCCGGGGCGCTGGGAGCTGCTCACCGCGCCAACCTATCGGGTCGCCCCGGACGCGGATGCGGGGCAGACTGACCGGCATGAGCGAGATGCCGTCCGAGGACCCCCGGGTCGCCAAGGACCCCGACGACGACCCCCGGCACAAGACGACCGATCCGAACCTCGACAGCGCGCCGGACGACCCGGACGCGCCGGCGCCGTTCACCGGTCCGTACGCCTGACGGAGGCTGTCGGCCGCCGCAACTAGAGTCGTCGCATGACCGACTCGACCGAAGCCCCGACGTACCGCCGGTCGCTGTCCCCCAGTCGCGCGGGCGACTTCCAGAACTGTCCGCTGCTCTACCGGTTCCGGACGATCGACCGCCTGCCCGAGCCCGCGAGCCCCGCCATGGTGCGGGGCACCCTCGTCCACGCCGTGCTCGAGGACCTGTTCGCCGAGCCGGCGCCCGTCCGCACCCTCGAGCGGGCCGTCGACCTGCTGCCGAGCGAGTGGGAGCAGCTGCGACAGTCCGATCCCCGCACGGCCGAGCTGTTCACGGCCGAGCAGGCCGCCGAGGAGACCGCGTGGCTCGCCTCGGCGATCGACCTGCTGACGACCTACTTCACGATGGAGGACCCGCGCTACCTCGAGCCCGCCGCCCGCGAGGAGCGCGTCTCGTACGAGCCCGAACCCGGGTTGTCGTTCGGCGGCATCGTCGACCGCATCGACGTGGCTCCCGACGGACGCATCCGGGTGGTGGACTACAAGTCGGGGGCGTCCCCGAACCCGGCGTTCGAGGGCAAGGCCATCTTCCAGATGCGCTTCTACGCGCTCGTCATCTGGCGCACCCGCGGGGTCGTCCCGTCGCTGCTGCAGCTCATGTACTTCGGCGACGGCCAGTTCCTGCGGTACGAGCCCACCGAGTCCGACCTCGTGCACACCGAGGCCAAGCTGCTGGCGCTGTGGTCGGCGATCGAGCGGGCGATCGAGCTGCGTGACTTCCCGCCCCGCAAGAGCGGCCTGTGCCGGTTCTGCGCGCACCAGGCCCTGTGCCCCGCCTGGGGCGGCACCCCGCCCGAGCTGCCCTTGCTGCAGATCGCCTCGCCGTCATGACCACCGCGATCCCCGACCTGCTGGCCGCCGTCCCCGCGCTCGACGACCCGCAGCAGCCGTTCGTCCTCGAGGACACCCTGAAGCTCGGTGGCGAGAAGCAGGTCTTCCGGGGCAGGAGCACGAGCAAGCAGTTCAACGTCTCGTTCGGCGGCATCACGAAGAAGGACGACACGCCCCTCACCGTCGGGCCGCTCGTCTACGGCTTCGAGACCAGTCGCATCGAGGAACCGCTGTCCACGTTCCTGGAGCAGCACGGCCGGGAGCGCAGGAAGGGTTTCCTCGGAGGCCTCTTCAGCCGCTGACGGCGAACCAACCGACCAGGCTTGCGTGGGTCCCCCTCGCTCCGCTCACGGGCCCCCTACTCGCAGAGCTCGTGGGGGGACCCCCAGGCCGCAGGCGGCCTCCCTGGGGGCCGAGTGCCTTCGTTCGCCAGGGAGGAACCCGAGGCGAACCAACCGACCAGGCTTGCGTGGGTCCCCCTCGCTCCGCTCACGGTCGGCCGCAGGCGGCCTCCCTGGGGGACGAGGAGTCCCGTTCGCCAGGGAGCGCAGCGACCGTGAGGGCGGAGCCCGAGGCGAACCAACCGATCGGACTTGCGTCAGTCCCCCTCGCTCCGCTCACGGGCCCCCTACTCGCAGAGCTCGTGGGGGGACCCCCAGGCCGCAGGCGGCCTCCGCGGGGGACGGAGTCAGGTGAACAGGCCCGCCAGGTCGGCGGGGCGGAGGCCGGCGAGGGTCGGGACGAGCACGCGCCGCTCCTGCTCCGGCACCTCGACGAAGTGCGGGACGACCAGCACGTGGCAACCCGCGGCGTTGGCCGAGGCCGCGCCGGTGCGGGAGTCCTCGATGGCCAGGCACTGCGACGCGTCGACGCCGAGCCGCTCGGCGGCGAGCAGGTAGGGATCGGGGTGCGGCTTGGGTCGCGACACGGCGTCGCCGGTCACGACGGCCCCGAACGGCAGGACCGCGGCGATGGGCTCGGCGATCGCGGTGTACGACATCGTGACGAGCGCCTGGGGCACCCCGACGTCGTCGAGGGCAGCGATCAGCTCGCGGGCCCCGGGCCGCCACTCGACGTGCTCGCGCAACGACCCCGCCAGCGAGGCGACGAGGTGGTCGACGATCTGCTCGGCGGTCATCGCGATGTCGAGGCGCTCGCGGATGTACTGGCCCGACGCGATCAGGGAGTTGCCGACGAGCTGCAGGGCGTCCTCGTCGGTCCAGACCTTGCCGTGCGCGGCGGCGAGCCGGTGCTCGGCGGCCATCCACAGGGGTTCGGTGTCGACGATCGTCCCGTCGAGGTCCCAGAGCACGGCGGCGTACGACGTCACGCCCAGAACCGTAGTCGACCGTAACGCGCCACTCGTCACCGCGTTGTCCATGCCGTGGCCGAGGTCCCACGGCGGCTGGTGCACCGTGAGAGAATGGTCGTACCAGTTCGGGAACCCACGAAAGCCCAGGCGAGCCCGCCGCCGGCCGGCGTTCCCCAGCACTCCTTACCGATTCGTCCCTCGAGGAATGCTTGTGCCTGACACCACCCTCCGTCCCGACGCCACCGCCGAGCTGACCGAGCTGCTGCGCAGCCGCATCATGGTGCTCGACGGTGCGATGGGAACCGCGATCCAGCGCGACCGGCCCGACGAGGCCGGCTACCGCGGCGAGCGGTTCAAGGACTGGCCGTCGGACGTCCAGGGCAACAACGACCTCCTGACGCTGACGCAGCCCGAGATCATCGCCGGCATCCACCGCGAGTACCTCGAGGCCGGCGCCGACATGATCGAGACCAACACGTTCAACGCGACGACGATCTCGCTGAGCGACTACGGCATGGAGGAGCTCGCCTACGAGCTGAACTTCGAGTCCGCCCGGCTGGCCCGCCGTGAGTGCGATGCGGCCGCCGAGGCCACGGGTCGTCCGCGGTACGTCGCCGGCACGCTCGGCCCCACCAGCCGCACGGCCTCGATCTCGCCCGACGTCAACGACCCCGGCGCGCGCAACGTGACGTACGACGAGCTCGTCGAGGCCTACCGCGAGGCGACCAGGGGCCTGCTCGAGGGCGGCTCCGACGTCATCTTCATCGAGACGATCTTCGACACGCTGAACGCCAAGGCCGCGATCTTCGCGGTCGAGTCGGTGTTCGAGGACCTCGGCCAGCGCTGGCCCATCGTCATCTCGGGCACCATCACGGACGCCTCGGGCCGCACCCTGTCGGGCCAGGTCACCGAGGCCTTCTGGCACTCGGTGCGGCACGCCAAGCCGCTGCTGGTCGGGCTGAACTGCGCGCTGGGCGCCAAGGAGATGCGCCCCTACATCGCCGAGATGGCGCGCGTCGCCGACACGTTCGTGTCGTGCTACCCCAACGCGGGCCTGCCCAACGCCTTCGGCGAGTACGACGAGGAGCCCGACCAGACGTCCGCGATCGTCAGCGAGTTCGCCGACGCCGGCTTCGTCAACATGGTCGGTGGCTGCTGCGGCACGACACCGGCGCACATCGCCTCGATCGCGCGCGACGTCGAGGGCCGGGCCCCGCGCGACGTCCCCGAGGCGTCGCCCGCCCTGCGGCTGTCGGGCCTCGAGCCCGTCACGGTCGTCGACGACACGCTGTTCGTCAACGTCGGCGAGCGCACCAACATCACGGGGTCGGCGCGGTTCCGCAACCTCATCAAGGCCGGCGACTACACGACGGCCCTGGCCGTGGCCCGCCAGCAGGTCGAGGCCGGCGCCCAGGTCATCGACGTCAACATGGACGAGGGCATGATCGACGGCGTCGAGGCGATGGAGCGCTTCATGAAGCTCGTTGCCACCGAGCCCGACATCTGCCGCGTGCCGACCATGATCGACTCCTCCAAGTGGGAGGTCATCGAGGCCGGGCTCAAGTGCGTCCAGGGCAAGGCGATCGTCAACTCGATCTCGATGAAGGAGGGCGAGGAGAAGTTCGTCCGCGAGGCCGAGCTGTGCCGCAAGTACGGTGCCGCCGTCGTCGTGATGGCCTTCGACGAGGACGGCCAGGCCGACAACCTCGAGCGGCGCCAGCAGATCTGCGAGCGGGCGTACCGCATCCTGGTCGACCAAGTCGGCTTCCCGGCCGAGGACATCATCTTCGACCCCAACGTCTTCGCGGTCGCGACGGGCATCGAGGAGCACGCCAACTACGGCGTCGACTTCATCGAGGCGACCCGCTGGATCAAGCAGAACCTGCCCGGTGCGCTGGTCTCCGGCGGTGTCTCGAACGTCTCGTTCTCGTTCCGCGGCAACAACCCCGTGCGCGAGGCGATCCACGCCGTGTTCCTGTACCACGCGATCAACGCGGGCATGGACATGGGAATCGTCAACGCCGGCGCCCTCGAGGTCTACGACGAGGTGCCCGAGCTGCTGCGCGAGCGCATCGAGGACGTCATCCTCAACCGTCGTCCCGACAGCACCGAGCGCCTGCTCGAGATCGCCAACGACTTCGCCGGCGACGGCTCGGTCAAGGAGGTCGCGACCGAGGAGTGGCGCTCGCTGCCGGTCGGCGAGCGCATCACCCACGCGCTCGTGAAGGGCATCGACGAGTTCGCCGAGTCCGACACCGAGGAGCTGCGGGCCGAGATCAGCGCCCGCGGCGGACGTCCGATCGAGGTCATCGAGGGGCCTCTCATGGCGGGCATGAACGTCGTGGGCGACCTGTTCGGCGAGGGCAAGATGTTCCTGCCGCAGGTCGTGAAGTCGGCGCGCGTCATGAAGCGGGCCGTCGCGTACCTGATCCCGTTCATCGAGGCCGAGAAGCAGCCGGGCGACGTCGAGCGCAGCATCGGCAAGGTCGTCATGGCGACGGTCAAGGGCGACGTGCACGACATCGGCAAGAACATCGTCGGCGTCGTGCTGCAGTGCAACAACTACGACGTCGTCGACCTCGGCGTCATGGTGCCCGCGCAGAAGATCCTCGACGCCGCCAAGGAGGAGGGCGCGGACGTCATCGGCCTGTCGGGCCTCATCACGCCCTCGCTCGACGAGATGGTCAACTTCGCCGCCGAGATGGAGCGCCAGGGCTTCGACATCCCGCTGATGATCGGCGGCGCGACGACGTCGCGCGCGCACACCGCCGTCAAGGTCGCGCAGAAGTACCACGGACCCGTCATCTGGGTGAAGGACGCCTCGCGGTCGGTGCCGGTCGTGGCGGCCCTGCTGTCGGACGAGCAGCGCCCGAAGCTGCTGGCCGACACGAACGCCGAGTACGAGACGCTGCGCGAGCGGCACGCGGCCCGCCAGGACACGCGCTCGCTGCTGTCGATCGCCGCGGCCCGCGCGAAGGCCACGCCGATCGACTGGAGCGACTACCAGCCGCCGCGTCCGCGGATGCTCGCCCAGCAGGCGCGCGACGTGTGCACGGGCCCGGGGTGCGACCACCGCCACGGTGCGGCGTCGCAGTTCGTCAAGACGTTCACGGACTACTCGCTCGAGGAGCTGCGCGACTACATCGACTGGCAGCCGTTCTTCAACGCCTGGGAGATGAAGGGGCGCTTCCCCGACATCCTCAACAACCCCGCGACGGGCGAGACCGCCCGCAAGCTGTACGACGACGCGCAGGCCATGCTCGACCAGCTGGTCGAGGAGAAGTGGATCCGCGCCAACGGCGTGTTCGGCCTGTTCCCCGCGAGCCAGGTGCCCGGCGACGACATCGAGCTCTACACCGACGAGTCGCGCTCGACGGTCCTGACGACCCTGCACCAGCTGCGCCAGCAGGGCGAGGGGCGTGAAGGCTCGGCCCGCAAGTCGCTCGCCGACTTCGTGGCGCCCAAGGAGACGGGGCTGCGCGACTACGTCGGCGCCTTCGCGGTCACCGCGGGGGTGCACATCGGCGAGAAAATCGCCGAGTTCAAGAAGGACCTCGACGACTACAACGCGATCCTGCTGGAGTCGCTGGCCGACCGTCTGGCCGAGGCGTTCGCCGAGCGCATGCACGAGCGGGTCCGCAAGGAGTTCTGGGCGTACGTGCCGAACGAGTCGCTCAGCAACGCCGACCTGATCGGCGAGAAGTACGCCGGCATCCGTCCGGCCCCCGGCTACCCGGCGTGCCCCGAGCACACCGAGAAGCAGACGATCTGGGAGCTGCTCGACGTCGAGGCCAACACCGGCATCGAGCTGACCGAGAGCATGGCGATGTGGCCCGGCGCGTCGGTCAGCGGCCTGTACTTCTCGCACCCCGACTCGCAGTACTTCGTGCTGGGGCGGGTCGGCCGCGACCAGGTCGAGGACTACGCGCAGCGCAAGGGGTGGACCCTCGACGAGGCCGAGAAGTGGCTGTCGCCGAACCTGGGCTACCGCACCGAGAACGAATAGCCTGTCGCCACTAGACTCGTCGTGTGAAGAGGCCCCGAAGACCCCGTTCCGGTGAGCGCTGATGGATCAGCAGACGCTCCTCAACTTCGGCCTGGTGCTGGTGTTCGTCCTGGTGGGCGGCGTGTTCGCCGCCACCGAGATGGCCCTGGTCTCGTTGCGTCCGAGCCAGCTCGACCGGCTCGAGCAGCAGGGCGGTCGCGGTGCCAAGGTGGCCTCGCTCGCCCGCGACCCCAACCGGTTCCTGGCGGCCGTCCAGATCGGCGTCACGGTCGCCGGGTTCCTGTCGGCCGCGTACGGCGCCTCGACCCTGGCGCCCGACGTGGCCCCCGTGTTCACGGGGCTCGGCATGCCCGAGGGCGCCGCCGACAACGTCGCGCTGGTCGTCATGACGCTGGTGATCGCGTACCTGTCGCTCGTGCTGGGCGAGCTCGTCCCGAAACGCTTCGCGCTGCAGAAGTCGGCCGGGCTGGCGACGGCCGTCGCTCCCCCGCTGTCGCGCTTCGCGACGCTGATGCGCCCCGTGATCTGGTTCCTGTCGCTGTCGACCAATGCGGTCGTCCGCCTGCTGGGCGGTGACCCGAACGCGACGAACGAGGAGATGAGCGAGGACGAGCTGCGCGACCTGGTCGGCGGGCACGAAGGATTCGACATCGACGAGCGCCGCATCGTCCAGGACGTGTTCTCGGCGACCCAGCGCACCGTCAAGGAGGTCATGCAGCCCCGGCACAGCGTCGACTTCCTGTCGGCCTCGACCCGGCTCGCCGAGGCCGCCTCGAACGTCCGTGACATGCCGCACTCGCGCTACCCCGTCACCGGCACGTCGGTCGACGACGTGCTGGGGTTCGTGCACGTGCGCGACCTGCTGCAGGCCGACGTCGACCCCACGGCGACGGTCGGCTCGCTGGCCCGCGACATCCCCGTCCTGCCGGGCACCAACCGCATCTTGCCCGCGATGGCGCAGATGCGGCACGACGGCGTCCACATCGCCCTGGTGATCGACGAGTACGGCGGCACCGACGGCATCGTGACGCTCGAGGACCTCGTCGAGGAGCTCGTCGGCGAGATCCGCGACGAGTACGACCTGCCCGGCGAGACCGAGGAGGCCCACGACGTGCGCCGCGACGGTCTGTTCGACGGCGGCCTCAACATCGAGGACTTCTCCGAGGTGACCGGGATCGAGCTGACCGACGGCTCCTACGAGACCGTCGCGGGCTTCATCATCGACCAGCTGGGCCGCATGCCCGAGGTGGGCGACACGATCGAGGTCGGCGACGCGACGCTGTCGGTCGCCGAGCTCGACGGACGCCGCATCTCGCAGGTCATGGTCGAGCGTCAGGACGTCCCCGAGACCGGGGATAGGCTGGACGCGTGACCTCCGCTCCCGACATCCGTCCCCTGCGCGACCCGTGGATGGTGGCCGCGTTCGAGGGGTGGAACGACGCCGCCGACGCGGCCTCCGGCACGGTCGACCACCTGATCGAGGAGTGGGACGCCGAGCTGCTGATCGAGCTCGATCCCGAGGAGTTCTACGACTTCCAGGTGCACCGGCCACAGGTCCACACGACCGACGAGGGCGAGCGCCGGATCACGTGGCCTGCGCCGCAGATCTACCACGCGCGGCCGCCGCGCCTCGATCGCGACGTGCTGCTGCTGCGCGCACCCGAGCCGAACTTCCGCTGGAAGGCGTTCTGCTCGACCGTGATCGGCGTGGCCAAGCTGGCCGGTGTCACCGAGCTCGTCACGCTCGGCGCGCTGCTGGCCGACTCGCCGCACACGCGACCCGTTCCCGTCAGCGGATCGACGTCCGACTCGGCGCTGATGGAGCGCATGTCGCTGATGCCGTCGACCTACAACGGACCCGTGGGCATCACGTCGGTGCTGAACGAGATCGCGTCGGACGAGGGCATCGCCTCGGCCTCGCTGTGGGCCGCCGTGCCGCACTACCTCGCCGAGCCGCCGTGCCCCAAGGCGACGCTGGCGCTGCTGGGCGCCCTCGAGGACGCCGTCGGCATGCCCCTGCCGCAGGGCGTGCTGGCCGAGATGGCCGAGGCCTGGCAGCGGGGCGCCGAGGAGCTGACCTCGCAGGACGACGAGATCGCCGAGTACGTCGAGGCGCTCGAGAACGAGCGCGACACCAGCGAGCTGCCCGAGGCGAGCGGTGACGCGATCGCCAAGGAGTTCGAGCGCTACCTGCGCCGCCGCAACGTCGACGGCGAGTAGCCGCTCCGGAGATTGAACACGTTCACAACTTGCGCGACGGGTGAACGGTGGGACTCTCGAACCATGACCACTTCATCAGAGAACCAGACGCCGCCCACCGTCCAGCCCGTCACCAACTGGGCCGATCTCGGCCAGGAGATGTGGAGCTACCTGACCGGGAAGGGTGCCGCGGTCAACTACGAGTTCATCGACATGGCCGTCGAGGTGCCCCGCGACACCGGTGCCGAGGCACCGCGCGCCACGTGGAAGCTCAACGGCACGCTGCGCATCACCACGAGCGACGACGAGCTCGCGGGCGCCGACGAGCACCGGTCCTGACGATGGCCGCCGTGCTGCACCTCGAGGCCGACCTGACGTTCGACATCGAGGTCCCGGGCGAGGGCAGCCGACCCGGCGGGAGCCTGCACGGCACCGTCAGGGCGTCGGGCAACCACGTCGTGATCAGCAGCGACGACATCATGTCGGTCGCCGGGCAGCCCTCGCGAGACGCCGTGCGCGGTGTGGCCGCCGAGCTCGCCCGACTCGGCCTCGCGGTCGAGGTCGTCGGGCCCGACGGGTCGATCGTGACGCTGGGAGCCGTCTCGGCCCCCGCCCTGCAACGGCTGGTCACCCGTTCGCGCCACATGCGCCTCGGCAGCTGGTCACGCGTGCTGCGCGCCGTCGTGGCGCGCCGGCCGTCCGCTCCGGGTGCCGTCGACCTCACGAGCAGCGGTCTGCCGCCCGGCACGCCGTGGCCGCCGGTACCCCTGCGGCCGATGCCGCGGGTCGTCACGACGACGCACGACCCCGTCGGTGGCCGGGGCCACCCCCGGCTCTACCTGGCCGACACGTCGGTGCCGGGTGCCGAGCGCCGGGTCGGTGTCTTCGAGCTGCCGCTCGACGGGGTCGTGATCGGCAGTGCCGAGGGGGCGGGGCTGCGCCTGGAGGGCGTCGACGACGTCCAGGCCGAGATCGTGCGCACCGACGACGACGAGTACGAGCTCGTCGCCCGCAGCGCGCGGGTGCTCAGCACCGTCGGAGGCCTGCAGCTGCCACGGCAGACCCTGCGCACGGGATCGCGCATCCAGCTCGGAACATGGCGTCTGTCGTACGTCCGCGACGAGTTCGCCGACCACGGACGCCCCTACGGCGGCCGGATCGGCGGCGAGCTGGGACGTCAGCGCACGCAGCCCAAGCCAGACTACCGGAACCGCCCGGGCTTCTAGAGCAGGACGCCGAGCAGGGCGTCGATCGCGCTGCGCGCGGTGCGGCCCGCCTGCGGGTCCTCGCCGGCGTCGTCGGAGGCCCACGCGTCGACCGCGGCCAGGGCGGTCGGCGCGTCGAGGTCGTCGGCCAGCGCCGCACGGATGCGCGCGACCAGTGCGTCGCCGGACGGCGCGACGGTGCGCGCGACGGCGGAGCGCCACCGCGCCAGACGTGCCTCGGCACGGTCGATCTCGTCGGCGAACCACTCCCAGTCGGAGCGGTAGTGGTGCGCCAGGAGCGCCAGGCGGACGGCCATGGGGTCGTGGCCCGCGGCGCGCAGCCTCGAGACCAGGACGAGGTTGCCCTTGGACTTGGACATCTTCTCGCCCTCGTAGCCGACCATGCCGGCGTGCACGTAGGCGCCCGCGAAGGGCTCGTTCGTCGCGACCGTGGCCTCGGAGGCCGACATCTCGTGGTGCGGGAAGACCAGGTCGGAGCCGCCGCCCTGGACGTCGAACGCCGTGCCGAGGTGGTGCAGCGCGATCGCCGCGCACTCGATGTGCCAGCCGGGACGACCGCGACCCAGCGCGGTGTCCCACGCCGGCTCGCCGGGACGCTCGGCCTGCCACAGCAGGCAGTCGAGCGGGTGCTTCTTGCCCGGTCGGTCGGGGTCTCCCCCGCGCTCGGGGAAGATGCGCAGCATCGTCTGCTCGTCGAAGCCCGAGACCAGCCCGAAGCCCGGATCGGCATGCACGTCGAAGTAGAGGTCGTCGTCGACGGCGTAGACCGCGCCGGCCTCGCGCAGACGCCCGACGAGATCGACGACGAGGTCGATCGACTCGACGGCGCCGACGTAGTGGGCCGGCGGGATGACCCGCAGGGCCGTCATGTCCTCGCGGAACAGCTGCGTCTCGCGCTCGGCGAGCTCGACCCAGTCGACGCCCGTCGCGGTGGCCCGCTCGAGCAGCGGGTCGTCGACGTCGGTGACGTTCTGCGTGTACGTGACGTCGAGCCCGCGGTCACGCCAGACGCGCTGCATGAGGTCGAACGTGAGGTAGGTGGCCGCGTGGCCCATGTGCGTCGCGTCGTACGGCGTGATGCCGCAGACGTACAGGCGCGCCGTGTCGAGCGGGTCGACGGCGCGGGCGGCGCCCGACGACGTGTCGTGGACCGACAGCGCCGGCCCCTCCCCCAGCCCGAGATCACTGAGCGACGGGACCTCAGGACTCGACCAGCTGCGCATGCCACGAGCCTAGCGGTGGACAATGACGACGTGATCATCGACTGCGCCGTCTACACCGATGGGGTCCGCGAGACCACCGGCCACGACTCGGAGTCGCTCGACGCGGCCCTGGGGCGTCTCGGTGAGGACGACTTTCTGTGGATCGGCATCGGCAACCCGACCGCCGACGAGATGCACCGCGTCGCCGACTCGCTGGGGCTGCACCCCCTGGCCGTCGAGGACGCGCTCGAGGCGCACCAGCGCCCGAAGGTCGAGCGGTACGCCGACCACACGTTCATCTCGATCCGCACGGTCTCGTACAGCGACGACGACATCACGACGCACGAGGTCAACATCTTCCTCGGCGCCAACTACCTGCTGACGGTGCGTCACGGCGGGCCGACACTCACGAACGCCCGCCGCGCCGCCGAGAAGATGATCGAGCCGCTGTCGCACGGCCCGACCGCGGCGCTGTACGCCGTCCTCGACAGCATCGTCGACCACTACGAGGACGTCGCCGCCGAGCTCGAGACCGATGTGCAGGAGGTCGAGACGTCGGTCTTTTCGGCGCAGCGCTCGAACGACTCGACCCGCATCTACCGCCTCAAGCGCGAGACGCTCGAGTTCCGTCGCGCCGTCCTGCCCCTGCGCGAGCCGCTGCACCGGTTCGCGCTGGGCGACGCGTCGGAGGACGCGCGGCCGTACTTCCGCGACATCGCCGACCACCTGACCCGCGCGGCCGAGGCGATCGACTCGATCGACCACCTGCTCGACAACGCGTTGCAGGCGCACCTGGCGCAGCTGAGCGTCCAGCAGAACGAGGACATGCGCAAGCTGACCGCCGGCGCCACGATCTTCGCCGTGCCGACCGCGATCGCCGGCATCTACGGCATGAACTTCGAGCACATGCCCGAGCTGTCGTGGACGTTCGGCTACCCGCTGTGCCTGGCCGTCATCGCCGGGCTGTGCGGCTACATCTACCTGCGGTTCAAGCGATCGGGCTGGCTGTAGCCCGCACCACCTAGCGGCGGGCGAACAGGCCCTTCTTGGGGACGCGCTTGCGGGCGATGCCCCACTGGAACCTGGGCACCTCCTCGACGTCGTAGCCGAGGTGGTCGGCGATGTGCTCGAAGGTCATGCGCACGCCCTGTGCGGCCTTCTCGTCGTCGGAGTACGCCTCGTACGTCCGGGCCCCCTCGGGGGTGCGGGCCTGCGGCGAGCCGGCGATCGACCAGTCGAGGTCGTCGAGCAGGATGATGCCGCCGGGCTTCATCATCATGTCGACGAGCAGGAAGCCGAAGCCCGTGACGTCCCACGTGTGGCCGCCGTCGAGGTAGCAGAAGTCGAACTGCGGCCGGGGGCTCTGCTCGACCATCTTGCCGAGCTCCCACGTGAACGAGCGGTGGGCGAAGATCGGCGTGACCCGGTGGGCCAGGTCGACGGTCTGCAGCACCTCGGTGATCTCGGGCTCGTGACCGCGGGCGCTGTTGCGGTCCATCGTCGTCAGGTGGCCGCGGCCGAGGTCCTCGAGCACCGCGCCCATGTAGGCGCTGCTCTTGCCCTTGTAGAAGCCCAGCTCCAGCAGCTCGCTGAGGTCCTCGCGGACGATCAGGTCGCGCAGGTACTTCGCGCGGGCGAGGTTCATGTACTTCAGATCGCCCCAGGTCTCGGTCACACGGTCGAAGGAAGACATGACCGACACCCTACGGGGGCCGGGCCCCGCTCAGCCCACCGTGGTGCCGGCGGCGATGACGCCCGTGCCGACCAGCACCAGCACGAGGGCGCCCAGCCCGACGCGGTAGACGACGAACGGCGTGTACGAGTGCGTGCTGACGTACTTGAGCAGCCAGTGGATGACGGCCAGGCCCACGACGAACGACACGACGGTGCCGACGATCGTGGGTCCGGTGCCGTACGTGTTGTCGCCGCCGATGTCCTTGAGCTTGAAGATGCCGGCCCCGACGACCGCGGGGATCGCCAGCAGGAACGCGTAGCGCGTCGCGGCGGCCCGCTCGTAGCCCAGCAGCAGGCCCATGCTGATCGTCGCGCCCGACCGCGACACCCCGGGCACCAGCGCCCCGGCCTGCGCCACGCCCAGCAGGATCGCGTGCTTCATCGTCAGGTCGTCGATGGGGCTGGTCTTGCGGCCGACCCGCTCGGCGATGCCGAGCACGATGCCCAGCACGATCAACGTCGTGCCGATGACCCACAGGTTGCGGAACTCGCGGTCGATCGCGTCCTGCAGCAGCAGCCCGAGCACCACGATCGGCACCGAGCCGATGATGACGAACCACCCCATGCGCCACTCGGGGGCCTGCCGCGCCTCGCGCGAGAACACGCCGCGCACCCACCCGCTGCCGATCGTCCAGATGTCGCGCCAGAAGTACAGCAGCACCGCGAGCTCGGTGCCGATCTGGATGACGGCGGTGTAGGCGGCGCCGGGATCGTCCCAGCCGAAGAACTTGGGGAAGATCGCCAGGTGGGCGCTGCTCGAGATCGGGAGGAACTCGGTCAGGCCCTGCAGCACGCCCAGCACGACGGCACGGAAGAAGTCCACCGCGCGAGCCTACCGCCACGCCTTCACGCCGCCGACTATCTTTGCGGCATGCAGCGTCGTCGCGTCGGTCACTCCGGGCTCGAGGTGTCCCGGATCGGTCTGGGCACCATGACGTGGGGGGCGACGGTCGACTCGTGCGAGGCCGGCGACCAGCTCACGACCTTCCTCGACGCCGGCGGCACGCTGGTCGACACCGCCCCGATCTACGGCGACGGCGCGTGCGAGGAGCTGCTGGGCTCGCTGGTGGCCAAGGCCGGCGTCCGCGACGACATCGTGCTCGCGGGCAAGGCCGGCTTCGCCCGCCGCGGCGGCCAGGTCGTCAAGGACGGGTCGCGCCGCACCCTGCTCGACCAGCTCGACGCGTCGCTGCGCCAGCTGCAGACCGATCATCTCGACCTGTGGCAGATCCACACGCCCGACCTCGAGGTCCCGCTGGAGGAGACGCTCGGCGCCCTCGAGCACGCCGTGCGCACGGGCCGCACCCGCTACGTCGGTGTCTCCAACTTCACGGGCTGGCAGACCGGCATCGCCCACACGTGGCTCGCGGGACGTCCCGAGGGCATCGGGCTGGTCAGCACGCAGGTCGAGTACTCGCTGGTCAACCGCGATCCCGAGGACGAGGTCGTCCCGGCGGCCGCGCACCTCGGCATGGGGCTGCTGGCCTGGTCGCCGCTCGGCCGGGGCGTGCTGACCGGCAAGTACCGCGGCGGCGTGCCGTCCGACTCGCGCGGTGCGACGCCGGGGTGGGACGAGTTCGTGGGCGCGTACCTGACGCCGGCCAAGTCGGGCGTCGTCGAGGCGCTGGCCCGGGCGTCCGAGGGGCTGCACGTGTCGATCGCGCACGTCGCGCTGGCCTGGCTGCTGGCGCGGCCGCAGCTGTCGGCCGCGATCGTCGGAGCGCGCACGACGGTCCAGCTGCAGGAGAACCTGGCGGCCGAGCAGCTCGAGCTGCCGCCCGAGATCCTGCTGGCGCTGGACGACGTGTCGCAGGCGGCACGATGAGGAGTGGGTCGATGAAGGGCGGATCGATGATCGAGTACGAGTTCTGGAACCTCACGATCGACCGGACGAAGTCGCGGTCGGCCGTGTGCCGGATGCTGACCGACGCCGCGGAGTACCAGGGCTGGGAGCTCGACCGACTCCGCAAGGACGGGTCGGGTCAGCGCACCGTCACGCTGCGCCGCAAGATCATCCGCATGCGCAGCACCCTGTAGGGGCTACGCCAGCCCGAGGAAGTGGTCGAAGACCCGGGCACCGAACTCGAGCGACTCGACCGGCACCCGCTCGTCGACGCCGTGGAACAGCGCCGTGAAGTCGAGGTCGGCGGGCAGACGCAGCGGCACGAAGCCGAACGACGTGATGCCGAGCTTCTCCCACGCCTTGGCGTCGGTGCCGCCCGACATGACGAACGGGGCGACGTGGGCACCCGGGTCCTGCGAGTGCAGCGCGACCGTCATGGCGTCGACGAGATCTCCCTCGAAGGCGTACTCGAGCGCGGGCTGGCCGATGTACTGCTCGACGGCGATGCCGGTGCCGACGACGTCCTGCACCGCCGGGGTGAAGGTGTCGTCGTGGCCCGGCAGGAAGCGACCGTCGACGTACGCGACGGCCTCGCCGGGCACGACGTTGTGCTTGTAGCCGGCCTGCAGCATCGTGGCGTTGGTCGTGTTGCGCATGCCGGCCCCGATCATGCGGACGGCCGGGCCGAAGTGCTCGAGCAGCTCGTCGGGCGTCCCGTCGCTGCCGGTCAGCTCGCGCACCTTGACGAGCAGCTGCTGCATCGAGGGGCCGGGCTCGGCGGGCCACTCGTGCTCGCCCAGGGCCAGCAGACCGCGCGACAGGTGCATCAGCGCGTTGTCGTCGTTGCGCATCGAGCCGTGGCCGGCCGTGCCGCGGGCCCGCAGGCGCATCCACGCGATGCCCTTCTCGCCCGACTCGATCAGGTACAGGCGCTGGCCGCCGACCTCGGTGGAGAAGCCGCCGACCTCGCCGATCGCCTCGGTGCAGCCCTCGAACAGCTCGGGACGGTGCTCGACGAGCCAGTGGGCGCCGAGGACGCCGCCGGCCTCCTCGTCGGCGGTGAAGACCAGCAGGATCGGACGGTCGGGGATCGCCCCGGCGCGCTGGCGGGCCCGGACGACCGACAGCAGCATCGCGTCGAAGTCCTTCATGTCGACCGCTCCGCGTCCGAACAGGTAGCCGTCGACGATCTCGGCGGCGAACGGGTCGACGCTCCAGTCGGCGGCCTGCGCCGGGACGACGTCGAGGTGGCCGTGGATCAGCAGCCCGTCGCGCGACGAGCTCTGGTCGCCCCAGCGGGCCACGACGCTCGCGCGTCCGCTCTCGGACTCGATGATCTCGGACTCGATGCCGACCTCGGCGAGCGACGCCGCGACGTACTCGGCGGCCTTGCGCTCCCCCGGTCCGGAGTCGTCACCGAAGTTGCTGGTGTCGATCCGGATCAGGTCGCGGCAGATCTCGAGGGCCTCGGTCTCCGGCGTGTAGGTCATGACAGCAGCCCGTCGATCACGCGCGAGAACAGGGCACGGCTCGACGCCCGCGTGACGCCGTCCATGAACCGGGGCATGCCGATGACGTGGATGTCCTCGCGCCACGTGACCCGGCTGACCCCCGTGTCGCCGATGGGCTCGACCGACAGCTCGGCCCAGCCGGTGACGATGCGGCCGCGCTTCTCGAGACGGCAGAACGAGGGCTCGCGCCACTCCACGACCTCCATCGGGTCGTGGAAGCCGACCGGGCCGATGCCCGTGAAGGCGTCGAAGCCGTCGGACGTCGTGGTGATGCGGGTCAGCGGGACGAACTCGCCGTGCCGCTCCCACGTCGTGACGCGCCTCCAGGCATCGGAGGGTGTCAGGGGTACCTCGCGGACGATCTCGATCAGGGCCACGGCATCATCGTAGGCATGTCCACCATGCCGTTCGAGTCGATCGCCGATGTCAAGGCCAGGCTGGCGTCCGCCGGCTACCTCGCGTCGGACGCCATCGCGACGACCGTGTTCCTCGCCAGCGAGCTCGGCAAGCCCCTGCTGGTCGAGGGCCCCGCGGGCGTCGGCAAGACCGCGCTGGCCAACGCCGTCGCCGCGAGCTGCGGCGCCGAGCTGATCCGGCTGCAGTGCTACGAGGGCGTCGACGAGGCGCGGGCGCTGTACGAGTGGAACCACGCCAAGCAGCTGCTGCGCATCACGGCCGGCCAGGGCGAGACGTGGGACGAGGCGCGCAACGACATCTTCTCCGAGGAGTTCCTGCTGGCCCGCCCGCTGCTGGCGGCGATCCGCAGCGACGACCCGACGGTCCTCCTGGTCGACGAGACCGACAAGGCCGACGTCGAGATCGAGGGTCTGCTGCTCGAGGTGCTGGGCGAGTTCCAGGTCACGGTGCCCGAGCTCGGCACGATCACGGCCCGGCACCGGCCGTTCGTCGTGCTGACGTCGAATGCGACGCGCGAGCTGTCGGAGGCGCTGCGGCGTCGCTGCCTGTTCCTGCACGTCGACTTCCCCGACGCCGACCTCGAGGAGGAGATCGTCCGCCTCACGGTGCCGGGGCTCGACCGGACGCTGGGCGAGTCGCTGGTGCGGGTCGTGAACGCGTTGCGCGCGATGCCGCTGCGCAAGGCGCCGTCGGTCTCCGAGACGATCGACTGGGCCCGCACGCTGGTCGCCCTGGGCGCCGACATCCTCGACGACGACGTCGTCCGCGACAGCCTCGGCGTGATCCTGAAGCACCAGGACGACCTCGAGAAGGCCCGCACCCGCCTCGACCTCGACGAGGTCCTCTCGCCGTGAGCCCGTCGCAGGATCTCGCCGGCCGGCTCGTCGAGCTCGTCGCGGCCCTGCGCAGCAAGGGCATCTCGGCCGGCACCAGCGAGACCGTCGACGCCGCCGCCGTCGTGGAGGTGCTGGGGCTCGACGACCGTGCCCAGCTGCGCGAGGGGCTCGCGGCCGCGCTGATCCGTCGTGGCGGCCAGCGCGAGGTCTTCGACATGGCGTTCGACATCTACTTCCCGGCCGGGGTGGGTGCGCCGCAGGCCGCGATGGACGTCGACGACGACTTCGACCTCGACGACCTGCGCGACCTGCTGGCGATGGCCCTGGCCGAGAACGACCTGCGGACCCTCGAGCAGGTCGCCGAGATCGCGATCGACCTGCTGGGTCGCGTCGGCACGCCCGACACGCAGAGCCAGGGCTTCTCGGCCTATCAGACCCTCGAGCGGCTGCGCCCCCAGACGCTGCTGACGCAGGCGCTGGAGATGCGCGGCCAGGGTGGCGGGCAGGGTCAGGGGCAGGGCCAGGGCACGGGTGGCGGAAGCGGCGGCTCCCCCGACTTCACCGAGCGCCTCGAGCGCGACGAGGTGCGCCAGAACATCGAGCGCTTCCGCGAGATGGTCGCCAGCGAGGCCCGGCGTCGCACCGCCGAGGTGCGGGGGCGCGACGTCGTGACGCGGCACGCCGTGCGGTCCGGCACCGACCGCGTCGACTTCCTGAGCGCGAACCGGCAGCAGCTCGAGGAGCTCGCGCGATCGGTGCAGCCGTTGTCGCGCAAGCTCGCGACGCGGCTGGCGGCCCGCCGGCGCAAGAACAACCGTGGCCGCATCGACATCCGCCGCACGCTGCGACGGTCGATGTCGACCGGTGGCGTGCCGATGCACCCCGCCTACGCCAAGCCGCACCCGTCCCGGCCCGAGCTCGTGCTGCTCTGCGACGTCTCGGGATCGGTCGCGGGCTTCAGCGGGTTCACGATGCACCTCGTGCAGGCGCTCAGCGGCCAGTTCAGCAAGGTGCGGGTGTTCGCCTTCGTCAACGCGATGGACGAGGTCACCGACCTGGTCAAGGAGGGCTCCGACGACCTGTCGGCCCGCATCCAGGCCGAGGCGCGCATCACGAAGTGGCACACCAGCAGCGACTACGGCGAGGCGTTGGGCGACTTCCACGCCGAGTACCTCGACGCGATCGGCCCGCGCACCGCGGTGCTGATCCTCGGCGACGCGCGCAACAACAACCAGGACCCCAATCTGGGCGCGCTGCACGACATCAGCCAGCGGGCCCGCCGCACGTTCTGGCTGAACCCCGAGGCCGTGATGCGCTGGGGGCTCGGCGACTCCGTGGCACCGCAGTACGCGGACGTCGTCGAGATGCACCAGTGCAGCAACGTCGACCAGCTGACGCGCTTCATCACCCGGTTGCTGCCGGTGTGAGCCAAGTCGGGACCGTCCGAGGTCTTGACTTTCCGACGACTTCTCCGGTCAGGTGACCCTCGCAGGGCTTACGGTCTCCCCATGGGGAGCAGGAGCCGCCGCGCGACCGTCGCGGGCATCGTCGCCGTCGCCGCGGCGGCGGCCGCGCTGCACGCACCGGCCGCCGCCGACGAGCCGGTCACGACCGAGCGGGTCGCGATCGCCTCGCAGGCCTCCCAGTGGACGCCGTCCGCCCACACGCGCCTGCGCACCGTGACGATCGGCTCGATCCGGGCCCTGCAGATCGCGCCGACCCGCCGGTCGGGACGCACGAACCTGTCGGCCCGCTCGCCGGTGTCGACCGACGTGGTCGACCGGGCCGGCACGCTGGTCCGCGCGACGGCACGCGTGCGGTCGTCGCAACCCGGACGCCGCATGACCCTCACGATCAGGGAGATCAGCGCCGGACGGGTCGTGGCGAGCCGTTCGACGAGCGTCGCGGCGGCGTCGCGCAGCTGGCGACGCCTCACGGTGTCGTTGCGCACGACGCGCGCCGGCAGCCGCGTGCAGCTGTCGACCCGGGCGTCGCGCGTCTCGGGACGCCACCTCGCGCGCATCGCGGACGTCACCGTCGAGAAGACGGTCCCCGGCGCTCCGGTTCCCGCCCCCGCGAGCCCCGCTCCGCCCGCGACGGCGGCATCGTGCGAGGCGATCGACTACGCCGATCCCGCGCAGGGCGTGCGGACCTTCACCGACGACTTCGACGGCACCGCGATCGACCCGGCGAGCTGGCGGGTGCGCGACAACACGTTCCTGAACCACGACAAGGCGTGGATCACCCGGGACGCCGTGTCGGTGCACGACGGGTACCTCGACATCACGGGCCGCCGCCTGCCGCAGGACCAGTGGCGCACCAACCTAAAGGCCCTCTACGGCGCCGAGAACGCGACGCGCGACTACTCGACCGGGTACGTCGACTCGATCGACCGCTTCAGCCAGCGGTACGGCAGCTTCGAGGTGCGCGCGTGGGTGCCGAGCGCCTCGACGATGTCGCGCGGCATCTGGCCGGCGTTCTGGCTGCGCGCCGACCACCAGCCCGGCGAGATCGACCCGATGGAGTCGTACGGGGCGCCGACCATCCGGTCGTTCGACCCCTCGAGCTCGTACGAGTGGAACAGCTGGGCCGACACCGCGCAGGGCTCGACCAGCGACCCCGTGAAGCAGAAGACCCAGGGCCGCGCGGACGTCGGGACCGACAAGATCTGGCAGGGCTGGCACACGTACGGCGTCAACTGGTCACCGACGTGCCTGCGCTACACCTACGACGGCCGCACCGTCGCGACGGTGCTGTTCGACGACCCGAAGACGCTGGGCTACTTCCGCGGCCCGACGTTCGCCGACGCGTTCCACATCCGTCTCAACATGCAGGTCGGCTCGAAGTACTGGGGCTGGGCCGATCCCGAGCACACCCGGCCGGAGTTCAGCTTCAAGATCGACTGGGTGCGCGTGCACCAGGGACGCGACCTGATGCCCTGAGCATCCACGCCCACCCGACGGCGATCGCCAGCATCGACAGGACGCCCCAGGGCGGGTAGACGTGATTCTCCATGAAGCCGTAGGCGCCGAGCAGCGCCACCGCGGCACCGGGCAGGACCCAGGGGCCGGCGACCCGCAGCAGGCATCCCGCCGCCGCCGCGGTGGCCCCGATGAACGCGATCGACCCGATCTGACCGAGGTCGCTGGCGTAGCCGAAGACCGTGCCGAGCCCGCCCTGCCGGTCGTACTTGAGGGCGCCCGCCGCGATGCCGGCGAGGATGTCGAGGGCGCTGTAGAAGCACGCGAAGACGTAGCCCAGCACCAGCGTGATCCGCCCGTAGACGGGCTCGATGGAGCGGGCCACGAGCCACGGGCCGACGGCCAGCAGCGGGAACAGCGGCAGGAGCACGATGTGCAGGTCACGCCACCGCGCCGACGCGTCCTGGGTCAGGTGGGCGGGGTGGGTCAGCCCGACGAGACCGATGAGGATCGGCGGCGCGAGGACCGCGATCGTGGTGCGTCTGTCCCAGCGCGTGACCGTCGTGTCCATGCGTCGAGCCTAAGCCCGGCGACGAGGAGCAGCAGCGCGACGACGCCGTCCAGCCACCAGTGGTGACCCGTGGCGGCGACGACGAACACCGTGAGCGGCAGGTGCATCAGGACGATCCAGCGCACGCGGCTGCGACTCATCGCGAACGTGCCGAGGGCCACGACGGCGGCCCAGCCGACGTGGATCGACGGCATCGCGGCGAACTGGTCGGACACTCCGGTGCCGACGTCGCCGTAGACGCCCAGACCGTACCGTGTCGACAAGTCGACGAATCCCAGCTCGTCGACGAAGCGCGGCGGCGCCACGCGCAGGAACCGGATGACCAGGCATCCCGCCGTGACGGCGACCAGCCCGTTGCGCCAGTGCGGGTACCGGTCGCGGTGGCGCACGAACGCCCAGACCATGAAGGCGATCAGTGCGGGGACATGGACGATCGCGTAGTAGCCGTTGACGAACCGGGCCACCCAGTCGTGCGCGACGACGACGTGCTGGACGGAGATCTCGGTCGGCAGGTGCAGGGCCCGCTGGAACCGGTCGATGTCGCGGGCACGGTCGAGCGCGCCCGCCTCGTGCGTGACCGGCAGCATGCGGGCCAGGCGCCACACGGCGTACAGACCCGCGACGAGCGCGAACTCGCGGAACGCGGGCAGCAGGGCGTCGCCCACGCGCGATGGCGGCACGCGGGCCAGCACGAGCCACGCGACCAGGCTCAGGACCGTGGCGACGGCAGCTTGCTCCCACGACGGCCACGGCACCGTGACATTGTGCCCCTAGACCGAGGTCTGCACCTCGTCGGCTCCCGGCTTGCGGAACAGCGGCGGCATGAAGCGCAGCATGAGACCCGACCACGTCAGGTGCGTCAGGAGCGGGGCCTGGATGCCTCCGGAGGCACGGCGCTGCAGGCCGAAGAGCGTCCCCATGACACCGCTGGCCAGCACGAGGGCCGGGTTGCGGGTCGACGTCGTCGCCAGGGCGTACACCGCGGTCGACTTCAGGACGGGGTTCTCGGTGCCGACCGCGGCGTACAGCGCTCCGCGGAAGAACACCTCCTCGGCGGCACCGTTGGCGAACGTCGTGAGCGTCACGAGCGGTGCGGACCCCTGGTCGGCGAAGGCCAGCACGTCGCTGAGCGCGCGCTCGAGGAACGGGATGCGCCGGGCGACCAGCGCCGCCCCGTAGAACGCTCCGAAGGCGCCCACGCCGAGGACGACGGGGGTGATGACGGGACGCCGCAGCCCCGAGTCGTGCGTCTGCTCCCACCCGAGGTGCAGCGGGCCGGACGCCAGCGCACCGACCGTCCACGTCGCCGCGACGCCGAGCGTCAGACCGTAGAACTCGGTGGAGTCGGGCTCGGTCGACAACGACTTGCCGAGCAGCGCGGCACCCGCGAGGCTCACGCCGGCGACGACGCGGCGACGCCGGTGGAAGGCGGCGTCGGACTGGAGGTGGTCGCGAGGGACCTTGTCGATGAGCGTGCGCAAGACGGACACGCCTCGACGCTACAAGGTCTCCGATAGCCTCGCCTGATGACGGCGACCTTCCGCCTGGGCCTCAAGAACGTGCTCGGCTCCAACTGGACGCCGGTCCGGCACCGGTGGGCCGGACGTGCCGTGATGCTCGAGCGCGAGATGAACGGCCCGGGCGGCATGGACGCGAGCGTCTACTTCCTGGTCGAGGTCAACCGCCCGCCCGAGCGGCGCAGCCTCGCCGCGATCCTGCCGGGCTGGGACGTCGTGCGGTCACGGGGCCACAACGACGCCTACAGCGATCCGCGCCTGCACCGGGTCATGGAGTCGCACGAGCTCGCGCTCGGCACCGCGACGCGCCAGGAGCGCTACGTCACGGTCGTCCGCTACGAGCACCTGGCCAGCGGGGTCGAGTGGACCGGCGCCACGACGCACCTGTCGTCGTCGGTCAACACGACGGCCGAGAAGGCCGAGGCCTCGCGCCGGATCCAGGGCACCCGGCTGGCCGAGCTGTGCCGCGAGCTGGACGTCGACGTCCTGGCCGGTGACATCAACAACATCGCGGTGCGCCCCGACACGCCCCGCGGGATCCTGCAGGCCGCCGGCTACACCGACTGGCGCTCGGCCGTCGAGGTCGAGAACGTCGACCACGACGTGCACCACGCGATCGGCCGGCCCGTCCCCCGGCGGGGGCGACACCTGGACGCGATCTACCTGGGTCCCCGGGTCACGGCGCTGGACGGCCGGGTCCAGGTGTCCGAGCCCGACAGCTCGGACCACCTGGGCCTGGTGTGCACCGTGCGGATCGGCTAGGCGACGCCGACGGCTCCCTCGGCCGGGATGTCGTCCTTCTTGGCGTTGATCAGCGTGACGGCGGTGACGAGCGCCAGCACCAGCATCATGGCGCCCCAGAAGAACGCCGTGTGGTAGCCGCTGAGCAGCGCGTCGGACGCGACCTGGCGCTGCGAGCCCGAGCCGACGTTGTCGGCGAGGTAGCTCGTGACGGCGCCCGCGTACAGCGTGTTGAGCAGCGCGGTGCCGAGCGATCCGCCGACCTGCTGCGAGGTGTTGAGCAGCGCGCTGGCCACGCCCGCGTCGTGCGAGCCGACGCCGACCAGGGCGGTGCTCGACGCCGGGATGAACACCGCGGCCATGCCGATGCTCATGAGCAGCAGCGGCGGCAGGACGTGGGTCCAGTACGACGTGTCGGCCGTGATCTGGGTCAGCAGCAGCATGCCGATCGAGGCGCTGACCAGGCCCGGCACCATGATCGGCTTGGGGCCGAAGCGCGGCAGCAGCTGCGAGATGACCCCGGCGCCGCCGATGATGCCGAGGCTGAACGGCAGGAAGGCGAAGCCCGACCGGAGCGGGCTGTAGCCGAGCGTCGCCTGGAAGTAGAACGTGAGGAACAGGAACATCGCGAACAGGCCCGCGCCGATGAACAGGAACACGAGGTAGGAGCCACCGCGGTTGCGGTCGAGCGCCACGCGCAGCGGCAGCAGCGGGTGCGCCGAACGACGCTCCCACAGCACGAACGCGACGAGCAGCACGACCGCGGCCCCCAGGAACGACAGCGTCGTGGGTGCGGTCCAGCCGAGCACCTCGGTGCTCTGCCCGGGATCCTTCTCCTTGGCCGCCTCGGTGAAGCCGTAGACCAGCGACACCAGGCCGAGCGTCACGAGCACGGCACCGGGGATGTCGTACTTGGTGTTGCCCTCGGCCTTGCTCTCGCGCACCACGCGGGTGGCGGCCCAGGCCGCGACGAGCGCGATGGGCACGTTGACGCCCAGGCACCAGCGCCACGACGCGTACTCGGTCAGCACACCGCCCAGCAGCAGGCCGATCGCCGCGCCGCCGCCCGAGATCGCGCCGAACACGCCGAAGGCCGTGGCACGCTCCTTGCCCTCGGTGAACGTCACGGAGATCAGCGACAGCGCCGCCGGGGCCAGCAGGGCCGCGAAGACGCCCTGCAGGCCGCGGGCCGCGTAGAGCAGGACGGCCGTCGAGGCCAGGCCGCCGAGGGCCGACGCGGCCGCGAAGCCGATCAGGCCGATGACGAACACGCGCTTGCGGCCGACGAAGTCGGCGATGCGGCCGCCGAGCAGGAGCAGGCCGCCGAAGGCCAGCGTGTAGGCCGTGACGACCCACTGGCGGTCGGCGTCGCTGATGCCGAGGTCCTTCTGCGCCGACGGCAGGGCGATGTTCACGATGGAGGCGTCGAGGACGATCATCAGCTGGGCGACGGCGATCACGCCGAGCGCGAGCCAGCGCTTCGGATCGGGTGCGGTGGACGGTGCTGTGGACATGGGGTCCTCACGGGGTGTGGGTGGGGTGAGAGGCAGGCGCCGCCGAGGTCATCAGCGTCGGGACCCATCCTGCTATTCCGCACCGACACAATGGGTTGCGTGGTGGCTGCGACACTCGTCACATGACCGTCCGCCCGCTCGCCCGCCTGCTGCTCGGCACGTTCCTCGTGCTCGCCGGCCTGAGCCACCTCTTCTGGGCCCGCGAGACCTTCCGGGCGCAGGTGCCCGAGTGGCTCCCCCTCGACGTCGACCTCGTGGTCGTGGCCTCCGGCGTCGTCGAGATCGCCCTGGGCGCGGCGCTCGTGCTGCTGCCACGGCAGCGGGTCGTGATCGGCTGGGTCGTGGCAGCGTTCCTCGTCGCGGTCTTTCCCGGCAACGTCAACCAGCTCGTGACGCACACCGACGCATTCGGGCTCGACTCCGACCTGTCGCGCTGGCTGCGCCTGCCGTTCCAGCCGCTGCTGATCGCGTGGGCGCTGTGGTCGACCGACGCGTGGCGGCACCGGCCGGGACGGGCGAGGATGGACGCATGAGACGCGTGATCCGGACCGACGCCCCCGATGCCGGGGCCTACCCCCTGCTGAACTCCTTGGTCGTGCCGCGACCGATCGCGTGGATCTCGACGGTGTCGGCCGACGGGGTGGGCAACCTCGCGCCGCACTCGTTCTTCAGCGTCGCGTGCGCCAATCCCCCGATCGTGTCGTGGACGTCGGTGGGTCACAAGGACACGCTGGCCAACGTCCTGGCGACCGGCGAGTTCGTGGTCAACCTCGCGTCCTTGCCCGACCTCGACCGCGTCAACGCCACGAGTGCGAGCTTCGACCCGCAGGTCGACGAGGCGTCCGAGCTCGGCATCGAGATGGAGCCGAGCGACCACGTCGCGCCGCTGCGCGTCGTCAGCTCGCCGGCCTCGTTGGAGTGCCGTCTGCACTCGACCATCGAGCTCGGCGACTCCGTGCTGGTGCTGGGCGACGTCGTCGCCGTGACGGTCGACGCCGAGGCGATGGACGGCGACCACCCTGAGTTCACCCGGCTCCAGCCGGTCTCGCGGCTCGGGAGCAACGAGTGGGGTCTTCCCCCGGAGGTCAGGGCGGTCGACCGGCCTCGCTAGCCCAGCAGCTCCTGCACCGAGACGTCGCCGTCCTCGGACTCGATCGCGTCGGCGATCTTGGTCACGTCGTCGGGCTGCACCTCGACCGCGACCTCGTCGAAGCCCTTGCGGAGCTCCTCGACGACGACGACCTCGGTCGCCCCGTCCTGGTAGGCCGCCACGCGGTCGACGACGTTCTGGATGGCCTCGATCTGTTCGCTCTCGTAGTCACTCATGACCGCGTCGTACCCTCCGCGTGGTCGTCCAATCGCCTCGGGTGGCTCGGCCACCAGAACCGCTCGCCGAGCATCGTCGCGAGCGCCGGCACGAGCAGGCTGCGCACCACGAGGGTGTCGAGCAGGACGCCGATGCCGACGATGACGCCGATCTGCGTCAGCGCCACGACGGGCAGCACGCCCAGCACCGCGAAGACCGCGGCGAGCACGACGCCGGCGCTGGTGATGACGCCGCCGGTGACGGCCAGCGCGTTGGTCATGGCCCCGGCGACCGGGAGACGTGCCGCCTCCTCGCGCGCCCGCGTCGTCAAGAAGATGTTGTAGTCGACGCCCAGGGCGACGAGGAAGATGAAGGCGAACAGCGGCACCGGCAGGTCGAGCGCCGGGAAGTCGAACAGGTGCGTGAACACGAACCAGCCCGCCCCCACCGCCGTGACGTACGTCGCGACGACCGTCAGGGCCAGCACCACCGCCGCGACGACCGATCGCAGCAGCACCAGCAGGATCACCATGACGATCGCGAGGACCAGCGGGATGATCAGCAGCCGGTCGTGCGACGCCGCCACGGCGGCGTCGATGTCCTGCGCGTCGGGGCCGCCGACCAGCGCGTCCTCGCCGAGCGCCGAGCGCAGCCGGTCGACGGTGTCGGCGGAGCGGTCCGAGCCGCGGTCGCTGTCGAGCACGACGTCGAGCGACGCCCACTCGTACGACGACGCGCCGGACCTGACGGACGAGACGCCCTCGACGCCGTCGACCCGCTGCGCGACGTCGGCGACGTCGCCGGGCCGGGTCAGCACGACGGTCGGCTCGGCGAAGCCCGCGGGGAACGCCTCGGCCAGCGTCTCCTGCCCCACGACCGACTCGGGCGTCACCCGGAAGCGGTCGTTCTGCGTCAGGCCGACCTGCAGGCCGACGGCCCCCAGCGACAGCAGCAGGAGCAGCGCGACCGATCCGGCGACGAACGCCCGGGGGCGGCGCACGACGGCGTGGCCCACGCGTGACCACACGCCCGTGCGGGCGGGGTCGTCCTGTCCGAGGCGCGGGACGAAGGGCCAGAACAGTCCGCGGCCGAACAGCACCATCGCGGCCGGCAGCGCGACGAGCCCGAACACGACGGCCACGACGATGCCGATCGCGGCGGACCACCCGAGCGCACGGTTGCTGGGCGTGTCGGCGAACGACAGCGTCAGCAGCGCCAGCGTCACGGTGCCCGAGCTCGCCAGGATCGCGGGAGCGGCCTGCCGCCATGCGGCGCGCATCGCGACGAACCGGTCCTCGTGGCGTCGCAGCTCCTCGCGGTACCGCGCGATCAGCAGCAGGGCGTAGTTCGTGCCGGCACCGAACACCAGCACGGAGGTGATGCCGGTCGTCGAGCCGTCGACGTCGTAGCCGAACAGCTGTGTCGCGGTGGCGACTGCTAGCGAGGCCACGCGGTCGCCCACCGCCACGACGACCAGTGGCACGAGCCACAGCCACGGGCTGCGGTACGTCACGAGCAGCAGCACCGCGACGATCAGCGCGGTGGCGACCAGCAGGCGCACGTCGGCACCGGCGAAGGCGTTCTCGATGTCGGCCTGGAAGGCCGGCCCACCCGTCACCTGGGCCGTCAGCCCGTCCGGCAGCGACGACACGGCGTCGCGGATGTCCTCGACGCTCGCCGAGCCCGTCGACGCCTTCAGCGGCACCGCGACCAGGCCGACGTCGCCGTCGTCCGAGAACGTCGGCGTCAGGTCGGCCCCGCCGATGCCGAACCGTCCGATGTCGCCCGCCAGCTCGGTCACGGCGGCTCGGCCGTCGTCCCCCAGCGCCCCGCCGTCGCGGCTCACCACGACGATCGCCGGCGAGACGCCGCTCGACGGCAGGGTGCGCTGGATCGCCGAGACCGTCGTCGACTCGGCGGAGTCGGGCAGTGCGCCGGACGCCTCGTCGGCCTCGCGCGCCTCGGGGGCGAAGGCGAAGACGAGGCCCGTCAGGACGACGAAGGCCAGGACGGTCAGGATCGCGGCGCGGCGGGCGGGTCGGAACGACTTAGTTCCATGATCGAATGATTCCACGAATGAAATAGTACGATGGACGCATGACCACGTCGAATCGGCCGAGCACCGCCCCCCGTCCCATGGGCTCGAGCGGCGCGACCGACCTGGTCCGCGAGCTGCGACTGTTCAACCTCGAGATCGAGCGCTACATCCTGCGGATGAGCCACGTGCACGCGATGCACCGCACCGACCTGTCGGCGATCGGCCTCGTCATGGACCGCGGCGGCGCGACCCCGAAGGACATCGCGGAGGGCCTGAACCTCAGCCCGTCGGCCACCAGCGCCATGATCGACCGTCTCGAGCGCGCGGGCCACGTCCGCCGCGAGCGGGTCGAGAGCGACCGCCGCTCGGTCAAGGTCGAGATCACCGACCAGGCCCTGGCGGTGGGCTCGTCGATGTTCGGCCTGCTCGCCAAGCACATGCGCGGCGTCCTCGACGAGCACGGCGACGAGGAGCTGACGGCCATGGCCTCGCTCATGGAACGCATCAACGCGTCGGCGCGTGCGGCCAGCGATGAGGCGGGGACGGCTCCGGGCGACTAACGTCGTCCTAATGCAGTCATCAGGATCCATCCGCGTCCGCGGCGCCCGTGAGCACAACCTGCAGGACGTCGACGTCGACCTGCCCCGCGACTGCTTCGTCGTGTTCACCGGCGTCTCGGGGTCGGGCAAGTCGTCGCTGGCGTTCGGCACGGTGTTCGCCGAGTCGCAGAAGCGCTACTTCGAGTCGGTCGCCCCGTACGCACGCCGCCTGCTGTCACAGGTCGGTGCGCCCGACGTCGACCTGATCGACGGCATGCCGCCCGCCGTCGCGCTGCAGCAGGCTCGCGGTGCCAGCAGCAGCCGGTCGTCGCTCGGCACCCTGAGCTCGCTGTCGGACGTCCTGCGCCTGCTGTACAGCCGCGCCGGCACCTACCCCGACGGGGCCGAGCACCTGCCGGCGTCGGCGTTCTCGCCCAACACGGCGGTCGGCGCCTGCCCGGCCTGCGCAGGCACGGGCGTGTCGCGCAGCACGACCGAGGCGCTGCTCGTCCCCGACCCGACCCTGTCGATCGACGAGGGCGCGATCGGCGTGTGGGCCAACCGCGCCTGGGTCGGCCTCAACGTGCGCCGCATGGTGACCAAGCTCGGCATCGACATCCACGTCCCGTGGCACACGCTGCCGCAAAAGGACCGCGACTGGCTGCTGTTCACCGACGAGGAGCCCCGCATGCTGCTGCAGGGCAACAAGCAGGGCGAGGCGAGCCAGTACCACGGCCACTGGTCGTCGGCCGAGAAGTTCCTCATGCGCAACCTCGCCAAGACGCAGTCGGACACCCAGCGCGAGAAGCTCGAGGCGTTCCGCGCCGAGGGCCCGTGCCCCACGTGCCACGGCAAGCGGCTGCGGCCCGCGGCCCTCGCCGTGACGTTCGCCGGCGTCGACATCGCCGAGCTGGCCGCGATGCCCCTGTCGTCGGTCTGCGCCCTGCTCGACGAGGGACTCGCCCAGCAGGCGCTCGGCACCGACCGCCACGGCGCGGCGGCCTCGTCGGCGGCGCGCTCGCTCGTCAAGGACTTCGGCGAGCGCGTCGAGGCGATCATCGCGCTGGGCCTCGGGTATCTGTCGATGGACCGCTCGAGCACGGCCCTCTCCCCCGGCGAGCTGCAGCGCGTGCGCCTCGCGGGCCAGCTGCGGTCGGGGCTGTTCGGCGTCCTGTACGTGCTGGACGAGCCGTCGGCCGGCCTGCACCCCGCCGACTCCGAGGCCCTCTACGACGCGCTGCGGCAGCTCGTGGCGGCCGGCAACTCCCTGTTCGTCGTCGAGCACGACCTGTCGATCGCCCGGGCGGCCGACTGGGTCGTCGACGTCGGCCCGAGCGCCGGCGTGCTGGGGGGCCACGTCGTCTACAGCGGACCGCCCGAGGGCCTGGCCGACGTCGAGGACTCCGCGACCGCCGAGTTCATGTTCGACCGGACGCCGCGCCCCGAGCTGGCGGCGCGCGAGCCCGCGAGCTGGACGACCATGGAGCACCTGAGCCGCCACAACGTCGACGACGTCGACATCCGGCTCCCGATGGGTGTCATGACCGCGATCACCGGCGTCTCGGGCTCCGGCAAGTCGTCGCTGCTGACGGCCGTCACCGAGCGCCTGGACGACGGCGAACGACGCATCACGGTGATCGACCAGCGCCCCATCGGCCGCTCGCCCCGGTCGAACCTCGCCACCTACACGGGCCTGTTCGACACCGTCCGGCGACTGTTCGCCGCGACGCCCGAGGCCAAGGAGCGTGGCTGGACCGCCGGGCGCTTCTCGTTCAACGTCGCCGAGGGGCGCTGCCCCACGTGCGACGGAGAGGGCTTCATCGCGATCGAGCTGGTGTTCCTGCCGACGAGCTACTCGTCGTGCCCGACGTGCCACGGCTCGCGCTACAACCCCGAGACCCTCGAGGTCACGTACAGCGGCCGCGACATCGGCCAGGTGCTCGCGATGACCGCCGTCGAGGCCGTCGAGTTCTTCGCCGACGTGCCCGCCGTGCTGCGGTCGTTGACGACGTTGCTCGACGTCGGCCTGGGCTACCTGACCTTGGGCCAGCCGGCCACCGAGCTGTCGGGCGGCGAGGCCCAGCGCATCAAGCTCGCGACCGAGCTGCAGCGGCCCAGCCGCGACAACAGCGTCGTGGTGCTCGACGAGCCCACGGGCGGCCTGCACCCCGTCAACGTCCGCGACCTCGTGCGCGTGCTCGGGCGTCTGGTCGACGCCGGCGACACCGTCGTCGCCGTCGAGCACGACATGCAGGTCATCGCGGCGGCCGACTGGGTCATCGAGATGGGACCGGGCGGTGGCGACAAGGGCGGCACGGTCGTCGCGACCGCGACGCCGAAGGACCTGCTCGACGACCCCGCCAGCGTCACGGCGCCCTACCTCAGGCGGGCGATCGAGTCGTCGTCGCAGGAGTCCCAGAAGCCGCCGACGACGTCCTGAACCTCGGCGAACGAACGGGCCGCGAACAGCACCTCCTGGTAGTGGGTGATGTCGTAGTCCTGGGTGCCCATCGCGGCGACGTCGAGCGGCAGGATCGTCATGGAGCGGAACTCCTCGATCTCGCCGGGGCTCGACAGGATGCCCGCGCCGAACGCCTTCAGCCCGTCCGCCTCGTGCACGACGCCGAACTCGAGGGTGAACCAGAAGACCCGGCTGACGAACTCGAGCGCCTCGGCGCTCTCGACCCGTCGTGACGCGGCGCCGGCCGCCTCGTACAGCTCGGTGAAGCGCGGGTCGGCGAGCGTGTTGCCGTGGCCGACGACCTCGTGCAGCACGTCGGGCTCCGGCGTGTACAGCGGCACCGAGTGGTGCCGCACGTACTGCGTCGCCCAGAACGAGTGGTCGGCCAGGGCCCCGTAGAACTCGCGCAGCGGCACGAGCCCCGCCGCCGGCCGGTAGCGGAACCCCGTGAGCGGCTCGATGCCGTCGGACAGCTCCTCGAGCTGCGGCACCCGGTCGGTCGGCAGGCCCAGCGCCTCCTTGCCGTCGAGGAACTCGCGGCACGCGTACGTCTCGTGCTTGCCGCGCAGGTCGTCGCACACGACGCGCCACACCTCGTGCTCGTCGTCGGTGTAGTCGACGACGGGGGCCGGCTCCCCCGGCGTCCACCGGTCGGCGGTCGTCGCGATGACGTCCCGGCGCCGGCGGTACACGGGGTCGTCCATCCCCGGGTGCCCCTCGCCGAGCTGGACCGTCAGGCTGCCGTCGCCCTTGTCGACGACGGGTGCGAAGTACTGGCCTTCTTCGAACATGTTCGCTCCTCAGGGGGTGATGGTGCCGGTGACCTCGCCGACCTGCAGCTCGCGACCGTCCGCGAGACGGGCGACCGCCGAGATCGTGACGGTGTCGCCGTCCGCGAGGTACGACGAGTCGTGGTGCAGCTCGAGCAGCGAGCCCCACTGGTCGTGGTCGGGACCGCTGACGGTGCCCGACGCGAACAGGTCGCCCGTGCGCAGCGACGCGCCGTTGACCGTCAGGTGGGCCAGCATCTGCGCGGGCGTCCAGTACGTCGACGCGAACGGAGGCCGCGACACGACCGTGCCGTCGATGCTGACCGACAGCTCGAGGTCGAGCGTCCACGCGTCCTCGGCGCGCAGGTAGTCGGCCGGCACGGGCACCTGCTCGGGTGGGGCGGTGCGGGCGTCGTCGAGCGCCGCCAGCGGCACGATCCACGGCGACACCGACGTCGCGAACGACTTGCCGAGGAACGGGCCGAGCGGCACGTACTCGAAGGCCTGGACGTCGCGGGCCGACCAGTCGTTGACGACGCAGATGCCGAACACGTGCCGCTCGACGTCGTCGACCATGACCGGTTCGCCGTGTCGCGACGGCGAGCCGACCACGAAGCCGATCTCGGCCTCGAGATCGAGCTTGGCGGTGGGCCCGAACGTCACGGCGTCGCCGGCCCTGCGCAGGCCCGACGGACGCCGCACGGGCGTGCCCGACACCACGACCGTCCCGGAACGACCGTGGTAGCCGATCGGCAGGTGCTTCCACGCCGGCGACAGCGCCTCCCCGCCGGGACGGAAGAGGCGCCCGACGTTGGTGGCGTGGTGCTCGGACGCGTAGAAGTCGACGAAGTCGGCCACCGAGAACGGCAGCACCAGCTCGACGTCGGTGACCGGCACGAGGAACCGTCCGGCCGCGGGTGCGTCGACGAAGTCGAGCAGTGCCGACCGCACCTCCGCCCAGGCGGCGGAACCCGCGCCCAGCAGCGGGTCGAGCGTGCCGTCGGCGAACAGCGACGCCCGCTCGGGCACGGCGTGGGCCGCCGCGGCCGTCAGGTCGAGGACGTCCGTGCCGACGCCGACGCCGACGCGCGGGCGCTTCTCCCCCGGACCCACGAACGAGCAGTACGGCAGCGTCGTGCGACCGAAGTCGGTGCTCACCGGTTCCACGACCAGGCGTAGGCGCCGTCGTCGCACGACGTGCCGGCCTCGCCGAGCTCCAGCGGCCGGAACGTGTCGACCATGACGGCCAGCTCGTCGAACGACTCCGCGCCGAGGCTCGCCTCGATCGACGAGGGCTGGGGCCCGTGCGAGTGGCCGCCGGGGTGCAGCGACACCGAGCCCTTGCCGATGCCCGAGCCCTTGCGCGCCTCGTAGTCGCCGTCGACGTAGAACATGACCTCGTCGGAGTCGACGTTGGAGTGGTAGTACGGCACCGGCACGGCGAGCGGGTGGTAGTCGACCTTGCGGGGCACGAAGTTGCAGATCACGAAGTTGCTGCCCTCGAACACCTGGTGCACCGGCGGCGGCTGGTGCACGCGACCCGTGATGGGCTCGAAGTCGGCGACGTTGAAGGCGTACGGGTAGAGGCAGCCGTCCCACCCGACGACGTCGAAGGGGTGCTGCGGGACGACGTGCACGGTGCCCGCGAGCCCGCCCGGGCCGGAGCCGCGGTGCTTGATGAACACCTCGACGTCCGTCTCGTCGCGCACCTCGGGCCCGGTCGGACCGCGCAGGTCGCGCTCGCAGTACGGGGCGTGCTCGAGCAGCTGGCCGTACCGCGACAGGTAGCGCCTGGGCGGCGCGATGTGGCTGTTGGCCTCGATGCAGTAGGCCCGCACCGGGCCGTCCGGCACCCACCGGTGGGTCGTGGCCCGGGGCACGACCAGGTAGTCGCCGGGCCCGAACGGCAGGTGCCCGAACACCGTCTCGAGCGTGCCGGTGCCGGCCTCGACGAAGACGCACTCGTCACCCGTCGCGTTGCGGTACAGCGGCGAGGTCTCGGATGCGACGACGTACGAGATGCGCACGTCGGCGTTGGCCAGCAGCAGACGCCGGCCGGTGACGACGTCGACCCCGTCGCCCGAGGCGAACAGGTCGTGCAGCTTGAGATGTCGGGCGAGCAGCGGCTGGTTGGGGGTCGTCGACTGGTCGGGCAGCTCCCACGTGCGGGCGTCGACGATCGCCGACGGCACCCCGCGGTGGTACAGCAGCGACGAGTCGGACGAGAAGCCCTCCTCCCCCATCAGCTCCTCGCGGTACAGGGCGCCGTCGGGGCTGCGGTGCTGGGTGTGACGCTTCGGCGGGATGCTGCCGGCATGCCGGTAGTGCGCCACCGTCAGAAGTTCCCGCGCAGCGCCTGCTCGCGCTCGATCGCCTCGAATAACGCCTGGAAGTTGCCCTTGCCGAAGCCCAGCGAGCCGTGCCGCTCGATGATCTCGAAGAACACCGTGGGACGGTCGCCGATCGGCTTGGTGAAGATCTGGAGCAGGTAGCCGTCCTCGTCGCGGTCGACCAGGATGCCGCGCTGCTGCAGCTGCTCGATCGGCACCCGCACCTCGCCGATGCGCTCGCGCAGCGCCGGGTCGGTGTAGTACGAGTCGGGGGTGTTCAGGAACTCGATGCCGGCGGCGCGCAGACGGTCGACGGTGTCGAGGATGTCGCTCGTCGCCAGGGCCAGGTGCTGCGCGCCGGGGCCCTGGTAGAACTCGAGGTACTCGTCGATCTGCGACTTCTTCTTGCCGAGAGCGGGCTCGTTGAGCGGGAACTTGACGCGGTGGTTGCCGCTCGCGACGACCTTGCTCATGAGCGCCGAGTACTCGGTGGCGATGTCGTCGCCGACGAACTCGGCCATGTTGGTGAAGCCCATGATGCGGTTGTAGAAGTCGACCCACTCGTCCATGTGGCCCATCTCGACGTTGCCGACGACGTGGTCGAGGGCCTGGAAGATGCGCTTGGGGGCGTCGGCGGCACGCTGCAGCGACGACGTCCGCGCGACGTATCCCGGCAGGTACGGGCCGGTGTACCCGCTGCGGTCGACGAGGGTGTGCCGGGTGTCGCCGTACGCCGCGATCGCCGCGGTGCGGACGGTGCCGTGCTCGTCGGTGACGTCGTGCGGCTCGACGAGGATCGTCGCCCCCTGGGCGCGGGCGTGGTCGATGCAGGTGTCGACGTCGGGCACCTCGAGCGCGATGTCGGTGATCCCGTCGCCGTGGGTGCGGTGGTGGTCGAGCACGGGGCTGGCGGGGTCGACACCACCCTTCAGCACGAAGCGGACCGCACCGCTCTCGAGGACGTACGCGTGGTGGTCGCGGTTGCCGGTCTCGGGCCCGGAGTACGCGACGAGGTCCATCCCGAAGGCGGAGGCGAAGAAGTGCGCCGACTGGGTCGCGTTGCCGACGGCCCAGACGACGGCGTCCCACCCGGTGACCGGGAAGGGGTCGGTCGCGGGGTCGTGCTCCACGAGTCCGACCAGCTGCTGCAGCTGGGCGAGGTCGAGGTCGGCAAGGCGTTCGGCATCCGTCAGATCGATCGTCATGTGACCCAGCACACCCCACACCGCCGACCTGGACAACCGAGCCCTCGCGGGGTGGTCAAAGGTGCCCGTCGCGGGCATCATGAGACGACTGAACTATCCATTCTGCATGGTTGGAGACCCGATGGACCAGCTCGATGTCGCTCTCGTGGAGACCATGAAGGCGAACCCGCGCATCGGCGACCTGGAGCTCTCACGGCTCACGAAGGTCGCCCGGGCGACGGTGCAGGCCCGCCTGGCCAAGCTCGAGGCGACCGGCGTCGTGACGGGCTACGGTCCGGACGTCGACCTGGTGGCGGCGGGCAACCCGGTGCTGGCGTTCGTGACGCTCGAGATCGTGCAGGGCGCGCTGGACGCCGTGACGGTCGAGCTCGACTCGTTGCCGAACGTGCTGGAGGCGTACATCACGAGCGGCAGCGCCGACGTGGTCTGCAAGATCGCGGCGACCTCGCACGAGGACCTGAAGGACACCCTGCTCCACATCAGCCGGTCCGGGTCGGTGGCGCGGTCGACGAGCGTCATCGTGCTGTCGGAGCTCGTGCCGCCGCGGATCCTGCCGATGCTGCGCAAGGGTGCGTCGGACGGGCCGACCAGGTCGCCCTCGTTCAGCCACCCAGCCTGAACACGGGCCAGCCGATCTCGGTGCGCCAGGCGGACGCGTCGGTCGTGTCGCGGGGCCCGACCACGTACGTCTCGCGCACGGGGCCGGACACCGCCAGGGCGTTGGCGACGACCCACGCGCCCAGCTCGCCGTACGTGACGTCGATGTCGTCGTGGCCCCCGACGTGCGTCGTGACCGCCAGTTCGACGGTCGGCAGGACGGTCGGGCGCACGCGCCCCGCCCTCGGCGGGTCGGACGACGGACGGTGGACGAGCACGCGCCCGCTCCCCTGCTCGAACAACGCGTCCTCGTAGAGCCCCCCGGGCGGTCCCGTCCGATCGGTCACCGCAGCGTCCAGCTCGTCCATCGCCCCGGCGTACCAGGCGATGACGTCGTCGAGCGCGACGTCGTCCTCGATCGCCGCGACCGTCGTGGCGGGCACGCCTCGCAGGTCGACGGCCAGTGGCGCGGTCTCGGGCTCGAGCAGGCGACGCAGCGACGACACCGCCGCCCGCGTCCGGTCGAGCTCGGCCTCGAGCCGTCCGAGGTGGTCGGCCACCCGGGCGGCACGCGCCTCCGGGTCGGGCGAGGCGACGATGTGCCGGACGTCCGCCAGCGGCACGTCGAGCTCGCGCAGGCGGTGGATGACCTGGGCCGTCGGGATCTGGTCGACGTCGTACGACCGGTACCCCGTCACGGGGTCGACGGAGGCCGGGACGAGCAGCTCGGCGTCGTGGTAGCGGCGCAGGGTGCGGACGCTGAGGTGCGTGAAGCGCGAGAACTCGCCGATCGCCATCATGCGTCCAGTCTTCACCCTCCCCCGGGGAGAGGGTCCACGCTGGGGACATGACCTCCTCCGAGCACCCGATCTCCGTGCCCCTCCCGATCCGCACCTTCCTGGACGCCCACGAGGCCGGCGACGCGCAGGCCGCCATCGACTGCTTCTCGCCCGACGCCGTGGTGACCGATCAGGGCCAGACGTTCCGCGGCACCGATGCGATCCTGCGCTTCGTGCGCGACGCCGGCAGCGGCAGCGAGTACACCTACACGTCCGAGGAGACGGGCACCGAGCGCCCGGACCACGATCACTGGGTCGTCGCGATCCGCCTGGTGGGCGACTTCCCCGGCGGCGTCGCCGACGTGCGCTATCGGTTCACCGTCGGCGACGACGCGATCACCGAGCTGCACATCGGCTGACGGTCACGACGCCGTGTAGTGGTCGCCGATCGCCGCACGGATCTCGTCGTGCAGGTACGGCCCGTCGAGCGGGACCGGACGACGGACCGGCTGCGGCGCGATCGCCCCCAGCTGCTCCGACGACAGCGCGAACACGACGCGCCGCAGACCG
Source organism: Aeromicrobium sp. CFBP 8757 (assembly GCF_014841755.1). Taxonomy (NCBI): domain Bacteria; kingdom Bacillati; phylum Actinomycetota; class Actinomycetes; order Propionibacteriales; family Nocardioidaceae; genus Aeromicrobium; species Aeromicrobium sp. CFBP 8757. Next base: position 1,149,173 of record NZ_JACYUM010000001.1, read on the forward strand.
ACGCGGTCGATCACGCCCGTGCACATCGCGCACGGCTGGCAGCTCGTGAACATCGTGACGTCGGCCGCCTCGGCCGGGGTCAGCTCGCGGGCGGCCCACATCGCGAGCTTGAGCTCGGGGTGCGCCGTCTCGTCGCCCGTCGACCGTGCGGTGCTGTGGTCCTCGGCCAGCACCGAGCCGTCGGGGGCGGCCAGGAGGGACGCGAACGGAGCCTCGCCGTCGCGGCGGGCGCTGGCGGCCAGGTCGATGACGCGGCGCAGGAGGGTCTCGTCGTCCATGGCCCCACCCTAGGGGCTCAGCAGAGGTGGACGACGACGCCGAGGTCGCGGAACATCGCCACCAGGTCGTCCGGTGCGTCCTTCGTGGTGACGAGGTGCGTCAGGTCATCGGGGCCGGCGAACCGGAACGTCGACGAGCGACTCAGCTTCTCGGCACCCGCGACCAGGACCGTCCGGCTCGACGCCGCGATGACCGCCCGCTTGAGCGCGGCGTCCTCGAACGTCGTCGACGTCAGCCCGTGCGTCGACGAGGCGGAGCACGCACCGATCACCGCGACGTCGGCCCGCACGTCGCGGACGGCCTCGAGGCCTGCGACCGTCATGGCGAGGCTGTCGGTCTCGACCGGGCCGCCCGGCACCGTGACGTAGGCGCCGGGTCGTGACGCGAGGGCGGCCGCGGCGTGTAGCGACAGGGCGAGCGCGGTGACCGGACGTCCCGCCAGGCACCGGGCGACCTCGAGGCACGTCGTGCCGTTGTCGACGATGACCGACTCGTGGTCGGCGACGAGGCCGGCGGCGACCTCGGCCAGCGCGAGCTTGGCGTCGAGGTCGCTCTCGAGGCGGGACGAGAACGGCAGGGGGCTCCCACGCTTGAAGGCCTGGCGCGCCCCTCCGTGCGTCCGGCTCAGCGCACCGTGCGACTCGAGCTCGGCGAGGTCGCGGCGGATCGTGACGGCCGAGGCGCCCGTCAGCGCGACGAGATCGGCCACCAGCACCTCACGGCGACCGCTGATCGCATGGATGATCGCCTTGTGTCGAAGTGATCGCTGCACGTGATCATCCAATCACCTACGGTCGTGCCGTGACATCCACCTCCGCACTGTCCTCGGCCGATCGACGCGGCCGTCTGGGCGCCTCCCTGATGTTCTTCACCAACGGCGTCCTGTTCAGCGCGCTGCTGCCGCGGTACCCCGAGCTCAAGGCGCACTTCGGTCTGAGCGACGCGCAGTTCGGGCTGACGGTCGTGGCGTTCGCGGCCGGTGCGATCTGCGCCGCGGCCACCGCCGCTCCCCTGATCCGGCGGTGGGGCGCCACCCGGGTGACGTGGGCGGGCTCGATCGTCCTGGCGACGACGATGGCGGTCGCGGGCGGTAGCCCCAGCGTGTGGGTGTTCGCCGTGGCGCTCTTCGCCGCCGGGCTGACCGACGCGATCGTCGACGCGGCGCAGAACGTCGCCGGCATCGCGGTCGAGAAGTCGTACGGGCGGTCGATCATCAACTCGCTGCACGCGGTGTGGAGCCTCGGGGCGGCGACCGGTGGCGTGATCGGTGCGGTGTCGGCGGCTCTCGACATCGGCATCGGGGTGCAGATGGTCGTCAACGGGACGGTGTGGAGCATCGTCGCGCTGGTCGCGAGTCGCCTCGTGACGTCCGGGGCCGCCGCCCAGCCCGTCGTCGTCGACGCGCTCGCGCCGTCGGCAGCGGCCGAGGCGGCCTCGCCGCGCGCGTGGCGCCTGCTCGCGCCGCTGGTGCTGCTCGCGATCTGCGGCACGCTGATCGAGGACATCGCCAACAACTGGGCCGTGCTGTTCATGCGGGACGAGACGAGCGCTCCGGTGGCCGTCGCCGGTCTGGCCGTCTCCGTGATGATCGGCGCCCAGTTCGTCGGCCGCCTGCTGGGTGACCGCATGACCGACCGGTGGGGGCGCGAGAGCGTCGCGCGAGCGGGCGGCGTGCTGATCGCTGTCGGCATGGTCGTCGCGGCCACCAGCCCCACGGCGGCGGTCGCCCTTGCCGGGTTCGCGCTCGCCGGCTTCGGCAGCGCGACGCTCGTTCCGGCGGCCTTCGCTGCGGCGGACCGGGTGCCGGGTCTGTCACCCGGCACGGGTGTCGCGATGCTCGGCTGGCTCATGCGGCTCGGATTCCTCGTGACGTCCCCGAGCGTCGGGGCGCTGTCCGACGCCACCGACCTGCGGGTCGCCCTCGCGATCCCGATCGGCGCGGGGGTCGTCGCGGCGGTCATCGCGCACCTCGCGTCGAGGAGACGCCACGCGGCCCGAGGCGATGTGGCGCGGGGTGACATGCTGGAGCCCTGAACGTCGCCCGGCCCCCGCGACTCGTCACCCCACGAGAAGCGAAGAGAGTCCGCGATGCAGCAGTGAGCGCCACCGTGATCTACGAGTTCGAGACCCGGGCGAGCGCCGAGGCCGTCGCGGCGGCGGTGATCCTGCTGCCCGAGGTGGTGCGGATGTCGCTCTCGCGTGATCCGGCCGTCGTGTCGGTCGACATCGACCTGGACGACCCGTCGGGCTTCGACCGGGTGACCCGGACGATCGACGCGGTCGCCCCGAGCGCTCGCCGATCGTTCGCCCAAGGCAGCGCGGACCTGCTGAACCGTGCCATCACGCACCACGAGGACGACGTCTGACTCTGGCAGTCTTGGTCCGTGCGCCAGGAACAGGACTACTTCAACCGCCGGGTCGTCGTCGACGACGCAGCGGTGTGGGTCACCCTCCGCCCCCGCGGCAGCGAGCTCCGTGACCTGACGAAGGGTGTCGAGGTCGTCCACTGGTTCAGCGCCCTCCCGGGCGTCGTCAGCATCGTCGGCTGGGTGCTCCACCACACCGTGTACCGCAGCCGGTGGCTCGTCGAGGCCGACCCCGTCCTCCGCCTCGAGCCGATGCCCAAGTGCGCGGCGGAGCGCGCGTTCCTCGACCTGCTCGACTGGTTGCAGGACGGTCGCCAGCCGGCCGAGTTCGTCTTCACTCCCCCCACCGAAGGAAGCTGACATGACCCGCGTGCGCGTCGACCTGAACATCTCGCTGGACGGGTACGCCTCGGGTGGCCAGAGTGCCGAGAACCCGATGGGTGAGGACTGGGGCCGGCTCATGGACGCGTACACCGCCACCCGCACGATGCAGCAGCGGGTGTTCGGCGACACCACCGGCGCCGGCACCACGGGTGTCGACGACGCCTACGCCGCCGCGTACTTCGAGGGCGTCGGCGCCGAGATCCTCGGCGCGGGCATGTTCGGCCTCCACGCCCATCCCGACGACCCGGCGTGGCAGGGCTGGTGGGGTGACGAGCCCCCCTTCGGCATGCCGGTGTTCGTCCTCACCCGCACGGCGCCCCGTCCGTCGCTGACCCTGGGCGGGACGATCTTCCACTTCCGCGACGCGCTCGTCGACGAGGTGCTGGCCGAGGCCGTCGCGGCGGCGGACGGCCAGGACGTCCGCATCGGCGGCGGCGTCAGCACCGCGCGCGACTTCCTGCAGGCGGGCCTCGTCGACGACGTGCACCTCGCGATCGCCCCGATCGTCCTCGGGCGAGGTGTCCGGGTCTGGGGTGGGCTGGGAGGTCTCGACATCACGCACGAGGTCACGACCGAGGTCGCCGAGAGCGGCACGACCCACGTGACGTTCCGACGGTAGGTCAGTCGCCCCGCCGCTCAAGCGGGGGCGAGATGAGCAGAGGGCCGGCCCTGCCAGGGAGGTTGAACTCGCCACCGGCGCGCCAGCGCCTCGCGCCGGCCAGCACGAGAGGCACACCTCGGCAGACCATGAGGGCGGCCAGACCGAGCTGGAACGGGTCGACCGCGTCCAGTGCGAGGCAACTCGTCGTCCACCCCACGCCGATCGAGATCGCGACGATGCCCCAGATCGCGCTGTTCCTGAACGTCCGCTCCTGCCGAAGACGTCGGGCTCGCGCCCTGTCGGCAGCAAGCCACCGACGCAGTGACCGTCCGCGTGTCATCGGGCCCCTCGTCAGCTCGTGAAGACGGCGAGGATGGCGTGCAGGTCGATGTTCATCTGCTCGGACGTCGCATCGTCGATGCCCATCGCCGCTGGGGTGAAGGCAGCGCGGACGTCGGGCGTGACCCGGTCGAGCAGAGCGCGTCCCGCGGGCGATGCGTGCACCGCGATCGGCAGGCCCGGGCCCGGGGGCGGGGTCCGCTCGATGAGCCCGCGCTCCTCCATCGTCCGGAGCATCTCCCCCACCGACTGGGGCGTGGCCAGCACCTCGCGGGCCAGCGCGGCCTGGCTGAGACCAGGCTGCTCCACGAGGTGGAGCAGGACGCTGAAGTGCGACGGCGCGAGGTCGTGCGGGGCCAGCGTGGCGGCGAAGACGCGACTCATCGCGTGGGAGACCCGCACCAGGGTGAGAGCCGTGAAGGCATCGGGGTCTCCGCCGCTCCAGCCATGACGTGCCTCGTTCATGAGTCGAGTGTAAGGTCCCTGATAGCCATCAGGTTCCTTATACCCACGGACGGACATCGTCGCATGCGCGCTCTCACCACCCTGGTCCTGAAGCACCGGATCGTCGTCGCACTGACGTGGTTGCTCGTCGCGGTGGCAGGTGCCGTCACCGCCCCCACGACGGTCGACCGGCTCTCGTTCGACTTCGCCCTGCCGGGCCAGGCGGCGTACGAGACCAACGAGCAGATCATCGAGCAGTTCGGCAGCGGCGGGCTGAACGATCCGCTGCTGCTCGTTGTGAAGGGCGACGGTGCCGCCGAGCGGGCCGGCGCGGTGGCGGACGCCGCCCGTGACGCCGTGCCCGGCACCCGCACCGTCGCGCCAGGCGACGACGGCGCCGACGTGCTGGCCGTGAGCGGGGACGAGGCGGTGGTGGTGGCCTATCCCCCGGTCGTCCCCGGTGCCGATCCGTACCTGAAGGCGGCACCGGCCCTCGAGAAGATCGCCCAGGGTGCCTCGTCCGACGGCGTCGAGGTCACCCTGACGGGGTTCAGCGTGCTCGAGGAGGGCGGCGGCGGAGACCGCAGCATCCTCTTCGAGATCCTGCTGGGCGGCATCGGTGCCTTGGTCGTCCTGGCCCTCGTGTTCGGGTCGCTGCTCGCCGGGCTGCCGCTGCTCGTGGCGGCGTTCTCGATCCTCGGCACGTTCCTGGCGCTGTTCGGGCTGACCTACGTGACCGACGTGTCGGCCGTGGTCGAGTACCTCATTGCGCTGATCGGTCTCGGTGTGGCGATCGACTACTCGTTGCTGATGGTCACCCGCTGGCGGGAGGAGCGCGCCAAGGGCCTCAGCAACGACGACGCCGTGCGCACGGCGATGGCGACCGCGGGTCACTCGGTGCTGTTCAGCGGCGTGACGGTCGCGGTGTCGCTGGCTGCTCTCGTGCTCGTCCCGATCCCGTTCCTGCGCAGCATCGGGCTGGGCGGGCTGCTGATCCCGCTGTTCAGCGTCGCGATCTCGCTGACGCTCGTCCCGGCGCTGCTGAGCGCGATCGGTCCGAAGCTCAACTGGCCGCGGCGCAAGCCCGCCGTCACGCGCAGCAGGCTGTGGGCACGCATCACGACCGGCGTGCTGCGCCACCGTTGGCTCACGGTCGTCGGCTCGGTCGTCGTCCTGCTGGCCCTGGCCGCCCCGGCGCTGAACCTGACGCTCGGGACGCCGCAGGTCAGCGGCGTGTCGTCCTCGACCCCCGCTTCGTCAGCGCTGACGTCAGCGGTGTCGGCCGGAATGCCGGAAGGTGTGGTGCGTCCGACCGAGGTGCTCGTCGAGGACGCCGACGCCCCCGCCGTCCTCGACCGGCTCCAGCGCGTGGACGGCGTCGCGGCTGCGACCGCTCCGACGTCGGACGGCTGGACCGTCGACGGGCAGGCGCTTCTGCAGGTCTGGACGACCGCCGATCCGTCCAGCGACGCCGGGCGCGCGACGCTGGACCGCGTCCGCGACGTCGCCGACGACGCGGGCGCCCGCGTGGGCGGCACGCCCGCGGAGGACGCCGACTTCGTCACCGCCGTCTACGGCGACGTCGTCTGGGTCGTGCTGGGTGTCGCGATCGTGACGTTCCTGCTGCTGGCACGCGCCCTGCGATCGCTGTGGTTGCCGATCAAGGCGCTCGCGCTCAACGTGCTGTCGCTCGCCGCGGCCTACGGCGTGACGGTGCTGATCTGGCAGGACGGCTACGGGTCGGAGCTGTTGTTCAACCAGTCGGCGTCCGGCGTCATCACGATCTGGGTGCCCATCGCGGCCTTCGCGTTCCTGTTCGGCCTGTCGATGGACTACGAGGTGTTCCTCCTGTCGCGGATGCGTGAGGAGTACGACCGCCTCATGGCACCGGATGCCGAGGAGGTGATCGACGCACGCACCGCGACCGACCGCGCCGTCGTCGAGGGCATCGCCAACACCGGACGCCTCGTCACCTCCGCCGCGCTCATCCTGTTCTTCGCGTTCATCGCCCTCTCGACCGTCCCGACCGTCGAGGTCAAGGTGCTGGCCACGGCGCTGGCGCTCGGCATCGCGATCGACGCACTCATCGTCCGCGGCCTGCTGGCGCCGGCATTGGTCGGCGTCCTCGGTCGTGCCAACTGGACCATGCCGCGGGCCCTTCGGCGCGTGCTCTTCCTGCCCGACGAGCCCCGCTGAGGCGTGGTCAGGCGGCCGGGTTCACCGGTTCGGGTCTGGTGGTCCAGTGCAGGATGCCGTGGCCCTTGTAGGTGTGGTGTCTTCTGCAGAGGGGTCCGAGGTTGTCACCTCGGGTGGGGCCTTCGGGGTATGGGATGCGGTGGTCGATGTCGCACCGTTCGGCTGGAACCATGCAGCCCGGCCCTTGGCAGGTTCCGTACAAGAACCTCGACGCCACGTTGAGGACGTCCGGGGCGAATCGGCCGAGGTATTCGTGGGCCAGGACGTCGTTGCCGACCGGGTCGGTGATGATGCGGTGCCAGAACACGCTGCCAGATTCGGCCACGTCAGCAATCCACTGGGCGGGGACGCCCCAGGTGCCGTCGGTGGACTCGGCAAAGCCGGGGTTCGTGCCGGCCAGGACGTCCGCGCCGATCGTGACGCCGATGTTCGCATTGATCGCGGCCTCGGTGGCGTTGGAATCGGTGCACCACGCGACCAGCAGATCGGCCTCACGCTGCGCGACCGTGCGGTCGTCGTCGGGGTCGACGCCACGACGGGCGTCCTTACGGAGCCGGTCCGCGATCGCGGCAAGCTCGTGCGATGGCAGGTACGCGCCCAGGAAACCCATCGAGTCGTCACCGTGCTGAATGCTGACGTGCCGCTTGGTGCGTTCGTCCTCGGCCCGCTCGATCGCCAGATCGGCCTCGACCCGGCGAACGAATCGCTTGAGCCAGGCCCGCAGCTCGGCGACCGTGTGGGTCTGCGCGTACTGCACCACCCGCCGGTCCAGCAGGTGCACGGACTCGGTGCGCTTGAGCTGGCCGATCGTGTGCCCGACCTCGCGCACCCGCACCAGGTCGATGCGACCGTCCAGGAACGCGTCCCACGTCGTGGGCGAGTGGTCGCGGACCCGGTCGGCGAACGCCAACCGGTGCACCACCTGACCCTCCGACAATCCCATCGCCTCACCGATGGCCAGAGCAATGGCGCCGCGCTCGACAAGCCGACGCATCGGCGACTCCAGCACATCGATCCGCGCCATCTCGGCGTCCCTGTACTCCAGCATCGCCACCACCGACCGCGCCTCAGCCCGCGCCTGCTCCCGCGCGACGTCACCCAGGACGTCGATCGAAGCAGTAGTGAAGGTGGCCATACATCCAACCTAGACGCCACCACCGACACTCAACCGTAGCGAGATCCGACCTGTGGAGAGCCCCTCAGGGAGAGTTCGCGACGACGAAGTGTGTCGTCGACGGCAGCGGGGTGCGGTCGAGACTCCCGTCGGAGCCCCCGCTCGAACCGGGAGAAGACCAGCTCGTCGAGCGCCGGGCGTCGGAGAACCCGGCCTGGATCGAGTACGTGCCGTCCGGGGTGCCCCCGGGGACCACGAACGTGGTCTGCCAGGTGCCGTCTCGGGGCGTGCCGCTGATCAGCCGGAAGTCGGTGACGTTGGCGATGTCGATGTACCCGCTGATTCCGGTCGGGCTGACCTGCCCGCCGATGTTCAGCCGGGTGCTGGTGATGCCCTCGTCGTCCGTGCCCGTCATCGTGGCCGTGACGCGAACCGCACCGCGCGAGGTGTCGACCGTCGCGGGGCTGAGCGTCACGGACGTCAGGCGCGGCGGGTCCGAGACCTGCGCGACACCGAGCACCGAGAAGGCACCTGCGCCGCCGGGGATGAGATGCTGCGAGAGGTCGTCGGCATCGCGCTGCCGATGAGCATCGGGGCCGTTCCACACGTCGGTCGGCCGGATCTCGGCTGCGTCGTCGACGAGGATCTGGACGTTCCAGGTGCCGCTGACCGATCCCTGCGGCACCGTCGCGGTCCCTCGCCAGGTCGAGCTCTGCGGCCCACCCGAGACCTGTGCCATGTACGCGCACGCGGTGGCGAGGTAGTACCCCTCGCTGTCCGTATCGGCCCGCATCAGGCACATGCGCACGTCTTTCGCCCCGGCGAGGTCGTCCGAGATGGTGACGGAGCCGGTGACCGGCTGCGACGACGAGCGAACGTCGATCGTGGTGGCGCTCAGGCTCAGCCCCGTGACGACGGGCATCGACTGGTCGACCCGGTTGTTGACGACCGAGAAGACGTTCTCGCGCTCGACGTAGGTCGATCGCCCGACGCGATCGCGCACGTAGACGGACAGCGACCGCGGGCCGGGCTGGCTGAACCGGGGCACGTCGACGACTCCCGTCCACACGCCGTCCCTCGGGGTGCCCGACTGCTTGAACGAGCCCCTCGAACCGATCTGCACCGACGTCACGCCCGTGTCGTCCGTGACCCGGACCGAGACGTTCACGCGCTGGGCACCGGCGCTGACGTCGACGACGGCGGGTGACGGAATCACCGCGCCGACCATCGGCGCCGCGGTGTCGGTGGCGCACCGCAGCTGCTGGTCGCCGGCGTCCGGGACGTCGCACAGGTTGAAGCCGGAGCCGCCGTCCACGCGGTCGGTGCCCTGACCGCCGCTGAGGTAGTCGTCGCCGCTGAGCCCGATCACGAGGTCGTCGCCGTCACCGCCGGCGAGCGTGTCGTCGCCGTTCTGGCCGTCGATGACGTCGTCACCGCCGTCGCCGGAGATCTTGTCCGCTCCGGTGCCACCGTCGAGTCGGTCCGTTCCGGCGTTGCCGACCAGCGAGTCGGTCCCCGAGCCACCCTTCAACCGGTCGTTGCCCCGCCCGGCCAGCATCTGGTCGTTGCCGGCGCCGCCCTCGATGCGGTCGTTGCCGTCACCGCCCTTGAAGATGTCGGCGTCGGCATTGCCGCGGAGCACGTCGTTCCCGGGTCCGCCGACGATGAAGTCGCGTCCCGCTCCCCCGTCGATGCGATCCTTGCCGGTCCCGCCGTCGATCCGGTCGTGGCCGCCCCCGCCCCGGATGACGTCGTTCCCTCCCCGGCCGCAGATGACGTCGCGCTTGGCCGTCCCCCTCAGCACGTCGCTGCCGTTGGTGCCGACGATCGTGCAGGGGAATCCCTCGGTCCTGACCCCGGCCTGCGCCGACGACGGGGCGAGCACGACGCTGCACAGCACAGCGGCCAGACAGGCGATCATCCAGACGGACGGCCGGTGCACGGCAGGCATCGCAGCTCCGATGGGTCGAGGTGAGAAGTCGGCCCAGCGTAGAGCCTCGTGGGGCTCACCGCGCGGCGTTCGCAGCACCCGTGCCCGAGGCACGGTCGCGGGTGACACCATGACACGGTGACCCCCACACCGCGAGACACACCATGAACGCCCTGTCCGGCATCGACGTCGCGGCCGAGCTCCGCACGGTCGAGAAGCACTGGACGCCGCGCGTCGTCGGGCGGGTCAACGACCAGTACGTCAAGGTCGCGAAGCTGCTGGGCGAGCTCGTGTGGCACGCGCACGACGACGAGGACGAGATGTTCCTCGTGGTCTCGGGCCGGCTCCGCATCCAGCTCGAGGGCGACGTCGAGGTGGTGCTCGAGCCGGGCCAGTTCCACGTCGTGCCGCGCGGCGTGCGGCACAACCCCGTCGCCGACGAGGAGGTCGAGATCGTGCTGATCGAGACCGTCACGACCGCGCACACGGGTGACGTGACCGTGGCCGGGACCGTGCCGATCGAGCAGCAGCTGGGCAGCACCGACGCTGGCTGAGCGCCGGCCACTGCCCGGTGTCAGGGCGTGATGCCGTGCTCGCGCAGCACCGGTTCGGGGTCGGTCAACCCCGAACCGGGCAGCTCGACCTCGAGGTGCAGGTGCGGGCCCGTGACGTTGCCGGTCGAGCCGGAGTAGCCGATCACCTGGCCGGGCGTGACCTGGTCGCCGGCTGCCACGACGAAGCGGCTCTGGTGCGAGTACGAGATCATCGTGCCGTCGTCGAGCGTGACGACGGTGCGGTTGCCGTAGGAGCCGTCGTACCCGGCCGACGTGACGGTGCCGGCGGCCACCGACACGATCTCGCTGCCCGACGGTCCGGCGAAGTCGAGCCCGGTGTGCGCTCCGCTCGACCACAGGTTGCTCTGCTGCCCGAAACGGGCGGTGAGGGTGTACCCGACGACCGGGAGCACCCACTGCTTGCGCAACTTCTCCTCCTGCTCGACGCGATCGGCCTCAGCGCGCTCGGCCTCCTCGGCCGTCGCGGTGATGTCGCGATCGAGCTCCTCGAGTGCCTGAGCCCGTTGCGACGCCTGCTGGGCGGCCTGCTGCGTCAGCTGCGGACGATCGAAGCCGCGGCTCACGTCGACGCGTCCGTCCGCGGACTGGACCTGCGCCGCCGTCGCCAGGAACGACCCGGGCGCCGAACCGACCATGCTGGTCAGTTCCGCGTCGGCGGCACTGGCACCGGCCGTCGCGAACGTCCCGACGCCGGCCGCCGTCATGGCGACCACGCCGATCATCGCCGGGGAGATCCTGAACCGCGCGAGCACTCCGCGTCCGCGGTCGCGTCGGACGAGGCGGACCGACGATCTGGTGGGCTTCTGCGCCCGTCGCTTGCCGGCCCCCGACGGCACGCGCGGGTCCATGTCTGTTCGAGGCATCCGTACCGACGCTAACCGGTCCGGACAAGCCCTCGGGCCGGTCGTCCACCGGCGTGCGGTGACGCAGCGACGCATCACGCCGCGTGACAGGTCGCCCACGCACCGCCCGCCCGGGTCCCGTGGGAACGGCAGGGCCCCCGCCGGCAGCAACACCGACGGGGGCCCTGGTCAGGGGGTGGGTCAGACCAGGTCGTAGCGATCCAGGTTCATGACCTTGTCGAACGCCGCGACGAAGTCCTTCACGAACTTGTCCTTCGCGTCGTCGCTGGCGTAGACCTCGGCGATGGCGCGCAGCTCGGAGTTCGAGCCGAACACCAGGTCGTTGCGCGTCCCGGTCCAGCGGACGGTGCCGCTGCCGTCACGCGCCTCGAAGACGTCCGAGGCGTCCGACGTCGCCGCCCACTGCGTGCCCAGGTCGAGCAGGTTGGCGAAGAAGTCGTTCGTCAGCGTGCCGGGCGCGTCGGTGAGGACGCCGTGCGACGAACCGTCGTAATTCGTGCCGAGGACGCGCAGGCCGCCGATCAGGACGGTCAGCTCGGGCGCGCTCAGACCGATCAGGTTCGCGCGGTCGATCAGCGAGAACTCCGCCGGCAGACGGTTGCCCTTGCCGAGGTAGTTGCGGAACCCGTCGGCCACCGGCTCGAGAGCCGCGAACGACTCGACGTCCGTCTGCTCCTGCGAGGCGTCGGTGCGGCCCGGCGTGAACGGCACCGTGACGTCGTGGCCGGCAGCCCTGGCCGCCTGCTCGACACCCGCGACACCACCGAGGACGATGACGTCGGCCAGCGAGACCTTCGTGCCCTCGGCGTTGAACGCCGACTGGACGCCCTCGAGGGTCCGCAGGACGGTCGCGAGCTGGTCGGGGTTGTTGACCTCCCAGCCGCTCTGCGGCTCGAGACGGATGCGGGCACCGTTGGCGCCGCCGCGCTTGTCGCTGCTGCGGAACGTCGACGCCGACGCCCACGCGGTCGAGACGAGCTGCGAGACGGTCAGGCCCGTGTCGAGGATCTGCTGCTTCAGCGTCGCGACGTCGTTCGCGTCGACGACCTCGGCCGGCGCGACGGGCAGGGGGTCCTGCCAGATCAGCTCCTCCTGCGGCACCTCGGGGCCGAGGTAGCGCTGGATCGGGCCCATGTCGCGGTGCGTCAGCTTGAACCAGGCGCGCGCGAACGCGTCCGCGAAGGCGTCCTGGTCGTCCTTGAAGCGGCGCGCGATCGGCTCGTAGATGGGGTCGAACCGCAGGGCCAGGTCGGACGTCAGCATGCGCGGCTCACGGCGCTGCGTGTCGTCGTGCGCCAGCGGCACCATGTCGGCACCGGCGTTGTCCTTCGGACGCCACTGGTTGGCGCCGGCCGGGCTCTGGAACAGCTCCCACTCGTAGCCGAACAGGATGTGGAAGTACTCGTTGTCCCAGCGAGCCGGGTGGTACGTCCACGTGACCTCGAGGCCGCTGGTGATGACGTTGTCGCCCTTGCCGTCGCCGAGCGACTGCTTCCAGCCGAGGCCCTGCTCCTCGATCGGGGCACCCTCGGGCTCGGGGCCGACGAATTGGTCGGGGTCGCCCGCGCCGTGCGTCTTGCCGAACGTGTGGCCGCCGGCGATCAGCGCGACGGTCTCCTCGTCGTTCATGGCCATGCGGCCGAAGGTCTCGCGGATGTCGCGCGCCGAGCCGAGCGGGTCGGGCTGACCCTCCGGGCCCTCGGGGTTGACGTAGATCAGGCCCATCTGGACGGCTGCCAGCGGGTTCTCGAGCTCGCGGTCGCCGGTGTAGCGCAGCTCGCCGCCGCGCTCACCACCGAGCCACTCGCTCTCGGGGCCCCAGTAGACGTCCTCGTCGGGCTCCCACACGTCGGGACGTCCGCCGGCGAAGCCGAAGGTCTTGAAGCCCATCGTCTCGAGGGCCACGTTGCCGGTCAGGATGATGAGGTCGGCCCACGAGATCGCGGCGCCGTACTTCTTCTTGATGGGCCACAGGAGGCGGCGGGCCTTGTCGAGGTTGCCGTTGTCGGGCCAGCTGTTCAGCGGCGCGAAGCGCTGCATGCCGGCTCCCGCGCCGCCCCGCCCGTCGAACGTGCGGTACGTGCCGGCGCTGTGCCACGCCATGCGGATGAAGAAGCCGCCGTAGTGGCCGAAGTCGGCGGGCCACCAGTCCTGCGAGTCGGTCATGAGCTCGGCGAGGTCGGCCTTCACGGCGGCCAGGTCGAGGTTGTTGAACGCCTCGGTGTAGTCGAACTCCTCGCCCAGCGGGTTGGCCACGGCGGGGTGCTTGCGCAGGATCTTCAGGTTGAGCTGGTTGGGCCACCACTCCTGGTTGGCCGAGCCGGCGGTCGGGTGCGAGCGCTCGCCGCCCATCACGGGGCACTTCGCGACGCCCTCGTTGCTCTCGTCGTCCATGTCGCCGACGACGGCGTTGTGGTGCGGGTTGTTCTCGGTCATGTCGTTCCTTCCGGACGGAGGGTGGGATCTGTGAAAGTTCAGGGGGTGCGCGAGGCGGCGCACGCGGGGCACGTGCCCCAGTAGATGACCTCGGCCTCGTCGATCGCGTAGCCGTGGTCGTCGGACGCCACCAGGCACGGCGCGGCGCCGTGCGCGCAGTCGACGTCGGCGATCGACCCGCACGAGCGGCACACCACGTGGTGGTGGTTGTCGCCGACCCGCGCCTCGTAGCGCGAGACCGAGCCGGACGGCTGGATGCGCCGCACGAGCCCGGCACCCGTCAGGGCCCGCAGGACGTCGTAGACGGCCTGGTGCGACACGTCGCCCACGTCGGCGCGCACGGCGCCGATCAGGGTGTCGGTGTCGGCGTGCGGGTGCTGGTGGATGGCCGACAGCACCGCCACGCGGGGGCGGGTGACGCGGAGGTCGGACGCTCGGATGAGCTGCTCGATCTCCGGTGCGGTGGGCATGACCCCAGCCTACGGCCAAACTTGAATGAGTCAAGGAACGACACGCTCCGTTCTCCCGATCGTCACTCCCCCGTGGCTGTTAGCGTGCGACCGTGACGATCCGACCCGAGCTGCTCGACCTGCTGGCCCGCCGTGCCCTCACCGAGGACTCCGCACGGCCCGACGCCGTCGAGCGCCTCCACGCCCGGGGCGGACGCACCGCCCGCGAGAACGTCGCCGACCTCGTCGATCCCGGCAGCTTCGTCGAGTACGGCCGCTACGTCACCGCCGCCCAGGCCGGGCGGCGCAGCGTCGACGACCTGCTCGACCGCACCGTCGCCGACGGCATCGTCGGTGGCATCGCGACGATCGACGGCCACGCGTGCGCCGTCATGTCGTACGACTACCTCGTCCTGGCCGGCACGCAGGGCATGCGGGGCCACCGCAAGACCGACCGGCTGATCGACGTCGTCGACCAGCTCGCGCTGCCCACGGTGTTCTTCGCATCGGGCGGCGGCGGACGCCCGGGCGACACCGACATCCCCTTGGTCTCGGCCCTCGACGTCACGACGTTCGCGGCGTGGGCGCGCCTGTCCGGCCGGGTGCCGCGCATCGCGGTCGTCGACGGCAGCTGCTTCGCCGGCAACGCGGTCATCGCGGGCTGCGCCGACCTGATCGTCGCCACACCCCGGGCGTCCCTCGGTATGGGCGGCCCGGCCATGATCGCAGGCGGCGGGCTCGGCGACGTCGCCGCCGCCGACGTCGGGCCCGTCGACGTCATGACCGCCAACGGCGTCATCGACGTCCTCGTCGACGCGGACGAGCTGGTCTCCGAGGCCCGTCACCTGCTCGGCTACTTCCTCGGCCCGGTCGACGACTGGACCGCGTCCGACCAGTCGTGGCTGCGCGAGGCCGTGCCCGAGGGCGAGCGCACGTCGTACGACGTCACCCCCGTCATCGAGACGATCTGCGACGACGACTCGGTCACGGTGCTGCGTCCGACGTTCGCGCCCGAGCTCGTCACGGCCCTCGGACGCCTCGAGGGCCGCACGATCGGTCTCGTCGCCAACGACACGCGCCACACCGCCGGTGCCATCACCGCCGACGCCGGCGACAAGGCCGCCCGCTTCCTGCAGCTGTGCGACGCGCACGGCTTCCCCGTCGTCTCGCTGGTCGACACCCCCGGCATGATGGTCGGGCCCGACGCCGAGCAGACCGGTCTCGTCCGTCACACCTCGCGGCTGCTCGTGGCCGGAGCGCGGCTCGGCGTGCCGCTGATCGGCGTCGTCCTGCGCCGCGCCTACGGCCTCGGCGCGCAGGCGATGCTCGGAGGCAGCACCCACGAGCCCCTCATGACGGTCGGCTGGCCCGGTGCCCACCTCGGGGCGATGGGGCTCGAGGGAGCCGTTCGCCTCGCGATGCGCGACGAGCTCGCGGCGATCGAGGATCCCGACGAGCGCGAGCAGCAGGTGCGCGAGCTGACGGCACACGCCCAGGCGCAGGCGGGCGCGCTCAACGTCGCCCGGCACTTCGAGATCGACGACGTCGTCGACCCCGCCGAGACACGCGGGCTCCTCGCCCGTCTGGTCTCGGCCGCCGCCCGCGACGGACGCCTGGTCGGCAGCGGGGCGGCCGTCGACACCTGGTGACGGACGCCGCACGATGAGGCGCCGCGCCGGGCGACCCCCTATCTTGGACAACCGGGGCGATTCTTCGGGTGGACGGGAGCAGCATGATCGGCGGCAGGTACGAGCTCGGCCACGAGATCGGCCGGGGTGGCATGGGGGCCGTGTGGGTCGCCCACGACACCGTGCTCGGTCGCGACGTCGCCGTCAAGCAGATCGGCATGTCCGCCGGCGGAGCGACGCCCGACCTCGAGCGTGCCGAGCGCGAGGCGCACCTCGCCGCCCGCATCAACCACCAGAACGTCGTGGCGGTGTTCGACCTCGTCGACGAGGACGGCTACCAGTGGCTCGTCATGGAGCACGTCGACGGTCCGACGCTGGCCGACCTGATCACCGAACGGGGCCACCTGTCGCCCGACGAGCTGACGCCGATCGCCGAGCAGGTGGCGCTGGCGCTGGCCGCCGCGCACGCCCACGGCATCGTGCACCGCGACGTCAAGCCGTCCAACATCCTGCTGACGCAGGCCGGCGTCGCGAAGCTCTCCGACTTCGGGGTCGCCCGCGCGCAGGCCGACGCCTCCCTCACCCAGACCGGCATGGTCACGGGATCGCCCGCCTACCTCTCGCCCGAGGTCGCCAGCGGACGCCCCGCGACCGGCGCCAGCGACGTCTGGTCGCTCGGCGCGACCCTGTTCCACGCACTGAACGGGCAGCCGCCGTACGCCGTCGGCGACAACGTGCTCGGAGCGATGTACCGCATCGTCAACGAGGAGCCGCCGCGCCTCGACTCCGACGACGAGCTCGCGACGCTCGTCACCTCGATGATGCAGCGCGATCCGGACGCCCGGCCGACCATGGCGTGGATCGAGGAGCGGGCCGCGACCCGCTCGGTGCACGACGTGCCCCGCAACCTCGAGGCGACGCAGGGCTTCGCCGCCTTCGCGGACACGACCGAGCCCGCCGAGCCGACCGCCACCACGGCCTTCCGTCCCCTCGCTCCGCCCGTGGCCGAGGCGACCGAACCGGCCCACGCCGCGTCGGACGTCCCTGCGCCGGCCGCGCCCGCCGCCACCGCCGGAGAGCCCGCCAGCCGTGCCGACCGCTCCCGGACGGCCCTGATCGTCCTGGCAGGGCTGGCCGCCGTCGCCGCCCTCGTGTTCGTGCTGAACCTCGGCGGAGACGACGACGGTGGTCCCGTGGCCGGTCCGCCCACCTCGACGAGCGAGCCCGCCGCCACCGCGTCGCCGTCGCCGTCGCCGTCACCCTCGGTCGATCCCGCCGAGGCGGACGACGCGGCGCTCGAGGGCTTCGTCACCGACTACCTGCAGACCGCCAGCAGCGACCCCGACACGGGCTTCACGATGCTCACGCCGAAGTTCCAGGCCGAGAGCGACGGGCTCGACGGTTACAAGGGCTTCTGGGACGGCGTCTCCGACCTCGACGTCCAGCAGGTCGACGCCGACGCGGCCGACCTGCGCGTCTCGTACACGTACTCGTACGAGCGCGAGGGCGAGAGCCGCACCGACTCGGTCACCCTGCAGCTCGTCAGGTCGGGCGACACCTTCCTGATCGACGGCGAGGCCTGACGGCGGTCCGGCTCAGCCGGCCCAGAAGCCCCGGCCGCCGCCGAGCACGTCGCCGAAGCCGCCCGACCCGCCGCGCGGTCCTCGCGAGCCCAGGTACGAGCCGACGACGGCGGCGCCCAGGTCGTCGAGCTCGGGTGCCACGACCGTGCCGCCGGCCCGCGTCGCCATCTGCTGGACGAACCGGGCCAGGCCCGGGTCCTCCCCGAGGCGGAAGAACGTCGTCTGGGCGCCCAAGCGGGTCGCGTTGTCGAGCTCGCGGACGGCGTACGCGACCGTCAGCGGGTGCGGCGGGTACTCGAAGTAGACCTCGCCGCTGCTCTCGAGGTGCGACGTCGGCTCGCCGTCCGTCACGATCAGCAGCACCGGCTGGGCGTTCGGGTGCTTGCGGAAGTGCCGGTTCGCCAGGAGCAGGGCGTGGTGCAGGTTGGTGCCCTTGGCGTACATCGCGTCGAGCCCCGTGAGCTGCTCGATGTCCATGACCTCGGCGTGCCGGCCGAACGCGATGAGCTGCAGGTCGTCGCCGCGGAAGCGGCTCTTGATCAGGGTGTGCAGCGCCAGCGCGGTGCGCTTCATCGGCACCCAGCGGCCGTCCATCGCCATCGAGAACGACGTGTCGACCAGCAGCGCGACGCACGCCTGGGTGCGCGCCTCGGTCTCCTGCACCTCGACGTCGCCGATCTCGATGCGCACGCCGCCGCCGGTCGCCCCGCCCTCGCCGGCGGTGCGGGTCAGGGCGTTCGTGACGGTGCGCGTGACGTCCCACGGCTCGGTGTCGCCGAACGCCCACTCACGCGTGGCCCCCGAGCGCTCGCCGGCGGCTCCCGACTGGCGGACGTCGCGGGCCCCCTGGCGTCCCGACATCTTGTCGGCGACGTCGCGCAGCAGTGCCTTGCCGAGCTGGCGCATGGCCTTGGGCGTCAGCTTGAGCTGACCGTCGGAGCCGCGCTTGAGCGTGCCGGAGTCGCGCAGCGCCTTCTCGAGCTGCTGCAGGGTGCGGGCGTCGACGGCGGCCTCGTCGCCGAGCTGGCGCGAGAGCTTGTCGAGGTCGAGGTCGTCCATGCGCGAGCCGTCGTACGACTGCGCGAGCTGCTCGGCGAGCTCGTCGAGGTCGGCGATGTCCTGGAAGACACCGGTGCCGTCGCCGAGGCCCAGCCCCTCCTGGCCGTCCATGCGCTCGGAGCCGCCCCAGTCCTCGCCGGGACGCATCGCCTGCAGGTTGCCGTCGAGCTGCGCCAGCGACTGCATCAGCTCGGGCGACCCGAAGGCCTGCTGCGCGAGGCCGTCGAGCTCGGCCCGCTGCTCGGCGGTCATCGAGTTGCGCATGCGCTGCGCCGCGGCCGACCGCTGGGCGAGGGCGTCGAGCAGCTCGTCGATCGTCTGGGGGTCCTCCGGGAAGAACTCGCCGTGCTGGGCCATGAACTCGTCGAACTGCTCCTGGGTGCCCTCCCCCGACCGGTGCGACTCGAGCAGCCGGTTGAGGTCGTCGAGCATCTCGTTGATCGCGGCGCGGTCCTCGTCGGTCGCGTTCTCGAGGGCGTTCTTCATGCCGGCGAAGCGCTGGTCGAGCATCTCGCGACCCAGCAGGTCCTTGATCTTCTCGAAGTCCTCGCGCGCCTCGCTGCTCTGCCACCGGTAGCCGTTGAGCTCGCTGACGGCACCCGCCGGGGACGCCGGCAGGTGGTCGAGCTGCATCTCGGCCAGCGTGCGGTCGGCGTCGTCCAGGTCGACGTCGCGGGCCAGCTGCTTGCGCTCGGTGAGCACCGCGCGGTCGAGCAGCTCCTTGATCTCCTGCAGCGTGCCGTCGAGGTTGTGCTTCTGGGCGAGCTCGCGGCGCTTGTCCTGCACCCGGCGCGCGAGGTCGTCCAGACCGGCCTGGTCGCGTCCGCCGCGTCGCAGGAACTCGCGCATCGCCCGCTCGGGCGAGTAGCCCGCCATGACGTCCTCGCCGATCTGGTCGAGGGCCTCGGACAGGTCGACCGGCGGTGCCAGCGGATCGGGACCGTCGACGTACCGGCCGTAGCGGGACGCCCGGGTGAGGCGCCGGTTGGCCCTAGCCATAGATCGTCTCGCCGCCGCCGCTGTCCTTGCTGATCCGGCGCGACAGGTACAGGCCCTCGAGCGCCAGCTCGATCGCGCCGGCGCGCTGGCCGTCGTTGGTCGCGCCGAGACGGTCGCACACCTCGTCGTACAGCTCGGACTCCCCCAGGACCGGCAGCCCGGTGAGGAAGTCGCGGGCCGTGACCTGCTCGCCCGTCGTCACCATCGCGCCGGTCTCGATCGCCTCGACCAGCAGCGAGAGGTCGACGCCGCGGAAGTGCTCGCGGACGGTCTGGGCCGTCGCGGTGCGCAGCAGGTGGTCGAGGATCTCGTCCTCGCGTCCCTCCTCGCCCGACTCGAACTCGATCTTGCCGCCCAGCACGTCGACCGCGGTCTCGAGGTCGACCGGACGGGCGACGGCCTCGTCCTCGCCCTGGCGCGTCGCGCGGTGGATCGCCGCGGCGGCGATCGTCTCGGCGCCCGCGATCGCGAACCGGGCGCTCACGCCGCTGCGCTGGTCGACCGCGGACGACTCGCGCAGCGCACGGGTGAAGCGGGCCAGGATCTCGATGAGGTGATCCGGCACCTCGGCGACCAGGTCGGCCTCCTGCCGGATGACGGCGACCTCGTCGACCAGCTCGGTCGGGTAGTGCGTGCGGATCTCGGCGCCGAAGCGGTCCTTCAGCGGAGTGATGATGCGACCGCGGTTGGTGTAGTCCTCGGGGTTCGCGCTCGCGACGACCAGGACGTCGAGCGGGAGCCGCAGCACGTAGCCGCGGATCTGGATGTCGCGCTCCTCCATGACGTTGAGCATCGCGACCTGGATGCGCTCGGCCAGGTCGGGCAGCTCGTTGATCGCGACGATGCCGCGGTGGCTGCGCGGGATGAGCCCGAAGTGGATCGTCTCGGGGTCGCCCAGGCTGCGACCCTCGGCGACCTTCATGGGGTCGACGTCGCCGATCAGGTCGGCGACGGACGTGTCGGGCGTCGCGAGCTTCTCGGCGTAGCGCTCGTCGCGCGTGCGCCACGCGACGGGCAGGTCGTCGCCGAGCTCGGCGGCACGCCGCCGGCTGCCGACCGTGATGGGCTCGTAGGGGTGCTCACCGAGCTCGGAGCCGTCGATGACGGGCGACCACTCGTCGAGCAGGCCGACCATGGTGCGCAGCAGGCGCGTCTTGCCCTGGCCGCGCTCGCCCAGCAGGACGATGTCGTGCCCCGCGATGAGGGCCCGCTCGAGCTGCGGGATCACGGTGGACTCGAAGCCGTGCAGCCCGGGCCACGGGTCGCGCCCCTCGCGGAGCGCCGCGAGCAGGTTGTCGCGCAGCTCGACCCGCAGGGTCTTCTGCACGTGTCCGGACGCGCGCAGCTCGCCGACCGTGCGGGGGGCCGGGACGTTGACGGTGGAGGAGGTCTCGGTGGGAGAGGTCACGTCTCGACGCTACTCCGGCACGCAACGCTGGAGGACGCTCCACCCGCGGGTTCAGTCCAGGACGCCGAGCGACGCGAAGAGCTCGCGCAGCGCCTTCTGCCCCTGGGCGTAGGCCCCGACGCTCGGCATCCCCCGCCACGAGACGTACTGCGCGTCCCTGACCGACGGAGCGTCGGCGATCCCATGACCCGACTCGAGCAGCGCCGTGAGCTCGTCGGACGGCCGGGGTGACGTCCTGCCGCCGACCGCCGTGAGGATCGACGCCTTTTCGCCCTTGATGCTGACGGTCAGGATGCCCATGCCCTTCTTGACCCGGACGTCGCCCACCGGCGCCTGCCAGACGACCTGCAGGTCGTTCGACTGGAGGGTGAGGTGGCTGCCGTCGGACGACAGTGCCCCGGGGCGGGCGACACCCATGAGGTAGTTCTCGCGGTAGTAGACGAACGCACGCACGGTTTCCATGGCGTGAGTCTCCCATCGAGGGGCACGATCCCCGTGCCGGTATCCTCTCGGCGTGGCCAACAGACGCAATGTGGTTGCGGTCGAGGACTGCCTGAAGGCGATCTTCTCGGTGGGCGAGTGGGACGCGTCCGCGCGCACCGTCGGCGACATCGCGGCCCGCCTGCGGGCGTCGACGTCGTCGGTCTCGGAGATGGTGCGCCGCCTCACCGACGACGGCCTGGTCGAGCACGAGCGCTACGGCAACGTCGACCTGACGCCCGCCGGCCTCGCGCGGGCCCTGCAGATGGTGCGCCGCCACCGCCTCGTCGAGACGTACCTCGTGACGGCCCTCGACTACGGCTGGGACGAGGTGCACGACGAGGCCGAGGTGCTGGAGCACGCGATCTCCGACCTGATGCTCGACCGCATGGACCGCCGTCTCGGTCACCCGTGGCGCGATCCGCACGGCGACGCGATCCCGACCGCCGCGGGCGTCCTGCACCTGCCGGCGGCGCGCCCGCTCGGCGAGCTCGACGAGGGCGCGAGCGGCGTCGTCGCGCGCATCGACGACGAGGACCCCGAGCTGCTGCGCTGGTTCGCCGATCACGGTGTGGTGCTCGACGTCGGGCTCACGGTCACGGGGCTCAAGCCGTTCGGGGGTGCCACGGAGGTCTCGATCGCGTCCACCGACAAGGCGACGCCCCTCGACCTCGGCGTGCAGGCCGTCGCGGCGCTGTGGGTCGCCGACGCTCCCCCGGGCGTCGACGCGACGTCGACGGGCTGCCACTACGCCGCGTGCCAGCACGTCGGGACGCCCGCCTAGCCGCTCGCGCGGGCAGAGTTCGGAACTCCGAACTCTGCAGTTGGGACGACGACGTTTGCGGGCGCCGCGCGCGACCCTAGCGTCGTCGACATGATTCACGTGCTCCTGCTGGTCGTCTGCGCCGTCGCGATCTACCTGTCGTGCGAGTGGTTCGTCAACGCGATCGAGTGGCTCGGCGTCCGCCTGAAGGTCGGCGGCATGGCGGTCGGCACGATCCTGGCAGCGGCCG
The DNA here is from genome assembly GCF_014841755.1 of Aeromicrobium sp. CFBP 8757. Taxonomy (NCBI): domain Bacteria; kingdom Bacillati; phylum Actinomycetota; class Actinomycetes; order Propionibacteriales; family Nocardioidaceae; genus Aeromicrobium; species Aeromicrobium sp. CFBP 8757. The sequence goes on from NZ_JACYUM010000001.1 coordinate 1,171,319, forward strand.
GAACGGCGCTGCCCGAGTCGGTCGTGACGCTGATGGCGGTGCTGTTCGGCAGCGAGGAGAACGGCAACGACATCGCGGTGGGCGCGGCGATGGGCGGACCGCTGGTCGTCGGCACCATCGCGTACGCCGTCACGGGCGGCATGCTGTTCCTGCGCTTCCGCAGGAAGCGCGCCATGGCGCTGGCCGGCCGGCAGGGCGCTCCGGGCACCGATCTGCGCGACGACGAGGGCATCGACACCGAGCGTCTCGCCCGCGACCAGGTCTGGTTCCTGTGCATCTTCGCGGTCAAGGTCGCCCTGGGTCTGGTCGCCTTCGCGATCAAGCCGTGGCTCGGCCTGCTGTTCCTCGTGGCGTACGGCGTCTACTTCTACAAGGAGATGACCGACGACGGCGATGCCGCGTCGGCCGACGACCTCGAGCCGCTGAAGCTGCGCCCCAGGGCCGCCAAGCCCGGCACCCTGCCGGTCGTGCTGCAGACCGTCGGCTCGCTCGTCGTGATCTTCGCGGCCTCGCAGGTCTTCGTCGAGCAGCTCGAGTGGGCCGGACCGGCCCTCGGGCTGCCGGCCGTCGTCGTCGCGCTGCTGCTCTCGCCGATCGCGACCGAGCTGCCCGAGATCATGAACGCGATCATCTGGGTGCGTCAGGGCAAGGCCAACCTCGCGCTCGCCAACATCTCCGGCTCGATGATGATCCAGGCCACCGTGCCGTCCGCGATCGGCATCGGATTCACGACGTGGAAGTTCGACACCCCGCTGATGCTCGCGGGCTTCGCGACGCTCGCGTCGGTGGCCTACCTGCTGTGGGCCGTGCGCCACCGCTCGTTCACCGCGACGAAGCTGCTCTACGCGGGTGGCTTCTACCTGGTGTTCGCGGCCGGGCTCGTGCTGACGGTCTGACCCAGGCCTCGCAGGACGATCCGCACCGCGTGCCGGATCAGGTCGTCGGACGGCAGCGTGTCGTGCATCAGCACGGGGCACACGACGGCTCCTGACAGCATCGCGACGGCGGCCTCGAGCTCGGCGCCCTCCGCGACGTCGGCCAGCACCTCGCGCACGACGCTCTCGCCGTCCTCCACGACCCGGTCGCGGATCGCGGCGACCTCGTCGACCGTCGCGCCCCACTGCGCCAGCGCCATCAGCACCTTGTCGAGCCGGAGCTCGACGATGCCGCGACGGAACGTCGTCAGCTCCGCGACGAGGTCGGTCTCGACGTCGCCGGTGCGCTCGTCGTGCGGCATGTCGCGGACGGCGTCGAGCGCCAGCACCACGAGGTCGATCTTCTGCGGCCAGTGCGTGTAGAGGGTCGTGCGCGAGTAGCCGGCCGAGGCGGCGACGTGCGCGTGCGACAGCGCCTCCCACCCCTCGCGCGTCAGGACCTTCAGGGCCGTGTGAGCGACGTCATGGCGGGTACGGGCTACCCGGACGTCGTCGGCGTCGCCGCGTCGCTGCGACTTCTGCACCACGCTGGCCACCTCCCGGAGATCTCGTCCGAGTGAAGGTACTAGATCGCGCTGCGTTCTCCTATTGCACTTTCTGTTCGCTACCGTACGGTGAGTTCAACTAGACCCGGAACGTCGCCCGAAAGGCCCTTCATGTCCGCCATCCTGTTCGGTTCCATCAGCACGCTCGCCGACACCTCCGAGCTGCAGCGCCGCTCGTTCAACGAGGCGTTCAGCGCCCACGACCTCGACTGGAGCTGGAGCCGCGACGACTACGTCTCGATGCTCGGCTCGAACGGCGGTGCCGACCGCATCGCGGAGTACGCGCGCTCGCAGGGCGTCGAGGTCGACGCCGCCGCCGTGCACGCGACGAAGTCGCAGATCTTCCAGGACCTGCTGGCCGGGTCGGGCGTCTCGGCCCGTCCGGGGGTCGTCGAGACCATCGAGGCCGCCCGGGCCGACGACGTGAAGGTCGGCTTCGTCACGACCACCTCGCGCGAGAACATCGACGCCCTGCTGGCCGCGCTGTCGCCCGCGCTGACGGCCGACTCGTTCGACGTCATCGTCGACGCCTCGTCCGTCGACGCCGGCAAGCCCGACCCGGCTGCGTACCGCCACGCGCTCGAGAGCCTCGGCGAGGAGCCGGGCTCGTGCGTCGCGATCGAGGACAACGAGGGCGGCGTGCGCGCGGCCGCGGCGGCGTCGGTCACGTGCGTCGCCTTCCCGAACGAGAACACCGCGGACGGGGACTTCGGCACGGCCGCCGAGACCGTCACCCAGCTCGACCCGACCCACGTCCGCGGCCTGATCGCCGCCTGACTCCCGAAGGACATCCATGAGCTCCATGCAAGCCCGCGTCACCGCCGACGACCGCTCGTTCAGCGTCGAGGGGTACGAACGCATCGAGTACGACCTGGTCTACGTCGACGGCGTGTTCGACGTCGAGAACCTCCAGCTCGCCGACGCCTACCGCCCGTACGGCCGCACCCTGATGGTCGTCGACGAGTCGGTGCTGTCGCTGTACGGCGACCGGATCGAGGCGTACTTCGCCCACCACGACATCGCACTGACCCTCGTGCCGGTGCAGATCCGCGAGACCGCCAAGTCGCTCGAGACGTTCGAGTACATCGTCGGCGAGTTCGAGCGCTTCGGCCTCGTGCGCACCGAGCCCGTCCTCGTCGTCGGCGGCGGGCTGACGACCGACGTCGCGGGATTCGCGTGCGCGAGCTACCGCCGCAGCACGCCGTACATCCGCATCCCGACGACGCTGATCGGCCTGATCGACGCCAGCGTGTCGATCAAGGTCGCGGTCAACCACGGCAAGAACAAGAACCGGCTCGGCGCGTACCACGCGTCGTCGACCGTCCTGCTCGACTTCTCGTTCCTGGCGACGCTGCCCGAGGACCAGGTGCGCAACGGCATGGCCGAGCTCATCAAGATCGCCGTCGTCGGCAACCTCGGGATCTTCGAGATGCTCGAGCAGCACGGTCCCGAGCTGCTGCGGACGCGCTTCGGCCACCTGGACGGCACGCAGGAGCTCCGCGAGGTCGCGCACCGCCTGACGTACTCGGCGATCGCGACGATGCTCGAGCTCGAGACGCCGAACCTGCACGAGCTCGACCTCGACCGGGTCATCGCGTTCGGCCACACGTGGAGCCCCACGCTCGAGCTGTCGCCACCGGCGCCGTTCTTCCACGGTCACGCGATCAACATCGACATGGCGCTGTCGACGACGGTGGCCGAGCAGCGCGGGCTGCTGTCGACCGCCGACCGCGACCGCGTGCTCGGCGTCATGAGCGCCCTGGGTCTCGCGCTCGACAGCCCCCACCTGACCGCGGAGCTGCTCGAGGAGGCCACGGCGTCGATCCTCAAGACGCGCGACGGGCTCCTGCGCGCCGCCGTGCCCGACCCGATCGGCCAGTGCCACTTCCTCAACGACCTCGACGTCAGCGAGCTCACCGACGCGCTGACGCTGCACAAGAAGGTCTGCCTCGGCTTCGACCGTGAGGGCGCCGGCATCGACATGTTCACGGCCGAGCAGTGACCGAGGCCGTCCCACCGGCGCCGCGTCCCGTCACCCCGACCACGATCCTCGCCCGCGAGCTCGACGAGATCGCGGACCGGCTCGGGGACGGGGTGCCGGCCGACGTCGTCGCGCGGCTGCGACGCGCCCGCGACCTCGCGGGCGGCCTCGACCCGTACCTCGACCGGTGCACGTCGCCGGAGTCGGCCGACCTGGCCGAGCTCGCGCGCCGTACGCGTGAGGCCCCGTGGGCGTCGCGCGAGGTCGTGTCGGGATCGGGCCCGCTCGAGCAGGAGATGCTGTCGGGGCACGTCGAGGGTCGCTTCCTGGCGTTCCTCGTGCGGATGCTGCGGGCGCGACGCGTGCTCGAGATCGGCATGTTCACGGGCTACTCGGCCCTCGCGATCGCCGAGGCGCTGCCTGAGGGCGGCGAGGTCGTGGCGTGCGAGGTCGACCCCTACGTCGCGGGCCTGGCCCGCGAGTGGCTCGACCTCTCCCCCGCCGGCGCGGCCGTGACGATCGAGGTCGGCCCGGCGGTCGAGACGCTCGACCGTCTCGAGGGCGCCTTCGACCTGGTGTTCGTCGACGCCGACAAGACCGGCTACGCCGAGTACTACCGGCGACTGCTCGACTCCGACCTGTTGGCGCCCGGCGCGGTCGTCGCGGTCGACAACACCCTGCTGCAGGGCCAGCCGTGGGCCGACGACCCGACGGCCAACGGCGCCGCCGTGGCGCGGTTCAACCAGCTCGTCGCCGACGACCCGCGGGTCGAGCAGGTGCTCGTCCCCCTGCGCGACGGCGTGACCCTGATCCGCAGGGTCTGATGGCGCGCGCGATCCTGCGGACCTCCGCCGTCCTCGGCGGGCTCGCCGTGACCCTGCCGCTCGACCTCGCGGTGGCCGCCGCGGCCGTGGTGACGAACGGGCGGCGCCCGATGACGGCGCAGGCGTCGTCACCGCGCACGGTGCTGCTGACCGGCGGCAAGATGACCAAGTCGCTGCAGCTGGCACGGTCGTTCCACCTGGCCGGGCACCGCGTCGTCCTGGTGGAGTCGGCGCGGTACCGCTGGACGGGGCACCGGTTCTCGCGCGCCGTCGACGCCTTCCACGTCGTGCCGGAGCCCACCGCGCCCGGGTACGCGCAGGCCCTGCTCGACGTCGTGCGACGCGAGGGCGTCGACGTCGTCGTCCCGGTCGCCAGCCCCGCGGCGAGCATCCACGACGCCGACGCACGAGCCGTGCTGGACGAGCACTGCGAGGTGCTGCACGGCGACGGCGACACCGTGCGGATGCTCGACGACAAGTCGACGTTCTCGCAGCACGCCGCGTCGCTCGGCCTGCGCGTGCCCGACTGGCGCCGCGTCACCGACGCCCGGCAGGTCGAGGAGTTCGACTTCCCTCCCGGACGCGAGTACATCCTCAAGCGGATCGCCTACAACCCCGTCGGACGCATGGACCTGACCCGGCTGAGCCGCGAGACCCCGCAGCGCAACGCCGAGTTCGCGCGGGGCCTCGGCATCACGCCGGACGATCCGTGGATCCTGCAGGAGTTCGTGCGCGGCCGCGAGTACTGCACCCACGGGACGGTGCGCGACGGCCACCTGCAGGTCTACGGCTGCTGCGAGTCGTCGGCGTTCCAGGTCAACTACGAGATGGTCGACAAGCCCGCCATCCGCGAGTGGGTCACGACGTTCGTGGAGGACCTCGGCGTCACGGGCCAGCTGTCGTTCGACTTCATCGAGTCAGACCGCGACGGTGAGGTGTACGCGATCGAGTGCAACCCGCGCACGCACTCGGCCATCACGATGTTCCACGACCACCCGGCGGTCGCCGCGGCCTACCTCGACGACGGGCACCCCGTGATCGAGCCGCGGCGGTCGTCGCGACCGACGTACTGGACGTACCACGAGGCCTGGCGCCTGCTGACGGAACCGGGGCGCGCGGCACGGCTGCGGACGATCGGGGCCGGCAAGGACGCGATCCTGACCGGGTGGGACCCGCTGCCCTACCTGCTCGTGCACCACCTGCAGATCCCGTCGTTGCTGATCGACAACCTGGTGCGCGGGCGTGGGTGGTCGCGCATCGACTTCAACATCGGCAAGCTCGTCGAGGAGGGTGGCGACTGATGGCCCTGTCCGTCCTCGTCCTGGCGGGGTCGCCCGTCGACGAGTTCCACGGGGACCTCTCGCGCGTGTACGCGCAGGGATTCCTCGACGTGCTGGCCGGCGACGACGCCTGCCGACCGATGATCGCGTGGGTGTCGCCCGGCGGGGCGTGGTGCTTCCCGTCGGGCCTCGACGCCGCGGACGTGGCGGCCGCGCCGCAGCTGTCGCTGTCCGAGGCCGTCGAGGTGCTGACGTGTGGCGACGTCGACGTGATGGTGCCGGAGATGTTCTGCCTACCCGGCATGACGACGTACCGCAGCCTGTTCGACCTCATCGGCATCCCGTACGTCGGCAACCGCGCCGACGTGATGGCCCTGACGGCAGACAAGGCCCGCGCGCGGGCGGTCGTCGCGGCAGCGGGCGTCGCCGTGCCGCACGGTGTCGTCGTGCGCCGGGGCGAGACGGTCGACGTCGACGTCCCCGTCGTGGTCAAGCCCGTCGACGCCGACAACTCGGCCGGGGTGAGCCTCGTGCGCGACCCGTCCGACCTCGACGCCGCCGTCGAGGGCGCACTCGAGCACTCCGACGCCGCCCTGGTCGAGACGTTCGTGCCGCTGGGCCGCGAGGTGCGGTGCGGCGTCATCGAGCGCGACGGCGGGCTCGTGTGCCTGCCGCTCGAGGAGTACGCCGTCGCCGACGTCCGCACCCCGGCCGACAAGCTCGACCGCACGGGCGACGGCGAGCTGTACCTCGTGGCGAAGGAGCGGACACGTGCCTGGATCGTGCCGACCGACGACCCCGTCACCCAGAAGGTGTGGGACATGGCCCGCCGGTGCCACGTGGCCCTCGGGTGCCGCCACTACAGCCTGATCGACGTGAGGATCGATCCCGACGGCGAGCCGTGGTTCCTCGAGGCCAGCCTCTACTGCTCCTACTCCCCCTCGAGCGTCGTCGCCGTCATGGCGGCCGCGTCAGGCGTCGGCGTCGACGAGCTGTTCGCGATGGCGCTGGACGAGCTCGCCGTCCAGCGCCCCGACCTCGACCGGTAGCTGCCGACGCTGGAGAGCGGCCCGAACGAGAGCGCCGACAGCACCGACACGGCTGACAACGCCGACCCCACGGAGCAGAACGAGCCGACCGATCCGATCGACAGGAACGATCCCTGCGACCCGATGCTGAGGATCGAGTGCCGCGAGCCGATCGACAGGATCGACCGCGACGAGCGCCACGACCACAGGGAGTCCGTCATGCGTCGACGATACGCCCGTCCGTAGGGTGACGTCATGGACGACGACACCACGACCTGGACGCCCGAGGGCGCCGCGCGCCTGACCACCGCGGCGGAGTCCCTGCAGGACGCCATCGGTGAGCACGCCCGGGCGTCGATCGCGGCCGCCGGGGACGACGAGGCCGTCTTCAGGGCCAGCGAGGAGCTGCTGGCGGCGCTCGTGGCCTACGGGACGGCGCAGGCCGAGCACACGGGCTACGGCTTCCCCCTGCTGGTGCTCGAGCAGTTCGTCGACGACGACGAGGACGACGACGAGGACGACGACGACGACGACGACGACGAGGATGAGGATGAGGAGCCGGTCGCGGTCGTCTCGGTCGTGCAGCGTCACGACTACGAGGTCGTGGACGCCGACGCCGTCATGGCCGCCGGACGGGCCGCCTACTTGCGCGTTCATCCCGGCGACACCGACGACGAGGCGTCGGCCGACGTGAGCCACCTCGGCCGCGCGCTGTACCAGCTGGCCCACGCCGACGGCTGGAGCAGCCTGGCCGACGCCGACGGGATCGACCCGATCGGCGGCATCGTCGCGGTCGCGCGGCAGGCCACCCCGCTCGGACCCGACCCGGACGACTGGGTCGACACCGTGCTCGACGACACCGACGACCTGCTGCACACCCAGGACGAGGTGTACCGCCGCTGAGTGATGGCCGCCTAGGACGGCGAGCCGGCCACCGACGACCGCAGGACGTCGGCGAGGCCCTCGAGGGCGCCGGGGACCAGCGCGTAGAACGCCCACGAGCCGCGCTTGGTGCGGGTCAGCAGGCCCGCCGCGACCAGGATCTTGAGGTGGTGGGAGACGGTCGGCTGCGAGAGGTCGACGGGCCCGGTCAGGTCGCAGACGCACGCCTCCTGGCCGTCGTGGGCGGCGACCAGCGAGAGCAGACGCAGGCGGGTGGGCTCGGCGATCGCCTTCAGGCGCGCGGCCAGCAGCGCGGCCTGGGCCGCGGGCATCGGATCTCTCGGCACGGGCGTGCAGACGTCCGTCGTCGACTCGGCGAGCGGCGGTGGAGACACCATGTCGTCCATCCTGCCCGACCCGGGCAACACGCGCTGTCACCTTTGGCATAGATGTTCGTCGATCGATCGGTTTGAACCCGCTGGTACGGGGCACGTCGTCCGATGTCGTCATCAGACGGCCGCATCGCAGAACGGAAGGGCCTCCCATGTACTTCGGTGGATCGATAGCACTCATCGCCCTCGGCGCCATCCTCTCGTTCGCCGTGCAGGACCGCATCTCCGGCGTCGACCTGGTCGTCGTCGGCTACATCTGCATGGCGGCCGGTGCCCTCGGCATCGTCCTGAGCCTCGTCGCGAACGGACAGCGCTCGCGCGCGGTCCGTCGAGACGACCTGCCGCCGCGCTGAGCTCTGCACACCACCGGTCGGCGCACTCCGCGCCGTCCACCTACGAAAGGAACCACCATGGGCTTTCTGCTCTGGATCATCGCCGTCGCACTCGTCATCTACGGCATCATCACGCTGATCAACGGCGGCATCCTGTTCGGCATCATCCTGATCGTCGTCGGCCTGGCCGTCGGCCCCGGCGGATGGTCGATCTTCAACCGTCGCGGCTCGCGCGCCTGATCCGCACGCCGCACCCGGGCACCCCGCTCGCCGCACCTGCGGCGGGCGGGGTGTCGCACGTCGAAACCCGCCGGACGAAGGACGCATGACCGAGAAGCTGAACGGACGCTACGAGCTCGGCGACGTCGTGGGAGCCGGCGGCATGGGCGCCGTGTACCGCGCCACCGACACCCGCCTGGGGCGGGTCGTCGCCGTCAAGGCGCTGCGTGGCGGAGCCCTCGCCGACGAGGTCGCCCGCGCGCGCATGCGCAGCGAGGCCCGGCTGGCCAGCACCGTCCACCACCCCGGCGTCGCGCAGGTCTACGACTACGACGACAGGAGCACGACGCACGGTGGCATGGCGTTCATCGTCATGGAGTTCGTCGACGGCCGGAGCCTCTCGCAGGTGCTCCGCGACCGAGGGCGCCTGCCGATCGACGAGGTGATGTCGATCGTCCAGCAGGTCGCCGACGCGCTCGCCGCCGCCCACGCGGTCGGGGTCGTGCACCGCGACCTCAAGCCGGCCAACATCATGCTGACCCCCGCCGGACGAGCCGTCCTGGTCGACTTCGGCATCGCCAGCTCGGCCACGAGCGACCCGTTGACCGACACCGGGGCACTCATCGGCACCGCCGACTACCTCAGCCCCGAGCAGGCGTCGGGTCGGTCGGCGACTCCCCGGTCCGACCTGTACGCCCTGGGCGTCGTCACCCACCAGTGCCTGACGGGTGTCTCGCCGTTCCGCCGCGACCACCACGTCGCGACCGCGCTGGCCCACCTGCAGGACGAGCTGCCACCGCTCGACGCGTCGGTCCCGCCGCGGGTCCGCGAGCTCGTGCGCCGGCTCGCCGAGAAGAACCCGGTCGACCGCCCGGCCGACGCCGGCGAGGTCTCCCGCGAGGCCGCGGCGATCGGGGCCGCGTCCGTCGTCGACGTGCCGACGGCGACGGCGACGGCGACGGCGGCGACGGCGACGGCGACGGCGGCGATGCCGACGCCGTCGTCGGGCCGCGCGCGGCGGCGACGTCCCGTCGCGCTGTACGCGGGCGCCGCTCTCGTCGTCGCAGCAGCTCTGCTGCTCGGCGTCGGCCGGCTCACCGGCGACGACGCGTCGCCTCGCGCGAGGGACGTCGCGCCGGTCGAGCAGGCCGTCGCGACGAGCACCGTCGACGTGTCGGCCGACCGCCTGATCGGTACGCCCGCCGACGAGGCCACCGCACTGCTGGAACGTCTCGGGCTGGTCGTGCAGCGACGCGACGTGCCGAGCGCCGGCACCGCCGGCCTCGTCGTCGGCGTCGACCGCACCGGCCAGGTGCCGCTGGGGACGACGGTCACGCTCGACGTCGCGGTCGCCCCCGCCGCCGCCCCCGCCGCCGCCTCGCCGTCGGCGCCGGCCACCCAGGCTCCGTCGTCGTCCGGCGGCACTGCCGTGAGCACCGGCACCCCTTCGACGTCGGGCAGGAGTGCCCCAACGTCGAAGGGTGCCGCGAAGCCGAAGGCCCCGAGGCAGGGCAAGGGCGCGGCGAAGGGCAAGGGCGGCGGCAAGGACAGAGGCAAGGGCTGACGTTGGTCCCTTCCCTTCCCGGTCTCGGACTGGTACTGACGGACCTATAGGGTTGATCGACGTTCCTCGATGTCACACCCGCACCACTGCACCAGGAGGCACCCATGCCGGACCAGCAGGAGCTCACGATCTCGCTCACCGGCGAGCGGGCCGTCCGGTGCCCGCGCTGCCAGTCGGACAGCGGGCTGCACTTCGACGAGGTCTCGCTGATCGACCCCGCCGGTGACGTCATCCCGCTGCACGCCGAGGGCGGCGAGGGCCTGTCGGTCGTCACCGCCACGATCGGCGACGGCACCCAGCCCGGCCGACGTCACCTGATCGTGCTGCCGCACTGGTGCACGGCGTGCGGCGAGCGCGGCGAGATCGTGCTGCGCCAGGACGCCGGGCACACGGTCAGCCAGTACCGCGAGCTGCCGCAGGGCTGACGCGTCGGCCGCACGGCTCGACCCGCGCGCCGTCGAACCAGGCGTTGATCTCGCCGCTGTCGCCCGACACCGTCACCGACAGGTCGACGAGCGATCCCGCCGTCAGCCGCGGCGAGAGCCGCACCACGACGTGCTGCGACCTCCCTCCGCCGCGGCACGTGATGGCCCGGCTGCCGATGAGCTGCGGGGTCGACGCCGCCGAGAAGACCAGGACGGTCGTCGGCGGGTCGACCGGACACACCACCGTCAACCGGACGGACGACGGACGCAGCTGGTCGAGCGTGATGCCCAGCGCGCCGGCGGATGCCGACCCCGGTGCGCCGATCGCGAGCAGCGTCGTCGCGAGCACGCCCGACAGGACCCTCATCGTCCGTCGCCCGGCACGATGCCGATCGCGCAGCGCCGCTCGACCGCCGTCGTGACGGTCGTCGCGACGAGGGGGTCGAGCGACCACGCGAAGGGCACGGAGCGGTCCTCGGGGCGCTCCACCACGACCAGGTCCCCAGCCACCACCCGCGGACCGGGACGGTCGTGCACGTCGATCGTGACGTCGGGGAACTCCCCGGCCAGCTCGGCCAGGACCGGAGCCGTGGCCCCGTCGGCCGCCTCCCGGCCGACCACGACCACCGTCGCCCGGTCACGCGCCTGCTCGAGGGCGAACCGGACCGTTGCCGCGCCGACGGCGGCGCGTCCGCCGCCCAGGACCACGCGGCCGGGGCGCCCCGGCTCCCTCTCGTCGTGCGGGACGACCATCACGGGGCTGTCGGCGTGGCGGGCCAGCCGGGCGACCACGTCGCTGCCGCGCAGCTGCGTGAACCACGTCGCGTCGGCGCACCCCACGACCAGCAGCCGCGACGCCCGGGACGCCCGTTCGAGCGCGTCGACGACGCCGGCCGTCGTCAACCGGAATCCGACCGGCGGGGTGCGACGCTCCGGCAGCGACGCGTGCGGGCGCATGCTCTCGAGCACGAGCCGGCCCCGATCGGCGTCCGAGGCGGCGCAGCAGTGCACCACCTGCACGAACGTGCGCCCGGCGACGGCCTCGCGCATCGCGATGTGCATCGCTGTCGGGTGCGGTCTCCTCATGCCGATGACGACGGGTCGATCTCTCATCGCACTGCTCCTTCGTGGGTGTCGTCGGCCGGTCGGTCGGCGATGGCGGGAACGGTCTCGGGGCCGCGGGGAAGGCCCCACCACCAGCCCTGCGCCTGCAGGCCGAGGCCGCGGATCGCGTCGCGCTGCCGCTCGGTCTCGACCCCCTCGACGATGCAGGGGATGCCGAGCTCGGCGGCCATCGACGCGACCCCGTGGACGACGGCCGAGTGCGCGCGCTGGTCGGGGAGCCCCGCCGTGAACGATGCGTCGACCTTCAGGATGTCGACCGGCAGGGTCGTGAGGCTCTTGAGCGTCGCGTACGCCGTGCCGAAGTCGTCGATCGCGATGCGGACGCCCGCCTGGCGCAGGAGCTCGAGCTCCTCGAGCACCGACCGGCCCGCGTTGAGGATCGACGTCTCGGTCACCTCGATCACGAGCCGTGAGGACGCGACCCCGTGCTCGGCGAGCGCGGCCACGACCCGGCCCCGCAGGCCACGGCTCGCCAGCTCGCGGGCACTCACGTTGACGGCGACCGACATCGTCTCGGGCCACCCGTGGGCCGTGGCGAGGGCCAGGTCCAGCACTCGGTCGCTCAGCACCTCGGCGAGGCCGGCCGACTCGGCCGCCACGACGGCCGGCAGCGTCGGCAGCGGCGACCCCGACGCGTCGAGCAGCCTCAGCAGCGCCTCGGCACCGCACACGACCCCCGTGTCGACGTCCACGACCGGTTGGAAGACCAGCGCGATCCGGTCGTCGTGGAGGCCCTCGCGCACGGCCTGCTCCAGCGACCGACGCGCCTCGGTGATGTCGTGCAGGTGCTCGTCGAAGATGTCGTGACGATCCTTGCCGCGCTGCTTGGCGCGGTACATCGCGGCGTCGGCGCGGTCGATGAGCTGGTCGGGACGCACGTCGGGCTCGGCCAGCACGTCGAGCCGGGCGATCCCGACGCTCGCGGACACCACGATGCCGAGCTCGTCGTCGGGCACGGTGCGACGGACGGCGTCGACGAGCCGCTGCGCCAGGCGGAAGAGGTCCTCCTGGCCGTCGTCGGTCTCGAGCAGCACGACGAACTCGTCGCCACCGATCCGCGCGAGCGTGTCGGTCGGTCGCAGCACCTCCCGCAGGTCGCGGGCGACGCCGATGAGCACCTGGTCCCCCGCGTCATGACCCGCGCGGTCGTTGACGGTCTTGAAGCCGTCGAGGTCGATGAACAGCACCGAGACCCAGGTGTCGTCCGTGCGCCCCGACCGGGCGAGCTCGACCGCGTGCTCGCAGCGCTCCAGCAGGAGGCGGCGGTTCGGCAGCCCGGTGAGCTCGTCGTGCAGGGCCATCATCGTGAGCTGCTGCTCGGCCTCGCGACGCCCCGTCACGTCCTCGACCTGCACCAGCACGACCCGTGAGCCGGCCTGCTCCTCGATCCATGCCATCGCGACGAGGCCCCACAGCGGTGCCGTGTCGTCACCGGAGTGCATCCGCATCTCGGTGCGGGCGCCCTCGGCGCGGCCCTCCAGGACCGCGGCGACCGTCGCCCGGTCCTCGTCGTCGACGAACCAGTCGACGATCGAGGTGTGGACCAGCCGCTCGGGGGGCCGGCCCAGCATCGTCCCCATCGTCGCGTTGGCGCGCAGGATCTCTCCCGACGGAGCCACGATGAACTTGCCGGTCAGGCCCTCGTCGAAGACGCGGCGGAAGCGCTCCTCGCTGTCGAGCAGGAGCCGACGCTCGTGGGCGGCGGCGGCGGCCTCCCCCGCCCGACGTCGCGCCGTCGAGTACATCAGTGCGGTCGCGACGAGCACCAGCAGCGAAGCCACGGCGAACGCCCGCTCCAGCGTCCGTCGGGAGGCGACGGCCGGAAGCGCCGCGTCGTCCTTCGGGAGGGATGCGGTCACGGTCCAGCCGATGGGCGGCACGGGCCCGGTCTCGACCAACGCCTCGTCGGTCGTCAAGCTGGACGACCGTCCGGCGAGGGCCGCAGCCGTCTCCGGCGAGATCTCGCCGGGCGTGCCCTGTCCGCGCGGGTCGACCTCCAGGGAGGAGACCAGGGCCTGCCCCCGTTGGTCGGTCACGACGATCGAGATGCCGTCGTCGGCCTTCGCCCCCTCGCTGATCAGCCGCACCGACTCCAGCTCCCACAGGAAGGCGACGTAGCCGACACGACGGCCCCCGCGGCTCACCGGGGCCGCCACGGCGACGACGTACGGTCGTCCCACCGCTGCCGACCTGAACCCCTCCGACACGTACGGTCGTCCCGAGCTCGACGCCCCTTGGTACCAGTCGCGGAAGGCGAAGTTCCGCCCGACCTGCTCGGGCTGCTCCGGGTAGGACGCACGCGTCGATCCCGAGGCGTCGGTGAGGAACACCGCCGGCGAGTCCTGGCTCCTGGCCAGGCTCGCCAGGTCGTCGACGACGCGTCGCGGAGCCGCCGTTCCCCGTGTCGTCAGGTAATCGCCGACGGGCGGGGCCTCGGCGAGCGCCTCCACGGCGCGCAGGTAGTCGTCGGTCTGGCGCACCAGTGCACGGACCGCGGCGTCACGGTTCGACCTCACGCGCTCCTGCGCCGCCGTCATGACCTGGTCGGTGGAGCGCCTGTCGGCGCGGTACCCGACGACGAGGAGCAGCAGCAGCCCCATCAGCGTGAGCGACACGGGCACGACGGCGGGGTGGCGGAAGCGCCACGGCAGGGTGTCCGGCTGCGCGGTCGCGGCTGTGCCCATGGAGCTCCTCCCCTGTGCCCCCACGGTGCGCGACCGGCGTGGCACGACACACGCCCGCAGGTCCGCGCCGCCAGGGACCTTGTCCTCTGGTCGGCGCGGACCTGCGGGTCGGTGCTCAGCCGCTGCGTGTCAGCGCGCCGCCTGGTGCGCCGCGACGCGCGTCGCGGAGAGCTCGCGGTCGTAGAAGGCGACCGGTCCGATCGCGCCCTTGAAGTAGCTCGCGAGGTAGCCCGTGCCGAGGCGCAGCGGGGCGCTGCCGGCGACGGGCTTGATGCCGTAGTCGGCCAGCGAGTCGGTGTCCTTCAGCTTTCCGTCGCGGTACAGCTTGACGTAGCCCGAGGGGTACGCCGACGACCTGGCCGTGGAGTTGAAGACCACCGTGACGTGGATCCAGCGCCCGGTCGTGACGGACTCCTGCGAGTACGAGCCGGCGCCGAGGCCGCCCTTCGGGTTGAACGCGTAGGCACTGATGCGGTTGGGCCGGTTCTCGTCGTTGCTCCTGGAGTACATCCGGCCGTACCACTCGTGACGGTTCGGATCTCCCTTTCCGAGGACGTACACGTAGCCGCTGCCCTCCTCGTCGGCGAACTGCAGGGTGTCGGGTCGCATCAGGTACTCGACCGTCAGCACCCCCGTCGTCGCGATGCTGTACTTCGGGCTGGACGGGAACGAGACATGGTCGCCCTTCCCGTCCAGGACGACCCCGGTGTCGCCGTTGGGCAGTGTCGTCGTCGCAGCGTCGCCCTTGAGCGTCCCCGTCGTGCTCCCGGACACGAGGTCGCGCGTGCCGCTGAGGACCGCGGTGGGGTCGTCGGCCGCGACGGCCGCCGAGTACGCCGAGGTGTCGGCTGCCTGCGCGGCCTGGCCCGACGAGGCGACGAGGCCGGTGACGGCTGCCGCCGCGGCGGCGGCTCCGGCGATGGTGCTGATGGTGCGATGGGTTCTCACGATGTGGCTCCCTTTCCACGAGGTGACATGAACAGGGAAGCCTAGGAGCCGGATGCCGCCCGTCCCAGCCGGAGACGACTGCACGGCCGACTCGCGGCACGGGTCGCGACGTGAGTCGGCTCACGGCCCGCGCGGCACGACCGCCCGCGAGCGCGTGACGTCCGTCACGTGGTGAGCGGTGTCAGGCCGTGTGACGGACGAGATGCGTCCGGCGGCGTCGCGAGACCACGCGGAAACCGATGCTGGCGATCATCGACGCCACCACGAAGGCCCCGACGATCTGCGCCTGGCCGATGCCCAGACCGCTCACGGACACGGCGTAGTCGGTGCGCGCGGGGACCGACGGGCTCGCCACGGCGGCGAGCGGCTCCCGCGCGGGCTGCACCCGGGCCGGGGGCAGGTCGTGCGAGACGTCGTCGCGCGTCGAGGAGCCGGACGCCGCACCGACGACCGCGGCGAAGGTCTCGACGCGCGTCGACGCCGGCCGTCGTGCCAGCCAGGCGACGAACGACGTCAGGGCCTCCTCGGAGATCGATCCCGGCCCGCAGCCGTCGCAGACGCGGCCCAGGACGATCGGCACCCACCCACCGACGCTCTCGGCCTGCCGCACCCAGCGCTCGAGCGTCGGGGCGTCGAGCGGCGCCTCCCCCGTCGGCTTGACCGGCACCGCCCACCGGTCCCGGTCGAAGGGCAGGCGCGCCACGCAGTCGCACAGCGGGTCCTGCGGCGGACGGTCGGCGAGACCGTCGCCGGCGCGGGCGCTGGTGTACCCGCAACCGGCCACGACGCCCTGCAGGTCGTCGTCGCGGTACCCGTAGGGGTAGGCGAAGCTCGTGACCGTCGTCCCGAGGGCGAGCAGGTCGGCACGGTCCTGGCACGCCTCACGGCGTCGGACCTCCCTCCCGGCCGTGGCGAGTCGCGCGTGCGTCAGGGTGTGCCCGCCGATCTCGTGCCCCTGGTGCACGAGGCGGACGACCTGACGGCGGGTCAGGTAGTCGGGGTACGTCCACATGCCGCTGTTGACGAAGAAGGTCGCGCGCATCCCGTGCGCCGCCAGCAGGTCGCCGGCCGCCGACTGCCCCCGCCACCCGTCGTCGAACATCAGCGTCACGACGGTCTGCTCGCGGTCGGGGCGCGGTTCCGGCGCGGCCCCTGCGGCGACGGGCACCAGGACCGTCGCCAGCGCGACGAGCACCGACGTCAGCGGCGGTGGCCAGGTGCTCATCACAGGCTCGCGACGGTCTCCGACGGCACCATGGCGTGCCGGCAGTCGAGGACCGACCGTGCCTCGGTGGCGATCCGCCCGTAGTCGAACTCCGGGTGGTCGGTCACGAGGATCACCAGATCGACGTCGCCGAGGACCTCGTACGCCTGCTCCGGGGTCAGCAGGGGCGTCATGGTCCAGCCGTGGGCGTGGGGGTCGCTGACCGACACGACGGCTCCGGCAGCCCGCAGCCGCTCGACGACCACGATCGCGGGTGACTTCCGCAGGTCGGCGGTGCCGGCCTTGTACGTGACACCGAGGACGAGCACGCGGGCTCCCGCCAGGGTTCCGCCGAGCAGATCGGCGGCACGTCCGACGACGTACGACGGCATGCCGTCGTTGATCTCCTGCGCCAGCTCGCTCAGCCGCAACGGGGTGCCGAGCTCGGCCCGCACGAGCCACGAGAGGTAGACCGGGTCGACCGGGATGCAGTCGCCGCCCACGCCCGGGCCCGGCAGGTGCTTCAGGAACCCGTGCGGCTTGGTCTCGGCGGCTGCGACGACCTCCCAGATGTCGACGCCCAGCTCGTGCGCGACCATCGCCATCTCGTTGACGAGGGCGATGTTGACCTGGCTGAAGACGTTCTCGAACACCTTCGTGAACTCGGCCACCGACGGGCTCGACACCGCGACCGTGCGATCGACGAGCCGGTCGTAGAACGCCGTCACGCGCGCCAGGGCCCGGGCGTCCGTGCCGGACACGATCTTCGGCGTCGTCTCGAAGGTGTGCACCCGGTTGCCCGGGTCGAGCCGCTCGGGCGAGCAGCCGAGGTCGTAGTCCGTGCCCGGTCTGAAGCCCGACTCCTCCTCGATGACACCGGCCACGACGCGCTCGGTCGTCCCGGGGAAGCTCGTCGACTCCAGGATCACGAGCCCGCCCCGCTCGAGGCTCGCCCCGACCACGCGCGCCGCGGCCACGATGTGCGACAGGTCCGGCGCACCGTCGTTGAGGGGCGACGGCGCCGCCATCACGGCGACGTCGAACCGTGGCAGCACGCCCGAGCTCCGGTCCACGAGCCGGACGGCGAGCGAGCCGTTGCGCAGGCAGGCCTCGACCTGCTCGTCCGACACGTCCTCGACGTCGGAGCACCCCGCCATCACGAGCTCGATCTTGGTCATGTCGGAGTCGACCCCCAGCACCTGCAGGCCGACCTCGGCGGCCCGGACGGCCAGGGTCAGCCCGACGTGGCCGAGCCCGACGACGAGCAGCCGGTCGCGTCCGGTGTCCGCCGTCGTCATGCCCGGATCTCCTCGTACAGCTCGTGCTCGGCCAGCACGAGGTCCATCGGGTCGTCGTGGTCCATGAGCAGCGTCAGGACGGAGTCGTCCGTGAACACGCGATGGCGCGACGGGACCGGCAGGGCGTCGCCGATGCGGTGCGGACGCCGTTCGCCGCGCCGGGCGACGCGGACGGGCGTCGAGATGCCCAGCAGCTCCCGCACCCCCGCCACGAGGCCCACGTTGAGCTCCCACAGCCGATCGGTCGCGATCGAGTCGATGACGTCGGTCACGAGCGGACCCATGGTCCTCCAGCGCGGCGCGCTGCGGTACCGACGGCGCACGATCTCCGCCAGCGCCCGCGGTGCCTCGACCGGATCGATCATGACGTCGTCGAGCGTCGCGCCCGGCCCGCACACCAGCACCGGCACGACCGCCCACGTGCCGCGCATCGCGACCCGGCAGTGGTGGCCGCCGGGCCTGAAGCGGCCGTCGACCTCCAGCTCGAACAGGTCCGACGTCGCCATCTCGTGCCAGAACGTGGAGCACGGCAGCAGGTCGGCCGGACGGCTCGCGACGATCATCGGACCGCGCCGCGTCGCAGCACGCTGCCGTCGGACCGGTGCTGCCGCACGGCCACGTCCGGCCCGCGGACGGTGCGCACGAGGGCGAACTGCTCGGCCCAGTGCAGCTGGCGCGCCGACCCGATGGCGTGGGCCGTCTGCTTGATGCCGTTGGCGGGGTGCGGACCGGCCACCTGCTGCGACATGTACGACCGCACGGCCTCGACCTTGAGGTCGATCGCGTCCTCGGCCAACGGCTCGAAGACGTTCCACTGCAGGTTGGTGGGGTAGAGGTCGACGTCGTAGGCCGCGACGTCGTAGACCAGGACGGTCGGCGGGAACCAGTGTCCCGGCGTCATCGAGAGCCGGGCGGCGCGCATGCCCGCCTCGTAGGTCGCGACGTGGTCCTGGTGCATCGACGGGTAGGGCAGGTACAGCTCGAGCGGGCGGCTGATGTTGAGCACGTCGTCGAGCAGCCCGACCAGACGGTGCATGTCGTTGCCCACGGCCCCGTCGACCAGGTCGAGGAAGTGCGTCTCGCGGTACCCGAGCACCTCCTGGGCGCGCTTGCACTCGAGCCGGCGGTCCTCGTCGGCCGCGGCCACCACGACGACGGCGGAGTGCTCGGGATACTTCGCGAGCACTCCCCCGCAGCCGAACGACTCGTCGTCGGCGTGGGGCGCCACCACGAGGCGGTCGACCCGGCGGCTGCCTGCGCGTCGGTCGTGTGCGTGATCTGTCATGGCGCTCCTCGACGTACGGGACGGCGGTCGCGACGCTGTGGCCGCGTCCATCGCCATTACGCCACGGGCGTGGAAAACAATCGTCAAAACAAGGGCTTCGGTCCCTGTGGGGGCGCTGTGGCGGGATCTACCGTGTGCTCACCCCGCCCGAGGGAGGCACCGTCGTGACCCGCATCGAGATCCGCCTGCTCGGTCGTCTGCGCGTCCGGCGCAGCGACGGCTCCGTCGTCGCGCCGCAGGCGTGGACCGCCGCCAAGACGACCGACCTGCTGCGCATGCTGGCGCTCGCCGCAGACCAGCCGGTGCGCTCCGAGACGCTCGTGGAGCGGCTGTGGCCGCAGTCGTCGGCGTCGGCGGGACGCGCGAGCCTGCGGACCGCCACCTCGGCGATCCGCACGACGATCGGCAGCAACTGCGTCCGCACGCACCTCGGTGCCCTGACGCTGGTCGACTGCTGGGTCGACGCGCTCGAGCTGCTGACGATCGCCGACCTCGGGGCCCGCGCGTGGCGCACCGGTGACGCGGCCGGGGTCGTCCGCGGCTGCCTGCGCGCCGAGGCCCTCTACGTCGGCGACTTCCACGCCCACCTCGACGACCAGCCGTGGGCGTCGGAGGCGCGCACGGCCCTGGCGGTGCGGCGCCAGCAGCTGCTCTGCGACGCCGCGGAGAGCGCGCTCTCGCTGTTCTGGCTGCGCGACGCGATCGACCTCGCGACGACCGCGCTCGACACCGATCCGTCGTCGGAGCGGGCCCACCGCACGCTGATGAGTGCCTTCGCGGGCCTCGGTCGCACCGAGCAGGCGCTGCGACAGTTCGAGCGGTGCCGCGCGTCGCTGGCCGACGAGCTGGGTGCCGACCCGTCGGAGCAGACGCGGGCGCTGCACCTCGCGGTCCTGAACGGATCACCTCCGGTCCCGGCGCGCGTGCCGTTCGTCGGACGGGCCGCCGACGTCGCGGCCGTCGTCGAGCAGCTCGAGGAGACCCACCGGACGCCCGGCGGCGGGATCGTCTGCGTCGTCGGGGAGACCGGCTCCGGGCGGCACGCGCTGGTCGACGCCGCGCTGGAGACGGCCCGCGCCTCGACGGGCAACCTCGACGTGTGGGGACCGTTCGACGGACGGGGCGCCGATGCCGGCACGGTCGTCAAGCAACGGCTGTCGTCGCGGGACGCGGTGCTGCCCGGCACGATCGTCGTGCTGACGACACCCGCGGTCTTCGACCAGGTGACCGCGGCCGCCGAGGCCACGGGCCGGACGGTCCGCACGGTCCGGTGTCCACCGCTCGGCTGTCACGACGTCGAGGCGCTGGCCACGCCCGTGCTGCGGGGCTCACCGACCCCCGCGCTCCTCGGGGAGCTGACCCGCGAGTCCGGGTGCCTGGCGGGCACCGTCGTCTCGACCCTGCACGCCTGGCTCGCGAACGGTCGCGTGGTGGCCACCGAGGCGGGGCTCGACCTGTGGGACGACTCGGCGGTCGGTGAGCAGTCGGCGTCCGGCGCGGTCGCGTTCGGTCTCGTCATCGACCAGCTCTCCGACCACGAGCTGCAGGTCTGCGAGCTGCTGTCGATGGCCGCGGGACCCGTCGGCGTCGAGGAGGTCGTCCGGGCCATGGGCCACGACCGTCGCGTCGACGCCGCCACCCGGTCGACGCTCGCCGCGCTCGACCGGCTCGTCGACCTCGGGGTGCTGGACGTGACGCCCGACGCGTCACGCTTCCGGTTCCGCGATCCCCGGACGCGCAGCGGTGTCGTGTCGTGGCTGCGCCCGGCCGACCGCACCCGCCTGCGGGGCCTGTGGACCGGGACCACCCCGGTCGACCACGCCGGACCGGTGCTGGGACGGCGCGCGGGTGACCGCGGGGGCGCCGACCGGCGCCAGCTGCGCCGGGGACGGAGGGCGACCGACTGAGGCCGCCTCAGTCGTGCACCGGCCTCGCCGCGAGACGGGCGGCGGCCCGTGCCGTCGGCCAGATCTGCAGCAGCCACGACACGGGGGCCACGGCCGCCCCGGCGGCAGCCGACCAGCCGTAGGTGCGCGCGGCCGCGCGACCCGAGACCAGCGCCATCACGACGAAGGCGACGAAGGGCCAGACCGCCAGCACCGCCGGCAGGCCCGGCGGCACCGCGAGCCCCGGCGACCGGTCGAGCAGCGCGAGGAGGGCGACGGACGTCAGCGCGAGCGGCAGCGCCGTGAAGCCCAGGGGGCTCGTGACGAGCATCGCGGATCCGGCCAGCCCGGCCAGCCCGGCCGGGACGCGGCGCGCGTCGCCGGACCCGCGCAGGCCCGCCCACGTCGTCAGCAGGCAGCCCGTGATCCAGCGGGTGCGCTCGTCGGCCCACTCCGACAGATCGGCCGGTGGCCGTGTCGTGGTCGTCGACGGGATCGTCGCGACCCGTCGCCGGGCCGCTCGGAGCCGGGTCGCGAGATCGGCGCCGGCGGACCGGTCGTCGGGGTCCCACGCACCCACGGCGCGCAGCTCGTGGGTGTCGAAGTGCTCCGAGGAACGGCCGAGCGGCGTCGGGATGCCCCAGGCGTCGGCGGTCGGGAGCACGTCACCGAACCATGCGGCGCGCTCGAGCGCGCTGACGCGGCCCGCGAGGGTGGTCGGTGCGTCGTGGACGGTCGTCGTCTGGACGCACGCCACGCGGTCGCGCGACTCCCCCGGTCCTCCGCGACGACGGCTCGTCATGAACGCGTCGACGGCTGCGGCGAGCTGCCCGCCGTCCGGGCTGTCACCCGACCGGTAGGCCACCACGAACGCGCCCCGCGCGAACGCCAGCCCGTAGTTGCAGGCGAAGGCGTCGGACGAGGCAGGACCTGCCGGCACCCGCAGGATCGTCATGTAGGCCGGCGGACGGCTCGACTTGAGCGCCGCGAGGACGTCCGGGGCGTCCTCGGCGACCAGCAGCAGGACCTCGAGCTTGGACAGGGGGTAGTCCTGGGCGTCGAGGTCGTCGACGAGCGTCAGCAGACCCGCGGTGGCCGCGCGGCACGGCACCAGCACCGAGTAGACGGGCAGGTCGCCGTCGCGTCGGCGCCTCGTGGCGCCGTCGTCACCCGTGGCGCGTGACGCCCGGGCCCTCGCGGTCCTCCAGCCCAGGGCGAGCCGCAGCAGCGTGCCCGCGACCAGCAGCACCTCGACCACGACCAGCAGGCCGGCGAGGGTCCACCACGGAGCCCGGACGAGGCCCGTGGCGACGACGACCACCAGCAGGGCCGGGACGACCAGCCGTCGGACGAGGCGGTCCGCGCCCGACGGTCGCGGCGCGCCGACGAGGTCGACGGGCGGCTCGGGCGCGTCGAGCAGCTGCCTCCGCCGGACGTCGGCCACGCACTGGAACACGTCCCAGTCCGTCGCCGTGCGCAGCACGATCGTCGTGGCGCCGGTGGCCTGGCGCATGTTCAGCAGACGCTCGCCCGTCGGCGGCACCGAGGTCGCGACGACCGCGACGTCGTCCTCGAGGCTGCAGGGCACCCACCCGCGGGCGACGACCTCGTGGGGCTCGCCGGTCACGAGGGCCGGGTCGGGCGGATCGGCCAGCAGGTCGATGATCGGGGCACGCCACTGCGTCGCGAGCGCCGCGTACATGTCGCGCCGCGTGACCGCCCCCGCCAGGATCAGGTGCTGGCCGATCTGGCCGCCGACGGCCCGCTGCGCGGCCGCCGCGTCCGCCGCCTGCTCGAGCGTGATGACCCCGGCCCGCACGAGGGCCTGGCCGACCGGAAGCGTCCTCACGGCACGATCTCCCGCACCGACCCCCACTTGTAGGCCAGCCCGCCGTCCCCGATCCCGTCGCCGCGGAAGTAGACGCTCACGTTGGGCCGGCCGGACTCCGAGCCGGGCCGGGACGAGCCACCCCTGAGCTCCATCGACGGGTCGATGCCGGTGGCGCACGGCACGTCGCCGAACAGGTGCCCGTCGTCGGTCACCGAGTCGATCAGCCGCCAGTCGCCACCGCCGCGTCCGTCGGCACGATCGAGCCACAGCTGCAGGTGCACCCCGTCGGGGCGGTCGAACACGACGTACTTGACGCCGAGCCACGTGTTGCTCGGCATGCCGCCGGCGAAGATCTCACGGTTGGCGATCGCCTGGTTCTCCGGGTGCGCCGTCTCCTTCTCGAAGTCCGCGTGCCCGTCGAAGCGGAGCCGGGCGCCGTACCCGCGGGTGTCGCAGCGGTCGGCCGAGCCGTCCTCGGTCGTCAGGTGGTTGGCGCGGGCGACCGCGGTGAACCCCGAGTAGGCGATGCCCTGGTCGTCGATCCGCTTGACGTACATCGTGATCTCGACGTCGCGCCACTGCCGGCGCAGGTGCGGGTCGTGGACGTACATGCGCGGCGTCTGTCCGCTGACCAGCAGCTGCCCGTCCCCGGCCTCGTAGCTGCCCTCGCCGTGCGCGGCGTCGAACCACGGGTCGCGCGGGTCGACCCCGTCGAACGCCCGGGGCGCGTCCCAGCGCGACACCCAGTACGTCCCGTCGGGCCGCGTGGGCCTCAGGTGGTCGATGCCGAACTCGTCGCGGGTGGCCCGCGCCTGCTCAGCCGTGACCTGGTTGACCAGGCGGGCGGTCGGCTCGGTCCACGCGGGGCGTCGGGAGTCGCCCACCACCACCAGGGCGGTGGCAGCGACGCACAGGCCGATCACGATCCGTCCCGCGCGTCCCAGGCGCGTCTCGGGCACCCGGCACCGTCTCAGAGACCGTCGGTCGCGGAGAGCAGGGTGACCGCGTTGCCCGCGATGCGGATCTGCGCCGAGGCCGAGTTGTTGGTCTCGTTGCTCTCCTGCCAGAAGTTCTGCCAGTCGGCCGTGACCCGCACCAGGTAGGTCCCGTCGGGGATCCCGGTGACGTCGATGCCCTGGTCGGGCAGCGAGCTCGGGTAGGTGTCGCCCCACCCCACCGAGAGCCCGTGCACGATGTGCGTCGCGGCGGGGAGCCCCTCCCCGCACGACCCCTCGTGCGTGTAGACGGGCGCCAGCGGGACGTCGGGGTGCTTGGGGCTGCCCGGCCAGTCGCGGTACGTCGTGTTGTCCTCGAAGCAGAACCCGTGCTTCTCGCCCTGCCGCAGGCGGGTCCCGGTCGCGTTGAACAGGTCGTACGAGTCGAAGTCGCGGATGTGCCAGTGGCTGTGCCCGTCACCCGCGTAGTAGAACGTCGCTCCGGTCGGCGGGAGCGTCGTGGTGCTGCCGTCGGTGCGGTGCACGACCTGACGGCCGACCCAGTCGGTCGACGTCGACGACGACCGGTCGCCCGTGATCTCCAGCGGTCCCTTGCCGATGTTGGCCGTGACGGCCGGGAACTTGAGCAGCTTGACGCCCCCGGCGTTGGTGATCGTGAACTGGCGCAGCGTGCGCACGCCCGTGTCGGGCAGCAGGGTCGTGCCCGTCGGCGTCCCCGTGCCGACCGTCACGGCCGTGCCGACGGTCGCCCGGGCGCGCAACCACGTCCGCGACTCGCCGTGGCCCGACAGCACGTAGCCGTTCGCGGGGATCGCCATGTTGCCGACGCCGTCGGCGACGGTCGTCACGACGCCGTTGACGACGGCGGCCTCGAAGCCGTACGCGTTGGTGCCGGTGCGCGCCCCGAAGGCCGGCGTGTACCGCACGAGGTAGCCGGACGACCGGCGCACGTCGGTGCCGCTCAGGGCGTGCGACTGCCCGCCGATCGTGACGGTCTCGCCGGCCGCCTGGGCGGCCGGGGCGGCGCTGAGCGCGCACGCGGCCAGCACGAGGGCGCCGAGGGCGATGCGGAGACGTCTCATGGTCCGTTCCTACTTTCCGGGGGTGAGGGCGACGGGAGGATCCGCGACCGCCTCGTCGGGACGCGGCGCGTCGGGTGCGGAGGGCTCCCGGGTGTGCCACGAGGTCGAGCGCAGCTTGGTCAGCGCCCAGTAGGCCGCCGGGCGCAGGATGACCAGGCCCAGCAGCGGGTAGACCGGCGACAGGGCGAACTGCACCCACCGGTCCTTGGTGGTGAAGCCGGGTCGGTAGATCGCGTAGATGGCCGACTGCGTCACCGAGCAGATGACCCACCAGGCGAGGCCGTGGTAGAACACCGGGTTGTCGTAGCGGACGGCCAGCGTGAGCAGCGCCGCCACGATGAACGGCCACGCGAGGCAGAACGCCAGCGGCATGACGTAGAACAGGATCACGAGCGGGCGCAGGTTGGTCAGCACGAAGCCGACCCCGAGCCACGCCGACTTCGACCACCTGAGCCGCTGGTGGAACGCCCCGGCCCACGTCGTGGGCAGCTGCGTGCTCGCGATCGCCTCGGTGACACCGACGACGTCGCCGCGCAGCAGCGCGTAGAACGACAGGCGACGGTCGTCGCCCGCGGTCCCGGACGTCAGGTAGTCGTCGAGGTTGTCGTAGACCACCGCCGACCGGTAGATCGCGAGCGCACCGGACGTCGGGCTCACGATGCCCATCCACGAGCGGGCCATGCGGTAGAGCAGGCACGACGTCACGACGTTGATGTCGGTGAGCCGGGACAGGAAGTTGGTGCGCCAGTTGCGCACCAGGATCATCCCGGTGGCGGCCTGCACCCGCTCGTCGCGCATCGACCGCAGCATGTGCTCGAGCGCGTCGTCGTCCAGCACCGAGTCGGAGTCGACCGTGAAGATGTAGTCGAACTCCTCGGGCGCGAACAGGTGCAGCACGTGGGCCTGGGCGTGCCGCTTGCCGGCGTTCGGCGTGCGGTGCCACGTCACGAGCGGGTCGTCGAACGTCTCGAGCGGCACGACCGAGCCGTCGTCGACGACGTGGATCGCATCGGGCAGGATGCTCTGCCGCAGCATCGACCGCACGACGTCGTGCAGCAGGTGCGACTCCTCGTTGTACGTCGGGATGATCGCGAGCACGCGGCCCGCGGCCGGTGGCAGGTGCGTGAAGCTCTTCCAGTAGATGCCCGAGACCATGAAGTAGACGATCAGCAGCGCCATGAGGCCGAAGAACGTCGACAGGAACACCGTGTCGGACGAGAAGCCCCACTGCACGTGCGACCACACGACGTAGGCCGTGAACAGGAGCACCGGGACGAGCGCGAGAGCACGGCGTGCCCCGCGCAGCGGACGGCTCCGGTCGACCAGGCGCTCAGTGGGCATGACGGCTCCCCCTCGACGCGAGCCGGAACGTCACGACGATCGTCATCGTGACGACGACGCACAGCAGCAGGATCTGCGCCTGCCCCACCCCGATGCCGAACAGCGTCCAGGCCGGTGCCTTCGACAGCGGCGGCGTGCTGATCGCGGCGGACGGATCGGGCACCAGACGCTCCAGGGGCGTGCCGTGGACCGGCTTCAGCGGCCCGCCCATGACCTCGTCGACGGTCCTGACGGTCGTCGTCGCGGGACGGGTGCCGAGCCACGTCACGAAGGCGTCGAGGTCCTCGGGCGTGATCGCGGTGGTCCCGGCCTCGGAGCAGTGGCAGACGCGCGTGAAGGTCAGCGGGAGCCACCCGCCCCCCGTCGCCTCGACCCGGGCGACCTGCTCCTCGAGCTCGGGTGCGGTGGCGAGGGTGCTGGTGCGGATGCGGAAGTCGTCCGTCGGCGGGAGCGTCTCCGCCGCGGGGCACGACGAGCAGTCCGTCTCGGACCTGAACAGGCCGGCGTACTCCCGCGCGCTGTTGTAGCCGCAGTCCTGGGCCGCGGCCTTGACGCGCGCCGTCCCGGCGCCGTACGGGTAGGCGAAGCTCGTGACCTGGAAGCCCAGCTGGGCCAGGGTGGTGCGGTCGTCGCAGATCTGGGCCCGCGCCTGACGCTCGCCCACGCGCGAGAGGTCGTTGCCGTACAGCGAGGCACCGCCGATCTCGTTGCCCGAGCGCGCGATGCCGCGCAGCGCCGCCAGGCTGAGGTGCGCGGGCGACTCGATGTAGCCCGAGTTGACGTAGAACGTCCCGGTCACGCGATGAGCCGAGAGGAGCTGTGCGGCCTGCTCCTGCGACGCGAAGGTGCCGTCGAACGTGATCGACACGACGGTCGGCGCCGTCACGGTCGTGGCGGCGCCCGCCGGCAGGGCCGTCGCGACGACGAACGCGAGCACGACCAGGGCGCCGAGACTCACAACGCGACCACGTGCGGAGACGGCTCCATCGCGTGCCGGCAGTCGAGGACGAGCCGGGCCTTGAGCGCGATCTTCTCGTAGTCGAACTCGGCGTGGTGCGTCGCGATGACGACCAGGTCGAACGACTCGACCGCGCCGGGGAGCTCCTCGAGCTCGAGCGCGGAGGTCCGCGTCCACCCCTGCACGTGCGGGTCGCACGTCGTCACCGCCGCCCGCTCGCGCAGCAGCGCCTCGACGACGTCGACGGCGGGAGACTCCCGCAGGTCTCCGACGCCCGGCTTGTAGGCGAGCCCCAGCACCAGCACGCTCGCCCCCCGCAGCCCTCCCGGTCGGTCGCGCAGCACCTGCGACGCACGCCTGACGACGTAGTCGGGGCGGCTCGTGTTGATGTCGTCGGCCAGCTCGGCGAAGCGGAACCGTCGGCCGAGCGCCGTGCGGGTCTGCCAGGCCAGGTACATGGGGTCGATCGGCAGGCAGTGCCCTCCGACGCCCGGCCCCGGCACCCAGTACGCCATCGAGTGGCCCTTGGTCATCGCCGCGTCGAGCATCTCGTGGATGTCGATGCCCATGTCGTGGCAGATCTCGGACAGCTCGTTGACCAGCCCGATGTTGACGTAGGCCTGCGTGTTCTCGAAGACCTTGGCCATCTCGGCGATGCGCGGGCTCGAGACCGGGACGGTCCGCTCGACGATCGTGCCGTAGAAGCGGTCGATGACCAGCAGGCCCTCGGGCGTCGTGGCGGACACGAGCTTGGGGGTGTTCTCGAGCGTGTGCTGCGGGCTGCCGGGGTCGATCCTCTCGGGCGAGAAGCCCAGGTGGAAGTCGACGCCCGGACGCAGACCGGACGACTCCATGAGCACCTCGGCCAGCAGGCCCTCGGTGGTGCCCGGGTACGTCGTCGACTCCAGCACGACGGCGGCGTCCCGGCGGAGCATCCGGCCGATCATCCGGCCGGCGGACGCGACGTACGACAGGTCGGGGACGTGCTGCGTCAGCGGTGTCGGGACCGCGATGACCGCGACGTCGAACGGCACCTCGACGTGCTCGTCGGCCCCGTCCGGGTCCCAGCCCAGGCGGGCCGTGAAGCGTCCGGACGCGGTCGCGGACCGGATGCGGTGGTCCGTCGCGTCCTCGATGTACGTGACCCCTGCGCACAGGAGCTCGATCTTGCGGGGGTCGAGGTCGATGCCGACGACCTCGTGGCCGACCTCGGCCGCCCGCAGCGCCAGCGGGAGGCCCACGTACCCGAGCCCCACCACGATCACGCGGCTCATGACCGGCCCGCCAGGACGGCGTCGCGCACTCCGACGCGCTCGCCGCGGTGCTCGTGCGGCTCGTCCTCGGTCAGGACGACCGACAGCGGGTCCTCGTGGTCGAACAGGACCGTCAGGATCGAGTCACCCGTCACGGGCCGGTGCCTCGACCACACGACGGGGATGCCCGCCTCGACGAACTCGGCGCAGTCGCCCATGTACGTCCGGGCCCCGGTCCCCGAGAGGTACTCCATCGGCCCGTCGAACGCCCTGATCACCGAGATGATCCCGGCCGACCCGCGCTCGTTCTCGCCGGCCGGACGGCTGAAGGTCAGCGGGGTCTCGATGCCGAGCAGGTCGCGGACCAGCAGGATCAGGCGGAAGTTGAGCTCCCACAGGACGTCGGTGCGAATCGACAGGATCTCGTCGCAGATGCGCGGGCCGTGGACGTCCCAGAACGCCGGCTTCCGGGCGCCGTGCGTGTAGCGCTTGACGATCTCGTCCGCGAGGTGACCCGTCGCGCCGGCCGCCAGTCGCTTGACGTTGATCGGGTCGGTCACGGGGCCCTTGACGAGCGGGACCGTGACCCAGCCGCCCCGCATCGTCACGCGGCGCTGGTAGCCCTTGTGCACGTACTGGTCCCAGATCTTGAGGTCGAACAGGTCGGCCTTGGCCATCTTGTGCCAGAAGCCCGAGTACGGGAGCAGGTCGGGCTGGTGGGCGGAGTAGACCGTCACGACGGCACCGCCGATCCACGTCCACGACGGACGACGCCCCGCTCGGTCCCGGCTCCGTGGGTGTCCCTGATGCGATCCATTGCCGCTTCCCTTCGACGACCTGACGGTGATGGGCACCAGTAAGGCACGGCGTCAGAAAACAATCGTCAAAGCGGCGCGGCCCTCCGATCGGGCCGGG
This sequence comes from Aeromicrobium sp. CFBP 8757, assembly GCF_014841755.1. Lineage (NCBI taxonomy): Bacteria > Bacillati > Actinomycetota > Actinomycetes > Propionibacteriales > Nocardioidaceae > Aeromicrobium > Aeromicrobium sp. CFBP 8757. The sequence continues at coordinate 1,200,492 of NZ_JACYUM010000001.1, forward strand.
AGCGCGGGGTCAGCGGGCGCGCTCGTGGGCCCTGATGCGCGCGGCCGGGAGCTCCCTGTCGTAGAACGCTACCGGGCCGACGGCACCCTTGAAGTAGCTCTGGAGGTACCCCGTGCCGATGCGCAGCGGCGCCGACCCGCGGGTCGGCCTGATGCGGTAGTCGGCGAGCGAGTCGGTGTCGCGCAGGACGCCGTTGCGGTAGATCTTGACGTAGCCGGACGGGTACCGCGACGACGTCGCGCGGGCGTTGAACACCAGCGTCATGTGGATCCACCGTCGCGGGACGACCTTGGTCTGGACGTAGGAGCCCGCGCCGAGTCCGCCGCGGGCGTTGAACGCGTACCCGCTGAGCCGGTTGGGCCGGTTCTCGTCGTTGCGCCGGGAGTACATGCGGGCGTACCACTCGTGCTGTCCGGGACTGCCCTTCCCGAGCACGTAGACGTAGCCGCTGCCCTCGTCGTCCGCGAACTGGAGCGTGTCGGGCCGGATCAGGTAGTCGACCGTCAGCACGCCCTTCGTGGCGATGCTGAACCTGCGCGACGACCTGAACGACACGTGGTCCCCCGCACCGTCGAGCACGACGGCACGGTCGCCGTTGCGCATCCGCGTCAGACGGGCGTCGCCGTGCAGCGTGCCCGACCGCCTGCCGGTGACCAGGTCGCGGTCGCCGGCGACGAGTGCCGTCGGGCGGTCGGCCAGCAGGGCGCGGGTGTAGGCCGAGGGCCTGGCCGCGTCGGCCGGTGCCGTCGCCAGCACCCCCGCGCCGACGATCAGCGTCGCTGCGGCCGACAGTCGGACGGCGTGACGGAACTTCACGGTGGTCTCCCTCCACGTGGTGTGTGGTGAGAGCGTAAAAGAATCGTGAAAGCGCCGCTGACACGTCGAGGCCGGCTGAGCGTGGAGGGGCGCGCTCCGTGCCGGTGAGGTGGGTCACACCCTCCGCGGAAGATCGCCGCTCGGGACTGTGATCTGTGTCACGCGTTCGTGGAAAATCCCCGGGGTTGCAGGGCTGGAGGTAGAGGCCTCAGCGCGAGTGCTGCGAGGGCACCACCGCGACCACCGGCCACGGGTGCCGCGGGGTCGTGGCACCCACCGCGCGACGCGCCAGCGGCAGCAGGTGACGGTGCGTCTCCACGAGCTCGGCGGCCATGACGACGCAGGCGGCGCGGCCCATGGCCGTCGCGATCTCGCCGACCTCGTCGTCCGGCACGACCCGCACCGAGGCGACGATGCCGTCCAGGTCGCGACTCCACCACACGACGTCGCGCCAGAGCGCCGACGACGCGACCGTGCGACGCAGCTCCGAGGAGCCCGCCAGCAGCTGGACGACGACCAGCTCGCCCGTGCGCCGGGCAGCCTCCTCGATCGCCCGGCGCACCACGGCGTCCTGCGAGCCCCTCGTGCCCTCCGGTCCGACGACCGCCACGACGTGGTCGTCGCGGTCGGGCCGACCGTCGCGCTCGGCGCGCACCACGACGGGCCGGCCGGCAGCTCGTCGACCGGTCATGCCGGCTGCCCCGCCCGGTCGTGGGCGCGAGGCACCACGGCCACCGGCGCGGCCGAACGTCGCAGGAGCCGCGAGACCACCGCCCGCGACGCCGGCCGGTGATGGTCGGCGAGCGGCTGTCCCACGACCAGCACCGACGCGTGGACGCTCGCGGCCAGGCAGGCGTGCACCGGGTGGTCCGGCTCGACGTCGGTGTGCACCGTGACCTGGGGGAACCGGCACCGCCACCGGTCGACGGCCTGCTCGAGCAGGTAGCCCCGCTGCGAGCTCGTGGCGTGGTCGCCGCCGACTCCGGCCGCGTGCACGACGTGCAGGGGCTCTGCGCGCAGGACGGCGGCGTGCATCGCGAAGGCCAGCTGACCGTCGACCTGGTGGCCGGCGTCCAGCGCCACCACGACGCGGCTCGGTCGAGGTCGCCGGGACGGCGCCTCGGGCACGACGATCACCGGGGTGTCGGCCCGGACCACGACGGCCCGCGAGATCTCGGTGCCGATCGCCCGGGCGATCCAGGCGGTGTCGTCCGCCCCGACCACCACGACGGACGCCAGCCGCGACTCGTCCAGCAGCACCTGCGTCGCGTCGCCCCTGACCGTCGCGTGCTCGACGACCAGGCCGCGGTGCGGAGCGGCGACGGCGGTGACGTCGTCGAACAGCGGCGGCGACGTCGCGGGATCGTCCGTCACGTGCACGACCCTCAGTGCGCTGCGTCGTCGCGCGGCCTCCCCGGCCGCGAACGCGGCCACCTGCAGGTGTTGTCCGTACCTGACACCCAGCACCACGGGGAGCCCGTCCATCGCGCCCACCTCCTTCGTCCTCGCCAGCGTCGGCGATGCCCGCCGATGCGGGCACGAGCCAAGGGCCCGGGCACCGGGGACCTTCGGCACCCGCCGACGCCTGCCCAGAGTCCAACGTCCCGACCCCGAGGGCGGGCCTTCCCTCCCGGGGTGCCCGCCGGCCACCGACGCTGGGGCAGATCGGGGCACGAACGGAGACACGCATGGCGAGGAGGACGTCCTCGATCGTCGTCAGCATCGACGGCGGGTACGCGTCGACAGCCGCGCTCGAGCTCGCCCTGCACGAGGCCGAGCTGCGCGGCACCCACGTGCGCGCCCTGGTGTGCTGGCCGCCCGAGGCGCGGCACGACGACGGCGAGGTGCTGCTGTGCAACACGCACGCCCAGGCCGCCGACCTCCTCGACATCGTCGTGGAGACCGTGCGCAGGCGCCACCCCGACACCGCACCCGTCGTCGGCCAGGTCCTCCACGCGCCCGCGTCGGCCGCCCTGGTGGAGGCCTCCGCCGACGCCGACCTGCTCGTGCTGGGGTCGACGGCCGGCACGCCGACGGTGCAGCACCACTCCCGCAGGATCCTGATGCACTGCCTCGACCTCGCGATCTCGCCCGTCGTGGTCGTGCCGTGGACGTTCGACGCGCTCGCCGCCCGCACCGGTGGACCTTCGTCCCGCTGACGGGGGCTCAACGGCCGTGTGGCCGCTCGGTGTGGGCGACGACCATGGTGCTGCGGACCCGCACGGGCACGCGTCCGTCAGCCGCTCCACCGAGAGGCGCACCATGACCACCCACGACCACGAGCACCGCACCACGATCCGCGAGATCGCGCACCGGGAGTGTCTCGAGCTGCTGACCACGACGACCGTCGGCCGCGTAGCGTTCGTCGGACCGGACGGCGTCGAGCTCGTGCCGGTGAACTTCGCCCTGATCGGCGGAGTCGTCTACTTCCGCACGCTGCCCGACGGCTTCCTGGCCCAGCTGGCGCGAGGCACCCGGGTCGCCTTCGGGGTCGACCACCACGACGACACCTACCGGGACGGGTGGAACGTCACGGTCAAGGGCACCGCCTCGCAGGTCGAGGACCGCGCCACGATCAACCTCGTGCTCGGGCACGGCCGCCTCCGCCCGTGGGCCGGCGGGGTCCGTCCGATGGTCGTCAGGGTCGAGATCGACTCGATCGCCGGACGCCGCGTCTCAGGTCACTGACGACCAGCTCGCGGGCGATGTGCTCGGTCCAGGCGTCGACGACCCGCCAGTCGCGACGGTCGCCGGACACTGTTCGCGCCACCGTGGCCACGAGTCGCCCGACGACCGACCGCCGCGACTGACCCAGCGCCCCGCCGAACACCATGTGGCCGCGGGCCTCGCCGAGACGGGCCATCGCATCGGCCGAGACGACCTGCTCGTTCTCGCACTCGACCTCCGACACCGGACCGGTGCTGAACAGCCACAGCCTGGCCAACGGCTCCTCGCGCACGTACTCCAGCGCCTTCGCGGCCGGGCGCATCCAGTGACCGTCGAGCACGGCGCTGCCGAGGACGACGGCATCGGCACCGTCGAGCACGCGGAGGTCGGCGAGCTCGACCCGCTCGACGCGCTCGGTCCCGGGGAGCAGGACGTGGAGGTGATCGGCGACCCGGTCCGCGATCTCGCCGGCGGTGCCCCCGTGGCGGCTCGCGGCCGCCACGAGCACCCGCCGCACGACGACGGGGCACGCCTGCTCGTCACGCACGGCCGGTCACCGGCCGTCGTAGTCGGCGGGGACGACCGCGACGGGGCACTGGGCGACGGCCAGCACCCGCGAGGCGAGCGGCCGCGACACCCCGAGGCGCAGCGTGTGGTGAGGACGACCCACGACGACGAGCTCGGCCGCGCGGGTCGCGCGAGCCACCGCGGCCGCCGGGTTATCGTGCACCGCGCCCTCGAGCACCATCACGTCGGGGCGCCTCGTCCGCCACGTCGCGACCGCCGCGGAGACATCGGCGCGCGCGGCCTCGGCGTCGCTGGCGAGCGTCCCGGGCGGTGTCGCGTGCAGCACGTGGAGCAGGCAGTCGCGCGCGCCGGCCTCCTCGAACGCCAGCCGCAGGGGGCCGGCCGCCGACGTCTCACCGTCGAGCGCGACGACGACCTCGCCGTCCGGCCCGGTCGGGAACTCGAGCTCCGGCACGACCACGACGGGGCACGGCGCACGCATCGCCAACCGCCCCGCGACCCTGGTGCGCAGGATCCGCTCGTACCACGGCACGTCGTCGGCGCCGACCACCACGAGGCGCGCCCCGCGCGCCTCGCGGTCGAGCGCGTCGATGGGCGCCTGCTCGGTCAGGACGAACTCGGTGTCGAGCCCGGGGTGGGTCTGGTCGAGCACGCGACGCGCGTCCGCCAGCACCTCCCTGCCCGCGGCGACCTCCCGGTCGAGCATCGCCCTCTCGGCGCCGAGGTAGAACTCGGCGGACTGCGCACCGGTTCCCACCGCGTGCACGACCCGCAGCCCCGCCCCGGTCGAGCGGGCCTCGTCGGCGGCGAACGCGACGGCGCTGGGCTGCTTGTCGGCGATCGCGACGACGACGGGTCTCGGCCTGGTGCTCATGTGCCCTCCTGGATGCTCACGGTCCAGCATCCGTCCGGACCGTCGCCGGCCTCCACGGACTCGCGACCACGGCTCGAGGGACGAAGGTCCGCAGACGACCCCCTCGAGATGGCCGGCTGGCCCTCGGCCGCGCGTAGTCTGACGCTCGACAGCACCTTCGGACCCCTGGGAGCGACATGAGCCATGACCAGTCCGAGATGGGCGGGCCGACCCTCGAGTTCGAGGCGCTCCTGCGTCACTTCGTCGAGCGCGCCGAGACGCTGATGGGCTCGCAGGCCCGCATGCGCGACCTGATCAGGGTCAACAACGACCTGACGAGCAACCTCGACCTGCCCACCGTGCTGCGCCGCATCGTCGAGATCGGCCTCGAGCTGATCCAGGCGCGGTACGGCGCCATGGGGGTGATCGGCGACGAGCGGCGGCTCGAGCAGTTCATCCACGTCGGGATGGACGACGAGACCGTCTCGCAGATCGCCCACCTGCCCGAGGGGCGCGGACTCCTCGGGGCGCTGATCGACGACCCGCGCCCGGTCCGCCTCGCGTCCATCGCGGCCGACGACCGGTCGAGCGGCTTCCCCGCACACCACCCGCCGATGGAGAGCTTCATCGGCGTGCCCATCCGCGTCCGCGACCGCGTCTTCGGCAACCTCTACCTGACCGACAGCCGCAACGGCCGCTTCTCCGCCGACGACGAGGAGCTCGCCCAGGCCCTCGCGGGCACCGCCGGCATCGCGATCGAGAACGCGCGGCTGTTCGAGGACTCGGAGTACCGCGCGCGCTGGTCGACCGCGCTCGTCGAGGTCTCACGCCGCCTGATGTCCGCCGACGAGGGGGACGAGCTCGACGTGCTGGTCGAGCGCCTGCGTCACCTCGCCCAGGCCGACCTGGTGAGCGTGGCCCTGGTTCCTGCCGACGACGAGGGCACGATCGTCGTCGACCGCGCCGTCGGCCTGGGGGCCGACTCGCTCGTGAAGATGTCGTTCCCGGTCGGCGACACCGTCGCCGCCGAGCCGCTGCGGACCGGCGAGGCAGCGATCATCACGTCCCTGGCCGACCACGCGTCCCACGGCTTCGAGGAGCAGTCGATGCTGGGCAGCGCCATGATCATCCCGTTCACCACCGGCGCCCGGACCATCGGCATCCTCTGCGTGGCGCGCGCCCAGGACCGCCCGCCGTTCGCGCCTCGGGACGTCGACATGGGCGTGTCGTTCGCGGGCCACGTCAGCCTCGCGCTCGACCGCACCGAGGTGAGGGTGACCCGCCGCCGCATGGCCCTGCTCGAGGACCGGTCGCGCATCGCCCGCGACCTGCACGACCACGTCATCCAGAGACTCTTCGCCACGGGCCTCAACCTGCAGGCCACGGCCGTGGGCGCCGATCCCGAGACCGCCGCGAAGATCATGGCCCAGATCGGCGAGATCGATGCCGCGATCACGCAGATCCGGCAGAGCATCTTCGCGATCCGCCGCGACCCGGACACGACGTCGTCGAGCCTGCGCGCACGGATCCTCGAGATCGTCGACCGCTCCGACGGGCAGCTGCCTCACCGCCTCCGCGTCACGTTCCTCGGCCCCGTCGACCTGCTCGCCGACGCGGGACTGACCGACGACGTGTCGGCAGCGCTGACCGAAGCGCTCGCCAACACGGTGCGTCACGCCAGGGCGACACGCGTCGACATCACGGTCTCGGCGGTGGCCGGGCAGGTCACGATCGAGGTCGTCGACGACGGGATCGGCATCGGCGACGTCGACGCGCTCAGCGGGCTCGCGAACCTGCGCGACCGCGCGGCGGCGCGGGGCGGCACGTTCGAGGCCCTGCCGGCCGCATCCGGCGGCACGCGGGTCTCGTGGTCCGTGCCCGTGTGACGGGCCTCAGGGGCTGTCCAGCAGACGACTGGCGAGCACGGCCGCTTGGGTGCGACGCTCCAGGCCCAGCTTGGCCAGCACGTTCGACATGTAGTTCTTGACCGTCTTCTCCGCCAGGAACAGACGGTCGCCGATCTGCCGGTTGGTCAGGCCCTCGGCGACCAGCTCGAGGATCCTCCGCTCCTGGGCCGTCAGCGACCGCAGCTCGTCCGGCTCGCCCGGCTCGCCCTCGCGGAGCCTCTCCATGACCTTGGCCGTCACGCTCGGATCGAGCAGGGATCCGCCCGCGGCCACGTGGCGGACGGCGGCGACGAGGTCCTGCCCCGTGACCTGCTTGAGGACGTACCCGGCCGCTCCGGCCATGATCGACGCGAACAGGGCCTCGTCGTCGTCGAACGACGTCAGGATGATCGCCTTGGTGGCGGGGTGGGTCGAGCGGATCTGCCGGCACACCTCGATGCCGCTCCCGTCCGGCAGGCGCGCGTCGAGGATCGCGACGTCGGGTCTCAGCGCGGGGACCCGCGCCAGTGCCGCGGCCGCGGTGCCGACGTCGCCGACCACCTCGATGTCCCCGCTGCTCTCGAGCAGGTGCTTCAACCCGGCCCGCACGACCTCGTGGTCGTCGAGAAGGAACACGCGTACCGTCATCGATCCTCCTTGGACGGCGTCGCGGGGGTCGACGCCGGCAGAGCGTTCATCCTGAGGTCCCTCCGGCCGGTGGAGAAGGGTCGAAGGTCCCTTGCCGACGGGGAGACCGACCCTCCTCCCCGGCCCCTCCCTCGCCCACGCTCGGGGCAGGGGCCGACGACCACGGAGGCGACCGATGACGGCACTGGCACGCGTCGTGGTGGGCGTCGACGGCAGCGACTCGTCGGCCGACGCCCTCGAGCTGGCCCTGCGCGAGGCGCACCTGCGGGAGACCCACGTCCTCGCCGTGACGTGCTGGCCCCTGGCCGTCCACCACGACGGTTCCCTCACGACGCTCTGCGCGACGCGCGGGCAGGCGATCGAGCTGCTGGAGGACGTCATCGTGACGGTCCGGCTCCGGCACCGCCTCCCGGCCCTCGTCCTGCGCCAGGTCGACGACGACGAGCCGGGCAGGGCCCTGGTGAAGGCCTCGCGAGGAGCCGAGCTCGTGGTGCTGGGCTCGTCGCGCCGCGACGGACCGACCGTCCGCCGCTGCCTGGTGCATGCCGAGGCGCCCGTCGTCGTGGTCCCCCGGGCCGCCGGCACGGACGGTGCTCCCGAGGTTCCGGACGTCCGGGGTCGTGTGCGTCCGCCGGGGCTGGGTACTCCTCCGTGGTCCAGGGGCGAGAGACGATCAAAGGAGCAGCCATGAAGGCGCTGGTGTACCGCGGACCGCACGACGTCCGTGTCGAGGACGTCGACGACGCGACGATCGAGGACCCGACCGATGCGATCATCCGCATCACGACGACCAACATCTGCGGGTCAGACCTGCACATGTACGAGGGCCGCACGGCGGTCGAGGAGGGCACGGTGCTCGGGCACGAGAACACCGGTGTCATCGAGGAGGTCGGCAGCGCGGTCGGCCGCTTCAAGGCCGGTGACCGGGTGTCCGTGCCGTTCAACATCGGCTGCGGCACCTGCAAGAACTGCCAGACGGGCTGGAGCTCGTTCTGCACCCGCATGAACCCGATCGAGGGCATGGACGGTGCGGCCTACGGCTACGCCAACATGGGCCCCTACCGCGGCGGGCAGGCCGAGTACCTGCGCGTCCCGCTCGCCGACTTCAACCTGCTCGCGCTGCCGCAGGGCACCGAGCACGAGAACGACTTCACGATGCTGTCGGACGTGTTCCCGACCGGGTGGCACGGCGTCGAGCTGTCGGGCATGAAGGCCGGCGAGACCGTCGCGGTGTTCGGCGGTGGGCCCGTCGGGCTGATGGCCGCGCACGCCGCGATGATCAAGGGCGCCAGCCAGGTGTTCGTCGTCGACCAGCAGGCCGACCGACTGAGGCTCGCCGAGCAGATCGGCGCGACGCCGATCGACTTCAGCGCCGGTGACCCGGCCGACCAGATCATCGAGGCGACGCACGGCGCCGGCACCGACCGTGGCGTCGAGGCCGTGGGCTACCAGGCGCACGACCACCAGGGCGACGAGCACCCCGAGCTCGTGCTGGACAACCTGGTCAAGACCGTCCGCACGACCGGCGGCATCGGCGTCGTGGGCGTGTACGTGCCGGAGGACCCGGACGCCGCCGACGAGGGCGCCAAGGAGGGTCGCATCGGCTTCGACTACGGCACCTTCTTCACGAAGGGCCAGAGCATGGGCACGGGCCAGGCGCCGGTCAAGCGCTACAACCGTGAGCTGCGCGACCTGATCGTCGCCGGGCGCGCGACGCCGGGCTGGATCGTGTCGCACGAGCTCTCGCTCGGCGAGGCCGCCGACGGGTACGACCACTTCGACAAGCGCGAGGACGGCTGGACCAAGGTGCTGCTCCACCCGTGATCACCGGGTGGCGCAGGACGGTCGGACCGCACACGTGCGGCCGGTCGTCCTGCGCCACCGGCCGGCCGCCGCGGCCGGTCAGGCGTGGGGACGCTCGCCGCTGACGACGTGGTCGGCGTGGTTCAGCCCCTCGCGGACGAGTCGCTCGACGTGCCCGCCACGCAGCGAGTACAGGGCCGTCCGCCCCTCGCGCAGGACGTCGACGACGCCGGCCCGGCGCAGCTTGGCCAGGTGCTGGCTGACCGACGTGCGGGACGCGTCGACGGCCTCGACGAGGGCCGTGACGGTCTGCGGCCCCTCCGTCATCAGCCACAGCAGCTCGAGGCGGGTCGGCTCGCCGAGCATCGCGAAGATCTCCGAGCCGTGCGCCAGTCGCGTGGCGTCGGGGCGCGCGGGGTGGTCGAGACTGGCGTCCTCGGACGGCTCGGGCGATGACCAGGTCATGGCAGCGACGGTAGCGGCCAGCGCGGCCACCACGGCGAGCGCCGCCGTCGCGGCGGGGACCCCGGCGGCGCGACCGACCCATCCGGCCACGGGGTAGGCGAACAGGTAGCAGGCGTGCGACAGCGAGAAGTGAGCCGCGAACGCCGTCGGCCGCTCGGCGTCCGAGACGGCGGACGTGATGACCTGACCCGTCGGCGTCAGCACCGCCGAGCCTGCCGCGCCCAGGACGAACCAGACGACCAGCAGCGTCGGCCAGGTCGGCGAGGACGTCACGAGCACCGCCGCGCCCAGGGCGGCGGTGACGGCGACCGCGCCGCCCAGCATGACCTGCCGCTCCGAGCGGCGGCGCAGCACCCGCGGCAGCGCGAGCGCCACGACCATCGATCCGGCACCGAACACGCCGAGCGCGACGGCCACCGAGTCGGCGCCGCCGCCCAGGGTCCCGCGCGTCACGACGACGGTGTTCACGAGCACCGTGGCGGTCGCACCCGCCGCCGCCAGGTCGAGGGCGACGACCGCACGCAACCGGGGTCGGCCCGCGAACAGGCGCACGCCCGCCGTCAGCCGGCGACGGAACGGCTCGGACGCCTCCACGGGTACCGCTCCCGCGCCCTGCCGCGAGCCCAGCACCAGCAGCGCCGAGCCCACGAAGCCGATCGCGGTGCCGGCGAACAGGCCGTGGTACGAGACGACCAGCAGCGCGACGGCGGCCACGAGCGGGCTCAGCACGGCCTCGAGGTCGTAGGCGAGCCGCGAGAACGACAGCGCCCGCGTGTAGTCGTCCTTGCGCGGCAGGACCGTCGGCAGCAACGCCTGGTAGGTCGGCGTGAACGTCGCCGAGGCGGCCTGCAGCACGAAGATCAGCACGTACACCTGCCACACCTGGTCGACCCAGGGCAGCGTCGCGGCCACCAGGACCCGCACGACGTCCGAGCCGACCAGGACGACACGTGGCGCGAGCCCGGCCACGATCGCGGCCATGGCCGGGGCGACGCCCACGTACGCCACCATCTTGACCGTCAGCGCCGTCGCGACCACGGCTCCGGCCGACCCCGGGGCGATGTCGTACGCCAGCAGGCTCAAGGCGACCGTCAGCAGACCCGTCCCGAGCAGCGCCACGACCTGGGCACCGAGGAGACGGCGGTAGGGCGCGGAGCGCAGCGCGGACGGGGCGGTGGACATGCCGACACGATATGTGCACGTTCACGCACACGTCGAGTCGAGGGGGCGCCGCCGTCGCGGGGACGTCTGGCACTGGTGGTCGCGGCGCCGCGCCGACACGATCGGGTCGTCGTCCCGATTTGACCAGGATTTGACGCGGGCATGACCCGGCCATGAGGCGACGAGACCGAGACTCTCCAGGTGGCTGCCGTCACGCACGCGCTGCGCCACCACCTCCCCCGCTCCCACCTCCCGAAGGACGCCCATGCCGAACGACTTCTACGGCCTCCCGCTGCACCCGCTGATCGTCCACGCGACGGTCGTGATCATCCCGCTGGCGGTCCTGACCGTGATCCTCGGCGCCGTGTGGCCGCGATTCCGCGCGTGGGCCGGGCCGCTCCCGGTCGGCCTCAGCCTGGTCGGCCTGGTCCTCGTCCCCCTGAGCACGTCGACCGGCGAGACGCTCGAGAAGCACGTCGAGCGGTCGGCCCTGCTGGAGAAGCACACGCAGATCGCCGAGGGGCTGCTCCCGTGGATGATCGCGCTGTTCGTGCTGTCGGCGGTCGGCTACGCGCTCCACTGGCGCAGCACCCGGGGCCACTCCGTGACCCGGGCCGTCACGGTCGCTGTCTCGGTGCTGGCGATCGTCGCCGCCGTCGGGGCGTCCGTGCAGGTGGCCCGCATCGGGCACAGCGGGGCCAAGGCTGCCTGGGACGACACCGACATGAGCTCCTCGGCCCGTCCGTGAGCGGCCCCGAGGGCCAGGAGGTCCCGGCCGCCCACGAGGACGAGGCGCACGACGGCGGCATGGCCGTGCGGCTCAACTGGCTGCGTGCCGGCGTCCTCGGCGCCAACGACGGCATCGTGTCGACGGCGGGTCTCGTCGTCGGCGTCGCCGGCGCGACGTCGTCGCGTGGCGCGATCTTCACCGCCGGACTGGCCGGGCTGGTCGCCGGCGCCGTGTCGATGGCGCTCGGCGAGTACATCTCCGTCAGCAGCCAGCGCGACAGCGAGAGGTCGCAGCTCGCGCTCGAGCGCCGCGAGCTCGTCGAGCTGCCGGACCAGGAGCTCGACGAGCTCGCGGCGATCTACCGGCGCAAGGGCCTGTCCACGGCCACGGCCAGGCTCGTGGCCGAGGAGCTGACCGAGCACGACGCCCTCGCGGCCCACGCCGACGCCGAGCTGCACATCGACCCCGACGGGCTCACCAACCCGTGGCACGCCTCGGCCGCGTCCGCCGTCGCGTTCACGCTCGGTGCCCTGCTCCCCCTGGCGGCGATCCTGCTGGCTCCGGCCGGCGTCCGCATCGTCGCGACCGTGCTGATCGTCCTGATCGCCCTGGCGGTGGCGGGGACGCTCAGCGCGCGCCTCGGTCACAGCAGCATCCGCCGCGCCGTCACGCGCGTCGTGGCCGGTGGGGCGGCCGGCCTGATGCTGACCTACCTGATCGGGCGGCTGTTCGGCACCGCCGTCAGCTGAGCCCCTCGAGGTCTCGCGCGCGACGTGCGGCCTCCGACGCGGCTGCGTGCTCGACCGATGCGTCGCGCGCCCCCGTGTCGAGCGCGGTGCTCATCCGGACGGACACCTCGGTGCCGTCGCGCCGGACGTGCACCGCGAAGCCGGCGTCCTCGAACACCTGCAGCATGGGGTGGTTCGTGGCCAGGACGTCCGCCACGAACCACGCGACGCCGGCGGCCCGGGCGTCCGCGGCGGCCCGCTCGAGCAGCAGCGTCGCGACGCCGCAGCCGTGCGCGTCGTCCGCCACCAGGAAGGCGACCTCGGCCGACGACGGGTCGAGCCGTTCGACGTCCGCGACGCCGAGCACCCGGTCGTCGCGGGTCAGCACGTAGGCCGTCACGGACGGCGATCCCGAGAACAGGTGGTCGAGGTGCCGCGGCACGGTGCTCGCGCCGAGGCCGAAGAACCGCGTGTAGAGGTTCTGCTCGCTGGTGCGGGCGAAGAGCTGCTCCAGCGCGGCGCGGTCGGACGCCACCAGCGTCCGCACCACCGCGTGCCTGCCGTCGGCCAGCACGACGGTCGCGGGCCGCGCCGCGCTCACGCGCCGACCACGCGGCGGGCGCGGCCCCGGCGCCACGTCTTCTCGACCACGACGACCGGGACGACCACGAAGCCGGCCGCCGCGGCAGCGACCCACTGGAGGGCGCCCAGGCCGCTCGACCCGAACACGTCCTGCATGAAGGGCACGTGGACGAACGCCGCCTGCAGGGCCACGACGGCGGCGATGCCGACGAACACGTAGCGGTTGGAGAACAGACCGATCGTGCGGACCGGCTCCTTCAGCGTGCGGCACGTCAGCAGGTAGAACGCCTGGAAGAACATGAGCGTGGTGACGGCGAGGGTCTGCGCCTCGGCGAGTGCGCCGTCGCCGGGCGTCCGGTCGCCCGACAGGGGCTGGCCCGTCACGTCGAGCGACACCAGGAAGACCCCGACCGCGACCGCGCACATCAGCACCCCGACGTAGGCCGTGCGCACCAGCACGAATCGCGACAGCAGCGGCTCGTGCGGATCGCGCGGCCGGTGCGACATGATCGCGGCCTCCGGGGCCTCGAACGCCAGCGGCAGGGCGAGCGAGACCGTCGCGATCAGGTTGATCCACAGGATCTGCACCGGCTCGACCGGCAGGACGGGCTGACCGCCGACGACGGGGAAGGCCAGCACCGCCACCACGATCACCAGTCCCTCGCCGACATTCGTCGGGAGGGCGAAGGCGAGGGCCTTGACGAGGTTGTCGTAGACCCGCCGGCCCTCGGCGATCGCGGTGCGCATCGTGCCGAAGTCGTCGTCGCCGAGCACGATGTCGGCGGCCTCCTTGGCCGCAGCGGTGCCGGCGAGGCCCATCGCGACCCCGACGTCCGCCTGCCGCAGCGCGGGAGCGTCGTTGACCCCGTCCCCCGTCATGGCGACGATCGCGCCGCCCGTCTGGAGCGCCGTGACCAGACGCAGCTTGTGCTCCGGTGCCACGCGCGCGAAGACCCTGGTGCGTCCGACGCGCTCGAGCAGCTGGGCGTCGTCCAGCTCGTCGATCTCGGCGCCCGTGAGCACCGGCAGGTCGCCGACGATGCCGAGCTCGCGCCCGATGGCCGTCGCGGTGGCGGGGTGGTCACCCGTGATCATCCTGACGTCGATCCCCGCCGCGTGGCACTCCGCGACGCTCTGGGCCACGCCGGCACGGGGCGGGTCGATCATCGCGACGAGCCCGAGGAGCTCGAGGGTGGCCGGCCACGACGCCACGTCGGTGACCTCGCCGCGGCACCGCGCGAACGCCAGCACCCGCATGCCCTGTCCCGCGAGCCGGTCGACCGCCTCCCGAGCCGGGACGGCCACGGCCTCGGCGACGTGCCCCAGGATCACCTCCGGTGCACCCTTGACGTACGTCATCGGCTCGGGGACGTCGTCGGGCGTCTCGACCACGCTCGCCATGTAGCGCCGGTCGGCGTCGAACGGCAGGAGGTCGACCCTCCGCCGGCGGGCCAGGTCGGCGCGCGACAGTCCGGCCCGGTCGGCCGCCGCGAGGAGGGCCCCGTCGGTCGGGTCGCCGTCGACGCGGCGGTGCGGACCCTCGCCCACCAGACGGCTCTCGTTCGCCAGCACCGCCGCCACGAGGAGGTCGCGCACCGAGGCCGGCAGGTCCGCGACCGGTTCCCCGTCCCGCACGACCCGCCCCTCGGCTGCGTAGCCCTCTCCCTCGAACGCCACCTCGGTGTCGGGCGTCCAGGCCCGGCGGACCACCATCTCGTTGCGCGTCAACGTGCCCGTCTTGTCGGTGCACACGACGCTGGTCGCCCCGAGCGTCTCGACCGCCGGCAGCTCGCGGACGATGGCACGGCGCGCGGCCATGCGCCGGACGCCGATCGCCAGGGCGATCGTGACGATCGCGGGCAGCCCCTCGGGGACGGCGGCCACGGCGAGCGTGATCGCCGCGAGCGCGGCGTCGGCCGGCGAGTAGCCCCTCAGCAGCGCGACCGCGAGCAGGACGACCGTGACGCCGGCGATGGTGAGGGTGACGCGCGATCCCATCCGGGCGATCGACCGGGTCAGGGGCGTCGTGGTCGCCTCGGTCCTCGTCACCAGCCCGGAGATGCGGCCCAGCTCGGTGCTGTCGCCGGTCTCGACGACGAGGCCGCAGCCCGTGCCGCTGCTGACGATGGTGCCGGCGTGCAGCACCGACGACCGCTCGGCGAGCACCGCGCCGGGTGCGACGCTGCGGCTCGACTTGTCGACCGGGACGGACTCGCCGGTCAGCGCCGACTCGTCGGCCCGCAGACCGTGGTCGTCGACGAGCCGCAGGTCAGCCACGACCTGGTCGCCGGACGACATCTCGACGATGTCGCCCGGTACCAGCTGTTCGGACGCCACGGCCGTCCAGTCACCGTCGCGCAGGGTGCTGGCCGGCGCCGCGACCATCTCCGCGAGTGCGCTGATGGCCCGCCCGGCGCGGAACTGCTGGACGAACCCGATCGCCGAGTTCAGCACGACGACGGCCAGGACGACGGCGCCGTTGACGACCTCGCCGAATGCGAGGGCGACGCCGGCCGAGGCGATCAGCGCGTAGATCAGCGGGCTCGCGAGCTGCCGCAGGACGACCTGCCACCACGCCGGCCCGTCCTGGTGCGCGAGGGTGTTCGGACCGTAGACGCGGGCTCGCCGGGCGGCCTCCTCGCTGCTCAGGCCGTCGCGCCCCGCCGACAGCGCCTCGAGGGTCTCGTCGACCTCGAGGTCGTGCCAGGTCGGGTGCCGGCCGTCGACCGCCGTCACGGACGGAACTCGATGCCGGTCGCGTCGGTCGTGACGACGGTCCCGGCCGTGCCCGCGAACATCTTGTCGATGTCGGTCAGCGACCCGATCACGGCCGACAGACCCGTCTCGCGGGCGAACTGGCCCGCGGCCCGCACCTTAGGGCCCATCGACCCGGCCGGGAAGTCGGCCGGATCGAGCGCGTCGGGGTGGGCGCGGGCCACGAGCCGCTGGTCCGGTCCGCCCCAGTCGGTGAAGACCCCGGCGACGTCCGTCGCGATCACCAGCAACCGAGCGCCGAGGTCGCGCGCGAGGACGGCGCTGGCGAGGTCCTTGTCGATGACCGCCTCGACCCCCACGAGGGTGCCCGTGGCCCGGTCGCGGGCCGTCGGCACTCCCCCGCCGCCCGCGCAGATCACGACACCGTGACGGTCGAGGATCCACTGGACCGCCTCGGTCTCCAGGATTCGGAGCGGGGTGGGCGACGGCACCACGCGGCGCATCGCGTCGCCGTCGGCCCTGACCTGCCACCCGTGGGTCGCCGCGAGCTCGTGGGCCTGCGCGGTCGTGTACACCAGGCCGACGAGCTTGGTCGGGTCGCCGAAGGCAGGGTCGTCGGCGTCCACGAGCGTCCGGGTGACCAGGGTCGCGACGACCCGCTCGTCGCCGAGCCGGTTGCCGAGCTCCTGCTCGATCAGGTACCCGAGCATCCCCTCGGTCTGCGCCCCCAGGACGTCGAACGGGTACTCGCTGACCTCGTCGTACGACGCGGCCTGCAGCGCCAGCAGGCCGACCTGCGGGCCGTTGCCGTGCGAGACGACGAGGTCGTGCTGACGGGCGACGTGCGCCAGCGGGACGCACGCCTCGGCGATCGACGCGCGCTGGCTCGCCACCGTCATGGGCTCCCCCCGGCGCAGGATCGCATTGCCCCCGAGGGCGACGACGACGAGCACGTCAGCGGGTCTCGAGCGTGGCCACGAGGACGGCCTTGATCGTGTGCATCCGGTTCTCGGCCTGGTCGAAGACGATCGACCGCTCCGACTCGAAGACGTCGTCGGTGACCTCGAGGCACGTCAGTCCGGTGCGCTGGTAGATGTGGTCCCCGACCTCGGTCCGACGGTCGTGGAACGCCGGCAGGCAGTGCATGAACTTCACGTCGGGGTTGCCGGTCAGCGCGATCATCTCGGCGTTGACCTGGTAGGCCGACAGCAGGGCGATGCGCTCGTCCCAGGCAGCCTCGGGCTCGCCCATCGACAGCCACACGTCGGTGTAGACGAAGTCGACCCCCGTGACCCCGTCGCTGACGTCGGTCGTCTGGAGGATCCGTGCTCCGGTGCGCGTCGCGATGTCCTTCGCGGTGGTGACGACGGACTCGTGGTTCTGCAGCTCCATCGGCGACACCATGCGGACGTCCATGCCCATCATCGCCCCGGCCACCAGCAACGAGTTCGCGGTGTTGTTGTGGGCGTCGCCGCAGTACGCGAACGAGATCTCGCCGGCCGGCTTGTCGCTGTGCTCGATCATCGTGAGCATGTCGCACAGCGACTGGGTCGGGTGCCACTCGTCGGTGAGGCCGTTCCACACCGGCACGCCGCTGGACGCGGCGAGCTCCTCGACGCCGGCCTGCGAGAAGCCGCGGTACTCGATCCCGTCGAACATCCGGCCGAGGACCCGGCCGGTGTCCTTCACGGACTCCTTGTGCCCCATCTGCGACCCGGACGGGTCGAGGTACGTCACGTGGGCGCCCTGTTCGTGCGCGGCGACCTCGAAGGCGCACCGGGTGCGGGTCGACGACTTCGCGAAGATCAGCGCGAGGTTCTTGTCCTGCAGACGCTGGTACTCCCGCCGGCCCGAGGCGCGCTCGGCCTTGAGCTCCTTGGCCAGCTCGAGGAGGCCGTGCCACTGCTCGACCGTGACGTCGAGCTCCTTGGTGAAGCTGTGCCCGAGCAGGCCCAGGTGGTTGGTCGCGACGGGGTCGCTGAGCGTGCGGTCGAGGGATGTCATGCCGAGACCCCGTCCCGGACGATCGGGCACGTCATGCAACGGGGTCCGCCACGGCCCCGCCCGAGCTCGGACCCGACCACCGGGATGACCTGGATGCCGTTCTCGGCGAGGTACGCGTTGGTCGTGGTGTTGCGTTCGTACCCCATGATCACGCCGGGCGAGACCGCGAGGAAGTTGTTGCCGTCGTCCCACTGCTCGCGGGCCGCGCCCATCCGCGTGGTCGGGACGCGCAGCACCCGCAGCTTGTCGACCTCGATCGCCTCGGCGACCGTCTCGAAGAGCTCGGCGTTCTCGGCGACCCGGTACGAGCCGTCGGCCCCCTCGGGGGTCAGGGTGAACGACCGCAGGTCGTCCGGCAGGTAGGGGTAGACGCAGAAGGCGTCCCGGTCGATCATCGTCATGGCCGTGTCGAGGTGCATGAAGGCCCTCGACTTGGGCAGCTCGACGACGATGACCTTGGTGGCGGTCCCGGTCTCGAACAGCCGGCGGGCGAGCATCTCGACACCCTGCGGGCTGGTGCGCTCCCCCATGCCGATCATGACGGCGCCGTTGCCGATGACGGTGATGTCGCCGCCCTCGATCGTGGCGGGCTCGTGGTCGAGTGCGTCGTTGCCGTAGAGGAACGTGAACTCGGCACCCGTGAACATCGGGTGGAAGTTGTACACGACCTGGGAGTTGATGGTCTCCCGCTTGCGGGCGGGCTTCGACATCGGGTTGACCGACACGCCGCCGTACATCCACGCGGAGTTGTCGCGCTGGAAGAGGTGGTTCGGCAGCGGGGTCAGCAGGAAGTCCTCGTCGTCCAGGTACTCCATGAGGAGGCTGGAGACCTTCAGTCGGGAGGCGAGCTCGCGCTTGAGGACACCGCCGATCATCAGGTCGGCCAGCTCGTCGGCCGGGGTCTGGTTGACGAGCCCGTCGAGCGGGGCGTCGAGGGCCGGTCCGAACCGCGTGGCCGTCGTGAGCTGGTCCTGCAGGAACTCGCGGGCCCCGGGCTCGTCGATCGCGGTGGCGAGCAGCTCGGCGAAGTGGTGCACCGTGGTGCCGCGTCCGCGCAGCTGTGCGACGAAGGCGTCGTGCTCCTCGCGCGCCCGCTCGGCCCACATGACGTCGTCGAACAGCAGGGAGTCGACGTTGGCGGGGGTCAGCCGGGACAGCTCGCTGCCCGGTCGGTGCACGATGACCTCGCGCAGCTCGCCGACCTCTGAATCAACGTGGAACGTCATGGCAGTTCTCCTGTGTGGTGGAGCGTGGGTGCACGGTGGTCCGCGCGGGACGGATGCCCTGTCCCCACCGTCGCCGGTCGACGCCCGCGGCGGCACCGCCGGGAGACCGGCCCGGGCGGGACCTTCCGCCCTGGGTGCGTGCCGGAGGTCCACCTCGTCACAGCGCCGAGCCGATCGCGACGAACGCCGTGCACAGCACCACGAGGCCCAGCAGCAGCGGCCACACGAAGCGGAGGTACTCGTCGTAGCGCACCTTGGCGAGCGCCAGACCGCCCATCACGACGGCCGACGTGGGGGTGATCAGGTTGACGACGCCGGACGCCGACTGGAACGCCGTGATGACCATCGAGCGGGGGACGCCGGCGAAGTCGCCCAGCGGCGCGAGGATCGGCATCGCGAGGGCGGCATGACCCGAGGTCGAGGGCACCAGGAACGCCAACGGGATGTTGATCAGGAACATCGTCGCCCCGAACACCCCGGCCGACGACCCGCTGACGACGTCCTCCATCGAGTGCAGGACCGTGTCGGTGATCTGCGAGTTGCTCATGATGACGGTGATCCCGCGGGCCAGCACGATGATCAGGCCGACGCCGATGAAGTCGCCGGCACCGCGCACCAGGGTGTCGGTCAGGCCCTTCTCGCCGAGCCCGCCGATCAGTCCGACGAGGATCGACATCACGACGAACAGCGCGGCGAGCTCGGGGAAGTACCAGTCGAGCTGCCAGCCGTAGCTCGTGGCGTCGGGTCCGCCGATAACCTGGGCCCACGGGACGATCGCGAAGATCATGAACGCGAAGGTCGTCCCGACGACGGCCAGGACGCTCTTCTGCTGACCGGTCAGTGCGGGCGCCTCGCCCACCCCCAGGGCGATGAGCTCGGCATCGCCCTCGCGGGCGGTGACCCTCGACCTCGACGGATCGGCCTTGACCCTCTTGGCGTACCGCAGCACGAACAGGACGCCGACGGGCACGAGGACCACGTACATCAGGAGCCGGAACCCGATGCCGTTGCCGATCGACACGCCGGCGGCCTCGGACGCGACGCCCGTGGCGAACGGGTTCACGGTGGAGGCCAGCACGCCGATGCCGGCTCCGACCAGGATCGTCGCGACGGCGACCATGCGGTCGTACCCCAGCGACAGCGCCAGCGGGATGACCAGGGCGTAGAACCCCAAGGTCTCCTCGGCCATCCCCTCGGTGGTGCCCCCGAGGGAGAACAGCACCATCAGGAGCGCGATCACGATGACGCCGCGCGACTGGAAGCGTCGGGCGACGCGCGCGATGCCGGCGTCGATCGCGCCGGTCCTCATCGACATCGTGATGAAGATGCCGATGGCCAGGACGAACATGAACACGCCGACCGCGCCGAACAGCTCGCCGGACTCGTAGGGTCCGATGAAGCCGCCCTCGCCGGCCTTGACCCCGTACAGACCGTTGATGGGCGCCATGAACAGCTGCATCAGGCGGTCACCGAAGCTGAGGCCGGCGTCGACGCCGGCGTAGCTGCCGGCGTAGCTGCCGGGGATCGGGGCCCCGTCTCCGTCGAGCTCGTAGGCACCGGTCGGCACGATGAAGGCGAGCAGCCACACCGCGACCGTCACCCCGAACAGGACGGTGAACGCGCTCGGGAACCGGAAGCCGTGCCTCTTCGGCTTCGTCGGGACGGTGGGGGTCTCGCGAGTGGACGTGGACATGGTCGATCTCCCGGAGCTCGGTGATGGTGACCCCACCGTCGTGGCTGCCGGGCGCTCGACGCAGGGCACAACGTCCCCGCACGCGTCGCGAGTCGTCCCGAGTGCGTGCCGGCGCCAGAGGTCCGGGACATGTGGGACCACCGGCGGTGTCCACCTGCCCCTGGACCCTCCACAGTCGGGGCGTGACCACCTCCACCGCGCCCCGGGACGGCCTGACCGACGCCGAGGTCCTGGTGCGCCGCGAGCGCGACGGACGCAACCTGCTGCCGCCCCCGCGGCGGACGCCCGCGTGGCGCCTCCTCCTCGCGCAGATGACGCACTTCTTCGCCGGCATGCTCTGGGTCGCGGCCGCCCTCGCGCTGCTGGCCGGGATGGCGCCGCTGAGCGTGGCGATCGCGGTCATCGTGGTGCTGAACGGCGCCTTCGCCTTCGCGCAGGAGTACCGGGCCGATGCGGCCGCCGAGAGGCTGGGGTCGATGATGCCGGCCCGCGCGCGGGTGCGTCGCAACGGCGGGACGACCGACGTCGACGTCTCCGAGCTGGTGCTGGACGACGTCGTCGTCCTCGCCGCGGGCGACAGGATCGGCGCCGACCTCAGCGTCGTGCAGTCGTCGGGACTCTCGGTCGACGAGTCGATGCTGACCGGCGAGAGCCTCCCGGTCGAGCGGGCGCCGGGCGACACCGTGCGCGCCGGCACCTTCGTCGTCCAAGGGGACGCCCAGGGCACCGTGTGCGCGGTCGGGACGTCGACGGAGCTGGCCGGCATCGCCGCTCTCACCGCGACCGCCGAGCGACCGCCGAGCCCCCTCGCGCGCCAGCTGCACCGGCTCGTGCTGGTCGTCGCCGCGATCGCCGTGACGGTCGGCGTCGTGCTGTCGTCGGCGTCGTTCGTGCTCGGCTCGACCGTGACCCAGGCGCTGCTGTTCGGGGTGGGCGTGATGGTCGCGCTGGTGCCGGAGGGCCTGCTGCCGACCGTGACCCTCTCGCTCGCCCGCGGAGCCGAGCGGATGGCGGCCGAGCACGCCCTGGTGCGCCGCCTCGAGGCGGTCGAGACGCTCGGCGCCACGACGTTCATCTGCACCGACAAGACCGGCACCCTCACCCGCAACGAGATGTCCGTCGTCGAGGTGTGGACGACAGAGGGGGTCGTCGCCGTCACCGGCACGGGCTACGACCCGGCCGGCGCGTCGACCGGGGACGCGCAGGCCCGCGTGCTGGCGGCCGCCGCCGGACGGTCCGCCGTCGCCTGCGTCGTCGGACGTGCGGTCCTGCGCGACGGTGCCTGGGCGGCGGAGGGAGACCCGATGGACGCCTCGCTGGACGCCTTCTCGCAGCGCATGGGCGAGTCTGTCGCGACCCGCCCGACACCGCGGGTCCGACTCCCCTTCACGTCCGAGCGGATGTTCAGTGCTGCCGTCCTCGACGACCGGGGCGTCGTCATGGGCGCCCCCGAGACGATCGTCGCGCGCTGCGGCGGGCTCGACGTGCCCCGGGCGCTCGGTGCACTCGCCGACATGTCGGCGCGCGGGCGACGGGTCGTGGCCGTCGCGCGGGCCCGCACCCCCGTCGAGGAGTCGACCGAGGCCGGCCTGACCGCCGCGATCGACGCCGACCTCGAGCTTCTCGCGCTGATCGGCATCCGCGACCCGCCGCGCGCCGACGTGGCCGACGCCATCGCCACGTGCCACCGGGCCGGCATCCGCCTCGCCATGGTGACCGGCGACAGCGCGGCGACCGGTGCCGCGATCGCGACCGAGATCGGTCTCCTGGGGCCGAGGGGCACCGTCGTGGAGGGCAAGGACCTGCCCGCCGGCGACGAGGACGTCGCCGAGCTGCTCGACCGGGCCGACGGCGCGGTCGTCGCCCGCGTCACGCCCGCCGACAAGCTGCGGATCGCCCGTGCGCTCCGCTCCCGGGGGCACGTCGTGGCCATGACCGGTGACGGGGTCAACGACGCCGCCGCGCTGCGCGAGGCCGACGTGGGGGTCGCGATGGGTCGGTCGGGCAGCGACGTCGCCCGCGAATCGGCCGACCTGGTGCTGCTCGACGACAACTTCGCCACGATCCCCCGGGCCGTCGAGCTGGGCCGCGGGACCTTCGCCAACATCCGGCGCTTCCTGACGTTCCACCTGACCGACAACGTGGCCGAGCTCGTGCCCTTCGTCGCCTGGGCCATGACGGGCAGCGAGATCCCCTTGGCCATCGGGGTGCTGCAGGTGCTGGCGCTCGACATCGGCACCGACATGCTCCCGGCGCTGGCCCTCGGGGCCGAGCCGTCGAACGCGCGCACGATGAGCGGACCGCCCCGCACGACGGACGTCGTCGACGGCGCGCTGCTGCGCCGCGCGCTGCTGGTCCTCGGCCCCGCCGAGGCCGCCCTGTCGATGAGCGCCTTCCTCGCCGTCATGACGGCGGGCGGGTGGACCTACGGCGCGGACGCCTCGGACCACCTGCTGGCCGTGGCGTCCGGTTCGGCCTTCGCCGTGATCGCCGCCGCCCAGATGGCCAACGCCTTCGTCTGCCGCAGCGAGACCCGACCAGCCTGGACCGTCGATCCCCGACGGAACCCGTGGGTCGTCGGCGCGGTCGCGGTCGAGGCCGTGCTGCTCGTGGTCTTCCTCGGCGTGCCGTGGCTCTCCGAGCTGCTCGGCGGCGCGTGGCCGTCGGCCACCGGGTGGCTGTTCTGCCTCGTCGCGGTCGTCACCCTCCCCCTCGTCGACGCGGCCCACAAGCTGCTGGTCCACCTGCGGGCGCACCGATGACCGCCGGCTCGCACCAGGGCCCGGCGGGCGGACGGTCGACCCACCCGGTCGTGACGGCGTTCCACGACCTGCGCCGGCACGACCTCCAGGTACGGGTCGCCGACGCCATCACGTCGTTCGCCGGGTCGATGCGCTTCGTGTACCTGCACGCGGCCGTGTTCCTCCTGTGGATGCTGGTGGTGGAGTCGACGCCGTGGCCCACCCTGACGCTCATCGTCTCGCTCGAGGCCATCTTCCTGTCGACGTTCGTGCTGATCGGGCAGAACCGGCAGGCGGCGTTCCAGCTGGCCAAGGCCGACCACGACTTCGTCCAGCAGGAGCTCGAGCTGCAGACCAACACCGAGCTCACCCGGGCGATCCACGTCATGACGACCGAGCTCCACCGACGGGCCACCGCGCCGGGCGCCGACCGCGACCGGCAGCCTCGCTGACCCGCTGACCCGCTGACCGGCCGCGGTCGTCAGTGCGCCGACGCCGAGCCGTAGTCGTCGGGCACGATCGCCACGGGACAGCGCGCCGCAGGCAGCACGAGCACGGCCACGGGACGGGTGAGCGCGAAGGCGAGCCCGTGCCCGTGGGGCCGACGGACGACCAGCAACGAGGCGTTCTCGGTCGCCTCGAGGCACGCGTCGACCTCGTCGACGCGCAGGTGGGACGGCTCGACGTCCACCGCCGCGGCCGGGGCGTCCGACGGGACCGCGCCCGATCGCTGCGAGGTCGTCTCCCCCGCGGCGTGGAGGACGTGCAGGCTCTCACCACGAAGACCGGCCTGCGCGAGGCCGTACCGCAAGGGCCCCGCCGTGGACGCGTCACCGTCCGACGCCAGCACGACCCCGCCACTCGGCGCCTCGGGGCGCTCCGCGCTCGGGACCACCACGACGAGGCACGCGGCCCTCAGGGCCAGGTGACCCGAGAGGTCGCCCCCGACCATCCACTCCAGCCAACCCACCCCGTCGGCGGCACCGACGACCACGACCCGTGCCGTCGTCGCCTCCTGCACCAGGCAGGGGCCGGGCTCCCCTCGCACCAGGACGTACTCCACGTGCAGCTCGTGACCGGACTCGTCGACGACCTCTCGGGCGCGCGCCAGCACCTCGGTGGCCGCGGCGCGCACCGTCTCGTCGGGGTCGGGGCCGAAGTACAGGTCACCGGCCAGTGCGGCGTAGCAGTGCACGAGGCGGACGGGTGCGCCGAGCCGTGCCGCCTCGTCCAGCCCGTACAGGACGACGGAGGGCCGGTCGTCGACGACGCCGACGACGACCGGCCCGACGTGTCGATCAGGGGCGGGCATAGTCCAGCGGGACGACCGCGACGGGGCACTGGGCCTTGCGCAGCACCGTCAGGGCGATGGGTCGTGCCTTCGCGAAGGGGGTCGAGTGGCCGTGATGACGTCCGATGACGACCAGCGACGCCTCTGCGGTCGCCTGGATGCACTCGTCGACCGGCGCCCCGTCGGTCGTCGACCGGAACACCGTCACGTCGGGGTACTGCTCCTTCCACCCCGCGACGATCTCGGCGACGTTGGCGTGGTGGTTCTGGAAGTCCTCGCGCAGCGTCGCCTCGGGAGCGGCGTGCAGCACGTGCAGCGCCTCCTGACGGGCGTCGGCCTGCTCGAAGGCGTAGCGCAACGGGCCCGCCGCCGACGTGTCGCCGTCGACCGTGACGACCACCCCGCCCGTCCCGGTTCCCGGGACGTTGCGCTCGGGGACGACGACCACGGGGCACGCCGCGGTGCGTGCGAGGTGGCCGGACATCTCTCCTCCGAGGAACCGGTCGAACCACGGCACGTCGTCCGATCCGAGCACCAGCGCCGCCGCCCGGGTGGCTGCCTCGGACAGGACGTCGACGGGCGACCCGTCGGTCATGACGTACTCGACCTCCAGGTCGACGCCGGAGTCCGCCACGACCGCCGCGGCGGCGTCGAGCACCTCCTGGCCCTCGACCCGCATGGCACCGAGTGTCTCGGACCCCACGTAGAAGGCCGACGCCGGGCTGGGCAGGGCCCAGCAGTGGACGACCCTGAGCGGTCTGCGGAGCCGCACGGCCTCGGCGACGGCGTACGCGACCGCGGCGGGCTGCTTGTCGGCGACGCCGACCAGGACCGGGAAGTGATTCGTGTGCATGGCGTCTCCTGGGTGAGGTGGTCCTGCCACTCTCGCTCCCGCCGACCCCGGCGCCCACCGGCCGATGGCCTCGTCCCGCGGGACGATCGTCCCACCGGCCGCGCGGGCGTCAGAACTCGAACACGAGACGCGCCGGGACCGAGCCCGAGAGCACGTCGGCGATCGCCGCGTTGACGTCGTCGAGCTTCCGCCCCTCCGCCACGACCTTGGTGCGGCCCAGCCGGTGCAGCTCGAAGACCTCGGCGAGGTCGCCGCGGGTGCCGACGATCGACCCGATGACGCTGATGCCCTTGATGACGGTGTCGAAGATCGGGATGCTCAGGTCGCCGTCGGCGGGCATCGCGACGCACACCAGCCGGCCGCCCGGGCGCAGGGAGGCGAAGGCCTGCTCGAACGAGCGCGGCGAGACCGCGAAGGCCAGGGCGACGTCGGCGCCCCCCAGCCGCCGGATGGCCTCGACCGGGTCGGTCGCGCGGGCGTCGACGGTGTGGTGGGCCCCGAGCTCGACGGCCAGGGCCAGCTTCTCGGGCTCGACGTCGATGCCGATCACGGTGCCCCCGACGATGTGGGCGTACTGCACCGCCAGGTGTCCCAGCCCCCCGATGCCGAAGACGGCGACGTTCTCGCCCGGCTGCACGTGCGCGACCTTGACGGCCTTGTACGCCGTGAGACCCGCGCAGGTCAGCGGCGCCGCGTCGACGGGCTCGACCCCGGGCGGGACGGCGACCGCGAAAGCCGCCGTCACGACGGCGTACTCGGCGAAGGCCCCGTCGGTGGAGTAGCCGCTGTTGACCTGGTCCTGGCAGAGCGTCTCGCGGCCGTCGAGGCAGTAGCGGCAGGTGCCGCAGGCGCCTCCGAGCCAGGCGATCGAGACGCGGTCACCCAGGCCGTGGTCCGTGACTCCGGGACCCAGCTTCTCCACGATGCCGACGCCCTCGTGCCCGGGTGTCCTCGGCAGGGTCGGCTTGACGGGCCAGTCGCCGTGCGCTGCGTGGATGTCGGTGTGGCACAGGCCGCAGGCCTCCATCCGGACGAGCACCTGGCCTGCGGCGGGCTCGGGGACGGGGAGCTCCATGACCTGGAGGGGCTGGCCGAACGCGGTGACGACTGCTGCCTTCATGACGGGTGGTCCGATCTGGTGGGCGACGGGGCGGAGGTGGTCGCACGGGCGGTCACCGCCTCCAGCCTGTTCCGGTCCCGGCTGCCCGGACAGGGCACGTGGTCCCGGTCCGGCGCCCCTGGCCGACGGGACGTCCGGCCCCCGCGGTGGTGTCCTGGGACCGTGGGGACGACCGGTGACCCGGCGCATCGTGGACGTCACCCCCGACCCGGTCGGGTCGAGCTCACAGGAGGCGCCATGACACGAACCGCCCGTCGGGCACCCCGGGCACCCCGGGCCCCACGTCGTCCTCACGTCCGGCGGGCCGCCGTCGTGGCGGCCCTGGCCGCCGCCCTGTCCCCCGTGCGACCCCAGCACCGCGCACGGTCGACGACATGACGACCACCTCGACCTCCGACGACACCGCGGCGCTCCCCCGGCGCGTCCGACGGTGGGCGGTCGCCTCCGGGCTGGTCGGGATCGGGGTCGGGTCGCTGGCCACCGTCCTCGTCATCGGTCACGCCGACGAGCCGTCACAGGACCCTGCCTCGGTCCGGCTCTCGGACGTGGGATCGGCGTGCCGCGACTGGATGTCGTCGGGAGGAGTCGCGGACCGCGACGACCAGCGGTGGTGCACCGACATGGTCGACTGGATGGACGACCACCTGTCGGGTCGCACCGGCACCTGGATGATGCACGACCGCTGACGGCACCGTTCGCGGCCAGACCGGGGCCGCCGTGCCGGGAACCCGTGGCGCACAGGACGTCGAGGGGCCGCGGTCGATCGGGGCTCGATCCGGTGCCCTCGCGGGGACGCTCAGGGCGCCGGCGCCGGCGCCGGGACGATGACGACGGGGCAGCGGGCGAGCCTCGCGCAGGTCTCGCCGACCCCGCCCAGCGCGCTGTGGATCAGTCCGCTCGTGCCGTGCCGGCCGACGACCAGCAGCACGGCGTCCCGCGAGGCGTCGAGCAGCCGGTCGGCCGCCTCACCCTGCACCACGACCGACTGGGGGGCCGGGGTCGGCAGCCGGGACGCGACGGTCGCGACGGCGTCCACCGCGTCCTGACGTGTCCGGGCGACGGCTGCCCCGGACGTGCCGTACACCCCGACGAGCCGGAGCGTGAAGGCTGTCTGCGCGGCCATGGCGACCGCCCACCCGACGGCGGCCGTGCTCGCCGGCGAGCCGTCGACGCCCACGCAGATCACCCCACCCGCGGAGGGAACCGCGGTCGGCGTCGAGACCGCCGGATCAGCCTCCGCCGAGTAGGCCCACCCCTCGGGGCCGGAGGCGCGGACGACCTCGCCGTGGCGGTCGACCTCGACCAGCAGCGTCTCGCTGCGCCGGCGCAGGCGGACCAGGAACGGGTCGAGCAGTGCCGCCACGGGGTCACGCGGCGTCTCGACGACCAGCAGGTCGACCCCGCGGCCCTCGCGCGCCAGGACGTCGACGGGGTCGCCGTCGAGCTCCTCGGTGACCACCGGCAGCCCCAGCTCGGTGCGGTCCTCACGGTGGTCCGTCGACACCCGGACGACACGGACCGTCGCCGACTCCTCGAGGGCCACCTCCAGCGCGTAGGCCAACGAGCCGGAGCACCTGTCGTCGACGACCCCGACCACGATCGACCGGGTGCCGGGTCGTGCGTCGCGAACGGTCGTCATGACACCTCTTGCGTCGATGCTGGGCGGCCGAGGTCGGACGACCCGGCTCTCAGGCCGGACACTTCCGTGACCGCGACCGCCACGGCACCGCCGAACCGCCTCGGACGTGAGGCCGTTGGTCCCTCAGGTCACGGGCTCATCAGGCGCGTCGCGAAGACGGCGGCCTGGGTGCGGCTCACCAGGCCGAGCTTCGCGAGCACGTTCGACATGTAGTTCTTGACCGTCTTCTCGGCCAGGAAAAGGCGATCGCCGATCTGCTTGTTGGTCAGGCCCTCGGCCACCAGCTCCAGGATCCGCCGCTCCTGGGCACTGAGGCTCTTGAGCTCCTGCGGCTCCTCCGGTCCCCCGTCGCGCAGTCGCTCCATCACCTTGGCCGTGACGCTCGGGTCGAGCAGGGACCCGCCGCCGGCCACGTGCCGGACGCCGCTCAGCAGGTCCTGGCTCGTCACCTGCTTGAGGATGTACCCAGCGGCCCCGGCCATGATGGCCGCGAACAGCGCCTTGTCGTCGTCGAACGACGTCAGGATGATGGCCTTGACCGACGGTTCCGCGGACCGGATCTGCCGGCACACCTCGATGCCGCTGCCGTCGGGCAGGCGGGCGTCGAGGATCGCCACGTCCGGGCGCAACGCCGGTATGCGGGCAGTCGCCGCCGCGGCCGTGCCCGCCTCCCCGACGACCTCGATGTCGCCCCCGCTCTCCAGCAGCTTGCGCAGGCCCATGCGGACCATCTCGTGGTCGTCGAGCAGGAACACACGTATCGTCACCCAGATCTCCTCGTCGACACCTCATGCCAACGCTCCAGTATGAGCGGGTGCTGGCCCACGGTCAGGGCACAAGGTCCCGTTATCTGCGCCAGGGGTCCGTCAGGCGTCGTGGTCGGGCGGGACGACGGCCACCGGGCAGCTGGCGCGCACGATGACCGCGCGGGCCAGCGAGTCGTGCAGCTGCGCCGCGAGGTGGTCGTCGTGCGGCCTCCCGAGGACCAGGATGCCGGTGCGCTCGAACGACTCGACCGTCGCGAGGTCCGCCGCTCCGGCCACGACCCTCGTCTCGACCCAGACGTGTGGGTACGTCGCCCGCCACGACTGGATCAACCGGTGCATGTCGTGCCACGGGATGCCGCCGTCGTGGGGATCGTCCGACTCCTGCACGTGGATGATGTGGAGGACGTCGCTGTGGCGTGCCGCCTGCTCGAACGCGTAGCGGAGCGGACCGTGGGCCACCGTCCGGCTGTCGAGCAGCAGCGTGACACCTCTCGTCGCGCCCCTCGCCCGCCAGTCGTCGGGCACCACGACGACCGGGCACGACGCCCTGTGCGCCATGGCTCGCGCCACGCGGCTCCGGAAGAGCCGCGCGTACCACGGCACGCCCTCGTCCTGACCGAGGACGAGCAGGCGTGAGGTCGCCGCCATCGCCTCCAGGACGGTCGACGGGGTGCCGCGCTCGAGCACGGGGTGGATCGTCAGGTCGGCGTGTCCCGCCGACGCGATGTCGACCGCTGCGGCCAGCACGTCGCGCGCGGAGCCCTCGAAGGAGGCGTCGATGTCGTAGCCGTAGGCCGCGCTCATCGACCGCGGTGGGCTCGGCGGAACGGCGTACACGTGCACGATCCTCAGGTCGCACCCGGCGAGACCGGCCTCCTCCGCCGCGAACCCCAGCGCGCCGCGTTGACCGTCGGCGACGCCGACCGTGACCGGACGGCCGAACCCTGCCTGCGCCATGTGACCTCCTGGAAGCGGTGCCTCCATCGTCGACCGGCCGCGGGGGCGCGCCAACCGCCGGAGGACCCTCCGGCTCGGGACGGGAAGCCCTGCCCGCCGACGGCCCGTCACGCGATGGTCGGACCATGACCACCACCACCGCACACCACGACCACCTCGTCCGGGAAGACGTCTCGGAGGAGCTGGCCTGGGCACCCCAGGTCAACGACGCCGACGTCGGCGTCTCGGTGCACGACGGCGTCGTCACGCTCTCCGGGGAGGTCGACAGCTACACCGAGCGCGTCGAGGCCAAGAACGCGGCCCTTCGCGTCACGGGCGTCACGGTCGTCGTCAACGACCTGACGATCCGCGGCGGTGACCACCTCGAGCGCACCGACGCCGAGATCGCCGCGGCGGTCAAGCACGTGATCGACTGGTCGGCCGACCTGCCACGCGACGTGGTCCAGGTCGAGGTGCACGACCACGTGGTCGTGCTGACCGGCGAGGTGGAGTGGAACTACCAGCGCACCTCGGTCGAGCGGCTCGTCCGCGCCCTCGCCGGCGTGCACCAGATCGACAACCGCATCACGCTGACGGCGCGGGCCTCGGCCACCGACACCGCGCGGCTCATCAAGGACGCCCTCGTGCGTCACGCCCTGCTGGACGCCAACGCCATCTCGGTGACCGCGGTCGGCTCGGAGGTGACCCTCACGGGCACCGTGAGCGCGTGGACCGAGAAGAACGACGCCGCCCGGGCCGCCTGGTCGTCGCCGCACACGTCGGCCGTGCACAACAAGATCAACGTCCACCCGTAGGTCGACCGACGGGCTGTGGCAGCATCGACTCGCCCCCTACCGGAAGCTGTCGATGTCACGCGTCTCCTGCCCGCTGCTGAGCTCACGGATCACCACGGCCGACTCGGCCTCGGCGCTGATCCGGCCGGGCGACAACGTCGGCTTCAGCGGGTTCACGGGGGCCGGCTACCCCAAGGCGGTGCCCGAGGCCCTGGCCCTGCGCATGGAGGCCGCCCACGAGCGCGGCGACGACTTCGCGATCAACCTGTGGACGGGGGCGTCGACCGCCCCGGACGCCGACGGCCGGCTCGCGCGCGCCCACGGCATCTCGTCGCGGCTGCCGTACAACTCCGACCCCACGCTGCGCCGACTCATCAACGCCGGCGAGGTCGCCTACCTCGACGAGCACCTCAGCCACTCCGCGCAACGCATGTGGTTCGGCTTCTACGGCCAGCTCGACGTCGCCGTCGTCGAGGTCACGGCGGCCCTGCCCGACGGTCTCCTGATCCCCAGCACGTCGGTGGGCAACAACAAGACGTGGCTCGACCAGGCGGACCGGGTGATCCTCGAGGTCAACAGCTGGCAGCCCCGCGAGCTCGAGGGGTTCCACGACATCTACTACGGCACAGCCCTGCCGCCCCACCGCCGGCCGATCCAGCTCACCGAGCCGATGGAGCGGATCGGTGAGCCGTACCTGCGGGTCGACCCCGCGAAGGTCGTGGCGGTCGTCGAGACCCATCACCCCGATCGCAACTCCGCCTTCTCCGCACCCGACACGACGTCCGAGGCCATCGCCGACCACGTGCTCGACTTCGTCCGGCACGAGGTCGCGGCCGGCCGGATGCCCCCCGGACTGCTGCCCCTGCAGTCAGGCGTCGGCAACGTCGCCAACGCGGTGCTGGCCGGGCTCGACGGGAGCGAGTTCACCGGGCTCACCGCGTTCACCGAGGTCATCCAGGACGCGATGCTCGACCTGCTCGACAGCGGCACCCTGGCGGCGGCCTCCGCGACGTCCTTCGGGCTGTCAGACCGGGGCGCCCGGCACTTCATGGACAACATCGACGCGTACAAGGGCAAGATCGTCCTGCGCAGCGAGGAGATCTCCAACCACCCCGAGCTGGTGCGGCGCCTCGGCGTCATCGCGATGAACGGCATGATCGAGGCCGACGTCTACGGCAACGTCAACTCGACGCACGTCATGGGCAGCGCCGTCATGAACGGCATCGGGGGCAGCGGCGACTTCACCCGCAACTCGTTCCTCAACTTCTTCCTCAGCCCGTCGACCGCCAAGAACGGGACCATCTCGACGATCGTCCCGATGGTCAGCCACGTCGACCACACCGAGCACGACGTCCAGGTCATCGTGACCGAGCACGGGCTGGCCGACCTGCGCGGCCTCTCCCCCACCGCACGGTCGGCCGTCGTGATCGACCGGTGCGCCGATCCGCGGTTCCGCGATCGTCTCCACGACTACTGCGCGCGGGCGTGGTCGGCCCGTCCTGACCAGCGGCACACACCGCACCTGCTCGGCGAGGCGCTGAGCTGGCACCAGCGCTACCTCGACACGGGGTCCATGTGACCCGTCGAGGGGCGCGTCACGCCCGCTGGAGCTCGTCGGCGATCTGACGGGCCCAGGCGTCGACGTCGTCCCAGCGGCGGTGGTCGCCGGGCGTCGCACCGACGGCCCTGACCACCACGCGCTCGACGAACGAGAGCTGTGCGTCGTCGAGCCTGCCGCCGAAGACCCGGTGCTCGTCGACCTCGTCCTCCTCGCCGAGGTCCGCCATGGCGTCGGCGGAGATCGTGCGGGCGTTCTCGCCCTCGGAGTCGGGCACGGGGCCGGTGCTGAAGATCCAGAGGTGGTCGGGCGGCTCCTCGCGCAGGTGGTCCAGGGCGTGCGTGGCCGATCGCATCCAGCGGCCGTAGTAGACGGCGCTGCCGAGGACCACCGCATCGGCCTCGATCAGCCGCCGCGGGTCCGTCAGCCCGACGCGGGTCACGGTCCACGGTTCGCCGAGCGTTCCCGCGAGGTCGGCGGCGAGGCGGTCGGCGATCTCGGCGGTCGACCCGTGCCTGCTCGCCGCCGCCACGACCAACGACCTCACGACGAGCTCGCAGGGTCGTCATGCTCGCGCTCGACGAGCACCCGGCACGCCGAGTGGTGCACGACCTGATCGGTGACCGATCCCAGCAGCAGGCCGACGAAGCCGCCGTGCCCCCGGTCGGCCACGACGATCATGTCGACGTGGTGCGAGGCGTCCACGAGCTTCTCGGCGGCGTTCCCGTGGACGACCGTGACGCCGATCGCGATCTCGGGCTCCTCCCGTCGCAGTGACGCGACGTCGTGCTCGAGCGCCGCCAGCACCGCCTGCTCGAAGTCCTCGTACGACGGGGCGCGACCCGGGGCGAGGAACGCGACGGCCGGCGCCGTCGCGAGGGTCCAGGCACGGACCACCTCGACGTGGTTCCCGAACGCGGGTGCGCACCTGATCGCCATGCGCAGGGCGCCGTCCGAGCCGGGCGAGCCGTCGTGCGCCACCAGGATGCCGCCGCGGGCCGTGATCGTCGTCGTGATGGTCATCGCGGGGGCACGACCGCGACCGGGCAGTGGGCGTGGCGCAGGACCCTCGCCGCCGCGGACCGCGACGCCGCGAAGGGGACGGCGTTCCGGTGCGGGCGGCCCATGACCACCAGGGCCGACTGCTCCGTGGCCCGCAGGATCGCGTCCTCGACCTCGTCATGACGGAAGGTCGCGAGGACCAGCGCGTCGGGGAACCGCTCCCGCCAGTCCGCGAGGGCCCTCTCGACGTCGTCGCGCTCACGACCGGCCCGTTCGACCGGGGCCCCGACTCGGGTCACGTGCAGCACGTGCAGCGAGGCCTCACGGCGCGACGCCTCGTCGAAGGCGAACCCGAGGGGGCCCTCCGCCGCGGTGTCGCCGTCGATCGTCACGACGACGTCCCCGTCGTGCCGACCCGGGTACGACAGCTCCGGGACGACGACGACCGGGCAGGGCGCGTGCATCGCGAGGTGTCCGGCGATCCTCGTCCGGAGGATCCGGTCGTACCACGGCACGTCGTCCGAGCCGACGACGATCACCGCGGCGTCCGAAGCGGCTTCCTGCAGCACCATCTCGGCGGGTGTGCTCGTCAGCTCGTAGTCGGCGACGAGGTCGGGCGCCTCGTGCTCGACGAGCCGTCTGGCGTCGTCCAGCAGCTCGCGACCTGCCGCGCGCACGGCCTCGGAGGCGTCGAGCCCCATGTAGACGTCGCCGGCCTGCGTGGCCACCCACGTCGAGTGGACGACCCGGAGCGGGACTCCCCGCAGCCGGGCCTCCGCGACCGCGACGAGCAGTGCCGTGGGTTGCTTGTCGACGACGCCGATGACGACGGGGTTGTCGGTGGTGCTCATGGTTCCTCCCAGTGGTGGCGGGTGCTCCCACGGTCCGCCTCACGCGGGCCCGGCGGCACAGTCGGGAGTCCTGACCAGCAGGACCATGGGCCCGCGGGCGGGTCAGGGCCTCGCGGCGGAGCGTGTCAGGGGCCAAGGTCCCCCAGATCCGGGTCATCGGTCGCTGGAGCCGCTCACCGCGCGGGCCCATGATCGAAGCGCGACGACGACGGACCTGAATCACCGCGCACTCACCTGCCGGCCCCCCTGAAGGGACGCGCGTCCCGCACAGGACTCGCCCTCGGTCAGCAGTGTCCGAGGGCGGGTCACCTGTGTGTTGCGCCCGCGTGCGCAGTGAGCCCCGCGAGCCCGGCGACGGACCCAGTGCTGCTCGTCCCGTGACGGGGGGACCTTCGACCGGGGCACGGACGTCGGGCGTCGACGAGGCTGAGGTCGAACGCACCGTGAGGACGAGACCATGGACGACCCTGACGATCACTGGCACCCCAGCCCGCTCTCCGCGCTCCTGCCGTGGCTCGAGGCGGACTCGGTCAGCTTCGTCCGCCCGCGTCCACGGCCATCCACCCGATCGGCCCGATCCCGCCGCCGTCCCATCGCTCCCCTGGAGAGGCACCGACAGTGAAGACCACGACGACGCACGAGCACGACCTCCAGCACCAGGTCGAGGAGGCGCTCGAGTGGGCGCCCGAGATCGACTCCGCCCTGGTGGGCATCTCGGTCATCGGCAGCACGGTCACCCTGTCGGGCCAGGTGTCGTCCCCGTGGCAGAAGCGGCTGGCGGCTCGCACCGCGATGAGGATCAAGGGCGTCACGTCGCTGGCCAACGACCTGGTGGTGCACCACCTCGACACCCCCCGGACCGACACCGACGTCGCGATGGCGGCCAGCGCACTCATCGCCTGGAACAACGACGTGCCCGACCAGTCGGTCAAGGTCACGGTCGACGACCACGTGGTGACGCTGACCGGCGAGGTCCTGTGGGACTACCAGCGGCAGGCGGCGCACCGCGCGGTCGAGCACCTCGACGGTGTGCGCGACGTCCGCAACCGCATCTCGCTCACCCCGCGCCCGCACGCCGACGCGGTCGAGACCGAGGCGGCCGTCCGGAGAGCGATCGTGCGCGACGCCTCGGTCGATGCCAGCCACGTGCACGTGAAGGTCCACGGCTCCCGCATCACCCTGACGGGTCACGTCGCGTCGTGGTCGGAGAAGCGGTCGGCGGCCAAGGCCGCGTGGTCCTCGCCGCACGTCGACCACGTCGAGAACCGCATCACGGTCAGCGCACGCTGAGCCGGGTGAAGGTGGCGCGACAGCTCAGTGCCTCATCCCCGTCAGCCAGCCGCGCCGGGCGGGGACGACCGCGAGCGGCACGGAGGTGCTCGTCGCGAGCCGCCCCGCGAGCGACCTGTCCAGGAACCACGGCAGGTGCGGTCGCGGCACTGACCCGACGACGACCATGCCCGTGCCCGGAGCGGCGTCCACCGCGGCATCGACGAGCCTCCCGGGCGCCGTGGCCGTCACCACGACGGCGACGTCGGGGTACAGGCTGCGGATGAGGTCGAGCGCGTAGCAGCTCTCACGCCACCGTTCGTCCCGCCGCGACCCCGGTCCGTCGGACTCGTGCAGGACGCGCAGTCCGCAGCCGCGGCTCTCAGCCGCCTCGAGCGCGAACGTGAGCGCGTCGACCGACCACGACGGCATCAGCAGGACGATGTCGCCGGTCTCGTCGACGGGTCGGTCGGGCACGACGATCGTCGGCTCGGCGGACGCGACCACGAGCCGGCGGGCGACGGCGCCGCGGAAGACCCACAGGTACCGCGGAAGGTCTCCGTCGGCCCCGACGACCACCTCGCGCGCGTCGTCGGCCTCGTCGCGCAGGACGTCGAAGGTCGCTCCCCGTTCCACGGAGTACGTCACGTCGAGCTCCGGTGCCGCCGCTGACGTGAACTCCCGCACCTGGTCGACGGTGCCGCCGGCCAGTCGCTCCATGAACGACGGGTCGGGTCCTCCCGGGGGCAGGCCGCCGTCGTCCGTCCCGGACCCGGGATCGGCCTGGTCCCAGCAGGTGACGACGTGCAAGGGGGCGTCGACCCTCCGGGCCTCGGCGATCGCCTCCTCGAGCACCCGCTCCTGCAGCTCGGCCACCGCCACCACGACGGGCGGCGTGCCCGCGCCGTCGGGCCTCACGCGGACGTCCGCGTGCGGTCGTGGCCGACCGGCACCACGGCCACGGGAGCGTTCGAGCGGCGCAGCAGCCGCGCGACGACCGCCCGGGACGCGAGACGCGGGTGCTCACTGGCCGGTTGTCCCACCACCAGCAGCGACGCGTGAGCGCTGGCGAGCACGCAGGTGTCCACCGGGTGCCCGGGCTCGACGACCGTCTGCACGTCCACCCCGGGGTAGCGGGCCCGCCACTGGTCGATCGTGTCCTCGATCCGGTACCAGCGGTTCCTGCGCCGTGGGTAGTCGCTGGTCGCACCGGCCACGTGGACCACGCGCAGGGGTTCGTGCTGACGGTCGGCGGACTGGAACGCGAAGGCCAGCTCTGCGTCGACCTCGCCGCCGACGTCGAGCGCCGCCACGATGCCGCGACGCGAGCGGGTATCGGGCAGGACCGGCGGCACCACAATCACGGGCGCGTCGGCGACCGTCGCGACGGTCTGGGAGATCTCCGCGCCCAGCAGGCGTGCGACCCACGGGCCGTGGTCGGCCCCGACGACGATGGCGGCGGCCCGATGGGCCTCCTGCAGGAGGGCCTCGACCGGATCGCCGCCGACGACGAGGAAGTGGACGTCGACTCCGTGGCCGTGTCCCGCCACGACCTGCGTGAGGTCGTCGAACACCGACAGCGACACCGCCGCGTCGTCGCAGGCGTGCACGACGCGCAGCCCCGTCCGTCGTCGGGCGGCCTCCGCCACGGCGAACGCCGCGACCTCGGGCTGCTGCCCCTGCTTGGCGCCCAGCACCACGGGATAACCAGCCATCGCCATCACCTCCTGCACCTGCGTCAACTGTCGGCGGAGGCGGTCAGCCGCTGCACGCCCGAAAGCCACGGGATGCGAGGACCTTGGGCCCTGCTGTCCCGGACGCGGCGGTCGTAGGTTCGTGCCCACGGCGCCCGGCGCCACGGTGTCTCAGCACCCGATCGTCGGCACCGTCACCGTCGGTGGCCGGCACGGGACCCGAGACCCGTGCCGACCTCCTTCGCCGGGCATCGTGGCCGCCGGTCCACGTCTACGTGATGAGGTGACGTCCATGGGTGCCGACGCCTCGCTGACGAAGCGGCTCGAGGACGTCTACCGGGACCTCCACGCCCACCCGGAGCTGTCGTTCGCGGAGAAGAGGACGGCCGGTGTGGCCGCAGTGTGGCTGCGCACCCTCGGCTACGAGGTCGAGACGGGGGTCGCGGTCACGGGAGTCGTCGGCGTGCTCCGCCGCGGCCCTGGCCCCGTGGTCCTGCTCAGGGCCGACATGGACGCGCTGCCGGTCGAGGAGTCGACCGGCCTGTCGTACGCGAGCGACCGGCGGGCGCGGGGCCCGGACGGCGACGACGTCCCGGTGATGCACGCCTGCGGGCACGACATGCACGTCACCTGCCTGATGGGCGCGGCGGCCGTCCTGGCGGCGACGTCGTGGACCGGGACGCTGGTGGTGCTGTTCCAGCCGGCCGAGGAGGTCGCCCGCGGCGCCACCGCGATGATCGCGTCCGGCCTGTACGAGCGGGTGCCGACGCCCGACGTCGTCCTCGGACAGCACGTGGCGCCGCTCCCGGCCGGCATCGTGGGCCTCCGCAGCGGTCCGGCGTTCGCCGCCACCGACAGCCTGCGGGTGACGCTGATCGGCCGGGGCGGCCACGGCTCCCGACCCGAGGCGACGATCGACCCGGTCGTCATGGCCGCCGCCACCGTGATGCGGCTGCAGACCGTCGTGTCGCGCGAGATCGCCGCACCCGACACCGCCGTCCTGACCGTGGGCGCCGTGTCCGCCGGGACGACGGCGAACGTCATCCCCGAACGGGCCGAGCTGCTGCTCAACGTGCGGACCTACGACCCCGCGGTCCACGCCACCGTGCTCGGCGCGATCGCCCGCATCGTCGCGTCCGAGGCAGCCGCGTCGGGAGAGGGGGCGCACGCCGTCGTCGAGACGATCGAGTCGGCGCCCGCCGTCGTCAACGACCCGGCGGCCGTGGAGCGGACGCTACCCGCCCTGGAGTCGGTCGTCGGCCCGGGTCACGTGATCGACCCGGGCGTCGTGACCGGGAGCGAGGACGTCGGTGTGCTCGCCGAGGCCGCCGGCGCCTCGTGCGTCTACTGGCTGTTGGGCGGGGCGGACCCTGCCACCTTCGCCGGGTCGTCCGACCCCGACGACGTGCGACGCCGGGCGGCGTCCCTGCCGTCGAACCACTCGCCGGCCTACGCGCCGACGATCCAGCCCACGCTCACCACGGGCGTCGACTGCCTGGTGGCAGCAGCGCTCGCCTGGTGGGAACCGCCGCGGTGAGGTGCCGGCCGTGACCGGCGCCGTGCTCACGCGTCGTCGCCGAGCCCCAGCTCGCTGATCAGGGCGCCCTCCATCTGCTCGCGGTGCGCACTCGGCGCGTCGCGCTCGCCCAGGGCAGGTCCGCGGTCCACCAGCACCCGGCACCGGGCGTGGTGCACGACCTGGTCGGTCACCGAGCCGACCAGCAGGCCGAGGAACCCGCCCAGCCCCCTGCTGCCCACCACGAGGAGATCGGCGCCCGCCGAGGCCTCGACGATCTTCTCGGCGGCATTGCCGTGCACGACCGAGCACGAGATCGCCACGGCGGGATGGTCGTGCCGGATGCTCGCCGTGTCCGCGAGCAGACCTGCCATGGTCGAGGCCTCGAAGTCCTCCAGCGGCGGGACGTAGCCGACGGTCTGCCGGGCCGGACGCGGCGCACTCGACACGGTCCACGCTCGGACGACCTCGATGCGTCCGTCGAGGGCGGCGGCCAGGTGGACCGCCGTGCGCAGGGCGAGGTCGGCCGAGCCGGACCCGTCGTGCGCCACGAGGATGCCGCCGTGGACCGTGATGTCGTTCGTGATCGCCATGCCTGGCCCCTCTGTCGTGTGCCGTGGTCGCCGTGTGCCGTGGACGACCCGAGCCTCACGCACGGGCCGCCCCACCGACCACGGTCCTGGGTCAGCGGTGTCGAGGACGTCCGTCCCTGCCGCCCCCGACCTCCCCCGCGAAGCATGGGGAGCATCGATCCGGGAGGTGCTCCATGACTCCGACGCCGTACCCCGTCCGTGTGACCGCGCAGCTCGACCCGGACGTCAGCCGGTGGCTGTGGCTGGTCAAGTGGATCCTCGCGATCCCCCACTACCTCGTCCTGGTCGTCCTGTGGCTATCGTTCGTCGTCCTGAGCGTCGTCGCCTTCGTCGGCATCCTCTTCACGGGTCGTTACCCGCGCGGCATCTTCGACGTCAACGTCGGTGTGCTCCGCTGGTCGTGGCGGGTGAGCTACTACGCCTACGGGGGCCTCGGCACGGACCGGTACCCGCCCTTCACCCTGGCCGACGTCGCGGACTACCCGGCGCACCTCGAGGTGCCGTACCCCGAGCACCTGTCGCAGGGCCTCGTGCTGGTCAAGACCTGGTTGCTGGCCCTGCCGCACTACCTCGTCGTCGCGTTCTTCGTCGGAGGCGGCGCGTACCTCGGCAGCCAGGACCCGGCCCCGTGGATCTTCGGCAGCGGCCTGATCGGCCTGCTGGTGCTCGTCGCCGGCGTGGTGCTGCTGGTGACCGGGCGCTATCCCCAGGCCGTGTTCGACCTCGTCATCGGCCTCCAGCGGTGGGTGCTGCGGGTCGCGGCGTACGCGGCTCTCATGACGGACGTCTACCCGCCGTTCCGGCTCGACCAGGGTGGCGACGAACCGTCCGCGCCGGTCGCGGCCGGCCTGGTGCCATGACCGGCGGGTCACCCGGCGTGCCACGCCCGTGACGGGATGGATCGTGACCGTCGCCGGCGTGACGGTCGTCCTCTTCGTGCTGACGGACATGTTCCACACGCTCGCCAATCCCGGGGCCCTGGGACGTCTCAGCCGGACGATGCTGCGCCTGACGTGGACGCTGTCGTCCAGGAACCGCCTCTCCGGTCCCCTCGCGATGCTGGTGGTCGTCATGATCTGGGGCGTCCTGGCCGTGCTCGGGTGGGCCGCCGTCTACTGGCCCCACATGGACGACGGGTTCAGCCACGCCACCGAGCACGGCAGCGGCCCCGGCGCCCTCGACGCGGTCTACGTCTCCCTCGTGACCATCTCGACGCTGGGCCTCGGGGACGTCTTCCCGACCTCGGCCTGGCTGCGCCTGGTCAATCCCCTCGAGGCCCTGTTCGGGTTCGCGCTCCTGACCGTCGCGGTGTCGTGGGTGCTCCAGGTGTTCCCGACGCTGGCACGCCGCCGCGAGCTCGCGCTGCGGCTCGTCCACCTTCAGGAGGCCGGGACGGTCGACCTGCTCGGCTCGCTCGACCGCACGGTCGTCCACTCGCTCCTGACCGACCTGGCGGCGTCGGTCACCCGTGTGCGGGTCGACCTGCACGACTACCCCGAGACGTACTACTTCCGCGAGCCCGAGGACGTGGGCAGCCTCGCGGAGGCGATCCCCGTGGCGTCACGCCTCGTCGAGGCCGCACGGACCTCGCCGGTCGTCGAGGTCCGCCACGGCGGTGCCGTGCTCGGGGCCGCGTTGGACGACCTCGCGGAGGTGCTCCAGCGCAGCTTCCTGCGACCGTGCGCGACGACGGACGAAGCCCTGAGGGCGTTCCTCGCCGACCACTCCGCGGGCGGCGCGGCCGGGAGGAGGCCTGCACCGTCGTGACGGTGACGTCGGTCCCGCGACGTGCAGACGTCCGACCCTGATGCGCCCGGCCGCCGCACGAGAACCTTGACCGAGAG
Source organism: Aeromicrobium sp. CFBP 8757 (assembly GCF_014841755.1). Classification (NCBI taxonomy): domain Bacteria; kingdom Bacillati; phylum Actinomycetota; class Actinomycetes; order Propionibacteriales; family Nocardioidaceae; genus Aeromicrobium; species Aeromicrobium sp. CFBP 8757. The sequence continues at coordinate 1,241,465 of NZ_JACYUM010000001.1, forward strand.
ATGAACGGGGCGGACCGGTCGACAGGACATCGGCCACGGGTCACCGTGGTTCGGGCGGCCGGGGACGCGCACACCGCCACCGCCCGCCATCTCCGTCGATCGCCCCGCGTCCGCCGTCACGGCCGACGCGGGGCGGTCGGTCGTCTAGGAACCGGAGGGGTCCAGCGCCAGGTCGATAGCCCTGACCTGCGCGAAGTAGCGGAAGTTGACCTTCATGGTCAGTGAGCCGACGGCGACGTCGTGGAAGATCCCGCCGGGCTCGCCGAGCCGCTGGTCGCGGGGCGACTCCTCGACCAGGTCCTTGATGACGGTCTGCGAGAAGGTGCCGGACCGGAACACCAGGAAGCGCCGGTCGGTGGCGACGACGATGCGGTAGCCGCCCTGGCCGATGCGGTTCGTGATGGACGGTTGGCCGGCGAACGCCCCCTGGACGATCTCTCCGGGCTCCACCAGCGACTGCGCGCGGTGGACGATCTTCTCTGCCATCCCCATGCCCGAGACCCTAGTCGACCTCTCCGGTCGCCCCACGCCCTGCGGAGGCCTGGTCACGCGACGCGCGTGGCGTGGCGTGAGGTCTCGACGAGCGTCACCACCAACCCGAGGCAGGCGTCCGACGTGGACCCGCGCGATGGTCTCGACTCGGCCAGGTCGGCCAGCGCATCGAGCAGGTCGTGGCCCGCCGCGACGTACTCACGGTCGATCCTCGGACGTGGCATCGACCCCGCGAAGACGTGGAGCCGCTGCGCGCCGATGCGTCGCGCGACGTCGACCGCCGCTCGTTCCCGCGCGTCGAGGCCGGCGACCTCGGGGGCGGCGATGATCGACTGCGACAGCTGGCTCAGCTGTCGGTTCATGCGCACCAGGTCCGACACGACGTCGAGCGGGGTGGCGCGCCGTGGTGCGTCGCGACGGTGCGGCGACTCCGCCCACTGGAGCTGCTGGTGCGCGCAGCGCAGCACCGACCGCCGCGACGGGGCACCCCGCATCACGAGTCGCGCCTCGCGGACGTCGTGGTCGATCGCCGCGGTCAACGCGTGCTCCCACGCGTCGGCGGTGCGCCGCAGGGCGTCGCGCGTCGTGTCGAGGTGGTGGTCGGGGTCGGTCCGCACGATGGTCACCCCGTGATGCTCGCCCCGGTTGGCCGGCTGCACCAGTGCCTTCACGAGACCTTGGCACGATCTTGACGCGGTCCTCACGCGCTCACACCTCGACGTGCGAACCCAGCAGCACGACGCGGTCGCGCGGCAGGTGGAAGGCGTCCGCGGCGTCGGCGGTGACGTGCGAGGTCGCGATGAACAGCCTCTTGCGCCACGGCGCCATCGTGGGCTCCGGACCGGTGTGCAGCTCGATGCGCGACAGGAAGTACGTGGCACCGTCGAGGTCGAGCTGGCCCTCGGTCTGCTCGGACGTCAGCAGGGCCAGGGCGGCCGGGACGTCGGCGGTCTCGGCGTAGCCGAAGCGGACGACGACCTGCGTGATGCCGTCCTCCGGGCGGCCCAGGGCGTCGATCGTGACCCGGTCGTCGTCCGCGACCCGGGGAACCGTCTCGACCTCGACGGTCACGATCACGACGTGCTCGTGCCGGACGTGGTTGCGCTCGACGTTCGCACGGAGCGCGAGCGGCGTGGTCGTCCCGCGGTTGAGGAAGATCGCGGTGCCCGGCACGACGGCGGGGGCGTCCTCCCCGGCGTCCAGGTCGTCGACGAAGGACTGCAGCGGCCCCTCCATGTCCTCGCGCGTCGTGGTCACGACCTGCCGACCGCGCTGCCAGGTGATCATGATCGTGAAGAAGGTGACGGCGATCGCCAGGGGCAGCCACGCGCCGTGCACGAGCTTGGTCAGGTTGGCGCCGATGAACAGCAGGTCGAGCGCGAGCAGCGGCACCGCCGCGAGGGCCAGCAGCCAGACGGGCTTGGCCCACCGCCGGTGGGCGACGTAGAAGAACAGGATCGTCGTGATCGTGATCGTGCCCGTCACGGCCATGCCGAAGGCGAAGGCCAGTGCCGCGGACGTGCGGAACGCGAACACCAGCGTCAGCACCGACACCAGCAGCAGCCAGTTCACCCACGGGACGTAGATCTGGCCACGTGCCGAGCTCGACGTGTGCAGGATGCGCAGGCGCGGCAGGTAGCCGAGCTGGGCCGCCTGCGACGCGACCGAGAACGCTCCCGTGATGACGGCCTGCGAGGCGATGACGGTCGCGGCGCACGCCAGCACGATCAGCGGGATCCGCGCCCACTCGGGTGCCAGGAGGAAGAACGGCGCGCTGATGTTGTCGCTGTCCTCGAGGATCAGCGCACCCTGGCCGAGATAGCTCAGGGCGCAGGCCGGGAAGACCAGGAAGATCCAGCCGACCGAGATGGGCCTGCGACCGAAGTGGCCCATGTCGGCGTAGAGCGCCTCGGCACCGGTGACGGCCAGGACGATGGCGGCCATCGCGAAGAACGCGTACTCGAAGTTGCCGGCCAGGAACTCGATCGCGTAGGTGGGCGACACGGCCTTCAGGATCGCGGCGTCCTTCGTGACGCCCAACGCGCCGCACGCGCCGATCGTCACGAACCACGTGATCATGACGGGTCCGAAGAACCGGCCGACGGCGGCCGTCCCCCGCTTCTGCACCGAGAACAGGGTCACGATGATGACCGCCGTGACGGGGACGATCCACGGCTCGAAGCCCGGCTCGATCGTCTTGAACCCCTCGACCGCGGACAGCACCGAGATCGCCGGGGTGATCATGCTGTCGCCGAGGAAGAGCGCGGCGCCGAACAGGCCGAGGCCGGCGAGCGCCACGGTCGCCCCGGCCCTGCGGTGGCCGGCCCAGCGGCGCAGCAGCGAGATGAGCGCCATGATGCCGCCCTCGCCGTCGTGGTCGATGCGCATCGCGAGCAGCACGTAGGTGATCGTGACGATCGCGGTGACCGACCACAGGATCAGGGAGACCACCCCGAGCACGTTGCCGTCGCTGACCGGTACCGGGTGCGGGTCGTCGGGGTTGAAGACGGTCTGGATCGTGTAGATCGGGCTGGTGCCGATGTCGCCGAAGACGACGCCGAGGGCACCGACGACGACGGCGAGGCGCAGGACGTCCTTCTTCTGCGGGCGTGGTGAGGTCACCTGCCCAACCTAGGTGTCCGTGGCTCGTCAGGCCGGCATCTTGACGCCCTCTTGACGCCTCAGTGGCGCACGCCTCGCACGTCCGTCACGGCAGGTCGGGCACGACCGTCGGGCGCGGGGACGGTGCGGCAGGGCTCGACGCGGTTCGGTGGCGACACACGACGACGTGGGGCAGCGGCAGGAGCGCCGCCTCGAGGGCCTCGGCACCCGAGGTCGGCCGGCGGGACGATCGCGACGACGCCGGACGTTCGGTCAGCACGACCAGGGTCTGGTGCGCCGTGTGGCGGCGGCCGACGTAGTCGGCGACCGAGTCCGCGACCTCGTCACCGTCGGTCCGGACGGGGTCGAGCAGCACCAAGGGCACGCCGGGCTCCCACTCCTCCCACGACCGCGTGAACGCGCGGGCCGACTCCGGCGTCCGGCAGACGTGGACCGCCACGACGCGTCTCGGCGCCATCGACAGGGCCGTGCCGAGCGCCTCACGGGCCCGCTCGTCGACCGCGTCCACGGGGACGACTCCGGCCATCGACTGCCGGGACGGAAGAGCCGGACCGCGGGGCGTGGCGTCACCGTCCTCGGATCCCGTCACGAGGCCGAGCAACGACCTCATGGTGCGAGCACCTCGACGGCGAGAGCACCGCAGCGCCCGCCCGGGCGGCTCGTGGCAGGCAGCGTGTGCACCACGGCCGCCCGGGACGGCGGGGAGCCTTCCGAGCGATGGGGCGTCGAGGACGTCGAGTTGGAGGACATGACCTCACGGTAGGCACGGCGTCCGCCGACCAGAAGGGGCTTGACGCGATCTTGACGAGACCTTGGCGCGGTCCGACGAGAACGTCGACGACCACGGGCGGCCTGCCGTCAAGAACGCGTCAAGACCTGCCAAGAACCTGTCAAGACCGGTCGATCGGGCGAGAACGACGGGTTCACTGACGCTCATGAGTATTGAAAGCGGTTTGCTGATCGCCCTCGTCGCCGCGCTCGTGGCGTACCTGCTGGCGGCCCTGATCTTCCCGGAGCGTTTCTAGTGTCCGACACCTTGAGCGGCCTCCTCACGATCGTCACGCTCGTGGGCGTCCTCGCCCTCGTGTACGTGCCCCTCGGTGACTACATGGCCCGGGTCTTCACGACCCCCCGTCATTCTCGCGTCGAGAAGGGCATCTACCGGCTCGGCGGCGTCAACGCCGACGCCGAGCAGAGCCCCCGCGCCTACATCCTGAGCGTCCTCGGGTTCTCCGTCGTCAGCCTCGTCGTGCTGTACGGGATCCTGGTCGGTCAGTCGCACCTGCCGTTCGACCGCGACCTGCCCGGGATGCCCGGGTGGATGGCGTTCAACACGTCGATCTCGTTCGTCGCCAACACCAACTGGCAGTCGTACGGCGGCGAGTCCACGCTGGGCTTCGCCGCGCAGATGGCGGGCCTGGCGGTGCAGAACTTCCTGTCCGCCGCGGTGGGCATCGCCGTCGCCGTCGCGCTGATCCGCGGCTTCGTCCGGGTGCGCAGCGGCGAGCTCGGCAACTTCTGGGTCGACCTGACCCGCAGCACGATCCGCATCCTGCTGCCCATCGCGTTCGTCGGGGCCGTGGTCCTGCTGCTCAACGGCGTCGTCCAGAACTTCGCCGACAGCACGATCACGACGCTGGCGGGCCACAGCCAGGTCGTCACCGGTGGTCCGGTGGCGAGCCAGGAGGCCATCAAGGAGCTCGGCACCAACGGTGGTGGCTTCTTCAACGCCAACTCCGCGCACCCGTTCGAGAACCCCAACGGCTTCACGAACCTGCTGCAGATCTTCTTGATCCTGCTGATCCCGGTGGCGCTCACCCGCACCCTGGGCACGATGCTCGGCAACCGCCGCCAGGGTCTGGTGATCCTCGGCGCGATGGGCCTGATCTTCTCCGTCATGACCGCCGTCGCGACCTGGGCCGAGGTGGGCGGCCACTCGCAGTCCGCCGCCGCGGCGGGCGCCGCGATGGAGGGCAAGGAGACGCGCTTCGGCGAATGGGCCTCGTCGCTGTTCGCGGTCGCGACGACCGGCACCTCGACCGGTGCCGTCAACGCCTCGCACGACTCGCTGACCCCGACCGGCGGCGGCGTCACCCTCGTCAACATGATGCTCGGCGAGATCGCTCCCGGCGGTGTCGGAGCCGGCATCTACGGCATCTTGGTCATGGCCGTCCTGGCCGTCTTCGTGGCCGGCCTGATGGTGGGCCGCACCCCCGAGCTGCTGGGCAAGAAGATCGCCGCCAAGGAGATGACGTTCGTCGCGCTCTACACGCTGGCGACCCCCACGCTCGTCCTGGTCGGCGTCGGCACCGCCATCGCGCTGAACAGCACGCCCGGTGCCATGGGCAACCCGGGTGGGCACGGCTTCACCGAGGTCGTCTACGCCTACACCTCCGGCGCCAACAACAACGGCAGCGCGTTCGGCGGCATCACCGTGACGTCGACCTTCTTCCAGATCACGATCGGCCTGGCGATGCTGCTCGGTCGCTTCATCCCGATCGTGCTCGTCCTGCTGCTCGCGGGCTCCCTGGCCAAGCAGGCCAAGGTCCCCGAGACGGCCGGCACCCTCCCCACCAACACACCCCTCTTCGGGGGCCTGCTCGTCGGCGTCATCCTGCTCATCACGGGCCTGACGTTCTTCCCGGCACTCGCCCTCGGTCCCATCGCGGAGGCCCTGTCATGACGCTCCAACTCCTCTTCACGCAGATGCTGGCCCAGCTGCCGGCAGCGCTGCGCAAGCTCGACCCGCGCCACCTGTGGCGCAGCCCGGTGATGTTCATCGTCTGGCTCGGGTCCGTCGCGACGACCGTCGCGGTCTTCACCGACCCCAGCGTCTTCACGATCGCCCTGGCCGTCTGGCTGTGGCTCACGGTCGTCTTCGGCAACCTCGCCGAGGCCGTCGCCGAGGGTCGCGGCAAGGCGCAGGCCGCGTCGCTGCGGGCGGCCCGCACCGACACCGTCGCCCGCGTCCTGGCCGCGGACGGCAGCGTGACGACCGTGCCCGGCACGCAGCTCGCGATCGGCGACCTGGTGCTCGTGGCCGCGGGCGAGGTGATCCCGGGCGACGGCGACGTCGTCGTGGGCGTCGCGTCGGTCGACGAGTCCGCGATCACCGGCGAGTCAGCGCCCGTCATCCGCGAGGCCGGCGGCGACCGCAGCGCCGTCACCGGCGGCACGAAGGTGCTCTCGGACGAGATCACCGTCAAGATCACGTCGGCTCCCGGCGAGACGTTCCTCGACAAGATGATCGCGCTGGTCGAGGGCACGTCGCGGCGCAAGACGCCCAACGAGATCGCCCTGTCGATCCTGCTGGTCAGCCTGACCCTGGTGTTCGTGCTCGCCGTGGCGACCCTGTCGCCGATGGCCGACTACGCCGGGGCGCCGCAGGACCTCACGGTCCTGATCGCCCTGCTGGTCTGCCTGATCCCGACCACGATCGGCGCGCTGCTCAGCGCGATCGGCATCGCCGGCATGGACCGGCTCGTCCGGGTCAACGTGCTCGCGATGTCCGGACGTGCGGTCGAGGCGGCCGGCGACGTCAGCACCCTGCTGCTCGACAAGACCGGCACCATCACGTACGGCAACCGGCAGGCGTCGCGGTTCGTGCCCGTCGGCGACGTCACCCAGGACGAGCTCCGCGACGTGGTCCGGCTCTCGAGCCTGGCCGACCAGACCCCCGAGGGCCGTTCGATCGTGGCGCTCGCCCTCGCGGAGGGCGCGGACGACCGGGACCTGCCCGGTGGCGCCCAGTTCGTCGAGTTCACCGCCCAGACCCGCATGTCGGGCGTCGACCTCGCCGACGGCACCCAGATCCGCAAGGGCGCGGGATCGGCGATCCACGGGTGGGTCGGCGGCACGATGCCGACCGAGCTGACCGACACGATCGAGTCGATCTCGAACGACGGCGGCACCCCGCTGGTCGTCGCGTCGAAGACCGGCGGCACCGGCACGGTGCTGGGCGTCATCCACCTCAAGGACGTCGTCAAGGAGGGCATGGTCGAGCGGTTCGCGCAGCTGCGTGCCATGGGCATCCGCACCGTCATGGTGACGGGCGACAACGCCCTGACGGCCAGGTCGATCGCCGCCGAGGCCGGCGTCGACGACTTCCTCGCCGAGGCCACGCCGGAGGACAAGATGGACCTGATCCGCAAGGAGCAGGCCGGCGGACGTCTCGTCGCCATGACGGGCGACGGCACCAACGACGCGCCCGCCCTCGCCGCGGCGGACGTCGGCGTCGCGATGAACACCGGCACGTCGGCGGCCAAGGAGGCCGGCAACATGGTCGACCTCGACTCCGACCCGACCAAGCTCATCGACATCGTCGAGATCGGCAAGCAGCTGCTCATCACGCGTGGGGCGCTGACGACGTTCTCGATCGCCAACGACGTCGCGAAGTACTTCGCGATCATCCCGGCGATGTTCCTGGTCGCCTACCCGTCGCTCGACACGCTCAACGTCATGGGCCTGGCCACGCCGCAGTCGGCGATCCTCTCGGCGGTCATCTTCAACGCCCTGGTCATCGTCGCGCTGATCCCGCTGGCGCTGCGCGGCGTCAAGTTCCGTCCCGCCTCGGCATCGGACGTGCTGCGCCGCAACATCCTCGTGTTCGGTCTCGGTGGCGTCGTCGCACCGTTCATCGGCATCAAGCTCATCGACCTCATCGTCTCCACCATCCCAGGAATCGGGTAAGCAGCATGAATCTCTTCGGCATGACCAAGGACCTCGGTCGGCAGTCACTCGCAGGCCTCCGCATGCTCCTCGTCCTCACCGTCATCCTCGGCATCGCCTACCCGGTCGCCGTGTGGGGCGTCGGCAGGGCCGTACCGGGCCAGGCCGACGGTCAGCTCGTGAAGGTCGACGGCACGGTCGTCGGATCCGGCCTGATCGGCCAGGACTTCGAGGGCGACGAGTGGTTCCACTCCCGCCCGTCGGCCAACGACTACGACACGCTGGCGTCGGCACCGACCAACCTGGGGCCGTCGAACCCGGACCTCCTCGCCGCCATCGAGGAGCGTCGCGCCGCCGTCGCCGAGGCCGAGTCGGTCGACCCGGCCGACGTCCCGCCGGACGCCCTCACCGCGTCGGGGTCGGGCCTCGACCCGCAGATCTCGGTGGACTACGCGCGGATCCAGGTGGCCCGCGTCGCCGACGCGAACGGCCTGCCCGAGGCGGACGTCAGGGCCCTGGTCTCACGGTTCACGGAGGGCCGCTCGCTGGGCTTCCTCGGTGAGCCCGGCGTCAACGTCCTGCGGCTGAACGTGGCGGTCCGGGCGGCGGCCGCGCAGGCGGCGGGCTGACGGTGGGCTCCCGAGGCAAGCTCCGGGTCTACCTCGGCGCCGCGCCGGGAGTCGGCAAGACGTACGCGATGCTCGACGAGGCCCAGCGACGCGTCGCCCGTGGCACCGACGTCGTCGTGGCCGTCGTCGAGACGCACGGTCGCGAGCACACCACGAGAGCGCTCTCGGGTCTCGAGGTGGTGCCCCGGCGGTCGATGGACTACCGCGGCACCACCTACCTCGAGATGGATCTCGACGCCGTCCTCCGCCGTCGACCGGAGGTCGTGCTGGTCGACGAGCTCGCCCACAGCAACATCGGCGGCTCGTCGCACGAGAAGAGGTGGGAGGACGTCGAGTCGCTCCTCGCCGCCGGGATCCACGTCATCACGACCGTCAACATCCAGCACCTGGAGTCGTTGAACGACGTCGTCGAGGCGATCACGGGCCAGCGTCAGCGCGAGACCGTGCCCGATCGCGTCGTCCGGCAGGCCGATGCGATCGAGCTGGTGGACATGAGTCCCCAGTCGCTCCGGCGACGGATGGCGCACGGCAACATCTACAGCCACGACAAGGTCGACGCCGCCCTGGCGCAGTACTTCCGCGAGGGCAACCTCGCGGCGCTGCGCGAGCTCGCGCTGCTGTGGCTCGCCGACCGCGTCGACGAGGGGCTCGACCAGTACCGCCACCAGCACGACATCGACTCCACGTGGGCGACCCGTGAGCGCATCGTCGTCGCCCTGACCGGCGGGCCCGAGTCGGCCGCCCTGCTCCGTCGCGCGGCGCGGATCGCCTCGCGGGGCGCCGGGGGCGAGTGGATGGCCCTGTACGTCGCGCGGCGGGACGGGCTCTCCGGCGTGACCCCCGACCAGCTCCTCAAGCTCCGCAGGACCACGGAGGACCTCGGCGGCACGCTGCACACCGTCGTCGGCGACGACACGGCCACCGCGATCCTCGACTTCGCCCGTGCCGAGAACGCCAGCCAGGTCATCATCGGCGCCAGCCGGCGAGGTCGGCTGTCGACGCTGCTGCGGCCGGGCGTCGGCGAGATGGTGATCGCGGCCTCGGGCGACATCGACGCCCACGTCGTGACCCACGACTACGCCCGCCGCAAGAACCCCACCGTGCGGGCCGCCAGCAACCTGAGCCGACGTCGCCTGGTCCTGGGCTACGCCTTCGGTGTGCTCGCTCCCCTGCTGGCCAGCGAGCTGCTCGTGCTGACCGACTCCCTGCACGGGCTGCCGACCGAGGCGATGGTGCTGATGGCCGTCGTCGTCGCCACGGCCCTGGTCGGCGGGATCATCCCGGCGATCATCTCCGCCGTCCTCAGCAGCATCCTGCTGAACCTGGTGTTCACGCCACCCCTGCGGTCCCTGACGATCGCCGACCCCGAGAACGCCTTCGCGATCGGTCTGTTCCTCGTCGTGGGCATCGCGGTCGCCTCGGTCGTCGACCGTGCGGCGCGGAGCACCGTCCTGGCACGGAAGGCCCGTGCGGAGTCCGACGCCCTCACGGTGCTGTCCCACAGCCTGCTGCACGCCGGCGACGACGTCGAGGCCCTGCTGGCCAGCGCCTGCGAGCTGTTCGGGGCCCGCGGTGCGGCGGTCTTCGCCGCCGTCGACGGACGCCACGAGGCCATCGCCGTCTCGGGACGTCCGCCGTCGTCGGTCGACGCGGCCGACGTGACGGTCTCGATCGACGAGGACACGACCCTCGCCCTGTGCGGCCGCAAGCTCGACGCGTCCGACCGGCGGCTGCTCAAGGCGTACGCCGCACATGCCGCCGTCCTGGCCGAGCGGACGCGCGCCCAGCGCGCCGAGGCCGATCGCGCCCAGCTCGCCGTCGGCAACAGGACCCGCACCGCACTGCTGGCGGCGGTGTCGCACGACCTGCGCTCACCCCTGGCGGCCGTCAAGGCAGCGGCCGGCAGCCTGCGCAACACCGACATCCGGTGGTCGCCCGCCGACGAGGCCGAGCTGCTCGAGACCATCGAGGAGTCCGCCGACCGCCTCAACGCCCTCGTGGGCAACCTGCTCGACATGAGCCGGATCCAGACCGGCGCCGTCACGCCGGCGCTCGTCGAGGTCGACCTCGCCGACGCCGTGCGGCAGGCGCTGGAGACGGTCCCCGACGGCGGCCGCATCACCGTGACCCTCGACGACTCCCTCGTCGCACTGGCGGACCCGGGCCTGCTCGAGCGGGTCGTCGCGAACGTCTGCGAGAACGCGGTCAAGTACTCGCCGTCGCCCGCGCCGATCACCGTGGACGGCTCCCCCACGCCCGGAGGTGTCGTCCTGCGCATCGCCGACAGCGGTCCGGGGATCGCCGAGGAGAGCCACGCCCGCCTGTTCGCACCGTTCCAGCGGCTCGGCGACGTCCCGGCCGGCGACGGCGTCGGGCTCGGGCTGGCGGTCGCCCAGGGCCTCGCGGAGGCCATGAGCGGCACCCTCACCGCCGAGGACACCCCCGGCGGGGGCCTCACCTTCGTCCTCGAGCTCACGACACCCCAGGAGCCCGCATGACCTTCGTCCTCACGGTCGACGACGACCCGGCCATCCTGCGGACCCTCGGCATCAACCTGCGGGCCCGCGGGTACGACGTCGAGATCGCCACCGACGGGCGGTCGGCGCTGCAGATCGTCCACGAGCGGATGCCCGACGTGATCCTGCTCGACCTCGGCCTGCCCGACGTCGACGGCATCGCCGTCCTGCGCCAGGTGCGTTCGTTCAGCCAGGTGCCCGTCATCGTCGTCTCGGCGCGGTCCGAGGCGGACGACACGGTCGAGGCCCTCGACCTCGGGGCGGACGACTACGTGTCCAAGCCGTTCAGCATGGAGGAGCTGCTGGCCCGGGTGCGCGCCGCGACGCGGCGAGGTGTCAGCGGCGCGACCGAGCCGGTCGTGCAGGTCGGCGGCCTGCTGATCGACACGGCCGACTCCAAGGCCACCCGTGACGGGGTGATCATCCACCTCACGCCCACCGAGTGGAAGATCGTCTCCGTGCTCGTGCGCAACCGCGGGCGTCTGGTGCGCCAGGCAGACCTGCTGCACGAGGTGTGGGGGCCGGGCTACGAGCAGGAAACGAACTACCTGCGCGTCCACCTGGCCAGCATCCGGCGCAAGCTGGAGGTTGACTCCGGCGGGCCACGCCTCTTCGTGACCGAGGCCGGTCTCGGCTACCGGTTCAACCCCGGATGAGCCTCGTCGACAACGCCATCTACGTCGACGGCCGTCGTGTCGCCGACCCCGAGACGCTCGACGACACCTTCGAGCTGCTGCGCGAGCAGGACGGCATGGCGTGGATCGGGCTCTACCGCCCCGACGTGGCCGAGATCTGCGCGGTCGCCGCCGAGTTCGGGCTGCACCCGTCGGCCGTCGACGACGCGATCGCCGCCCACCAGCGTCCCAAGCTCGAGCGGTACGGCAGCGCCCTGTTCGCGGTGCTGCGCCCGGCCCGGTACGTCGAGGCGAGCGAGAAGGTGGAGTTCGGAGAGCTCCACGTGTTCGTCGGTCCGGACTTCGTGGTCACCGTCCGCCACGCCGAGTCACCCGACCTGGCGCGGGTCCGTCGGCACCTGGAGCGGGAGCCCGACGTGCTCGCGGCGGGGCCCGAGTCGGTGCTCTACGCGATCATCGACCAGGTCGTCGACGAGTACGTGCCGGTCATCGCCGGGCTCGAGAACGACATCGACGAGATCGAGGACGAGCTGTTCCGTGGCGAGGCAACGGTCTCGCGGCGGATCTACGAGCTCGCCCGCGAGGTGATCGAGTTCCAGCGCGCGACCCACTCGCTGCTGCACCCGATCACGTCGTTGGAGGACGGCTTCGACCGGTACGGCGTGCCGCACGACCTGCAGCACCGGCTGAGGTTGGTGCGGGGTCACAGCGCCCGGATCGCGGAGCGTGCCGACTCCTTCCGCGCGATCGTGCAGAACGCGCTCACGCTGCGCAGCACCCTCATCAACCAGCAGCAGAACGACGAGATGCGGCACCTGGCGGAGACCAGCCTGGCCCAGAGCGAGGAGGTCAAGAAGATCTCGGGGTGGGCCGCGATCCTCTTCGCGCCGTCGATCGTGGGGACGATCCACGGGATGAACTTCGACGTCATGCCCGAGCTGCACTGGCGCTTCGGCTACCCGCTCGCGATCGTCGAGATGGCGCTGACGAGCGTGCTGCTCTACGTCGTCTTCAAGCGGCGGCGGTGGCTGTGACGCTCACGCGCAGATCGGCCGGTCGGGTGCCGTGCTGCACAGGTCGGCGACGAGCAGCTGCGGGTCGACCTGGACGGTCCTGATGCCCAGCGGCGACAGCAGGGCGTTCAGGGCAGCCTCGCTCAGCCGGATCCACTGCCGGTTCGGCTGGACCGCCTCGAGCGCCGCGATCGAGGTGTAGGCGATCCCGACGCGCGTCCCGTTGCGCAGGCGGGCCGTCATGGGGGTGAGGGTGCCGAACGGCGAGTGACGGACCGGGACGACCAGGGTGCTCATGCGGGTGGTGCTCCTTCGTGAGGCGACGTGCTGACCTTTCGACCGTAGGACCGTCCGGCGCCACGGGGAACGGGCTTGACGCGATCTGAACGAAGCCTTGACGCCGCCCGTGTGGCGACGCCAGTACGCGGCCGCCGACGGGCGATCACCGCCGTCGGCCGCGCCGCACTGGTCAGCCCACTGTCGTCACGGCGCGTCGGCTGAACGCTCGACCTTCAGCTCGTCCGACCGTGGGTGCTGTCGCCCCGGACCGGTCTCGGTAGAGGTCGCACGTCTACCGACGACCGTGTCCACGACCAGGAAGGCGACAAGGGTGACGCCCAGCAGTGGGACGAACCAACCGACGGCCGCGACGACCACGACGACACCGACGAGGACGCCAGGTGACAGCCGCCTCCACGTGCCGCGAGCCGGCGCACGTCCGACAAGACGGTCACCTCGGGTGGGTCTGCGTTGCCACCAGGAGCGGTAGCCCTGCACGACCACGAGGATCAGTCCGATGGCGATGGCGGCCAGGACGAGCTGGTTGGCCAGGCCGAACAAGATGCCCATGTGGGCATCGATGGTCCAGTCGGTCATCTTGGCCATGAACGGCTGATCGGCGAACGCGACCCGGTCAACGACCTGCCCGGTGCCGGGATCGACGGCGACCGAGTCCGACCGCGTGGGGGCGCTGCGCTTGTTCTCGCTGACCGACCACGCCGATGTGGCATCGGCTGGTGGAGTGACGACCAGCGGGTCGCGCAGGCCGGCGGCACGCGCTGAGGCAGTCACGCCGTCGATGCCGACGCCGTCGGTGACCACCGCATCGGCCGAACCAGCAGCTGCCCCGTGCCCGGCATGGCCGGCGTGCTCATCGGTTGCGCCGGAGCCGTCCAGCGACGTCGACAGGGATGTGCCGGTCCACGACAAGGACTGGCGGATCTCGCCGATGTTCGCGCCCGCGTGGCGCGACCACGTCAACCCGGTGGCTGACAAGAGGAGCGCGCCCAGGGCGACCCAGACGCCGATGGTCGCGTGCCACGACAGGGTGCGGCGTCGTCCCTTCGCGGACGTCTCGGGCAGCAGCAGGCGTCGTGCCCGCCTGTCCGATCGGCGCTTGGTGAACCAGAGCGCGAGCCCGCCGAGCACGACGACCCACAGCCAGCTGGCAGCGAGCTCGCTGTAGTTGCGTCCGAAGGCGCCCAGGTGGAGGTTGCGGTGCAGGTCGTCGATCCAGGCACGCACGCCGAGCCACTGCCCGAACGTCTTCTCCTGGCCGAGGACCTCGTTGGTGTAGGGGTCGACGAAGACGGCCTTGTTGTAGTCGGTCGGGACGGTGTCGTCGGTGAAGACGACTCGGGTGCTGCTGTCGGTCGACACCGGAGGCCGGACCTCGACGAGGTCACCGTCCGGGTGTGCCTGGCGGGCCACGGCGACCTGCTCCGACAGCGGCATCGCGGCCTGCCCCGGCTCGACCTTCAGCTGGTCGGCGTAGACGATGTTCTCCAGGTTCGGTGCCGCTGTGTAGATCAGGCCGGTGACGGCGGCGATGAGGATGAACGGTGCGATGAAGACACCGGCGTAGAAGTGCAGGCGCAGGACGAGCGGCTTGAGCTGCGCCCACACCCCGGGTCGTGTCGAGACCGGCGGGGTGGGTGGTGTGGGTGGTTGCGTGGTGGTGGTCATGGATGTCTTCCTGGAGTCAAATGGTGAAGAGGGTCTCGCCGAGCTGCCCGCCGGGACGGACTCCGGGCAGGATCGCGAACACGGCGGAGCCGATGGCGCTCGTCCACTCGTTGAGCAGGTCGAGCTCGGCCAGGCGTGACTGGATGGGGACGAACTGCCGTTCGACGTCGGCCTGGAAGGCGACGAAGACCAGCCCGGTGTTCGTGAGCCGGCCGGCCGGTGGCGGGTCGTCGTAGTTGTACGGACGGCGCAGGAACCGCTGCGTGCGATCGGCCGTCCGGGCGCGCCGCACGTGGGCGAAGGGGTCGATGACCTCCAGGCCGTCGTCACCGACCGCGTCCAGATCCGGGTCGTCCTCGAGTCGCCCACCGGTGAGAGGTCGACCGTCGTCGAGCCGGCGTCCGATGGCCCGTTCGCGTCCGGGACGGTCGAGCTCGTCCCACGTGTCCAAGTTCATCGCGATGCGCCGCACCACCATCGTGGTGCCGCCGACCAGCCAGGCCGGTTGCGAGCCGAACAGCTTCTGCGACTCGTCTCCGACCCACACCAGACGTTGGCGTTCGGCCGTGGACGGGTTGGCCGTCCCGTCGACCTGGCCCATCATGTTGCGCGGCAGGCGCTCTTCCTTGACCGGTCCCCGGAAGCCACGCTGGACCCAGCGGACCTTCACGAACGTGCGAGCCTCCTTGGTCAGCAGCCGCACGGCATGCGACACCGTCAGGTCGTCGTCCGAGCACACCTGCAGCAGGACGTCTCCC
This sequence comes from Aeromicrobium sp. CFBP 8757, assembly GCF_014841755.1. Classification (NCBI taxonomy): domain Bacteria; kingdom Bacillati; phylum Actinomycetota; class Actinomycetes; order Propionibacteriales; family Nocardioidaceae; genus Aeromicrobium; species Aeromicrobium sp. CFBP 8757. The sequence continues at coordinate 1,256,763 of NZ_JACYUM010000001.1, forward strand.
CCGGACCATGCGTCCTCGAGGCGGTCAGTCGTGAACGCCTGCAGCGGACCCAACCACGACGGGACCTCAGCACCGGCGGCCTTCACGGCCGCTGCGCCCAACCCGACCGTCACGGTGAGCCGGTCGGGGCGTTGCGCGAGCTCGGGTTCGGTATCGGCCAGACCTGGCCTCCCGGACGTCAGACGTTCGATGTCGTCGGTCCAGATCCGCAGCATCCGTCGCAGAGCGTCCGCGTCGACCCCGTCGAGCAGGTCGAATGAGACGAACGCCCCGTGTGTCTGGGGTGCTGTCGTCACACCGGCCTGGTGGCGGCCGTGGAACGCCACGGTGTCGCGCCCAGGCGCAGGTTCACTGCTGGTGTCTTCGCGTCCGACCGCTGTTGTGCCGACTGCTCCGACTGCGAGGCCGGCGACCCCGGCCGTGCCCGACGCGAGCAGTGCGCGTCGGGACAGGCCGCGGGGACGGTCAGCCACCGTGGTTGGACATGTCCATGCCGGACATGTCGTGGCCGGGCTGGTAGTTCTCCTCGGCGCCGGAGAACGAACGGGCCGGTGCGGTGAACGACATCGAGGACTTGTCGGCGAACGTGAGGGTCACCTTGACCTCGTCGCCGGCGCGGACGGGCTTGGTCAGGTCCATCAGCATGATGTGATCGCCGCCGGGGTCAAGCTCGTGGGTCTTGCCCGCCGGCAGGTTGAAGCCGCCCTTCTTGGGGCGCATGACCATCTGGCCGTTGTCGTCCGTGGCCATCTCGTGCAGCTCCGAGGTCTTGGTCACCGATGTCGCCGATGCCGAGACGACGGTCGCGTCCTTGTCGGATGCGTTGCGTAGGGTGCCGAACGCGGCAGTCATGCCGGTGTCGGCGGCCTTGACCCACGGGTCCTTGATCGAGACCGTCGAGGCCTGGGTCGCTTCGGCGCTCTCGGCGTCGCCGCCGCAGGCTGTTGTCAGGGCGAGCAAGGTTGCGACCCCGGTTGCTGCTGCGGTCCGTCGCCAGGTGCGGGTGGTGTGCTGGTTCATTCGTGTTCTTCCTTCGTGTCTTGGTGGGTGAGTCGCCACAGGAACAGGACGGCCAGCAGGACGACCGGGACGATGCCCAGGCCGATCGCTGTCGTGGTGCTCGTCGATGACTGAGGCGGTGCCTGAGCCGTGGTCCGCGCGGCTGCGGCTGGTTCCTGATCGCCGCCGATCCGGAACGGGATGACCCCGTTCACCGGGTGTCCGTCGCCGGACACGATGCGCCACACCAGCTGGTACGACCCGTCGGGCAGCTGCTCGGCGGGGGCGTCGGCGCGCATGGACGTGCCGTCGATCCGCGGTCGCAGGACTGCGACGGTCCTGTCCGCGCGGCGCACGATCAGTGCCGGTGCGATGTCGCTGAGCTGGTCGTTGAACTTCAGTTCGAGCTCAGCCGGCAACGTCGAGATGGTCGTGCCGGTGGACGGGTTGGAGCTGATCAGCGCACTGTGAGCCCACGCGCCGGCCGTCGGCAGGGCCGACAGCAGGGCGACGAGCAGCACGAATGACGCCGACCGACCCCGAAGGGTCGATGGCATGGGTGCCTCCAGGTCGAGTGAGACGCCCGCTCGGAGCGCCGGAACCGGAAGTGCTGCCGTCAGGCGACGTGCAGCACGGGGCTGCAGGGCGGTGCGCGCCCGCGGACCGTCGACACGAGCAGGTGCGCGACAGGTGACGGCACGGCGTCGGCGACGGGTGCGTCGGCACGCTGCGGGGTCGGCACGACCCGCAGGTCGAGGCACCGCAGCGTCAGGTGCTCGACGAGCCGGACGAGCGCGGTCTCCCCGCGGGTGACCATCAGCAGCAGCACTGCGGCTGCTGCGACGTGCGACGACACCATGGGTGCGCTGAGCATGGTGCCGCCGCTCATCGACCCCATCGAGTCCATCGGGTGCTGCACCATCGCGGTCAGGTGGGTGGCCGCCTGCGCCAGCAGGAACACCGCCAGCAGCGGCCGGGCCGTCCAGCGCTGCGAGCTCAGCGCCCAGCAGACGCCTGCGAAGACGGCGACCAGGGCGGCCATCGCCGCAGTGGTCGGCGCCTGTCCGCCGGCGTGGACGTGCGCCGCGACGCTCAACGTCATCGTGAGCAGAGCGACGAACCCAGCGCGGGCCAGCCTCGGCAGGCCGTGGCGCAGACGTCGATCGGACACGAAGGACACGCTATCCCAGCTCGCCCCCATCTACTACAAGCCGTCGTTGTTCGATGCCGACCGGACGCTCCGCGACCTGGTTCCCCAGGTCTCGTCCTCAGCCCCAGTCGAGGTCGGGCACCGGCCACGTGCCCCGCTCCCCCTGTCCGCCGCCGGCGACGAAGACCTCCGGATGGATCCCCGATCGGGTCAGCTCGTGGAAGAGGGCCTGATGGAACCGAGCGGCCCCGTCCCGACCCCAGACGAAGACGTCCGGCAGCTCGTACTCCGTCGTGGAGCGGCCGGTCGACGCCTCCTCGACGTAGACGTGCGGCAGCCCACTGCTCGACGTCCATCGAGGCCCCACGGCGTAGAAGCAGCGTCTGGTGTCGACCCACCCGTCGATCCTGATCAGGCGAGCCGCGCTCATGTCCTTCGTCGCGATGGTGCGCTCGCCGCGCCGGACGACGACCGCCGTCCCGTCCACGTAGTACCGAACGCGGCCGACGAACACGGTCACCCAGACGAGGAGGTACACGCTGGCACCGAGACCGCAGAAGGTTCCGATCAGCACCACGAAGACGAGGCCGCTGACGTCGTCCCTGACGCCCGGGTCGGTGATCGACAGAGCACCCACCCCGACGACGCTGACGACCGCCGCGACCAGCGGGAAGGCGATGAGCGCAGGCAGCGAGGCTCGCACCGAACCCCGCCCCACGAGAACCATGGATCGACCCTAGACGGCGCGATGGTGCGATGGTCCGCGCACGTGGTGGCACGAGCACCCGGCCCGCTGCCCGCGCGACCGAGCCTTGACTACTCTTCTCGGATGCTGCACTACTGGCTCCGGACGTACGTCCGAGTCATACCGTTCGCCGCCGTGGCCGGCGTCGTGGCCACTGTCTGCTTCTCGATCACCGGCGACTCCTCCCAGGCCCTGGATGCTGGGCTCGCCGCCGTCGGCTCCGCGATCGGATACGTGGTGGCGCGGCTCGGGCTCCGCGTCATCGAGAACAAGCAGGCGGAGGCCGCGCTGCACGACTGAGACCGGTGCCTGTCGGCCGATCGGCTCATCACGAGAGACCGCGCGGGCGTGCCATCCTCGACTCGTGTCGAAAGCGTCCGAACGACCTCGAAAGCCGCCTGTGTTCCACCTCGTCGCGACGCTGCTGACGACCTTCTCCGTCGGCGTGGTCGGCCTCGTCAGCCAGGACGGCGCGTGGGACGTGGCCATCGCCGTGCTCGCGCTGGCAGTCGGAGCGGGGTCTGTACTGATGTGGATCCGCGACACCCGTCGGTACCGCGCGGCACTGCAGCAGTTCTCGTGACCGTGCACCGCCACCTGGACGGGCTTGTGTCAACAGCCCGGCACACGTCCCGTGGACGCAGAACATCCCTCCTCTGATGAGAGGAGGGATGTTGTGCCGTGTGTGTCCGAGGGGGGACTTGAACCCCCACGCCCGTAACCGGGCACTAGCACCTCAAGCTAGCGCGTCTACCATTCCGCCACCCGGACATGCGCTCGATGTGAGCGCCGTGCAGCACTGAACTCTAGCAAAGGGGTTGCCGACCACCGAATCCCGGTCCCCTGTTCGAGCGAGACGCGGGCTCAGGTGCGCGGATGCCCCTGCGATGCCAGCAGGTGCAGCTCGTCGAGGTGGTCGTCGACCTGCTGCATGTCGTAGCCCGGACGCAACCGGACGGGCGTGAACACCGCGCTGCGGATGCGCTCGGCGAGAGCGTGGTCGGGCAGCCGCCCGGCGAGCGCGCGCTGGACCTCGGCGAGGAACACGTCGACCTCCTCGGCCTTGTAGCCCTCGCGCCAGCGGACCATCGAGAACAGGGGCGTCGGAACCGTCGTCATGGTTTCACCCTGCCATGCCGGGGTACCACGCCAGAAGTGCGGCATCCGTCCAGGATGTCCACAGTGTGATGCGCGTCACCCACAGTTCACCGGAAGTTACCCACAGGTTGTCCACACTTGTGGACCGACTCTCGAGTTGTGAATCAGAGTGTCAGATCACGGTCGAGATCGCGTGGATCACCAGCCCGGCCAGTCCGCCCACGACGGTGCCGTTGATGCGGATGAACTGCAGGTCGCGGCCGACGTGCAGCTCGATGCGGTCGGCGGTCTCCTTGCCGTCCCAGCGGTTCACGGTGGCCGAGATGATCGTCGCGACCTCGTGGCCGTAGTTGTTGACGGCGTACGCCGCGACGTTCGAGATCGTCGTGTCGACCCGCGAGCTGAGCTGCTCGTCGTCGATGAGCCGGTGCCCGAGGCGCTCGATCTCCTCCGTGGCGCGGGTGCGCAGCAGGCCCGTCTCGTCGCCCAGCGATCCGATCACGGCGCGACGCAGGGCGTCCCACAGCTGGATCGACGTCGTGCTGACGCGCGGCTGCGTCAGCATCCGGACCTTCAGCCGCTCGAAGCGCGCCATCGTGTCGGGGTCGTGCTGCAGGTCCTGCGCGAGCTCACGCAACCAGCTGTCGAGCGCCTGACGCGCGTTGTGGTCGGGCGTCCGGCCGATCTCGGCCACGAACTCGACGACCTGCTCGTGCACCCAGGTCGAGACGCGCTTGTCGAGCCACTGCGGCGTCCACGACGGAGCCCGGTTCTCGATCAGCGCCGCGACCTCGTCGTGGTTGTGGTCGAGCCAGCGCGCCAGCTCGTCCACGGCCAGGTCGACGAGACCGTGGTGCGCACCGTCGCGCAGGATCTCGTCGAGCAGCTGACCCACGACGGGGCTGAGCTCCTCCTCCTCGAGCCGCGGGATCAGCGCCTCCTGGATCACCGCGGCGACGTCGCTCTCGCGCACGTGCGACAGGGCGTCGGCGAGGATGCGCGAGCCCTCGCGGACGATGCGGTCGGCGTGCCGGCCCTCGATGACCCACTCGCCCGCCCTGCGGCTGACGCCCGCCGAGCCGATGCGCTCGCGGATGACCTCCTCCTTCAGGAAGTTGTCGGCGACGAACTCCTGCAGGCTCTCGCCCAACGACTCCTTGCGGTTCGGGATGATCGCGGTGTGCGGGATCGGCAGCCCCAGCGGGTGCCGGAACAACGCCGTCACGGCGAACCAGTCGGCGATCGCGCCGACCATCGCCGCCTCGCTGCCGGCGTTGACGTAGCCGAGCCAGCCCGTGTCGTGCTCGCGCGTCAGCACGTACACGACGGCGGCGAGCACCAGCAGCGAGAGGGCCAGCGCGCGCATGCGGCGCAGGCCCCTGAGACGGGCGGCGTCGCCGGCCGACATCTCCTCGGGGAGGGAGAGTCCGGGGGCGGTGTCTGTCGTGGTCACACGGCAACTATCCACGGTCGGACGGGTGCGCGCTGCGTAGACTCTCCGCCATGCGTGAGCGGGCAACTTCGACCAAGGTGGCGGCATGAGCTTCAACGACGGCGCCAAGCTGGACACGAGCCAGGTCACCGGCGGCGGCTCACGCGGCGGGCTCGCGATCGGCGGCGGCATCGGCGGCCTCGTCATCACGCTGGTCGCGGTGTTCCTCGGCGTCGACCCGTCCGTCATCACCGGCGCCACGAACGGCAGCCCCTTCGACACCAGCCAGGTGCAGACCGGCGGCGACCAGTCGACCACGACGTTCGACCAGTGCCAGACCGGCGCCGACGCCAACCGCGACGTCACGTGCCGCATCATCGGCACCGTCAACAGCGTCCAGGACTACTGGAGCGAGGCCCTCCCGGCGGACGTCAGCCGTCAGTACCGCGCCGCCAAGACCGTCATCTACTCCGGCGCCACGCAGTCGCCGTGCGGCACCGCGTCCAACCAGACCGGCCCGTTCTACTGTCCCAGTGACGAGCGCGTCTACATCGACGCGAGCTTCTTCGACGAGCTCGAGTCGACGTACGGCGCCGACGGTGGCGCGCTGGCGCAGGAGTACGTCGTCGCGCACGAGTACGGCCACCACGTCGAGAACATCCTCGGCATCCTCGCGAAGGGCCAGGACGGCAAGACCGGCCCGCAGAGCGGCGGCGTCCGCATCGAGCTGATGGCAGACTGCATGGCCGGCGTCTGGGCCAACCACGCGTCGACCACCGAGGACGCCGACGGCAACACGCTGCTGCAGCCACTGACGCAGGACGACATCGACTCGGCCCTGTCGGCGGCCGCCGCGGTCGGCGACGACCACATCCAGGAGGAGCTCGGCGGCGGCAGCGTCAACCAGGACACGTGGACGCACGGCTCCAGCGCCTCGCGCCAGAAGTGGTTCAGGACCGGCTACGAGAGCGGCACGGTCAACGCCTGCGACACGTTCGCCACGAACGACCTGTGAGCTCGCCCGCCACGGGCCGCCCCGCCGGCCGGAACCTCACGGTCGAGGTCTGGATCGTCCTCGGCCTGTCCTTGGGTGCGTCCGGCGTCTACGCCGTCGTCAGCCTGATCCGCAAGGCGACGCTCCCCGGGGGGCTGGGCGGCCAGACCGCGACGCTCAACGCGTCCCGCGACGACCGCGAGGTCTTCGACTTCGTCTACCAGGTGCTCGGCATCGGCTTCGCCCTCGTGCCGGTCGCCCTCGCGCTCTACCTGCTGTCGCTCGACCCCGTGAAGGAACGGGTCACCGAACGCCTCGGTCTCGACCGCCACCACGCGCGGTTCGACGCGCTCTGGGGCATGGGGCTCGCCGCCGTCATCGGCCTGCCGGGGCTGGGCCTCTACGGCATCGGTCGCCTGCTGGGCATCACGGCGCAGATCATCCCGGCCCCCGACATCTCGTACTGGTGGACCGTCCCGGTGCTGATCCTCGCGGCGCTGCAGAACGCGATCCTCGAGGAGGTCGTCGTGATCGGCTACCTCATGACCCGCCTGCGGCAGAAGAGCTGGGGCGTCGCGGCGACGATCGTGACCGCCGCGGCCCTGCGCGGCAGCTACCACCTCTACCAGGGCGTCGGGCCGGGCCTCGGCAACTTCGCGATGGGGCTCGTGTTCGGGTACTGGTTCCACCGCACCGGACGTGTCATGCCGCTCGTCATCGCCCACACGATCCTCGACGTCGTGGCCTTCGTCGGCTACTTGCTGCTCGGCGATAGTCTGGGCCTGAAGTGAAGATCGAATACCCCCCGTCGCTGCCCATCACCGAGCGGCACGACGACATCGCCGCCGCCGTGCGCGACCACCAGGTCGTCGTCGTCGCGGGCGAGACCGGTTCGGGCAAGACCACGCAGCTGCCCAAGATCGCGTACGAGCTCGGACGCCGCTCGATCGCGCACACCCAGCCCCGCCGCATCGCGGCGCGCTCGGTCGCGAAGCGCATCGCCGACGAGTGCGAGGTCGAGCTGGGCGCCGAGGTCGGATACGCCGTCCGCTTCGACGACCAGACCAGCGAGTCGACCGCGATCCGCCTCGTCACCGACGGGCTGCTGCTGGCCGAGCTGCAGCGCGACCGTCGCCTCTCGCGCTACGACACGATCATCATCGACGAGGCGCACGAGCGGTCGCTGTCGATCGACTTCCTGCTCGGCTACCTCAAGCAGCTGCTCCCCCGCCGCCCCGACCTCAAGGTCGTCATCACGTCGGCCACGATCGACGTCGAGCGCTTCGCGGAGATGTTCGACGCCCCGATCATCGAGGTGAGCGGCCGCACGTTCCCGGTCGAGGTCCGCTACCGTCCGCTGGCCGAGACCGGCGCCGACAACGAGCTCGAGGCGCTGGCGCACGCCGTCGCCGAGCTGCCGAACGAGGGCGACATCCTCGTCTTCATGTCGGGCGAGCGCGAGATCCGCGACGCCGCGGAGTTCCTCGCCGGCCGCAAGTACCCCCGCACCGAGATCCTGCCGCTGTACGGACGCCTCGCGGCTGCCGACCAGCAGAAGATCTTCAGCAGCCACCCCGGACGTCGCATCGTCCTGGCGACCAACGTCGCCGAGACGTCGCTGACCGTCCCGGGCATCCGCTACGTCATCGACCCCGGCTTCGCCCGCATCTCACGGTTCAGCCAGCGCCTGAAGGTGCAGCGCCTGCCGATCGAGCCCATCTCGCAGGCCAGCGCCTCGCAGCGGGCCGGCCGGTGCGGACGCGTCGCCGACGGCATCTGCATCCGGCTGTACTCCGAGGAGGACCACGACGGGCGGCCCGAGTTCACCGACCCCGAGATCCAGCGCACCAACCTGGCCTCGGTGCTGCTGCAGATGGCGTCGCTCGACCTCGGCGAGATCAAGGACTTCCCGTTCCTCGACCCGCCCGACTCGCGCGCCGTCAGCGACGGCCTCAACCTGCTGTACGAGCTCGGCGCCCTCGACACGCAGGGCCGTGGCGGCACCCGCCTGACGAAGATCGGCCGTCGCATGTCGACGCTGCCGACCGACCCCCGCCTGGCCCGGATGCTGCTCGCGGCCGACCGGCTCGGCTGCCTCGGCGACGTCCTCGTGATCGTCGCGGCGATGTCGATCCAGGACCCGCGCGAGCGTCCGCTCGAGCACCAGCAGGCCGCCGACGAGAAGCACCGCCGGTTCCGCGAGCCCGACTCCGACTTCCTGTCGTACCTGACGCTGTGGACGTACGTCCGCGAGATGCGCGACGAGCTGTCGAGCTCGGCGTTCCGCCGGCTGTGCCGCGACGAGTACCTGCACTGGCTGCGCATCCGCGAGTGGCAGGACGTCCACTCGCAGCTGCGCCGCACCGCCAAGGAGCTCGGCCTCAAGCCCGGCGCGACCGGCGCCGACCCCGACCGCATCCACCAGGCGCTGCTCTCGGGGCTGCTGTCGCACATCGGCCTCAAGGACGCCGACGGTCGCGAGTACCTCGGTGCCCGGCAGGCCAAGTTCATGATCTTCCCGGGCTCGGGCCTGGCCAAGAAGACGCCGCGCATGGTCATGGTCGGCGAGCTCGTCGAGACCGGACGCCTGTGGGGCCGCACCGCCGCCAAGATCCAGCCCGAGTGGGTCGAGGCGGCCGGCGAGCACCTCATCAACCGCAGCTACAGCGAGCCCCACTGGTCGTCGCGCCGCGGAGCGGTGATGGCCCGCGAGAAGCTGCTGCTGTTCGGCATCCCGCTCGTCGCCGACCGCCTGGTGCAGTTCGGGCGCATCGACCCCGTCACGTCGCGCGACCTGTTCATCCGCCACGCGCTGGTGCAGGGCGAGTGGCGCACGAACCACGCCTTCTTCGCCGCCAACCAGCGGATGATCGCGGGCGTCGAGGAGCTCGAGGAACGCCTGCGCCGCCGCGACCTCCGGGTCGACGATGACACCCTCTACGCCTTCTACAACCAGCGCGTGCCCGCCGACGTCGTCTCGACGCGGCACTTCGACACGTGGTGGAAGAAGACGCGGCACGCGCAGCCCGACCTCCTGACGTTCGACCCCGCGATGCTGACCAACGGCCCCGACGACGCCGACGACGAGTTCCCCCGCGAGTGGCACTCCGACGGCCGGTCCTACCCGCTGACGTACGCCTTCGAGCCCGGCATGAGCGACGACGGCGTCACGGTCGACCTGCCGCTCGACCAGCTCATGACAGTCGACGACCGGGCCTTCGACTGGCACGTCCCGGGCCACCGCGTCGAGCTCGTCACCGAGCTCATCCGGTCGATGCCCAAGAGCCTGCGCCGCCAGTTCGTGCCCGCCGGCCAGTTCGCGCCGCGGCTGGTCGAGGCGATGGACCCCGGTGCGTCCGACCTCAGCAGCGAGCTCGCCCGCCAGATGCGCCTCCTGAACGGCACCGTGGTGTCGGCCGACGACTTCGACTTCGACGCGCTGCCGTCACACCTGCGGGTCACGTTCCGGGTCGTCGACGGCACCGCCGAGCTGGGCCGCGGCAAGGACCTCGCCGCGCTGCGCGCCGAGCTCGCGAGCCACCTGCGGGCCGATCTCACGAAGGTCGCCCGGCGCGAGGAGCGCTCCGGCATCCGGACGTGGGACGTCGGCACGATCGAGCCGTCCATCACGGCCGGCCAGGTCACGGGCTACCCCGCGCTGGTCGACGAGGGCACGTCGGTGGGCCTGCGCATCCTCGACTCGGCCGACGAGCAGCACGTCGCGATGGTCAAGGGCCAGGCGCGCCTGCTGTCGTTCACCCTCGCCACCCCGGTGCCGCAGATGGGGCGGTCGCTCGACCTGCACGCCAAGCTGCTGCTCTCGACCGGCCCGCACCAGGACGCCGCCGCGGTGATCGAGGAGTGCTGGCTCGCCGCTCTCGAGTCGCTCGTCGTCCGCCACGGCGGGCCCGTGTGGGACGAGGCCACGTGGTCGCTGCTGCACGACGCCGTCCGGGCCGAGGCGTACGACGCGACCGAGCGGGCGGTCCAGAGCGTCCTCGCGACGCTGCGGGCGCTGGGCGACGTCACTCCCCTGCCCTCGACCGAGGCCGGCGAGGACGTCCGCGTGCAGCTGTCGTGGCTCGTCTACCGTGGGTTCATCCGCGATGCCGGGGTCGATCAGCTGCGGCGCTTCCCGCTGTACCTGCAGGCCGCCGCACGACGCCTCGAGGCACCCCTGACCGACGACCTGCTCGCCGCGCAGGACCTCGAGGCGCGGTTCCACGCCCGCACCGCCGAGCTCTCGCCGTGGTCCCGCCTGACCCCCCGTGTGCAGCACGTGCGGTGGGCGCTCGAGGAGCTGCGCATCGGCCTCCTGGCGCAGCACCTGCGCACCGCGTTCCCGGTGTCGGTCAAGCGCGTCACGGCGTTGGTCGACGACCTCTAGACGCCCAGCCCCAGCCCCTGGGCGGCGTTCGAGGCGACGACGAACCCGATGATGCCGAGGATCCACGCCGTGTTCTCCTGCGCGTTGCGTCTCATCCAGTCGTCGACCCTGCGCAGCACCGGCTCGACGACGCGCCGCGGCCATGCGTCCGGCCAGCAGCAGCAACGCCGGCAGCACCATCACGACGCAGTAGGCCGCGAGCGTCGCCGCGGTCACGGGCCACGACAGGTCGGCGGTCCCGACGAGGCCGATCGCGGCGAGGTAGGGCACCATCGACGCCGCCTCGATGAGTGCCGCGGTCACGGCGAGCGCCACCAGGCCGCGGGTCGAGCCCTCGTCGCCGACCGCGCGCTCGCGCCACTGCGCCAGGCGTCCCGACGGCTCGCGCTTCCTGCGGAACCCCGTCCACACGCCGGCGGCCAGCAGCGCGAGACCGGCGACGAGCTGGGGGCCTGCACGGGTCGGGTGTCGAGCGCGTCGGCGATCTGGTCGGAGAACCTCGCGACACCGGCGACCAGCAGCAGGCCGAGGACGAGGTAGAAGCCCGCGACCGTCGCCAGGAACACGACGATGCGTCCGGGACGGAGACGTCCGGGAGCCAGCATCAGCCAGATCGGGATCAGGAGCGTCCCGAAGCTCGTGCTGTCGACGAGGGCCAGGACGACCAGGGTTCCGAGCAGTGCGACCGTCATGCGCCCAGCCCATCAGGTGCCGGCGGTCCGCACATCCCCCGCGCGACTACCGCGGCCTGGCCGAAGGTCGTAGACGCACGAGTGGCGCAAGACGGTTGCTTCCCGAACCGGGAAGCAACAGTCCTGCGCCACTCGCGAGGGCGTGGGGTCAGACGCCGAGCAGGTCGATCACGAAGACGAGGGTCTTGCCCGACAGGCGGTGTCCGCCGCCGGCGGGGCCGTACGCGAGCTCGGGCGGGCACACGAGCTGACGACGTCCGCCGACCTTCATGCCCGGGATGCCCTGCTGCCAGGCGGCGATGAGCTGCGGCAGCGGGAACTTGGCGGACTGGCCGCGGTCCCACGAGGCGTCGAACTGCTCGCCGGTGTCGAACTCGACACCGACGTAGTGGACGTCGACGAGTCCGCCGGGCACGGCCTCGGGGCCGTCGCCGACGATCAGGTCGGTGATGGTGAGCTCGGTGGGCGCGGGCCCCTCGATGAAGTCGATCTCAGGCTTGTCAGTCATGGTCCCGATCCTTCCACACCACCGCGCCGTCGCAGCCCGGGCCTGACAGACTGGACGCATGCGCGCCACCGTCCTCCACGCCCCCCGCGACATCCGCCTCGACGACGTCGCGGCCCCCCAGCTGCAGCTCGACACCGATGCCGTCGTCCGGGTCGTCGCGGCGTGCATCTGCGGCTCCGACCTCTGGCCGTACCGCGGCATCAACGCGGTCGGCGAGCCCGCCCGCATCGGGCACGAGTTCGTGGGCATCGTCGAGCAGGTCGGCGCGTCGGTCTCGACCGTCGCACCCGGCGACTTCGTCATCGCCCCCTTCACGTTCTCCGACAACACGTGCCAGCTGTGCGAGCGGGGCGTCCACACGTCGTGCACCAACGGCGGCTTCTGGGGCACCACCGACAAGCAGGGCCACGCCGTCGACGGCGGCCAGGGCGAGGTCGTCCGCGTGCCGTGGGCCGACGGGACGCTCGTCGCGACCCCGTCGCAGCCCAGCCAGGCCATGGTCGCGCAGCTGCTGACGCTCTCGGACGTCTTCCCGACGGGCCACCACGCCGCGGTCTCGGCGGGCGTCACGGCGGGCAGCACCGTCGCGGTCGTCGGCGACGGCGCCGTCGGCCTGAGCGCGGTGCTGGCGGCCAAGCGGCTCGGTGCCGGACGCATCGTCGCGATGTCCCGCCACGAGGACCGCCAGCGGCTGGCCCGCGGCTTCGGGGCCGACGAGATCGTGGCCGAGCGCGGCAAGGAGGGCGCGGGCGCCGTCCGCGAGATCCTCGACGGCATCGGCGCCGACTTCGTGCTCGAGTGCGTCGGCACGGCCGACAGCATGAAGCAGGCCATGCTCTCGGCGCGTCCCGGGGGCCGCATCGGCTACGTCGGCGTGCCCCACGACGTCGTGCTCAACGTGCCCCAGATGTTCGGCCGCAACATCGGCCTGGCCGGCGGCGTGGCACCCGTCCGCGCCTACATCGAGGAGCTGCTGCCCGACGTGCTCGACGGCACCGTGACGCCCGGCGACGTGTTCGACCTGACGGTGCCGCTCGACCAGGTCGCCGACGGGTACCGCGCGATGGACGAGCGCACGGCCGTCAAGACGATGCTGAGCCTCTGACGTAGGGCTCGGCCGACACGACCGCGTCGAGGTTGACCGGCCCGTACACGTGCGGGAACGGCAGGGGCTGGCCCGGGACGTCGTCGAGCTGCCACGGGGACGTCAGCAGGTCGGTGTCGATCGTCAGCAGCACGACGGGCTCGGTGACCCCGCCGTAGAAGCGCTCGTGCACGCCGTCGACCTGCTCGGGCTGCGAGCAGTGGATGAAGCCGACGTCGTCGAGGTCGAGGCCCAGCGTCGACACGCGGTACTCGCCCGTTTCGCGCGCGTCGGCCCAGGCGTCGTGCAGGGCGAGGTGGTGGATGCGCACGGTCGGCGGCTCAGAAGTCGCGCTCGGCGCGGTCGTTGAGGCGGGTCAGGCTGCGCGCGAACGAGGCGACCTCGTCGGGCGTCCAGTCGTCGATCAGCGTCACGAGCCGCTCGTGGCTCATGCGCCGGTAGGCGCCGACCCGCTCGACCGCGACGGGCTCGGCGACCAGCAGCTGGGCGCGTCCGTCGTCGGGATCGGGGACCCTCGACACCAGGCCGAGGCGCTCGAGCGTCGCGACCGACCGGCTGGCGGTCGACTTGTGCACCCCGAGGTCCTCCGCGAGCTCGGACCCGCGGATGCCGTCGGGCGCGTCGACGATCGCGAGCAGGAACGTGAAGTTGCCGTAGTCGAGCTTGGGGTGGATGTCGACGAGGTGTCGCAGCGTGCGCTTGCGCACACGACGGACGAAGCGGGTCAGCTCGACGTCGACGTCCAGGCCGGCGGGGAGTTCATTCGTCATGGCTGAACCCTATAGAACGACCGGGCACCCCCTCGTGCGAGAGGGGATGCCAGGCAGAGAACGTGTCTCGCTCGCAGGGCCTAGCGCAGCTCGGACGAGCTGAGGTTCAGCAGGCGACGGGCCACGATGAGCTGCTGGATCTGCTGCGTGCCCTCGAAGATGTCGAGGATCTTGGAGTCGCGCGACCACTTCTCGATCAGCTCGTTCTCGCTGTAGCCCAGGGTGCCCGCCAGCTCGACGCAGCGCAGCGTGATGTCGTTGCCGACGCGCCCCGCCTTGGCCTTGGCCATCGAGGCCTCCATCGAGTTGGGCTTGCGGTTGTCGGCCAGCCACGCGGCCTCGAGCGTCAGCAGCAGCGCCGCCTCCCAGTCGGCCTCCATCGCGATGAACGTCGCGGCGGCGTACGACTGGGTCTGCGCGGGACGGTCGTAGTCGATCTCGACCCCGGCCTCCTCGAGCAGCTCACGGGTGTCCTCGAGCGCCGCGCGGGCGCAGCCGACGGCCATGCCGGCCACGAGCGGACGCGTGTTGTCGAACGTCGCCATCGCGCCGGCGAAGCCCTGCTTGGTGTCGATCTCGGGGTTGCCCAGCAGGTTCTCGGCGGGCACCCGGCAGTTGTCGAGGACGATGACCGCGGTGTCGGACGCGCGGATGCCGAGCTTGTGCTCGAGCCGCTCGACCCGGATGCCCGGCAGGCTCTTGGGCACCAGGAACGACTTGATCGCGGCACGACCGAGCTTCTTGTCGAGCGTCGCCCACACGACGACGGAGTCGGCACGCTCGCCGGACGTCACGTAGATCTTCTCGCCGTTCAGGACGTAGGCGTCGCCGTCCTTGACCGCCGTCGTGACGATGTTGGCCGAGTCGGAGCCCGTGCCGGGCTCGGTGATGGCCATCGCGGCCCACGTGCCCTTGAAGCGCTCGAGCTGCTCGTCGTTGGCGACCGAGGCGATCGCCGAGTTGCCGAGGCCCTGGCGGGGCATCGAGAGCAGCAGGCCCACGTCGGCCCAGCACATCTCGATGATCGACAGCACCGACGACATGTTGGTGCCGTTCCTGACCTTGCCGGCCTTGGCGCCGTCGTCCTCGTCGCGGCGGACGCCGGCTGCGCCGGCCCCCTGCCCCTGGCCGGAGTCGCCCATGCCGTCGACGAGCGAGGCGAGCAGGTCGAGCTCCTTGGGGTAGGCGTGCTCGGCGAGGTCGTACTTGCGCGAGTTCGCGCGCAGGAACTCGTCGGCGACCTGGTGGGCCTGCTTGATGAACGGGCGGAACTTGCGGGGGGTCTCGAGATTGATCATGGTGTGTCCGCCCTCAGACGAGGACTGCTCCTTCCATCAGGCCGACGGCTCGCAGGTCGCGATACCACCGCTCCACCGGGTGCTCCTTGACGAAGCCGTGACCACCGAGCAGCTGGACGCCGTCGGTGCCGATCTTCATGCCGTACTCCGACGCCAGGCGCCGCGCGAGCGCGACCTCACGGGAGAAGTCGAGGCCCTGCTCGGCCCGCGAGGCGGCCTTCAACGTCACGAGCCGCATGCCCTCGAGCTCGATCGCGATGTTGGCGACCATGAACGCGACGGCCTGGCGGTGGGCGATCGGCTCGCCGAAGGCCGTGCGGGTCTTGACGTACTCCGACACGTAGTCGAGCACGGCGCGCCCCGTGCCCAGGGCCAGACCGGCCCAGGCCAGACGCGACAGGCGGATGCACTCGCGGTAGTCGTCCGCGGCACCCTCACCGAGCACGGCGTCCGCGGGCACCTGGACGTCGTCCAGGACGAGCCGGCTGAGACCGGCCGCCCGCAGACCCATGCTCGGATCGGCTTCGATGGTGACCCCCGGGGTGCTCGACTCCACGAGCACCAGGGTCGGGCCGCTGCCCTCGAGGTCGACCGCGACCACGAAGAGCTCGGCCTCGCGGCCCCGCACGACGGCCGACTTGACGCCGTTGATCGTCAGGCCGCCTCCCTCGGCGCGGACGGCGGTGGTCCGCAGGTCGAAGGGGTCGAACAGCGCGCGCGGCTCGGCGACGGCCAGCGCGGACGCCGGGACGTCGTCGCCGGAGAAGGCGGGCAGGTACGTCTGCTGCTGGGCGTCGGAGCCCCACAGCGAGATCGCGGTCGCGACGGCGGCGGGAGCCAGGCACGCGACGGCCTGGCCCATGTCGCCCTCGGCGAGCGCCTCGGCGACCAGGACGCCCGTGACGGCCGAGCGGTCCTCGGACAGGCCGCCCAGGCTCTCGGGGATGTTGAGCAGCGTCAGGCCGAAGTCGCTGGTCTGGGCCAGCACCTCCTTGGATGTGTCGTCGGACGACTCGGCGTCGCCCGCGGCGGGACGCAGCACCTCGGCGGCGAACTCCTTGACGACGCCGACGATCATCTGCTGGTCCTCGGTCGGTTCGAGGTCGAACACGCCGCTGTCGGACGTGCGCGCGAGGCGGGCGGGCTTGCCGCCGCCCTTGACGCGCTTGAACGCGCGGGTCGTGGCGCCGGCGACGCGGAAGCCGCCCTTGGCACCCTCGTAGACGGCGCGTTCGGTGGTCTTGCGAAGTTTGAGCTTGTCGATGGTCGGCGAGCTGGCGATGCGGTTGAGGACCGCCAGGCCGATGCCCATGGGATCGCGACGAGTGGCCACAAGGACTCCTAGATGACTGCGGTGCTGCGACGACGGTGCGACGTGGTGTCGCCCCGGACCAAATGTAACTGAGAGTTACGGCTTCGGTCACGCATCGTATCCGACCTCACATGCGGGGACCAGGGGCGCGCGCCGCGGACGCCGTCGATAGCCTTGGGACGACCCGATCACGAGGAGCGCCGAACGTGCCCAGCAGCGCCGATTCATCCCGTTCGACCAGCCCGAGCCAGTCACGCCCCCTGCCCGGCGGCGGCTCGGTCCGGCCGATCACCCGGTGGGGCACCCCCGTCATGCACCGCGAGCTCGCCGACGTCACGCAGTTCGACGACGAGCTGCGCACGCTGGTGGCCGACATGGTCGCCACGATGTACGCCGCGCGCGGTGTCGGGCTGGCCGCCAACCAGGTCGGCGTCGACCTGAAGGTGTTCGTGTTCGACTGCCCCGACGACGACGACGTGCAGGTCACGGGCGTCGTGTGCAACCCCGTGCTCGTGCTGCCCGAGGGCCGCGACCGCAACCTCGAGGACGCCGACGAGGGCTGCCTGTCGCTGCCGGGAGCCTTCACGGGCTGCGCACGCCCCGACGTCGCCCGCGTGACGGGCCTCGACGAGAACGGCGAGCCGGTCGCGTTCGAGGGCACCGGCCTGCTGGCCCGCTGCCTGCAGCACGAGACCGACCACCTGCACGGCACGGTGTTCGGCGACCGCGTCCCCGAGCGGGCCCGCAAGAAGCTCTACAAGCAGCACGCCGAGCTGGCCGACGGCTACCCCGACGACTGGCCCGTCACGATCCTGCTCGACGAGGACGACGAGTAGACCTCGCCCACCCACCCCTCCCGATCCGTGTCGTTGCGCGCCGGATGAGCCGTCCGGGCGCTAGCGTGAGTCCACACCGACCAGATCGAGGAGCGTCTATGTCCGGCATGCCGTACGTCCGCGACGCCCGTGACGTCCGCCGCGTCCTGCGGCTCGTCGAGCGCGGCACGATGCCCTCGACCGTCACGGCCCGGCACCTCGTCGCCAACGGCATCCCGCAGGACGACGCCGACTGCGTCCGCGAGCTGCTCGAGTCGCTCGAGTTCGTCACCGCGGCCGGCGTGCCGACGTCGGTGTGGGTCGGGTACCGCGAGTCCGACGACCGCTCCAGCGTGCTGGCCGAGGCCCTGCGCACGGCCTACGGGCCGTTGCTCGACGCAGCCGACGACGACGCGCGCGCCCGGGTCATCGCGCAGGTCGGCGACGTCCGGCCCGAGGACGTCCCGTCGGTGCTCTCGACGTTCACGGCGCTGTGCGAGCTGTCGGACGACAGCACCGACTCCCCCGTCGCGGCGACCGCGCGGCAGCGGCGCGCCGTCGTCAGCCACATCAGCCGCCTGCTGCAGACGTCGATCGCCGAGTTCGAGACCGCGCGGGTGTGCCTGCAGCACGACCTGACCCGTCCCGCGATCGTGTCGGCCTGGAACAGCCTCGCGGCGCTGGCGTTCGCCCACCTCGCCGACGACGACTTCGCGATCCTGCGCACGTCCGGGCGACGGGCCGGGCTCGGCGCCGACGAGCTCATGCGCCGTGTCGACGGCGCCGAGCTCATCGAGCTGCTGGTCGTGGCCGAGCGGGTCGGCGGCGACGACCGCGTCGTGCTCGAGCGCCTGCTGGCCGAGCGCGACGAGTGCGCCCACCCCGTGCCGCCGGCGCCCGACCGCGACCAGACGGCGGCCTACCTCAACGCCGTCCTCGCGCAGGCCTCGCAGCTGACCGAGCACCCGCTGGCCCATCACGCGACCGGCGACGTCAGCGACGCCTGAGCTCCCAGCACGTCACGGCGACCGACGACGCGACGTTGAGCGAGTCGATGTCGGCCGCCATCGGGATCGTGACGCGGTGGTCGGCCTGCTCCTCCCAGTGCGACGACAGCCCGTGGCCCTCTGAGCCGACGATCACCGCGAGCCGCTCGACGTCGCGGGGCACCTCGTCGATCGGGACCGAGTCGTCGGCCAGGGTCATCGCGTACGTCGTGTAGCCCGCCTCGCGCAGCAGGTCGGGTGCGGAGTACCAGTCGTCCACCCGGGCGTACGGCAGCCAGAACACCGAGCCCATCGACACCTTGATCGCGCGACGGTACAGCGGATCGGCGCACCGCGGGGAGAGCAGCACCGCGTCGAACCCGAGTGCCGCCACGCTGCGGAAGATCGCCCCGACGTTGGTGTGGTCGGCCAGGTCCTCGACCACCACGACGCGACGGGCGGCGTCGAGCACCTCGCGGGGTGACGGCAGGTCGGGACGTTCGAGGGCCGCCAGCGAGCCGCGATGCACGTGGAAGCCCGTGAGGCGCTCGATCGAGGCGTCGTCGAGGACGAAGCACGGTGCGTCGGACGCGTCGAGGACGTCGGCGAGCCCGTCGAGCCACCGCGGTGACATCAGGAACGAGCGAGGTCGGTGACCCGACTCGACCGCGCGGCGCACGACCTTCTCGCCCTCGGCGAGGAACAGCCCGCGCTCGGACTCGAGGCGCAGGCGCAGCTGCACGTCGCGCAGATCGGTGTAGTCGCGCAGCCGCGGGTCGTCGAGGTCGTCGAGTCGTACGATCTGGGCCACCGGGCTAGCGTAGATGTCATGAGCCTCGACCGACCCGTCACACCCGATCCGTACGAGCTGCTGCCCTCCGTGGCGAGCTTCACCGTCACCAGCGAGGACGTCACCGACGGCCAGCCGCTGAAGGACGACCAGGTCGCCGACCAGGGCAACACCTCGCCGCAGCTGTCGTGGAGCGGTGCGCCCGAGGGCACCAAGTCGTTCGTCGTGACGTGCTTCGACCCCGACGCCCCCACGCCGTCGGGCTTCTGGCACTGGGTGGCCGTCGACATCCCGGCCGACGTCACCGAGCTGGCGACCGGTGCGGGAGCGTCGGACGACTCGCTGCCCGGCGCGGCCTTCCACGTCCGCAACGACGGCGGCAGCCTCGACTTCACGGGCGCCGCTCCCCCGCAGGGCGACCAGGTGCACCGCTACTACTTCGTCGTGCACGCGGTCGGCGAGGAGACCCTGGGCGTCGACGCCTCGGCCTCCCCCGCCGTCGTGAGCTTCAACCTGGCGTTCAAGACCCTCGGCCGCGCAATCGTCCACGGCACCTACGCGCACTGACCGTCGTCCCGCGGACGTCATCACGGTTGCGGCGGATCGCCCACGCTCGTGATGACGTCCCGGTCGGCGCTCAGCTGGCGTACGCGTTGGCGTACGCCAGCACGGTGCGCACGTAGTCGTCCGAGTGGTTGTACGAGAAGATCGCTGCCGTCCAGCCCTGCGCGGTCGTCAGGTCGCCGCCCGACGCGCACAGGTACCGCCCGGCGGCATACGCCGCGTCGGCGATGTCGGACGGATCGGTGACGCCGTCACCGTCGCCGTCCGACGCCCAGCGCTCCCACGTCGACGGGATGAACTGCATCGGCCCGACCGCGTGGTCCCACGTGGGGTCGCCGTGCCACTCGGTCGTCTCGGGGGTGGCCCGGATCGCCGCGTTACCGTCGGTGCCGTCGAGCGCCGGGCCGACGATCGGCTGGGACGTGCGCCCGTCGGTCAGCAGGTAGGCCCCGCCGTCGGTGCCGTGCAGCGACTCGACCCCGCCGATGCCGGCCAGCGTCGTCCAGCCGAGCCGGCAGGCCGGCTGCTCCGACGCCAGGCGCAGCGCTGCGGAGCCGTACGCCCGCACCGCGACCTCACCGATGCCGGTGCGCTGCGACGTCGCGCTCACCCAGTCGCCCGAGACCTGCGAGCCGCTGGACGGCGGGGTGATCGCGGCGGCCTCGGGCACGACGGGCTGGAGCGGCTCGGGCGCCGCGGTGGCCGTGTCGGTGGCCGCCGGGACGCCGGCCGCGTCGACGGGCGGCTCGGCCGTGAAGGCCGACGCCGCCGCCATCCCGATCGCGACCATGACGCACAGGGCGACGGCGATCAGCAGCGCCTCGCCCACGCCGAAGCCGCGACGCACCTGATCAGCCACGCCCCCATCCTCGGCCGTCGTGCCTCGCTCAGCCAAACCGGCCGTTGACGTAGTCGGACGTGCGCGGGTCCTGCGGGCTGCCGAACATCGCCTCGGTGTCGCCGTGCTCGACGATGACGCCCGGTGTGCCCTGGGCGGCGAGGAAGAACGCGCACTGCGACGACACGCGTGCAGCCTGCTGCATGTTGTGCGTCACGATCACGATCGTGACCTCCTGCGCGAGCTCGAGCATCGTCTCCTCGATGACGCGGGTCGACGTCGGGTCGAGGGCCGAGCACGGCTCGTCCATCAGCAGGACGCGCGGCTTGATCGCGAGCGAGCGGGCGATGCACAGACGCTGCTGCTGGCCGCCCGACAGCCCGCCGCCGGGCGCGTCGAGGCGGTCCTTGACCTCCTTCCAGAGGCCGCCCTTGGTCAGGCACGACTCGACGAGCTCCTCGCGGGCGTCCTTGTCGATGCGGGTGCCGGTGAGCTTGAGGCCGGCCAGCACGTTCTCCTCGATCGACATCGCCGGGAACGGGTTGGGCTTCTGGAACACCATGCCGATCGAGCGGCGGGCGTCGGTGAGCTTGCGCGACGGGTCGTAGATGTCCTGCCCGTCGAGGAGCACCTCGCCGGCGAGCGACGCCGACGGGATCAGCTCGTGCATGCGGTTGAGGATGCGCAGGAACGTCGACTTGCCGCAGCCGGACGGTCCGATCAGCGACGTCACCCTGCCTGCCGGCATCGTCAGCGAGACGCGGTCGAGCACCTTGTGGGTGCCGAACCAGGCGGACACGGCGTCGGCCCGGATCTCGGCGAGGCCGCCCGTCGACGCGACGGCGGGGACGACCTGCGTGGCGTCGTCGCGGGTGTGGCCCTCGTCAGTGATCACGGTCATGGTGGTGGCCCTTCTGGGTGGTGCGGCGCGATGGTGGAGGGGTGGTGCGGGACGTGCGGAGCCGGCTCCGCGTCCGAGGGGACGCGGAGCCGGCGACGTGGTGCGGCGCAGCGTGGTGCACGGTGCCTACTTCGTGACCTTCAGCTTGACGGCCTTGGTCGACGAACCGTTGACGTTCGCGTCACCGGCGAAGGTGGCCTTGATCTTGTAGGAGCCCTTCTTGAGCTTCTTCAGCGTGATCGTGGCCTTGCCGTTCTTGACCGTGCCCTTGCCGACGGTCTTGCTGCCGGCCTTCAGGGTCACCTTGCCGCCGGCCTTGAGGGCCGAGCCGGCGATCTTGACCGTGACGGTGGCCTTGACCTTCTTGCTGGCCTTGATGCTCTTCTTGCTGAGCTTCAGCGAGGCGGCCGACGAGGCCTTCGAGATCGACAGCGAGCCCGCGGCCGAGGACGGCGACGTGGAGCCGTCGCCGTTGTAGGTCACCGTGACCGCGTACAGACCGGCCGCAGCCGCTGCGGGCATCGTGACGGAGGCGGAGCCGCCCGACAGGCCGACCGTGGAGACGACGCCACCGGCGTTGACCGTGACCGAGCCTCCGGCGGGCGCACCGTCCGACGTGACGCTGATCGGGACCGAGGCGCCGCGACCGAAGATCGCGCCGGCGGAGCCGACGCTGACGGCCGAGGTCTTGAGGACCGTCGTGGCCGCGCTGCCGGACTGCGACGCGGTGAAGGTCGCCGCGTTGGTCGGGTTGTACGTCGCGGTGTAGGTGTGGGCACCCAGCGCGACGTTGGTCAGCGTCAGTGTGGCCGAACCGCCGATGACCTGGCCCGTGCCGATCTTGGCACCGTTCTCGGAGAACACGACCTTGCCGTTGGGCAGGCCCGAGGCGGCGCTGACGGCGGCCGTCAGCTTGACCGACTTGCCGTTCTGGGCGGCGGCCGAGAGCGTCGTCGTGGTGGACTGCGCGACCGAGTTGCTGGTCGTGAAGTTCGTGACGTCGGTCTGGCCGAAGGTGCCGCAGGCACCGCCGGCGGAGCCGACGCTGGCGAGCTGGTCGAAGCCGGCGGCCTCGATCAGCGGCTTGGCGGCGGGGCTGCACACGAAGCCGTTCGGTCCGAAGACCGACTGGATCAGCGTGCCCTTCGCGCCGCTCAGGTCGGCGGTGCGCACGACGTTGTAGAGCGCGCGTTGGGCCGAGAAGCCGCCGATCGTCTTGATCGTCGAGGCCGTCTTGGCGCGTCCCGTCGAGAACGGGGCGATCGCGTTCGGGTTGTCCTTGATGTCGACGTCGCTGTGCTCCTGCGTGGGCGTGACGTTGGCGCCCAGCGTCACGCTGACGCCGCCGTTGCGCGACTTGAGCTGCGCCTCGAAGAACGAGCGCGTGCCGGAGCCCGACTGCGGGATCAGGGGCTTGATCGTGGCGGACGGGGCGGAGCCCGCGTAGCCGGTCGTCTGTCCCCACGTCGTGATGGTGCCCTGGTAGATCTTGACCAGGTCGGCGTCCGAGATGCTGGCCGGGGCGTTGGTCGCCGACGACGAGACGGCGAGCTTCAGCCCGTCGACCGCGAACGCCGACTGCTGGAGGCCGTCGGTGATCTCGGCCGGGCTGAGGCCCGACGACGAGCGGGCGAAGTCGACGTCGGCGTTGTTCGTCGCCGGACGCAGGAGCGTCTTGCCGGCACCGGAGCCGTTGGGGCGCGTGATGGGCGACGCGCCGGCCTTCAGGACCACCGTGGCCGGGTCGGTGCCGGCGGCGAACGAGGCGATCCGACCGGAGGTCCTGTCGGCGTTGAATCCCTCGATGCCGTTGTGCCCCTTGGTCAGGTAGTCGAGAGCGATCTCCGTGGTGTCGGACCCGGCACCGGAGAGATCACCGGTGGTCGGCGTGAAGCTGGGGTCGTAGATCGTGGGTGCCGCGCTGGCCGAGGTGGCCATTCCCGCGGTCAGGGCTGTGGTGGCGACGACTGCGCCCGCCACGGCCAGGGAGACTCGCTGACGAATCATTCCGGTGTGTCCTTTTCTTGAACGTCCTGGGCAGCCGGGGTGCTGTCCCACGAGCAAACTAGACGGGCCGCGGCGGGCTCCGTGGCGTTTGAGATGAACGCCGGGTGTCCATTGGCGGGCCACTTGGACTCCCTGCGATTACAGGAGATTCGGCAGCAGATACGTCGTCAGGTCGGCACTCGTCCACGCCAGCGCGAGGATCACCGGAGCGCCGATCAACCACGTCCTCGCGAGGCCGAACCGGCGCCGCGCCACGAGCACCCCGACCGTCACGAGGGCCAGCGTCCCGAGGCTCAGGGCCAGGGCCGGCATGACGCTCCGGTCGGCTGCCATCGCGACCTCGGAGGGGGCGATGGCGTTCAGCCGACCCGGCGGCGCCGCGAAGGTCTCCCCCGTCGACGTGGCGTCGACGTAGACGACGTCGCCGGGCGTCAGCGCCGACGCTCCGTCCGACGTGACCATCGTGATGCGCGACGACGTGCCGCTGGGTGCCGGCGGCATCGGGTCGCCGGCTCGGCGGACAGCGCCCAGCGTGTAGGTGGCGGTGCCCTGCCCGGTCACGACCGTCATCGTCGCGCCCTCGGCGTCCGACAGGATCGGGGCGAACGGCCGGCCGAAGGTGCTCGACCGGCCGTAGACCAGGGACACCCCGACCTGTCCGGGCAGGACGGTGTCACGGCGGTGGCCGGGACCGTCGAGCAGCGTGCCGGCCGAGGTGCCCTCGGCGACGACCTGCTCCCAGCCCAGCGACGGGATGCTCATCACGGCGACCGGCGCACCCGGGGCGATGATGCCGCCCGTCGGCGCGGTCGCGGCCGCGAGCTGGCCGCGGAACTCGTCGTACAGGCGATCCTGCGCGCGTCCCTGCTCGATGCCGCCGAGCACCATGAGCTGCGCCAGGAACCAGGCCACGACGACCGCGAGCACCGTCAGCGACGTGCTGACGACCGACACGACGTCCGAGACGGGCTCGGCGGTCGGGGGCGCCTGCTTGACGAGCGGCCACATCTGGGCGGGGCGGGCGAACCGGCGACGTCCGCCGAGCACGGCGGTCATCGGCGCCTCCTCCACTCGGCGACCAGACGGGTCCCGGGTCCGCCGAGACCCGCGAGCAGCAGCAGCGCCAACAGCACGGGCAGCAACGACTGGGCCGGGCGGGAGCTGTTCGACGCCGTCGCGATGACGTCGGTCGTCGGCGTCGCCGCCGCGGCCGGGGTCGCCGCTGCGGCCTCGGGCACCTCGGGCACCTCGCCGCCGGCGGCGGGAGCCGAGCCGCTCCCGGCCGGCGTCGACGTCTTCGGAGCAGCCTTCGTCGGCGTGGCGGCCGGCTCCTTCTGCGCCTCGATCAGCGAGGCGACCTTCTGCGCCTGCGAGTAGAGCGCAGCCGTCACACCCTTCGCACGGATGGGCACGAAGCCCGCCGGAAGCCTGCCGTTGCCCGAGCCGGGCACCTGGCCCTCCGTCGTGGCGATGCGGATGAACGAGGCGATCGTCCTGGCCTCGGCCTTGTCCATGCCCCGGAGCTTCGCGACGGTGTAGACGATCATGGTCCCCGGGTAGGCGCCGGGCGTCTTGCGCAGCGTCGACTGCGAGAGGGCGAACGCCTTGCGGACGCCCTGGGGCTCGGCGACCTTGACGGCCGCCGAGATGCTCGCGTCCGACGGTGCGACGAACGTGCGGGCCGCACCCGATCCGGTGCGCAGCGACGCGGTGTGCAGCCCGTAGCGCTCGGCGTCACCGAGGCTCACGATGCCGAGCATGAAGCGCGTGCCGACGCCCTGGCGCTCGATGCGCCCGAACTTGCAGGGATCGCCGGACGAGGAGCGCTCGGCCTTGGTCTGCACGTTCGGCCAGCCGTCGAGGACGGCCTGCGCGATCTTGGAGATGCTGTTGACGGGAGCGGCCACCTGGGTCAGGTACGGGGTCGTGTTCTGCTGCTCGCACTCCTGCGCCGAGGTCGGCACGAAGGTGTCGAGCAGCGGGAACGAGCTGACCGGCAGCTTCAGCTTCTTGTAGGTCGGGTTGACGACCATGCCCCACGGATCGGGCTTGCCGGCGATGAACGCCTTGGCGTCCGGGTCGTCCGCGATGTAGGACGTCAGGCTCGAGATGACGTCGGAGTCCTCCGACAGCGACAGCACCGTGGCCGCGGCCTCCCGCGCGATCGAGTCGAGCCCTGGGTTCAGCGACTGGAACTCGGGGTCCTGGTTCATCGACAGCGGGTTCTTCTCCATCCCCGGGTGCTGCTGTCCGCGCGTGGAGCCCGCGTACGACTGGCTGAGCAGCTTGGCCAGCAGGCGGGGCGTGAGGTTGAGCGTCCGGCGCTCCCCCTTGTTGTCGGGCTCGTCGACGATGAACGCGATCGCGAAGCCGGTGACGGCCGTCGGGGCGTAGCCGATGCGTTCGGTGGAGTCGGCCTCGCGCGTCCCCGACACGAACGCCGCGGGGGCTCCACCGTTCTCGACCAGTGCGAACGCGGGCTCGTCGCCCAGGCGGTTGTGCTGGAACTTGAAGCGCTTCGTGTTGAGGCAGTAGGCCGGGGCCCACTGCAGCGAGGCCTGGCTCATCAGCTCGGAGCCGTAGACCGCCGTCGGTGCGCGGCTGTCGAGGACGTCGCACGCGTCGGGCGGCAGGCCGAACGTCACGGGCACCACGACGCGGTTGCGCCAGTTCGACTCGGACCACCAGTACACCGGCGAGACCGCGGCGTCCACGCCCTCCGAGGCGAAGTTGCTGGCGCCGGGACGGAAACGGCCGGTCTTCTGGCACTCGACGTCGGCGTCGACGCAGCTCAGGCCCATGATCGGGATAACGACGATCGAGCAGGCGGTGCTGCTGGTGCAGCCCAGCGACTCGTTCTCGGTCGCCGACCGCATCTCGTAGTTGACCGATCCCTTGCCGTCCAGGTCGCTGAACGCGGAGACCTCCGCGGGCGGGAAGGACGCTCCGACGGCGGCCTCGGGAGGCATCGTCTCGGCGCTGCACGCGGTGTACGTCTTGCCGGACGCCGCCACGAACGGTGTCAGGTGGGTCGAGAACGACTCGACGTCCTTGCAGTCGGCCGGGATCGGGTCGGCACCGGTCTTCTGGGCCCGGGCCGCATCGTCCGCGTACCGGTCGTGGCGCCAGACGGCGTCGCTCTCCGACACCGACTGCGACCGCTGCTGCCGCGTCGAGGTCCAGCACGTCGTCGGGTCGAGCTGCTGCGCCTTCGGCAGGGACGGGTCGTCCTGGCCGCGGCACTGCATGATGACGACGGGGTACTCCTGCTTGAGCCCGTTCTCGCCGTAGGGGTCCGAGGCTCGTCCACCGCTCGGGTGCGCGCCCGTCCACGAGATGCCGACCCGCTCGCGCCCCCGGAGGTTCGCCGTGTGGTCGACCTTCACCGAGAACTCACGGGAGTCGATGGTCTCGACGGTCCCGTCGTCCTGGGTGAACTCGCGGGTCACGGTCTTGGTCTGGCTGAACGGCGCGACCTGGTCGGCGCCGTCGGCCGACGCGCGCCCGTCGCCCGAGGCGACCATGAGGCCGACCAGCACGAGCCCGAGGACCAGCGAGACGATCTCGCGGGGGCGGATGAGGGTCGTCATGACCAGGCTCCCTGCTTGCGTCGCGCGCGACGCTTGAAGTAGACCGCGCCCACACCGGGCGCGAGGATGATCGCGATCAGCTCCAGCGCCGCGAGGGCGCCGAAGACCTTCGTGTCGCCGGCACGGCCCGCGACCAGCTCGGTCGGCACGGCGACGGCCGCCTGGGACGTGTCACCCGTGGCCGTCTCGGTCGTCGGCGCCGCCACCCCCGTCTCGGGATCGACCGCAGCGGGTGCGTCGCCGGCAGCGGGAGCCGCGTCGACCGGCGTGCCGCCCGCCGAGGCAGCCGCACCCGGCTTGGCGGCGGCCTCGGGCGTCGTCGGGGCCGTGCCGGTCACGGTGCCGCAGGGCCCGGTGCCGACCTTGTCGCACGCGGGCGGCTGCGGGGCGATCTGCGCGAGCTTGTTCTTCGACAGGTCACCGGCGACGAACGTGGGGTTGTTGCACTTGGTGACGTCGCGGTCCTTGACGTCGACCGCCGGGTCGGCCGCCGACAGCTTCTTGAGCTGGTCGAAGCCGGCCTGCACCAGGTTCAGCGGCAGCGGCGAGTAGCCGTACGGCCCGGCCTTGCTCTGGCCCTGGCACAGCGAGTAGAACATGAAGTCGGTCAGCGTCTGGCGCTTCGACGTCGTCATGCGCTGGTCCTTCGCGCCGGTCGGCAGCAGCATGTACGAGTACGACGACAGCGGGTACGCCCGCGGGTCGGTCGAGGTGTAGACGCCGTCGAGGATCGACGTCAGGTACGCCTGCGAGCTGGGGTCGTTGTTGATCTTGGCCTTGGTCAACGCCACCGCGACGTTGTACTGCGTCGGCTCGACGAAGTAGCCGGCCTTGTTGAGCAGCTTGACCACGGGGTACTTCTTGTTGACCGGGTACGAGTACTCGACGTAGCCGATCGTCCCGTTGCCGGAGCGGCTCGAGATCGTGTTCATGACCTGGTCGGAGCCCGCCGCGCCGATCATCTTGCTGCCCGACTTCTTCGGGTAGTACGACGTCAGGCCCGTCTTGCCGAAGTAGGGCTGCCAGATGCTCGGGAACTGCTTGTCGAGCCACGCCGTGAACTGGGCGGTGGTGCCCGATCCGTCCGAGCGGACGACCGGGACGATCGTGAGGCTGGGCAGCTTGCGGCCGTTGTTGTCCTTCGTGATGGCCGGGTCGTTCCAGTTGGTGATCTTGTTGGTGAAGATCTTGGCGATCGTGTCGCCCGACAGGCGCAGGTCCTTGACGGGCTTGCCGCCCACCTGCACCTGGTACGTGAACGCGGTGCCACCGGCGACGATCGGCATGTAGGCGAACTCGCGGTTGCCGGCGGTGTCGACGGCACCGAACTCGTCCTTGCCCTGGTAGGGGATCTCGGTGATGCCGAAGTCGGTGACGTTCGACGCGAAGTCCTTGCGGCCCTGCGACGACCCGGCGCCGTTGTAGGTGATCTTCATGCCGTTGGCGTCGACGTCGGAGATCCACTGGGCGACGATGCCCTGCGACCACGTCGACCCCGAGCCCTCGATCTGCGAGTAGGCGGCCTGGGCCGGATTGGCCGTCACGATCATGAGGGACGACGAGAGCACGGCCACGAGGCCGGCGAGTGCCGCCTTGGCGCGCCGTGACGACGGACGGCGCGAGAGGACGTTCAGGTGGGTGTTCAACGGGATCCCTTTCGGGGACGGGCCAGCAGACGAGCGGTGACGAACAGGACGAGGACGATGGCGAGCAGGATCGCGGCGGCCCCGTAGGCCCGCTCGATGTAGATGGGCTCGCCGCTGCGGACGGTCGAGAAGATGAACAGGGGCAGGGAGTTCATGACGCCCTCGGTCGGGTTGGTGACCATGAACGACGCGGCGCCCGACGTCAGCAGGACGGGTGAGGTCTCGCCGATGCCGCGGGCGACGCCGAGGATCACGGCCGTCGCCAGGCCCGGACGGGCCGTCGGCAGGACGATGTGCCACACGGTCCGCCAGCGCGAGGCGCCCAGCGCGAGGCTCGCCTCGCGCAGGTTGCCCGGCACGACCCGCAGCACGACGTCGGACGCCCGGGCGATGATCGGCAGCATCATGACGCCGAGCGCCATCGCGGCGGCCAGGCCCGAGCGCGGGACACCGAGGCCGACGATCAGCGTCGTGTAGATGAACAGGCCGGCCACGATCGACGGCAGGGCCGTCATGGCCTCGACGATCGTGCGGACGATCCTGGCGAACCGTCCACCGATCTCGGTCATGTAGATCGCGGTGCCGATGCCCAGTGGGATCGCGACGACGATCGCGATGCCGACCTCGATCAGCGAGCCGACGATCGCGTGCGCCACGCCGCCCCGGTCGAGCGGGTCGCGCGGGCCGACGCCGGCCATGTCGTCGAAGAACGTGTTGAGGTGCAGCAGCGGCTTGTAGCCCTTGGCGAAGATGAACAGCACCGTCGACACGAGCGCCAGGCCGACCAGCCCCGCGGCCAGCGTGATGACGGTCGTGACGATCCGGTCGACGACCTCGGGCCGGCCGGCGTCGATCGCCGTGATCACGGCCAGCAGCACGATGCCGAGCACGATCGTGACGGCGACGAACACCAGCGGCCCGTCCCACGGCATGAGCCGTCCGCAGATCAGCCACGACAGCGCGAGGGCCGCGACCCAGCAGCCGACGAGCTCGAAGCGCTGCTCGGCGGTCGAGCGGCTGAGGGTGCGCCGGGCGTGCACGGGGACCGAGTCCGTCGACGACGGCTCGGTGCGCACCGAGGTGCGGGCTGCGGGGGCCGACGAGGGCTCCGGCGCCAGGGCTGGGCGGGGGTCGAGGTCGATGCTCATCAGGCGTCGGCCCCCTGTCCGGACCGGCTGCGCGCGACCACCATGGCGGCCAGCGTGTTGATGCCGAGCGTGATCAGGAACAGCACGAAGCCGGCGGTCAGCAGCGCCTGCAGCTGCAGCGACGTCGCCTCGCCGAAGCGCCCGGCGATCAGCGCCGAGATCGAGTTGGTGCCGACCTCGAGCGGCTTGATCTTGAGGTCGAACGACGGCGAGATGATCAGGACGACCGCGATGGTCTCGCCCAGCGCCCGGCCGAGGCCCAGCATCGTGCCGCCGATGATGCCGCCCTTGCCGAACGGCAGGACGACGGTGCGCACGACGCCCCAGTGGGTCGCGCCGAGCGCGAAGGCCGCCTCGCGCTCACCGGGAGGGGCCTGCGAGAACACCTGCTGCATGACGGCGCAGGCCATCGGGATGACCATCATGGCCACCGCGATGCCGGCGACGAACGCCGATGCGGTGTACCGGGTCTGCTCCCACACCGCGGCGTTCGGATCGGCGTCGACCCGGAAGAACGGGATGAACCCGAGGTGCTGGTGCAGCCACAGCGCGAAGGCGCTGGCGTGCGGCTGGATCAGCGTGAAGCCCCAGAGCCCGTAGATGATGCTCGGCACGGCGGCCATCAGGTCGACGAGCGAGACCAGCGTCGCCTTGATGCGCGCCGGGGCGTACTCCGCGATGTACAGGGCCGTCAGGAGCGACAGCGGGAACGCGAACATCAGCGCGACCGCGGCGATCGTGAACGTGCCGACCAGCACCGCGCCGATGCCCAGGATGTCGGCCTCGGGCTGCCACTGCGTCTCGGTCAGGAAGCCGAAGCCGTAGCGGCCGAAGGTCGGGACGGCCGAGAAGGCCAGGAACAGGCCGATGCCGGCGGTGATCGCCAGGACGGTCGCGGCGATCGCGCGCGAGCCGAGGACGAAGGCCCGGTCGGAGCCGGACTCGTCGATCCACAGGTCGCGTGGCTCGTCCTCCTCCAGCTCGGGCAGGGAGGAGCGCAGGGTCGTGCTCACAGACGGGGCTCATTTCGCGACGGGGTTCGAAGGTGTCGCGAGGAACGTAGGCCACCGAGAGCGTGTCCCGGACCGTCTGCGGTGAACGACGCATGAACGCAGGACGTACCTTCGCCGCAGGACGCGCGAGAGGCCCGCCGACAGGTCGTCGACGGGCCTCGTGCGGGTTGCTATGGAGGTTCTACCCCTGCTGCTGGGGCGGCTCCGGCGCTGCGGGCGGCGCGGGGGCCGGGGGTGCCGGAGGCACGTCGGCAGCGCTCGTCGCGGGGTTCTCGGCCGCCTTGGCGGCGTCGAGCGCCTCCTGGACGGCCTCGCTCGTCGCCTCGGTCTGGACGGCGTCGTCGTCGATCTCGGCCTCGTAGTCGACGCGCGTCTTGTTGCCGCCGCCGTCGACCGGGATCGAGCCCAGCGTGCCGCCGAGCGTGCCGAGCGCCTTGGTGAGCTCGGCCGGGATGATCCACGTCGTGGCGTTGTCGCCCTCGGCGATCTTCGGCAGCATCTGCAGGTACTGGTACGACAGCAGCTTCTGGTCGGGGTTGCCGTCGTGGATCGCCTGGAAGACGGTCTGGATGGCCTGCGCCTCGCCCTGCGCACGCAGGATCTGCGCCTGGCGGTCGGCCTGTGCCGTCAGGATCTGCGCCTGGCGCTCACCCTCGGCGGTCAGGATCGCGGACTGCTTCTGGCCCTCGGCGGTCAGGATCGCCGACTGGCGCTCGCCCTCGGCCGTGAGGATCGCGGCGCGCTTGTTGCGCTCGGCGCGCATCTGCTGCTCCATCGCGTCGATGATCGACGGCGGCGGGTCGATGCCCTTGAGCTCGACGCGGTTGACGCGGATGCCCCACTTGCCGGTCGCGGAGTCGAGCTCGCCGCGCAGGCCGGAGTTGATCTGGTCGCGGCTCGTCAGCGCGTGCTCGAGGGTCATGCCACCCGTGATGTTGCGCAGCGTCGTCATGGTGAGCTGCTCGATCGCCTGGATGTAGTTGGCGATCTCGTACGTCGCGGCGACCGGGTCGGTCACCTGGAAGTAGATGACGGTGTCGATCGAGACGACCAGGTTGTCCTCGGTGATGACGGGCTGCGGCGGGAACGACACGACCTGCTCGCGCAGGTCGATGACGTAGCGCACCTTGTCGATGAACGGCATGACGATGTTCAGGCCCGCCGACAGGGTCGTGCGGTACTTGCCGAACCGCTCGACGATGCCCGACCGGGCCTGGGGGACGATCTTGACCGTCATCGAGACGATCACGATCGCCAGGACGGCGAGCAGGACGAGCACGATCAGTGCTGCGTTCATCAGGACTCCTTCGAGAGGGGCGGCGCTGCGGTGGCTGAGGTGACGACGGCGGTCGCGCCGTCGATCTGGGTGACGAGCACGTCGTCGCCGGTGTCGAAGACGAGGTCGTGGGCGGCGCGGGCCGACCACAGCTCGCCGCGCAGCTGGATGCGTCCGGAGCGGCCGTCGACCGGCTCGACCACGACGGCCGTCGCGCCGACGAGGTTGACGTGGCCCGTCTGCAGCGTCGGGCCGGCGTGCAGCTTGGCGACGACGGACGGTCGCACGAGGAACAGCAGGAGCAGCGAGACGATCGCGAAGATCGGCAGCGTGATCCAGATGGGGGCGCCGAGGCCCGCCGCCGCGGCCGCAGCGAGGGCGCCGACGGCGAACATCAGCAGGACGAGGTCGAGGCTCAGCATCTCGACGACGGCCAGGACGACGGCCAGCCCCAGCCAGGTCGCCCACGCGTGGTCACGGATCCAGTCGATCATGTGGTCTCCCCTGTCGTGGCGCGGTTGGCCCGGCGTCCGTATCCTGCCCGTCGCGCGGCGTAGCGTCCACCGTCGCGGTCGAGGTGGATGCGCTGGCCGAACGTCTCCGAGAGGTGGTCGGCGGTCAGCGTCTCGGCGATCGGGCCCTGGGCCACGACCCGTCCGTCGCGCACCAGCAGCACGTGCGTGAAGCCGACCGGGATCTCCTCGACGTGGTGCGACACCATGACGAGGGCCGGCGAGCCCTCGGAGCCGGCGAGCGTCTCGAGGCTCGAGAGCAGGTCCTCGCGAGCCCCCAGGTCGAGACCGGCGCCCGGCTCGTCGAGCAGCAGCAGCTCGGGATCGGTCATCAGGGCCCTGGCGATCAGCACCCGCTTGCGCTCGCCCTCCGACAGCGTGCCGAACGTGCGTCCGGCGAGCGGGGCGATGCCCCACTCCCCCATGATCTGGTCGGCGCGGACGTGGTCGTGCTCGTCGTACTCCTCGTTCCAGCGGCCCGTGACGCCGTAGGCGGCCGACAGGACGACGTCGCGCACCGACTCGGTGGGCGGGATGCGGTCGGCGACCTTGGTGCTGGTGTGGCCGATGCGCGTGCGCAGCTCGGCGACGGCGACCTGGCCGAGGCGCTCGTCGAGGATGTCGACGGTGCCGGACGTGGGGTGCAGCGACGCCCCGATGATCTGCAGCAGCGTCGTCTTGCCCGCTCCGTTGGGCCCGAGGACGACCCACCGGTCGCTCTCGTCGACGGTCCAGCTGATGTCGTCGAGCAGGACCTTGCCCGGGCGCTCGACCCTGACGTCCGAGAGCTCGAAAGCGGCGGGCATGCGGCCTCCTGGTCGTGGTCGCGCGAACGTCGTGACCACGACGTCGTGGCGTGGTGATGGTCGGTGGTGCCAACCTATCGCGACGGTGTCTGCCGTCAGCGATAGCCTCGGGTGCGATGACCGAGCCCGTGCCCACGTCGCACTTCACCGATCCGACCGTCCTGGTGACCCTCACGGGCCCCGACCAGAGCGGAGTCACCACGCGCCTGTTCGGCGATCTGGCGCCGACCGGCGTCGAGGTCATCGACGTCGAGCAGCTCGTCGTGCGCGGTCGCCTGATCCTCAGCGCCCTCGTGACGCTCCCCGACGACCTCGACGACCTCGAGCGGACGGTCCGGGCCGTCGGCGAGCACTTCGGCCTCGAGGTCGCGGTCGAGCACGGCACGGGCGACAACCGGGCCCGCCGCGTCGGCCGTGCGCAGGTCGTCGTGCTCGGCGCTCCCCTGCGGCCCGCCGCGATGGCCGCCCTGGCCCAGGGCATCAAGGACGACGGCGGCAACATCGACCGCATCGTCCGCATGGCGCGCTACCCCGTGACCGCGATCCGCATGGAGGTCTCCGGCGCCGACCCCGACCAGCTGCAGGCCGACCTGGCCGCGATCGCCCACGAGCAGGGCGTCGACGTCGCGGTGCAGGAGAACGGCATCCTGCGCCACGCCCAGCGCCTCGTCGTGATGGACGTCGACTCGACCCTCATCCAGGGCGAGGTCATCGAGATGATCGCGGCCCACGCGGGCTGCGAGGACGAGGTCGCCCGGGTCACCGAGGCCGCGATGCGCGGCGAGCTCGACTTCGCCGAGTCGCTCGTGGCCCGCGTCGCCCTGCTCGAGGGTGTCGACGAGGCGGCACTCGACGCGGTCTACGCCTCGCTGGCCTACGCCAAGGGCGCCCGCACCATGATCCGCACGCTCAAGCGCCTGGGCTACCGCTTCGCGCTGGTCAGCGGTGGCTTC
This sequence comes from Aeromicrobium sp. CFBP 8757, assembly GCF_014841755.1. Lineage (NCBI taxonomy): Bacteria > Bacillati > Actinomycetota > Actinomycetes > Propionibacteriales > Nocardioidaceae > Aeromicrobium > Aeromicrobium sp. CFBP 8757. The sequence continues at coordinate 1,291,098 of NZ_JACYUM010000001.1, forward strand.
ACGCAGATCATCGAGAAGATCGCCGCCGAGCTCGGGGTCGACTACTACGCGGCCAACCGGCTCGAGGTCGTCGACGGCCGGCTGACCGGCCGGGTCACCGGTGCGATCGTCGACCGGGCCGGCAAGGCCGAGGCGCTGCGCCGCTTCGCCGCCGAGGCACGCATCCCGGTCAAGAACACCGTCGCGATCGGCGACGGCGCCAACGACCTCGACATGCTGGCGGCCTCGGGCCTCGGCATCGCCTTCAACGCCAAGCCGTTGGTGCGCGACCAGGCGCAGACGTCCGTCAACGTGCCCTACCTCGACGCGATCGTCTACCTGCTCGGCATCACCCGCGAAGAGGTCGAGGCGGCCGACGCGGCCGATCTCGCCGACGTCGTCGACTAGTCCGCGGCCAGCACCGAGTCGAGCAGCCCCGGGAAGACCGCGTCGAGCTCGTCCTTGCGCAGGCTGACGAGCCGGCGGCGTCCGTCGGGCTCGTTGCGCACGATCCCCGCCTCGCGCAGCACCTTCATGAGGTGCGACTTGGTCGACTTCGGCAGGTCCGGGTTGGTCACCCCGCACTCGGCCATGGTCAGGGGGCCCGCGGCGAGCTCGCGGACGATCTCGAGCCGGGCCGGGTCGCTCAGTGCGAACAGGACGTCGGTCAGCGCGACGTCGGCCGGCTCGGGGTGCGGGAGGCGCGTGATGCCCGTCATGGTTCGAGAATACTTGAACTGTCAAAGGATCGGCGTACCGTGTAACTGTTCCACTTCGATCGAACCGTCGGTTCGACGCGACGACCCGGAGGCCCTATGACCGTCACCACCGCACCGACGTCCCGGCGCGCCACGGGCGTCCGCACGCCCGGCTTCGCGCTGGCCGTGGCCGCCGTCGTGGCCATGATGGTCGCCGCCAGCGCCCCGTCGCCGTTCTATCCCGTCCTGCAGCAGGAGATCGGCTTCTCGGCCGCGACCATGACGACGATCTTCGCCGTCTACGCCGTGGCGCTGCTCATGACCCTGCTCGTGGCCGGCTCGCTGTCGGACCACCTCGGGCGACGGCCCGTCATCTCGGTGGGATTCATCGTGCTGGCGGCCAGCATGGTCGCGTTCTGGCACGCCGACACCGTGGCGGTGCTCGTGGCGGCGCGCATCGTGCAGGGCGTCGCCGCGGGGCTGCTGATGTCGTCGCTGTCGGCCGCCGTCGTCGACCTCGAGCCGGCGCGGCGTCCGGGATCGGCCGCGACGCTCAACAGCGTCGGCCCCTTGGCGGGTCTGGCGCTCGGAGCCGTGGTCGCCGGCGCCCTGCTCGACCGGACGTCGTCGGCGCTCGCGGTCGTGTTCGGCGGTCTGACCGTCGCGTACGTCGTGGTCGCTGCCGCAGTGTGGCTGCTGCCCGAGACGTCCCCGCGCCACGAGGGCCTGGCGGCGTCGTTCGTGCCGCGCGCGGGCGTTCCCGCCGCCGCGCGGGCGCCGTTCCTGCGCAGCGCGCCGGCGCTGCTCGCGGGCTGGGCCACGAGCGGGCTCTACCTGTCGCTCGGGGCGCCGCTCGCGGGCCGTGAGCTGGGCGCCGAGCTGCACGTCGAGCAGGGCCTGGTCGTCGCCGTGCTGACCGGCACCGGGTCCGTCGCGTGCTACGTCGCGCGCCGTCGCACGTCGCGCGAGCTGACGATCGCGGGCACCACGGCCCTGGCCGTCGGCACCGCCCTGACGCTCGCGGCGCTCGCGGCCGGCTCGTACTGGGCGTTCATCGCCGCCGCCGTCGTCGCGGGCATCGGCTTCGGGGCGTCGTTCCTCGGCATCATGCGCTCCATCACGCCGCTGGCGGCCCCGCACGAGCGCGGCGAGCTGTTCGCGTCCGTCTTCGTCGTGAGCTACCTGGCGTTCGGCATCCCCGCCGTGGCCGCCGGTGTCGCGTCGGCCCACATCGGGCTCGCCGAGACCACCTACGTGTACGGCGGCGCCGTGGTCGTCCTGTCCGCCTCGGCGGCGCTGCTGCGCCGCTTCGGGTCGACCGACTAGCTCACTCGTCGTCCTCGAGCCGGAAGCCGATCTTCATCGTCACCTGGTAGTGGCCGACCTCGGAGTCGGTGATCTGACCACGGATGCCCGTGACCTCGAACCAGTCGAGGTGGCGCAGCGTCTGCGAGGCGCGCTTGATGCCGTTGTCGACGGCCTGCGTGACACCCTCCGGGGAGGTGCCGACGATCTCGGTGATGCGGTATGTGCGGTCAGTCATGTGCCCATCATGCAGGCTCGGTCGTCCGGCGTACGCTGGGAGGGTGCCCGAGTACCGCGAACCACGCAAGCAGCAGGTCTTCTCGATCACGACTGCGGCCGAGTCGCAGACGGACGATCGCATGCGCCGAGAGAAGCGCTACGCCGTCTCGATGCTGATCCGCACGCTGTGCTTCCTGGGCGGCGTCGTCCTGGTCATGCAGCCCATGCCGTACGCCGTCGCGGGCTGGCTCATGTTCGTCGGAGCGGTCTTCCTGCCGTACGCCGCGGTCATCTTCGCCAACGCCGGGGTGCGCAAGAAGGGCGACGGGCCCTCGCCGTTCGGTCCCGAGCCGGGCAAGCAGATCGCCACGACCCGCACGACACCGCTCGACCGTGGCTGACGAGCTGATCTGCTCGGCCAAGGGCTGCACGGCCGCAGCCGTGCACCAGGTCGTCTGGAACAACCCCAAGATCCACACGCCCGACCGCCGCAAGATCTGGCTGGCGTGCGACGAGCACGAGTCGTCGCTGCGGACGTTCCTCGACGCCCGCGACTTCTACCGCGAGACGGTCGCCCTCTGAGCGTCGGCCGCTAGCCGCCGATCGCCGACATCGGGCGGTCGGACTGCAGGAACGTCGGGTCGTCGATGCCGTGGCCAGGCAGCTTCGTCGCCATCGCCGCGATCCACCGGTCGGCGATCTCGGCGTCCGACGCCCCCGCGCGCATCGGGGCGCGCAGGTCGGACTCCTCGCGGGCGAACAGGCAGTTCATGATCTGGCCGTCGGCCGTCAGGCGCACCCGGTTGCAGTCGCCGCAGAACGGCTTCGTGACCGAGCCGATGATGCCGACCGTGTGCGGACCGTCGTCGACCAGGAACTTCTCGGCCGGCGCCGACCCCCGGCCGTCGAGGCCCGTGAGCCGGAAGTGGCGTCCGAGCAGGTCGAGGGTCTCGTCGGCGGTGACCATCGCCTCGCGGTTCCAGCCGTGCTGCGCGTCGAGCGGCATCTGCTCGATGAACCGCAGCTCGTACCCGTGCTCCATGCACCAGCGCAGCAGGTCGGGAGCCTCGTGGTCGTTGATGCCGCGCAGCAGCACCGCGTTGACCTTCACCGGCCGCAGACCGGCCTCGTGGGCGGCCTCCAGGCCGTCCAGGACGTCGTGCAGACGGTTGCGCCGGGTGATCTTCTCGAACGTCGCCGGATCGGTCGTGTCGAGGCTGATGTTGACGCGGTCGAGGCCGGCCTCGGCCAGTGCCCGGGCGGTGTGCTTGAGACCCAGCCCGTTGGACGTCATGGCCGTGCGCGGACGCGACGGGAGCGCCTTCGTCGTCGCCACGATCGACGGCAGGCTGCGGCGCAGCAGCGGCTCGCCGCCCGTGAAGCGGACGTCGCGGATGCCCAGCATCTCGACGCCGATGCGGATCAGCCGGTTGAGCTCGTCGTCGGTCAGCGTCGCGTCGGTCGGCAGCCAGTCGAGCCCCTCGGCGGGCATGCAGTACTGGCAGCGCAGGTTGCACCGGTCGGTCAGGGAGACCCGGAGATCCGTGGCAACGCGGCCATGTCGATCGATGAGGTCCATCCCTCCATCGTAGGCGTCCGCGCCCAACCCGGCTCGGCCCGGCTTGGGGCCGACAACTACCGTCGAGGTGTGTATCGCTTCATGCTGAGCGCGCGATGGATCGGCTTCGCGGTCTTCGTCGTCGTGCTCGCCGCCCTCTGCACGCGGCTCGGGTTCTGGCAGATGCACAAGCTCGAGCTGCGCCTCGACCGCAACGACGTCATCACGAAGCACTTCTCGACCGATCCGGTCGACATCGCCACGGCGCTGCCGTCGGGCCAGGAGGTCGACGGCACCACCGAGTGGACGCGCGTGACGGCGACCGGGACCTACGACCTCGACCAGCAGCTGACCGTCAAGTTCACGACCCGCGACGGAGCCCCCGGCGTCGACGTCGTCACTCCCCTGGTGCTGGCGTCCGGCGACGCGGTGCTGGTCGACCGCGGGTGGATCGAGACCGCCAACACCGTCAAGCGTCCGCAGGTGCCCGCCCCGTCGACCGGCGAGGTCACGATCGAGGGCTGGCTGCGACAGAACAACGGCGCCGGCGGTGCGGCGGTGAAGCCGTCGGAGGGCCAGATCCGCGCGATCTCGAGCGATGCGCTCGGCGAGGTCATGCCGTACGACCTGGTCGACGGCTACGTCAACCTGCAGTCGCAGTCACCCGAGCCGGCCGCGGGCCTGGCCGCCGAGCCGAAGCCCGAGCTGGGCCAGGGCCCGCACTTCTTCTACGCCCTGCAGTGGTGGTTCTTCGCCCTGCTGGCCGTCGTCGGGTACTTCTGGTTCGCCCGGGCCGAGGCCAAGGAGCGTCGCAACCCCACGCGCGTCGACGGCTTCGCCGGCGAGCCCGAGAAGAAGACCCGGCAGTCGAACTTCCCCACCCACGCCTGACGCGCGGCCGGACGACTCAGGCCAGCGTCACGAGGTCGAGGTAGTCCTCCGACCACAGGTCCTCGTCGCCGTCGGGCAGCAGCAGGACGCGGTCGGGCTCGAGCGCGCGCACGGCGCCCTCGTCGTGCGAGACCAGCACGATCGCACCCTCGTAGTTGCGGATCGCCCGCAGCACCTCTTCGCGTGAGGCCGGGTCGAGGTTGTTGGTGGGCTCGTCGAGCAGCAGCACGTTGGCACTCGACACGATGAGGCTCGCGAGCGCCAGACGCGTCTTCTCGCCACCCGAGAGCACCCCGGCCGGCTTCGACGTGTCGTCACCGCTGAACAGGAACGAGCCGAGCACGCTGCGCGCCTCGGTGTCGGTCAGCTGCGGCGCCTGGGCCTGCATGTTCTCGAGCACGGTGCGCGAGGTGTCGAGCGTCTCGTGCTCCTGGGCGAAGTAGCCGATCTTGAGACCGTGGCCGGGGATGACCTCGCCGCTGTCCTGCCGCAGCGTCCCGGCCAGCATGCGCAGCAGGGTCGTCTTGCCGGCACCGTTGAGGCCCAGGATCACGACGCGGCTGCCCTTGTCGATCGCGAGGTCGACGTCGAGGAAGATCTCGAGCGAGCCGTACGACTTCGAGAGGCCCTCGGCCATCAGCGGCGTCTTGCCGCAGGGTGCGGGCTTGGGGAACTTGATGTTCGCGACCTTGTCCTGCACCCGCTCGCCCTCGAGGCCCGAGACGAGCTGCTCGGCGCGACGCAGCATCTGCTGGGCGGTCGACGCCTTCGACGCCTTGGCGCGGAACTTGTTGGCCTGCGACGTCAGCGCGTCGGCCTTCTTGACGGCCAGGGCGCGCTCGCGCTTGCGGCGGGCCTCGTCGGCCTCGCGCTGCTTGACGTACGACGCCCAACCCATGTTGTAGATGTCGATCGTGCCGCGGTTGGCGTCGAGGTACAGGACCTTGTTGACGGTCTCCTCGATCAGGTCGACGTCGTGGCTGATGATGACGATGCCGCCGCTGAACGACTTGAGGAAGCCGCGCAGCCACGTCACCGAGTCGGCGTCGAGGTGGTTGGTCGGCTCGTCGAGCAGGAGCGTGTCGGCGTCCGAGAACAGGATGCGAGCGAGCTCGATGCGGCGTCGCTGTCCGCCCGACAGGGTCGACAGCGGCTGCTCGAGCACGCGGTCGGGCAGCCCGAGGGCGTGCGAGATCGTCGCGGCCTCGGACTCCGCCGCGTACCCGCCGCCGGCGTTGAACGCCGTGTCGGCCCGCGTGTAGGCCTTCATGGCCTTCTCGGCGATCTCGGGGTCGGGCGAGCCCATGTCGAGCTCGGCCTTGCGCATCGCGGTGAGCGCCTCGTCGAGGCCACGGGCACCCAGGATGCGGTCGCGGGCCGTCGTGGCGAGGTCCCCGGACTTCGGGTCCTGCGGCAGGTAGCCGATCTTGCCGGTCGACGTGATCAAGCCCTGCGCGGGCTGGCCGTCGCCGGACAGCATGCGGGTCAGGGTCGTCTTGCCGGCGCCGTTGCGTCCGACCAGGCCGACCTTGTCGCCCTTGTCGACACGGAACGAGACATCGGACATCAGGACGCGCGCGCCGAAGCGCAGCTCCACATTGGAGACGGTGAGCATGGAAAACCTTCGATATGGGGGTGTGAGAGGGGTCGACGGAGCCGCGAGGGGCTCGACGTCATTCCCGCTGGTAGAAGCTCACCCCTCCACCATACGTCCCCGCCGACGAGGGGGTTACCGCCCCGCGACGAGAGAGCTGGTGCCCTTGGTCACAGGCACGTCAGCCCGCGAGGATCAAGTCCGTCCCCCGGCAGGATCTCGGCAGGTCGGGGGCGTAGCCGGCGAGGTCCTTCGACAGGGTGATGTAGGCGGCTCCCGGCAGCGTCACACGATCACCCAGGCGGTACGAACGGCCGGCGAGGTCGAGGACGTAGGGCCTCGCGGAGACGGACGTGCCCCGCTCCCAGGCGACGACGAACCGTCGTCCCTCCACGCTGTTGACCGCCAGCCCGAGGCATCCGTCGACGTCGATGAGCACGCCGCTCAGCTGCTGTCCGTGCGCGCGCCGCTGCGGATCGACGACGAGCGACGGAGCGCCAGGCACCGCGGTGACGTCGAGCAGGGGCATGTCGGCCGGTTGCGGGCGGGTCAGCCCGTAGCCGGCGGCGATCGTCCCGGTGACCACCAGCACGATCGCGGCGAGCACCGACCGTCGGCGCATGCGTCGCCGCACCCCCGTCGCGGCGACGGCACCCAGCACGCACCCGACCGCGACGACACCCGCCGGGAACACGAAGAACAGAGTCGCAACTCCCCCCAGTGCCGCGATGACCGCGGCGACGACCGTCGTGGACGTACCGACGGCGATCCGCTGCAGCGCACCGATCACCATGCCCGCGAGGAGGGGAGCCAGCACGTACCCGTCAGGCGGGTCGTCGTCCAGGATGAAGATCGTCCCGAACGGCGACTCGACGACCGCGAAGGCCACGGCGGCGTCGACCAGGACGCACAGCACGACGCTCGTCGCGTCCAGCGCGCGCCGCGACCCGGTGCTGCGGACCTCGACCTCAGCACGCATGCGACGACGATCCCACAGCCGCGACGCTGACGAGGGGGTTACCGCCCCTCCACGAGGCCGTTACCGCCCAGACGAGGGGCGACATGTCTCTCGCCGGAGGGCCGTAACCCCCTCCTCAGCGTTGTGTGGGGGGGTCAGCCGATGTTGAAGCCGAGGGCGCGCAGCATCTCGCGGCCGTCGTCGGTGATCTTGTCGGGGCCCCACGGCGGCATCCAGACCCACTCGATGCGGAAGTCGTTGACGATGCCGTCGAGCGCCGCGCGGGTCTGGTCCTCGATGACGTCGGTCAGCGGGCACGCCGCCGACGTCAGCGTCATCGACAGGACGGTGTTGCTGTGCTCGTCGACGTCGGCGCCGTAGACGAGCCCGAGGTCGACGACGTTGATGCCGAGCTCGGGGTCGACGACGTCCTTCATCGCCTCGATGACGTCTTCCTTGGTGGTCGCGCCGGCCGGGGCCGTGGTGACCTCGGGCAGGTCGCTGTGATCGGTGGTCATGCGGGGTCTCCCGTGGTTGAGGTGGCAGTGGTGTCAGGTGCTGAAGAGGTGACGAGCGCCTGCGAGACGGCGTCCTTCCAGGCCATCCAGCCCAGCAGCGCGCACTTGATGCGGGCGGGGAACTGGGCGACGCCGGCGAAGGCGATGCCGTCCTCGAGGACGTCCTCGTCGGGCTCGACCTGGCCCTTGCCCTGCATCAGCTCGGTGAAGCTGTCGAGGACGGTCATGCCCTCGGTGACGGACTTGCCGACGACCAGGTCGTTCAGCACCGACACGGACGCCTGGCTGATCGAGCAGCCCTGCGCGTCGTACGACACGTCGCCGACGGTCTCGCCGTCGAGGTGGACGCGCAGCGTGATCTCGTCGCCGCACGTCGGGTTGACGTGGTGCACCTCGGCCTCGAACGGCTCACGCAGTCCGGCACCGTGCGGGTGCTTGTAGTGATCGAGGATGATCTCCTGGTACAGCGAGTCCATGGCTGAGGTGTTCATGCCGTCCTCCTCGGGCCGAGGTCGTTCATGCGAAGTACTTCTTGGTGTGGTGCAGGCCCTCGACGAGTGCGTCGATCTCCTGCTCGGTCGTGTACAGGTAGAACGACGCGCGGGTCGTCGACTGCACGCCGAAGCGCAGGTGGGCCGGCTTGGCGCAGTGGTGACCGGCGCGCACGGCGATGCCGCGCGAGTCGAGCAGCTGCGAGACGTCGTGCGGGTGGACGCCCTCGAGCGTGAAGCTCACCGCTCCCCCGCGGTCGACGGCCTCCTTCGGCCCGACGACCGTCAGGCCGTCGATCTCCTGCAGGGCGGCCAGCGCGTAGGCCGTGATGGCCTGCTCGTGGGCGGCGACGTTCTCCATGCCGATGCCGCTGAGGTAGTCGACCGCCGCACCCAGCCCGACGGACTGCGCGATCGGCGGCGTGCCGGCCTCGAACCGTGCCGGCGGCGGTGCGTACGTCGAGCCCTGCATCGTGACGGTCTCGATCATCTCGCCACCGCCGAGGAACGGCGGCAGCTCGGCGAGCAGGTCGTACCGGCCCCACAGCACGCCGATGCCGGTCGGCCCGACGAGCTTGTGGCCCGTGAAGACGACGAAGTCGGCGCCCAGTGCGGCGACGTCGACGGGCATCTGCGGGACGGCCTGCGACGCGTCGATCACGACGAGCGCCCCGACGCTGCGCGCCTTGGCGATGACGAGATCGACGGGGTTGATCGTGCCGAGCATGTTCGACACCCACGTCAGCGAGACGACCTTGGTGCGCTCGGTGATCAGCGAGTCGATGTCGTCGAGGTCGAGCCGGCCCTCGTCGGTGACGCCGAACCAGCGCAGCGTCGCGCCCGTGCGCTGCGTCAGTTGCTGCCACGGCACGATGTTGGAGTGGTGCTCCATCTCGGTGATGACGACCTCGTCGCCCTCGCCGACGCGACCGGCGTCGCCGAGCACCCGGGCCACCAGGTTGAGCGCCTCGGAGGCGTTCTTGGTGTAGACGACCTCGTCACGGCTGGGCGCGTTGATGAAGGCCGCGACCTTGTCGCGTCCGAGCTCGAACGCCGCACTCGCCTCGGCACCGAGGTGGTGCATCGCACGGGCCACGTTGGCGTTGTGCAGCCGGTAGTGGTCGGAGATCGCGTCGATGACCTGCTGCGGCTTCTGCGACGTGTTGGCGCTGTCGAGGTAGACCAGCGGCAGGTCACCGGGCAGGATGCGCCCGAGGATCGGGAAGTCCGCCCTGATCCTCGCCACGTCGAACGACGCGGTGTCGGTCGTGGTCCCCTCGACGACGGTCACGCCGATGCCTCGGCGGCGGCCTTGACGTACTTGTCGTAGCCGTTGGCCTCGAGCTCGTCGGCGAGCTCCGGTCCGCCCTGGTCGGCGACGCGACCCGCCACGAACACGTGCACGTAGTCGGGCTTGATGTAGCGCAGGATGCGCGTGTAGTGCGTGATCAGCAGGACGCCGCGGTCACCCTGGTCGCTGTAGCGGTTGACGCCGTCGGAGACGACCCGCAGCGCGTCGATGTCGAGGCCGGAGTCCGTCTCGTCGAGCACCGCGAACTTGGGGTTGAGCAGCTCGAGCTGAGCGATCTCGTGGCGCTTCTTCTCACCGCCGGAGAAGCCCTCGTTGACGCTGCGCTGGGCGAAGTCCTTGTCGAGCGTGACGCGCTCGAGCGCCGCGTTGACGTCCTTGACCCACGTGCGCAGCTTGGGGGCCTCGCCGTCGATCGCGGTCTTGGCGGTGCGCAGGAAGTTCGCGACCGAGACGCCCGGCACCTCGACGGGGTACTGCATCGCGAGGAACAGCCCCGCGCGGGCGCGCTCGTCGACCGACATCGACAGGATGTCGACGCCGTCGAGCGTGACGGTGCCGCCGGTGATGTTGTACTTCGGGTGGCCGGCGATGGAGTAGGCCAGCGTCGACTTGCCGGAGCCGTTGGGCCCCATGATGGCGTGGACCTCACCGGTCTTGACGGTCAGGTCGACGCCCTTGAGGATCTCCTTCTCGCCCTCCTCGGTGGTGACCGTGACGTGCAGGTCCTTGATCTCGAGTGTTGCCATGTTCAGCTCCTGGGGGTGGAGAGATCGACCATGACGGCGTCTCCCTCGATCTGGGTGGAATAGGTCGGTACGGGGTCGGTGGCCGGCAGGTTCAACGGCTTGCCGGTGCGGACGTCGAAGCGCGATCCGTGCAGCCAGCACTCGATCTCGCAACCCTCGACGTCTCCCTCGGACAGCGGGATCGACGCGTGCGAGCACTCGTCGCGGACGGCGTAGACGTCGTCGCCGTCGCGGACGAGGGCGATCTCCTGGCCGTCGAGCTCGACGGCCAGCACTCCCCCGTTCGGGACGTCGGCGAGCTGCGCCGCTGCTACGAAGCTCATGCGTCGATGCGTCCCACGTGCTCGGCGAGCTCGTCCTCGATGGAGGCGACGAGGCGCTCCTGCAGGGCGGGCACGCCGATGCGGCGGATGATGTCGTTGAAGAAGCCGTGCACGACGAGTCGGCGCGCCTCCTCCTCGGGGATGCCGCGGCTCTGCAGGTAGAACAGGTGCTGGTCGTCGAAGCGTCCGGTCGTGGACGCGTGACCGGCCCCCTCGATGTCGCCGGTCTCGATCTCGAGGTTCGGCACCGAGTCGGCCTTGGCGCCGTCGGTCAGCACGAGGTTGTCGTTGCTCTCGTACGTCAGGATGCCCTCGGCCTCCTTGCGGATCAGCACGTTGCCGATCCACACGGTGTGGGCGTCCTGGCCCTGCAGCGCACCCTTGTACTCGACGTTGCTCTTGGTGCGCGGCGCGGTGTGGTCGGCGAACAGGCGGTGCTCGATGTGCTGGCCCGCGTCGGCGAAGTAGACGCCGAGCATCTCGACGCTGCCACCGGTGCCGCGGTAGTCGGCCGACGTGCTGGCGCGGACGACGTCGCCGCCCAGCGAGATCGCGACGTGGCGCAGCTCGGCGTCACGTCCGACCGTGGCGTGCTGGGTGACTACGTGCACGCTGTCGTCGTTCCAGTCCTGGATCGTGACGAACGTCAGCTGGGCACCGTCCTCGACGACGACCTCGATGTTCTCGGCCCACGTCGCCGAGCCGTCGTAGTCGACGACCACGACGGCCTTGGAGAACTGGCCGGCGCGCACCAGCAGGTGGCCCGCCCCGGCGTTGTCGATGCCGCCGCCGTGGACGCGGATGGTCGTCGGCTCGTCGATCACGGCCTCGGCCGGGATCGTGACCTCGAGGACCGAGGTCGCGGCGGCCCACGCACGAGCCGACACGCGGTCGACCGGCACGTAGCCGGACGCGCCGCGCGCCGAGTCGGCGGCGGGCACCGACACCGCGGTCACGCCGGGAGCGGCGACGACCTCGATCGTGTGGTCGTCACCGTCGAGCGGCGCGTCCTGGTGCAGGTCGCGGAGACGCTTGAGCGGCGTGAACCGCCAGATCTCCTCGAGCCCGGTGGGGACGGGGTGGTCGGCGAGGTCGAACGAACCCTCCGGGTGGAGGTGCGACTCGACCGGGGACAGCTCGAGGGCTTCGGCGAGGGTCAACCGACCGCTCCTTCCATCTGGAGCTCGATCAGGCGGTTGAGCTCGAGGGCGTACTCCATCGGCAGCTCGCGCGCGATCGGCTCGACGAACCCACGGACGATCATCGCCATGGCCTCGTCCTCCTCCATGCCGCGGGACATGAAGTAGAAGAGCTGGTCGTCGCTGAGCTTGGAGACGGTCGCCTCGTGGCCCAGGGTCACGTCGTCCTCGCGGACGTCGACGTACGGGTACGTGTCGGAGCGGCTGATCTGGTCGACCAGCAGGGCGTCGCACTTGACGGTGCTGGCCGATCCCTCGGCACCCTCGAGCACCTGCAGCAGGCCGCGGTACGACGTGCGTCCGCCGCCACGGGCGACCGACTTGCTGAGGATCGAGCTCGACGTGTTGGGGGCCGCGTGCACCATCTTGGCGCCGGCGTCCTGGTGCTGTCCCTCGCCCGCGAAGGCGATCGAGAGCGTCTCGCCACGGGCGTGCTCGCCCATGAGGTAGACCGCGGGGTACTTCATCGTGACCTTGGAGCCGATGTTGCCGTCGACCCACTCCATCGTGGCGCCCTCCTCGCAGACGGCGCGCTTGGTGACGAGGTTGTACACGTTGTTCGACCAGTTCTGGATCGTCGTGTAGCGGACGCGGGCGCCCTTCTTGACGACGATCTCGACGACGGCCGAGTGCAGCGAGTCGCTGGAGTAGATCGGCGCGGTGCAGCCCTCGACGTAGTGGACGTAGGAGTCCTCGTCGGCGATGATCAGCGTCCGCTCGAACTGGCCCATGTTCTCGGTGTTGATGCGGAAGTAGGCCTGCAGCGGGATGTCGACGTGGACGCCCTTGGGCACGTAGATGAACGAGCCGCCCGACCAGACGGCCGAGTTGAGCGCGGAGAACTTGTTGTCGCCGACCGGGATGATCGTCGCGAAGTACTCCTTGAACAGCTCGGGGTGCTCCTTGAGCGCCGTGTCGGTGTCGAGGAACAGGACGCCCTGGGCCTCGAGGTCCTCACGGATCGAGTGGTAGACGACCTCGGACTCGTACTGCGCGGCGACACCGGAGACGAGGCGCTGCTTCTCGGCCTCGGGGATGCCGAGCCGGTCGTACGTGTTCTTGATGTCCTCGGGCAGGTCGTCCCACGTGGCCGCCTGCTTCTCGGTCGAGCGCACGAAGTACTTGATGTTGTCGAAGTCGATGCCGCCGAGGTCGGAGCCCCAGGTGGGCATGGGCTTGCGACCGAACAGCTTGAGGCCCTTGAGGCGCAGGTCGAGCATCCACTCGGGCTCGCTCTTGAGCGCCGAGATGTTGCGGACGACCTCCTCGCTCAGGCCGCGCTGGACGTTGGCGCCGGCGTCGTTGCCGTCGGACCAGCCGAACTCGTAGCGGCCGACGTCCTTGAGGCCGGGATTGGCCTCCTCGATGGCGTTCGGGACTGCGGTGGGTGCATTCGTCTCTGACGTGGTCGTCATGAGGGCAACCTCTCTGCGGTGGTGGGGGTCGTGGGGGTGGTGGGGGTGGTGGGCAGGTGGGTCGTGCAGACGCCGTCGCCGTGCGCGATCGTGGCGAGGCGCTGCACGTGCGAGCCGAGCAGGCGGGAGAACATCTCCGCCTCGGCCTCGCACATCTGGGGGAACTCCTCGGCCACGTGGGCGACCGGGCAGTGGTGCTGGCAGATCTGCGCGCCGGCGGGCGTCGTGCTGACGGAGGCGGCGAAGCCGTCGCGGCTCAGCGCGTCGGCCAGCACGCGGGGACGCTGGGCGGGCTCGGCCAGCGCGAGCAGCGGGCGGTAGCGGTCCTCGAGGTCGACCAGGCGATGACGGGCGAAGGCCTTCACGGCCTCGTCCCCGCCCGTCGCGGCGAGGTAGCGCAGGGCACCGGCGGCGAGCTCGTCGTAGGCGTGCTCGAAGCCGTCGCGGCCCGCATCGGTGATCGCGAAGACCTTGGCGGGACGCCCGCGGCCGCGCTGGCCGGTGACGCGCTGGTCGCGCGCCTCGACGACGCCGTCGGCGACGAGCTGGTCGAGGTGGCGGCGCACCGCGGCGGAGGTCAGGCCCAGCTGGTCGGCCAGGTCGGCGGCGGTGGAGGGACCGTTCTCGAGGATCGTCTGCGAGACGCGTGTGCGCGTGGGCGAGTCGTCGACCGACGACACCTTCTCCACTGTCTGCACGTATTTCACAACACCAGTGTGCCGTTAATGATTCCGCCCGTTCAACGAAGGCCTGCCTTAGTGAGGTGCGACTCGCGCCCCGGGCCTCACGCGTCGAGCCGCCCCGCGGGCAGGACGGCGGCGTCGGCGGCGCGGGTGCCGGCGTCCCAGCCGCGCGCGTCGAGCTGACGCTGGCGCCGGGACCCGGTCGTGACGTGCGGGAACAGGCGGTCGTACTCCTCGGCGATCGCGGCCTCCTGCCGCTCGAGCACCGGCACGAGCGCCGAGCCGTAGCTCGCGACGGCCTCGTCGGTCGACGCCGTCAGCCGCTCGCCGATGCGCACCGCGAAGGCGTGCAGGAACGCGCGGCGAAAGGGCGCCGACGACAGGTGGGCCTGCGTCATGGCCCGCGTGGCCTGCACCAGCGTGGACGTGAACAGCATGTCGGTCTGGTCGACGTCGGTCGGGACGCCCACGAGCGTCACGTAGGACGCGAAGCTGTTCCAGATCGCGCGCACCCGGTTGGCCTCGGCGACGACGTGCAGCAGCGTCGCCTTCTCGAGCGCGTAGGGCTGGTCGATCAGCACGCGCCGGCCGCGGACGTCGAACGACTCCCCCGCGCCGTCGGCCAGCAGGGCCTCGTCGATCGAGTGGCGGGTCATGAGGTCCTGGGCCTTGGCCGTGAACGCCTCGGCCTCGGCCGCGAACTCGGTCGACTCGGCCTTGGCCAGCAGGGCACGGATCTTGACCAGCGTCTTGGCGCGATCGGCCCCGGACGGCTCCGATCCGGCGCGGGTGCTCGTCGGTCGCCGCGGCGACTGCGTGCCCCACCGGGACGGCGGGGTGACCAGCTGCTCGATGCGGGGCAGGCGGTGCAGGAGGTCGAGCACCACGAGCGCCGCGATCCACTCGTCGGCCGCCACGGCGCCGCCGGGTGACAGCAGCCCGTCGACGCCGCCCCGGTGACGGTGACGGTGCGAGAGCGTGCGCAGCTGGTCGGCCCATGCCTGCGGGGCCCTGGTGAGGGCTTGCGACCGCTCCGCCTCGACCTGCACCGCGCGCGCGAGCCACGCGGCGCCCTGCTTGGACGTCTGCCGACGCGTCGCGTGGACGAGGTCGAGCGGCTGCCAGCCGTGCTCGAAGGCCGTCGCGACGCGCGCCAGGACCTCGTCGACGACCAGCGCCGCGGGGTCGACGTCCGGTGCCGACGCCGTCGCGGCCAGCTCGTTGAGCAGCTGGACGTGCGGGCCGATCGAGCCGGGGGCGTCGACGGCGTAGCGCGCCGCCAGGTCGATCAGCTCGATGACGTCCGACGGCGCGAGACCACCTGTGACGGCGTCGCCGCTCCCGTGCCGCGGGGTGATCCGCGGGGACCGCGCCGTGGCGCGTCGTCGCGCGTCGCGCTGCTGCCTGCTCCGACTGCCCATGCCGACCATCCTCCCAGCGACGACGTGCGACGGGCCCCGGCTGTCCACAGCTGGGGCCCGTCGTCGGTGACCGGTGACTCGACGTCACCGGCGGCGCATCACTCCGACGTGCTCGCGAGCAGCTCGATCAGCGCCGCGGCGGCCGGTGCCGACGAGGCGGGGTTCTGGCCCGTGACGAGCAGACCGTCGCGGACGACGTGGGGGCCCCAGTCGTCGCCCTGCGTGTAGCGGCCGCCCTTCTCCTTCAGCATGTCCTCGACCAGGAACGGGACGACGTCGGTGAGGCCGACACCGGCCTCCTCGGAGTTCGTGAACCCGGTGACGTCCTTGCCCTCGACCAGCGGCGCACCGGACGGCGTCGTGACGTGGCGCAGCACGCCGGGCGCGTGGCACACGAGCGCGACGGGCTTGTCGGCGGCGAGCGCACCCTCGATGAGGGCCTTGGAGGTGGGGTCCTCCGCGAGGTCCCACAGCGGGCCGTGGCCGCCGGCGTAGAAGACGGCGTCGAACGCGGTCGGGTCGACGCTGTCGAGACGCACCGTCGACGACAGCGCGGCCGTGGCCTCGGCGTCGGACTCGAAGCGACGCGTGTCGTCGGTCTGCGCGTCGGGCTCGTTGCTCTTCGGGTCGAGCGGCGGCTGGCCGCCCTTCGGGGACGCCAGCGTGACGTCGGCGCCGGCACGCACGAACTCGTAGTAGGGGGCGGCCAGCTCTTCCAGCCAGAAGCCGGTCTTGTCGCCGGTGTCTCCCAGCTGGTCGTGCGAGGTGAGGACGATGAGAACCTTCACAGTAACTCCTTGGTGTGATGCGGGGGCCGACATCCGGGCGCGACAGCCGATGTCGGATCACTCCCACACTGCCACGCACGGCCTAGAGTCGTGCCATGGCGAGCGATGCGGTCGAGATCGAGGCGGGCGGCCGGACCGTGCGGGTCTCCAGCCCCACCCGGGTCATCTACGAGGAGACCGAGCGCTCGCCCGAGGTCACCAAGCTGATGGTCGCCCAGTACTACGTCGCGGTCGAGGACGGCCTGCTGCGGGCCCTGCGCGAGCGTCCCGTCGCGCTCGAGCGGTGGCCCAAGGGCGTCCGCGAGGGCATGGAGATGTCGACGAGGGCCGACAGCCACGGCGACGCGTTCTACCAGAAGCGCATGATGCGGGGCGCGCCGTCGTACGTCGAGAGCACCCGCGTGCTGTTCCCGTCCGGACGTCCCGCCGACGAGCTGTGCGTGACCGAGGTCGCCGTCGCGGCATGGGCCGCCCACATGGGTGCCATCACGTTCCACCCCTGGCCGACCCGTCGCGCCGACAACGACCGCCCGGACGAGCTGCGCATCGACCTCGACCCGTTCGGGTCCGCGACGTTCGCCGACGCCGTCCGCGTCGCCGACGTGGCGCGCGAGCTGTTCGCCGAGCTCGACGTCCGTGCGTTCGCCAAGACCAGCGGCAAGCGGGGCATCCACGTGTACGCGCGCATCGAGCCGCGGTGGACGTTCACGGACGTCCGCCACGCCGCCATCGCGTTCGCCCGCGCGCTCGAGGAGCGCACGGAGGGGGTCACCACGAAGTGGTGGAAGGAGGAGCGCGGCGACAACGTCTTCGTCGACTTCAACCAGAACTGCCGCGACCGCACGATCGCGTCGGCCTACAGCCTGCGGCCCGCGCCCGGTGCGACGGTGTCGATGCCCGTCACGTGGGACGAGCTGCGCGGCGTCACCGATCCCCGCGACTTCACGCTGCACACCGTCCCGGCGAAGCTCGCCGCCGACGGCGACGCCTGGGCCGAGATCGACGACGTCCACCACTCGCTCGAGCCGCTGCTCGAGCTGTGGGCCGCCGACCCGACCGAGATGCCCTACCCGCCGGAGTACCCGAAGATGCCGGGCGAGCCCAAGCGCGTCCAGCCCAGCAAGGCGAAGAAGGGCTGACGTTGCCGGAACGTCATCACCGATGCGGTGGCGTACGTACTGAAGTGATGACGTCCGCGACGTCAGGCTAGGACGTCATCACACCTGTACGGGGGACGGCTCGTCCGTGATGACGTCCGGCGGACGCCGCACACCTCAGGGCAGGACGAGCTCGTAGTCGGCGCGGTCCGACACGTGCTGCGCGTACTCGCGCACCGTCGGCTCGGGCAGGTCGACGCCGAGCTCGGTCAGCGACCGCTCGACCTCGCGGGCCACGTCGTCGACCGGCAGGGCCGCGAAGCTCTTGCGCAACGACGCGTCGGCCGCCCGCATCTTCTCGGCCAGCTGGGCGTCGTCGGTCGTCACGGTGGTGTGCATGCAGCGACGGTACGGCGCGGACGTCCGCTCGGCACGTCGCGCGAGGTCCACAGGTCGTCCGGGAGCCCGTCACAGGCCGACTGTCTACAGTGGGCCCGTGGACCACAAGCCCGCGAGCATCGATCTCGGTCGTCTCATCGACCGACCCGACGGCGACTTCTCGCACGACGACGTCCAGCAGCTGCGCCAGGACTTCACGCGCTTCATGATGCGCTACAAGTTCGGCATGGAGGAGATCGTCACGAAGCTGTCGATCCTGCGCGAGGAGTTCGAGCACCTCCACGAGACCAACCCCATCGAGAACGTGTCGTCGCGGCTCAAGAACCCCGACAGCATCCTCGAGAAGATGGGCCGCAAGGAGTGCGAGTCGACGTTCGAGTCGATCGCGTCGAAGATCACCGACATCGCCGGCGTCCGCGTGACGTGCAGCTTCGTGTCGGACGTCTACCACGTCTTCGACATGCTCACGAGCCAGTCGGACGTCGTCATCGTCGAGGTGCGCGACTACATCACGACCCCCAAGCCCAACGGCTACCGCAGCCTGCACGCCCTGATCGAGGTGCCGGTCTACCTCAGCGACGGCGAGGTGCCGGTGCTCGTCGAGGTGCAGATGCGCACCATCGCGATGGACTTCTGGGCGAGCCTGGAGCACAAGATCCACTACAAGTACCGCGAGGACGTCCCGCAGGCCCTGCTCGACGGCCTCAAGGACGCCGCCGACACCGCGACCGAGCTCGACGCGACGATGGAGCGGCTGCACGCCGAGGTCAAGAGCGCCGGCGAGCTGTCGGCGGGTCTCAAGGACGAGCTCTCGCGCGGCACCGCGGCGCTGCCCGACGACGCCTTCGTCGAGCGGCTCAAGCGCCTCGGCACCTGATCGGCACGACGTCCCCGCTCAGAGCAGGACGTCGCCGAGGTCGTACGACACGACCTCCTCGAGCTGCTCGTACGTGCACGACTCCGGCTCGCGGTCGGGCCGCCAGCGCTTGAACTGCGCCATGTGCCGGAAGCGGTCGCCCTCCATGTGCTCGTAGCCGACCTCGGCCACCAGCGACGGGTCGAGCGTCACGAACGAGAGGTCCTTCGTGCCGCTCCAGCGGCTCTGGCCGCCCGGCAGCCGCGACGACGCCTGCGCGTCCGCGTCCTGCCACTGGCCCCACGGGTGGTCGGAGGTGTCGACGACCAGGGGCTGCAGCAGCTCGACGAGCTTGGCGCGGTTGGTGTCGGTGAACGACGCCGCCACGCCGACGTGCTGCAGGGCGCCGTCCGGGGTGTAGAGGCCCAGCAGCAGCGAACCCAGCAGCGGACGCTCGTCGGTCGACGTCTTGTGCAGGCGGTAGCCCGCGACCACGACGTCGGCCGTGCGGGCGTGCTTGATCTTGAGCATCTGCCGCCCGTTGGGCGCGTACGGCTTGCCGAGCGCCTTGGCCACGACGCCGTCGAGCCCCGCCCCCTCGAAGATGCCGAACCACTCCTGCGCGACGTCGGCGTCGGTCGTCGTCCGCGTCAGGTGGATCGGCGGGGACGACGTCGACAGGGCCGCCTCGAGACGCGACCTGCGCACCGAGAACGGCTCGTCCATCAGCGACTCGTCGCCGATCGCGAGCAGGTCGAACGCGACGAACGAGGCGGGCGTCTGCTCGGCCAGCGTCGTGACGCGCGAGGCGGCGGGGTGGATGCGCTGCGACAGCGCGTCGAACTCGAGCCGCCCGTCGATCGCGAGGAAGATCTCGCCGTCGAGCACGCACCGTTCGGGCGTGTGGGCCCGCACCGCCTCGACGACGTCGGGGAAGTAGCGGGTCAGCTCCTTGGTCGACCGGCTCGCCAGGACGATCTCGTCGCCGTCGCGGAAGACGATGCACCGGAAGCCGTCCCACTTGGGCTCGTACGACAGTCCCCCGTCGACCGAGTCGGCGGCCGGCACGCCCTTGACGGACTTGGCGAGCATCGGCTTGACCGGGGGCATGACGGGCAGGTCCATGCATCGAGCCTAGTGCGGCGCACCGGTTCCGTCGCCTGCTCCGAGATCGACCGGGCCGAGCGACGACACGCGCGGCCGACCGGCCGGAGCGGGCTCCTTGAGCTCGACGAACAGCGCGTGCGTGTCGGTCGTGCCGATGTTGAGGCCCGCGTGCCGCTGGGCGTCGAGCCACCGGACGGACCCGCTGTCGAGGTGGACGTCGACCTGGTGCTCCCCCGCCGCGAGGCGCCGGTCGAACGACGTCAGCGTGCACATGACGCTGTCGGGGTGGTCGTGGGGAGACGTCCCCTCCCCGGGGTGGTCGACGTACTCCAGCACGCGCACCCGGTCGTTCTCGAACACGACCGTGTAGTGCTCCGGATGCAGAACCGCGGGATCCTGGGTCATCTCGCCACGCTAGCCGCCGATGGTGCGGGCGTCCGGGGTCGAAGGTCCCTGAACCGGCCGGTGCCCCGGACCCCCGATCCCCGGGCGACACCTACACTGTGGGGGTGTCAGAGCCGTCCGGAACGCCCGTCGTCGGCGAGGTGCCCGCGGTCGACGTCCGCGCCCTCGCGATGCGCTACGGCGACGTCACCGCCGTCGACGGCCTGACCCTGACGGTCGCCCCGCACACCGTCACCTCGATCCTCGGACCCAACGGCGCGGGCAAGACCACGACGATCGAGACGTGCGAGGGATTCCGCTCGCCCCACGCCGGATCCGTGCGCGTGCTGGGCCTCGACCCCGTCGCCGACGCGCACCTGCTGCGTCCGCGGGTCGGCGTCATGCTGCAGTCGGGCGGCGCGTGGTCGGGTGCCCGCTCGCGCGAGATGCTGCAGCACATCGCGTCGCTGCACGCCCACCCGCTCGACGTCGACCTGCTGATCGATCGCCTCGACATGGGCTCGTACGGCACGACGCCGTACCGCCGGCTGTCGGGCGGGCAGCAGCAGCGGCTGAGCCTCGCGATGGCGATCGTCGGACGTCCCGAGCTGCTGTTCCTCGACGAGCCCACCGCGGGCCTCGACCCCGCGGCACGCCGCTCGACGTGGGAGCTGATCGCCGAGCTGCGCTCCAGCGGCGTCACGATCGTGCTCACGACGCACTTCATGGACGAGGCCGAGGCGCTGTCCGACCAGGTGCACATCGTCGACGGTGGGCGCGTCATCGCCTCGGGGACGCCCCAGATGCTCGCGGCGTCGGGATCGGAGAACACGGTCCGGTTCACGGCCAGTCCCGGGCTCGACGTCGTCGACCTCATGCGGGCGCTCCCCCACGACACCAAGGTCGACGAGGTGACGCCGGGCGCCTACGTCGTCGCCGGCGCCGTCGACCCGCAGCTGCTCGCGACGCTCGCGACGTGGTGCGCCTCGCAGGGCGTGCTGACGGAGTCGCTGCTCGTCGAGCGCCAGACCCTCGAGGACCGGTTCCTCGAGCTCACCGGAAAGGCCCTGCGGTGAGCCCCGCCCCCACGCACCTCGACCTGTCACCCCGGCCCGGCGCAGCCCCCAGGGCCGCGATGCTGCGCGCGCAGACCGCCATGGAGCTGCGGCTGCAGACCCGCAACGCCGAGCAGGTGTTGATCACGATGGTGATCCCCCTCGTCCTGCTGGTCCTCGGCTCGCAGGCGACCGCGGTCGTCGACCTCGGCCCCGGCCGCACGATCGACATCATCACGCCGGGCATCCTCGCGCTCGCCGTGCTGTCGACGTCGTTCACGTCGCTGGCGATCGCGACGGGCTTCGAGCGCCGCTACGGCATCATCAAGCGCCTCGGCGCGTCCCCGCTGCCCCGCTGGGGGCTGATGTTCGGCAAGATCGGCGCCGTCGTGGCGATCGAGGTCGTCCAGCTGACGGTGCTGTCGTGCGTCGGGCTCGCGCTCGGCTGGCAGCCGCACGGCGGGTTCACGGCCGTCCTGCAGATGCTCGCGCTGATCGTGCTCGGCACCGCGGCCTTCGGCTCGCTGGGGCTGCTGATCGCCGGCACCCTGCGCGCCGAGGCGACGCTCGCGGTGGCCAACCTCGTCTACGTCCTGCTGCTCGTCGGCGGGGGGCTGCTCGTGCCACTGAGCCGCTACCCCGAGGCCGCGCGGCACGTCCTGGAGCTGCTGCCCTCCGGCGCGCTCGGGCAGGGCCTGCGCGACTCCTTCGCCGGCAACGGCCCCTCTGCCTTCGCCACCGTCGTCCTGCTGATCTGGACGGTGTGCGCCAGCCTTCTCGTGTCGAGGACGTTCAAATGGGAATGACCACCACTGCCGGACGATCGTGGCTCGGGCTGCGCGAGCCCACCAGCACGTCCGTCGAGCGATGGGCGTGGGCCGCGGTCGTCGCCAACACCGTCATCATCCTGACGGGCGGCCTCGTGCGCCTGACCGGGTCGGGGCTCGGCTGCCCCACGTGGCCCAAGTGCACCGACGAGTCGTTCACGCCGCACCGCGAGCTCGGCGTGCACGGCGTCATCGAGTTCGGCAACCGCATGCTGACGTACGTCCTGATCGCGGTCGTCGTGGCCACGTTCGTGGCCGTGTGGCGTTGGTCGGGCACGTCACGACGCCTGCGCCGGCTGGCCGGGCTCATCGCGCTGGGAGTGCCGTTCCAGGGCGTCATCGGCGGCATCACGGTGCTGACCGACCTCAACCCGTGGATCGTGTCGCTGCACCTGCTGCTGTCGCTCCTGCTCGTCGCGGCGTCCGTCCTGCTGGTCGTGCGGGTGCGCGGCACGGCACCCGAGTCCGTGTCGCCGCGCGCCCGGGGGCTCGTCGTCGCGACCTACGCCGTGCTGTGGGGCGTGGTCTACCTCGGCACCGTGGTGACCGGCAGCGGACCCCACGCCGGCGACGACGAGGCGCCGCGCAACATGCTCGACCCGCAGGTCATGAGCCACGTGCACGCCGCCGCGGTCTACGTGCTCGTCGCGCTGACGATCGGGTGCTGCGTGCTGCTACGGGGCACACCGGTCGCACGACTCGCCGTCGGCCTGCTCGTCGCCGAGCTGGCCCAGGGAACGCTCGGCTTCGTCCAGTACTTCACCGACCTGCCGATCGTCCTGGTCGCGACGCACCTGGTCGGCGCCGCGGTGCTGGTGGCCGTCGCGACGCGCCTGGTCGTCGAGGTCGCCGCGGCGCGCGTCCTGGTGGGGCAGCGCCCGGGCGGGTCGGAGACGTCCGCCGTCCGTTGACCTGAGACCCGGGTCACCCTACGGTGACGGGATGTCCTCGACCTCGGTCACCGAGTCCCCCGCGTCGTCCGACCACGGCACCGACCTGGTCCCCCTCGTGCTGGTGCACGTCGGGCTGCTGGTCGCCGGCGGGGTCTCGCTGTCGCTCGACCGCCCCGCCCAAGGGTGGGGCGTGCTCGCGACGGTCGTGGCCTACGTCGCGGCGCTGCAGGTCGCTGCCCGACGCTCGGGCCGTCCCGATTTCGCCGCGCTCGCGGCGTTCCTGGTGCCCGTGTCGATCTTCCAGGTGCTGCCCGACTGGGTGCTGTCGGGGCTCGTCGGCACGCTGCGGTTCCCCGACACCGGCGGTGTGCGGGTCGACGACGTCATCCCGCTCGCGATGGCCGGCATGTGGGTCGCGCCGCTGTTTGTGGCCGTCGCGCTGGCCGGAGGACGGCCCGCTCTCGCCGCGGTGCTGTCGGCGGTCGTCTTCCTCGGCGCCGAGATCGCGGCCCCGACGCTCGGTCTGTGGGAGCCGACCGGCGACACGACGCGCTGGGGCGGGGTCGCGATCTACGTCGTCCCCGCCGAGGCCGCACTGGGCTGGGCGACGGCGGTCGCGTTCCGCGCGACGCGGACGTCGTCCGTGCCCACCCGCGTCGGCGCGGCCCTGGCGGTGTCGACGTTCTACCTGGGCGCGCTGGTGCTGGCGTTCTTCCTGATCGACGTCGCGGGCTGGCGTCTGACCGCCTGACTCAGGCGGGCCACGGGGTCGTCGCCTGGAGCACGGCGTCCGACAGCGCGGACGTGCGCAGCGACGTGATGGCCTGGTACTCGGGATCGGCCACCATCGCGCTGAAGGCGCGGCGATCCGGGTACTCCACCAGCAGCACGGCGTCCCACTCGAAACCGTCGGGCGCGACCAGCGCGGTCGAGGTGTCGCCGAGGTGGACGACCCTCGCGCCCACGCGGGCGAGGAAGGGCTCGATCTCGCGCGCGTACTGCTCGTACGAGGGACGGCCGCCGTCGACGAAGCGCAGCAGGTTGAGCATCACGACCGGACCGCCGGGGTCCTCCGCGAGGTAGCGCTTCAGGTCGGCGCCGGTGGGATCGACGGGCATGGTGGCTCCTGAGGGGTCGGGTGGGGCTGATCCTAGACTGACGCGCATGCCTGACGCCTGGGACATCGACCCGACCCTGTCCGACGCCGACCTGGCCGTCCGGCTCGTGACGGCGGCGGGCTCGCTCGCCGCCCGCATGCGGGCCGAGGGCCTGCGCACCGACCACAAGACGTCGGTCTCCGACGTCGTCACGGCCGCCGACCGCGCGGCCGAGGAACTCGTGACGCAGACGCTGCGACGCGCCCGGCCCGACGACGGGATCCTCGGCGAGGAGGGAGCCGCGCACGACGGCACGAGCGGACGTCGCTGGGTCATCGACCCCGTCGACGGCACCTACAACTTCGTGTCGGGGCTCGCCTACTGGTGCAGCGCCCTGGCCCTGCAGGACGACGACGGTGCCGCGCTCGGCGCCGTCCACCAGCCCAGCAGCGGCGAGACGTGGGTCGGCGGGCGTGACCGACCGACGACGCTCGACGGGGTCGCCCTGCCGCGGCTGGCCGACCGCCCGCTCGCCGAGTGCAGCCTCGCGACCTACATCCACCCCACGACACTGGGCGACCCCGACGTGCTGCAGTCGTGGCAGGCCATCGTTTCCGGGGTCGCGACGCCCCGCGTGCTCGGCTCGGGATCGATGGACCTGTCGAACGTCGCGACCGGGCGCGTGGGCGTGTGGGCCCAGCACTCGACCGAGCCGTGGGACTGGCTGCCCGGCCAGGCGCTGGTCGAGGCGGCCGGCGGACGCACCGCGGTCGTCCACCACCGGGGCCACCGATGGCACCTCGCCGGCAACGCCCGTGCCCTGGACGAGCTGCTGGAGCGCCTGCGGGAGTCGTGATCCGCCGCCGTGGCGGCGGCGGTCAGCGCAGGAAGGGGTCGACCGCGGCGGCCACGAACAGCAGGGCCAGGTAGGCGTTGCTGTAGTGGAACAGGCGCATGGGCTTGAGCACCGCGAGCTCCTCGGTGTCCTGCGCGCGCGACTTCAGGTCGTACGCCTCGCTCAGGAACACGATGCCCAGCACGATCGCGACGGCCGGGTAGAACCAGCCCGTCGGCGTCAGGGGCCACAGCAGCAGCGACGTGCCGACCATGACCCACGTGTAGGCGACGATCTGGCGCGCGACCTCGGCCGAGCCCACGACCGACGGGAGCATCGGGACGCTCGCCGCGGCGTAGTCCTCGCGGTAGCGCATCGCGAGCGACCAGAAGTGCGGCGGCGTCCAGAAGAACACGACGAGGAACAGGATGAACGGCGCGATCGCGAGCTCGCCGGTGACGGCGGTCCAGCCGATCATCGCCGGGAAGCAGCCGGCCGCCCCGCCCCACACGATGTTCTGCGTCGTGCGGCGCTTCAGGATCATCGTGTAGCCGATGACGTAGAAGACGTTGGCGACCAGGGCCAGGCCCGCCGAGAGCCAGTTGACCCAGACGCCCAGCACGGCGGTCGAGACGACCCCGAGGACCAGGCCGAAGACCAGGGCGTTGCGCGTCGGGATCTGGTGGCGGGCCAGCGGACGGCGCGAGGTGCGACGCATCAGCTGGTCGATGTCGGCGTCGACGACGCAGTTGAGCGCGTTGGCGCTGCCGGCCGACAGGGCGCCGCCCACGAACGTCGCGATGACGAGCCAGAACGGCGGCACGCCCTGCTGCGCGAGGAACATGACCGGGACCGTCGTCAGGAGCAGCAGCTCGATGATGCGGGGCTTGGTCAGGGCGACGTACGACTTGACGACATCGGTGAACGACGGGGAAGTGGGTACGTCGCTCTGGCTGGCGGTGTTCACATCCATGGCGGTCACGTGCATCAGTCTAAGCGACGCGAGTAGGCTCGGCGTGACGGCCTTCGACGCCAGTCATCCCCCACGCTCGTACGACGATCAGGAGCCACCGCTGTGACGTCCGGAACCCCCTCCCTGGAGTGGACAGACCTCGACAAGAAGGCCGTGGACACCGTTCGTCTGCTGGCCGCCGACGCCGTGCAGAAGGTCGGCAACGGCCACCCCGGCACCGCGATCAGCCTGGCCCCCGTGGCCTACCTGCACTACCAGAAGCTGATGCGCCACGACCCCACCGATCCGCACTGGGCCGGCCGTGACCGCTTCGTGCTGTCGTGCGGGCACTCGAGCCTGACGCAGTACATCCAGCTGTACCTCGCGGGCTACCCCATGACGCTCGACGACCTCAAGAGCCTGCGCACGTGGGGCAGCCAGACGCCCGGTCACCCCGAGTACCGCCACACCCCCGGTGTCGAGGTGACGACCGGTCCCCTGGGTCAGGGCGTGGCCAACGCCGTCGGTCTCGCGATGGCCGCCCGCCGCGAGCGGGGCCTGCTCGACGCGTCGGCCGCGGCCGGCGAGAGCCCCTTCGACCACCACGTCTACGTCATCGCGTCCGACGGCGACCTGCAGGAGGGCGTCTCGGCCGAGGCCTCCTCGCTCGCCGGCACGCAGCAGCTCGGCAACCTGACGCTGCTGTGGGACGACAACCGCATCTCGATCGAGGACGACACCAACATCGCCTTCACCGAGGACGTCGCGGCGCGCTACGCGGCCTACGGCTGGCACGTCCAGACCGTCGACTGGACCAACGGCGGCACCGAGTACGTCGAGGACGTCCAGGCCCTGTGGGACGCCTACCAGGCCGCCGAGGCCGTCACCGACCGTCCCAGCTTCATCCAGCTGCGCACGATCATCGCGTGGCCCACCCCGAACGCCCAGGGAACCGGCGGATCGCACGGATCGGCGCTCGGCGACGACGAGATCAAGGCGACCAAGGAGCTGCTCGGCTTCGACCCCGAGAAGACGTTCGTGGTCGACGACGACGTCATCGAGCACACGCACGCCGTCCGCGACCGCGCCGCCACCGCGCGCGCGTCGTGGGAGAAGACGTTCGAGGCGTGGACGTCGGCCAACCCCGAGGGCGCGGCCCTGCTCGAGCGCCTCAAGAACCGCGAGCTCCCCGAGGGCTGGGACGCCGACCTGCCGGTCTACGAGGCCGACGCCAAGGGCGTCGCGACCCGTGTCGCCTCGGGCGAGTTCCTGTCCGCGGCCGTCGCGGGCCTGCCCGAGCTGTGGGGCGGCTCCGCCGACCTCGCGGGCTCCAACAACACGACGCCCAAGGGCGAGCCGTCGTTCCTTCCGCCCGAGCGGTCGTCCGCCAAGTTCCAGGGCGACTGGTACGGGCGGGTGCTGCACTTCGGCATCCGTGAGCACGCCATGGGCGCGATCATGAACGGCATCGTCCAGCACGGCCTCACGCGGCCCTACGGCGGCACGTTCCTCGTGTTCAGCGACTACATGCGCCCGTCGGTCCGCCTGGCGGCCCTGCAGGAGCTGCCGGTCACGTACGTCTGGACGCACGACTCGATCGGCCTCGGCGAGGACGGTCCGACCCACCAGCCGATCGAGCACCTCGCGGCCCTGCGGGCCATCCCGGGCCTGGACGTCGTCCGCCCGGCCGACGCCAACGAGACCATCGAAGCCTGGCGCGCGATCCTCAACACCACCGACCGTCCCGCGGCGCTGGCGCTCAGCCGGCAGAACCTGCCGACGTTCCCGCGCGGCACCGACGGCTACGCCGAGGCGTCGCTGACGGCCAAGGGCGCGTACACGCTCCTCGACGCCGACGGCACGCCCGACGTCATCTTGTTCGGCACCGGCTCGGAGGTGCAGATCGCGGTCAAGGCCCGTGAGCTGCTGGCCGCCGAGGGCATCGCCGCCCGGGTCGTCTCGATGCCGAGCCGTGAGTGGTTCGAGCAGCAGGACGCGGCGTACCGCGACGAGGTCATCCCCCCGTCGCTGCGGGCCCGTGTGTCGGTCGAGGCCGGCATCTCGCTCGGCTGGCGCGACGTGGTCGGCGACGCCGGCCGCACCGTCAGCATCGAGCACTACGGCGCCTCGGCCGACTACCAGACGCTGTACGACAAGTTCGGCATCACCGCCGAGGCCGTCGTGGCAGCCGCCAAGGACTCGATCGCCGCCGCCTCCGGCGAGCCCACCGCACCGTTCCACGCCCGGCCGTCAGGACCTGTCGGCCCGGGTGACAACGCGGACGCCGCGTCGCACTGACGCCCCGTCCGTCCCGCATGACCTCTCATACCAAGGAGCACTCATGAACGATCGCCTCAAGGCCCTGGCTGACGCCGGGGTGTCCATCTGGCTCGACGACCTGTCCCGCGAGCGCATCGAGTCCGGCAACCTCGCCGAGCTCGTCGCCGACAAGGGCGTCGTCGGCGTCACGACCAACCCCTCGATCTTCGCCTCCGCGCTGTCGAAGGGCGAGAAGTACGAGCCGCAGGTCAAGGAGCTCAAGACGTCCGGCGCCGACGTCGACACGACGGTCTTCGAGCTGACGACCACCGACGTCCAGAACGGCTGCGACATCCTGCTGCCCGTGTTCGAGAAGTCCGGTGGCGCCGACGGCCGTGTGTCGATCGAGGTCGACCCCGGCAAGGCCCGCGACACCGAGGGCACGATCGAGCTCGCGCACCGCCTGTGGGAGCGCGTCAGCCGGCCCAACCTGCTGATCAAGATCCCCGCCACCCTCGAGGGCCTGCCGGCCATCACGGCCGTCATCGCCGAGGGCATCAGCGTCAACGTGACGCTGATCTTCTCGCTCGAGCGCTACCGCGGCGTCATGGACGCCTACATCGAGGGCCTGGAGCAGGCCGACGCCGCCGGCCGCGACCTGTCCGAGATCCACTCGGTCGCGTCGTTCTTCGTCAGCCGCGTCGACACCGAGGTCGACAAGCGTCTCGGCGAGGGCCACGCGCTGCGGGGCACCGCCGCGCTCGCGAACGCCCGCCTGGCGTACGAGGCCTACGAGGACGTCTTCGGCTCCGACCGCTTCACGGCGCTCGAGGCCAAGGGCGCCAACGCGCAGCGTCCGCTGTGGGCGTCGACCGGCGTCAAGGACCCGAACCTGCCCGACACGCTCTACGTGACCGAGCTCGTCGCACCCAACACCGTCAACACGATGCCCGAGAAGACCCTCGAGGCCGTCGCCGACCACGGCGAGATCCTCGGCGACCGGGTGCACGGCACCTACGAGGAGTCGCGCGACGCCATCGCGGCGCTCGAGCGCGAGGGCATCTCGTACGACGAGGTCGTCAAGCAGCTCGAGGACGAGGGGCTCGAGAAGTTCGACGCCTCGTGGAGCGAGCTGCTCGAGACGGTCTCCGCCGAGCTCGACAAGGCCTGATCCCGTGGCCGGACAGCACAGCGTCGAGGTGGCGCTCAAGGTCCCGTCCATCGACGAGCTCGACGCGGCGCTGCAGAGCGCCGTCGACGACCGCGTCGCGTCCCGGATCGGCGCGCAGGACCCCACCCTGTGGGGCCCCGACGCCGAGTCCGAGGCGGCTGTCCGGCTCAGCTGGACCAGCCTCGCCGAGACGTCCCGCCCCCTCGTCGCCGAGATCGAGGCACTGCGCGACGAGCTCGCCACGAAGGGGCTCGACCACGTCGTGCTCTGCGGCATGGGCGGCTCGTCGCTGGCTCCCGAGGTCATCTGCCACACCGCCGACGTCGACCTGACGGTCCTCGACTCGTCACAGCCCGACATGGTGCGCTCCGCCCTGGCCGACCGGCTCGACCGCACGGTCGTGGTCGTGTCGAGCAAGTCCGGTGGCACCGTCGAGACCGACAGCCAGCGGCGTGCCTACGAGCACGCGTTCACCGAGGCCGGCATCGACCCGCGCGAGCGCATCGTCGTGGTGACCGATCCCGGGTCGCCGCTCGACCAGCAGGCCACCGAGGCGGGCTACCGCGTGTTCCGGGCCGACCCCCACGTCGGCGGACGCTACTCGGCCCTGACGGCGTTCGGACTGGTGCCGAGCGGCCTGGCCGGCGCCGACGTCGGTGAGCTGCTCGAGACCGCCCGCGAGGCCGCTCCCGTCCTGTTCGCCGACGACGTCGACAACCCGGCGCTGCGCCTCGGCGTCCTGCTGGGCGTCGCCAACGACCACGGCGTCGACAAGCTCGTGCTCGCCGATCGCTCCGGCAACGGCATCGGCGACTGGATCGAGCAGCTCGTGGCCGAGTCGACCGGCAAGCAGGGGCGCGGCATCCTGCCCGTCGTCGTGCCCGACGAGGACGCCCCCAACTTCGTCCCGTCCACGACCGACTCGGTCCTCGCGGTCATCGGCCAGCAGCAGGTGGGTGGCCTCGAGCGCGCCGCCGAGCTCGCCGGCAGCGTCGTGCACGCGACGCTGTCCGCAGCGTTCGGCGACAACCCGCAGGTCGACGACAGCCCCGTGCCGACGGCGCTGTCCGGCTACTCCAGCGTCGTCGACGGACCCCTCGGCGCGCAGATGCTGATGTGGGAGATCGCCGTCGCGGTCGCCGGCCGCGCGATCGGCATCGACCCGTTCGACCAGCCCGACGTCGAGAGCGCCAAGAAGGCGGCCCGCGAGCTGCTCGACGGCGCCGGCTCCGTGCCGACGCCCGACTTCACCGAGGACGGCATCGACGTCTACGGCTCGGGGTCGACCCTGGCCGAGGCGCTCGACCAGCTGCTCGACCAGATCGACGTCGAGCACGGCTACCTCGCGGTGCAGGTCTACCTCGACCGGCTCGCTCACGCCGGGTTCGCCGACGTCCGCGAGGAGCTGGCCGAGAACCTGGCCCGTCCCGTCACGTTCGGGTGGGGGCCCCGGTTCCTCCACTCGACGGGCCAGTACCACAAGGGCGGGACGCCGAACGGCGTGTTCCTGCAGATCACCGGCACCCCGCTCGACGACCTGGCGATCGACGGCCGCGACTTCACGTTCGGCTCGTTCATCGACTCCCAGGCCGCCGGCGACGCCGCGGTGCTGCGCGACCACGGTCGCCCGGTCCTGCGACTGCACCTGACCGACGTCGAGGCGGGGCTGGCCCGCGTCCGTGAGCTGGTCGCGCATGACAGCTGACGTCGTCAACCCGCTGAGGGACCCCCGCGACCGGCGGCTCCCCCGCATCGCGGGACCCTGCAGCCTCATCATGTTCGGCGTCACGGGCGACCTGGCCAAGAAGAAGCTGATCCCCGCGGTCTACGACCTCGCCAACCGCGGGCTGCTGCCGCCGGGCTTCGCGCTCGTCGGCTTCGCCCGGCAGGACTTCGGCACCGAGTCGTTCTCCAAGGTCATCAAGCAGGCCGCCAAGGACGGCGCCCGCACCCCGTGGAGCGAGACGGTCTGGAAGCAGCTCGCGGCCGGCATCCGCTTCGTGCCGGGCGAGTTCGACGACGACGAGGCGTGGGAGCGCCTGGCCGACACGATGGCCGAGCTCGACGAGCAGCAGGGCACGGGCGGCAACCACGCGTTCTACCTGTCGATCCCCCCGGGCCTGTTCCCCGTCGTCGTCTCGCAGATCAAGAAGCACGGTCTCGCGGAGTCGTCGAAGGGCTGGCGACGCGTCGTCATCGAGAAGCCCTTCGGTCACGACCTCGCGTCGGCCGAGGAGCTCAACCGCATCGTCGCCGACGTGTTCACGAGCGAGTCGGTGTTCCGCATCGACCACTACCTCGGCAAGGAGACGGTGCAGAACATCCTGGCGTTCCGCTTCGCCAACGGCATGTTCGAGCCGATCTGGAACAGCCACTACGTCGACCACGTGCAGATCACGATGGCCGAGGACATCGGCATCGGGTCGCGGGCCGGCTACTACGACGGCATCGGCGCCGCCCGCGACGTGATCCAGAACCACCTGCTGCAGCTCATGGCGCTCATCGCGATGGAGGAGCCCGTCTCGTTCAACGCGTCGTCGCTGCGCCTGGAGAAGCAGAAGATCCTCGCCAACGCGCGTCCCGCCGCCGACATGGACCTGCACACCGCCCAGGCCCAGTACCTGGCCGGCTGGGCCGGCGGCGAGAAGGTGCGCGGCTACCTCGAGGAGGACGGCGTCCCCGACGGCTCACGGGCCGAGACCTACGCCGCGATCCGGGTCGACGTGTCGACGCGTCGCTGGGCCGGGGTGCCGTTCTACCTGCGCACAGGCAAGCGGCTCGGTCGCCGCGTCACCGAGGTCGCCGTGATCTTCAAGCGGGCACCGCACCAGCCGTTCAGCAAGAACGACGTCGAGGAGCTCGGCCAGAACGCGCTCGTCATGCGCATCCAGCCCGACGAGGGCGTCACGCTGCGGTTCGGCGCGAAGGTGCCCGGCACGACGATGGAGATCCGCGACGTCAACATGGACTTCGCCTACGGCGGTGCCTTCGTCGAGAGCAGCCCTGAGGCGTACGAGCGCCTGATCCTCGACGTCCTGCTCGGCGATCCGCCGTTGTTCCCGCAGCACGAGGAGGTCGAGCTGGCCTGGAAGATCCTCGACCCCGTCATCGAGCACTGGAGCCGCAGCCCCACGATCGACACCTACCCGTCCGGCACGTGGGGCCCCGCGTCCGCCGACGAGATGATGGCCCGCGACGGCCGCACCTGGAGGCGTCCGTAGCCATGGAGATCGCACTCGAGAAGACCAACTCCTCGCGCATCGCGCGCGCCCTAGTGAAGGCCCGTTCCGCCGCGGGAAGCCCCGCGATGGACATGGTGCTGACGCTGCTGGTCGTCACCGACGACGAGAACGTCAGCGAGGCCCTGCGCACCGCGACGGCACTGTCGCGCGAGCACCCCTCGCGCGTCATCGGCGTGATCCTCGGCGACGGACGCGGCGCCGCCCAGCTCAATGCCAAGGTGAGGGTGGGTGAGAGCTCGTCCGGCGAGTCGATCCTGCTGCGCATCTCGGGCGAGCTGACCCGGCACGCCGAGTCGGTCGTCCTGCCGCTGCTGCTGCCCGACTCCCCCGTCGTCGTCTGGTGGCCCGGCAAGCCGCCGACCGATCCGTCCAAGGACGCGATCGGTCAGCTGGCGCGACGTCGCCTCACCGACGCCGAGGCGACGTCGTCGCCCGTGCGCTCGCTCAAGGCCGTCGCCCGCTCCTACTCCCCCGGCGACACCGACCTGTCGTGGACGCGGCTGACGCCGTGGCGGGCCCTGCTCGCCGCCGCGCTCGACCAGTCACCCGGCACCGTCACCGGCGGGACTGTCGTCGCCGGGTCGGGAAATCCCGCTGCGACGCTTCTGGTCGCGTGGCTCGAGAGCCGCCTCGGCATCGACATCGTGACCCGGCGCAGCGAGACCGCCCAGATCGCGTCGGTCGTGCTGAACACCTCGGCCGGCGACGTCGTGATCGAGCGCATCGACTCGGGCTCGTGCCACTTCAGCGTGCCGGGCTCGTCGCCGCGCGAGGTGCCCTTGGGCGCACGGACGCTGGCCGAGCTGCTCGCCGAGGACCTGCGCCGGCTCGACGCCGACGACATCTACCAGGACACCATCGCCCACATGCTGGAGAGGGACTCATGAGCACCACCGAGATCTTCCCCGACGCCGACGCCCTGGCCGACGCGATCGCCCGTCGGGTCGTCGACCGGCTCGCCGAGGTGCACCGCAGTGGACGCACGCCGTCGATCGTCCTGACGGGTGGCACGATCGCGGTGAAGGCGTACGAGCGCATCGAGGCCGGCGGCGTCGACTGGGCCTCGGTCGACGTCTACTGGGGCGACGAGCGCTTCGTGCCCGCCGGCCACGCCGATCGCAACGACCAGCAGGCGCGCGACGCGTTCCTCACGCGCGTGGGGGTGCCCGCCGAGCGGCTGCACACCATGCCGGCGTCCGACGAGGGCTTCCCCAGCATCGGGGCGGCCGCCGACGCGCACGCGTCCGTCCTGCCCGACGAGCCGTTCGACCTGGTGCTGCACGGTGTCGGGCCCGACGGCCACATCGCCTCGCTGTTCCCCGGGTTCGCCCAGCTGCACGAGACCGAGCGTCGCGTCGTCGGCGTCGAGAACTCGCCCAAGCCGCCGCCCGAGCGTCTCTCGCTGACGCTGGCGACGCTGAACCACGCCGCCAGCGTCTGGCTGCTGGTGTCGGGCGACGGCAAGGCCGAGGCCGTGGCGCGCGCCCTGGGCGACGGCACGCTGGACGACTCCCCCGCGTCCGCCGCCCGCGGCACGGCCGAGACCGTCTGGCTGCTCGACGCCGCCGCAGCGTCCCAGCTGCCCTAGAGCCGGCCGTGGGATCCGCACGAAACGTGTCCGGCCACGGCACGATGGCCGTGGGCGGACGCGGTGGGTCGCAGGGGCGGGCTAGAAGATGATCTCGCCGGACTTGCGCTTGGCGCGCAGGCCCTCGACGGCTTCCTTGAGGATCTCGTCGGCCTCGGTCTCGGAGCGACGCTCCTTGACGTAGGCGAGGTGCGTCTTGTACGGCTCGATCTTCTTGGCCGTCGGACGGTTGTCGGAGTCGACGCTCGCCGGCATGCCGCACCGGGGGCAGTCCCACGACTCCGGCACCTCGGCCTCGATCGCGAACTGCAGCTCGGTCGTGTGGTTGTTGATGCAGAAGAACGTCACGAACTGGCGCGGAGCCGCCTCGCCACGCTCGGCCTCACCCATGGGACCGGAGCCGATGCGGCTGCCCCGGATAGCACCTGCTGCCACTAGTTACTCACCTTCAGGAGCAGGCCGAGTGCCACGATGCACACGACCCAGACGACTGCGATACCGACCGTGATGCGGTCGAGGTTGCGCTCGGCGACGGAGGAGCCGCCGAGGGAGCTGGACACGCCGCCACCGAACATGTCAGAGAGGCCGCCACCGCGTCCCTTGTGCATCAGGACCAGCACGATCATCAGCACACTGCTGATCGCGAGGATGACCGAGAAAATCAGAATCACAACATGCCTTCGTTCGTCAGGCGCCGGACAGGTCCGGCATGGCGTAGAAGCGGGCGATCCCGGCGAACTCCTCCGGCTGGAGGCTTGCTCCGCCGACCAGGGCTCCGTCGACGTCCGACTTCGCCATGATGGCGGCGATGTTCGCCGCTTTCACCGACCCGCCGTAAAGGATACGCAATGCAGCGGCCGTCTCCGACGACCAGGTCTCCTCGACCCGTCCGCGGATCGCGGCGCACACCTCCTGCGCGTCCTCGGGCGTCGCGACCTCGCCGGTGCCGATGGCCCATACGGGCTCGTAGGCGATGACGACGTCGGCGAGCTGGTCGGCGGTCAGACCGGTCAGCGAGCCGTCGAGCTGCTCGAGGGTGTGGGCGACGTGGTCGCCGGCCTGGCGGACCTCGAGGCCCTCGCCGACGCACACGATCGGGCTGATGCCCGCCGCGAGCGCCTTGGTGGCCTTGGCGTTGACGACGGCGTCGCTCTCGGCGTGGTGCTCGCGCCGCTCGGAGTGACCGACGACGACGTACGAGCACCCCAGCTTGGCCAGCATGGCCGCCGAGATCTCGCCCGTGTAGGCGCCGCCGTCGTGCTCGGACACGTCCTGCGCGCCGTAGCCGATCGCCAGGTGATCACCGTCGACGAGCGTCTGCACGCTGCGGATGTCGGTGAACGGCGGGATGACCACGACCTCGGCCTTCTCGAAGTCGTGCTTCTTGTCCTGCAGGGTCCAGGCGAGCTTCTGGACCAGGACGACGGCTTCCTGGTGGTTGAGGTTGGACTTCCAGTTGCCGGCCATCAGGGGCGTGCGTGCGGAGCTCATGCGTCTGCGTTCCTGTCGGTGGATTCTTCGAGGATGTCCAGGCCCGGGAGCGTCTTGCCCTCGAGGTACTCCAGGCTCGCGCCGCCACCGGTCGAGATGTGGCCAAACTGCTCGTCGTCGAAGCCCAGCTGGCGGACGGCCGCGGCGGAGTCGCCGCCGCCGACGACCGACAGGCCGTCGACCTCGGTGAGGGCCTGCGCGACCGAGCGGGTGCCCTCGGCGAACGACGCCATCTCGAACACGCCCATCGGGCCGTTCCAGAAGACCGTCTTCGAGCCGCGGATCACGTCGGCGAACGCCGCCGCCGAGTCGGGGCCGATGTCGAGCCCGAGCTGGTCGGACGGGATCGCGTCGGCCGCGACGGTCGTCGCATCGGCGTCGGCGAAGGCCGGTGCCACCACGATGTCGGTCGGCAGCACCAGCCGGACGCCCTGCGCCTCGGCCTGCTCGATGTAGCCGCGGGCGACGTCGAGCTGATCGTCCTCGAGCAGGGACTTGCCGACCTCGTGGCCCTGGGCCTTGAGGAACGTGAAGACCATGCCGCCGCCGATCAGCAGGTTGTCGGCCTTCGACAGCAGGTTGTCGATGACGCCCAGCTTGTCGGAGACCTTCGACCCGCCGAGCACGACGGTGTACGGACGCTCGGGGCTCTCGGTCAGGCGCTCGAGCACCGTGACCTCGGCCTCGACGAGCCCGCCGACGGCTGCCGGCAGACGCGTCGCGACGTCGTAGACGCTGGCCTGCTTGCGGTGGACGACGCCGAAGCCGTCCGAGACGAACACGTCGGCCAGGGCCGCGAGCTCGTCGGCGAACGCACCGCGCACGGCGTCGTCCTTGCTGGTCTCGCCCTCGTTGAACCGGACGTTCTCGAGCACCGCGACCTGGCCGTCCTGGAGCGCGGCGCTGATGCGGTGCGCCTGCGCGCCGACCGTGTCGCCCGCGAACAGCACGGGCGAGCCGAGCAGCTCACCCAGCCGCTCGGCGACCGGCTCGAGCGAGTAGTCGGGGTTGGGGACGCCGTCGGGACGGCCGAGGTGCGCCGTCACGAGCACGCGGGCGCCCGCGTCGGCGAGCCGCTTGATGGTCGGCACGCTGGCGCGCACGCGTCCGTCGTCCGCGATCTTCTTGCCGTCGAGCGGCACGTTGAGATCGCTGCGGACGAGGACGCGCTTGCCGCGCAGGTCGCCGAGGTCCGAGACCGTGAGCACGCGCTTAGAGCGTCGAGCCGACGTGGACGACGAGGTCGGCGAGGCGGTTGCTGTAGCCCCACTCGTTGTCGTACCAGCCGACGACCTTGACCTGGTCGCCGATGACCTTGGTGAGGCCCGAGTCGAAGATGCACGACGACGGGTCGGTCACGATGTCGGCCGAGACGATCTCGTCCTCGGTGTAGACCAGGAAGCCCTTCATGGCGCCCTCCGCGGCCGCCTTGACGATCGCGTTGACCTCCTCGACCGTGGTCTCGCGCGAGGCGGTGAACGTCAGGTCGGTCGCCGAGCCGGTGGGCACGGGCACGCGCAGCGCGTAGCCATCGAGCTTGCCCTTGAGCTCGGGCAGCACGAGGCTGACGGCCTTGGCGGCGCCGGTCGACGTCGGGATGATGCTGAGGTTGGCGGCCCGCGCGCGACGCAGGTCGCTGTGGGGGGCGTCCTGCAGGTTCTGGTCCTGCGTGTACGCGTGGATCGTCGTCATCAGGCCCTTCTCGATGCCGAGGCCGTCGTTGAGCGCCTTGGCCATCGGTGCGAGGCAGTTCGTCGTGCACGACGCGTTGGAGATCACGGTGTGCGCGGCCGGGTCGTAGAGCTCGTGGTTGACACCCATCACGACCGTGATGTCCTCGTTCTTGGCGGGCGCGGAGATGATGACCTTCTTGGCGCCGCCGTCGACGTGGGCCTTGGCCTTGGTCGCGTCGGTGAAGAAGCCGGTCGACTCGATGACGATGTCGACGCCGACGCTGGCCCAGTCGAGCTTGGCGGGGTCGCGCTCGGCGAAGGCCGCGATCTTCTGCTCGCCGACGAAGATGTTGGCGTCGTCGTACGTGACGTCGGCGTCGAGACGGCCGAGGATCGAGTCGTACTTGAGCAGGTGGGCGAGCGTCTTGTTGTCCGTCAGGTCGTTGACGGCGACGATCTCGATGTCAGCGCCGGCGGCACGCGCCGCGCGGAAGAAGTTGCGGCCGATGCGGCCAAATCCATTGATGCCTACGCGTACGGTCACGGGAAACTGATCTCCTGCTGGATCGGGTGGGTAACGTCCCCACCCTACCGAGGTGACACCCCTACCGGCGAGTCACCTGCGTGTCGCGCACCCCGGGGAGGCCGCCTGCGGCCGACCGTGAGCCAAGCGAGGGGAACCCACCCAGCCTGATCGCTGACGAACGAGATGCTCGTTCCCCAGGGAGGCCGCCTGCGGCCGACCGTGAGCGAAGCGAGGGGAACCCACCCAAACCCGATCCCTGACGTCCGCCTCGGTCGCTGGCGCTCCCTCACGGTCGCTGGCGCTCCCTGGCGAACGAACCCCTCGTTCCCCAGGGAGGCCGCCTGCGGCCGACCGTGAGCGAAGCGAGGGGAACCCACCCAAACCCGATCCCTGACGTCCGCCTCGGTCGCTGGCGCTCCCTCACGGTCGCTCCGCTCCCTGGCGAACGAGATGCTCGTTCCCCAGGGAGGCCGCCTGCGGCCGACCGTGAGCGAAGCGAGGGGAACCCACCCAAACCCGATCCCTGACGTCCGCCTCGGTCGCTGGCGCTCCCTCACGGTCGCTCCGCTCCCTGGCGAACGAGATGCTCGTTCCCCAGGGAGGCCGACCGTGAGCGAAGCGAGGGGAACCCACCCAAGCCCGATCCCTGGCGAACGAGATGCCCGTTCCCCAGGGAGGCCGCCTGCGGCCGACCGTGAGCGACGCGAGGGGAACCCACCCCAGCCCGATCCCTGACGAACGGAAACCCTCGTTCCCCAGGGAGGCCGCCTGCGGCCGACCGTGAGCGAAGCGAGGGGAACCCACCCAAACCCGATCCCTGACGTCCGCCTCGGTCGCTGGCGCTCCCTCACGGTCGCTCCGCTCCCTGGCGAACGAGATCCTCGTTCTCACGGGAGGCCGACCGTGAGCGAAGCGAGGGGAACCCACCCAAGCCCGATCCCTGACGTCCGCCTCGGTCGCTGGCGCTCCCTCACGGTCGCTCCGCTCCCTGGCGAACGAGATCCTCGTTCCCACGGGAGGCCGACCGTGAGCGAAGCGAGGCTGGCGCTCCCTGGCGAACGAGATGCTCGTTCCCACGGGAGGCCGACCGTGAGCGAAGCGAGGGGAACCGACCCGCGTCGGGAGGGGGTCAGTCGTCGGCGAGGGCGTCGTCGCCGAGGGTCGACTCGGTGTCGGGGATGCCGAGGTCCTCGGCCCGCTTGTCGGCCATCGCCAGCAGACGGCGGATGCGGCCCGCGATGGCGTCCTTCGTCAGGGCCGGCTCGTGCAGCTGGCCGAGCTCCTCGAGGCTCGCCTGACGGTGCTCGACGCGCAGCGTGCCGGCCATCTTGAGGTGGTCGGGCACCTCGTCGCCGAGGATCTCCAGGGCGCGCTGGGCGCGGGCGCCGGCGGCGACGGCCGCACGGGCCGAGCGGCGCAGGTTGGCATCGTCGAAGTTGGCGAGCCGGTTGGCGGTCGCGCGCACCTCGCGGCGCATGCGGCGCTCCTCCCACGCCAGGAGCGACTCGTGGGCGCCCAGGCGCGTCAGGAGCGCACCGATGGCCTCGCCGTCGCGGATGACGACGCGGTCGATGCCACGCACCTCGCGCGCCTTGGCGCTGATGCCGACCCGCCGTGCGGCGCCGACCAGCGCGAGGGCCGCCTCGGGGCTCGGGCAGCTGACCTCGAGCGCCGACGAGCGTCCGGGCTCGGTCAGCGAGCCGTGCGCCAGGAACGATCCGCGCCAGGCCGCGACGGCGTCGCACGAGGAGCCCGAGACGACCTGGGGCGGGAGCCCGCGGATGGGACGTCCGCTGCCGTCGATCAGCCCGGTCTGACGGGCGAGCGCCTCGCCGTCCTTCGAGACGCGGACGACGTAGTGGGTGTCCTTGCGGATGCCGGCGTTCTGCATCACGAGGATCTCGCTGTCGTGGCCGTAGATCTCGGCGATGTCCTTGCGCAGGCGACGCGCGGCCGCTCCGGTGTCGAGCTCGGCCTCGACCACGATGCGTCCCGACACGATGTGCAGGCCGCCCGAGAAGCGCAGGATCGAGGACACCTCGGCCTTGCGACAGCACGACTTCGTGATGGTGGTGCTCGCGAGTTCCGCCTTGACCTGGGCCGTCATCGCCATGCAGAAGTTCCCCTACCGAGTTGTCGTCGTCAGGCGTCCGGTCGTGCCGAGACCGCCTGAACGGATCGTGGACACCCTACGCCTGTCGCATGACGTGGCCGAATGCGGCCGCGAGACGTGCGGGGTCGTGCTGGTCGGAGTCGGGGCCCGTCGCCAGGTCGGAGACGAACAGCCGCGCGCCGAGTGCGCGGGCCGTCGCCTCGAGGGTTCCGCGGTCGTCGACCAGGCTCGTGTCGGCGATGACGGCGTCGAGTCGCAGCTCGGGTGCGTGGGCCGCCAGGACGTCGAGGTGGTCGGTGGGGCTGAGCCCCTCGGTCTCGCCGTGCTGCTCGGTCAGGTTGAGCACGAGCGCCCGCTTGGCCGGCGTCGAGATGAGGACGTCGCGCAGCCCCGGCACCAGCAGCGTCGGCATGATGCTCGTGAACCACGACCCCGGGCCGACGACGACCCAGTCGGCCGACTCGACGGCCCGCACGGCCTCGGGGCACGCCGGCGGGTCGCTGGGGTCGAGCCGCACCGAGATGACCTGGCCGTCGGTCGACGCGACCTCGACCTGGCCGCGGACGACCGTCAACCGGTCGGGCGCCGACCGCAGGTGCACGTCGGCCTCGATGTCGAGCGGAACGTCGGCCATCGGCAGCACGCGTCCCTGGGCGCCGAGGAGGTCGCCGACCAGGTCGAGCCCGGCGACCTGGTCGCCCAGCTGGTCCCAGATCGCGGCGATCAGCAGGTTGCCGACCGCGTGACCGTCGAGCGGGCCGTCGCTGGAGAAGCGGTGCTGCAGGATGCCCGCCCACGTGCGTCCCCACTCGTCGTCGCCGCACAGCGCCGCCAGCGCCATGCGCAGGTCACCGGGCGGCAGGCCGCCGAGCTCCTGGCGCAGACGTCCTGACGAGCCGCCGTTGTCGGCGACCGTGACGACCCCGGTCAGCTCGGTCGTCAACCGGCGCAGCGCCGACAGGCTCGCCGCGAGACCGTGCCCTCCCCCGAGCGAGACGACCCGCAGGTCGCCGTCGAAGCGTTCGGGCCTCTCGGGGCGGGCGGGGCGCGCGATCACTCCCGCCCCAGGTCGCGGTGGACGACCAGGGTGCGGACGCCGCGGGCACGCAGACGGTCGGCGAACGCCTCGGACATCGCGACGCTGCGGTGGCGTCCGCCCGTGCAGCCGATCGCGATCGTCAGGAAGTGCTTGTCCTCGTTGAGGTAGCCGCCCGTGAGCAGCGCGACGAGCTTCTCGTACTGCTCGAGGAACTCCTCGGCCCGCGGCTGACCGAGCACGTACTCGCTGACGGGCTGGTCGAGCCCGCTGAGGGGCCGCAGGTCGTCGACCCAGAACGGGTTGGGCAGGAACCGCAGGTCGGCGACCATGTCGGCGTCGATCGGGATGCCGTACTTGAAGCCGAACGACATGACGGACGCGCGCAGGCCCGAGTCGGCGTCCTCGAAGGCCGCGTTGACGCGCTGGCCCAGCTGGTGGACGTTGAGGGTCGTGGTGTCGACGACGATGTCGGCGCGCCCGCGGATGCGGCGCAGGAGCTCGCGCTCGCGGTCGAAGCCGTCCATCAGACGTCCTTCGCGGCTGAGCGGGTGCGGCCTGCGGGCCGCCTCCTGCCGGCGCACCAGCACCTCGTCGGACGCCTCGAGGTAGAGGATGCGCGACATCACGCCGACGTCGCGCAGCGACTCGAGCGCCTCGACCAGTCCCCCGAAGAACTCGCGCGACCGGGCGTCGACCACGACGGCGAGCTTGTCGATGTCGTCGGAGGCGCTGATGGTCTGGACGGCACCCGACAGCAGCTCGGGCGGGATGTTGTCGATGACGTAGTAGCCGAGCTTCTCGAGGACCTTCGCGGCCGTCCCGCGTCCGGCACCGGTCATGCCCGTCACGATGACGAACTGCCTGAGCTGGGACATCTAGTCCTCCAAGATCTCGCCGGTCGCGGTGTTGACGGCCGGTGCGGCGTCGCCGGTCGCGAGCGCCTCCACGATGGATTGTGCCGTAGCCGCGCCGATGCCGGGTACCGTGGCGATCTCCTCGGCGGTGGCCGCCCGCAGCTTCTTGACCGATCCGAACGACTTCAGCAGCGCCTTGCGCCGCGTCGGGCCCAGACCGGCCACGGGATCGAGCACGCTCTCGATCATCGACTTGCTGCGACGCCCGCGGTGGTGGGCGATCGCGAAGCGGTGCGCCTCGTCGCGCAGGTTCTGCAGCAGGTACAGGCCCTCGCTGTCGCGGGGCAGGATGACCGGGTCGTCGTCATCGGGCAGCCACACCTCCTCGAGGCGCTTGGCCAGACCGACCAGGGCGACGTCGGTGACGTCGAGCGCCTGCATCGCGGCATGGGCCGCGGCGACCTGCGGCGGTCCGCCGTCGACGACGACCAGGGCCGGGGTGTACGCGAAGCGCTTGGGCTTGCCGGTCTCGGGATCGATGCCGCGCCCGTCCTCGCCAGAACCGTCGACACCGAGCTCCTCGCGTGCCTTGAGCAGCGCGGTGAAGCGGCGCGTGATGACCTCGTGCATCGCCGCGACGTCGCTCTGCCCCTCGTTGCGGATCGTGAACCGGCGGTACTCGGACTTGCGGGGCAGCCCGTCCTCGAAGACGACCATCGACGCGACGGTCTCGGTGGCGCCGAGGTTGGAGATGTCGTAGCACTCGATGCGCAGCGGGGCGGTCTGCAGGTCGAGCGCCGCCTGGATCTCCTCGAGCGCGAGGCTGCGGGCCGTCAGGTCGGACGACCGCTTCATCTTGTGGCGCATGAGCGACTGCTTGGCGTTCTGCTCGACGGTCTGCATCAGGGCGCGCTTGTCGCCGCGCTGCGGGACGCGGATCGTGACGGGCCCCTCGCGCCGCTCGCTGAGCAGGGCCGTGACGGTCGCGGAGTCGGCCGGCATCGCCGGCACCAGCACCTCGCGCGGCACGGCGGACGCGGTGGCGTCCTGGTAGAGCGTCATGAGGGCGCGCTGCACGAGCTCGGGGAACTCGGCCTCGTCGGCCTTCTCGGCGACCCAGCCGCGCTGGCCGCGGATGCGTCCGCCGCGCACGGAGAAGATCTGCACCGCGATCTCGAGCGGGTCGTCGACGAAGCCCAGGACGTCGGCGTCGGTGCCGTCGCCGAGGACGACGGTCTGCTTCTCGAGCACGCGTCGCAGGGCGCCGAGGTCGTCGCGGAGCTTGGCCGCGAGCTCGTACTCCTCGCGTCCGGACGCCTCGAGCATCTTGGTCTCGATGCGCTTGGTGAACCCGGACGTCTGGCCGCCCATGAACGCCAGGAAGTCGTTGACGATCGCGCGGTGCTGGTCGGGGCTGACCCGCCCGACGCAC
This sequence comes from Aeromicrobium sp. CFBP 8757, assembly GCF_014841755.1. Lineage (NCBI taxonomy): Bacteria > Bacillati > Actinomycetota > Actinomycetes > Propionibacteriales > Nocardioidaceae > Aeromicrobium > Aeromicrobium sp. CFBP 8757. The sequence goes on from NZ_JACYUM010000001.1 coordinate 1,334,086, forward strand.
GGGGCGGCGCACTTGCCGATGTCGCCGAGCAGGCACGGGCGCCCGATCGCCTTCGACCGCCGGAACACACCCGCCGAGCACGAGCGCATCGGGAACACCCGCAGCAGCGTGTCGACGGTGTCGCGGATGGCCCACGCGTGGCCGTAGGGGCCGAAGTAGCGGACGCCCTTGCGCTGCGCCCCTCGCATGACGGTGACCCGCGGGAACTCCTCGCCGACGGTCACGGCCAGCCACGGGTACGACTTGTCGTCGCGGTACTTGACGTTGAAGCGCGGGTCGAACTCCTTGATCCAGGAGTACTCCAGCGCCAGGGCCTCGACCTCGGTGCTGACGACCGTCCACTCGACCGAGCTCGCGGTGCGCACCATCTGCTGCGTGCGGGGGTGCAGGTTGGAGATGTCCTGGAAGTACGAGCTGAGCCGGGGACGCAGCGACTTGGCCTTGCCGACGTAGACCACGCGTCGTTCGGCGTCGCGGAACTTGTAGACGCCCGGCTCCGTGGGGATCTCCCCCGGAGCCGGACGGTACGTCGTCGGATCTGCCACCGATCCGGCCTACGAGCCTGCGAGCGCGGGCGTCGCGGACCGGGCCTCGGCGAGCAGCGGCTTGAGGAACGAGCCGGTGTAGCTCGCCTCGACCTCGGCGACCTGCTCGGGCGTGCCCTGCGCCACGAGCATGCCGCCGCCGCTGCCGCCCTCGGGGCCCATGTCGATGACCCAGTCGGCGGTCTTGATGACGTCGAGGTTGTGCTCGATGACGATGACCGAGTTGCCGGTGTCGACGATGCGCTGCAGGACGAGCAGCAGCTTGCGGATGTCCTCGAAGTGCAGGCCCGTGGTGGGCTCGTCGAGCACGTAGACGGTGCGTCCGGTCGACCGCTTCTGCAGCTCGGCCGAGAGCTTGACGCGCTGCGACTCGCCGCCCGACAGCGTCGTGGCGGGCTGGCCCAGGCGGACGTAGCCCAGACCGACCTCGACGAGGGTGCGCAGGTGCCGGGCGATCACGGGGATGGCCTCGAAGAACTCGACGGCCTCCTCGATCGGCATGTCGAGGACGTCGGCGATCGACTTGCCCTTGTAGTGCACCTCGAGCGTCTCGCGGTTGTAGCGCGCGCCGTGGCAGACCTCGCACGGCACGTAGACGTCGGGCAGGAAGTTCATCTCGATCTTGATCGTGCCGTCGCCGGAGCACGCCTCGCAGCGTCCGCCCTTGACGTTGAACGAGAAGCGCCCCTGCAGGTAGCCGCGCATCTTGGCCTCGGGCGTCTGTGCGAACAGCTTGCGCACGTGGTCGAAGACGCCCGTGTAGGTGGCCGGGTTCGACCGCGGCGTGCGGCCGATCGGCGACTGGTCGACGTGGATGACCTTGTCGACCTCGTCGAGACCCGTGATGGTGCGGTGGCGCCCGGGGATCGTGCGCGCACCGTAGATCGAGCGCGCCAGCTGCGTGTAGAGGATGTCGTTGACCAGGCTCGACTTGCCCGAGCCGGAGACACCCGTGACCGCGACGAACATGCCGAGCGGGAAGGCCACGTCGATGCCGCGCAGGTTGTTCTCCTTGGCGCCGAGCACCTTGAGCTCGCGGCCCTTGACCTTCTTGCGACGCTTCTCGGGCACGGGGATCGACTTGCGGCCCGACAGGTACTGGCCGGTCAGCGAGTGCTCGCTGGCGTAGAGCTCGTCGACGGGGCCCGAGACGATGACCTGACCGCCGTGCTCGCCGGCACCGGGGCCGATGTCGACGGCCCAGTCGGCGGCGCGGATCGTGTCCTCGTCGTGCTCGACGACGATCAGCGTGTTGCCGAGGTCGCGCAGGCGCACGAGAGTCTCGATGAGGCGCTGGTTGTCGCGCTGGTGCAGGCCGATCGACGGCTCGTCGAGGACGTAGAGCACCCCGACCAGACCCGCGCCGATCTGCGTCGCGAGACGGATGCGCTGTGCCTCGCCGCCGGACAGGGAGCCGGCGGCGCGGTCGAGCGCCAGGTAGTGCAGGCCGACGTCGAGCAGGAACCGCAGGCGCTCGTTGATCTCCTTGAGCACCCGCTCGCCGATCTGCCGCTCGCGATCGCTCATCTCGAGGGTCGCGAGGTAGTCGCTCGCCTCGCGGATCGACATCGCCGACACCTCGGCGATGTTCTTCGGGCCGTGCTCGGTGGAGTTGAGGGTCACCGCGAGGATGACGGGCCGCAGCCGGGTGCCGTTGCAGACGCGGCACGGGACCTCGCGCATGAAGCCCTCGAGCCGCTCCTTGCTCGTCTCGGACTCGGTCTCGGCGTGACGGCGCTCGATGTAGGTGATCGCGCCCTCGAACTCGGTGTAGTACGAGCGGACGCGGCCGTAGCGGTTCTTGTAGCGGACGTGCACCTTGGTCGAGTGGCCGTGCAGGATCGCGTCCTGCACCTCGCGCGACAGATCGCCCCACGGGGTGTCGGCGCTGAAGCCGAGCTCGTCGGCCAGCGCCCCGACCAGGCGAGAGTAGTAGTCGGCCACGTGCGCGGACGCCCACGGGACGACCGCGCCGTCGTTGAGCGACTTCGCGTCGTCGGGGACGACGAGCTCGGGGTCGACCTCCATGCGCGTGCCGAGGCCGTGGCACTCGGGGCACGCGCCGAAGGGGGCGTTGAACGAGAACGAGCGCGGCTCGAGCTCGTCGACCTCGAGCGGGTGGTCGTTGGGACACGCGAGCTTCTCGGAGAAGCGACGCGTGCGGTTCTCGTCGTCCTCGTCGAGGTCGACGTAGTCGATGATCACGAGGCCGTCGGCGAGGTTGAGCGCGGTCTCGATCGACTCGGTGAGCCGCTGCTGCGAGCTGGCCTTGACCTGCAGGCGGTCGACGACGACGTCGATCGTGTGCTTCTTCTGCTTGGCGAGCTTGGGCGGCTCGTCGGCCAGCATGTGCACCTCGCCGTCGACGACGGTGCGGCTGAAGCCCTGCGTCTGCAGCTGGCGGAACAGCTCGAGGTACTCGCCCTTGCGGCCGCGGATGACCGGCGCGAGCACCTGGAAGCGCGTGCCCTCGTCGCCGGCCATGATGCGGTCGACGATCTGCTGCGGGGTCTGGCGGGCGATCGGCTCGCCGCACGTCGGGCAGTGCGCGCGCCCGGCGCGGGCGTAGAGCAGACGCAGGTAGTCGTACACCTCGGTGATCGTGCCGACCGTCGAGCGCGGGTTGCGGCTCGTGGACTTCTGGTCGATCGAGACCGCCGGCGACAGCCCCTCGATGAAGTCGACGTCGGGCTTGTCCATCTGCCCGAGGAACTGTCGCGCGTACGCCGACAGCGACTCGACGTAGCGGCGCTGGCCCTCGGCGAAGATCGTGTCGAACGCGAGCGACGACTTGCCCGAGCCCGACAGGCCCGTGAAGACGATCAGCGAGTCGCGCGGAAGGTCGAGCGAGACGTCCTTAAGGTTGTGCTCGCGTGCGCCGCGGATGACGAGGCGATCGGTCACTGGCTCCCCTGAAAAGTTGTGGATGCAGGGCAGAGTTCTGCCCTCCGTCATGGTAACGACGGCCTCCGACAGTTTCTTTCCGCGGAGCGGGTCGGGCTTCTCACACGTCCCCCGGTTGCGGTGACCGCGCGGCGCCGCGTGCTCTGGCAGGCTGTGACCCATGACCTACACCGGAGAAGTCGAGGTCGGCGGTCCCGCCGACGTGCAGTCCGCGGGCGACCTGCAGATCACCAAGGTCGCCGTCGGCGAGATGAACAACAACGCGTACCTGCTGCGGTGCACGCTGACCGGCGAGCAGGTGCTGGTCGACGCCGCCAACGAGGCCGACCGTCTGCTCGAGCTGGTCGGCGGCGACGGCCTGGCCCGTGTCGTCACGACCCACCGCCACGGCGACCACTGGCAGGCGCTCGAGACCGTCGTCGAGCGCACCGGCGCCGAGACCGTCGCCGGCGAGCGCGACGCCGACGAGCTGCCCGTGCCCGTCGACGTCCGCGTGCAGACCGGAGCGCGCGTGCGGGTCGGGTCGTGCGAGCTCGAGGTCGTCGAGATCGTCGGTCACACCCCCGGCTCGATCGCCCTGGCGTACGACGACCCCGACGGCATCGTGCACCTCTTCACGGGCGACTCGCTGTTCCCCGGCGGCGTCGGCAAGACCTGGTCGCCCGAGGACTTCGCGACGCTGGTCGACGAGGTCGAGACCAAGATCTTCGGCGCCTACCCCGACGACACCCGCGTCTACCCGGGTCACGGGCACGACACGACGCTGGGCGTCGAGCGTCCGCACCTCGCGGAGTGGCGCGCCCGCGGGTGGTGACGGCGGTCCCGTGAGCGTGTGGGGGCAGGTGCTGCTGGCCCTGGCGGCAGCGACCGTCGTGACGTGGGCGGCGCTGGTCGCGGTGCTCTACGTGGTCGGACGACGCCACGACGACCCCGTGCGGCTGCGCGACGCGCTGCGCCTGATGCCCGACCTCGTGCGTCTGCTGCGCCGCCTGTCGGCGGACGGCTCGCTCCCCCGCGGTGTGCGGCTGCGCGTCGTCCTGCTGGGGCTGTACCTGGCGATGCCGATTGACCTCGTGCCGGACGTGATCCCCGTCGTGGGGTACGCCGACGACGTCCTGGTCGTGATCCTGGTGCTGCGGTCGGTGACGCGCCGGGCCGGGCCGCAGGCGCTCGACCGGCACTGGCCCGGCTCGCCCGAGGGTCTGCGCGCCCTGCGCTCGCTGGCCGGGCTCGCCCCGGACGCACCTCCCTGACCGCCCGCTGCGCCACACTGGTGCCGTGCTGCTCGCCATCGTCCTCGCCGTGCTCGCCCTGTCGCTGTGGTCGTTGGTGCAGGCCGAGCGCCTGCGGCCCGTCCGGGCCGTGCTCTCGATGGCGGTCGCCATGGCCGCGATCGGGGTGTGGCTGATCGTCGCGTGTGGTGTCGAGAGTCTCGACGTCGGCTACGGCTACGTCGCCAGCGGCGGGCCGCTGCCGACCCTGATCGTCGCGAGCAGGCCCCAGCTGGTCGGCGCCGCCCTCGTCTGGGGCGCCTCGATGCTCGTGGCCGGGGTCGTGGGCCGGCACCTCACGAGGCGATCGACGCGCACCGCCGACTGACCGCACGAGCCGGCGTCACTGCCGAGGCTTGAGCTTGCTGGCCGGCAGCCACGCGATCTGCGAGGCGTCGCTGTGCCGCTGCGTGCGGCTCGGGACGACGTAGACGACCTGCGCCTCGTAGCCGTCGGACGTGCGCCGCCAACCCAGGACGAGCCCCGGGTACTCCTGCGCGACCTGCGTCGTGAGGTTCGAGAGGTTGACCCAGACGTGGTAGACCGGCGGGGGCTGCGGCACCTCGATCGCGTACGGGTCGGCGGCGGCGAGCGGTCGTCCGTCGATCGAGCCGTTGGAGTTCACCCCCGCAGGATACGTTGATTCGAACAGGTGTTCTAGTCCGCCCCCGACCTCTTCGTCACGGCGCACGGCGAGGTGCTGCCGGTGCACCGAGCCGTGAACCCCTCGGGCAGCCGGGGCGCGGTCGACGGGGAGGCGAACGGCGGCTCGTCCCGCCACGGCCCCTGCTCGATCGTGACCTCGGGCACGGGCAACGGCGTGGTGGAGCGCGGGAACGGCACCGCCCGGGCCTCCTGCCGGACACCGGCCCGGTCGTCGTCCGAGGCGATCTGCACCCCCGCCCCGACGCACGCGGCCACCGCCGCGGCGGCGAGGACGAGACGTCTCGTGCCCGCATTCTGCCCCACTGCGCCGGCGCTCGTCTCGAGTAGCGGATCGACGCCCAGCGCCTACCGTGGTGGCATGAAGCTCATCGGCCCGGTCGCGCTCGCCGTCGTGCTCGCCGTCGCGCCGGCGGCCTGCAGCGGTGGGTCCGACTCGTCCGACGGCGGCACGCCCCGGCTCTCGGCCGCCGAGGCGATGGACGCCACCTGCACCGAGGTGCGGGCCGGCATCGACGAGTTCAACCGCGAGGACTACGCCGGGACCGTCGAGCACTTCGCCAAGGCCAAGGTGCCGGCGAAGGTCTACGCGAAGGTCAACGAGGAGCCCGAGGCCGACGCCCTGCTCGATGCCGTCGAGTACTACGCGAACCTCGCCCCGGAGAACTACCCCGAGGCCGCGCGCAGCTCCGAGAGCTTCGCCCGCAACAAGATCATCACGCTCGAGCAGTGCGCCTCGGACGAGCCGATCGACGCGACGCCCGGCACCCCCGTCTAGGACGACTCGCGGGTCAGCGACACGTACACCGCGTTGACCGCCACGGCCTGCTCGAGCTCGGTCGAGACGCCGGCGAAGAACTGCGACCGGTAGGTCTCGTCGGTCACGGCGTAGACCGTGAAGTAGAGGCCCGCGAACGCCGAGAGGAACACCGAGACCTGCCACAGGTCGTTGGTGACGGGGATCAACCGCCCGAGCGACGACGGCAGCCGGGTGACGGGCTCCCCCGTCCAGGCCTCGACCGTCGAGTCGGGGATCGTCAGCGAGCCGAACACGACGAAGAACGCGAACAGGCCGAGGCTCAGCAGCAGCACCTGGACCGCCTGGTTGAACAGCAGCACCAGGACGAGGTTGGCCCGCGCGAACCGGGGCAGGTCGGGCGGAACCGCGGCCACGAGGCGCGACGCCTCCTCGGCCGGCGTGCCCGCGCAGCACTCGACGACGCGCGGCCCGACGACCTCGCGCTCGACCTCGCGCACCTCCTCCGGCAGCCGGACGAGCAGGAACACCGCGGCGATGACCGCGAAGAAGCCGACCGCGATCCACAGCACGTGGCGCGGCATCAGCGCCGCGACCTGCCAGACCTCGGCGTTGATGAACAGGAACGTCACGGCGAGCAGCAGCAGCGGCAGCGCGCGGGTCAGCAGCGGGAACATCAGCCCCAGCGAGCTGAACGTGCGCCGCACGGCCCACCGCATCATCGTGCCCATCCGCAGCAGACGACCCGCGAACAGGCCCAGCAGCGCCAGGAAGACCAGCAGGCCGACGGCCGTGCCGAGCGAGCCGCGGTCGGCCCAGGCCGCGCCGACCAGGAGACCCGCCGCGACCGAGACGCCCACGATCAGGACGATGACGGCGACGATGCGCTTGCTCGACAGCCACCCCTCGACGGTGTCGGCGCGGTCGCCCGTGAAGTACGGCAGGCCGTGGTCGTCGAACCACGCCTCGATGTGCTCGACGGTGCGGGCATCGGGCCGGGGGGCGGGCACGGTCAGAAGGTGACGGGGAGCTCGTCGACGCCGAACACGAACGACAGCTGGCGGAACGTCAGCTCCTCCTGCGGGCGGGCGAGCGCCAGGTCCGGGAAGCGCTGGAACAGCTTCGGCAGCGCGATCCGCAGCTCCATGCGGGCCAGCTCGGCGCCGATGCAGCGGTGGATGCCGTGCCCGAACGCGAGGTGCCCGGACGACGGGACGCGCGCGGGGTCGAACTCGTCGGGACGGTCGCCGGCGACGTCCGGGTCGCGGTTGGCGCCGTTGAGCGAGGCGAGGATGACGTCGCCGGCCTTGATCTTCTGGCCGAACAGCTCCATGTCGTGCTTGGCGAAGCGCGGGAAGGCGACCTGGACGACCGACAGGTAGCGCAGCAGCTCCTCGACGACCCGGTCGACGTCCTCGGGCGAGCCGCTGCGGACGAGCTCGGCGTAGGCCGGGTCGCGCAGCAGGACGATCGTGCCGAGCGCGATCATGCCGGCCGTGGTCTCGAAGCCGCCCGTGAAGATGCCGTCGGCCAGGCCCGCGAGGTCGAAGTCGCTGATCGTGTCGCCCTCGTCGCGGATGATCTGGCCGAGCAGGCCCGGGCCGGGCTCCTTGCGCTGACGGGCGACGGCCTCGAACAGGAACTTGCGCTGGTCGGACACCGCGCCGAAGGCCGCCGCGCCGCCGTTCGTGGCGTCGAAGCGGTCGCTGCCGAGCTTGGCGAAAGCCTGGCTGTCGGCGTAGTCGAGCCCCAGCAGCGCACAGATGGTCTGGAACGGGATCGGGAATGCGACCGCGGTGCACAGGTCGGCCCCCTGGCCGGCGGCCTCGAGCGCATCGAGCTGCGCGTCGACGAAGTCGCTGATCATGGGCTCGAGACGCGCGAGGCGGCGCATCGTGAACTCCGGCGTGACGATCTTGCGCAGGCGGGTGTGCAGCGGCGGGTCGGTGAAGCCGAGCCCGCCGATGTCGTCGGCCGTCGCCGGTCCGTCACCGTGGAACAGGTGCCGGATGTCGTTGCTGTAGCTGTCGCGATCGGTCAGGATCGTGCGCGCCTCGTCGTGGCCCGTCACGAGGTAGGCCGTGAACGTGAACGGCAGCTCGAGCTTGTGCATCGGCTCGGTCGCGCGCCACCGCGCGATCTCGGGCAGGGCGTCCATGCCGTCGCGCTGCAGAGGGATCTTGGTCTGCTCGGGGATGAACGACAGCGCGCTGAGGTCGATGCCGTTCTTCTGGATGCGTTTGACGAGCATCCGACCGACCCAACGGCGCACTCTTCCCTTGACGTCGATCACGTGAAGAAACTACACGTCACGCTTGCAGGTTCGCGCCAGCCGGTAGAGGGTGTCACGAAAGCGATGCCCACAGGCACGCACTTTCGATGGGGGCTGCATGACGACCGACACCGCGAATGCCGAGCGACCGACCGAGCTGAAACGGGTCATGGGGCCCAAGCTCCTCCTGCTGTTCATCGTCGGCGACATCCTGGGAGCCGGGATCTACGCCGTCACGGGGCAGATGGCGGGGCAGGTGGGAGGCATCGTCTGGCTGCCGTTCCTCCTGGCGTTCGTCGTCGCCACGATGACGGCGCTGTCGTACCTCGAGCTGGTCACGAAGTACCCGCAGGCCGCGGGTGCCGCCCTGTACGCCCACAAGGCGTTCGGTGTGCACTTCATCACGTTCCTGGTCGCGTTCGCCGTGGTCTGCTCGGGCATCACGAGCGCCTCGACGTCCGCCAAGACGCTCGCCGACAACTTCTCGGGCGGCCTGGAGATCAACGGCTGGATCGACAGCGCGCTGACGCCCGGTGCCATCACGGCCATCGCGATGGGCTTCATGGTCCTGCTGGCGCTGATCAACCTGCGCGGCGTCGGCGAGAGCGTCAAGTTCAACGTCGTCCTGACGCTCGTCGAGGTCGCGGCCCTGACGATCGTGATCGGCGTCGGCTTCTACGTCATCGGCCGCGGTGACGCCGACATGTCCGAGCTCGTGCAGTTCAGCGACTACGGCGACCGGGGCATGTTCCTGGCCGTCACGGCGGCGACGTCGATCGCGTTCTTCGCGATGGTGGGCTTCGAGGACGCCGTCAACATGGTCGAGGAGGTCGAGGAGCCCGAGAAGATCTTCCCCCGCACGATGCTGACGGGCCTCGGCATCGCGGTCATCATGTACATGCTCGTCGCCGTCTCGGTCGTCAGCGTGCTGACGGCACCCGAGCTCAAGACGATCGCCGACTCCGAGGGGCGCGCGCTGCTCGAGGTCGTCTCGAAGGGTGCACCCGACTTCCCGATCGACAAGGTGTTCCCGTTCCTCGCGGTGTTCGCGGTCGCCAACACGGCGCTCATCAACATGCTGATGGCCAGCCGCCTGCTGTACGGCATGTCGCGCCAGCGCGTGCTGCCCAAGCAGCTCGGAGCCGTGCTGCCCGGGCGTCGCACGCCGTGGGCCGCGATCCTGTTCTCGACGCTCATGGCGCTCGGCCTGATCTTCTACGTGACGCGCGATCCCGACAGCAACGTCGTGGCCAACCTGTCGAACGTCACGTCGCTGCTGCTGCTGTGCGTGTTCGCGGTCGTCAACATCGCGTGCGTCGTCCTGCGCCGTCGCCGCGACCCCGACGCGAAGACGTCGTTCCGCTCCCCCGGCCCCCTGCCGGCCGTCGCGGCCGTCCTGTGCCTCTTCCTGGCCGGCCCGTGGGTCGACCGCGACGGCGCGGTGTACGAGATCGCAGGCGTCCTGATGCTGATCGGTGTGGCGCTGTGGGCCCTCACGCTGCTGGTCAACAGGGCCACCGGCACCGGCACCGGCGACCTCGGGGAGCTCACCGACGACGTCGAGGTCGAGTAGACCCCGACACGACGACGAACGGCCGGCCCCCGCGAGGGGACCGGCCGTTCGTGCGTTCGCCTCGGGCGACGAAGATCAGACCTCGTCGTCCGCAGCGCCCGTCGTGACCTTGGGCGTGCCGTCGGGGTTGAGGCCCGCCTTCTCGCGACGGCTCGACACCGTCAGGCTGACGATCGCGGTGATGCTGAGGATGCCGACGATCACGCCGAGGCTCAGCAGCGTCGGGATCTCGTAGACCGGCACGTGCTCGCCACCGTTGATGAACGGCAGCTCGTTCTCGTGCAGCGCGTGCAGGATCAGCTTGACGCCGATGAACGCGAGCAGGATCGCGAGGCCCTGCGACAGGTAGATGAGCTTCTTGAGCAGACCACCCAGCAGGAAGTACAGCTGACGCAGACCCATCAGCGCGAACACGTTGGCCGTGAAGACCAGGTACGGCTCCTTCGTGAGGCCGTAGATCGCGGGGATCGAGTCGAGCGCGAACAGCAGGTCGGTCGTGCCGAGGGCGATGATGACCAGGAACATCGGCGTGATGGCGCGCTTGCCGTTCTCGTGGACGAACAGCTTCAGGCCGTCCCACTGCTCCGACACCGTGAAGCGCTTGCGCGCCATGCGGACGACCGCGTTCTCGCCGTCGTCGTCGTGGTCGGTGTCCTTCATCAGGTTGTAGCCCGTGTAGAGCAGGAACGCACCGAAGATGTAGAAGATCCACGAGACCTGCTCGATCGCGACCGCGCCGAGCGCGATGAACACCGCGCGGAAGATCAGGGCGATGACGATGCCCACCATCAGGGCTTCCTGCTGGTACTTCCGCGGCACCTTGAAGCTGGCCATGATGATGATGAAGATGAACAGGTTGTCGATCGACAGGCTGTACTCGGTCAGCCAGCCGGCGAAGAACTGCAGACCGAAGTCGCCGTCCTTGATCGTCGAGTCGTTGTGGTAGATCGAGACCCAGATGCCGAAGGCGATCGCGAGTCCGACGTACACGCTCAGGTAGGTCGCGCACTCCTTCATCGACGGCTCGTGCGGACGACGCGCCACGATCAGGATGTCGAAGAGCAGCACCGCGAGCGTCACGCCGATCGTGATCGCCCATTCGGTGGTGGATACGTTCAAGAGAGTCCTCCGGTCTCATGCAGGCCGGAGGTCTCTTCCGCCGCTGGCGCGGCCCGCAACACCGGGTGACTGCAGGGAGTCACCGTGATGACGGCGTTGCGGTTGGGGAATACTCCCCTCCGAGGCACATTCTTGCAGGCAGAGGCCAGATCTGCCTCATCTGAGACCGCCGCACGACGGCGATGTGAGCGCCGTCTCGCCCTCGGACGTCGGCCCGCGTCGCGGCGCCGGCGCCGTGCTCCGTCAGACGCCGGCCTCGAGCATGCCGCGCAGCTCCTTCTTCAGGTCGCCGATCTCGTCGCGCAGGCGCGCCGCGACCTCGAACTGCAGCTCGGCCGCGGCGGCTCGCATCTGCTCGCTGAGCTGCTCGATCAGTGCCGCCAGCTCGCCCGACGGGAGGTTGGCCAGATCGGCCGTGTGCTGGCCCAGCGGCACGGGCGCGCCCTTGCGTCGCTTGTCGCCCGTGGCCGCCAGCAACGAGGCCGTGTCGGCGTCCTCGCGTGCCAGCATGTCGGTGATGTCGCCGATCTTGCGTCGCAGCGGCGTCGGGTCGATGCCGTTGGCCGTGTTGTAGGCGACCTGCTTCTCGCGGCGACGGTTGGTCTCGTCGATCGCGTAGGCCATCGAGTCCGTGATGCGGTCGGCGTACATGATGACCTGGCCCGAGACGTTGCGCGCCGCGCGGCCGATCGTCTGGATCAGCGAGCGCTCCGACCGCAGGAAGCCCTCCTTGTCGGCGTCGAGGATCGCGACGAGGCTCACCTCCGGCAGGTCGAGGCCCTCGCGCAGCAGGTTGATGCCCACCAGGACGTCGTACTCGCCCATGCGCAGCTCGCGCAGCAGCTCGACGCGGCGCAGGGTGTCGACCTCGGAGTGCAGGTAGCGCGTGCGGATGCCGGCCTCGAGCAGGTAGTCGGTGAGGTCTTCCGACATCTTCTTGGTCAGGGTCGTGACCAGCACGCGCTCGTTCTTGTCGGTGCGGGTGCGGATCTGCGTGATCAGGTCGTCGATCTGGCCCTTGGTCGGCTTGACGACGACCTCGGGGTCGATCAGGCCGGTCGGTCGGATGATCTGCTCGACGACGTCGCCCTGCACCTTCTCCATCTCGTAGTTGCCGGGGGTGGCGGACAGGTAGACGGTCTGGCCGATGCGCTCGAGGAACTCGGGCCACTTCAGCGGGCGGTTGTCCATCGCGCTGGGCAGGCGGAAGCCGTGGTCGACGAGCGACCGCTTGCGCGACATGTCGCCCTCGTACATCGCGCCGATCTGCGGGATCGTGACGTGCGACTCGTCGACGACCAGGACGAAGTCGTCGGGGAAGTAGTCGAGCAGGCAGTGGCCCGGCGTGCCGGGCCCGCGCTGGTCCATGTGGCGCGAGTAGTTCTCGATGCCGGCGCACGTGCCGACCTGCTCCATCATCTCGATGTCGTACGTCGTGCGCATGCGCAGGCGCTGCGCCTCGAGCAGCTTGTTCTGGCCCTCGAGCTCGGCGAGGCGCTCCTCGAGCTCGACCTTGATCGTCTCGATCGCCTTGCGCATCGTCGCGGGACCGGCGGCGTAGTGCGTCGCCGAGCCGACGAACAGCTCCTGGTCGTCGCTCAGCACCTCGCCCGTCAGCGGGTGCAGCGTCATGAGCCGCTCGATCTCGTCGCCGAAGAACTCGACCCGGACCGCGTGCTCCTGGTAGACGGGGAAGATCTCGACGGTGTCGCCCTTGACGCGGAACGTGCCGCGGGTCGAGGCGACGTCGTTGCGGACGTACTGGGCCTCGACGAGGGTGCGCAGCAGCTGGTCGCGGGCCATCTCCTCGCCGACCTTGAAGCCGATCATGCGCTCGAGGTACTCCTGCGCCGAGCCGAGGCCGTAGATGCACGAGACCGTCGCGACGACGATGACGTCGCGACGCGTCAGCAGCGACCACGTGGCGGAGTGGCGCAGCCGCTCGACCTCCTCGTTGATCGAGGAGTCCTTCTCGATGTAGGTGTCGCTCTGCGCGATGTACGCCTCGGGCTGGTAGTAGTCGTAGTACGAGACGAAGTACTCGACGGCGTTGTGCGGCAGCAGCTCGCGCAGCTCGTTGGCGAACTGCGCCGCCAGCAGCTTGTTGGGCATCATGACGAGCATGGGGCGCTGCAGACGCTCGGCCAGCCACGCCGTCGTGGCGGTCTTTCCGGTACCGGTCGCACCCAGCAGGACGTTGTCGACGCTGCCGGCCTTGATGCGCTTCTCGAGCTCGGCGATCGCCGCCGGCTGGTCACCCGCGGGGACGTACTCCGAGACGACCTCGATGGGCGCGACCTGACGCTTAAGCTCCGAAACTGACCTCATGCACCGAGCCTACGACCAGCCACCGACAGCGCACCCTAAACTCGTGCGCATGGCTGTCTCGGAACGCCGCGCAGAGCGCAAGAGGGAGATTCTCGAGGCGACCCGGACGTTGTTCGACGAGCGAGGCGTGAGAGACGCCCAGATCGAGGACATCGCACGGGCCGTCGGGATCAACCGCGCCATCATCTACCGCCACTTCTCCGGCAAGGAGGAGCTCTTCGCCGAGACCCTCGTCGGCTACCTCCAGGAGCTCGACCGCACGCTCGGTGCCGCCGACGACCCGTCGCGAGATCCCGAGGACCGCCTGCGGTCCATCACGATCGGCTTCCTCGACTTCGGCGCCCGACTGCCGGCGTTCGTCGACTGCGCACAGGCCCTCCTGCGCCGCCGCGGCGAGGAGCTCATGGAGGAGGTCAGCCAGAAGGTCATGATCGACCTGGGCCTCGCGATGGCCGCCTGCCTGAACCACGTCGTCGAGATCCTCGACGCGGGCGTGGCCACGCGGCAGTTCACGGTGCGCGACCCCAACCTGCTGGCCAACATCTTCTACACGCAGGCCCTCGGCGTGCTCAACCTCGCGACGCTCCAGCTGTCGGTGCGCGAGGACAACCCGGGGCTGCCGGCCGTCGACGCCGTCCCGTTCGACGAGGTCAAGCAGCTCGTCGCCGTCGCGGCCGTCGCGATGGCTCGCGGCACCGACCGCTAGGCGCTCACGCGAAGGCGTCGACCCCGGTGCGCCGGGCCGACAGCGTCCACAGGCGGGCGGCCTGCTCCGGATCGGTCGCGTGGGCGGAGACACCGCGCCGCGGACCGTCCGGGACGTGCGGCTCGGCGACGTCGCAGTCCTCGAGGTACACACCGCCCATGCCGTCGAGCCGAGGCGACGTGGCGGCCCACACCTGCGTCGCGGCCCCCTGCTCGGGCGTCTTGAACATCGACGGGTCGACCGGCGTCCCGTCGGGGTTGACCCAGCCCATCTCGACCTGCTCCTCGACCGGCAGGTGCCGCTGGAGCGGCGTCAGGATGCCGCCGGGGTGCAGCGAGAACGCGCGCACGCCGACGTCGCGCCCGAGGGCGTCGAGGTGCAGGGCGAACAGCGCGTTGGCGGTCTTGGCCTGGCCGTAGGCCTCCCACTTGTCGTAGTCGCCGCCCTCGAAGTCGACGTCGTCCCACCGGATGCCCGAGCGCAGGTGGCCCGTCGACGACACCGAGACGACGCGGGCGCCGCCGGGCTCGATGACGGGCCACAGGCGGTTGACCAGCGCGAAGTGGCCGAGGTGGTTGGTCGCGAACTGCGCCTCCCAGCCCGGACCGACACGCGTCTCGGGCGTCGCCATGATGCCGGCGCTGTCGATCACCACGTCGAGGATGCGACCGGACCCGACGAGCCGGTCGGCGAAGGCGGCGACGCTGTCGAGGTCGCCCAGGTCGAGCTCGTCGACCTCGGTGCGGTCGATGCCCGCCAGCTGGTCGCGGGCCTGGTCCGGTCGGCGGGCGGGGACGACGACCCGGGCGCCCGCCTTCGCCAGCGCGCGGGTCGTCTCGAGACCGATGCCGGAGTAGCCGCCCGTGACGAGGGCCGTCGTGCCGGTCAGGTCGATGCCGTCGAGCACCTCGTCGGCCGTCGTGTGCGCCCCGAAGCCGGAGCCGATGGGCGTCTGCGAAGAAGTCATGCCCACGACGCTAGGTGCTGGAGCGCGCTCCAGCGCAACCCCCTGGACGACGCCGGGCCCGACGTCCCTGAGAAGACGTCGGGCCCGGCGGGCGGGGTGGCGGGTCAGGCCTCCAGGATCGCGACGACGCCCTGGCCGCCCGCGGCGCAGATCGAGATCAGGCCACGGCCCGAGCCCTTCTCGTGCAGCAGCTTGGCCAGGTTCGCGACGATGCGTCCGCCGGTCGCGGCGAACGGGTGCGCCGCGGCCAACGACGAGCCCTTGACGTTGAGCCTGCTGCGGTCAATCGAGCCCAGCGGCACGTCGAGGCCGAGCTTGTCCTTGCAGAACGTCGGGTCCTCCCACGCCGCGAGGGTCGTCAGCACCTGACCGGCGAACGCCTCGTGGATCTCGTAGAAGTCGAAGTCCTGCAGCGTCAGGCCCTGACGTGCGAGCATGCGCGGCACGGCGTAGACCGGGGCCATCAGCAGGCCCTCGGCACCCGACACGTAGTCGACCGCGGCGGTCTCGTAGTCGACGAAGTACGCCTCGGGGGTCCACCCGCGCTTCTCGGCCTCCTCCTCGGACGCCAGCAGGACGACCGACGCGCCGTCGGACAGCGGCGTGGAGTTGGCGGCCGTCATGGTGGCCTCGTCGCCGAACGACGTGCCGAACACGGGCTTGAGCTTCGCGAGCTTCTCGACGCTCGAGTCGGGACGCAGGTTGTTGTCCTTCGTGACGCCCTGGAACGGCGTGACGAGGTCGTCCTGCCAGCCCTCGTCGTACGACGTCGCGAGGTTCTGGTGCGATGTCACCGCGAGCTCGTCCTGCGCCTCGCGGGTGATGCCCCACTCCTTGGTCGTGATGGCCTGGCTGTCGCCCATCGACAGGCCGGTGCGGGGCTCGGCGTTGCGCGGCTGGTCGGGCGCCAGGAACGCCGGACGGATCTTGGCGAGCGCCTTGACGCGGCCCTTGTTGTCCTTGGCGCGGTTGGCCTCGAGCAGGATCTTGCGCAGCTTGTCGCCGATCGCCAGCGGGGCGTCGGACGTCGTGTCGGACCCGCCCGCGATGCCGGCGTCGATCTTGCCCAGGGCGATCTTGTTGGCGACCAGGATCGCGGCCTGGATGCCGGTGTCGCAGGCCTGCTGGACGTCGAAGGCCGGGGTGTCGGGCGAGAGCTTCGAGCCCAGCACGGTCTCGCGGGCGAGGTTGAAGTCGCGGCTGTGCTTGAGGACGGCGCCGGCCGCGAACTCGCCGACCCGCTCGCCCTCGAGGCCGAAGCGGTCGACGAGCCCGTCGAGCGCCGCGGTCAGCATCTCCTGGTTCGAGACGTGGGTGTAGACGGTGTTGGAGCGCGCGAACGGGATGCGGTTCCCGCCGATGACGGCGACGCGCCGCACCTGCTGCGGGGTCGCGGAACCGGCGGAAGCCTTCTGCTGCGCGGGGGCCTTCTTGGCCGGGGACTTCTTCGCGGGGGACGTGTCCGCCATGGCGGTCTCCTCGATCGTCGTGAACAGTGGTGGTGAACGTGATGCGCGCCGCAGCCACAGGTGTGGACTGACGTCGAAGCATGACGTTACAGTTTCAGCATCATTCCAGATACCGATGGTATCCGAGAGATAGGACACACCCGACTCATGACTGATCGCTACCAGTCGCTCGCGCACAACCCGATCGGCAAGTTCATCGTCACGAATCTGGGTCTGCCCAACCCGCCCGTGCTGGAGCGGTGGACCGAGGGGTCGCCCCTCGTGAAGGGCACCGTCCTGATCGGCGCCGCGCCGAGGAGCACGATCGGCACGACCCTCAACGCGACGCTCAAGTCGAGCGGCATCGAGGCGGTCGGCGTCCGCGCCGACGGCAAGAAGTACGAGGCCCTGGTCTTCGACGCCACCGGCATCGCCGACACCGCCGGCCTGGCCGACATGCAGCAGTTCTTCACGCCCGCGCTGCGCAGCCTCGCCAGCTCCGGGCGTCTCGTCGTGATCGGCGCCCTGCCCGCCCAGGCGAGCACCGAGACCGCCGCGATCGCCCAGCGCGCCCTCGAGGGCTTCGTCCGCTCGGCGGGCAAGGAGATCGGCGGCAACGGCAGCACGGCGAACCTGGTGTACGTCGGCGAGGGCAGCGAGAAGGCGCTCGGCTCGACGCTCGAGTTCCTGCTCTCCCCCAAGTCGGCGTTCGTGTCGGGCCAGGTCATCCGTCTCGGCCTGACCGAGCTGGTCTCCCCCGACACCGTCGCCGACCCGGCCAAGCCGCTCGCCGGCAAGGTCGCGCTCGTCACGGGTGCCTCCCGCGGCCTCGGTGCGGCGATGGCCCGCACCCTGCACCGCGACGGCGCCGCGATCGTCGGCCTCGACGTCCCCGGCCTCAAGGACGAGCTCGACGCCGTCATGGCCGAGCTCAACGGCACGTCGATCGCCGAGGACATCACGGCACCCGAGGCCCCCCGGGTCATCGCCGACGCGCTCGAGGACGCCCACGGCGGCGTCGACATCGTGGTGCACAACGCCGGCATCACCCGCGACAAGCGCCTCAAGAACATGAAGACCGAGAACTGGAACCTCGTGATCGACATCAGCGTCGGCGCCCCGCAGCGCATCACCGCCGAGCTCCTGCAGCGCTCGCTGCTGCGTCGCGGCGGACGCGTCATCGGCATCTCGTCGATCGCCGGCATCGCGGGCAACAACGGCCAGACGAGCTACGGCACCGCCAAGGCCGGCG
This sequence comes from Aeromicrobium sp. CFBP 8757, assembly GCF_014841755.1. Classification (NCBI taxonomy): domain Bacteria; kingdom Bacillati; phylum Actinomycetota; class Actinomycetes; order Propionibacteriales; family Nocardioidaceae; genus Aeromicrobium; species Aeromicrobium sp. CFBP 8757. Next base: position 1,351,891 of record NZ_JACYUM010000001.1, read on the forward strand.
TGATCGGCTTCGTCGACGACCTGTCGAAGCGGGTCGCCGAGGCCGGCATCACGGTCAACGCGATCGCACCGGGCTTCATCGAGACCGACATGGTCAAGACCATGCCGCTCGGCATCCGCGAGGCCGGCCGCCGGCTCAGCTCGCTGTCGCAGGGCGGCCAGCCGATCGACGTCGCCGAGGCGATCGCGTGGTACGCGCACCCCGGTTCGTCGGCGATCTCGGGCAACGTCGTGCGCGTGTGCGGCCAGGCCCTGATCGGCGCCTGACGTGACGACCCGCGTGTTCACGTCGGCGCCCCCGACGCTGCCCCTGATGCTCAAGGCGGCGCTGCCCGCCGTCCCCGTCATCGGCGGGCTGCCGGGCGTCAGGCACGCCAAGGGCTCGGTGCCCGACGTCGTCCTCGAACGGCACGGCGTCGTGACCGACCCGCGACACCTCGACGCGTACAACGAGGTCTGCGGGTTCCCTCGCAGCGACACCCTGCCGGCCACCTACCCGCACATGGCCGCGTTCGCGCTGCACATGACGCTGATGACCGACACGTCGTTCCCGTTCGCCCCGATGGGCCTGGTGCACCTGCGCAACACCATCACGCAATACCGGCCGATCCGCGTCGACGAGGCCTTCGACGTGTCGGTGCGCGCAGACGACCTGCGTCCGCACCCCAAGGGCTCGCTGATCGACATCGTCACGACCGTCACGATCGCCGGCGACGTCGTGTGGGACGAGACGATGACGCTGTTCTCGCGGCACAAGGGCGGCGCGCCCGAGCAGTCCCCCGCCGCCCTGACCGGCGTCGAGGTGCCCGACGGCGTCGTGCACTGGAAGCTCGCCGGCGACCTCGGCCGTCGCTACGCCGCGATCTCGGGCGACCGCAACCCCATCCACCTGTACCCGCTGACCGCCAAGGCGTTCGGCTTCCCGAGCAACATCGCCCACGGCATGTGGACGCTCGCGCGCAGCCTCTCGGCGGTGCAGAACAAGCTGCCCGACGCGTTCACGAACGTCGCCGAGTTCCGCAAGCCGATCCTGCTGCCGACGACCGTCGTGTTCGGGTCGTCGTCCGACGACGACGTGCTGACGTTCGGCGTGAAGGGCTCCCGCAAGCCCGTCCCGCACCTCGTCGGACGCGTCACCCCGCTGCCGTAGGCCCCGGCGCCCCCAGACGTCCGGGGGCGCCGAGGTCGTGCCTCAGCGCTTGGTCAGGGGGCGGATGAGGCCCTCCTGGGCCACCGTCGCGACGAGCGTGCCGTCCTGGCTGAACACATGGGCCGTGCTGAGCCCGCGCGCACCCGACGCCGACGGCGACGTCTGGTCGTAGAGCAGCCACTCGTCGGCGCGGACGGGGCGGTGGAACCAGATCGTGTGGTCGAGCGAGGCCGGCTGCACGCGGTCCGAGCCGATGAACTGCCCGTGCGGGACGAGGCTCGCCCCCAGCAGGCTCAGGTCGCTGATGTACGTGAACGCCGCGTTGTGGATGATGCGCGAGTCCGGCAGCGTGCCGTTGGCGCGGAACCACAGCCGCTGCACCGCCGGGGTCAGCGCGCGCTGGGGATCGTCCTGGTCGCGGTTGTCGCCGATGTAGCGCATGTCGAACGACGCCCACTCGCGCTCCCAGTGCTCGACGGCCTCGGGACCGCGCATCTGGACGATGTCGAGCATCGGCGTGGCCTCGTCGGGCGTCGGGACCCGGGGCATGCGGTCCTGGTGGTCCCAGCCGCCCTCCTCGACCTGGAACGACGCGGTCATGTAGAAGATGATCTCGCCGTGCTGGCGGGCCGCGACCCGCCGCGTCGTGAACGAGCGGCCGTCGCGGACGTCCTCGACGTCGTAGACGATCGGGATGCTCGGGTCACCGCCCAGGATGAAGTAGAGGTGCAGGGAGTGCACGAAGCGGTCGTCGGGCACCGTCAGCTGGGCGGCCATCAGGGCCTGCGCCGCGACCTGTCCGCCGAAGACCCGCTTGAGGGACGACGCGGCGGGCTGTGAGCCGCGGTACAGGCCCTCCTCGAGGCGTTCGAGATCGAGCAGACCGATGACTTCGTCGACTGAGGCAGGCACGCAAGCACCCTACCGAACCACCGACCGGGCGAGTGCGGCGAGCGAGGCCCGGCGGGGCCCGTGCGTCAGTTCTGCTCGTCCTTGCGCTGGCGCGCCAGGAACTGCTCGAACTGGTCGGCCAGCTCGTCGCCACTCGGCAGGTCCTCGTCGCTGGCCAGCAGCGACTGCGCGGCACCACGGGTGAACGCGTCGTACTGCTCCTCGAGGCCGCTCAGCAGGCTCGCCCCGCCCTGCTCCTCGATCTGGTCCTCGATCTCCTTGAGGGCGTCGCCCTGGCGGGCGCGCAGGCGCTCGGCGTCGATGACCAGGCCCGTGCGGTCGACGAGGGCGTCGATCAGCGCGAGCGCCGCGGGCGGGTAGTCGATCTGCGCGAGGTAGTGCGGCACGTGAACGACGTAGCCGGCCGCGTCGAGGCCCCACTGGCCGAGACGGTACTCGAGCAGCGACTGCGCCGACGACGGCACGGTGACCTGCGCCGACCACATGTTCTGCCGGTCGACGAGCTCGGGACGTGTGCCATGGGCCGTGATCATCGCGGGGCGCGTGTGCGGGACGCCCATCGGGACGGCACCGAGGCCCAGCGTCAGGGGCACGTCGTGCTCCTCGATGACGTCGTGCACCTCGCTCACGAACCGCTCCCAGAGGAAGTCGGGCTCGGGTCCGGCCATCACCAGGTAGGGCTCGCCGTTGCCGTCGTGCTCGAGCACGACCTGCAGCGTCGGGTCGTCGTAGTCGGCGTAGTGGTTCTCGCGGAACGCGATCGTGGGGCGGCGTGCGCGGTAGTCGAACATCTCGTCGAGGTCGAACTCGTGCACGACCTCGCCGTTGCCGGTCAGCAGCTGCTGGGCCGCGAGCCGGGACGCCGATCCGGCCCCGAGGAAGCCGTCGAGGGCGTGGATCAGGATCGGCCCGGACCCGTCACCGGGTGTGGGCTCGTCGCGCAGACGTCGTGGTCGCCAGTTCTTCATCGCCATCGTCAACCACTCACCCGTCCGCGCTATTCCGCGCCAGCACCGCGAGGGTGTCGTCGGCCACCGACCGGGCCGTCAGGCCCAGGCGTCCGAGGATGACGTCGCGCTTGGCGTGGTCGAGGAACTCCTGCTCGACGCCGTGCACCTGCACGGGCGTGTCGACGCCCGCGTCGCGGACGGCCTGCGCGATCGCCGAGCCGACGCCGCCGTGCCGGCCGTTGTCCTCGATCGTGACGACGAGGCGGTGGTCGGCGGCCATCGCGACGAGGGCCGGGTCGACGGGCTTGACCCAGCGCGGATCGACGACCGTGACGCCGAGACCCTGCGCGCGCAGCAGCTCGGCGGTCTCGACGCCGAGGTGGCCGAACGCGCCGACCGCCACGACGAGGACGTCGGACGTCTCGTCGCGCGACAGCACGTCGGTGGCGCCCACGCGCTCGACGGCGTCGAGGTCGTCGCAGACCGCGCCCTTGGCGAACCGGACGACCGTGGGCGCGTCGTCGACGTCGACGGCCTCGCGCAGCAGCTCGCGCAGGCGCGCACCGTCGCGGGGCGCCGCGATGCGGATGCCGGGGACGATCTGCAGCAGCGACATGTCCCACATGCCGTTGTGGCTGGCGCCGTCGTCGCCCGTGACCCCGGCGCGGTCGAGCACGAACGTGACGCCGCAGCCGTGCAGGGCGACGTCGAGCAGCACCTGGTCGAAGGCACGGTTGATGAAGGTCGCGTAGACCGCGACGACGGGGTGCAGCCCGCCCATCGCGAGGCCCGCGGCGCTCGTGACGGCGTGCTGCTCGGCGATGCCGACGTCGAACACGCGGTCGGGGAACTTGTCGGCGAACGCGTCGAGCCCCACCGGGTAGAGCATCGCGGCGGTGATGCCGACGACGTCGGGACGCTCGTCGGCGATGCGGACGATCTCGTCGCGGAACACCGACGTCCAGCCCGCCGGCGCGATGCTCAGCGCGTCACCGGTCGCTCGGTCGAACGGGTTGGCCTGGTGCATCTGGTCGTTCTCGTTGGCGACGGCGATGTCGTAGCCGTGGCCCTTGGTCGTCAGCACGTGCACCAGCACGGGCCCGCCGAAGGTCTTGGCCCGCTCGAGCGCGTGCTCGACGGACTCGCGGTCGTGGCCGTCGACGGGGCCGATGTACTTGAGGCCGAGGTCCTCGAACATGCCCTGCGGGGCCAGGGCGTCCTTGACGCCCTTCTTGATCGCGTGCAGCGCCTCGTAGGCGCGTGCGCCGCCGAAGGGGGTGCGGGTCAGGCGGTCCTTGATCGCGCTGAGCGTCGGCTCGTAGCGCGGGTTCGTGCGGATCTCGGTGAGCCGGTTCGCCAGGCCGCCGACCGTCGGGGTGTACGAGCGGCCGTTGTCGTTGACGATCGCGATGAGCCGGCGGTCGCTGTCGGCGGCGATGTTGTTGAGCGCCTCCCAGGCCATGCCACCGGTGAGCGCGCCGTCGCCGATGACGGCCACGACGTAGTCGTCCTTGCCGAGCAGCAGATTGGCCTTGGCCATGCCGTCGGCGTACGACAGGCTCGTCGAGGCGTGCGAGTTCTCGACCCAGTCGTGCTCGGACTCCGACCGACTGGGGTAGCCCGACAGCCCGCCCTCGCGGCGCAGCGTCTCGAACTCGCCCGCGCGCCCCGTCAGCATCTTGTGGACGTACGACTGGTGGCCGGTGTCCCACACGATGCGGTCGGACGGCGACTCGAAGACGCGGTGGATCGCGATGCCGAGCTCGACGACGCCCAGGTTGGGGCCCAGGTGCCCGCCGTTGGAGGCCACCGAGACGATCAGCAGCTCGCGGATCTCGGCGGCCAGCTCGGTCAGCTCGGCGTCGTCCAGATCGCGGAGGTCGGAGGGTCCCGACAGGTTGGCGAGAATGCTCACGTCTGGCTCCTCCTCGTCTGCGGCTCACCCGGATCGGGCATAGGGGTCAGTCTATCGAGGTCGTCCGAGCGCGCCGTCCGATGGGCCGGGTCGGGGGACGTCGAAGACGGCGATCGTGGGCGACTCGAGGCTGCCGAGCCACACGGCGTCGCCGGACTGCCGCACCCCCGTGGGCATCCCGAAGCCGGGGTGCTCGCCGGCCACGTCGTGCACCAGCGCGCCGTCGGGCGAGAACGCCATGGCCCGGATCAGGCGCTTCGGCTGGGGTTGGAGGCGTGGGGGCAGCGACCACACGAGCCGTCGCAGCAGCGGCAGGCGCGGCAGGAGGACGTCGAGCGCCGCGTCGCGCGGCGACGCCACCGCGACCCACACGTTGCCGTCGGTGCCGGTCGAGATGTTGTCGGGGAACCCCGGCAGCACCGTGCCGAACGGCTCCGTGACCCCGGCGCGGTCGCCCGTCAGCCAGGTGCGCCGGAGCGCGTACGCACCGGTCTCGGCGACGACGACGAACGACTCGTCGGCCGCGAGGGCGACGCCGTTGCCGAAGGCGAGGTCGTCGAGCAGCAGCGAGAGCGTGCCGTCGGGATCGCGGCGGAACAGCCGCCCCGTCGGACGGTGCTCGATCAGGTCGCCGCGCCAGTGGTCGATGCCGAACTTGGTCGAGCTGTCGGTGAAGAAGATCGTGCCGTCGCGACCCACCGCGGCGTTGTTGCAGAACCGGAACGGCACGCCCTCGAACGCGTCGGCGAGCACCGTGACGACCCCCTCGTCGACGTGCAGCAGCCCGCGGTGGGCGTCGCAGACCACGAGCCCGCCGTCGGGGTGCACCTCGATGCCGAGCGGCCGCCCGCCGGTCCGGGCGACGACGGTCTCGTCGCCGGTCAGCGGGTCGATCGCGAGCAGGCGCCCGTCGACGACGCCGGTGACGACCGTGCCGTCCGCCAGCACCGCGACGTCCTCGGTGCCGTGGCCGGACGTCTCGACGACGCGCAGGCCGGGCGGTGCCACGGGGTGTCCGGCCCGCGCGGGGGCGGGCGGGGTCCAGCGGGCGGGGTCGACGGACGGCTTGGTCATGCTGCGACCCTAGGTCGCCGGACCGACCTCGCGATAGCGTCCGCGCACGTGCATCATGGCGTCGGCGTCGCCGATCTCGACGTGCTCGACGACCGCCTCGACCAGCAGCCCCCAGCCGACGGGCCGGGGCTCGGTGTCGGCCAGCCGCACGCCCATCCAGCCGGCCGACCCGTCGAGGACGGGGCCCCACCGGCTGTCGGTCCACGTGCCCGACGTGAACGGACCGCCGGGTGCCGGGGCGGTGCCGGCGAAGACGTCGGCGAGGAAGCGGTGCTCGACGCCCAGCACGTTGACGACCCACGTCGCCGGGTCGGCGTCCCAGAAGTCGGAGTCGGCGTCGACGAGACCCAGCACCCGGGCGGGCTCTCCCCCGGCGACCAGCAGCGACGAGATCGTCAGGCCCGCCCGCCCGCGTCCCTCGCCCGTCGCCCACACCGTGACCGGCGACGGCATGCGCCCCCGCAGGCGGCGCAGCGGGTCGCGATCGCCCTCGGGCGGCACGAACGGGTGGTCGGAGTGGATCGTCACGCCCTCAGCCTACGGACGCGCGGCCGCTCGGTGCCCCAGCACGTCGTGCCAACCGGCACGACGTCGTGTCGGGTGTTGACTTAGTTCAAGAGTCGTATTAAACATGACGCATGGCAGACGACCTGGTGCTCGGCATCGACTCCTCGACCCAGTCCACCAAGGCCGTCCTGGTGGACGCCTCGAGCGGACGGGTCGTCGAGCAGGCCTCGGCACCCCACCCGCCCGGCACCTCGGTCGACCCGCGTGCCTGGCTCGACGCCTTCGACACCGCGACCGCCGGCCTGCTCGACCGGGCGTCCGCGCTCGCCGTCGGCGGCCAGCAGCACGGCATGGTCGCGCTCGACGCCTCCGGCACGCCGGTGCACGACGCGATCCTCTGGAACGACACCCGCTCCGCGGCACAGGCCCGGACGCTGATCGACGAGCTGGGCGGGCCCGACGCGTGCGCCGAGGCGGTCGGCAGCGTGCTGGTCGCGTCGTTCACGTCGACCAAGCTGCGCTGGCTGCGCGACCACCAGCCCGACGCCGCCGGACGCACGGCCGAGGTGCTGCTCCCCCACGACTACGTGTCGCGCCACGTCACGGGCGGCGAGGCGTTCACCGACCGCGGCGACGCGTCGGGCACGGGCTACTTCTCGACCGCGGACGACGCGTGGCGTCCCGACCTCGCCGAGGCGGCGATCGGCCACGCCGTCGCCCTCCCCCGCATCGTCGGCCCGGCCGAGACCGCCGCCGTCACGGCCTCGGGCCTGGTGCTCGGCGCGGGAACCGGCGACAACATGGCCGCCGCGCTGGCGCTCGACCTCGGCCCCGGCGACGTCGTCGTCTCGATCGGCACCTCGGGCGTCGCCTCGACGATCAGCACCACGAGGGTCTCCGACGGCACCGGCGCCGTGACCGGGTTCGCGGACGCGACCGGCAACTTCCTGCCCATGGGCACCACGATGAACGCCGCGCGCATCCTCGACCTGCAGTGCGCGCTGCTCGGCGTCGACCACCACGAGCTCGGACGCCTCGCGCTCGCCGCGCCCTCGGGCGCCCACGGGCTGACGATCTCGCCGTACTACGCGGGCGAGCGCACCCCCAACCGTCCCGACGCCACCGGCACGTGGTCGGGCCTGACGGCCGCGACCACCCGCGAGGACGTCGCGCGAGCGGCCTTCGAGGCGCTCCTGTGCTCGCTCGCCGACGCGGTCGACCTCGTGACGTCGATGACGGGCGAGCCGGTCCGCCGCATCCTGATGGTCGGCGGCGCCGCGGCCAACCCCGCGGTGCACGCGCTCGCCCCGGCCGTCCTCGGGGCCCCCGTCACCGTCCCGGCCCCCGGCGAGTACGTCGCGCTCGGCGCCGCCCGCCAGGCCGCCTGGGCGCTGTCCGGATCGTCCACCCTCCCGGACTGGACGCCTCCGGCCTCGGAGACGTACGAGGCCGAGGCGACGCCCGCCGTGCGCGAGGCCTACGCGCAGCTGCGCGACCGCACCGCCGCGTGGCACTGAGCACCCCCCACCCCCGACATCCAGCACCCACAACAGATTGGCAGAGCATGACCATCCCCACCCCCGCCCCGTCCGACAAGTTCTCCTTCGGTCTGTGGACCGTCGCCTACGGCGGACGTGACCCGTTCGGCGACGCGACCCGCGCCCCGATGGACCCCGTCTACGCGCTCGAGAACCTCGCCCGCATCGGCGCCTACGGCGTCAACTTCCACGACGACGACCTGATCCCGTTCGGCTCGGACGACGCGACCCGCGACGGCATCATCCAGCGCTGGAAGAAGGGTCTCGACGACACCGGCCTGGTCGTCACGACCGCCACGACGAACCTGTTCACGCACCCCGTCTTCAAGGACGGCGGCTTCACGTCGAACGACCGCGACGTCCGCCGCTTCGCGATCCGCAAGGTCATGCGCAACATCGACCTGGCCGCCGAGCTCGGCGCCAAGGTCTACGTGTGCTGGGGCGGCCGCGAGGGCGCCGAGTCGGGTGCGGCCAAGGACGTCGCGGCGGCGCTCGACCGCTACCGCGAGGCCTTCAACGTCCTGGGCGAGTTCGTCCACGACAAGGGCTACGACATGAAGTTCGCGATCGAGCCCAAGCCCAACGAGCCCCGCGGCGACATCCTCCTGCCGACGATCGGCCACGCGCTGGCGTTCATCGAGACGCTCGACCGCTCCGAGAACGTGGGCGTCAACCCCGAGATCGGGCACGAGGAGATGGCCGGGCTCAACGCCGCGCACGGCTACGCGCAGGCGCTGTGGCAGGGCAAGCTGTTCCACATCGACCTCAACGGCCAGAGCGGACCCCGCTACGACCAGGACTTCCGCTTCGGTGCGGGCAACGTCCGCGGCGCCTTCTGGGTCGTCGACACGATCCTGGCCGGCGGCTACGACGGCCCCGTGCACTTCGACTTCAAGACGCCCCGCACCGAGGACGACAACGGCGTCTGGGCGTCGGCGGCGGGCTGCATGACGAACTACCTCGTGCTGCGCGACAAGGTGCAGGCGTTCCGCGCCGACCCCGAGGTCCAGGCCGCCCTCGAGGCCGCCAAGCTGCCCGAGCTGTCCGTCCCGACGCTCGGCGAGGGCGAGGGCTGGGCCGAGCTCGAGACGGCCACGATGGCCGACCCCGACGAGCTCGCCGCCCGCGGTGCCGCGTTCGAGCACCTCGACCAGCTCGCCCTCGAGCACCTGTACGGGGTGCGCTGAGCGTGGCCCAGACCGTCCGGCACGCCGGGGCCCCCACGGGCACCGAGCAGGTGCGACGCCAGAACACCGGCCTCGTCCTGCGCTCGCTGCGTGCCGACGGTCCTGCCACGCGCACCGAGCTGGCCCGGCGCACCGGGCTGGCCAAGGCCACGGTCGGGACGATCGTGGCCGAGCTCGAGAACGGTCGGGCGGTCACCGAGGGCGACACCGCGTCGCCCTCGGGGCCGTCCGGCCGCGGACGTCCGGGGCGTCCCGTCACCCTGACCGGCGAGTCCGTCATCGGGCTGGGGCTCGAGGTCAACGTCGACTACGTCGCGGCCGTCGCGATCGACCTGGCCGGTCGGGTCGTGGTCGTCGAGACCCGCCCCGTCACGACGGCCGGGCAGCCGCCCAGCGCCCGCGAGCTCGTCGGGCTCGCGACCGACGTCCGGTCGGCCCTGGTGGCCGAGGGGCGCTCCGTCGTCAGCGCGACCGTCGCGGTGCCCGGCCTCGTGGCCCACGACAGCCGGACCGTCTCGTGGGCACCCAACCTCGGCTGGGACGGTCGCGCACTGGCCGACGAGCTCGAGGAGGCCTTCGGGGGCGACTGCCCCACGACCGTCGACAACGACGCCAACTGCGCGGCCCTGGCCGAGGCGTCGCACGGCGTCGCGACCGACGTCGACGACTCGCTGTACCTGACCGGCACGATCGGCATCGGCGCCGGCATCGTGCGCGGCGGGACGATCGTGCGTGGCGGGTCGGGCTTCGCGGGCGAGGTCGGCCACATGCCGATCGGTGCCCCCGCGGCACCGTGCGGCTGCGGACGCCTGGGGTGCTGGGAGGCGTCGGTCGGCCTGCGCGCGATGCTCGCGGCGGTCGGCATGGACGAGCAGTCGACCCCCCTGCGCACCGCGACCGCCGTCGCGGAGCGGGCCTCATCGGACGAGCGGGTGCGCGCGGCCCTGGAGGTGCTGGGCCTCGACCTCGGGCGCGGCCTCGCGACGCTCGCCGCCGTCCTCGACCCGACCGCGATCGTGCTGGGCGGCTACTTCGTCCCGCTCGGCGAGTTCGTCGTGCCGGCAGCCCGGGCCGTCCTGGCCGAGCGCCTGCCGACCGCCGACCTGCACCTGCCCGACATCCGCCTGAGCTCGCTCGGCATCCACGCCGCGGCCCTCGGCGCGGCCGAGCACGCGCTGAGCGACGTGTTCTCCGGCTCCCTGACGCTGTGACCCGCCCGACGCCTCGACGGGCGTCTCACGTCAGGTGGTCGTTCGCCCCGCTGACCCACTCGACGTAGCGCTGCGCGGACCGCTGGACGATGGCGTCGGCACCCGGACCGATGCCGGCCCCGACGTTGTTGTAGAGGTGGTCGTACTCCCACCGACCGACGTGCGCGGCGATGCGGCGCACGACCGCGGCCGACAGCGGGATGCGGTTGGGGTAGCTGCGCAGGAACGTCACTCCCCCGTCGGCGACCGGGAAGATCGCGTCGCCGGCCAGCAGCAGGCCGCGTCCCGTCTCGGGCGGGTCGACCCAGAGCGCGACGGTGCTGCCCGGGAAGTGACCGCCGACCTGGTCGAGCAGCAGGCCGGGGAGCACCTCGAACGCGTCGGTCCACGTGCACATCGCCGGGACCCGGTGACCGACCCACCGGTCGTCGGCGTCCGCGACCCAGATCGGTGCGTCGTCGAAGGCCGCCGACCACGCCGACTGCGCCCCGTACATGTGCGGGTGGCTGGCGACGATCGCGGCGACACCGCCGAGCTCGCGGACCCGGTCGACCGATGCCGCGTCGATCAGGCCCGGCGGGTCGAACAGCAGGTTGCCCGCAGCGGTGCGGACCAGCGACGCCCGCTGGCCGATGCCCACGTCGTCGGCGCCGACCGACCAGAATCGGTCCGACACCCGGGTGACGTCGACCGACCGACCCTGCGACCGCAGCCGCTCGAGGGTCGTCCACCTCTGGCCCGCGGCGGGGACGTACTGGCGCTCGTCGTCGCAGATCGGGCAGGGCCCGGGCGCGTCGGCGGAGGGTCCGCGCTCGACGGCGCAGGCCTCGCAGAGCCACACCGTCATCGCGGCACCGGTCCGGTGCGCAGCACCAGCAGCGCCACGTCGTCGTCGACCGTGCCGGGCATCTGCGCGAGCAACAGCTCGCAGACCTGCTCGAGGTCGAGGTGCTGCGTGTCGGCGAGCACCTGCTCGAGCCACGCGAACCCGTCGTCGAGGTCGTGGTCGCGCCGCTCGATCAGGCCGTCGGTGTAGAGCACCACCGTGCTGCCGACGGGAGCCACGACGTGGTGGTCGACCCGCTCGGCGGCCAGCAGGCCCAGCAGGACGTCGGCCTTGCGGTGCAGCACCGTCGCGACGCCGTCGGGCGAGACCAGCACGGGCGGCGGATGACCCGCGTTCGACCAGCCGAAGGTCATCGCACCGTCGTCGGCGGCATCAGCGAGGTGGGCGACGACCGCCGTCGCGAGCACGTCGAGCTGCAGGCCCGTCACCGCGCCCTCGAGCGACGACAGCACCTCGGCGGGCGTCTGCCGCGCCGTCATCGAGACGCCGCGGGTCAGGTTGCGCAGCTGCGCCATCATCGCCGCCGCGTCGCGGTCGTGACCTGTCACGTCGCCGATGACGACGGCGAGGTCGCCGTGCGGCAGCGCGAAGGCGTCGTACCAGTCGCCGCCGACCTGCGCCTCGGTCGAGGCCGGCACGTAGCGCACGGCCACCTGGACGTCGTCGCGCTGCACGGGGCGCGACAGCAGGCTGCGCTGCAGCGTCTCGGACAGCTGGGCCTCGAGCTCGCGGTGCGCCCGCTCGGCCTGCTCGGTCCGGGCGCGTCCCAACGCCCTGCCGACGATCGAGGCGGCCAGGCGGATCGTGTCGCGCAGGTCGCGGTCGACCCTGACCCGCGGCGCCAGTCGCAGCACCAGGACGAACGGCTCGACGCCCGCCCGGGTGGCGCCCGCCACCGCCCACGCGATCCGGGCACCGTCGTCGAGGGTCTGGACGACGACGTGCTCGCCGTCGAGCGGCTCGTCCGGGGCGTCGGGCAGGCCGGTCGTGCGACCGTGCTCGTCGACGGTGGCCTCGCGGATGTCGACGACCTCGAGCTCGTCGGACCCGCCGCGCAGCACCTGCAGCGCGCGGGCACGGACGTCGTCGGCGTCCGCGACGTCGGCGAGCTCCTCGGACAGCCGCGCGAGCAGCTCGACGCGTCGCTGCCCCTGCACCTGGCGGATCGTCTCGGTCACGACGTCGATGACGCCCTCGATCGTGCCGTCGGAGCCGCGGACCGCCGAGTACGAGAACGTGAAGTAGCAGTCCTCGAGGAAGCCGTGGCGCTCGAGCGGCACCAGGGCGTGCTCGACCAGGAGCGCCTCACCCGTCTCGGCGACGCCCTGCATCATGGGCGCGATCTGCGGCCACGCCTCGGCGAACACGACCTCGGCGGGCGCGCCGATCGCGGCCGGGTGCTTGTCGCCGATGAGCTCGACGTAGGCCTCGTTGTAGAGCACGACGAACGACGGTCCCCACAGCAGCGTCATCGGGAACTTGCTGTGCATCATCAGGTCGACGGTGCCGCGCAACGTCGGGCTCCAGGTGTCGACCGCGCCCAGCGGGGTGGACGCCCAGTCCACCTGGTCGAGCCCCGGGCGCAGGCCGCCGGCTGCCGAGAAGAGATCGCGCTGCACGACACGATCCTACTGAACCGCTCAGCTGGCCAGCGCCGCATCGGCGTCGCGGCACGACGCCGCGAGCCGCTCGACCGGATCGGCCAGCAGCGGCTCGAAGGCCAGCTCGGCCGCGCCGTGCAGCACCGAGTCGCCGCTCAGGCCGGGCAGCGTGACGCGTGCGAGCTCGCGCGGCGCCGTCAACGCGTGGACGGCCAGCTGCGCCTCCACGTCCTCGTGCACCAGCGGGAACAACGAGCGCAGGTAGCCGCCCAGCACGATGACCCGCGGGTTCAGCATGTTGACGATGCCCGCGATGCCCCGTCCCAGGTGCGATCCCACGAGCCGCAGCTCGGGCGACGCGTCGTGCACGCCCTCGAGGAACTCCCCCAGCGCGCCGACCCGCTCGGGCGGGCAGCCGATCGCCGCGGCGATCGCGTCGGCGCCGATCTCGGTCTCCCAGCACCCGCGCGCACCGCAGTGGCACAGGCGTCCGTCGGGCTGGAACGGCATGTGGCCGATCTCGCCCGCGTAGCCGCCGGCGCCCTCGAGCTTGTGACCGTTGACGATGACGCCGGCACCGACGCCGACCTCGCCCGACAGGTAGACGAGGTCCTCGACGCCCACGCCGGCCCCTCGCAGGTGCTCGGCCAGCGCGCCGAGGTCGGCGTCGTTGCCCAGCACGGGGACGCCGAGGGCGCCCAGCCGGACGCCGAGGATCTCGGCGAACGGCACGTCGTGCCAGTCGAGGTTGGGCGCGAAGCGCACCAGCCCGTCATCGGCCCGGATGATCCCCGGCACGCCGACGCCGACGCCGACCAGCGCCGCGTCGGGCTCGACGTCCTTGACGACCAAGCGCATCAGGTCGACGACCGAGCCCGCGACGGCGTGCGGGTCGTGCCCCGCGGGCACCGGTCCGGTCGCGCGCGACTGGATGACCCCGCCGAGACCCACGCGGGCGACCGTCAGGCCGTCGACCCGCAGGTCGACCGCCAGGACGTACGCCCCGTTGCGGGCCTTGACGTCGACCGACGGGCGGCCCGCGCCGAGCCGGGCGCCGGAGGGCTTGGCCTGCTCGGCCAGTCCCAACGACTCCAGCTCGGCGACGAGCCCCGCGATGGTGCTGCGGTTGAGGCCCATGCGCGTCGTCAGCTCGGCCCGCGAGAGCCGGCCCGCCCGGTGGATGTGCCCCAGGACGGTGCCCAGGTTGTGCCGACGCACGTCCTCCTGGTTGGTGCCGACTCCCGCGCGCCCCGCGGAGGCCATGGTTACAGGCCTGTCGCGGAACGCCGCCTGCGCGAGATCGCGTCGACGGTGGCCGCGAGCAGCAGCACGCCGCCGGTCACGACGTAGTTGATCCACGAGGCCTGGGCCAGCAGGCCGAGACCGTTGGCGATCGTCGCGATGACCAGGCCACCGACGACGGCGTTGCTGGCCTTGCCCTTGCCACCGAAGAGGCTCGTGCCACCGATGACGGCCGCACCGACCGCGTACAGCAGCGTGTTGCCGCCACCGGACGCCGTCGACACCTTGCCGCCGTACGAGGCCAGGACGATGCCGCTGACGACCGCCATGGTCGTGCACATCATGAACACCGAGATGCGGATGCGGTCGACGTTGATGCCGGCGCGACGGGCCGCCTCGGCGTTGCCGCCGACGGCGTAGACGTGGCGTCCCCAGGTGGTGCGGCCGAGCGCGAACGTCCAGGCGATCAGCAGGACGACGACCAGCGGGATGACGTACGGGATGCCCTCGATCGGGAAGTTCGGGTTGACGCTGCGGTTCTGGTTCAGGATCAGCGTGATGCCCAGCAGCACGACGGCCATCGCGACGATCTGCACGATGACGACGGCCAGCGGCTGGTGCTGCAGGTTCTGCGCGACCTTGCGGCGGTGCTGCAGCAGACGCAGCGCGGCGAACACGACGATGATGACGACCGCCGCGATCCAGCCGGCCAGGACGCTCATGTTGGTGTTCGCGATCCCGCTGATGACCGGCTGGTCGATGCGGACGGACCCGCCCTCGCCGATCAGCTTGAGCAGGACGCCCTGCAGGCCGAGGAAGAACGCCAGGGTCACGACGAACGACGGGATGCCGAGCTTCGCGACGAGCACGCCCGTGACGATGCCGATGACGGCGCCCGTGAGCAGCCCGGCCACGACGGCGACGGCCCATCCCTGGCCGTGGTCGACGATCAGCAGGCCCATGACGGCGGCACCCGTGCTGCCGGCCACACCGGCCGACAGGTCGATGTCGCCGAGCAGCAGCACCGGCACGAGCGCCATCGCGAGGATGATGATCGAGCCGGCCTGCGTGGCCAGGTTGGCCATGTTGAGGTTCGACAGGAAGCGGTCGTTGGCCAGGCCGAAGACGATGAACAGGACCACGAGTCCGGCGATCGACGGCAGGGCGCCCATGTCGCCGCCGCGCACGCGCTGCACGTAGGCCTTGACGGAGTCGCCGAGGGTGTTGGACTGCGTGAGGTCGTTGGCGAAGCCTGCCTGCTCCGCGTCGCTGATGATGTCAGCCATGAGTGGTGTGTCCCCCGGTTCAGACGGTGGTGGACGGGCGCGGGGCCACGTCGAGGTCGGATGATGTGCCGGTCGTGATGAGCTCGACCACCTGGCGCGAGGTGACGTCCTTCGTCGCGACGTCGGCCGCGACGCGGCCGAGGTACAGCGCGGTGATGCGGTCGGCGACCTCGAACACGTCCGTGAGGTTGTGCGAGATCAGCAGCACGCCGACGCCGGAGTCGGCCAGGCGGCGCACGAGGTCGAGCACCTGGCGGGTCTGGGCCACGCCGAGGGCAGCGGTCGGCTCGTCGAGCAGCACGACCTTGGAGTTCCAGAGCACCGACTTGGCGATCGCCACGGTCTGGCGCTGGCCGCCCGACAGGCTCGACACGCTCTGGCGCACCGACTTGACGGTGCGGACCGACAGCGACTTGAGCGCCTCGCGGGCCTTGGCCTCCATCGTCGACTCGTCGAGGACGATGCCGTTCTTGCTCTCGCGACCGAGGAACATGTTCTCGACGATGTCGAGGTTGTCGCACAGGGCGAGGTCCTGGTAGACGATCTCGATGCCGAGGGCCGCGGCGTCCTTCGGTCCGTGGACCGAGACCTTCTCGCCCTCGAAGAGGTAGTCGCCGGTGTCAGCGGGGTAGATGCCTGCGATGGCCTTGACCAGCGTCGACTTGCCGGCGCCGTTGTCGCCGACGAGGGCGGTCACCTGACCGGGGTAGATGGCGAGGTCGACGTCGTGCAGGACGTGGACGACGCCGAAGCTCTTGTTGACTCCGCGCAGCTGCAGGAGTGGGGTCGTGTCGCTCATGGTGAGCCTTCCGAGGTGCTGGTTCCGAGATGTGACGGGGGTGGTGCGAGCAGCAGCGGGTGCGGCCCGCCGGCGTGACCGGCGGACCGCACCCCTGGGTGCTACTTGACGCCGTTCTCCTCGCAGAGCTTCGCGAAGTCGGCGGTGCAGATGTCGGAGGCCTTCAGGTCTCCGGCGTCGACGACGGCCTGGACGTTGGTCTTGTCGATCGCGACCGGGTCCAGCAGGATCGACGGGACGTCACGGCTGCCCGTGTCGTCCTTGACGGTGCCCGTGGTCTTGACGTCCTCGCCCTTGACCATGGCGATCGCCGTCTCGGCGAGTGCCTTGGCCTGGCCGGTGGCCGACTTCTGGATCGTCATGCACTGGTCACCCGTGAGGATGTTCTGCAGACCCTCGACCGAGGCGTCCTGACCGGTGACCGGCACCTTGCCGTTCTGGCCGTTCTTCTTCAGGATCGAGATGACGCCGCCCGCGAGGCCGTCGTTGGCCGCGTAGACGCCGTCGACCTTGCCGCTGACCTTCGTGTAGAGCTGCTCGAAGATCGTGACGGCCTTGTCGTTGTCCCAGTCCGGGACGGCCTGCTCGGCGGCGTTCTTGTACGTCGACACCTTGTCGAGGACGCTGTGCGCACCCTCGGAGAACAGGGTCGCGTTGTTGTCGGTCGGCGAGCCGTTCAGGTAGATGATGTTGGCGTCGGTCTTGCCGTCGGCCTCGAGGCACTTCTGCAGGCCCTCGCCCTGCAGGGCGCCGACCTTGCTGTTGTCGTACGAGATGTAGACGTCGGCCGAGCCGCCGAGGGTCAGACGGTCGTAGTCGATCGTCTTGACGCCCTGCTTGGCCGCCTTGGCCTCGATGGCCGCACCCGAGTCGGAGTCGAGGTTGACGATCGCGAGGACCGTCACGCCGTCGGTGATCATGCCGTCGGCGATCGTCGCCATCTTGTCGGCGTCGCCCTCGGCGTTCTGGACGTCGTAGTCGACGTCGGCAGCCTTGAAGGCCGCCTCGAGCGCCGGCTTGTCAGCGCTCTCCCACCGCACGGACGACTTGGTGTCCGGGAGGATGACGCCGATCTTGCCCTTGGCCGCGCTGTCGCCGCCGCCGGTGCTGCCGCCGTCGCTGCCACCACTGCTGTCGCTGCTGCCGCACGCGCTGAGCGCGAGAGTCAAACCCATGACCGATGCCAGCACGAGATTGCGTGTCCGCTTCACCAGACCGCCTCCACTTCCTCCGTTGTGCGTCCTGGCCGAGGATGTTTCGCCCACGTAACGCGTTTGTTGTTTGGGACAACGTATAGCGTGGCGGGGGTCACGTCCAGCAACTCGGACAACAAATTGGTGCGGCGGACGACATTTCGTCCGGTCACGGGCACGACGAAGGGGTGCCGCCGGTTCGGCGACACCCCTTCGTACCCTCTGACCTGCGCAGATGCGCAGCGGACGTCAGTCGAGCAGGCTGCGCAGGACGTACGGCATGATGCCGCCGTTGCGGTAGTAGTTCGCCTCGCCGGGCGTGTCGATGCGCACGACGGCGTCGAACTCGACGACCGATCCGTCGGCCGCGGTGGCCGCGACGTGGACGGTCTTGGGCGTGCGGCCCTCGTTGAGCTCGGTGATGCCCGTGAAGTCGAACGACTCCTCGCCCGTCAGGCCGAGCGACTCGGCCGTCTGGCCCGCGGGGTACTGCAGCGGCAGGACGCCCATGCCGATCAGGTTCGAGCGGTGGATGCGCTCGTACGACTCGGCGATGACGACCTTGACGCCCAGCAGCGCGGTGCCCTTGGCCGCCCAGTCGCGCGACGAGCCCGAGCCGTACTCCTTGCCCGTCAGGACGACCAGCGGGACGCCGGCGGCCGCGTAGGCCTCGGACGCCTCGAAGATGCTCGTGACCTCGCCGTCGCCGACCAGGTTGCGCGTGAAGCCGCCCTCGGTGCCCGGCGCCATCTGGTTGCGCAGGCGGATGTTGGCGAACGTGCCGCGGATCATGACCTCGTGGTTGCCGCGACGCGATCCGTAGGAGTTGAAGTCGCGGGCCTCGATGCCGTGCTCGGAGAGGTACTTCCCGGCGGGGCTGTCCTTCTTGATCGCACCGGCGGGGCTGATGTGGTCGGTCGTGACCGAGTCGCCCAGCTTGAGCAGCACCCGCGCGCCCGACACCTCGGTGACGTCGTCGGGCTCGAGCTTCATGCCGTCGAAGTACGGCGCCTTGCGGACGTACGTCGAGTCGGCGTCCCACTCGAACACGTCGCCGTCGGGCGTCGGCAGGTTCTGCCAGCGCTCGTCGCCGGCGAAGACGTCGGCGTACTCGCGGCTGAAGGTGTCGGAGTCGATCGACGACGCGATGACGTCCTCGATCTCCTGCGGCGTGGGCCAGATGTCCTTCATGAAGACGTCGTTGCCGTCCTCGTCCTGGCCCAGCGCGTCGTTGAACAGGTCGACGGCCATCGAGCCGGCCAGCGCGTACGCGATGACCAGCGGGGGCGACGCCAGGTAGTTCATCTTGATGTCGGGGTTGATGCGCCCCTCGAAGTTGCGGTTGCCCGACAGCACCGCGGTGACCGCGAGGTCGCCGTCGTTGACGGCCTTGCTGACCTCGGGGATCAGCGGACCGGAGTTGCCGATGCACGTCGTGCAGCCGTAGCCGACGAGGTTGAAGCCGAGCTTGTCGAGGTAGACGTTGAGGCCCGACTTCTCGTAGTAGTCGGTGACGACCTTCGAGCCCGGTGCCAGCGTCGTCTTGACCCACGGCTTGCGCTGCAGGCCCTTCTCGACGGCCTTCTTGGCCAGCAGGCCCGCACCGATCATGACCGACGGGTTGGACGTGTTGGTGCACGACGTGATCGCGGCGATCGTGACGGCGCCGTGGTCGATGTCGAACGACGTGCCGTCCTCGAGCGTGACCGACTGGACGTTGGACGCGTCGGACGAGCCCGCGTAGTCGGCCAGCGCGGTCTGGAACGACGATGCCGACTCGGTCAGCGAGACACGGTCCTGCGGACGCTTGGGGCCGGCGATCGACGGGACGACGTCGCCGAGGTCGAGCTCGAGGTACTCCGAGAAGCGCGGCTCGTGGTCGGGGTCGTGCCACAGGCCCTGGGCCTTCGCGTAGGCCTCGACGAGCGCGATCTGCTCCTCGTCGCGACCCGTCAGGCGCATGTACTTGGTGGTCTCGTCGTCGATCGGGAAGACCGCGATCGTCGAGCCGTACTCGGGGCTCATGTTGCCGATCGTGGCGCGGTTGGCCAACGGCACCGCGCTGACGCCCGAGCCGTAGAACTCGACGAACTTGCCGACGACTCCGTGCTGGCGCAGCTTCTCGGTGATGACGAGCACGAGGTCGGTGGCGGTGGCGCCCTCCGGCAGCTCGCCCGACAGCTTGAAGCCGACGACGCGCGGGATCAGCATGCTGATGGGCTGGCCGAGCATCGCGGCCTCGGCCTCGATGCCGCCGACGCCCCAGCCGACGACGCCCAGGCCGTTGACCATCGTGGTGTGCGAGTCGGTGCCGACGCAGGAGTCGGGGTAGACGAGCGTGCTCCCGTCGGCGGACGGCTTGTCGAAGACGACGCGGGCGAGCTTCTCGATGTTGACCTGGTGCACGATGCCGGTTCCGGGCGGGACGACCTTGAAGTCGTCGAACGCGCCCTGTCCCCAGCGCAGGAACTGGTAGCGCTCACGGTTGCGCTCGTACTCGATCTCGACGTTGCGCTCGAAGGCCTCGGGCGTGCCGAAGACGTCGGCGATGACGGAGTGGTCGATGACCATCTCGGCCGGCGCGAGGGGGTTGATCTTGGTGGCGTCGCCGCCCAGGTCGGCCATCGCCTCGCGCATCGTGGCGAGGTCGACGACACAGGGCACGCCGGTGAAGTCCTGCATGATCACGCGGGCGGGCGTGAACTGGATCTCCTTGGAGGGCTCGGCGTCGGCGTCCCAGCCGGCGAGCGCCTCGATGTCGGCCTGCGTGATGTCGGCACCGTCCTCGGTGCGCAGGAGCGACTCGAGCAGCACCTTGAGGCTGAACGGGAGGGTCGAGACGTCGAGCCCCTCACCGGTCACCGCACCCAGACGGTAGTAGTCGTACGAGGCGTCCCCGACTGAGAGGGAGTCCTTGGAATTGAAGCTGTCGACGGCCATCGTCATTCTCCTTCGAGAGGTCTGTTCCATCCTGCCCAGCGGCGCCCGACGGCGCACGGTCAGGCTCACCTAACCCGGGACCACGATGTATCTTGATATCAAGATACATGATGTCGAGACGATCCGCACGCGACGCGCGCCGTCAGAACAGGTCGGGGAACCGGAGCACCTGGGCGAAGAACGCGATGTAGGCCAGCGCGACCGACAGCAGGCCGACGACGCCCAGCACCTCGATGACCGTCAGCACGCGGCTGCGTCGCTCGGACGTCACGGCGCGCTCCCCCACGCCCAGCACGACGCGCGTGCCGACCAGCCGGTCGGCGAGTCCCCGGTCGGTCGACAGCAGGAGAGGCACCAGCAGCACCAGCAGCGCGAGGTAGGCCGCTCCCCCGACGTGCCAGGCCTCGGGCGTCAGCCGGCGCAGCACCGTCGGCAGGCCGACCGGGACGGCGGCCGCTGCGAGGTCGAGCAGCACCGCCATCACGAGACCGCGCAGCACGCCGCGCAGCGCGCCGGTGGGGGCACCGGTCCCGACGTCGACGACCGCGAGCCCCACCCTGTGCTTGCCGATGCTGTGGCCCCGCAGGCCCTGCCGCAGGCCGTTGTTGACCACGACGAACAGCTCGCCGACGATCAGCCCGACCAGGACGAGGTGCTCCGACAGCGTCACCGACCAGAGGTCGCCCGTCGCACCGTCGTCGACGGCGAGCTGCACGACCTCGGCGACGACGTAGAGCAGCGCGCCCGCCGAGAACGCGGCACTGAACAGCAG
Source organism: Aeromicrobium sp. CFBP 8757 (assembly GCF_014841755.1). Taxonomy (NCBI): domain Bacteria; kingdom Bacillati; phylum Actinomycetota; class Actinomycetes; order Propionibacteriales; family Nocardioidaceae; genus Aeromicrobium; species Aeromicrobium sp. CFBP 8757. The sequence goes on from NZ_JACYUM010000001.1 coordinate 1,373,014, forward strand.
GGCGTCCTGGCCCAGCGCCTCGCGTCGGAGCCGGCGGACCGTGCTGGCCGTGGTGGTCCCGGACCTGCCGCTCGTCGTCATGGCGCTCCTATCGCATCGACCGCACGTAGGCCACGAGCTTGCGCCCGTCCCGCACGCGGTCCTCCCAGGTGATGCCGATCCCCAGCAGGACGGCGCTGACGACGGCGATGAGCACGACCCGTGGCGCGGCGTTCGCGTACGGGCCGATGTTGAACAGCACGATCAGCAGCAGGATCGACGTGCCGGCCACGAACGGTGCCTGCCAGCCCAGCCGGACCGCGACCGCGAGCACCACGAGCGCACCGAGCCCGAGCAGCAGCGCGCGGAGCCCGGTGGGATCGGCCAGCGACTGCGGCACGCTCGGCAGCAGGGCGAGGGCGAGGCCGGGGCCGAGCAGCGCCCAGGTGCTCGCCTCGGGGCGTCGGGCCGTGGCCCACACGCCCGCCCCGAGCGCCGCGGCGCCGAGGGGAAGCGTGTACGCCTCGACGAACGAGAAGCCGCTGTCGACGATCAGGGCGACGTACGCGACCACCAGGGCCGACATGCCCGGCCACACCAGCCAGCGGCGTCCGCCGGCGACGAGCGCCAGGGCGATCAGCCCGACGCCGGCGACCGTCCAGCGCACCGCGATGCCGCCCGACCCGGCGGGCACCAGCAGGGCACCGGCGAGCGCGACCCCGGCCGCGATCTCGACGGCCGGCGAGACCGGGTGGTCGGGACGGACGAGGCGGGCGGCAGCCATCAGCAGCAGCGCCACGACGACGGCGACCAGGGGCGGCACGACGGAGTCGTCGACGTCGAGCAGCCCGACCGTCGCCGCGGCACCGGCGACCAGCAGGCCCACGCCGATCGCCGCGTGGGCCCGGGCGAGCCCGACGTCGCGGCTCGCGAGCGCGACGCCCCCGAGGACCACCCCACCGACGAGCCAGGTCGCCGCCGACACGCCGTGCGAGGCCAGCGCGAGGGCCGAGGCGGCCAGGACGAGCGCCAGCGCGACGGGGGTCGGCACCGACGCCGGGCCCTGCGGCCCAGCCCCGGGGCGCAGCCGTGACCAGGCCGCGGCGGCCGCCAGGAGCAGCAGCACCGCCGCGACAGCCCACACCGCGGGGCGCAGGGCCACGACCGACGTGACCGAGCCGAGTGCCAGCGTCGAGGCCAGGACGGCGCCCCGCCACGCTCGGACGGGTGCGAGCTCGGGCCACGCCGTCACCCACCACGTCGTGGCGAGCAGGCCGACGAGCACGACCGGCACGACCCACGCGGCATGGTCGTCGACCACGGCGGCGTCGAGACGTGCGGTCCACCTCGATCGCCAGACGTAGTCCAGGATCGAGCCCGCCGTGCCGAGCGCCTCGCCCACCAGCACGAGCTGGACGACCGCGACCGCGGCCACCGCGGGGACCGCTCCGGCGCGGGCCCCGCGCATCCAGTCGGTGGACCCCCTGGACGTGGCGGCCGTCAGCACCACCGCGAGGACCGAGAGGACCGCCCAGGCGACCTCGAGGCTGCCGGCCTCGACCGCCGGCGTGACGACCAGGGCCGAGGCGCCGACCACGGCCAGCGCCACCGCCGGGATGCGCACGACCGGCACGACCGACGCGATGACGACCGAGGCGACGACCATGAGCAGCAGCGGCCCGCCGTGGCCGCCCCGCGCGACGTCGTCGAGCGCGGGATGGGTCAGGAGCTCGACGACGGCCGCCCCGTAGGCGAAGACGTAGAAGCCCGCCACCACGACCCGGGCGACCGACGTCATCGACGCCGAGCCCACCGGCCGGGTCGCGAGCGCCAGCACCCCGGCGACCACGAGCGCGAGCAGCGCCCGCCACGCGAAGTCCCAGTCGTCGCCGATCGCACCGGCCCCGACACCGGCGACCGTGATCGCGATCCCGCCCGCGACGGCCGGGACCACCAGGTCGGCGCCGACGTGCGGGCGCGCCCACACCGAGATGCCCGCGGCGAGAGCCAGCGCGACGACTCCCCAGACGAGCCATCCGCCCGCGACCTCGAGCGCGCCGAGGCCCGCGAGGTCCTCGTGCCGCGCCGCGAAGAAGTCGAGCGTCAGCAGAGCCAGGAACACCGACCACACGGCCTCGGCCGACGCCCGGAGGGGACGGCGGGTGACCCACACGCCGAGCCCGCCGATGACGGTCGTGACCGCCAGCAGGATCAGCGTGCGTCCGGCCAGGCCGATGTCCTCCCACGAGCGGGTGACGAAGATCAGCGCGGCGACGACCAGGCCGAACGCGCCGAGCACCAGCAGGATCGTGCCGACCGACCACGATCGATCGGTCGCGGTCGTCGGCGCGGTCTCCGGCGGTCGCATGCGCCAGGCGGGGTCGGGGATGGGTTGCGGGCCGGCACCCGGCGCGGCCGGGACGGGCGCCGCGGCGGGTCGCGGTGGTGGAGGCGCGGGGAACACGGGTGTCGCGGGGCCCGGCACGAACGGCGGGAGCGGCGGCTGAGGGTGGGGCGGAGCGACCGGAGACGCAGCAGGCGCCTGCGGCGGCGGGGACGGCGCGGGCGGCGGTGGCACGGCCGTCGACGGTGCGGGCGCCGGTGGCGCGGGGTGCGGGGTGGCCCGACCCGGTGGGGCCGCCCGCGGACGGCGCGCGGCACGGCCGAGCAGGTCGTCGGCCTGCAGCAGCACCTGCCACAGCTGGCGCACCTCGACCGACGTCAGGTCGAGCCCGCAGTGCGGGCAGGCGGGTTGCCCCGCGATCGCGCCACGACAGTCCGGGCAGGCCTGCGGGTCGGCGAAGCGCATCACCACACTGTGTCGTGCGTGGCAGTCGGGCACAAGCACCGGCGGTGCGCGTCGGACCGCTGTCGGTTCCGCGGGCCGCACTACCGTGGGCGTCATGGCCAAGACCCCGGCGACACCGCCGCTCCTGCGCGTCAGCGACCTGCACCGCAGCTTCGGCGACCTCCACGTCCTGCAGGGGCTCGACCTCGAGCTGCGCAGCGGCGAGGCCCTGGCCCTCGTCGGACCCAACGGCGCCGGCAAGTCGACGGCCCTGCGCTGCATCGCCGGAGCCGACCAGGCCACGAGCGGCACGGTCGAGCTCGACGGCGAGCCGCTCGACGAGCGGTCGGCCGCGACGCGTCGCGATCTCGCGGTCGTGATGGACGATCTCGACTTCTTCCCCGACCTGAGCGTCGTCGAGCACCTCAACCTGCTCGCCCGCGCCCACCGGGTCGCCGGTGCCGACGCCGTCGTCGACGCCGTGTTGGCCGACGTCGGCCTCGAGCACCAGGCCGCGCAGCTGCCGGGAACCCTGTCGTCGGGGCAGCGACGCCGGCTCGCACTGGCCAGCGCCTTCGTCCGCCCCCGGCGGCTGCTGATCCTCGACGAGCCCGAGCAGCGTCTCGACGCCGCGGGCCTGGCGTGGCTGGCCGAGCGGCTGAACGCCGAGAAGGCCGACGGACTCGGCGTCCTGCTCGTCAGCCACGACGCCGACCTCGTCGAGGCCGTCGCGGACTGGATCCTCGACCTCGGCGAGCTGTGACGACCGTCGAGGCGACCGGCGACCGCTCGCTGCGCCGGCAGATGCGGGCGTGGCGCCGCGACCGCGCCGACACGACGCTCTACGAGCAGGCCTCCGAGGCGTACGTGTGGGTCTTCACGATCGTGCTCGGCGGCGCGATGGCGATCAGCGCCATGGTGCAGACGCGAGTGAGCATCGCCTCGGCCTGCACGACGTCGACGTGCGACGACGCGCGCACGTCGCTCGTCTGGGCCACCGTGGCCGGCATGGTCGCCACGACCCTGGCGGCGGCACAGGCGGTCGGTCCCGTCATGGTCACCCCGGCCACCGGGGCGTGGCTGCTGACGACACCCGTCGACCGCGGGCCGTTGCTGCGCCGCCGGCTCGTCGCGGCAGCCGCGGCCGCGGCCGTCGCGTGCGCGGCGGTCGTCGCGGTCACCGGGCTGCTGGCCGGGCTCGGGTACGGCGAGATCGGCGTCCTGTCGGCCGGCACCGCGCTCGTCGGGGCCGCGGTCACCGCCTGCGCCGCGATCTGGCAGGCGCGCGACGGTCGGCCCACCCGGATCGCCGCGCTGCTGCTGGCGACCGCGACCGCCGTCTGGATGCTGCTCGTCGCGCTGGACGTCGAGCCGTCCACGACCACCGGGTGGCTCGGGCGTCCCGCCGGCTGGATCGCGGCCGGCGTCGCGGGAGCGGCCGCCGTGGTGCTGCTCGTCCGGGCGGCCGCACGGGTCCCCCGCCTGCTGCGCGCCCAGCTCGTGCCCGGCGGCTCCCTGCTCGCGAGCCTGTCGGGCGCTCTCGCCGGGCTCGACCTGTCGCTGGCGTACGACGTGCTGGTCGCCCGCCGGTGGCGCGACCGGGCCACGGTGCGGCCGTCGCGCGGCGGCCCCGAGGGGCTGTGGGCGCTGGTGTGGCGCGACGTCGTCCGGCTGCGGCGGGCCCCGGGTGCGCTCGCGGCCCTCGTCGCGGCGCTGCTCGTCCCCTACGTCGTGCTGCGCCTCGACCTCGACGACACCACGGTGCTCGCCAGCGCGCTGGCCGCCTTCCTCTGCGGGCTGTGGTCGTTCTCGGCGCTGCGGACGACGGGCCGCAACCCGGGTCTCGTGCGCTGCTTCCCGATGTCGCTGGCCGAGGTGCGCTCGGCGACGCTCGTCGTCCCCGGCGGGCTGCTGCTCGTGTGGTCGCTCGCCGCCGCACCGGCGATCGGGCGGTCGCTCGACGACCCGACGGTCGCCGACACGCTGTTCGTCTCCGTCGCGACGGGCGCGACGGCGCTGGCGGCGATCACCCGGTGGATGCTCGCGCCGCCGCCCGACTACTCCATGCCGCTGATCGCGTCACCGACCGGCGCGATCCCCACCGGCCTCATCGGCAGCGCCCTGCGCGGCTTCGACATCGTCTTCCTCGGCGTGGTGCCGATGCTCGTGGCCCCGAACAGCACCGGCGCGCTCGTCTCGCTCGCGCTCACCGGCTCCGTCGTCAGCTACCTCGTCGCCCGCCGCTCACCCCGCTGAGCACTTCCTCCGCGTGCGGGCAGCGGGGCTCAGCGCGTGGCGGTGGGGGCCAGGACGGCCACGCACTCGACGTGGTGCGTCATGGGGAACAGCGCGAACGCGCGCAGACCCTCCAGCTCGTAGCCCCGCGCCGCGAACGACGCCAGGTCACGGGCCAAGGCTGCGGGATCGCACGCGACGTAGACGATGCGGCGCGGCGCCAGGTCGACGATGCCCTGCACGGCCTTCTTCGCGCCCGTGCGGGGCGGGTCGAGCACCACGACGTCGGCGGTCTCGCCCAGCAGGCGCTGACGCAGGGCCCGCTCGACCGTCTCGCCGACCAGGGTCACCTGCGGCACGTCGTGCAGGTTGCGGCGCGCGTCGCGCGAGCCTCCCGGGTCGGACTCGACGCTGAGCACCGTGCCGGACTCCCCCACCTCGTCGGCCAGGAACGACGTGAACAGGCCGACGCCCGCGTACAGGTCGAGCACGGTGTCGCCCGCGGCGACGTCGGCTCCCTCGAGCACCGCCGCGACGAGCGTCTCGGCGGCCGCCGGGTGCACCTGCCAGAACCCCGAGCCCGAGACGCGGAAGTCGACGTCGCGGACCCGCTCGGTCACGGCGCCCCGACCGCCGCGGACCGTCCCGTCGGTCGCGACGACCCCGTCGACCTCGGCCTCGACCTCGTCGCTGATGCTCGCGTCGGTCACGAGCAGCCGGTCGCCTATCGACGAGACGATGCCCTCGACCGAGGTGTCGTCCCACGTGCGCCCGGTCACCTGCGGCAGATCCGGGTGCGCGATGAGGCAGCGCTCGACCGGGACGATCTCGTGCGAGCGGTGGCGCCGCAGGCCCGGACGTCCGTCGCGGTCGACCGCGAACTGCACGCGGGTGCGCCAGCCGAGGGCGTCGGGGGTGACCGCCTCGACCTCGACGGCCCGGTCGATGCCGGCCAGACGGCGCAGCTGCTCGCTCACGACGTCGCCGAGCAGACCGCGCTGCACCGCGGGGTCGACGTGCTGGAAGTCGCAGCCTCCGCACCCGCCGGGACCCGAGTAGGAGCACGGCGCCTCGACCCGGCCCGGCGCGGCCTGCAGCACCTCGACGGCGTCGGCGCGCAGGAAGCTCGACGTGCGCTCGGTGATCGCGAGGCGCACCGTCTCCCCCGGCAGCGCGTGGCGCACGAACACGACCTGCCCGTCCAGGCGCGCGACGCAGTGGCCGCCGTGCGCGACGGGACCGACCTCGACGACCGGGCCGGCCTCGTCGACCGGGAGTGCCGTCGTCATCGGTCGCGGAACCCGCGGCGGACGTCGCCGGGGGCGGGTCGCGGCTTGGCGAGCTTCTTCTTGGCGCGACCGGCCGAGCTCAGCTGGTACGGCACGCTCGTGACCATGACGCCGGGCATGAACAGCAGACGTCCCTTGAGCCGCAGCGCGGTCTGGTTGTGCAGCAGCTGCTCCCACCAGCGGCCCACGACGTACTCGGGGATGTAGACCGTGATGATGTCGCGCGGGCCCTGCTTGCGCAGCTCCTTGACGTAGCGGATGACGGGGCGCAGCAGCTCGCGGTACGGCGAGTTGACGACCTTCAGCGGGATCGGGATCGCCAGCTCCTCCCACTGCTTCATCAGTGCCGCGGTCTCGGCCGGGTCGAACTCGACGGTCAGCGCCTCGAGCGAGTTGGGGCGCGACACCCGGGCGTACGCCAGCGCCCGCATCGTCGGCTTGTGCAGCTTGCTGACCAGCACGATCGCGTGGACGCGCGACGGCAGCGTGACGTCGGTGTCGTCGATCGCGAGCTCGTCGGACACCCGGTCGTAGTGGCGCCCGATGCCGCGCATCAGCAGGAACACCAGGACCATCGCGACGATCGCGATCCAGGCGCCGGCGAGGAACTTGGTCAGCAGGACGATGACCAGGACCGTCGCGGTCATGCCCAGGCCGATCGCGTTGACGATGCGCGAGCGCTTCATGCGCGACCTGGCCGCGGGGTCGGTCTCGGAGCGCAGGTGGCGGTTCCAGTGCTTGATCATGCCGAGCTGGCTCAGGTTGAACGACACGAACACGCCGACGATGTAGAGCTGGATGAGCTTGGTGACCTCGGCGTCGAACGCCTGGATCAGGACGATCGCCGCGAGCGCCAGGACGATGATGCCGTTGCTGAACGTCAGGCGGTCGCCGCGCGTGTCGAGCTGGCGCGGCAGGAAGCCGTCGCGGGCCAGGATCGAGCCCAGCACCGGGAAGCCGTTGAACGCGGTGTTGGCGGCGAGCACCAGGATGATGCCGGTGCACGCGATCGTGAAGTAGAACAGCGGCGTGAAGTCGCTGTAGAGCGTCTTGGCGAGCTGGCCGATGACGGTGTCCTGCGAGTACGAGTCGCCGACCGGCATCCCGTTCGGCTTCAGCAGCTGCTCGGCAGGGTTCTCGACGTAGCGCAGCTTCATCAGGTCGGCCAGCACGATGATGCTCATCAGCATCGTGATCGCGAGGGTGCCGAGCAGCAGCAGCGTCGTGGCGGCGTTCTTGCTCTTGGGCTTCTTGAAGGCGGGCACGCCGTTGCTGATCGCCTCGACGCCCGTCAGTGCCGCGCAGCCCGACGAGAAGGCACGCGCCAGCAGGAAGACCATCGCGACGCCCGTCAGCCCCTGCTCGAACTGGCCCTCCGGGGCGATGTCGAACTGCGCGCTGGGCACCGTCGGCAGGTCGCCGAACAGGTAGCGGGCGTAGCCCCACAGGCCCATCATCAGGATCGCGACCATGAACAGGTAGGTGGGGATCGCGAACGCCGAGCCCGACTCCTTGGTGCCGCGCAGGTTGATCGCCATCAGCAGGACCACCAGCGCGGACGCAGCCGTCGCCTCGTGACCCTCCAGCCACGGCAGCGCCGAGGCGGCGTTCTGCACCCCCGACGAGATCGACACCGCGACGGTCAGCACGTAGTCGACCAGCAGGGCGCTGCCGACCGTCAGACCGGCGGTCGGGCCCAGGTTGACGGTGGCGACCTCGTAGTCGCCGCCGCCGCTGGGGTAGGCGTGGACGTTCTGGCGGTACGACGCGACGACCGTGATCAGCACCAGCGTCACGGCGATGCCGATCTTCCAGTTGAAGGCGTACGCCGACAGACCGCCGATCGACAGCGTCAGGAAGATCTCGTCGGGTGCGTAGGCCACCGACGACAGCGCGTCGCTCGCGAACACCGGCAGCGCGATGCGCTTCGGCAGGAGCGTCTCACCGAGCTGTTCGCTGCGGAGCTTGCGCCCGACCAGTGCACGTTTGGCGACCTCGGTGACTCCCACGAGAGACGATGCTAGACCTGTCGGTGGCTCTCGTCCGCACGAGCGCTCCCGTCGGTGTAGCGTCGCCTCCGTGCACATCGTCATCATGGGCTGCGGGCGCGTCGGCTCGACGCTGACCCGCAACCTCGAGGCCCGCGGTCACACGACCGCCGTGATCGACAGCAACCCCGACGCGTTCCGCCGACTGGGCCCCGCCTTCACCGGCATCACGGTCACCGGCATGGGCTTCGACCGCGACGTCCTGGTCAAGGCCGGCATCGAGCGGGCCGACGCGTTCGCGGCGGTGTCCAGCGGTGACAACTCCAACATCATCTCGGCGCGCGTCGCCCGTGAGCAGTTCAAGATCGAGAACGTCGTCGCGCGCATCTACGACCCGGGCCGCGCCGAGGTCTACGAGCGTCTCGGCGTCCCCACGGTCGCGACGGTCCCCTGGGCCGCCGACCAGGTGCTGCGCCGCCTCGTCCCCGCCGGCTCCGAGCCCGCGTGGCGCGACCAGTCCGGCCACGTCCGGCTCGACCTCGTCTACGCACCGTTCAGCTGGATCGGCCATCGCATCGCCGAGCTCGAGGCCACCGCCAAGGTGCGCGTCGCGTACCTGACGCGACTCGGCACGGGCCTCATCGCGACGCCCGACACCGTCATCCAGGAGGGCGACTACCTGAGCCTGTTCATGCTCGAGTCGACCGCCGACGACTCGCACGCGGCCCTCGACGCCGGACCGGAGGACAGCTGATGCGTGTCGTCATCGCCGGAGCGGGCGCCGTCGGGCGCTCGGTGGCCCAGGAGCTCATCCAGAACGGGCACTCGATCCTCCTGATCGACAAGTCCCCCGCGTCCATCCGCGCCGAGATGGTGCCCGAGGCGCAGTGGCTGCTGGCCGACGCGTGCGAGCTCTCGTCGCTCGAGGAGGCGCAGCTCGAGTCGTGCGACGTCGTCATCTCGGCGACCGGCGACGACAAGGCCAACCTCGTCATCTCGCTGCTCGCCAAGACCGAGTTCGCCGTGCCGCGCACCGTCGGACGGGTCAACCACCCCAGCAACGAGTGGTTGTTCAGCGAGTCGTGGGGCGTCGACGTCTCGGTCTCGACCCCCCGCCTGATGTCGGCGCTGGTCGAGGAGGCCGTGACGGTCGGTGACCTCGTGCGGCTGTTCACGTTCCGGCAGAGCAACGCCAACCTGGTCGAGCTCACGATGCCGGCCGACTCGCCGTTCATCGGCAAGCGCGTCAGCGAGGTGCCGTGGCCGGCCGACGTCGTGCTGGTCGCGATCCTGCGCGACAGCTCGATCGAGACGCCCGACGCCGACCGCTCGCTCGAGTCGGGCGACGAGCTGCTGTTCGTCACGCCCGAGGACGCCGAGGACACCCTCGGCGAGCTCCTCTCCCCCAAGCACTAGGCGCGCAGCGCACCCCGGCTGAGGAGTGGGTGACGGCCCCTCGAGGAGTCACAGGCTGTCGGATGCGACGACGACAACCCTCTCGTCGAGGGGCCATGACTCTCTCCCCGGCGAGCGGGAGGTGCCCCCAGTCAGCGTTCGGGGGTTCGGTCGTCGAGGTCGATCGGGGTGCGGTTGCGGGTCAGCAGCCAGCCCATGACGGCGAACGACGCCAGCTGGAGCGGCCAGCCCAGTGCGATCTTGGACGCACCCAGCAGGCCGATCTGGTGGTCGAGCCACAGCGGCAGCTGCACCGCGACCCGGATGACGCACGGGATCGCGAGCACCCACGTCAGCTGCGAGCACAGCCGCACCATGGCCTTGTCGGAGTGCCAGGCCGTCGGGTCTCCCATGACCGAGCCCACCATGAAGCCGACGATGGGCCAGCCGACGACGATCGTCAGCACGATCACGACGGCGTAGACCCCGTTGTAGATCAGGCCCGGGGTGAACACCGCGCGCGCGACGTCCTCCTCGGAGCCACCCGACTGCGACGCCCGGTACGCGAAGAACGCGCCGATGCCGATGCCGAAAAGCGCGTTGAGGACGAACTGGGTCGTCGAGCGCTGCACCACGCGGACGATCAGCAGCGCCGCCGTCGCCGCGATGCTGACGACCAGCGACAGCCGGATGTCCTTGGTGACCAGGAACAGCACCGTGAACAGCGCCGTCGGCACGGCGCTCTCGACGATCCCGCGCGGCCCGCCGAGCGCCTTCGACAGCTGGGCGCGGACGACCTGCTCGACCGTCGCCTGGGGTGAGGTCACCGGCTCACGCGTCGAGCTCGTAGCGCGGGTTGTAGATGATGCGCGTCGTGCCCCTCATGCCGATGCGGCCGAAGGCCTTGAGCTGGCGGCCGGCGGTGATGCCCTCGATGCGGCGACGTCCGAGCCACACCAGGGTCACGCTGTCGGACCCGTCGTACAGCTCGGCCTCGAGGGCCGTGACGCCGTCGACAGGCCGCAGGGTCACCGAGCGCAGCACGCCGTGGATCGTGGCCATGCAGCGGTCGGCCTGCGACGAGATGAGCTGGCACCCGGCCCGCTCGGCCTCGCTCTTGAGCTCGCCGGCCTCCTGGTTCTCGGTCGACAGGCGTTCGAGGGTCCTGCTGAAGCGTCCCATGGTTCCAGCCTACTCTCGCCGGGCCCTAGGCCCCGGGCTCGACGGGCGTCGCGTTGGGGGGCAGCGTCAGGAGCAGCGACTCGCGCGGGATGCGCGGATCGGAGCCGCGGTCGACGATGACGTCGCGCAGCGCGTCCATCAGGATGCCCTCGTCGGAGGGCTCGAGACCCGCCGCGCCGAGGAACGTCGCCCGCAGGAGCCAGCGCGGCCCCTCGATGCCGACGATGCGGCTCGGCTGGAAGCCCTTCTCGCCGTCGGGAAGGTCGACCGGCACCCGCACGTGCAGCTCGGGACCGAAGATCCCGTCGACCTGCTCGCACTCGCCGCCGAGGCGCTCGACCTCGAGGATCAGGTCGTCGCGCACCTCGTCCCACAGGCCACCCGACCGCGTGGCCGCGAAGGCCCTCAGCTCGATCGCGGCGTCGTCGGTGACCAGGACGACCGAGCCGATGTCGCCGCCCTCGCCGTCGGTCGGCAGCTGGATGTCGAGACCGACCCGCACGCGGACCTTGAGCGGACCGAGGTCGATGTACTGCTGGTCGTCGGCCGGAGACCGCTCGGAGGAGTCCCACGGTCCGGCGTGGCGCACGCCCTCGACCTCAGGGGGTGCGACGACCGCGGTGTCGTCGGTGGTCTGCTTGCCTCGTCGTCGTGCCATCAGCTGCTCTCTTCGTGGACGTCGGCGGCCGCGTGGCCACCTGTTGAACCGTAGCCCCCCGAACCGCGCTCCGACGTGGGGAGCACCCCGGACTCGACGAACCGGACGTGCTCGACCCGCTGGACGACGAGCTGCGCGACCCGGTCGCCCCGGCTGAGCGTGACGGACTCGGCGGGGTCGTGGTTGACCAGCAGCACCTTGATCTCGCCGCGGTAGCCGGCGTCGATCGTGCCGGGGGTGTTGACGATCGACAGCCCGTGGCGCAGTGCCAGGCCCGACCGCGGGTGCACGAACGCCGCGAACCCCTCGGGCAGGGCCAGGGCGATGCCCGTCGGCACGAGCACGCGCTCCCCCGGCGCCAGCCGCACGTCGACCGTCGTGACGAGGTCGGCCCCGGCGTCGCCCGGGTGGGCGTACACGGGCAGCGGCACGTCCGGATCGAGCCGTTTCACGGTCACGTCGAGCATGGCGACGACCCTACCTGCGTCGCACGCTGGACCCGCATGAGGCAAGGTTGAACCGTGACGACCTATCGAGAGCGCCTGTCGGCCCCCGTGTCCTGGTGGATCGCCGCCCTGGCGTTCGCCGCCGCCTGGGGCTGGGTGTTCCTCATCGCGACGAACTGGGCCATCGCCGGTGTCGTGACGGCACTGCTCGTCGCGATCGGCGGGTTCATCGTGTGGCGCTACGGCTCCATGACGGTGTCCGTGGGCGCCGACGGCCTGCGGGTCGGTCAGGCGTTCGTCGAGGCGGGTCACGTCGGCGACGTCCAGGCCCTCGACCGCGCCGGTTACCGCACGCGGCTCGGCACCGGTGCCGACGCCCGTGCGTACCTGGTGACGCGTCCCTACCTCGACCACGGCGTCGTCGTCACGATCGACGACCCGTCCGACCCCACCCCGTACTGGCTGGTCTCGAGCCGGCACCCCGAAGCCCTCGCAGCCGCGTTGGCTCCCTCACGGCCCTCGGCCGCGACCCCCGACACCGACGGAGAGGCCTCCCGTGGCCAGTAGGCGCAAGAAGAAGGGCTCGGCGACGTCCGGGCACGTGGTCCAGGACCTCAACGCCGAGGCTGCCCGCACCCCGCGCACCAAGGCCCCCAGCCGCGCGACGTGGAAGGTCATGGACCGCGGCTCGTCGGTCGCCGCGGCGATGCTCGCGACGCGCGCCTCGGCCGTGGCCTGGCGCCTCGCCACGGGACGCAAGCCCCCGACCAGCGGACAGCACCCCGACGTGACGACGCGCGAGGCCGTCACCTGGGCCGTCGTCGGCGGCTCGATCGTCGAGCTCGTGCGGGTCGGGGTCCGTCGCGGCGCGGCGACGTACTGGGTCAGGTCGACCGGTCAGCTGCCGCCCGGCATGAAGCCGCTCGACACCAAGGCCCGGCAGGCCGGTGGAACGACAAAGGAGCCGGTCCTCGCGGAACCGGCTCCTCACTCATCCCCGTCACGGGGCAGGTCGACCCGTCAGGTCAGTCGGCGCAGTCGCGGCAGATGAGGACGCCGTTCTTCTCCGACGCCAGCTGACTGCGGTGGTGCACCAGGAAGCATGACGAGCACGTGAACTCGTCGAGCTGCTTCGGCACCACCTGGACCGCGAGCTCCTCGTGGGAGAGGTCGGCCCCCGGCAGCTCGAAGGACTCTGCGGCCTCGGTCTCGTCCTCGTCGACCTTGCCCGAGTTCTTCTCGTGCCGACGCGCCTTGAGCTCCTCGATGCTGTCCTCGGACTGCTCTTCCTCTGTCTTGCGCGGTGCGTCGTAATCGGTAGCCATCAAATCTCCCTTTGTGCGGAACAACCGGCGTGATTGTGCCACACGGTTCGGTGGCGTTCACACTCAGAACCCACAAGCACGGACGAGCTCGAAATATTCCTCCGCGACGGAGGGGTGGGCGGCCATCACGAGCCGCTCGTCGGGCTCGCCGTCGAGCCCGCTGAGGACGAGTCCGGCCTCGCGGGCGACGAGCCCCCCGGCCGCCAGGTCCCACGGCTTCAGACCCTGCTCGACGTAGGCGTCGAACTGACCCTCGGCCAGCCCGCACAGGTCGAGCGAGGCCGATCCGATGCGACGGATGTCACGCACCCGCGGGATGAAGGCGGCCATCGCCTCGGCCTGCTTGGCCCGCACCTCCGGCACGTAGTTGAAGCCCGTCGCGACGAGCGCGTGCTCGAGCCGGGCCACGGGCGGGGCGGTCAGCACCAGGCGCTCGTCGCCGTCGTAGCGCCACGACCCCGCACCGGCGACGGCCCCCCACTCGGCGCCCGACGCGATGTTGACGACGTGCCCCACGACGACCTCGCCGTCCTGGCGGGCCGCGATCGACACGCCGTAGGTCGGGATGCCGTAGACGAAGTTGACGGTGCCGTCGATGGGGTCAACGACCCAGTCGACGCCCGACGCGCCGACGACGTCGTCGCCCTCCTCGCCGACGAACCCGTCGCCGGGACGGGCCGCGAAGATGCGCTCGCGGATCAGCCGCTCGCAGGCCTCGTCGATCGCGGTGACGACGTCGGTCTCGCTCGACTTGGTCGACGAGACGTCGACCCGTCCGGCGGGCCGGGCCGACCGGACGTACGCCGCCGCCTCCAGACCGATCCGGCGGGCGAGCGTCAACAGCTCCTCGCGATCGGCGCTCACAGCGGGATCGACGATGAGACCGATGCCGGCGTCGTGGCCGAGCCGACGGTCGGCAGCGTCGATCGCGGGTTCAGGCAGCAGTCGGTCGGGCACAGGTCGTGCGATCGCGGCAGCTCACCGAGCGCGGGACGGTCGACGTCCTCGCCCCGCTCGACCGCGGCGCGCTCGAGCAGCAGCTCGCGCACCATCGCGACGAAGTCGGGGTGGGCGCCCGGCGTCGCGGCGCGGACGAACCGGAGACCCAGCTCCTCGGCGGTCTGGCTGGCCTCGGTGTCGAGGTCGTAGATGACCTCCATGTGGTCGGACACGAAGCCGATCGGCACCACGACGACCGACTCGACGCCGGACTCCTTGAGGGCCGTCAGGTGGTCGTTGACATCGGGCTCGAGCCACGGGATGCGCGGCGACCCGGACCGCGAGCAGTACGCCAGCGAGAAGGCCTCGGCGCCTGCTCCCTCGGCCACGAGGGCCGCGACGCTCTCGTGCTGGCGGACGTAGGCCTGGCGCCCGGGTCCGCCGCTGGCCTCGTTCATCGACGTCGGGATCGAGTGCGTCACGAACACGACGTGCGTGCCCGCGGGCGCGTCGGCGAGCGCGTCCCTGGTCGCCTCGGTGAACGGGCCGACGAAGCCCGGGTGGTTGAAGTAGTGCCGCAGGCGGCTCAGGCCGATCTCGACGCCCGTCGTGGCGTCGAAGAGGTCCTCGCGGTACTGGCGGCAGCCCGAGTACGACGAGTACGCGCTGGTGACGAAGCAGGCGGCGCGCTGCACGCCGTCGGCCGCCATCTGCTGCGCCGCGTCGCGCAGGTACGGGTCCCAGTTGCGGTTGCCCCAGTAGATCGGCAGGTCGACGCCGTTCTCCGCGAAGTCGCTGCGCAGCGCGGCCAGCAGCTCGCGGTTGAGGTCGTTGATCGGCGAGCGCCCGCCGAACTGGAAGTAGTGCTCGCCGACCTCGACGAGCCGCTCGCGCGGGATGCCGCGGCCGGCGGTCACGTTCTCGAGGAAGGGGACGACGTCGTCGGGCTTCTCGGGCCCTCCGAACGAGACGAGCAGCAGTGCGTCAAAGGGGCGGACATCCATGGGTCCATCCTCGCACCGGGCCGGATAGGGTGCTCGGGGCGGCTCGAGAGGAACCCATGCTGACGACGTACAAGGGTGTGCTGGGCCTGCCGGGGGCGGCCCTGTTCTCGTTCACGGCACTGTGGTCGCGCCTCCCCCTGTCGATGGCCGGGCTCGGCATCGTCCTGCTCGTCAACGAGCGCACCGACTCGTTCCGCGAGGCGGGCGTCATGTCCGCGGTCTACGTCCTGTCGGCCGCGGCGTTCGCGCCGTGGCAGGGACGCCTGGCCGACCGCTTCGGCCAGGGTGCGGTGCTGTGGGTCGTCGGCGCGACCTACGCCGCCGGCATCGCCGCGTTCCTGGTCGCGATCGAGGCAGACTGGTCGGCCCCGTGGCCGCACGCGTGCGCGGCCCTCGCGGGGCTCGCGACACCGCAGACCGGCAGCATGGTGCGGGCCCGCTGGACGCACGCGATCGACGAGCGGACGCAGCTCAACACGGCGTTCTCGATCGAGGCCGTCAGCGACGAGGTCGTGTTCATCGTCGGCCCCGTGCTGGTGACGTTCCTGACGTTCCAGGTCGCCGACTACGCCGGGCTCGCGTGCGCCGCCGCGGCGGCGCTGCTGGGCAGCTGGGCCATGGCGCTCCAGCGGTCGACCGCACCACCGGCCGGTCGACGGCGCACCCGGACGGGGCCCGCGATCAACTGGCTGGGCCTGTGGCCGCTCGTCGCGGTGTCGGTGGGTCTCGGCATCATCTTCGGCTCGGCCGAGGTCATCATCGCGGCGTTCACCGAGGAGCAGGGTCGCAAGGGTGCCGCGGGGGCCGTGCTCGCGGTGTGGGCCGCCGGCAGCCTCGTCGCGGGCGTCGCGGTGGGTGCACTGCCGCAGGCGCCCGACCCGCGCCGGCGGCTCCGTCTGTCGATCCTCGTCCTGGGCGTCCTGTTCGCGCCCATGGCCCTGCTGACGAGCATCCCGCTGCTGGCCCTCGGCATGTTCGTGGGCGGCTTCATGATCTCGCCGTCGCTCATCGCGCTCGTCCACCTCGTCGAGCAGGAGGTGCCGGCGTCCCGGCTGACCGAGGCCCTGACGTGGACCACGACCGGGATGTCGGTCGGCATCGCCCCGGGCGCCGCAGCGGTCGGCGCGGTGATCGACGCTCACGGCGCGTCGGCGGGCTTCCTGGTGCCGCTGGCGGCCGGGCTCGCGGCCGCGGTCGTGGCCTGGACGACCGGCACGACGAGCCGGTCGTCCGACGGGGTGAACGCGGCCGCGGAAAGTCATTAAGGTTGGGGCACGATGACCGAACTCTCACTGGCCGAACGCAGCGTCGACCTGGTCCGCACGTGGACCGATGCCCGCCGCCCCCGGGGCCGCCGCACCACGGCCGCCGCCGCCCGCCTCGCGACGCTCCTGAAGGATCCGCAGGGCCTGCAGTTCACGATCGGCTTCGTCGACCGCGTCGTGCGGCCCGACGACCACCGAGTCGCGGCCCGCAACCTGCGGCACCTCGCCCGTGAGCTGCCCGCGTTCCTGCCCGCGACGCAGAAGATCCTGCTGAGGCTCGGCGCCTTCGTGTCACTCCTGCTGCCGGGCCTGGTCGTCGGCATCGCGCGTCGCACCCTGCGCCGCATGGTCGGCCACCTGGTCGTCGACGCCCGCCCGCAGCAGCTCGGCCGGGCCATCAAGAAGCTGCGCGCCGGCGGCGACCGGCTCAACCTCAACCTGCTGGGCGAGGCCGTCCTGGGCGACGGCGAGGCCGCACGCCGCCGTGACGGCACGCTCGAGCTGCTCGAGCGCGACGACGTCGACTACGTCTCGATCAAGGTCTCGTCGGTCGCCAGCCAGCTCTCGATGTGGGCGTTCGACGAGTCCGTCGCGCGGGTCGTCAAGCAGCTGACCCCGCTCTACGAGCGCGCCGCCACCGGCGAGCCGACCTTCATCAACCTCGACATGGAGGAGTACAAGGACCTCGACCTGACGGTCGCGGTCTTCACGTCGATCCTCGAGTCGTTCCCCGACCTCGAGGCCGGCATCGTGCTGCAGGCCTACCTCCCGGACGCCCTCGGCGCGATGCAGGAGCTGCAGGCCTGGGCCACGCAGCGTCGTGCGGCCGGGGGCGCCCCGATCAAGGTGCGCCTCGTCAAGGGCGCCAACCTCGCGATGGAGCGCGTCGACGCCACGGTGCACGGATGGCCGCTCGCGACGTGGTCGAGCAAGCAGGAGACCGACACCAACTACAAGCGCGTCCTGCAGTGGTCGCTGACGCCCGAGCGCGTCGACGCGGTCCGCGTCGGCGTGGCCGGCCAGAACCTGTTCGACGTCGCGTACGCCTGGCTGCTCGCGGGCGACCGCGGCGTCCGCGACGCCGTCGACTTCGAGATGCTGCTGGGCATGGACACCGGTCCGGTCGACGCGGTGCGCGGCGACATCGGCCAGCTGCTGCTCTACACACCGGTCGTCAGCCCCGCCGAGTTCGACGTCGCGATCTCGTACCTCGTGCGCCGCCTCGAGGAGAACGCCAGCACCGACAACTTCATGTCGGCGGCATTCGAGCTGTCGTCGGACGCGACGCTCCTCGATCGTGAGACCCAGCGGTTCCTGGCCTCGGTCGAGGCCCTCGACACGTCCGTGCCGCAGCCCCACCGCCGCCAGGACCGCTCGACCGAGGCCTCGACCCCGTCGACCGGCACGTTCGCCAACACCCCCGACACCGATCCGTCCACCGAGGCGAACCGCGAGTGGGCGCGCCTCGCGCTGGCCCGCTCGACGTACACGCAGGTCGGCGCCGAGACGGTCCGCACCGGCTCGGTGCCGGGCCCGGCCTCGCTCGAGACGATCATCCACGAGACCCGCGACGCGGCCGCCCAGTGGCACGCGCGCGGCTCCGACGTGCGCGCGTGGATCCTCCACCAGGCCGCCAGCGCGCTCGGCGCCCGGCGCGGCGACCTCGTGTCGGTCATGGCCGCCGAGGCCGGCAAGACCGTCGCCGAGGCCGACGTCGAGGTCAGCGAGGCGATCGACTTCGCGAACTACTACGCCGAGGCCGCGCGCAGGCTCGACGCCGTCGACGGTGCCGAGTTCGTGCCCGACCGGCTGACGGTCGTCGCCCCGCCGTGGAACTTCCCCGTCGCGATCCCCGCCGGCTCGGTCCTGGCGGCGCTCGCGGTCGGCAGCGGCGTCGTGATCAAGGCCGCGCCGCAGACCCGCCGCTGCGCCGCCGTGATGGTCGAGGCGCTGTGGCAGGCCGGCGTCCCGCGCGACGTCCTGCGCTACGTCACGATCGACGAGGGAGCGCTCAGCAAGGCGCTGATCTCCCACACGTCGGTCGACCGGGTCATCCTGACCGGTGGGTGGGAGACCGCCAACCTGTTCCGTTCGTGGCGTCCCGACCTGCCGCTGCTCGCCGAGACCAGTGGCAAGAACGCGATCGTCATCACCCCGAGCGCCGACATCGACCTCGCGGTCGCCGACCTCGTCAAGAGCGCCTTCGGCCACGCGGGCCAGAAGTGCTCGGCCGCGAGCCTGGCGATCGTCGTGGGGTCGGTCGCCGCGTCCGAGCGGTTCCGCCGCCAGCTCGTCGACGCCGTGTCGTCGTTGAAGGTCGGCCACCCCGACGACCCCGAGGTGTCGATGGGGCCCGTCATCGAGCCTCCCCGGGGCAAGCTCCTGCAGGGGCTCACCGAGCTCGGCGAGGGCGAGACCTGGCTGCTCGAGCCCCGGCAGGTCGGGACCGACGGCCGGGTGTGGACCCCCGGCATCCGCACCGGTGTGCGCCCCGGCAGCACGTTCCACACCACCGAGTACTTCGGACCCGTCCTCGGCATCATGCAGGCCACCGACCTCGACGAGGCGATCGCCTGGCAGAACGCGACCGACTACGGCCTGACGGCCGGGATCCACTCGCTCGACGCCGACGAGGTCAACCGCTGGATCGATGCCGTCGAGGCCGGCAACCTCTACGTCAACCGCGGCATCACCGGAGCCATCGTGCAGCGCCAGCCGTTCGGCGGCTGGAAGCGCTCGTCGGTCGGCACCACCGCCAAGGCCGGCGGCCCCAACTACCTGACCCACCTCGGCACGTGGCGACCGCGAGCCCTGCGACCCTCGACCGACGACGCCGCGGTGACGCTGGCCGCGCCCGTGCAGGCCCTCCTCGACGCCGTCGCGGCCCACCTGCCGGACGTCGAGAACCGGCGCCTGCGTGCTGCCGCGCAGTCCGACCACGTCGCGTGGACGCGCGAGTTCGGCGCGGTCAAGGACGTCTCGGGCCTCGAGGTCGAGCGCAACGTGTTCCGGTACGTCCCGGTGCCCGTCACGGTCCGCGCCGAGGCTCTCGGGCCCGACCTCGTCCGCGTGCTCCTGGCAGCCGTCCGCACCGGCTCCGACGTGACGGTCAGCACCGCGACCGCCCTGCCCGACGGCCTCGTGCCGGGGGCCCGCGTCGAGAGCCGCGAGCAGTGGCTCGCCCACGTGGCCGAGCAGCGTCCGGCCCGGGTGCGCCTGGTCGACCAGGACGCCCTCGCGGTCGCGTCGGCCGTCGGCGGCGACCCCGACGTCGCGATCTACTCCGGTGCCGTGACCCCGTCGGGACGCGTCGAGGCACTGCCGTTCCTGCAGGAGCAGTCGATCTCGATCACCAACCACCGCTTCGGCAACCACGACAGCGAGTTCGACCGTGTGCTCCCCCGGCGCTGAGTCGCGAGCGTCGGCGCGCCGCCCAGACCTGGCCGCCGCCCCGCCTACGATGGGAGGACGGTCCAGGTGAACGCCCACCCGGCACCGCCACACGTCGGAGGCGATGGCATGCGCGATCTCAGTCTCGAGGGATTGAGCGAGGACAAGCGGTTCCTCGTCGCACGTGACGTCACGACCGGCGCGACGTACCGCATTCCCGCTGATCACCGCCTCTCTTCCCTGATCGGCACGCCGTCCCGCACGCCTGCCCGCGGCGGGAGCACCTCCGGCCAGATGGAGATCCGCATGCCCAGCTCACTCAGCCCCCGCGACATCCAGTCCCGCATCCGGCGCGGCGAGTCGCCCCAGGCCGTCGCCGACTCCGCCGGCGTACCGGTCGAGCAGATCACCGGCTTCGCGGGTCCCGTGCTCGCCGAGCGCGAGTTCATGTGCGAGCAGGCCCGCAAGACCGCGATCCGGCGCAAGCACATCGGCGGTGCCGGTGTGCAGCTCGGCATCTTGGTCGCCGAGAACATCGCCGCCTCCGGGGGCGTCCCCGAGTCGGCGCAGTGGGACTCGTGGCGACGCGAGGACGGCCGGTGGACCGTCCTGGTCACGCCCGACGACGCCACGCACCCGGCGACGTTCCTCTTCGACGTCAAGAGCCGCTACGTGCTGCCGGCCGACGATTTCGCGCACGAGCTGGTCGGCGACGTCGCCCTGCCCGACTCGACCGACATGGCGATCGCCGACGCGGTCCGCTCGTCGGAGCGTCCGGTCGACGACGTGCCCGAGGTCGACGACGTCGAGGTGGTCGACGAGGTGGAGCCCGTCGCGTCGCAGGTCGAGATCCCCGACCCGATCGAGCCGGTCGAGGAGGAGGTCCTGACGGGCGTCTCCTCGCTCAAGGAGGCGCGCGACCGTCGAGCGATGGAGCAGCTCGCCCTCGGCGACGCCACCGCCTCCGACGACGCGCCGGCGGCGCAGGTCGAGGAGGACGACTTCGAGGACGGTCTCGAGCAGAACGTCGCGGTTCCCGACACGATGGGCCCCCGCAAGAAGCGTCACGAGCGTCGTCGCGTCCCCAGCTGGGACGAGATCATGTTCGGCAAGGACGACTGACCTCCGGTTCCCAGGTCGCCAGCCGCGAGGAACGAGCGGCATCTCCGCCTCGGTCGCTGGCGCTCCCTCACGGTCGGCCGCAAGCGGCCTCCCTGGCGAACGGGCCCGGTTGCCAGCCGCGCAGGCGCCCCACCCCGGTCGCCAGCCGCGAGGAACGAGCGGCGTGAGCGAAGCGAGGCGACCCACGACAGCCTCCCCTCGGTCGCTGGCGCTCCCTCACGGTCGGCCGCAAGCGGCCTCCCTGGCGAAC